>NZ_JBEPOD010000001.1:6887500-7527773 GCF_040546645.1 Paenibacillus sp. OAE614 | reverse complement strand
AATTAATTGGTGGAGCTAAGCGGGATCGAACCGCTGACCTCCTGCTTGCAAGGCAGGCGCTCTCCCAGCTGAGCTATAGCCCCATAAATAACCCCAATAAGTGATTTACACTTGAATGAAGTTTATATGGTGGGCCCTAGTGGACTCGAACCACCGACCTCACCCTTATCAGGGGTGCGCTCTAACCAACTGAGCTAAGGGCCCATATCGTGTATGGGAATTATTCATTTGAAACCCATAAGGGTTTGCGCTTGGCAACGTCCTACTCTCCCAGGACCCTTCGGTCCAAGTACCATCGGCGCTGGAGGACTTAACGGTCGTGTTCGGGATGGGTACGCGTGGAACCCCTCCGCTATCGCCACCAAACGCGTTTTGAAAGAGGTTTGCTCTCTCAAAACTGACCAACGAGTGAGTAACTAGCCGACCTGGCTAGATTTAGTATTTGAATGCTTCCATCGCAGGAAGCGATTCTCCATAGAAAGGAGGTGATCCAGCCGCACCTTCCGATACGGCTACCTTGTTACGACTTCACCCCAATCATCTACCCCACCTTCGGCGGCTGGCTCCTTGCGGTTACCTCACCGACTTCGGGTGTTGTAAACTCTCGTGGTGTGACGGGCGGTGTGTACAAGACCCGGGAACGTATTCACCGCGGCATGCTGATCCGCGATTACTAGCAATTCCGACTTCATGCAGGCGAGTTGCAGCCTGCAATCCGAACTGAGACCAGCTTTGATAGGATTGGCTCCACCTCGCGGCTTCGCTTCCCGTTGTACTGGCCATTGTAGTACGTGTGTAGCCCAGGTCATAAGGGGCATGATGATTTGACGTCATCCCCGCCTTCCTCCGGTTTGTCACCGGCAGTCATTCTAGAGTGCCCACCCGAAGTGCTGGCAACTAAAATCAAGGGTTGCGCTCGTTGCGGGACTTAACCCAACATCTCACGACACGAGCTGACGACAACCATGCACCACCTGTCTCCTCTGTCCCGAAGGAAAGGTCTATCTCTAGACCGGTCAGAGGGATGTCAAGACCTGGTAAGGTTCTTCGCGTTGCTTCGAATTAAACCACATACTCCACTGCTTGTGCGGGTCCCCGTCAATTCCTTTGAGTTTCAGTCTTGCGACCGTACTCCCCAGGCGGAATGCTTAATGTGTTAACTTCGGCACCAAGGGTATCGAAACCCCTAACACCTAGCATTCATCGTTTACGGCGTGGACTACCAGGGTATCTAATCCTGTTTGCTCCCCACGCTTTCGCGCCTCAGCGTCAGTTACAGCCCAGAGAGTCGCCTTCGCCACTGGTGTTCCTCCACATATCTACGCATTTCACCGCTACACGTGGAATTCCACTCTCCTCTTCTGCACTCAAGTCACCCAGTTTCCAGTGCGAACCAAGGTTGAGCCTTGGCCTTAAACACCAGACTTAAATGACCGCCTGCGCGCGCTTTACGCCCAATAATTCCGGACAACGCTTGCCCCCTACGTATTACCGCGGCTGCTGGCACGTAGTTAGCCGGGGCTTTCTTCTCAGGTACCGTCACTCCGATAGCAGTTACTCTACCGGACGTTCTTCCCTGGCAACAGAGCTTTACGATCCGAAAACCTTCATCACTCACGCGGCGTTGCTCCGTCAGGCTTTCGCCCATTGCGGAAGATTCCCTACTGCTGCCTCCCGTAGGAGTCTGGGCCGTGTCTCAGTCCCAGTGTGGCCGTTCACCCTCTCAGGTCGGCTACGCATCGTCGCCTTGGTGAGCCGTTACCTCACCAACTAGCTAATGCGCCGCAGGCCCATCCACAAGTGACAGATTGCTCCGTCTTTCATCATTCCCCCAGGAGAGGAAATGAGATATCCGGTATTAGCTCACGTTTCCGTGGGTTATCCCGGTCTTGCAGGCAGGTTGCCTACGTGTTACTCACCCGTCCGCCGCTAACCATCAGGAGAGCAAGCTCTCCATCAAGTCCGCTCGACTTGCATGTATTAGGCACGCCGCCAGCGTTCGTCCTGAGCCAGGATCAAACTCTCCAAGAAAGTTTGTGACTCATTTTGAATCTGACGAGATTGATTTAATCTCAATCGCTCCGGTCATAAGACCATCGCGTTTATACTCACTCGTTGTTCAGTTTTCAAAGATCAAAATCTCTTTCATTTGTCATCGCTGCATCTCAGCGGCGACTTTTATAATATATCATACTCACTAGATGTTTTGCAAGAGTTTTTTTAAAAAAGTTTCTTACCACTTTCTATCAACCTTGCAAAAGCACTGTGCTTCGTCTCAAAACTTAAAACTGAAGCGAAAATTAATTTATCATAAGATAGGCAGTGTCGTCAAGCATCATTGTTTAAATTGTGATAGCTTGCTGTTACGCGCATACTTTGAAAGCTCCTTTTGCGGAGCGAATCGGGCATACATCCGAAAAACAGTCTTGTAGCGGTTCGCAATGGCATTACGGATATCCTGATCCAATCGCTGATCGCTTAAGTCGAACAGCATCTCGTCCAGCTCCTTGCGCAGCACATAATCTAATTCCTTGCATTCCTTCTCGTTAAAAAGCATACCCAACATTTAGAACCGGCCTCCCTGTAGATTTATCCTCGAACGTCCATAATCGGAACGGAAATGGTTTTATCGTCTTACTGTTATGCTCAACTTTTGGGAAATTTATGAATCGCAATTTATAAAATACTAATTCTGCATTAAGGCATAGGTAACGGTGCTTTCAATAATTGCGGCCGCAAACAGCAGGATAACGACCCAAAACGCCGCTGTAACCGATTTTCGCAGCACACCCTCACCTTCCCTGCCCCTTGCTCTCTTTCCCGGATTGATTCCACCGATGACCCAGCTTCCCATTCTAATGCCGTAGGCGCACGCGATGATAATCGCCGGTATTTCAATAATTCCGTGCGGCAGGAGCCCTCTGATGACTAGATCGGCTAGACTCTCTCCCTGGGCGCTTAAACTATGTACCAAATAACCTATAACCATTCCGTTAACCAGCAGAAACATCACGGGCAGTATTCCCGCCAGAAGACCCAGGTAAATGATTAATACGCCTTTAATACTGTTATTCAGAAAAATAAACCCGAAGAAGCTCCACTGCGGATGCTCCGAGTTCTGCAATTTACCGCTGATCTCCCTCAAACCGCTTAGCTGCTGGTTCACCAGTTCAGCCAAAGCCCCGGTACTGATCCACCCGGCCGCCACTCCGGCAGCAAAAAGCAATACGGCAAACAGCAATGTTTTTTTGATCGACATCATGTCTCTTATAAATGTACTCAAACGAAGCAAACGATTACCTCCTCTATAGTAATAAGTCCCAAGTACGAGCATACATTGAAGTAAACAAGCTTTACATGAGCATTTCTCCTGAGATTCGTTAAAAGGGACCATTTACAGCTTATTTATAAAAACCCTTTGCTATAACGGACGACAGTGCAAAATGCTGATGTATGGAAAGGGGAGCTTACGAGCATATGAATTCATTTTTCTATGTGCTGAATGGCAGGAAAATAAAACGCACGTTTCTCGTGCTGGCCGCAGCGGTATTTGCCATCGGTATCATCTATGTCGAGAGCGACAACATCACGGTATTCTCTGAAGGGGCTCCAGCAGCCATTTACAGCGTCCCTACCGAGAAGAAAGTGATCGCCCTGACGTTTGATATCAGCTGGGGGGAAAAGCGGGCAGAGCCCATTCTGAAGGTTCTGAAGGACAAGAATGTGCAGAAGGCTACTTTCTTTTTATCCTCCCCTTGGGGAAAAAGCCATCCGGATATCGTAAATGACATCAAAAACAGCGGGTTTGAAATCGGAAGCCACGGCCACAAGCACGTGAATTACAGCACGCTGAGCGACGAAGAAATCCGCAAGCAGCTGATCACCGCCAATTCTATATTAACCGATTTGACCGGCAAGGAACCCAATCTCCTCCGCCTTCCCAACGGGGATTTTGACAAGCGGGTGCTGAAAATCGCAGACAGTCTTAATTATAAGGTTATCCAATGGGATACCGATTCCCAGGACTGGAAAAACATCGGTGCACAAAATATCGTTAACCGGGTAGTGTCGAAGGCACACCCCGGGGACATCGTGCTTCTTCATGCGAGCGACTCGGTCAAACAGACCCATGAAGCGCTTCCGGTCATCATTGATGAGCTCCGCAAGCAGGGGTACGAATTCGTAACCGTGTCCGATCTGCTCAGCCAAGCGGATACTAAGGGAAAAGAGATTCACGACCAAGCGGCGATGCAGCAAGCCATTGATGACGCAGCCGGCATGTAATCATAAGCAGAGAAAAAAGAGCTAAGGATCTTAGCTCTTTTTTGCGTTCAACACTTTATGAAGGATTAAAATTTGGTAAGCATTGCAGACGATCAGCGGAACCAGAATAAAGACGGTGGCGTTGTTGACGCCGATTTTCAGTCCTCCCACCAGCTCCACGATCGTGATCGCCGTCATGAAGAAGATTGTCGGTATCCAAGCCGTCGGATTGGTCGCTTTCGCCTTAAAATAAGCTACAACAATGGCTACGACAAGGATCGATATGCCGACGACCAAGTCGGAAAGCTGGCTGTTCTCCTTCCCGACAAAGGAGCGGAAAAACATGACTTCAAGCAGTGCCAGGACCGCAAGGACAAGCTGTATGTACTGCCATACTTTCTTGGGGAACACCCCGATGGCTGTGTAATTCAAAATCATATAAGCGAAGAAGCCAAGCTGGGAATAGACGCTGACCATCAGGCCGTACCCGAATAAAATGACCAGATAAAACAAGTAATCCGCTGGTCCCTTAAATTTAATTATACCGCTTCCAAACTGCAGCAGCACCCCGGCCACAATCGCCGCTATGGAGCCGGCAAGCAGCGTTTTCCAAAATAATGTCATCCATCTTTTTAAGTTCAAATATTCTGCACCCCCAAGACTTTATTTTACCAACGTTCACAATAAAAAACCATCCATGCCTCGACATATTTCGAATTTTCGGATGCCATACTACAAACAGGATCTGAAGCAAAGGAGGACAACACAGATGAAGTGGCCGGTTATCGGTTTATGTGCGCTTTTTTTCGGTATTTCCGCGGCTCTGACAGGGTGTGGATCGGAACAGAGCTATGCCCCGCCCCAGAGCGATTATAAAGAGATGAAAACGATGGTTGTCGATATCCTGAAGAGCGATGAAGGCAAGAAGGCCGTTGAGGATGCCCTGAAAGGCGGCGGCAGCGGTTCGGGCAGCAGCGGCTCCGGTTCTGGATCGGGGCTCGGTATGCAGATGATGTCCCTTCAAGCCGGAGAGCAAATCCGGACGGCCGTCAAAGACACCATTACCGCTCCGGAGTATAAGAAAGAGTTCGAAAAAATCATGACGGATCCCCAGTTTGCCGGGGACTTCGCCAAAGCCATCAGCTCGCAGAACAAGCAGCTGCATATGCAGTTGATCAAAGATCCTACTTATCAGCAATCCGTCGCCGATATTATGAAGTCACCCGAAGTCATGAAAATGTTCCTGGATATTACCAAGACCCCAGAATACCGCAAGCAGTCGATGACCGTCATGCAGGAAGCCATGCAGAACCCGTTGTTCAAAATAGAAGTCATGAACATGCTGAAGGATGTCGTGACCCAAGAACTCCAGCCTAAGGTCGAGAAATCGCAAAAGAAAGGTGGGGGTAAAGGCCAAGAAGGCGGGGACCAAGGCAGCAGTGAAGGCGGCAGCAAGGAAAACGGCGAGGGCGGCGGTGGAGGAAGTTAGCGGCATTAAAAAAAGCCCCGATTGGGGCTTTTTTGTTGTGATGAAGCAAATGTTCAGCTTACTGCTCGCACTTCGCAACAATCGATGCGGCCAATTGGCTGTAGATCTGACCCGTCGGCGTGTCCGCCTTATATACAGACGGCGAGAAGTCCGGTTCGGAGACATGGTTATCCGGCGCTCCAAGCGGCACCTGTGCCAGTAATTCCGTATGAAGCGTCTCCGCCAATTGTCCGCCTCCGCCCCGTCCGAATACGTAATCCCGCTTGCCGCAGTCTGAGCACTCGTAATAAGCCATATTTTCGACGACGCCCAAAATGTCATGATTGGTCTGAAGAGCCATCGCTCCGGCACGAGCGGCTACAAAAGCAGCAGTGGCGTGCGGTGTCGTGACGATGATCTCCTTGCTCTGCGGCAGCATCTGATGAACGTCAAGGGCCACATCGCCCGTACCCGGCGGCAAGTCAAGCAGCATATAATCGAGCTGTCCCCAACCGACGTCGCTGAAAAATTGGTGCAGCATTTTGCCGAGCATCGGACCGCGCCAAATGACCGGGTTGTTCTCACGGATAAAGAAGCCCATCGACATCACCTTCACGCCAAAGCGCTCCACAGGGATGATGGTGTTGTCCTCTACCACCGGCCCCTCTTCAATCCCCATCATATCCGGCACGCTGAAGCCGTAAATGTCGGCGTCAATAAGCCCTACGCGCTTGCCCATACGGGCCAAAGCTGCAGCCAGGTTGACGGTCACCGTCGATTTGCCGACGCCGCCCTTACCGCTTGCTACCGCGATGAAATGGACGTTCGGATCCTGCAGCAGCTGGTTGTGCTCCAGCCCGGCGGCATGTCCCTTGACGAGCTTATCCTCGTCCTCCTGGCGCATGCGCGCCGACTCGCCTAATATTTTCTCGCGTTCCAGCTCGTTAGCCTCCCGCATCCGGATGTGAATCTCCGCACCCTCTGCGTCCCCAAGCCGTTCCCGGATGTCACTCTCAAGCGCCTTGGCGTAATCCTCACGCTTGTCTAAGGTGATGACCGACAGTGAAATCCGGCTTTCCTTCACAACGATATCTCTTATCATTTGCAGCTCAATCAGGCTCTTCCCTGTGACAGGCTCGACGATTGGCTGTAATAGCTGTTGCACTTGCTCACGTGATAACATGCTGGCAGCACCTCTGCTTTATAGTATTCATCTTAAGTTCCATCTAAAGCCTCAGGTGCTATTATACCATTCTCAAGGATTTTCTGACGACACTTTCGCCTTCTCGCCGGACAAATACCGGAGAACCCCCTTGTAAACCGATGCGGCGACCTTGCGCTGGTAGCTCTCATCCCTGAGCAGCTCCGACTCCTGCGGATGGGACAGGAATCCTACCTCCACCAGAGCCGAAGGCATTTTCAGCGCTTGAAGCAGATATACTGTATTCACCGTTTTGGCCACCCTGTCCGTATTTTCGAGGTTCCGCTTAATCTCATCCTGAATTAATGCAGCCAGTCCTGCGTTGTCCGGATGATTCGGATAATAAAACGTCTGGGCGCCACGGTATCGGTTCGACGGAAAGCTGTTCATGTGAATGCTCAAAAACAGATCCGCATGCTTGTCCTCAATGAACTTGGCCCGCTGCTTCAAATCCTCTGTCTTGCGTTTGGAGTACCCTCTCGTATCGCCGGCCAGGTCGTAGTCGCCTTCTCGCGTCATCACGACGATCGCACCCGCCTGCTGCAAATAGTCGCGCAGATATAGGGCAATTGCCAGGTTGATGTCTTTTTCGATCACGCCCTGCTTGCTGACGGCACCTCCGTCCGGCCCGCCGTGACCGGCATCCAGTGCGATTACTTTCCCCGACAGGGGCAGACCCAAGGAACCCGTCGTTTTTGCGGCAGGTATTTGGTATGTGGCCACCGCAATAAAAACAATCAGCAGGCAGAGGCCGATCAGCGCTTTTTTGACCGTGCTTACCCGGATCCACAGCACCTGTTTCTTTCGTCCCTGCTTGGACATAAAAAATCCACCTCCGTTCCCCATATCGACTCTACACATCTATATGGGGCGAGGTGGACAAATAGTACTTTATGAAGATACTTGTGCGGACATCCCTTCGATCAAAATCTTAGCGACCTCGGGACGGGTAAATTCCGGTGGCGGGCAGACGCCGTCCCGCAGAAGACCGCGTACCTTCGTACCGGACAAGGTCAAATGATCTTCCTTCGGATGCGGGCAGGTTTTGCTGGATGCCATATTGCCGCACTTTTTGCAGAAGAAGCTGTGTTCGAAAAACAGCGGGGTAATGCCGAGTTCTTCCGCCGTGAAATTCGAGAAAATTTCCTGGGCTTCATAGGTGCCGTAGTAGTCGCCTACGCCGGCGTGGTCGCGGCCGACGATAAAATGGGTGCAGCCGTAATTTTTGCGGACCATCGCATGGAAAATGGCTTCTCTCGGGCCGGCATAACGCATAGCGGCCGGGAACACGCCAAGGAACGTACGATCGGCCGGGTAGTAGTTTTCGAGCAGGACCAGATAACTCTTCATCCGGACGTTGGCCGGAACGTCATCCGACTTGGTTTCACCAACGAGCGGGTTCAGGAACAGCGCGTCGACGATCTCAAGCGCACTCTTCTGGATATACTCATGAGCCCGGTGAACCGGGTTACGGGTCTGGAAGCCGACAACCTTCTTCCATCCCTTCTCTACAAAAATACGGCGCGTCTCCGCCGGATCAAAATAAAACTCGCCAAACTTGGCCGGTTTCGGACGGTTCAGCACCTGAATGCTTCCGCCCACATAGTTCGACGGGCGCTCAAACAGCTTCTTAACGCCAGGATGCTCGGAATCGCTTGCCTTGAATACCTTGGTCGCTTCAGCGGTCTGATCGACGCTGTAAATGCTCTCGATATTAAGGACGGCATACACCACCCCGTCTTCGGCTCCTACGAGGGCTGCCTTGTCGCCTACAGCGAGTTCCGCAGCCTTTTCATCGTCCACAGCCAGCGTAATCGGAATGCTCCATACCGTGCCGTCCGCCAGCCTCATGCGGTCGACGACCGACTTGTAATCCTGCTCGTTCATAAAACCCGACAACGGGGAAAAAGCGCCTACGCCAATCAGATCGATATCCGAAATCGTCCAAGTATTCACAGGAATCTGTTTAAAACCGGCCGCAGCCTGCAGCAGCTCTTCTCTGGCCTGGCCTTCAGCAATACGGTTAATCAAGGTACCTCCGTGAGGCTGAATCGCTGTCATCTTTTCGCTCCCCTTCTACTGCTCCGTTATTTATTACTTATGAAGTCCGCATTCAATTTTGTCACTGTTTGCCCAGCGTCCTGCACGAGGATCCTCTCCAGGGGCAACTGCACGCGTGCAGTGCATGCATCCGATACTCGGGAAGTTCATATCGTGAAGCGGGTTGTAGAATACCTGGTTTTCACGAATGTAGTGCCATACGTCGTCGGAAGTCCAGTCAGCCAGCGGGTTGAATTTAACAAGTCCGAATTTGTTGTCGTATTCCACCTTCTTGGCGTTAGCCCGGGTAGGCGCCTGATCGCGGCGGATGCCGGTAATCCAAGCGTCGTACTGGGACAAGATCCGGGTCAAAGGCTCTACCTTACGGATGTTGCAGCATGCGTTAGGATCGGATTTCCACAGCTCTTCGCCATGGGCAGCCGCCTGCTCTTCGGGTGTCAGCTTCGGCGATACTCTTACAAACTCAATGCCATATTTGGCGGCCAGGCGGTCTCGGGTTTCGTACGTTTCTTTAAAGTGGAAATCGGTATCGAGGTAAAAGATGTCGGTCGATGGGCTTACCTTTTGCAAAATATCAACGAGCACGACGTCTTCAGCACCAAAGCTGCAGGCAAACGTAATGTTCGGGAATGTCTCCACCGCAAGTCGGATCAATTCTTCAGCCGTAGCATGTTCCATTTCTTCGGCTTGTTTCTGGATCCATTGTTCTTTTTCGAGCAAATTCATACCAGATGCCTCCATTCTGAATAAAAGTATCGTTTGTAATTCACTATAATCCCTACTGAAATAATATGATTAATCACAAGTATAAAGTAAAACCGCTGGTTGTCAATTCCTTTTCGCCGTATTTTTTATCATTTTGGAATAAAGATTTTGAATAAGGGGCTCGTATGGCAATTTCTTCGCATTCCCCTATGCATAAACGTACTTTTGGGGATGACATACTAATCCGGTAAAGGGATTTGGGGCTGACAAGCTTTATACGCCGCTCTGTACAGAGGGCATCGGGCCACAGCAACATTGGGCTATATACACTAGATTATTGGGAAGGGGTGTTCTTGGTGATCGTATCTTCGCATCAACTGAAAAATGTGAGCGGACCGCTGTTTTGCGAAACCTGCAGCCAGCTATCCGATCAGTTCAATGTATGGTGGACGGACGGTAAAAATGATGATGGCCTGGACTACTGCAACATTCACGTGGAATGCGCCACCTGTCACAATGAGGTATTACACAAGTCGGCCGTGGGGGATATTCATAATTTGGAAGACGCAATTAACGTACTGAGCCAATAAAACGGCTGAGTGCACTTTTGGGCGCAACGGGATATTCCTTACGTTAAAGACAACAAAAAATCGCCCTAGACCAGTAATGGCCAGGGCGATTTGTACATAAAAGTAAATATTAACGTTTCGAGAACTGTGGCGCGCGACGAGCGGCTTTGAGACCGTATTTTTTACGTTCTTTCATCCGTGGGTCACGAGTCAGGAAGCCTGCTTTTTTCAGAGCTGGACGGTATTCCGGATCTGCTTTCAGCAGAGCACGGGAGATCCCGTGGCGAATGGCTCCGGCTTGGCCGGAAATCCCGCCGCCGTTGGCAATAACGAGCACGTCGTATTGTCCCAGCGTTTCAGTCAAAGTCAGTGGTTGTTTTACGATCAGTTTGAGGGTTTCCAAACCGAAGTATTCGTTGATATCACGTTTATTGATGACAATGCGTCCTTCACCCGGTACAAGGCGAACACGAGCTACCGAATGTTTACGACGACCTGTCCCATAGTATTGTACTTGTGCCATGAAACTGTCCTCCTTTTAATTAGCCGCGAAGTTCGTAAACTTCTGGGTTTTGTGCTGCATGCGGATGTTCAGTACCTGCGTATACTTTCAGTCTCAGCTTCATCTTTTCGCCCATGCGGGTTTTAGGAAGCATACCGTGAACAGCGGATTCCAATACACGTTCTGGCTTGCTGTTCAGCAGATCCTGAGCGTTTGTCACTTTCAAACCACCTGGATGCAGGGAGTGACGGTAGTATTTCTTGTTCTGAAGCTTCTTGCCTGTCAGATGTACCTTCTCAGCGTTGATGATGACAACGAAGTCACCTGTGTCAACATGAGTGGTGAATTGTGGCTTGTGTTTGCCGCGGATCAGAGCCGCTACTTCGCTCGCCAGACGTCCGAGCGTTTTGCCTTCGGCATCAATGATGTGCCATTTGCGCTCTACTTCATTTGGCTTGGCCATATAGGTCGTACGCATGAATAGTTCCTCCTTGGTTTCGTCCGAAAATCATTTATCTTCGTTCAATTGTCATTGTTAAAAAGTTAATTTTCATGTTAGGAATGTGAATCTCTTAACTGGGGCTGTGGGAAAGCCATTAAGAAAACACAACTTTTATTCTACAGTATCGCCAGGCAAATCGCAAGCTGATTTTAAATTATTTTCATCAGCCGCTTCATACTCGACGTTCCATAAAATCAGTCCCTTGGCGACGGCTGTAGGCCCTGCTTTGGACCGGTCCTTGGCTTCGAGAATCGCCGGCATATCTTCAGGCTTCTTGCGACCTTTCCCGATCTCCAGCAGCGTCCCCACGATAATGCGGACCATATGCTGAAGAAAGCCGCTCCCTGTGACGTAGATATGGATCAGCCCCTGATCCCGCGTCCCTGGACGGCACATGGAATCATCCACCACGAGCTCGGCCTCATACAGCGTCCGGATATGGGAAGGTTTCGTTGAATGGCGCGAAGCAAAGGAAGTAAAGTCATGAGTCCCGATCAGATGCTTCAATCCTTCCGCCATTGCCGCAATGTCCAGCTTGACGGGATGATGGAATTGGGTTCGTCTCTGGAACAGATCCGGAAACTGGTTGGCATTGATGGTATACCGGTACGTCTTCCGTTTGGCCGACCTTCTGGAGTGGAATTCCAGCGGAACCTCCTCCGCCTCCCAGACGATAATGTCTTGGGGCAGCCTCGAGTTGAGGGCGATGCACCAGCGCTCGACGGGAATATCGGAAGAGGTGATGAAGTTAAACACCTGGCCGCGAGCATGCACACCGGCGTCTGTTCGCCCGGAAGCATGGATCTTGACCTCTTCCCCTGTCAGCAGCTTGATCGCCTTCTCCAGGGCATCCTGGACCGTGCTGCCGTCCGGCTGGGTCTGGAATCCGCAGTAATCAGTACCGTCATAACTGACCTTCATGCATAGGTTGCGCATTTCTTAAACCTCCTGAATCCGATACCGCATGGTTTCCCGATGAACGGGGAATCCTATCCATTCGTACGTTTTTACACAAAAACGGCCCCACCGCGATATCACGGCGGAGCCGTTCCTGTATTCTGGCTCGGATGAACCGGCTGCTTCTTTTCAGAAAAAGAAGCTCCCTTCAGGAGCTCCTTAGACACGTCCCTAGAAGTGAAAAAAAGGGTTTGATCAGAATCATGGATTCCTTCCACCCTTTCCTCATCCTCATCAGTTTACGCGCGGTCAACCAGTTCCAAATAAACCATAGGCGCGGAATCACCGCGACGAGGTCCGAGCTTCAGGATACGTGTGTATCCGCCTGGACGCTCAGCGTAACGTGTAGCCAGCTCGCTGAACAGTTTTTGGATTGCGTCTTGCTCCCCATCTACCGTTTCACGACGAACGAATGCTGCCACTTGGCGACGGGCATGAAGATCACCCTTCTTTGCTTTCGTGATCAGCTTTTCAGCGATCGTGCGAACTTCTTTCGCTTTCGCTTCTGTCGTTTGGATACGCTCGTATAAGAACAGGTCGGTTACCAGGTCACGGAACAAAGCTTTACGTGCGCTGGAATCGCGGCCCAACTTTTGGTATGCCATGTTTTCCCCTCCTTCGCTAACAATCCTAAGATGCTATTCTTCTGTACGGAGTCCCAAACCGAGCTCTTCGAGCTTCTCTTGAACTTCCTCCAAAGATTTGCGGCCCAGGTTGCGGACTTTCATCATATCTTCTTCGGTTTTCGTGGTCAGCTCTTGCACCGTATTGATACCGGCACGTTTGAGACAGTTGTAAGAACGTACGGAGAGATCCAGCTCTTCGATTGTCATCTCAAGCACTTTTTCTTTTTTGTCTTCTTCTTTTTCGACCATGATCTCCGCATCTTTCGCTTCGTCCGTGAGACCCACGAACAGCATCAAATGCTCGGTCAAAATTTTGGCGCCGAGGCTAACCGCCTCTTCTGGTCTGATGCTGCCATCAGTCCATACTTCAAGCGTCAATTTGTCGTAGTTGGTCACTTGACCAACCCGCGTATTCTCCACGCCGTAATTCACGCGGCTAATCGGGGTATAGATAGAATCGACCGGGATGACGCCAATGGGTTGATCATCACGTTTATTCTTATCTGCTTGGACATAGCCACGACCGCGGTTAGCAAAAATACGCATATGGAGTCTCGATCCAGGACCCAGTGTAGCAATATGCAGGTCCGGATTAAGAATTTCCACATCGCTGTCCGCCCGGATGTCTCCTGCCGTCACGACTCCTTCGCCCTCAGCATCGATTTCGAACACTTTCTCTTCGTCCGAATGAATTTTCAGGGAAAGAGCCTTCAGGTTCAGAATAATTTCCGTTACGTCTTCCATGACGCCCGGAACCGTTGAGAATTCATGAAGCACACCGTCAATCTGAACAGATGTAACGGCCGCGCCAGGCAGCGAGGAGAGCAGAATCCGGCGAAGTGAATTCCCCAGAGTCGTTCCATATCCTCGTTCCAGCGGCTCTACCACAAATTTTCCATAGGCTCCGTCTTCACTGACGTCTACGGTCTCAATTTTCGGCTTTTCGATTTCAATCACGCAAGTACCCCTCCTTCAAACGTCGCTCCTATATGAAACTGTCACCTTGTTCAAGTGTATCCATGTAGTATGCCTAAACAACCATTATTAGCAGATTGTGCCGGTTTTATACCACATTCCCAGGTTGACTATCAATTAGACACGACGACGTTTTGGCGGGCGGCAACCGTTGTGAGGAATTGGAGTTACGTCTTTGATCAGGTTGACTTCCAGACCAGCAGCTTGCAAAGAACGGATCGCTGCTTCACGGCCTGCACCTGGACCTTTAACCATAACCTCAACTGCCTTCATACCATGTTCCATTGCAGCTTTGGCAGCTGTTTCAGCAGCCATTTGCGCAGCAAACGGAGTGGATTTACGGGAACCTTTGAATCCGAGGCCGCCGGAGCTTGCCCAAGAAATTGCGTTACCGTGAGGATCCGTGATCGTTACGATCGTATTGTTGAACGTGGAACGGATATGAGCCACGCCAGATTCAATATTTTTACGGTCACGACGTTTAGTACGTACGACTTTTTTCGGTTTAGCCATTGTCTTTTATCCCCCCTTATTATTTCTTCTTGTTCGCTACAGTACGACGAGGGCCTTTCCGTGTACGAGCATTGGTTTTAGTACGTTGTCCACGAACCGGCAGACCGCGGCGATGACGCACACCACGATAGCATCCGATTTCAACGAGACGCTTAATATTTAAGGAAATTTCACGACGCAGGTCACCTTCAACCTTAACCCCTTTGTCGATCGTTTCACGCAATTTGCTGACTTCATCTTCCGTCAAATCACGAACACGAGTGTCCGGATTGATGCCTGTTTCGCTCAGAATTTTCTGGGAAGTCGTTTTACCGATTCCGAAAATATAAGTCAAGGCGATCTCAACGCGTTTGTCACGTGGCAAATCCACACCAGCTATACGAGCCATTTTACGCTACACCCCCTTCTCTTAACCTTGTTTTTGTTTGTGCTTCGGATTTTCACAGATAACCATTACAGTACCTTTGCGACGAATGACTTTGCATTTTTCGCACATAGGCTTTACAGAAGGTCTTACCTTCATGTTCATTACCTCCCTAAAGTTTTGCCAAGCAAAACTCTCTTCGTAGGATGACTCGGAGTCAACCGGACCAGGTCCGGATAAAATGTTCACTACGTTAATTGCTGCAAACGGGATGTTTAACATCCTGAACGTTTCCCCTAAAGGAAACGGAATTGCTATTTACGATAAGTTATACGACCTTTGGTTAGATCATAAGGCGATAACTGAACGACCACTTTGTCGCCTGTCAGAATACGGATAAAGTGCATCCGCAGCTTACCGGAAACATGGGCAAGAATCTGATGACCGTTCTCCAGTTCGACCTTGAACGTTGCATTCGGCAATGGTTCAAGAACCGTGCCTTCCACTTCAATAACATCTTCTTTGGCCACAGTCAGTCTCCTTTCTCTTCAGCTTGGGATTCGGTGGACTTCATAAACTTCATCACTGCATAACGCAGCTTTCCGTTTGTGACCCGACCGCTTTCTTTTAAACTGTCAACAACCTCACTGCTGATAAACTTTTGGGGTTCCAGATGCAATAGATTCTTCTTCTTGCACTGGTCAAACTTTCGTTTGTCCCCGTCAGCTATATACACAAATCTGCTGTCAGCTATGGATACGACCACGGCGAGCTGTCCGGCATCCTTGCCTTTCAGGATCTTCACAATTTGACCGATTTGCGGGCTGCTTTGATTGCTCAAGAACGATCACCTACACATCCAGTTTTGTGAAAATCTCCATGCCGTCCGGCGTCACAGCCACCGTATGCTCGAAATGGGCACACAGGGAGCCGTCAACCGTAACGACCGTCCAGTTGTCTTCCAGCGTCTTAACATACCTTGATCCGGCATTGACCATCGGTTCGATCGCCAACACCATGCCGGGTTTAAGCCGAGGCCCTCGGTCCGGCGTGCCAAAGTTCGGAATTTGTGGTTCTTCATGCAGTTCTGCCCCAACACCGTGCCCGACATACTCCCGGACAACCGAGAAGCCGGCATCTTCAATCACGCGTTGAATGGCATGCGAGATCGTAAACAGGCGCACATCAGGTTTGACAAGCTCTAAGCCTGCATATAAAGACCTTTCGGTGACGTCCAGTAGACGCTGGGCTTCCTCCGAAATGCTCCCTACAGGATAGGTCCAAGCGGAGTCTCCATGGTAACCACGGTACTGCGCACCGATGTCTAGCGTAATAATGTCGCCTTCGTTTAATTTGCGTTTGCCGGGAAATCCGTGCACCAATTGATCATTGACTGAAGCGCAAATGCTGGCAGGAAAACCATTGTAGCCTTTAAAAGACGGCAGCGCATGTTGACTGCGAATGTAGTGGTCTGCAATCCGATCAAGCTCTCCGGTAGTGATCCCCGGCTCGATGTGTTTGGCCATGAGGCGATGCGTTTCCGCAACGATCCGTCCAGCCTCCCTCATAAAGCCAAGTTCCGTTTCGGACTTACAAATGATCATTACAATTAACCTCGCAGTACCGATACGATTTCATCGGATACCGTACCGATTTCCTGATCCCCATCGATCTGACGCAAAAGACCTTTGTTCTCATAAAACGTAAGGAGCGGTGCTGTTTTGTTGATATATTCGTCCAGGCGGGTACCTACGCTCTCTTCGTTATCATCCGAGCGCTGATACAGTTCGCCTCCGCATTTATCACATACACCTTCCTGTTTTGGCGGGTTGAAAATCACATGATAAGTTGCACCGCAGTTCTTGCAGATCCGGCGTCCAGTAAGGCGCGCCATCAGCTTGTCGCGGTCTACTTTCAGGTTGATGACATGATCAAGCTTCGTGTTCAGTCTGCTAAGAATTTCATCCAGCGCTTCCGCTTGCGAAAGGGTTCTTGGAAAGCCGTCCAATAAAAAACCTTTTTCGCAATCGGACTGCTGCAGACGTTCTTCAACAATGCCGATCGTTACATCATCCGGTACCAGGAGTCCTTGATCCATGTATTCTTTGGCTTTCTTCCCGATGGGAGTTCCCTGTTTAATCGCCAAACGAAATGCATCGCCTGTCGAAATATGGGGAATGCCGAATTCATTGACAATGACTTCCGCCTGTGTTCCCTTACCTGCCCCAGGAGGGCCCATGAATAGTATGTTCACGTTTCTCTCTCCCTCCAAACACTACCGTTACAAGAAACAACGCAATAAGCACCGGGAAGTTCAATGGACTTCACCGGGACCTATTACTATTTATTGATAAAGCCTTTGTAATGGCGCTTAATCAATTGACTTTCGATGGTCTTCATTGTATCCAATGCCACACCGATGACGATGAGCAGTGAAGTTCCCCCGATTTTCACCGAGCTCGGCAGACCGGCAAGCGTACCGAAACCGATCGGAAGCAGAGAAATAACGGCCAGGAAGATGGCGCCGGTCATCGTTAACCGGGACATTACGCGGGTCAGGTACTTCTCAGTCGCTTTACCAGGACGAATGCCAGGAATGTAGCCACCGTTTTTCTTCATGTTATCAGCCATTTGGTTTGGATTCATCTGCACGAATGTGTAGAAGAAAGTGAAACCAATGATCATCAGAACATACAGTACCATACCAAGAGGGTAGTCATATCTCAAGTTAGTTTGGATCCATTGGGCCCAAGCATGAGTTGACCAGAAGCTCGCAATAATCGTAGGAAACTGCAGCAAGGAGACAGCGAAGATGACCGGAATAACGCCCGCAGCATTGATCTTGAGCGGAATATGCGTATTCTGTCCGCCGTACATTTTGTTGCCTACCACACGTTTTGCGTACTGCACAGGAATTTTACGAATCGCTTGCTGGATGTAGATGACACCCGCAATAATCGCCACGATCACAATAAGTATGACGATCGTCTTGAGTGTATTCATAAATACCTGACCATCTTGAATAAAGTTGGAGCTCGCTGTACTCCGGATATACATCGGGATGTTAGCGATAATCCCTGCAAAAATCAGAATGGAAATACCATTACCGATTCCTTTTTCAGTAATTTGTTCACCAAGCCACATCAGGAATGCCGTACCTGCGGTCAATACGATCGCAACGAGAAGGTAATCCACGAAGGTGGCGTTAGGAATCATTTGCGTACCGTACAACCGGTTAAAACCGATGGCCATCGCAAACGACTGAATCAGGCCCAATACTATCGTACCATAGCGTGTCAATTGCGCCGATTTCTTCTTCCCGTGCTCGCCTTGTTTAGCCCATTCGGCAAGTTTCGGGACGACATCCATCGACAACAACTGCACGATGATGGACGAGGTAATATACGGCACGATCCCGAGGGCAAAGATGGAGAACTGATGAAGCGCTCCTCCCGAGAACGTGTTTAAGAGACCAAACAACTCGCTACCCTGCTGATTCGTTTGCTCCAGGACCGTTTTATCAACGCCTGGAACAGGAACGAATGAACCGATACGGTAAATGATCAGTACAAACAAGGTGAACAAGATTCTCTTGCGTAGGTCCTCAACCCGCCATATATTCTTCAGGGTCTTAAACATTAGATCACCTCGGTTTTACCGCCGGCAGCCTCGATTTTCTCTACCGCAGATTGAGAGAACTTGTTTGCTTTTACAGTCAATTTTACGGTTACTTCGCCATTACCAAGAATTTTGATGCCGCTCTTCGTGTTTTTCACGACGCCGCTTTCCACCAAAAACTCAGGAGTTACTTCAGTACCCTCTGCAAAGCTGTTCAGTTCCTCGATGTTCACGATCGCATACTCTTTCCGCGTAGGATTTACAAATCCACGTTTCGGCAGACGACGATACAATGGGTTTTGCCCACCTTCGAAGCCAGGACGCACACCGCCGCCAGAACGAGCGTTTTGACCTTTGTGACCACGGCCAGATGTTTTACCAGTACCGCTACTTGTACCACGGCCAACACGTTTGCGTTCTTTGCGGGATCCAGCAGCTGAGGAAAGTTCGTGTAACTTCATCGTTCGTTGCACCTCCTTAATATTTCTAGGTTAATCTTGTTGCAAGATTAACCTTCAATTTCAGTAACAGATACCAAGTGGCTCACTTTGTTGATCATTCCGCGAATTGCAGGATTGTCGTTATGAACCACCGTCGAATTTAATTTACGCAAGCCGAGAGTTTTTACAGTCGTGCGCTGAGTTTCAGGACGGCCGATCAAACTGCGGACGAGGGTAATTTGAAGTTTAGCCATGACATTCCCTCCTTAACCGAGCAGCTCTTCGACAGATTTGCCACGCAATTTGGCTACATCTTCAGCACGCTTCAGACGGGACAAGCCCTCCAAAGTCGCGTTGACCATGTTCATGGAGTTCGAAGAACCCAAAGATTTTGTCAAGATGTCACCTACACCTGCCAGTTCCAGTACGGCACGCACAGGACCGCCGGCGATAACTCCAGTACCTTCAGACGCTGGTTTCAAAAGAACGCGTCCAGCACCAAAGTGGCCAGTGACCAGGTGAGGAATTGATGTTCCAACGAGAGGAACGTGAATCAGATTTTTCTTAGCATCTTCGATGCCTTTGCGGATGGCGTCAGGAACTTCGCCTGCTTTACCGATACCAGCACCAACCCAGCCTTTGCCGTCACCGACAACTACCAGCGCGCTGAAGCTGAAACGGCGTCCGCCTTTTACTACTTTAGCAACGCGGTTAATATTAACCACTCTTTCAGTCAGTTCCAAAGTGTTAGGATCTACACGCAAGTCGTTTACCTCCTTTTTAGAAATTCTTAGAATTCCAAGCCTGCTTCGCGAGCTGCGTCAGCCAGAGCTTGAATCCGTCCATGGTACAGGTATCCTCCGCGGTCGAATACGATCGAAGTATGACCTTTTTCTTTTGCACGCTTAGCAACGAGTTCGCCGACTTGACGAGCAGCCTCAACGCTGCCGCCGTTTTTCACGGAACCGCTAAGCTCTTTATCAACTGTAGACGCAGAAACGATGGTTACGCCAGCTACGTCGTCGATCAGTTGAGCGTAGATATGTTTAGAAGAACGGAATACGTTCAAACGTGGGCGTTCAGCAGTACCTTGGATCTTCTTGCGGACACGCAGATGACGTTTGAGACGAGCTTTGTTCTTATCCTCTTTTGTAATCATGTCTTCCCTTTCACTCCTTTCAGTTTTGCCATGACAGCTTCACTTTAAGACGCACGGGGTAAAGAAGGCTTAAGAAATAACGGCTTATTTCTTCTTACCTGCTTTACCTTCCTTACGGATAATGCGCTCACCTTCATACTTAATCCCTTTACCTTTGTAAGGCTCAGGCTCGCGAACGGAACGGATTTTAGCGGCGTATGCACCTACGCGCTCTTTATCGATACCGCGAACGATGATTTTCGTATTTGCAGGCACTTCGAACTCGATACCTGGTTCTGGAGTGATTTCTACCGGATGAGAGTAACCAACGTTCAGGACGATCTTATCTCCAGACTTGCTTGCACGATATCCGACCCCAACCAATTCCAGAGATTTCGAAAAGCCTTCAGTTACTCCGCTCACCATATTGTTGACAACGCTGCGGGTCGTGCCGTGAAGCGAACGATGCGCTTTGTTGTCGGATGGGCGCTCAACGACGATTTCGTTGTTTTCTACCGTTACCTTCATGTCTTTATGAAGTTCACGAGTCAAAGATCCTTTCGGTCCTTTAACCGTAATAACGGAATTGTTCAGTGTGATATCCACACCGCTTGGTACTGTGATTGGTTTGCGACCAATACGGGACATGTGTTGCACCTCCTTGTTCTGTGACGTGTATTACCAAACGTAGCAGACAACTTCTCCGCCAGCTTTGGATTGACGAGCTTCTTTGTCGGTCATAACTCCCTTGGATGTGGAGATAATCGCAATACCCAAACCGCCGAGGACACGAGGAATTTCGTTGCTCTTCGTGTACACGCGCAGACCTGGTTTACTGATTCTCTTCAAACCGGAGATGACGCGTTCATTGTTGGCACCGTATTTCAGGAAAACACGGATAATCCCTTGTTTGTTGTCATCGATATATTCTGCATCACGGATGAAACCTTCACGCTTCAAAATGTCAGCGATTTGTTTTTTCATCGTCGAAGCAGGCATTTCAACCGTTTCGTGACGCACAGTGTTGGCGTTACGAATACGAGTCAGCATATCTGCAATTGGATCAGACATAGTCATTTTGTGTGAACCTCCTTCCCGATTGTAAACTTCTTACCAGCTTGCTTTTTTCACGCCAGGGATCTGGCCTTTATAAGCTAATTCACGGAAACAAATTCTGCAAATTTTGAACTTTTGCAGTACCGAATGTGGACGACCGCAACGTTCGCAGCGTGTGTAAGCACGCACTTTAAACTTAGGCGTACGTTGTTGTTTTACCTTCATCGAAGTTTTTGCCACTTAGCCTGACACCTCCTAAAAATTTTCGGAGAAATGGATTTGCGAATTACTTCGCAAAAGGCATTCCCAATTGAGCGAGCAGCTCGCGGGACTCTTCGTCAGTTTTAGCCGTCGTTACGATAACGATATCCATACCACGGACTTTATCAACTTTATCATACTCGATCTCAGGGAAGATCAGTTGCTCCTTGAGACCAAGCGTGTAGTTGCCGCGTCCATCAAATGCTTTGGTAGACACGCCGTGGAAGTCACGGACACGTGGAAGGGTAACGTTGAACAATTTGTCCAGGAAGTAGTACATACGCTCTCCGCGCAGTGTTACCTTCACACCGATCGGCATATTCTCACGCAGTTTGAATCCGGCGATGGATTTTTTAGCACGAGTAATTACCGGCTTTTGACCAGCAATCAGCTGCATATCATTAACTGCGGCATCCAGTACTTTCGAGTTGGATACGGCATCACCCACACCCATGTTGATGACAACCTTCTCGATTTTAGGTACCTGCATTACCGTAGAATAACTGAACTTCTGCATCAAAGCAGGAGTAACTTCATTCAAAAAACGTTCTTTCATTCTTGCTGCCATGAATTATGAACCTCCTTTCTTAACGATTCGATTAGTCGATAACCTCTCCGGACTTCTTCGCAACACGGACCTTTTTACCGTTATCCAGCGTTTTGTAACCGATACGGGTTACTTTGCCGCTCTTCGGATCGATATGCATCACGTTGGATACATGGATCGGTGCTTCCTGCTCGATGATTCCGCCTTGAGGGTTGGATTGGTTCGGCTTTTGGTGTTTCTTCACCATGTTCACGCCTTCGACAAGCACACGGTTTTCACGAGGATACGCTGCGATGACACGGCCTTTTTTGCCTTTGTCTTTACCGCTGATGACCATAACCGTATCTTCTTTCTTCACGTGCAGTTTGTTGCTGTGCGATTCCAGAACCTTTTTCACTTTCGGCATTTTGTTACACCTCCTATGACTGCATGTCAGCGATTTATCGGGATCCCGTAACAGCTCACTGTCCGGGAATCAGCTACTAGATTACTTCCGGTGCCAAGGAAACGATTTTCATGAAATCTTTGTCGCGAAGTTCGCGAGCCACTGGTCCGAAAATACGAGTTCCGCGCGGGCTTTTGTCTTCTTTAACAACAACCGCTGCGTTTTCGTCAAAAGAGATGTAAGATCCGTCTTTGCGGCGTACAGAACGCTTCGTACGAACCACAACAGCTTTAACAACATCACCTTTTTTGACAACGCCGCCTGGTGTTGCTTGTTTGACGGAGCAAACGATCAAATCACCGATGGCTGCTGTACGACGTCCCGTACCACCCAGCACGCGGATACACATCAGTTCCTTCGCACCAGAGTTGTCAGCTACTTGAAGACGTGTAAATGGTTGAATCATTGAAATTTCCTCCTTTCGGAAAAACTAACTCTATCTTTAGATGATAACCGCTTTTTCAACGACTTCTACCAGTCTCCAACGTTTGTCTTTAGAGAGTGGACGAGTTTCCATGATTTTAACGGTATCTCCGATTTGTGCTGTGTTGTTCTCATCATGCGCTTTAAATTTCTTCGTGTATTTAATGCGCTTGTGGTAGAGATCATGCTTTTTGTAAGTTTCAACGGCTACTACAATGGTTTTATCCATTTTGTCACTGACAACTTTACCGATTTGCACTTTACGAGCATTGCGTTCTTCGCTCATAGTTAGCCTCCTTCCTGATTACAGACGAGCACGGCTGTGATCTATTAACTAATCCCAAGTTCTCTTTCACGGATGACGGTTTTAGCACGAGCTATTTCCTTGCGTACATCACGGATCCGAGTTGGGTTATCAAGCTGTCCGGTAGCCAATTGAAAACGGAGGTTAAAGAGTTCCTCTTTAAAGCCCGCGATCTTTTGCTCGATTTCTGCAGTGGTCAAGTTACGCAGATCATTAGCTTTCATTTGCTTCACCACCCAATTCTTCACGTTTCACAAACTTCGTTTTGATCGGCAGCTTGTGAGCGGCGAGACGCATCGCTTCGCGAGCGATTTCCTCAGACACGCCTCCAAGTTCAAACATAATCTTGCCTGGTTTGACAACTGCGACCCATTTCTCAACGTTACCTTTACCGCTACCCATACGAACCTCAAGAGGTTTTTGAGTGATCGGCTTGTCAGGGAAAATCTTAATCCATACTTTACCGCCACGCTTGATGTAACGCGTCATCGCAATACGCGCTGCTTCGATCTGACGGTTCGTGATCCAAGTTGGCTCCAGTGCTTGCAAACCGAATTCACCGAAGTTCAGTTCAGTTCCGCCTTTTGCCATACCCTTCATGTGACCGCGTTGTTGCTTGCGGTGTTTTACACGTTTTGGTACCAACATGATTAGTTGCCTCCTTCCTGAGCAGCTTGTTTCTTAGCCGTAGGAAGAACCTCTCCACGATAGATCCATACTTTTACGCCGAGACGGCCATAAGTTGT
The DNA here is from genome assembly GCF_040546645.1 of Paenibacillus sp. OAE614. Taxonomy (NCBI): domain Bacteria; kingdom Bacillati; phylum Bacillota; class Bacilli; order Caryophanales; family Paenibacillaceae; genus Paenibacillus; species Paenibacillus sp. OAE614. The sequence continues at coordinate 7,504,089 of NZ_JBEPOD010000001.1, read as the reverse complement.
ATGCGCCTCAGCCGTACCGTAGTCGATGTCAGCACGAAGCGTATGAAGTGGAACAGTTCCTTCACTGTAGCCTTCCGAACGAGCGATCTCGGCGCCGCCAAGACGTCCGCCCACTTGAGTTTTGATTCCTTTAGCGCCTGAACGCATCGTTCTTTGGATCGCTTGTTTCAGAGCACGACGGAAAGAAACACGGCGTTCCAATTGCTGAGCAATGCTTTCTGCAACCAGGACAGCGTCCAGGTCAGCATGTTTAATTTCAGAGATGTTGATGTGAACTTTTTTACCGCCTGCAATTTTCGTAACTTGGCTGCGAAGTACTTCAACTTCGGAACCACCTTTACCGATAACCATACCTGGTTTCGCAGTGTGGATAGTGACGTTCACACGATTTGCCGCTCTCTCGATCTCGATGCGAGAAACAGCAGAATCCTTCAATTTATTTTTCAGGTATTCACGGATTTTGACATCTTCCAGCAAAAGATTACCGAAATCTTTGCCAGCATACCATTTCGATTCCCAATCACGGATGATCCCGATACGGAGTCCGACTGGATTTACCTTTTGGCCCACACGTTATCCCTCCTTATTTTTCAGATACCACCAAAGTAATGTGGCTGGTGCGTTTATTGATCCGGCTCGCACGACCCATGGCGCGTGGACGGAATCTCTTCATTGTTGGGCCTTGGTTAACGAAAACCTGGCTCACAACCAAATTGTTAATATCCATCGAGTAGTTATGCTCAGCATTGGCGATCGCTGAGTTCAGCAGCTTCTCCACAACCAGGGAAGCCGATTTCGGAGTGTGGCGGAGAATGGCGATGGCCTCACCAACTTGCTTACCGCGGATCAAGTCAACAACGAGCTTGACTTTACGAGGAGCAATCCGAATAGATCTGGCATGTGCTTTTGCTTCCATTTGTTTTACCTCCTCTCAAACAAAGAGCTTCGAAATTATCTTCTTGTTTTCTTGTCATCGTCCGTATGACCCTTGTAGGTACGTGTTGGAGCGAATTCACCCAACTTGTGTCCTACCATGTCTTCCGTTACGTATACCGGAACGTGCTTGCGTCCGTCGTATACACCGAACGTGTGACCGATAAATTGTGGGAAAATCGTAGAGCGACGGGACCAAGTTTTGATAACCGCCTTCTTGTTCGATTCGTTCATCACTTCTACTTTTTTCAGCAGGTACCCGTCAATGAAAGGCCCTTTTTTCAAACTGCGACTCATCTATAAAATCCTCCCTTCATCCAATCTTCTCGTTACTTTCGGCACTTCACAAAGTTATGCACAGCGTGCATTATTTTGTGCGGCGGCGAACGATATATTTGTCAGAAGCTTTGCCTTTTTTACGCGTTTTGTAACCAAGGGTTGGTTTGCCCCATGGAGACATTGGCGATTTACGTCCGATTGGAGCGCGGCCTTCACCACCACCGTGAGGGTGATCGTTAGGGTTCATAACTACCCCGCGAACTTCAGGACGTTGTCCGAGCCAGCGGCTGCGGCCTGCTTTACCGATTTTGATCAGCTCGTGGTCTTCGTTACCAACGGAACCGATTGTAGCACGGCAAACTTTAAGCAGTCTGCGAACTTCACCCGAAGACAAACGTACGGATACGTATTTATCTTCTTTACCAAGAAGCTGAGCTTCGGTACCGGCTGCGCGAACCAATTGTCCGCCTTTGCCAGGCTGCAGTTCGATGTTGTGGATAACAGTACCTACTGGAATGTTCTCCATTGGAAGGGCGTTACCGATTTTGATGTCGGCGTTTGGACCGGATTCAATTTTGTCTCCCACTTTCAGACCTTTAGGAGCGATGATGTAACGCTTCTCTCCGTCTGCATAGTGGATCAGAGCAATATTGGAAGTACGGTTCGGGTCATACTCGATCGTAGCAACGGTACCTGGTATGCCGTCTTTCGTACGTTTGAAGTCGATGATGCGGTATTTACGCTTGTGTCCGCCGCCGTGGTGACGAACCGTAATTTTACCTTGGTTGTTGCGGCCAGCTGTTTTGCTGAGCGGTGCAAGCAACGATTTCTCCGGCTGATTTGTCGTGATCTCTTCAAAAGTAGACACGGACATGTTACGTCTAGCCGGGGATGTCGGCTTATACTTTTTAATAGGCACGTGATTTCCTCCTTACTCTACAGATTCAAAAAACTCGAGCGCTTTGCTGTCTTTGCTCAGCGTTACGATGGCTTTTTTCCACTCGGTTGTATAACCGTTGTAGCGGCCATAACGTTTCGGCTTAGCAGGGACGCGCATTGTATTTACATTCGTTACTTTCACTTTAAAGATCGATTCAACAGCTTGTTTGATCTCGGTCTTGTTCGCACGGATATCCACTTCAAAGGCATACTTCAAGTCGCCCATGTATTCAGCCGTACGTTCAGTGATCACCGGACGTTTGATAATATCACGAGGATCTTTCATTACGCGAGCACCTCCTCTACCTTCTGAACTGCTTCTTTCGTAATGATCAGTTTGTCGTACAGAAGTACGTCAAGAACATTAATGCCGTCTGCTGCAACAAATTTCACGCCAGGAATATTCCGTGCGGAAAGAGCCACATTATCATCATAGCCAGGAGCTACGATCAGAGCCTTACGTTCTACTTTCAGATTGTTCAGGATCGCTGCGAATTCCTTTGTTTTAGGCGTGTTCAGAGCGAGTTGGTCCAGAACGATCAGATTGTTAGCGATCACTTTAGAAGACAATGCAGATTTAATAGCCAGACGACGAACTTTCTTAGGAAGCTTGAACGAGTAGCTGCGTGGTGTTGGACCGAATACAGTACCGCCGCCCTTCCATTGTGGTGAACGGATCGAACCTTGACGAGCACGGCCGGTTCCTTTTTGTTTCCAAGGCTTACGTCCGCCGCCGCGCACTTCAGAACGGCCCTTCACTTTGTGTGTACCACGACGCAAAGATGCTCTTTGCAGCAATACCGCTTGGTTCATCACGTGTACGTTTGGCTCTACGCCAAATACCGCATCGTTCAGTTCCAGTTCTCCTACTTCGCTACCGCTGACATTAAACAGGGTTACTTTTGGCATTATGTGTTCCTCCTTTCCTTAGGTGATTATTTCTTCACCGTTTCGTTAATTTTAACGAAGCTGTTTTTAGGTCCAGGAATAGCACCTTTAACGAGCAATACGTTGCGTTCAACGTCCACTCTAACAACTTCAAGTTTTTGTACAGTTACCGTAGCATTACCCATGTGACCTGGCAGACGCTTTCCTTTAGGAACACGGTTAGCCTGGATCGAGCCCATGGAACCCGGTCTGCGATGGTAACGCGAGCCGTGAGCCATTGGTCCGCGGCTTTGTCCCCAACGTTTGATAACGCCTTGGAAGCCTTTACCTTTGGAAGTACCGGTTACGTCAACAAATTCGCCTTCTGCGAAGACATCCGCCTTCAGTTCTTGGCCAACCTCGAATGCTCCGAGGTCAACACCGCGAATTTCGCGAACGTAGCGCTTAGGTGCAGTGTTAGCTTTTTTAGCATGTCCTGCTTCTGGCTTGTTTGCACGCTTCTCCTTCTTATCGGCGAAACCGATTTGAATAGCTTCGTAGCCATCGTTCTCAAGATCTTTCTTTTGCAGAACAACACAAGGACCTGCTTCGATAACCGTCACAGGAATTACATTACCTTCTGGAGTAAATACTTGAGTCATTCCGAGTTTTTTTCCTAAGATACCTTTCATGTTGACACCTCTTTTCCCGTCTTAATTCATTTGGAATTACAATTTGATTTCGATATCTACACCGGACGGCAGGTCCAAGCGCATAAGAGCATCCACAGTTTGTGGAGTTGGGTTAACAATGTCGATCAGACGCTTGTGTGTGCGCATTTCGAATTGCTCCCGAGAATCCTTATACTTGTGTACCGCACGGAGAATAGTAATGATTTGTTTCTCAGTTGGAAGCGGAATCGGTCCAGATACACCAGCACCCGAACGTTTTGCAGTTTCAACGATTTTCTCAGCGGATTGATCAAGAATTCTGTGATCGTAAGCTTTCAAACGAATACGAATTTTTTGCTTTGCCATTTTAGTCCCTCCTTCTATCGCCCAATTTGGTATCGGACATACTCCGTGAAAATTTTCTAACCCACCGCTCCATGGCAAAGGGGCCGGGTGTGTCAGTAACCTCTCACATCATCGCAACGTCTCAGAACAACATTCACTATTATATATAAAGAATGGGCATAATGCAAGCTTTTAATGAAAAGGTGTTGTTGTTCTTTTCTTCCTATATATAAAGAAAAGGAATCCTCCCGCCAGGAGAGGATTCCTCTGTATCTCTTTCGTTTACAACACAGCGTTACTCGTTCCAGCACATCGTTGCTATATGGAAGGCAGTTCGCCTTTTAATTATTTGCTGATTGTTGCGATGGCACCAGCAGCTACTGTACGTCCACCTTCACGGATCGTGAACTTCGTTCCTTCTTCAATCGCGATTGGAGCGATCAGTTGAACGGTTACAGTGATGTTGTCGCCAGGCATAACCATTTCAGTTCCTTCTGGAAGGTTAACCACACCAGTTACGTCCGTTGTACGGAAGTAGAACTGAGGACGGTATCCAGTGAAGAAAGGCTTATGACGGCCACCTTCTTCTTTAGTCAAAACGTATACTTGAGCAGCGAACTCAGTATGCGGTTTAACGGAAGCCGGTTTGCAAAGTACTTGACCGCGCTCGATTTGGTTACGGTCTACACCGCGAAGCAGGGCACCGATGTTGTCACCAGCTTGAGCGGAATCCAGCAATTTACGGAACATTTCAACGCCCGTAACGACGGATTTCTTAGTTTCTTCAGCGATACCAACGATTTCAACTTCGTCGCCCACTTTAACCGTTCCGCGTTCTACACGGCCTGTAGCAACCGTACCACGACCAGTGATGGAGAATACGTCCTCGACTGGCATAAGGAAAGGTTTGTCAGTGTCGCGCTCTGGAAGAGGGATGTACTCATCGATGATGTTGAACATTTCGATGATTTTTTGTGCCCACTCGCCGTCTGGGTTTTGCAGAGCTTCACGAGCAGAACCTTGGATGATTGGAGTGTCGTCGCCTGGGAACTCATATTCGTTCAGCAGGTCACGAACTTCCATTTCAACCAGTTCAAGAAGTTCAGCGTCTTCAACCATGTCGCATTTGTTCAGGAATACAACGATGTAAGGTACGCCTACCTGACGGGAGAGCAGGATGTGTTCGCGAGTTTGCGGCATTGGGCCGTCAGCTGCGGATACAACCAGGATCGCTCCGTCCATTTGAGCAGCACCAGTGATCATGTTTTTAACATAGTCGGCGTGCCCTGGGCAGTCAACGTGTGCATAGTGACGGTTAGGTGTTTCGTATTCCACGTGTGCAGTGGAGATTGTGATACCGCGTTCGCGCTCTTCTGGAGCTTTGTCGATTTGATCGAATGCTACTGCAGCACCACCGTAAGTTTTGGACAATACAGTCGTGATAGCAGCAGTCAGAGTTGTTTTACCATGGTCGACGTGACCGATAGTACCGATGTTAACGTGCGGTTTAGTACGTTCAAACTTAGCCTTTGCCATTTGAACAATTCCTCCTTAAATGGATTGAATATAGGTTTTATGTTTGAACTGACCGGTGTTTATGCAAGCAGTTCTGGATGTAATCGTACCGGTCAGGGTTTAAAACTCAAAAGCAGAAATTACTCGTCAGATCCTTTGGACTTCGAAACAATTTCTTCAGCGATGTTCTTAGGAACTTCTTCGTAGTGGGAGAGTTCCATGGAGAACACGCCGCGTCCTTGGGTACCGGAACGAAGTGTCGTCGAGTATCCGAACATTTCGGAAAGAGGCACTTTCGCACGGATGATCTGAGCGCCGGAACGGTTATCCATACCTTCGATACGTCCGCGGCGGGAGTTCAGCATACCCATTACGTCGCCCATGTATTCTTCAGGCACCGTAACTTCGACTTTCATGATTGGCTCGAGCAGGACAGGTTTACACTTGTCTTTAGCCGCTTTAAGCGCCATGGAACCGGCAATCTTAAACGCCATCTCATTGGAGTCGACATCATGGTAGGAACCGTCTACGATTGTAGCTTTGATGTCTACAAGCGGGAAGCCGGCAAGAACACCATTCTTCATGGCTTCTTCGATACCATTCAGTGCAGGCTGGACGTATTCTCTTGGTACAGAGCCACCGACGATTTTGCTGTCAAACTGGCTGCCAGTACCTGCTTCGAGAGGTTCGAACTCAACCCAGACGTGACCGTATTGACCACGACCACCGGACTGACGAACGAATTTACCCTCAACGCGTGCAGCTTGACGGAAGGTTTCACGGTATGCAACCTGTGGTTTACCCACGTTGGTTTCTACCTTGAATTCACGACGCATGCGGTCAATGATGATGTCGAGGTGAAGCTCACCCATACCAGCCAAGATTGTTTGGCCAGTCTCTTCATCTGTATGAGCACGCAGCGTAGGATCTTCTTCTGTCAATTTGCCCAAAGCAACGCCCATTTTATCTTGGTCGGCTTTGGTTTTAGGCTCAACTGCGATTTCGATAACCGGATCCGGGAAGTTCATGGATTCCAGGATAACCGGGGCTTTCTCGTCGCAGAGTGTGTCGCCCGTACCGGTATCTTTCAAGCCTACGGCAGCCGCGATGTCACCGGAGTAAACTTCGCTGATCTCTTGACGGCTGTTCGCATGCATCTGAAGGATACGTCCGATACGTTCGCGTTTGCCTTTGGTAGCGTTCAATACGTAAGAACCGGATTGAAGGATACCAGAGTATACGCGGAAGAATGTCAGTTTACCCACATAAGGGTCTGTCATGATTTTGAACGCCAGAGCCGCGAACGGTTCTTCATCGGAAGAATGACGCTCAACTTCCGTACCGTCTTCAAGGTGACCTTGAATCGATGGTACGTCAACTGGAGCTGGCAGATAATCGATAACAGCGTCCAGCATCAGCTGAACCCCTTTGTTGCGGTAAGAGGAACCACAGATAACCGGGAAGATCTTAACTTCGCAAACCCCTTTGCGGAGGGCTGCTTTCAGTTCCGGAACAGTGATTTCTTCACCTTCCAGATACTTCATTGTCAGGTCTTCGTCGAGTTCTGCGACTTTTTCGATCAGTTCAGCGCGAAGTTCTTCGACTTTGTCTTGGAACTCGGCCGGAATGTCGACCACCTCAATATTTTGACCCAGGTCGTCTTTGTACATATGAGCTTTTTGCTCAACCAGGTCAATGATGCCCACGAAGTCGTTCTCTGCACCGATCGGCAATTGAATCGCTACTGCGTTCGCTTGCAGACGATCGCGCATGTCGTTAACGACATTCAGATAGTCGGCACCAATAATATCCATCTTGTTTACATATGCGATCCGCGGAACGCCGTAGCGGTCAGCCTGTCTCCATACAGTTTCAGACTGAGGCTCAACGCCCTCTTTCGCACTGAAAACACCTACTGCCCCATCCAATACACGAAGGGAACGTTCAACTTCAACCGTGAAGTCAACGTGCCCTGGGGTGTCAATGATATTAACGCGGTGACCTTTCCACGAAGCGGTCGTCGCAGCGGAAGTAATCGTGATCCCGCGCTCCTGCTCCTGCTCCATCCAGTCCATTGTAGCCGCACCCTCGTGAACTTCACCGATTTTGTGCGTACGGCCTGTGTAGAACAAGATCCGCTCTGTGGTGGTCGTTTTACCAGCGTCAATATGCGCCATGATCCCGATGTTGCGTGTATTTTTCAAGGAGAACTCTCTTGCCATGAAAATAGTCTCCCTTCAAAATTGAAGTGTAATTTATTGAGCCGAATCCTACCAGCGGTAGTGAGCAAACGCTTTGTTCGCTTCAGCCATTTTGTGAGTGTCCTCGCGTTTCTTAACGGAAGCGCCTGTGTTGTTGGAAGCGTCGATGATCTCAGCCGCCAAACGCTCTTCCATTGTCTTCTCACCGCGGTTGCGGGAGTAGTTCACGAGCCAACGTAATCCCAAAGACGTACGTCTTTCAGGTTTTACTTCAATCGGCACCTGGTAGTTGGCACCGCCGACACGGCGAGCTTTAACTTCCAGTACTGGCATGATATTTTTGATGGCTGCTTCAAACACTTCCATAGGATCTTTACCCGTACGTTCTTGAATCAGCTTGAACGAATTGTAAAGGATGCTTTGGGCAACACCTCTTTTACCATCCAGCATGATGCGGTTGATAAGGCGTGTAACCAGTTTGCTGTTGTACACCGGATCTGGCAATACGTCTCTCTTACTAACTGGACCTTTGCGTGGCATGGATATCCCCCTTTCTTAAGTCTTGAACTCTTATAGAATCAATTACGATTTTTTAGCTTTCGGACGTTTCGCGCCGTATTTGGAACGAGCTTGCATCCGGTTGTTCACACCTGCAGTATCAAGCGCACCGCGAACGATATGGTAACGAACACCTGGAAGGTCTTTTACCCGTCCACCGCGAACCAATACCACGCTGTGCTCTTGCAGGTTGTGTCCGATCCCCGGAATGTAAGCAGTCACCTCGATGCGGTTCGTCAAGCGAACACGGGCATATTTACGAAGCGCGGAGTTCGGTTTCTTCGGAGTCATTGTACCTACACGGGTGCAGACACCACGTTTTTGAGGAGCGCTAAGTCCTGTCTCTTCACGCTTCAGAGCGTTGTATCCTTTCTGCAATGCAGGGGACTTCGACTTGTAGATCTTAGCTTGACGTCCTTTGCGAACTAGCTGGTTAATTGTTGGCATGTTAGCCACCCCCTTCCCATAATACTTATCCTCATTACAAACCTCTTTTTAAGTCCACAGACCCAGGCGGTTCATAAAAGAACAAATGAAAAGTCTTTGCCGGAAGAACTCTGTTGATTCTCCAACAAAAACGTTCCTTACAACTATGATTTAACGATAGCGGCCATCGCTGCGCCCACTTCAATTCCACATGCTTTACCCAATTGATGCATAGTATCCACATAGGTGATCTTCACTCCATGCTTAGTGCAAAGAGCTTCAACCTTTGAAACGAGCCGGTGTTCCGCATCTTCCGCCACAAACACTTCGGCGGCTTGGCCCAATTCTACGAGTTTCATCGTTTGTTTGGCACCGATCTTGACATGAGCATCCTGTAATCCTTTATCATTAGACATCTTGCGATTCCTCCAAAAGCACAGGGGTACTTAACTACTCACGCACCTTTGCTATATTAGCACTTGCATTAGGCGATGTCAAGAATGTTTCAGGAAAGTTTTCGCGGAAGCAGCCTTTTTTCATGCCGCCTCCGCGCAAAACCGCCTGATTAGCAGTCTATTACTCTACTGTTGCCGTTTCAAGCTCCTTGGAGTCCTGATCTTCGATGTTCGGATCATCGAATTTGACACTGCGGTAACGGTTCATACCGGTACCTGCAGGGATCAATTTACCGATGATGACATTTTCTTTCAGGCCGAGCAGCTGGTCAACCTTGCCTTTGATCGCCGCATCGGTAAGAACGCGGGTCGTCTCCTGGAAGGATGCCGCGGACAAGAAGGAATCGGTCTCCAGGGAAGCCTTGGTGATACCGAGCAGAACCGGTTTGGCCACCGCAGGCTCTTTTCCGGACAGGATTGCTTCTTTGTTCGCTGCTTCGTATTCATGAATGTCGGTGAATGATCCAGGAAGAAGCGGTGTATCTCCCGCATCGACGATACGGATTTTACGCAGCATCTGCTTGATCATCACTTCGACGTGCTTATCATTGATTTCTACGCCCTGGTTACGGTATACGCGCTGTACTTCCTGCAGAATGTAGTTCTGCACACCACGGATGCCTTTAATGCGCAGCATTTCTTTCGGGTCGATGGAACCGTCTGTCAGCTCGTCGCCGGCTTCGATTTCCTGACCTTCGCTTACGCGCAGACGGGAACCGTAGGTAACGGAGTACACTTTCGTTTCCGCTTCACCTTGGACTTCGATTTCACGACGGTCTTTCGCTTCGCGGATTTCCTTCACGACGCCGTCGATTTCACTGATAGTTGCCTGACCTTTCGGATTCCGGGCTTCGAAAAGCTCCTGAATACGCGGAAGACCTTGGGTAATATCGTCCCCTGCGACACCACCGGTATGGAACGTACGCATGGTAAGCTGGGTTCCTGGTTCACCGATGGATTGCGCGGCGATAATGCCGACCGCTTCCCCGATTTCCACGAATTTGCCTGTGGCCAGGTTACGTCCGTAGCACTTCTTACACACACCATGACGGGCACGGCAGCTGAGTACCGAACGGATTTGCAGTTTTGTTACGCCGGAGTTGACGATCAGGTTCGCTTTATCCGAATCGATCAGCTCGTTGCGGTTAACCAGAATTTCGTTGGTTTCCGGATGACGAACCGTCTCGAAGCAGTAGCGTCCTTCAATACGGTCATACAGATCCTCGATAACCTCTTTACCATCCTGAATCCGGCTGACGGTAAAGCCTTTATCGGTACCGCAGTCTTCTTCGCGGACGATAACGTCCTGGGCAACGTCAACCAGACGGCGTGTCAGGTAACCAGAGTCCGCTGTACGCAGCGCGGTATCCGCCAGACCTTTACGGGCACCGTGCGTCGACAGGAAGTACTCGAGGACGGTCAGGCCTTCACGGAAGTTGGATTTGATCGGGAGTTCGATGATCCGGCCGGATGGGTTCGCCATCAGACCCCGCATGCCGCCGAGCTGAGTAATCTGCGATTTATTACCCCGTGCTTTGGAATCAACCATGAGCATGATGGAGTTAAAGCGGTCCATGGATTTCATCAGGATGTCCGTAATGTCATCCTTCGCCTTGGACCAAATATCGATAACGCGGTCGTACCGTTCTTCGTTCGTAATCAAGCCGCGGCGGTATTGGTTCGTAACGACTGCAACCTTCTCGTCGGATTCCTTCAGGATCGCCTGTTTCTCATCAGGAACGATAACGTCGGATACCGCAACGGTTACGCCGGCACGCGTCGAATACGTGAAGCCGAGCTGCTTGATTTTGTCCAGAATAACGGAAGTTTCCGTTGTGTGGTAAATCTCGAAGCAGCGGGCAATGATTTGGCCCAGATACTCTTTACCAACAGCGCTGCTTATAGGCAGGTCGTACATGCGCTCGCGGATGTCCGCGCCTTTTTCATAGACGAAATATTTTTCCGGCGTTCCGTTGAACAGATTGTCGCGGGTTGCTTCGTTAATGTACGGGAAGCTGCTCGGGAAAATTTCGTTGAAAATGATGCGTCCGACGGTCGTCAAGAGCATTGCGTCCTGCTGCTTGTCGGTAAAGCTCGTTTTGCCGAGCGCTTTTACCGGAATGGCTACCCGTGCGTGCAGACCTGCGGTTCCGCGTTGGTAAGCCGATACGGCTTCGTTCACAGAGCTCAGGATCATGCCGGAACCTTTCTCTTCCTTGTTGTCCATGGTCAGATAGAAAGATCCGAGAACCATATCCTGTGAAGGAGTTACGACAGGTTTACCGTCTTTAGGGTTCAAAATGTTGCCGGATGCCAGCATGAGGATACGGGCTTCAGCCTGTGCCTCTGCGGACAGCGGAACGTGAACCGCCATCTGGTCACCGTCGAAGTCGGCGTTGTAGGCCGTACATACGAGCGGATGCAGACGGATCGCGTGACCTTCCACCAGGATCGGTTCAAACGCCTGGATACCGAGACGGTGAAGCGTAGGGGCACGGTTCAGCAGAACCGGATGCTCTTTAATGACTTCTTCGAGAACGTCCCAGACTTCCGGACTTACGCGCTCAACCTTACGTTTGGCGCTCTTAATGTTATGGGCGAGGCCCTTGTTTACAAGTTCTTTCATGACAAACGGCTTGAACAGTTCCAGCGCCATTTTCTTCGGCAGACCGCACTGATACATTTTCAGGTACGGACCAACGACGATAACGGAACGGCCGGAATAGTCAACTCGTTTACCGAGCAGGTTTTGCCGGAAACGTCCTTGCTTACCTTTCAGCATGTGGCTGAGGGATTTCAGCGGACGGTTGCCTGGTCCAGTAACCGGACGGCCGCGGCGGCCGTTGTCGATCAGGGCGTCAACCGCTTCCTGCAGCATCCGTTTTTCGTTCTGAACGATGATGTCCGGAGCTCCCAGGTCAAGCAGACGCTTCAAGCGGTTGTTCCGGTTGATCACGCGGCGGTACAAGTCGTTCAGGTCAGACGTTGCAAAACGTCCGCCGTCCAGCTGTACCATCGGGCGCAGTTCCGGAGGGATAACCGGCAATACGTCCATGATCATCCACTCTGGCTTGTTGCCGGAGTTGCGGAAAGCCTCGATGACTTCCAGACGCTTGATCGCACGGTTACGGCGTTGGCCTTGAGCCGTGCGCAGCTCTTCCTTCAGAAACTCGAGTTCCTTTTCAATATCGAGATCCTGCAGCAGCTTCTTGATCGCTTCAGCACCCATGCCCGCTTGGAAACCATAGCCGTATTTTTCACGGTAGCTGCGGTATTCTTTCTCGGACAGAAGCTGTTTCTTCTCCAGAGGCGTATCTCCAGGGTCGGTTACTACATAAGATGCAAAGTAAATGATCTCTTCCAGAGATCTTGGCGACATATCCAAAGCGAGACCCATACGGCTCGGAATGCCTTTAAAGTACCAGATATGGGATACAGGAGCTGCCAGCTCAATATGGCCCATCCGTTCGCGGCGCACCTTCGCGCGGGTAACTTCTACGCCGCAGCGATCGCAGACTACGCCTTTGTAACGGACACGCTTATATTTGCCGCAATGGCATTCCCAGTCTTTTTGCGGTCCAAAAATCCGTTCGCAGAACAGGCCTTCTTTCTCCGGTTTGAGCGTACGGTAATTGATGGTTTCCGGCTTTTTCACTTCTCCGCGGGACCATGAACGAATTTTCTCCGGGGATGCAAGCCCGATCTTCATGAATTCGAAATTGTTAACGTCCAACAAGGAGCAACCCTCCTTAACCTAGTCCTAATGATTTAAACCGTGAATGAGGACGGACGGTATCCCCGCCCGCCTTCACACGGTCTTTATTCCACTCCGACTTCTTCGCCTTCCAGGTTGAGGCTCAGCTTATCGCCGGCTGCCTCGTCTTCATCATCGAGCTCTTTCATCTCGATCTCCTGCTCGTCACCGCTCAGGATCTTAACATCCATACCGAGGGATTGAAGCTCTTTGATCAGAACCTTGAACGATTCAGGAACACCCGGTTCCGGAACGTTCTCGCCTTTAACGATGGACTCGTAGGTTTTCACCCGGCCGACCACATCGTCGGATTTGACGGTCAGGATCTCTTGCAGTGTATATGCGGCGCCGTATGCTTCCAGCGCCCAAACTTCCATCTCACCGAAGCGCTGTCCGCCGAACTGGGCTTTACCACCCAGAGGCTGCTGCGTAACGAGCGAGTATGGTCCAGTTGAACGGGCATGGATTTTATCGTCAACCATGTGGGCCAGCTTGATCATGTGCATGACGCCGACGGTAACTTCACGTTCGAACATCTCGCCCGTGCGGCCGTCGTACAGACGCGTCTTACCGTTGCGCTGCATGCCGGCTTCTTCCATGGTGTCAAATACGTCGTATTCATTGGCGCCGTCGAATACCGGCGTAGCCACGTGAATACCAAGACGCATGGCTGCAAAGCCCAAGTGGACTTCCAGAACCTGCCCGATGTTCATCCGGGAAGGTACCCCGAGCGGGTTCAGTACGACCTGTACAGGCGTACCGTCCGGCAGGAACGGCATATCTTCTTCCGGCAGGATGCGGGCCACGACCCCTTTGTTACCGTGACGTCCGGCCATTTTGTCACCTTCAGAAATTTTACGCTTCTGAGCGATGTACACCCGAACCAGTTGGTTTACACCAGGAGGCAGCTCGTCGCCGTTCTCACGGGTAAACACTTTGACGTCCACGATAATCCCGTCACTACCATGCGGTACGCGCAGGGAGGTGTCGCGCACTTCACGCGCCTTCTCACCGAAGATGGCGTGCAGCAGGCGTTCTTCCGCTGTCAGCTCCGTTACGCCTTTCGGTGTAACTTTGCCGACGAGAATGTCGCCGGCGCTGATTTCGGCACCGATCCGGATAATGCCGCGCTCGTCGAGGTTCTTGAGAGCTTCCTCGCCGACGTTCGGAATATCGCGGGTAATTTCTTCCGGTCCGAGCTTGGTGTCGCGCGCTTCGGATTCGTATTCCTCGATGTGAATCGAAGTGTACACATCTTCCTTCACCAGCTTCTCGCTAAGGAGGATGGCATCCTCGTAGTTATAACCTTCCCAGGTCATGAATGCTACGACGACGTTACGTCCAAGAGCCAACTCGCCCATTTCCGTCGAAGGTCCGTCCGCAAGGATGTCGCCCTTCTTGATGACGTCGCCTCTCTTCACGATCGGACGCTGGTTGATGCATGTGCCTTGGTTCGAACGCATAAATTTGTGTAATTTATGTTTAACGATGTCGCCTTTGACTTCTTTGCCGTCCACGGTCTCGATGCGGCGCACCCAGATTTCGTTGGCGGAAGAACGTTCAACCACACCGTCATATTTGGAAACGATACATACCCCGGAATCCTTTGCAGACTTGTGTTCCATTCCTGTACCAACCAGCGGAGCTTTAGGCACGAGAAGCGGCACAGCCTGACGCTGCATGTTCGATCCCATCAGGGCGCGGTTGGAGTCATCGTTCTCGAGGAACGGAATGAGCGCCGTTGCGACCGACACGACCTGTTTCGGCGAAACGTCCATGTAATCCACGCGTTCGCTAGGCATCGGCAAAATGTTGTCGGACTGCTTGTTGTAACGGACGATAACCATATCCTCCGCAAACGTGCCGTCTTCATTCAGCTTTGCGTTTGCCTGTGCGACCACATAGTTGTCTTCCTCGTCAGCTGTCAGGTAGTCGATCTGATCTGTTACAACACCCGTCTTCGGATCGACCCAACGGTACGGAGCTTCGATAAAGCCGTATTCGTTGATCCGTGCGAACGTAGACAAGGAGTTGATCAAGCCGATGTTCGGACCTTCCGGCGTCTCGATTGGACACATCCGGCCGTAGTGACTGTGATGGACGTCACGAACTTCAAAGCCCGCGCGCTCACGCGTCAAACCGCCGGGTCCGAGTGCAGACAGACGGCGTTTGTGCGTCAGTTCAGCAAGCGGGTTGGTCTGGTCCATAAACTGGGACAGCTGGGAGCTTCCGAAGAACTCTTTGATCGACGCGATAACCGGTCGAATGTTGATCAGGGCTTGCGGCGTGATGACATTCGCATCCTGGATGGACATTCTTTCGCGTACGACGCGTTCCATACGGGACAGACCGATACGGAACTGGTTCTGCAGCAGTTCACCGACCGAACGCAGACGACGGTTACCGAGGTGGTCGATATCGTCCGTGTCGCCGATGCCATGCAGCAAGTTAATAAAGTAGCTGATCGAGGAAATAATATCAGCAGGCGTAATATGTTTAACCGATTTATCAATATTCCCGTTTGCAATCACTTTGACGACCTTGCCGTCTTCGATCGGGGAGAATACGTCGATGCTCTGCATCGGAATGTCGTCAGCGTCAAGCACACCATTGGCAACATGGTACGTCTTGTGTCCGACATTCTTCTCCAGGTGCGGCAGGATTTCGTCAAGGAGACGGCGGTCCACCATTTGTCCGGCTTCGGCAATGATCTCACCGGTATCGGTGTCGATCAGCGATTCAGCAAGACGCTGGTTGAACAGACGGTTCTTGATATGCAGCTTTTTATTGATTTTATAGCGGCCGACATTGGCCAGATCATAACGCTTTGGATCAAAGAAGCGCGCTACCAGCAAGCTCTTCGCATTGTCGAGGGTAGGCGGCTCGCCCGGACGGAGGCGTTCGTAAATTTCGATGAGCGCTTTTTCCGTGGAATCGGTGTTGTCTTTGTCCAGCGTGTTGCGGATGTATTCGTCGTTGCCGAGCAGGTCCAAAATTTCGGCGTCGCTGCCGAAACCAAGCGCCCGCAGCAAAACGGTAACCGGGATTTTACGGGTACGGTCGATCCGGACATACATGATGTCCTTTGCATCCGTCTCCAGTTCAAGCCAGGCACCACGGTTTGGAATCACCGTTGCAGTGTAGGTTTTCTTACCGTTTTTATCGACTTTCGTGCTGAAATAGACGCTAGGAGAGCGTACCAACTGGCTGACAATGACCCGTTCTGCACCGTTGATAATAAATGTACCGGTCTCCGTCATCAGCGGGAAATCTCCCATGAATACTTCCTGTTCTTTGACTTCTCCGGTTTCTTTGTTGATGAGCCGTACTTTCACCCGAAGCGGTGCCGCATACGTCACGTCACGCTCTTTCGCGTCATCGACGGTGTATTTGGGTTCGCCCAGGCTGTAGTCGATGAACTCCAGCACCAAATTGCCCGTAAAATCCTGAATTGGCGAGATATCCTGGAACATTTCGCGCAATCCTTCCTCCAAAAACCATTCGTATGATTTCTGTTGGATTTCGATCAGGTTCGGAATCTCAAGTACTTCATTAATTCGTGCATAACTTCGCCGAGTGCGTCGACCATACTGAACAAGATGTCCTGCCAACTTTAACTCACCCCTCATGTCTACTCACTTTAAAAATTGATTGCGAACCTCTGTTTGGAACCTTATAATGGATTCATGCAGAGGATTCATCCACAAATAAAGAAAAGCCCTTACCCGAATGCTTTCGAACAAAGAGCAACTTATCCATGGTCTTGCCTTCTAAACATAGAAGTGACTTCATATCCAGTAGATTTGCCCAAAATGTACATATTATACGTGGACATGCCCTATTTTATGCATATCTCCGCATAAAAACTATTGACATTTCAGCCAACTAAAGACAAGAAGCCTATCCTAATACTGACATTTTATAATAATATCACACATGATTTTTCAAGTCAATAGTCCTATTGCATATTATTGAAAAGATTTTGTAGCCTTAAAAATCCGGTACCCTTTATCCTTGGTGACTTCCTCCACCTGTGCGAACAAGCTCTCCAGCTTCGCCTTTGCCGATGGTGCCCCCTGCTTCTTCTGAATCACGATCCACAAGGATCCTCCTTCACGAAGATGCTCATACGCCTGCTCGAAAATCCGATGCACCGTTTCCTTGCCAGCACGAATCGGCGGATTGGTCAGGATGACATCGAAAGCTTTCCCTTCTACCTGCTGCAGCAGATCGCTCTCCAGAATCGTCACGTTCGTAATTCCGTTCAGCCTGGCATTTTCCTTGGCGAGTTCCACTGCGCGGCTGTTCACATCCAGCATCGTCACATGCCCATCCCCGGCCAGTCTTGCCGCCACCAGTCCGATAGGACCGTACCCGCAGCCCACATCCAGAACTTCGGCCCCCTGCGGAATATCCATCGCTTCGATCAGCACCTTGCTGCCAAAATCAATTCCCTTCTTGGAAAACACTCCGGCGTCGCTCGTGAACTTATAGACTGCACCCCGCAGTCGCTCTTCCAGACTCCGCCGGTCATGTCCGGCTTCGGGCTGGTTGGAATAGTAATGCTGTGACATGCTTTCCCTCCGAATCCTTGGTTTCATTACACAGGATCCCCTGGTTCTAATCGTTTAGTCACAAGGGATGCGGTTTTACAAAAACAAACCCCTTGAATGATCAAGGGGTTTGCTATGTGCTTCAACTGAGAAGGAATTACTTCACTTCTACAGTAGCGCCTGCTTCTTCCAATTTAGCTTTAACGGATTCAGCTTCTTCTTTACCCACTTTTTCTTTCAGTGGTTTTGGAGCGTTGTCAACGAGTTCTTTAGCTTCTTTCAAGCCAAGACCTGTGATTTCGCGAACGGCTTTGATAACGTTGATTTTGGAAGCACCAGCGTTAGCCAGGATTACGTCGAATTCAGTTTGCTCAGCAGCTTCAGCTGCGCCAGCGCCGCCGCCAACTACAGCTACTGGAGCTGCAGCAGTTACGCCGAATTCTTCTTCGATTGCTTTAACCAGGTCGTTCAGTTCCAAAACAGTCATACCTTTGATTGATTCCAAGATTTGCTCTTTACTCATGGTTGAACCTCCATTTTATAATAAAATTATTTTTTGTTTACTTTTAAGCTGTCAGAACGGGAAGCTTATGCTCCTTGTTCTTCTTTCTCAGCCACAGCCTTAACTGCAAGCGCGAAGTTGCGAACTGGAGCTTGAAGCACGCTGAGGAGCATGGAAAGGAGACCCTCGCGGGATGGCAGTTCTGCCAGCGCCTTGATTTGGTCAACGCCGACTACACGGCCTTCAACCACGGCACCTTTCAGTTTCAAAGCTTCGTTCTTCTTAGCAAAATCGTTAAGGATTTTAGCTGGTGCTACGGCGTCTTCTGCACTGAATGCGATAGCTGTTGGACCGGTCAATACTTCGTCCAGTTCAGACAGCTCAGCAGCGGCAGTCGCACGGCGCAGCAAAGTGTTCTTCAACACTTGGAATTCAACACCCGCTTCGCGAAGCTGCTTACGCAGTTCGGTAGCTTGGGCAACGTTCAATCCGCGGTAGTCGGCTACTACTGTCGTTGCACTTTCGCGCAATTTTGCAGTTACCGCTTCTACAGCTTCTTGTTTCGCTTGAATCACTTTTGCGTTTGCCAATGTCTACACCTCCTGAAAGTTTCAATGACTGTCCAGCCGGACTCACCGGCCGACAGTTCGATCTACGTCGGAATCCGCTTCGAGTCTGAGTACTCTTGACTTCTCCGATTTCATAGGCAAGTAAAAAGCCTCCGTAGATTTACGAAGGCCTGATGAATGATGATTGTCCGGGCAAAGCGCAGGAAAATCACATATATTCTATCACAACACCTCGGTAGGAAATTAAGCCCTTAGGCACCTACTGTCTACGGTAAGCATATTCAACTTTAGTGGTCGGTCACAAGGACCTAAACAACAACTTTTATATAGTAACAGATAACTCAGAACGAGTCAACGATAACTTATTTAAAGGTTGCTGTATTCACGCGTGCGCTTGGTCCCATCGTCGAGGATACGGCGATCCCCTTCAGATAAACACCTTTTGCAGCAGCTGGTTTAGCACGGTTGAGTGCGTCGATGAGAGATTTGAGGTTCTCATTCAGTTTGGCCGCATCAAAAGATACTTTACCGATCGGTGCGTGAATTTGACCTGCTTTGTCCAGACGGTATTCGATTTTACCGGCTTTGATTTCTTGAACAGCCTTGGCAACATCGAACGTAACTGTTCCTGCTTTAGGGTTAGGCATAAGGCCTTTACCACCGAGCAGACGACCCAGTTTACCGACTTCGCTCATCATATCAGGTGTAGCGACGCAGACGTCGAATTCGAACCAGCCTTGTTGGATCTTGTTGATCATGTCTTGATCGCCAACAAAATCTGCGCCAGCCGCTTCCGCTTCCTTCGCTTTGTCACCTTTCGCAAATACCAATACGCGTTGTGTTTTACCCGTGCCATGAGGCAGGACAACAACACCACGAACGGCTTGGTCTTGTTTACGTGGGTCAACGCCCAAACGAACTGCAACTTCAACGGTTTCGTCGAACTTGGCAGTCGCAGCCTTTTTCACAAGCTCTACAGCTTCTGCTGGCTCGTATACTGCTTCGCTGTCGATCAGCTTGGCAGCTTCAACATACTTCTTACCATGTTTAGCCATGTTTGTTCCTCCTTTGTGGTTTTAGCGGATATTCCTCCCACATGTGCCGGCCTCATAGGCCGGGTGTCGCAAGAAAAACCGGATTAGTCTTCGATTGTGATACCCATGCTGCGTGCAGTACCTTCAACCATACGCATAGCTGCTTCAACGGAAGCTGCGTTCAGGTCAGGCATTTTTTGCTCAGCGATTTCACGGACAGTGCTGCGTTTAACGGTAGCGACTTTCTTCTTGTTAGGTTCGCCGGAACCCTTCTCGATTTTGGCAGCTACGCGAAGCAGAACTGCAGCCGGTGGAGTTTTGGTAATGAACGTAAAGGAACGATCCTCAAATACCGAAATTTCAACCGGAATGATCAGACCAGCTTGATCAGCGGTACGAGCGTTGAATTCTTTACAGAATGCCATGATGTTGACACCTGCTTGACCCAATGCTGGACCTACTGGCGGCGCCGGATTCGCTTTACCTGCAGGGATTTGCAGTTTAACAACCTTGATTACCTTCTTTGCCATGTAAGACACCTCCTTCAAAAGTGGTTAGCGGGCCTCGAAGCCCTCCCACAAGAAACCTGAAGAACTTTATATCTTCTCCACTTGAGTATAATCCAGCTCAAGCGGGGTTTCCCGTCCAAACATGTTGACGTGTACCTTCAGCTTGCTCTTGTCGACGAGAATTTCTTCTACCGAGCCAACAAAATTCGCAAAAGGACCAACTTTGATACGTACGGATTCTTTAATATCGAATTCGATCTTCGGCTTCGGCTCTTCCATACCCATATGCTTCAGAATCTGTTCCACTTCTTCCGGAAGCAAAGGCGTCGGCTTGGAACCCGAACCCGTCGAACCGACAAATCCCGTAACCCCTGGCGTATTGCGTACAACGTACCAGGAATCGTCAGTCTGGATCATTTCCACCAAGACATATCCGGGGTAAACCTTTCTCATGACGACCTTTTTCTTGCCGTCCTTGTTTACCACTTCTTCCTCCATCGGAACAAGAACGCGGAAAATCTTGTCTTCCATGCCCATGGACTCAACGCGTTTTTCCAAATTGGCTTTGACCTTATTCTCATACCCAGAGTAGGTATGAACTACGTACCATCTTTTTTCCATATCAAGCCACCCGGGACCCTTCTTAAATAATCGCTTCGATCACAGCGGAAATGCCGATATCTAGAACCCAAAAATAAATCGTGACGATCGCAATGGTGCCAAGTACGATAAGCGTGTAATTCGTCAACTCTTTACGATTAGGCCAGCGAACTTTTTTAAGTTCCGCCCAGCTTTCAGAGAAAAAGGAAAACAGAGACTTGAAACCTTTCACGCCGACTACACCTCCAAAAAACTATCTGGTTTCGCGATGAGGAGTTTGCTCGTTACAAAACTTGCAAAATTTCTTCATCTCCATGCGGTCGGGGTGATTTCGCTTGTTTTTGGTAGTCGTATAGTTTCTTTGTTTGCAATTCGTACAAGCCAAAGTGATAATTACCCGCATGCTGTGCACCTCCCGAAGACGTCCTTCTATTTCAGAAGAGTCAATATTGATCCCTAGTAGGAAACAGCCTAAACTTTTCATCGCTGAAAAGAAAAAAAACCGTTCCTGCGAAATGAACGATTAAGCTCGTGCCGAAGCCTTTGCTCTCTCATTCATTAAAACACGCGAATTTAGGCCTACCTAAAACACTTTATCACAAGGGTCAAACCATGTCAACGAAAGAATGGCCTTGTCAATACGCGTTTAAAAATCACGATTCCCTGTCGTTTCAAGCCTTTTTTCTCATCATAAGCCGCCTGCATTCATTTACCAGTATGATTCATTCGTCCAGAGGTTAAACCTCGGCACTTCCGGCGTGAATAAAAAAAGACTCCTTACGAGCCTTTCTTCACCTTAGCGTCTGTTCAATTGTCACGAACTTCCAAATATCTCTCCAGCTTGCGCTTGACCCGCTGCAGAGCATTATCGATCGATTTCACATGCCGTTTCAAATCCACCGCAATTTCCTGATAGGAGCGGCCGTCCAAATACAGCATCAGCACTTTGCGCTCCAAGTCGCTCAGAATCTCGGACATCTTGTCCTCGAGTCCGACGAACTCTTCCTGGTTAATAATCAGCTCTTCCGGATCGCATACCTGCGAGCCGCAAATCACGTCAAGCAACGTACGGTCGGAATCCTCATCATAGATAGGCTTGTCCAACGACACGTAAGAATTCAGCGGGATATGCTTCTGTCTCGTCGCGGTCTTGATCGCCGTAATGATCTGCCTCGTAATGCACAGCTCGGCAAAAGCCTTGAACGAGGACTGCTTGTCCCCTCTGAAATCACGGATCGATTTGTATAAACCGATCATGCCTTCCTGGATGATATCCTCGCGGTCGGCGCCGATCAGAAAATAAGATCTGGCTTTGGCCCGCACGAAATTCCGGTACTTGTTAATCAAGTACTCCAGCGCTTCACTGTCACCTTCGCGGAAATATTCGACTACGTCCTCATCCGTCTTGTAATCATAATCAGATAACATTAACTCTTTAAGGTCGACGCTCACCAAGAAACCCCCCGGCTGCAACGCAAGGTACCCGTTACTCGTGAAATATACGAACAGTATAAATGATGCTCTCCAAGCCGTCAACCACGGATTATCCAAAAAAGAACAGCGATAGCAAAATTGTCAAGAGCTGCAAATTTGTCATTTCATACAAAAGTTGGCTATTCCCGCCGCCATCGTTCGAAGATTTCGCGGATGTCCGGCGACAGCTTGCTGTCCAGCGTATTGCGCGTCGATCTGGCCTGATCTTCCTTGATCCGCTTCTGGATCATCTGCTCGCTGTTCTCCACTTCGATCAGCAGCTCCCGGGCGGACAAGCGAAGCGCTCCCCGCGCGAAGATGACATGCTGTTCGATCAAATCGCTGGTCGCCACATAGATCTGCCTGCTTCGCCGGGTCAGCTCTCCAACAAGACGCTCAATGCATTCGTCCGCCGTCTCCTTCTCCTTCGTAAAGTACACTTGAACCTTGCTCTGCGAAAAGGATTTGCCCAGACCCGGCACCCGGTAGGCGTCAAATACCGCGATCACTTTTCTTCCGGAAAAAGCCTGGTAATCGGCCAGCCTGGCCAGCAGCTCGTCCCTGGCCTCCTGCATGCTGATCTGCGACAGCTCTGCAAGGGACGGCCATCCGCCGATCATATTATAGCCATCGACCAGAAGCACATCGCGCAAAGCCGCCATTCCGGCTAACCTTGGGTGCGGCGCCGGCGCAGAACTTCGTACATCACGACTCCCGCGGCCACGGAAGCGTTAAGCGAGTTGATTTGACCTTTCATGGGGAGTTTCACCAAAACATCGCATTTTTCGCGGATCAGTCTGCCCATGCCTTTCCCTTCGTTACCGATGACTACGGCGACGGGGCCGTCAAACACATTCGTGTCGTACATCTCGGAGGAAGCCGACACGTCGGTACCGACGACCCAAATCCCTCTCTCTTTCAGCTCCTCAATGGTCTGCCCCAGGTTCGTTACGCGTGCGACCGGGACGTATTCGGCGGCGCCGGCAGACGTCTTGGACACGGTCGCGGTAACCTGCGCCGACCGGCGTTTCGGCACGATTACCCCATGAACGCCGGTGCAGTCTGCGGTCCGGAGAATGGAGCCGAGATTGTGCGGATCTTCGATCTCATCCAACAGCAAGATGAACGGTGCCTCCCCCTTGGCTTCTGCTGCCTGCAGGATGTCCTCCACTTCGGCATAGGCATAAGGCGCCGCCTGCGCGACTACCCCTTGATGCTGCATACCCGGCGCCATCTGGTCCAGCTTACGTTTGTCCACCTGCTGAATGACAACGCCAAGCTTTTTGGCCTCGAAAATGATCGGCTGCGTCAGATGCTTTTGGGCATTTTCCGCAATCCATATTTTATTAATCGTCCGCCCGGATCGAAGCGCTTCGGTGACCGAATGCTTCCCGGCAATGATTTCTTCCTCCATCGATTTTCCTCCTGATTCTTATTGCCTGTGATGGCCTGCCGTCTTATTTCTTCTTGGGCTGCTGCTCTATGAACTTGATCCCTGTGTCGATTAACTCCTGCATGCGCTCGAACTGCCCGGTATAGTACAAGTATCCGATCAGGGACTCGAACGCGGTGGCATGCCGGTATTCCAGCACGTCGGCATTTTTCGGAATGGTGCCCGACTTGGCGTTGCGGCCTTGGCGGACCACGTCACGTTCCTCTTCGGTCAGCATCTCCTCCAGCGCACCGACAATCCGGCTCTGGGCCTTGGCCGAGACGAGTCCGGTCGCCGAACGGTGCAGCTGATTGGGCCGCAGGTTCGTCTTGGAAATCAAATATTGGCGAATGGCCACCTCATAGATAGCATCGCCAATATAAGCCAAGACGATCGGCGGAATCAGCCGGGCCGGCTTGGATGGCGGGTAGCTGAACATCCAGCTTCCCGCACTTTCCGGCAGCAATTCATTGCCGTCCGCCCCGCTCATTTGCGGCGCCAGCGCATGCCCTGCGCTGTATCCTCCAGCAGAATTCCCTTGGCCGCGAGCTCGTCACGGATTTCATCCGCGCGGCCCCAGTTTTTGTTCTTGCGGGCTTCGGCACGCTCGGCGATCAGCTGCTCCACTTCCTCGTCCAGAAGCTCGGCTTTTTCCTCGAAATACAGCCGCAGCACCGCGTTCAATTCGTCAAAAGCCGCCAGCATCGCCTGCAGTTCCGCAGGGTTCGCCACAGGCTCCTGAAGCAGCAGGTTGGCTTCGCTGACCCATTCGAATACGGAGGTAATCGCATCCGGCGTATTGAAATCATCGTTCATTTTTTCATAGTAGGAAGCGAGAATCGCATCCAGCTTCTGCTGCACGGATTCGCGGACCGGACCGTTTCCGTCCGGAGCCACCGTATCCAGGCGGTGCTTCATATTCGTAACGGCGTTGGCGATCCGCTCCACGCTCTTCATCGCCTGATCCATCGTTTCGCTGTTGAAGTTGAGCGGATTGCGGTAATGCGTGGACAGCATGAAGTAGCGGATGGCTTCTTTTTTATATTGTGCGCGCAGATCCTTGACCAAAATGCCGTTACCGAGCGATTTCGACATTTTTTCGTTATTGATCTTGATGTACCCGTTATGCATCCAGTAGTTGGCCAGCGGTTTGCCGGTCAATGCTTCCGACTGCGCAATTTCGCACTCGTGATGCGGGAACTGCAGGTCCTGCCCGCCTCCGTGGATATCCAGGGTGTCGCCAAGGTAGCGGCGGGCCATGGCCGAGCATTCGATGTGCCATCCGGGGCGGCCGTCGCCCCAAGGGCTTGCCCAGAAAATCTCTCCCGGCTTCGCGGCTTTCCAAAGCACGAAGTCTTCCGGGCTTTCCTTCCGCTCGTCGACGCCGATCCGGATGCCGAACTGCAGCTCCTCCAGCTTCTGATGCGAAAGCTTGCCATACCCCGCAAATTTGCCGGTCCGGTAGAACACGTCGCCCCCTTTTTCGTAAGCGAAGCCTTCGTCTTCAAGCTCCTTGATAAAGGAGATGATATTATCCATGTTCTCTGTCACCCGCGGGTTGATCGTCGCCTTATGAATGCCCAGCCCGTCGAGGTCCTCGTAGTACGCTTTAATGAACGTATCCGCCACCACCGGCACGGTGCTGTTCATCTGTTCGGCCTTGCGGATCAGCTTGTCGTCCACGTCCGTGAAGTTCACCACGTAATTGACTTCGTTGCCGATCTGCTCCAGATACGAGCGAACGACGTCGAAAAAGATCATCGGACGCGCATTCCCGATATGAATGTAGTCGTATACGGTCGGACCGCACACGTACATGTTCACCTTTCCCGGCTGCTTCGCCACAAACTCTTCTTTCGCCCGGATCATTGTATTATAAATTTGAAGGGACATATCCACATTTCCTTTCATCCATGAAATTCGCTGCTTCTTTATTTCGAACGTGCTCCAGCCGGGGTTTCCTCCTGCTGCAGCCGGTTGTTTTCCGTTTGTAGTCTTTCCAATTCACCGCGAAGCTGTTCGATCTCCTGCTGCATGCTGCGCAGCGAATCGACGATCGGGTCAGGCAGCTGGTGGCTGAGACGGTCCACCCGGCGCCCGTCCTGCTTCACGATTCTTCCCGGAATGCCCACCACCGTGCTGTTCGAGGGGACTTCCTTCAGAACGACCGAGTTGGCTCCGATGTTGCACTGGTCTCCGACCGTAAACGATCCCAGCACTTTCGCGCCGGACGCAATGACGACATTGTTGCCGATGGTCGGATGCCGTTTGCCTTTTTCCTTCCCGGTGCCCCCGAGGGTAACGCCCTGGTAAATGACGACGTCGTCCCCGATCTCACAGGTCTCCCCGATGACCACGCCCATGCCATGGTCGATGAACAGGCGCTTGCCGATCTTCGCTCCGGGATGGATCTCGATCCCCGTCATGAAGCGGCTGACCTGGGAAATCACGCGCGCCAGCGTAAACCACCGGCGTTTGTACAGTGCATGCGCAACCCGATGAGCCCAGATGGCATGCAGTCCGGAATAGGTGAAAATGACCTCGAACAGACTTCTGGCCGCCGGATCATTCTCGAATACGGTTTGGATATCCGATTTCATGTGCTTGAACATATCCGTTCCCCTCTTTGCTTCTTCTGTTCTCCATCGTTACGTGGAGGCACAACACCCTTCTCGTCCTGACAACAAAAGCGTTCATCGACGTTTCTTCATCGACGCTTGTTCATCGAAGCCCAACCACGCTCAGCGAAGATTCTTTCAACAAAAAACGCCCCTGCAGCATCATGCTGCAGAGACGTTATACGCGCGGTCCCACTCTGCTTGGGCCTTGCTGCTGACGTGACCGCCGGTGATTCCGGCAGACTGCATCGCAAACGAAAAGCCCCACTTTCTGTCCTCATAACGGCGGACGTCCGGCACAGTCTAACGGGGAGATCTTCCTCCGCTCATCCATGCAGCTCACAGGTGCATTTCCACTGCCGGCCAATAGGTAACTTCCAGCCTGAAGGAAAACTTGCGCCTCCCTTGCGGTCACCCTCTCTGTCAATGGCGTGATCAATGTACTTCTCCTGATCTTCGCTGATCGCACATTGGATCATTCGGCACTCCCAGTAACAGCGGGGCCGAATTGATTTTGCTTGTAATTATAGCCGATAAGTCGTCTTACTGACAAGAAGTGTTTCAGGGAGCTTATGGGTTAGAATATGCCGTGATTACAAGAAAGAATCCACTTATGCTCCCTTAATTTGCGATTTCAGCCGCTCGATAACGCGTCCGCGGCCCAGCAGGAAGATCGTCTCGTTCAGATCGCGGCCATGCATCTGGCCGGTCAGCGCGACGCGGATTGGCATAAAGAGCTGCTTGCCTTTCACGCCGGTCTCCTTCTGAACCTCTTTGATAAGCGCGGCAATATGCGAAGCGGTATACTCCTCCGAAGCTTCGATCTTCACCAGCAGCGCGGACAATACGGTAGGTACCTGCTCCTCAGCCAGTACTGGCAGGGCTTCCTGATCGATTTCCAGATGGGTGCGGAAGAACACCTCCGACAGATCGACAATATCCGATGCGGCTGTCATCTGCTCCTGATAGAGGGCGACCAGCTTGCGCGTCCAGGCCTTTTGCTCCTCATCCAGTTCGGCCGGCAGGCGGCTCGCCCGCTGCAAATGCGGTATCGCCAGCTCCGTAATCCGGTCGGTATCGGCATTCTTAATGTACGTATTGTTCAGATGAGCCAGCTTGTTCTGATCGAACACGGCCGGACTCTTCGACAGGCGGTCCGGATTGAAGATCTTGATCAGCTCTTCTCTGCTGTAAATCTCTTCTTCGCCTTCCGGAGACCAGCCCAGCAGGGCGATAAAATTCACCATTGCTTCCGGCAGGTAACCCAACTGGTCGTACTGCTCGATGAACTGGATGATCGATTCATCCCGCTTGCTGAGCTTCTTGTGGTTCTCATTCACGATCAGCGTCATATGACCGAACTGCGGCGGCTCCCAGCCGAACGCCTCGTAGATCATCAGCTGGCGCGGCGTGTT
The DNA here is from genome assembly GCF_040546645.1 of Paenibacillus sp. OAE614. Lineage (NCBI taxonomy): Bacteria > Bacillati > Bacillota > Bacilli > Caryophanales > Paenibacillaceae > Paenibacillus > Paenibacillus sp. OAE614. The sequence continues at coordinate 7,476,441 of NZ_JBEPOD010000001.1, read as the reverse complement.
GGAAATATGGTCTTCCCCGCGCAGGACGTGGGAAATTTCCATCAGATGGTCGTCGAGCACCACCGCGAAGTTGTAAGTCGGAATGCCGTCCTTTTTCACAATGACAAAGTCACCAGTATCCTGGGTATTGAAAGAAATCGTTCCTTTGACCATATCGTTGAACGTGTACGTTTTATTATCCGGTACCCGGAAGCGAATGCTGGCCACCCGGCCCTCCGCTTCGAATGCCTGGCACTGCTCAGGCGTCAAGTCACGGTGCTTGCCGGAATAGCGCGGCGTCTCGCCGCGGGCGATCTGCTCTTCCCGTTCCTTCTCCAGCTCTTCCTCGGTGCAATAGCAGCGGTAAGCCAAGCCGCGGTCCAGCAGGTCCTGCCAGTATTTCTTGTAAATGTCCAGACGTTCGGTCTGGCGGTAAGGGCCATACGCCCCGCCCACATCAACGCTTTCGTCCCAGTCCATGCCAAGCCATTTCAAATACTTCAGCTGGCTTTCTTCGCCGCCTTCGATATTCCGCTTCACGTCCGTATCTTCGATTCGGATAATAAACTCTCCGCCCTGGTTACGGGCATACAAATAGTTAAACAGCGCCGTTCTGGCATTGCCAATATGTAAATGTCCGGTTGGACTCGGTGCATAACGTACGCGCACTTTGCTCATCCTGATCCCCTCCGTCATATCATTGATCAATAAAGTCCGTTCAGAAATACTTTACCCTATTCCAGCTTAAATCCTTCAAGATGATAGCACATCTTGGATCAAGCATACAACCGATTGGGCTGCAATGCCTTCTCCCCGACCGGTGAATCCGAGCTGCTCCGTCGTAGTCGCCTTCACGTTGACCTGCGTCATGTCGGCATCAAGCGCCTTGGCGATGACTTCAGCCATCTGCGGAATATAAGGAGCCATTTTCGGACGCTGGGCGATAATGGTCGAATCGATGTTGCCCAGGCGATACCCCCGCTCCTTGGCGAGGTCCCATACATGCAGCAGCAGCTTCAAACTGTCCGCGTCCTTGAATTCCGGATCCGTATCGGGAAAATGCTTGCCGATGTCCCCCAGCGCAAGCGCGCCCAAAATCGCATCCGCAACGGCATGCAGCAGCACGTCCGCGTCGGAATGTCCCAGCAGCCCCTTCTCGTACGGAATCGTGACTCCGCCAATGATGCACGGCCTGCCCTCCACCAGCTGGTGAACGTCAAACCCTTGTCCTACACGTATCATCCCTTTTTCTCTCCCTTGCGTTTCTGCATAAATGCGGCGTACTCCAAATCTTCCGGCGTCGTAATTTTGATATTCGTATAGCTGCCTTCCACAACCGCCACGGGAATGCCCAGCCGCTCCACGAGCATGGAGTCGTCGGTGCCGGCGAAGCCGTCCGCTGCGGCGCGTTCATGAGCCCTTTTCAAATCGGAAAGACGAAAAGCCTGTGGGGTGTGAATGGCCCACAGACTCCGGCGATCAGGGGTCGCCAGAATCGTCCCCGAATCGTTCACCTGCTTGATGGTATCCTTCACCGGCACCGCCAGCACGGCCGCTCCTTCCTGGAGCGCCTTCCGGTAGCATGCCTCAATGTGTTCCGGTTCCACGAACGGGCGAACCCCGTCATGAACCATTACCCATTCTGTGCCAATTTCCATCAAGCCGTTGTATACGGATTGTTGTCTTTCGCTTCCGCCGGCGATGACCTTGGTTACTTTACCAAGTCCGTAATCCTGGATCCACTGCTCGCAGCGCGGAATATCGTCCGCACCGGTGACCAGGACCACTTCTTTCACCAGCGGCATTTGTTCAAAAATGTCAAGCGTATGCATAATGATGGGCTTGTCTTCAAGCATAAGGTACTGCTTGCTTTCCTGCGTCCCCATCCGGGAGCCGCGGCCCGCGGATACCACAATGACGCCCACCTGATTCTCTGTGCCCAAGTCGATGCAAAGCCTCCTCAACAACTGACCGAAAAAGAGTATACCCCCATCATACCGCGTTTACTGGGCTTTTTCCAACAGTTTCGGTTTGGCGAAGATCATCCGCCCCGCGGAGGTCTGCAGCACGCTCGTTACCAGCACTTCCATCATATTGCCTATATAGTCGCGTCCGCCTTCAACCACAATCATGGTTCCGTCATCGAGATAAGCCACTCCCTGGCCATGCTCTTTGCCGTCCTTGATCACCTGCACCATAATTTCTTCCCCCGGCAGGACGACCGGCTTCACGGCGTTGGCCAAATCGTTAATGTTCAGTACGGATACGCCTTGCAGCTCACATACCTTGTTCAGGTTAAAATCGTTGGTCACTACTTTGCCCTGCAGCACCTTGGCGAGCTTCACCAGCTTGCTGTCCACTTCGGAAATTTCTTCGAAATCCCCTTCATAGATCAGCACCCTGACATCCAATTCCTTCTGGATCTTGTTCAAAATATCGAGTCCTCTGCGTCCGCGGTTGCGCTTCAAGAGGTCCGAGGAATCCGCGATATGCTGAAGCTCTTCCAGTACGAATTCGGGAATGACGATCGTTCCTTCGATAAAACCGGTTTTGCAGATGTCCGCGATCCGGCCGTCGATGATGACGCTCGTATCGAGAATTTTATGCTCCTCAATCCGGCGTTCCTCCGGCAGCTCGCCCCGGCTCCATTTGCCGGAAGTCCACAGGGAAGCGAGCTCCTCTTTCTTTTCCAAACCAATCCGGAGTCCCATATAACCGCACACAAACGTCACGCCGACAGCCAGCAAATCCCCGGCATGTCCAATCCAGGCAAGGCTGGGGTAGATTAATAGAGCCAGCAGCAGTCCTCCGATCAGACCCGACGCTCCGGCCGCCAGTTCATTCATCGGCGTGTTCGAGAACGAAGCGATAAACGAATGCAGACGATACGATACAGCTTGAGCACACAGGGAACCAATCAACATAAATAAAATTGCGCCAACCACAGCGAACATCAGGCTGCCCCACGGCGAATCATCAATACCAATTCCAGGGAACGACCAGCCTGCTGCATGATGCAGCGAGTACCCGATCCATGCCCCGCATAATCCGGCAAATGCCGTGATCGATTTCCTCAGCATCAGTTCCCTCACCTCCTTAAATCCATATTTTTAATAGTTGCAGATTTCATTAGCAGTATGGTCCATTTTGCAGCAACCTAATCCTGTATATTCCAATTTTTATTGGACGGCTGAACCTTTCTTTTGTACCATCCTACAGAAGTCTCGTTTTTGGTTGAAAATGGGGAATTGACTGGAATATAATAAGTTCAATTCAAAAAACTAGAGGTTAGAGGTGAATAGGTTACATGGGCACACCAAGTTTACAAGACTTTCAAGATCAGGTTTCCGAACTGTTGCTCCGTCACCGCAGTCTGCTGGATGTATTGTCAAAGAATGGACAAAGCAGTGCCTCCGTTAACCGGTCCGTCGCCAAGGCGATTACGGATTGCGGTTGTATTGAACTTCATGCCACCAAACAAACCTTTGCTCCGGGACTGAACCTCGAGGAAGCCAAGGAAACGGTACGGACCCATGTCCAAGGGGAGCTGTGCGAGAACTGCCGCGAGGTGATCAGCACCGAGCTGGGGCGGAACCTGTTTTATATGTCGGCGCTGTGCAATCTGCTCGATATCAATATGGATGAAGTGGTCCGGAAGGAATCGCAAAAATGCTCTACCCTCGGTCTGTTTAACATGTCATAGACGACAAGATTTTTTATACATCAAAAAAAGCATTTATCTCGCTGCTCCGGGCAGGAAATAAATGCTTTTTATTTTTGCATCCCGTTCTATTAAACAGGACGTCATTTATGAGGAGTGGTCGTTGAACACTTTATCGGACTGCTCGCGATGGCGGCGGCGTCTCCGCGACAACCTTCTCATGTTCTCCTTCACACCGTAAGCGGCATACAACACCAGCGGCAGGAAAATCAGCTTGGAGAGCTGATCCGGGAACGTGACGGCGACCGCAACTGCGGCAAGAATGACGAACGGCGCATACATCATCGCTTTCTTCGGAAAGCCGATTTTCTTGAAGTTCGGATACCGGACCGTGCTGACCATCAGGTATGACAGCAGCAGCATGGCGATGATCATATAGGGGGCGGAAATATCATCACGGAACAAAGATAATGTAGCAAGCACACCGCCCGCTGCCGGTATAGGCAGACCTATAAAGTATCCCGGGCTGCCTGATTGGACGTTGAAGCGGGCAAGCCGAAGCGCCCCGCACATGGGAAATACGGCGGTTACCGTCCAGATCAGCGCGTGATGCATATCGTGGAAACAAGAAATGTACATGATAAGAGCGGGTGCAACACCAAAGGAAATTACATCCGAGAGGGAGTCCAGTTCCTTGCCCAACTCACTCTGTGCATTGAGCGCCCGGGCCACCCGGCCGTCCAATCCGTCGAGAAGCATTGCAATGATAATCATGATGGCCGCCAAGCTCAGCTTGTTGTCGAGGGCCAGCATAATCCCTACCATTCCGAGAAACAAGTTACCCAAGGTACACATGTTCGGAATTGATTTCGTAAACATTTTCTCACCTCAAATATCGTAGTACCCCCATGTCATCCATTGATTGTATGGCATTTAAATTTGTCTGTCAATGAATACTTGTTCCTGCAAGCGTTTCAGTCCCTCTTTAATATTGCGGGCTCTGACTTCGCCAATTCCATCCACTTCATCCAATTCTTCGATCGTAGCCATCATGATATGCGGCAGCCGTTCAAAGCGTTCCACCAGGTTGTGAATGATGACGTTCGGCAGACGTGGAATTTTATTGAGGATCCGGTAACCACGGGGTGCTACAGACTCTTCTGAGGTTGCAGCCGACAACGGATATCCCAGCAGGCGGACGACATAGTGGATATCGAGCAGCTCGTCGTCGGTCGCCCGTTTCAATCCGGCGATCATCTCGCGGATCTTCTCATCGTTGTCGTCACGGGCATAGTCTTTGTACAGAAGCCAGGCTTCTTCCTCCATGTTGCTCACGAGCTCTTCCATCTGCATGCTGATCAGGCGCCCTTCGTTCCCCAGCTCGTTGATGTAGCGCTTGATTTCCATCTTGATGCGCAGAACCATCTCCACGCGCTGAATGACGTTGACCACTTCGGGAACGGTGACCAGCTCTTCGAATTCGGAAGCCGACAGGTTTGTCAGCGACTGGTTCAGCACCGCCCGGTACTTCTCCAGTGTCTGAAGCGCCTGGTTAGCTTTGGTTAGAATGACGCCGATCTCTTTCAACGCGTAGCGGAGCGTCCCTTGGTACAAGGTAATAATGTTCCGGCGCTGGGAAATCGACACGACCAGCTTGCCGGTCTGTTTGGCGACCCGTTCGGCCGTCCGGTGCCGAATCCCCGTTTCGATCGAAGATATGGACGAGTCCGGAATCAGCTGGGTGTTGGCATACAGAATCCGCTTCAGGTCTTCGCTCAAAATGATGGCCCCGTCCATCTTGGCCAGCTCATATAAGTAGTTGGGCGAGAAATCGCAGTTGATGGAGAAGCCTCCGTCCACAACCTCCATCACTTCGGGACTGTAGCCGACCACCAGCAGTCCCCCGGTTTTGGCGCGCAGCACGTTTTCCAGGCCGTCGCGAAACGGCGTACCGGGTGCCACGAGCTTCAATAAATCGTTCATTTTCTCCAATTGGCTCGGTTCTTTCATCTTCATTTGCCCCCTAATCTAACGCGACCGCTAGTGCATCTGCAACGGTACTCACTCCGATGATTTCAATACCTTTGGGGTGCCTCCATCCTTTCAAACTTTTCTCCGGTAAAATAATCCGCTTGAACCCCAGCTTCTCCGCTTCCCGGACGCGCTGTTCCACACGGGAGACGCCCCGAACTTCACCGGTCAGGCCAACTTCGCCGAACATGACGTCATACGGCTTTGTCGGAATATCCCGAAAGCTGGAGGCGATGCTGACGGCGATGGCCAGATCGACCGCCGGTTCGTCCAGCTTGACGCCCCCCGCCACGTTCAGGTACGCATCCTGATTCTGCAGGAACATACCCATCCGCTTCTCCAGCACCGCAATGATCAGTCCCATCCGGTGATGGTCGATCCCGGTACACATACGCCGGGGTGACGGAAAATGCGTGGAAGAGATCAAGGCCTGAAGCTCGACCAGGACGGGTCTGGTGCCCTCCATGCTGGCAACGACCGTGGATCCCGCCACGCCCAGCGGACGCTCGGACAGAAACAGCTCCGACGGGTTCCCTACTTCGACCAGCCCGACCTCGTTCATCTCGAAAATGCCGATCTCATTTGTCGATCCAAAGCGGTTCTTAACGGCTCTTAACAGCCGGTAGGTATGATGACGCTCGCCTTCAAAATAAAGCACACAGTCCACCATATGCTCCAGCAGCCTCGGTCCGGCGATGGCCCCTTCCTTTGTAACATGCCCTACAAGGACGGTGGCGATGCCGAGCCCCTTGGCTACCCGCATAAACCGGGCCGTACATTCCCGGACCTGCGCCACGCTTCCCGGCGCGCTGGTCACCTCGGGAATGTAGACCGTCTGGATGGAGTCGATCACCAGAAACTGAGGCTTTACACTCTCGATCGCCTCTTCGATCAGATCCATATTCGTCTCGCACAGAACGTACAGTTCTGGCGAGAGGGCACCGAGGCGATCCGCCCGGAGCTTGGTCTGACGGACCGATTCCTCACCGGACACGTACAGCACGCGCAGGCCGGACTGCGTCAGAGCGTGCGACGTTTGCAGGAGCAGGGTCGACTTGCCGATGCCGGGGTCGCCCCCGACGAGGATGAGCGATCCGGGAACGATCCCGCCGCCCAGAACGCGGTTGAGCTCGCCGATCCCGGTCAGCACCCTAGCTTCCTGGCTGCTCTCTATATTTATGATCGAAAGCGGCTTTTCTTTACTATGAAAAAGCGGGGAATTCATCCCCTGCGTCTTGATGATGCTTTCCGTTTCTTCTACCATCGAGTTCCAGGCCTGGCAGCCCGGACACTTTCCGTACCACTTGGCAGCTTCATAGCCGCACTCGGTACAGTAAAATTTCGTTTTCGATTTGGCCATGCTCTCTCCTTTGCTGCCGCCAATTTGTCTAATTATGTCGTTACCTCAGAATTTTGGCATTATTTTAAGTTTACCATTTATTAAGATTTATCGTAAAGTCTATCCAAAAACTTTACATTGATTTATCACTGCGAAACAAACAGAAAAGGGACCGACCCGCCGGGTCCATAAAAACCGGCGGGGCAATCCCTTGTGTTTCAGGCTTCTTATGAGGTCACCGGCTCATTTACGACTGTGTATTGGCCGATACATTTTCGTTTTTGCTGACCGTCAACGCGCCGTTCTCTTCATCGATGATCAGCGAGTCGCCCTTGGACACATGGCCCGTGAGCAATTCTTCCGACAGACGGTCCTCGATATGCTTCTGGATCGCCCGGCGAAGCGGACGGGCACCGAATGCCGGGTCGTAGCCTTCTTTGGCGAGGAATGCCTTGGCTTTATCCGTCAGGGTAAAGTCGACATCGAATTCGCGCAGGCGTTTACGCAGCTCTTCGGTCATCGTCGTCACGATTTCGGCGATGTGCTTCTCTTCGAGCGAGTGGAAGACGATGATTTCGTCGATCCGGTTCAAGAATTCCGGACGGAAGCTCTTCTTCAGCTCTCCCATCACTTTATCCTTCATGTTGTTGTAATCGGCCCCGGCGTCAGCGGCTGCCGTGAAGCCCATCGTGGAGTTCCGCTTGATCGCTTCCGCACCGACGTTGGAGGTCAGAATGATCAGCGTGTTGCGGAAGTCCACCACGCGGCCCTTGGAGTCGGTCAGACGGCCGTCCTCCAGCACTTGAAGCAGAATGTTGAACACTTCAGGGTGCGCCTTCTCGATTTCGTCCAGCAGAACGACCGAGTACGGCTTGCGGCGTACTTTTTCGGTCAGCTGGCCGCCTTCGTCATAGCCGACGTATCCCGGAGGCGCTCCGACCAGCCGGGACGTGGAGTGTTTCTCCATGTACTCGGACATGTCGATGCGGACTACCGCATTTTCGTCGCCGAACATCGCCTCGGCCAGAGCACGGGCCAGTTCGGTTTTACCTACACCCGTAGGTCCAAGGAAGATGAACGATCCAATCGGACGTTTCGGATCCTTCAGACCGGCACGGGAACGTCTTACCGCGCGGCTGACCGCCTTGACGGCTTCTTCCTGGCCGATAACGCGTTCGTGCAGGATTGTCTCCATATTCAGCAGGCGTTCCGTTTCTTCTTCCTTCAGCTTGCTGACCGGAATACCGGTCCAGCTGGCCACAACCTGGGCGATATCCTCAGGCGTCACTTCGGAGTCCGTACGGCCCTGTTTCTCTTTCCATTGATTCTTTGTAACGTCCAGCTCTTCGCGGATCTTCTGCTCCGTATCGCGAAGGGCGGCCGCTTTCTCGAATTCCTGGCTTTGCACGGCCGAATCTTTTTCCTTGCGGATATCTTCAAGCCGGCTTTCCAGTTCCTTCAGATTCGGCGGAATGGTGTACGTGTGAAGCCTTACCTTAGAGCCCGCCTCGTCGATCAGGTCGATCGCTTTATCCGGCAGGAACCGGTCGGAAATGTAGCGGTCCGACAGCTTCACGGCTTCCACGATCGCCTCATCCGTAATTTTCACGCGGTGATGCGCTTCGTAGCGGTCGCGCAGGCCGAACAGAATTTGAATCGCTTCTTCCGGAGACGGCTGATCCACCGTGATCGGTTGGAAACGGCGCTCCAGAGCGGCGTCTTTCTCGATATATTTGCGGTACTCATCCAGCGTGGTGGCACCGATGCACTGCAGCTCTCCGCGGGCAAGCGACGGCTTCAGAATGTTGGATGCGTCGATAGCGCCTTCCGCGCCGCCGGCACCGATCAGCGTATGCAGCTCGTCGATAAAGAGGATGATGTTGCCCGCTTGGCGGATCTCATCCATGATTTTCTTCAAGCGGTCCTCGAACTCGCCGCGGTATTTCGTACCGGCTACAACCGATCCCATGTCCAGCGTCATGACGCGTTTGTCACGCAGCGTTTCCGGGATTTCGTTGTTGATTATTTTTTGCGCCAGGCCTTCGGCGATGGCGGTTTTACCAACCCCCGGCTCACCGATCAGCACCGGATTGTTTTTGGTCCGGCGGCTGAGGACCTGGATAACTCTTTCGATCTCGTTGCTGCGGCCGATGACCGGATCCAGGTTGCCTTCCTTGGCAATCGCAGTCAAGTCACGAGCCAGGCTGTCGAGCGTCGGCGTGCTGACGTTGGATTGGTTGCCGTGATGGCTGGATACAGCCTCGCTGCTGCCCAGCAGTTGCAGCACTTGCTGGCGTGCCTTATTCAGGCTGATGCCGAGATTATTCAACACACGGGCGGCCACGCCTTCGCCTTCGCGAATGAGGCCGAGCAGGATGTGCTCTGTGCCCACATACGTATGACCCAATTTGCGCGCTTCGTCCATGGACAGCTCAATTACCTTTTTGGCGCGGGGGGTATAAGCGATATTCGTCGGCTGTTCCTGCCCCCGTCCGATGAGCGTTTCCACTTCATCCTGGATTTTTTCAAGGCCAAGTCCGAGTCCGATTAAAGCTTTAGCGGCTATGCCGTCCCCTTCCCGGATCAGTCCGAGCAAAATATGCTCCGTACCAATGTTGTTATGCCCTAAACGAACCGCTTCCTCTTGTGCCAATGCGAGCACCTTCTGCGCACGTTCCGTAAATCTTCCGAACATCATATCTCCTGCACCTCCATGAGTTTTATCATCGCTTCTCCACTTGCGTCCTTCATCGTAAAGCTGTATATCATAAAGGCTCAGCGCTTTCCGAGGGTTTCCCGGATGAGCTTCGCCCGGTAAATATCGCGTTCTTCAGTGTTCATATCGTGACCGTAGGTTTTCTGCAGGAAGCCCGGCTGGGTCATCACATTCAGTTCATTCATCACCGAAATGGACGGTCCTTCGAGAATCCCGAGGTCAACCCCAAGGCGCACGTCGGAGAGACGCTGCCCCGCCTCCTTCGAATCCATGACTTCCGCGTAGGATAAAATCCCATAGGACCGTTTGATGCGGTCGGTAATGCGAAGTCTGGAATCGTTCATAAGCCGCGTGCGTGCATTTTTCTCATGCTCGATAATCTGCAGCACGACGCTGTGGAGGTTGTCGATGATTTCATTCTCGGTCTGTCCCAAGGTAATCTGATTCGAAATTTGGAACAGGTTACCTATTGCTTCGCTGCCTTCCCCGTAAATTCCTCTAACCGTGAGCCCAACTTGTGAAACGGCGGATAAAATCCGGTTGATCTGCTGGGTCATCACCAGCGCCGGGAGGTGCATCATGACCGAAGCCCGCAGGCCTGTGCCCACATTGGTTGGACAGCTGGTCAAGTACCCGTGCTTATCGTCAAAGGCGTAATCGATGTATTCCTCAAATTTATCGTCAATGCTCGAGGCCTTCTCCCAGGCTTGGCGGATTTGAAAACCGGGGTATAGACATTGAATGCGAAGATGGTCCTCTTCGTTAATCATAATGCTGACCGATTCGTCCTCACTGAGGATCACCGCGCCGTTCTGGGATTCATTCGCCAAATTAGGGCTGATCAAATGCTTCTCTACCAGCACCCTTTTGTCCAGCGGATCGATGTGGTCGAGCTCCACGGTATAAAAAGTTCCAAAAGACTGAAGGTGATCACTGGGAATACCCGTCAGACGTTTGAGCACTTCCTCCGACTGCTGGCGGGTGGCCAATAGCGGAAAAGGAAGATGCTGCAGGTTGCGCGCAACCCGAACCCGGCTGCTGATGACGATTTCGGAAGCATCGGCCTGGCCGCGCATCCAATCGCTCAGCGCTTTCTCGGTAAACCGGAGATTTGGCATCACGCATTCCTCCTCCTTCGAGTGAACTTTACTGTTCCGACAATTCTTTCTCAAGCGTACGGATCTGGTCGCGCAGCTTCGCAGCCTCTTCGAATTCCTCTTCATGAATACGCTGCTGAAGCTCGAGCTTCAAGCCGTCGATTTTCCGTTTGGCTTGAATTTTGCTGCCGCCTCTCTTGGGCAGCTTGCCGACATGTACGGTACTACCGTGAACTCTTTTGAGCAGAGGGTCCAGGCGGTTGCCGAAGTACTTATAACAGGAGCTGCAGCCGAACCGGCCGATCTTGCTAAACTGCGAGTACGTCATCCCGCACTCTTCACATCTCAGCGATTGAGCAGCCTTGGCGCTGCTTGCCGCCCCTTTGCCGGCCATGTCAATGTCCATGAGACCAGACAGCAGGCTGTGTATAGAAAATCCGCCAGAGGTTCCGGGGATCATTTCCCCTTTCTCCCGGGCACAGGATTCGCAAAAATGAAACTCCGTCTTCTCACCATTCACAATCTTGGTAAAATGGAGAGTCGCCGGTCTCTTACCACATTCTTGGCAAAGCATACCGATGTACCTCCTTTTTCTCCGTAAGCCTATTTGCCTAACAAAGAAATCAGCATCGCCTTCATCAGCCGAGCACGTATCTCATCCCGGTAAGGAAGCTTGATCATCAGGCACTCTCTGGATATCGCGGCGCGCATAATGCTCGCTTCGCGTTTGCTAAGGATGCGTGCTTCCTCCAACTGATAGATCAGCCCTTCGGCCACGTTCTGATCGATGCGTTCCCCAATCGTTTGGTGGAGATGCGTATGAAGCGCCGAGTATTGCGGGAGTTCAATCCGTTGAATCCGGATATACCCTCCGCCACCGCGCTTGCTTTCCACAAGATAACCTTTTTCCAGCGTGAATCGTGTACTGATCACATAGTTGATCTGGGATGGAACGCATGAGAACTGATCAGCCAGATCGTTGCGCTGAATTTCAATCATTCCTTCGGGACTATCATGCAGAATACCCTTCAGATATTGTTCAATAATATCAGAGATATTACGCATTGTTCATCCTCCATTACGTTAAAACGTCAAGACCTTCATGGTCATTCGTTAGTCCGTTCGCATACCCATACCATCTTCTCTAAACTTAACCAATGGTCGTGGGCTCGAATCTGGATCTTAACCCGGTGAATATGTTATAACTGATCTAAACCTTGCGCATTCACTATTGTGAGTTCAACCGTAAACAAACATACATTTGAATTTACGTTGACTTTGACTTTCTTTGATCTAAATTATAACATATTCTCACGTTTTGCCAAGAGGGTGTATCTTCATTTTTGACGTTCTCCTTCTTTTTATACCGCACCGATACGAAATAACCCCCTGCAACGTATGCAGAGGGCTATTATTCTGACCGGATTCCAGCTCTTTAAGAACTATAAAGTAAGGAATATTATACCATGATTAAAAGAAGTCCATAAACAAGGTCTGTCGGGCGGGGATCCGCGCTTCCAATATGCTCACTGCCTTCGCACTGCCTGAAATTCGTCCGGATTGGTATAGTTCAGCCGGCCGTTTGAACCCCGTCAGCATGACGGTCAGTGCCTGGATGTCGCAGCTAAGGACCTCATCCTGCTGTTCTTGAGATGAATCCAGGGGAGAGACCGATGCGGTTCCGTCCGATGAGAACGACCAGCTCCAAACGCCTTCATTCCAAGGTGCATACATATCCGTCAGCTGAATAGTTAGACGCTCGGATCCCCCCTCGCCGGAGGCTGTAAAAGGATAAGCTTCGACGAGTTTCTTCATATTTACGATACGGGCCATCCCATATGGGATAATTTCCTGGTTAATACGTGGATCGGCCAAATGATATGTAAGACTGTCATCTATCGGCATGAAATTGACGATTACCTGCGTCACCATTGAATCGTGATTGGCGATATAAGTCCATAGCGCACGACGTGCCTCATCCGTGACATAAACGAGTTCATCGATGGTAAACTCCTTGTTTTCCACCTTATAAAGAACATATCCTTCCGGCGCACCTGATGCCGAATAATATACCGCGGTATGCCCATCTTCATCCAGTACCGAACGGGTCCACCATTCCCGGGTTCGGACCATTAATCCATTATAACGTTTGGAAAATGCAGCATAGACCGTATCCAGAACATCCACGTCCTTGGTATCCCGCCGAATCGCGCCTTCAGTGATGACCTTTGCCGGCAATTTATCGGTAGAAATGACATATTTCTTGTACTCGCTGAACATTTCCCAGCCGTATTTCCGGTAAAACGGGTAGGAAAAAGGATGCAGCATGGAAAAGACTTGCCCGTTCTCATTCATCTGCTGCAGCGCGTGCGTCAACAGATGCTTAATATAACCCTGCCTTCGGTTCTCCGGCCATGTGGAAACGCTCGCAATTCCGCCCATAGGAAAAGTCTCACCTTGAACCGATACCGTAAACGGGATTAACACCAGCTTAGCAGCCAGTTGCTCATCTTCGTCAAAAATGCCCCACACCTGCTCAGGTTTAAATCGTTCTTTGGCCAGCTGCTTTCGCTCGGGAGTCATCTTGTATTGAAAAGCATATTCGCTTAGCCGAGTGCTTTGCTCAAATTCTTCTTCCCGTAAATTCCGGATTTCCATGCTTCCACCTCGCCTATTAAGGATGTGCCTGCGAATTCAATCAAACCATCATCGTCCTGACAATCATTGAATTCAATTCAAAGACGAGTATGGCAAAACCTGTGTGCAAAGTCAATCCATCCTGCAATTTATCCTGTTTACCTGGGGACAACTAATATAAAGAATAGGATCTTGTCGTGGTTATTCACGATCATCTGTGGGTTATGGGGATCATTTTGTGTATTTGTGGATGGTTTTTTGGCGAAACGGGGAGTCGAAAACGTTATCTGTGCATAATTAAGATGAAGGAATGTCAAAAACATTGGGGGCTGTGGATGAAAAAAGCCCCTTATCAACAGGAGCGGGGGGGAACAAAAAAACCACTGTCGATGTTATCAACAGTGGTTCTTCGCTTGGCAACGTCCTACTCTCCCAGGACCCTTCGGTCCAAGTACCATCGGCGCTGGAGGGCTTAACGGTCGTGTTCGGGATGGGTACGCGTGGAACCCCTCCGCTATCGCCACCAAACGTTCAAGTGTTTGATCACCTGAAAACTAGATACGAAACGAATCTGCGAATTAATCTAAGCATATGCTTCCGTAGCAAGCTTTCTTTCAGAAAGCTTTTAGGATAAGCCCTCGACCGATTAGTATTGGTCAGCTCCATGCATTGCTGCACTTCCACCTCCAACCTATCTACCTCGTCGTCTACAAGGGGTCTTACATACTGGGAAATCTCATCTTGAGGGGGGCTTCACGCTTAGATGCTTTCAGCGCTTATCCCGTCCGTACGTAGCTACCCAGCCATGCTCCTGGCGGAACAACTGGTGCACCAGCGGTACGTCCATCCCGGTCCTCTCGTACTAAGGACAGCTCCTCTCAAATTTCCTACGCCCACGACAGATAGGGACCGAACTGTCTCACGACGTTCTGAACCCAGCTCGCGTACCGCTTTAATGGGCGAACAGCCCAACCCTTGGGACCTACTTCAGCCCCAGGATGCGATGAGCCGACATCGAGGTGCCAAACCTCCCCGTCGATGTGGACTCTTGGGGGAGATAAGCCTGTTATCCCCAGGGTAGCTTTTATCCGTTGAGCGATGGCCCTTCCATGCGGTACCACCGGATCACTAAGCCCGACTTTCGTCCCTGCTCGACTTGTAGGTCTCGCAGTCAAGCTCCCTTCTGCCTTTGCACTCTTCGAATGATTTCCAACCATTCTGAGGGAACCTTGGGGCGCCTCCGTTACTCTTTAGGAGGCGACCGCCCCAGTCAAACTGCCCACCTGACACTGTCCCCATACCGGATCACGGTACCAGGTTAGAACCTAGATACGATCAGGGTGGTATCCCAACGGCGCCTCCACCCAAGCTGGCGCTCAGGTTTCAAAGGCTCCCACCTATCCTGTACAGATCGTACCCAAATCCAATATCAAGCTGCAGTAAAGCTCCATGGGGTCTTTCCGTCTTGTCGCGGGTAACCTGCATCTTCACAGGTATTAAAATTTCACCGGATCTCTCGTTGAGACAGCGCCCAAGTCGTTACGCCATTCGTGCGGGTCAGAATTTACCTGACAAGGAATTTCGCTACCTTAGGACCGTTATAGTTACGGCCGCCGTTTACTGGGGCTTCGGTTCACAGCTTCGGGATTGCTCCCTAACCGCTCCCCTTAACCTTCCAGCACCGGGCAGGCGTCAGCCCGTATACTTCGCCTTGCGGCTTCGCACAGACCTGTGTTTTTGCTAAACAGTCGCTTGGGCCTTTTCACTGCGGCCCCCTCGTGCTATTCACACTACCGGGGCACCCCTTCTCCCGAAGTTACGGGGTCATTTTGCCGAGTTCCTTAACGAGAGTTCTTCCGCGCGCCTTAGAATTCTCTTCTCGCCTACCTGTGTCGGTTTGCGGTACGGGCACCTTCACCTGGTTAGAGGCTTTTCTTGGCAGTGTGAGATCATGACCTTCGGTACTATAATTTTCCCTCCCCGTCACAGCCCAGCCTTAAAGTGTGCGGATTTGCCTACACACCAGCCTCACTGCTTGGACGAGCATCCATCAGCTCGCGTCACTACCCTCCTGCGTCACCCCATCACTCATAACGGTTTACGGTGGTACAGGAATTTCAACCTGTTGTCCTTCGATTACGCCTGTCGGCCTCACCTTAGGTCCCGACTTACCCTGAGCGGACGAGCCTTCCTCAGGAAACCTTGGGCTTTCGGCGGATCAGATTCTCACTGATCTTTTCGTTACTCATACCGGCATTCTCACTTGTATACGCTCCAGCACTCCTTACGGTATACCTTCAACGCTGTATACAACGCTCCCCTACCCCTGATGCAAAGCATCAAGCCACAGCTTCGGTGGTGTGTTTAGCCCCGTTACATTTTCGGCGCAGAGTCACTCGACCAGTGAGCTATTACGCACTCTTTCAATGGTGGCTGCTTCTAAGCCAACATCCTGGTTGTCTGTGCAACTCCACATCCTTTCCCACTTAACACACACTTGGGGACCTTAGCTGATGGTCTGGGCTGTTTCCCTTTTGACAATGGATCTTAGCACTCACTGTCTGACTCCCGGTTACAAGTCTATGGCATTCGGAGTTTGACTGAGCTTGGTAACCCTTGCGGGCCCCGCACCCAATCAGTGCTCTACCTCCACGACTCTATTCACCGAGGCTAGCCCTAAAGCTATTTCGGGGAGAACCAGCTATCTCCGAGTTCGATTGGAATTTCTCCGCTACCCCCACCTCATCCCCGAATTTTTCAACATTCGTGGGTTCGGGCCTCCAGTGCGTGTTACCGCACCTTCACCCTGGACAGGGGTAGATCACACGGTTTCGGGTCTACGTCCACGTACTCATTCGCCCTATTCAGACTCGCTTTCGCTGCGGCTCCGGCTTCTCACCTTAACCTTGCACGGGAACGTAACTCGCCGGTTCATTCTACAAAAGGCACGCCATCACCCATAAACAGGGCTCTGACTTCTTGTAAGCACACGGTTTCAGGTTCTATTTCACTCCCCTTCCGGGGTGCTTTTCACCTTTCCCTCACGGTACTGTTTCACTATCGGTCGCTAGGGAGTATTTAGCCTTAGCAGATGGTCCTGCCAGATTCATACGGGGTTTCACGTGCCCCGCACTACTCGGGATCCGTCTCGGAGGGAACTGACTTTCGGCTACAGGGCTTTTACCTTCTATGCCGGGCCTTTCCAGACCTCTTCGCCTAACCAGTTCCTTTGTAACTCCATGTGAGACGTCCCACAACCCCGGCCAGCAAGCTGACCGGTTTAGGCTGTTCCGCGTTCGCTCGCCGCTACTGACGGAATCACTCTTGTTTTCTCTTCCTCAGGGTACTTAGATGTTTCAGTTCCCCTGGTATGCCTCACCATAACCTATGTATTCAGTTATGAGTGACTGACTATTACATCAGCCGGGTTTCCCCATTCGGACATCCCCGGATCAAAGCTTGCTTACAGCTCCCCGAGGCAGTATCGTTGTTCGCCACGTCCTTCATCGGCTCCTAGCGCCTAGGCATCCTCCGTGTGCTCTTAGTAGCTTAACCATGCTACTTTTTACTTCTTGGTCTTACAATGAAGACACAAGCAGCTAAAAGGATATTTCTAAAACGCAGATTCGTTTCGTTATCTAGTTTTCAAGGATCAAATCGATGAAAGATGATTGGTGGAGCTAAGCGGGATCGAACCGCTGACCTCCTGCTTGCAAGGCAGGCGCTCTCCCAGCTGAGCTATAGCCCCTCAAATTCCATCAAAACTGAACAAATGGAATGATGTCATAGGTTGCTTTGCTTACGCAAAGCGGGTACGGCGACTTGCGTCGACCGTTATTTGAATGCTTCCATCGCAGGAAGCGATTCTCCATAGAAAGGAGGTGATCCAGCCGCACCTTCCGATACGGCTACCTTGTTACGACTTCACCCCAATCATCTACCCCACCTTCGGCGGCTGGCTCCTTGCGGTTACCTCACCGACTTCGGGTGTTGTAAACTCTCGTGGTGTGACGGGCGGTGTGTACAAGACCCGGGAACGTATTCACCGCGGCATGCTGATCCGCGATTACTAGCAATTCCGACTTCATGCAGGCGAGTTGCAGCCTGCAATCCGAACTGAGACCAGCTTTGATAGGATTGGCTCCACCTCGCGGCTTCGCTTCCCGTTGTACTGGCCATTGTAGTACGTGTGTAGCCCAGGTCATAAGGGGCATGATGATTTGACGTCATCCCCGCCTTCCTCCGGTTTGTCACCGGCAGTCATTCTAGAGTGCCCACCCGAAGTGCTGGCAACTAAAATCAAGGGTTGCGCTCGTTGCGGGACTTAACCCAACATCTCACGACACGAGCTGACGACAACCATGCACCACCTGTCTCCTCTGTCCCGAAGGAAAGGCCTATCTCTAGACCGGTCAGAGGGATGTCAAGACCTGGTAAGGTTCTTCGCGTTGCTTCGAATTAAACCACATACTCCACTGCTTGTGCGGGTCCCCGTCAATTCCTTTGAGTTTCAGTCTTGCGACCGTACTCCCCAGGCGGAATGCTTAATGTGTTAACTTCGGCACCAAGGGTATCGAAACCCCTAACACCTAGCATTCATCGTTTACGGCGTGGACTACCAGGGTATCTAATCCTGTTTGCTCCCCACGCTTTCGCGCCTCAGCGTCAGTTACAGCCCAGAGAGTCGCCTTCGCCACTGGTGTTCCTCCACATATCTACGCATTTCACCGCTACACGTGGAATTCCACTCTCCTCTTCTGCACTCAAGTCACCCAGTTTCCAGTGCGAACCAAGGTTGAGCCTTGGCCTTAAACACCAGACTTAAATGACCGCCTGCGCGCGCTTTACGCCCAATAATTCCGGACAACGCTTGCCCCCTACGTATTACCGCGGCTGCTGGCACGTAGTTAGCCGGGGCTTTCTTCTCAGGTACCGTCACTCCGATAGCAGTTACTCTATCGGACGTTCTTCCCTGGCAACAGAGCTTTACGATCCGAAAACCTTCATCACTCACGCGGCGTTGCTCCGTCAGGCTTTCGCCCATTGCGGAAGATTCCCTACTGCTGCCTCCCGTAGGAGTCTGGGCCGTGTCTCAGTCCCAGTGTGGCCGTTCACCCTCTCAGGTCGGCTACGCATCGTCGCCTTGGTGAGCCGTTACCTCACCAACTAGCTAATGCGCCGCAGGCCCATCCGCAAGTGACAGATTGCTCCGTCTTTCATCATCCCCTCAGGAGAGGAAATGAGATATCCGGTATTAGCTCACGTTTCCGTGGGTTATCCCGGTCTTGCAGGCAGGTTGCCTACGTGTTACTCACCCGTCCGCCGCTAACTATCAGGAGAGCAAGCTCTCCATCAAGTCCGCTCGACTTGCATGTATTAGGCACGCCGCCAGCGTTCGTCCTGAGCCAGGATCAAACTCTCCAAGAAAGTTGATATAGCTCATTTTGAATCTGACGAGATTGATTTAATCTCAGTTTAAAACATCATCCATTTGTTCAGTTTTCAAGGAACTTGATCGCTGCATTCGACATTATTTTCAAATCCAACGCAGGATTATATTGTATCATGTCATTCATACCGTGTCAATACTTATTTAGCAAGCATTGAGAAGATTTGAATCACCGCCTTGTTTAGCGGCAAGAAATAATATATCACGGATACCGCCTATTATGCAACAGTTTTTTTAAATTTATGTTGTGGTAAAATTTACTCACTTATTGTTAGCCAATTCTCTTCTTCACTGACGTAACTATATTGCATTAACAGTTGATCGCCAGGCTTAGAATTCTGTTCTTGCTGTAGTTGGTTCTTCACCATGTGCTTATCAAAAAGATCATAAGTAGAAGGTCAATACTCGCAGTACCGTTACTTTGTGTTTTCTTAACAAGGAGGCTGACAAATGAGCGATTGGTTAAACAAGATCCGCAAGGGCATCGGCAAGAAGCTGGCCGCCATTCACCGCTGGAACGCATGGATGGTTGCCTTTCTGGCATTTAGCGGAGTGATTCTTCCCCTTGGGTTCTGGCGCGAGGTGCTAGGCGGAGGCAGGGTTTGGCTGAAATGGCTTCATATCGGTGTCGGCCTGGCCCTGCTCCTTCCCGTCGTCTACTACCTCTTTCTGGCGGGCAAGCACTGGAAGCTGCTGAAGGACCGCCCGAAGCAGAAGTGGAATGTCATCATCGTACTGTTCCTGCTGGCCGGCTGGTTTCTCTCCGGGGTGGTATTGTGGCAGTTCAGAGCATTCGGCCCGGCATGGTCCAACCCCGCTCTGACGATTCACGACCTACTCACATGGGTGGGTCTGCCTTATATCATCTATCACTCGGTTACCCGTACCCAATGGCTTAAAGAGCCTCACCGGCGGACGGTGAAGTCCGGGGCTGACCGGCCAGCGGCAGCAAATACTGCAAACGAGCCGCTCTACACGCGCAGAGCTTTCATCCGATCAGCGATCGGGGTAGGTATGGCGGTAGCGTTCGGGCCTTCTTTTATCAAATGGCTGGGCAGCAGTATCGGTTCGTCACAGCAAAACATGGAGGAGCTGCTCGAAAGGGATGCCAACCATCTGGTTCCGGCACCCACGCCTGCCGCGCAATCCCTCACTCCTATCGGCGGAGGGGCTAAGGGGAATTTTCGCATCTACACTGTAACCCCCATTCCCTCATTCGATAATGCCAACTGGTCTTTTACCGTAGATGGGCTCGTCAATAAACGGCTGCAGTGGAACTGGGAACAATTCGTAAACCTCCCGCGTGTGGTTCAGGTCAGCGATTTTCACTGCGTCACCGGTTGGTCAGTGTACCATAACACTTGGGAGGGCATTCCGCTTAAAAAATTGTTGGATGAAGCCGGGGTTCAGCCAGCGGCACAAACCGTGAAGTTTTATTCGGGCGATGGGGTCTACACGGACTCTATAACGATGGAACAGGCTCGCATGGACGACATTATGGTGGCCGTTCTGCACGACGGCAAGCCCATTCCAAGCGATCTCGGCGGTCCGGTACGGCTGATCGTTCCCCAAATGTATACTTATAAGTCCGTAAAATGGTTAAACCGGATCGAGCTGATTCAAGGCGACCATGTCGGCTATTGGGAAGAGCGAGGTTACGATAAGAATGCATGGCTCCCGGACGCCAAACGGACATAACTTTCTCCTTACAGCCCTTTAATCAACGTTCAAGCGCCCTCCTCATGACCGCCGAAAACAAGGCGGCGGCCTTCCCGCTGCCTGCGGTCATGTAATTATCCGCATCCGTTCTGTCAAACCCCATCCATACAGCCCCGGTCCATTCCGGCGTATAGCCGACGAACCAAAGATCGCGGTTTCCCTTGCTGCTGACGCCGGGCAGGCCAAGCTGCGTCGTACCGGTTTTGCCCGCTACCGGCCGGTTCATCCTCACTTTCATGCCTGTGCCCTCGTTCACGACGCCGCGCAGCATGCTCGTCATATTTTCCGCCGTCGAGTGCGAGATGACTTGGCTCTCATCCGGACGGTAGGCATACAGCACCCGACCTTTTGAATCCGTAACCTGCCGTACGTGATGCGCGTCACGATAAATCCCTCCGCTGGCAAACACGCTGTACGCCTGCGCCATTTTCAAGGGGGAGACGCCGGAATGAACGCCGCCAAGCGCAATGGACAGATTAGCATCCTCAGAGGTAAGTGGAATGCCCAGCTTCGCCGCGAACTGTATCGCATTTGTAATCCCTACCTGCTGCAACAGCCATACGGCTGGAGCATTTACAGACTGCTGCAGCGCTTGCCTCATGGTCATTTGCCCCTGATAAGCTCCACCCAAATTCTGAGGCTTGTAGCTCCCGTAAGCTATCTTGCGATCCTGAAGCATGCTGTCCGGTGAATATCTACCGCTCTCAAGGGCTGGGCCGTAAGCGATAATCGGCTTAAAGGCGGAACCCGGCTGCCGGGCATCAACCACGGCCCGGTTCAAGCTGCCTGCAGCAGGATGCCTGCCTCCGGTCAGCGCCACGATCTCTCCCGTCCGATGATCCATAATCACCATCGCTGCTTCAACCTGCTGACCCTTTCCGTCCGACGGAAAGAAATCCGGGTTGGCGAAGGTATCTTCCAGTGCAGCCTGTGCAGCCATATTCATTCCCGTTACGATGGTATACCCACCCGTCTTCAACTCTTCCAACGTTTTGCCTGTTCGCTGCGCGGCTTCCTTGAGAGCAGCATCCATATAAGAGGCCCCCAGCATCGGAGGATTAACCTTCGCCGGCGGCTGATATTTCGTATTCATAGCAGAGATCATGACATCACGTGTAATCAGACCTTGCCGCTTCATAATACCAAGCACTACGTTGCGCCGTTGTATGGGCAGGTCGCCCTTATGTAACGGATTGTAAATGGACGGTCCCTTCGGAATGGCAGCCAAGGAGGCGATTTGCGCCACACTGAGCTTTTTCAGATCCGTCACCCTGAAATAATGCTCCGCCGCAGATTTGATGCCGAATTGTCCATCCCCCATGTAAATCTCATTTAAATACAATTCCAATATGTCACGCTTGGACAAGCGTTTCTCCAGCGACAAAGCAATAGAAGCCTCGTTCAGCTTGCGCAACAGCGTTTGATCCCGGTTCAGATACAGATTTCGGGCCAGCTGCTGTGTAATGGTGCTGCCGCCTTCCGAAATCCGCATATGGGTGGAGTTGGTGTATACCGCACGCGCAATCCCTTTGTAATCCAGCCCATTATGCCTGTAAAAACTCCGGTCCTCCACCGCTAAAAAAGTGTCCAGCAGCAAATCAGGCATATCTTCCAGGTGCGCCTTGGCCCTGTAGCCCGACTCCGGCAGTGGTATTTTTCGAAGCTTGGTCCCATCCGAGGCCACCAGGATGCTCGACTCCGGTAATACCAGTTTCTCGGGATGACGCCCCACGACGATGCCTCCGTACGTATGTACATAAAACAGACCCGCCAGTACGATCACCGTACCGATGACCGCGACATCGAACGAGAGGTAGAACCCCCTCATCATCTTACGCCAAACCTTTGCCTGCAGGCTGTTCATGACGCCGTCATCAGGCTTTCCAGAAGCCTCTCCAATCCTTGCGCTTCCCGCTTCACGGATTCCATATCGAAGTCTGGCGGCCGCTGACTGTCCAAGTCCGCAGCCTCCAATGTGCGGAGCAGAGATTTGATTCGCAAAATGACTGCCATGACCTCTTCGTTGTCCAAAAGTGGAGTCGTTTCATTTTGGAGGGTCGGTGTGGATATTCGATCGGCTGAAGATGTTGTCATCCATCTACGAATGCCCTGTAAGTGACTCGCCAATGCCTTCAACTCACCATCGGAGGCAACTTTCAGTTCACGGAAGGATCCTCGATCTGCCAGCTCCCCCGCCGCTCTCACGATCTGCTTCATATCATCCGCAAGTTTTTGCGAGCGAAGCATGAACAAACCGGCGAACACGATCAAAAAAACAACGGCGGCAATCGGCATTCTACCAATATAGTTCACCAAACCACGGGCCAGCCTGGCAAAAAATGAATCGGGCGAAACATGCGCATAGGACCACGCAAAGACACGGTATGTCAAAAAGAGTACGATACCGCTCAACAAAGCGCTGCCCGTCACTGTATACAGATAAGCAGCCCGAACCGTTAACCATTTTCTCAAAACTCAGGCCTCCTCTCAGCAAAGCGGAAAACTCACCCACCTATGCGCAAAAGGATACCAGACAATTCTTAACAAACACCCGCGAAATCCTTAACATTCCCTTAAAATTCCACCGCGAGCAGAAATCCTGCTTCATGCAGAGAGCCCCTTCAGGCGAGTTCCATAGAGGATCCAAAACAGGCAATGTTGGCATGAGGAAAAAAGAAAAAGCCCTGGACCCATTTTTCAATGAGCCAGGACCTTGTTGGTCACGTTCCTAAAGTCACGTTCTATAACTAGTTCGCTTCTTCGTTCAAAAGACGGATGAACTCGTCCTCATCCTCGATCACCTGGATGCCGAGCTGCTTCGCTTTGGCCAGTTTGCTGCCGGCCTTCTCCCCGGCAATGAGCAGGTCCGTCTTGGCCGAGACGCTGCCCGTCACTTTCGCCCCAAGCGCCTCCAGCTGCGCCGACGCCTCGTCGCGGGTCATTTGGTGCAGCGTGCCGGTCAATACGACCGTTTTCCCACTAAAGAAGGAGTCGGTTTTAACCGCCTGAGGTGCCTCAGGAGCCTTAGCCTGCACGCCGAGGGAGAGCATTTTCTCGATGCCCGCCACCACAAACGGATCGGCAAAGAAGTTCACGATGCTCTCGGCGACAATGCCGCCGACATCCGGAAGAGCGATTAACTCCTCTATGTCGGCTTTCATCACGGCATGGAGATCCCGGTAATGGTCCGCCAGCATTTTGGCCGTGGATTTGCCGGTGTTGGGAATACCCAATGCGTACAGGAAGGAAGCGAGATCCCTTCCCTTGCTTTTCTCAATCGCCTCCAGCAGATTCATCGCCTTTTTCTCGCCAAAACGATCCAGCTTCACCAACTGCTCAAACGTCAGCTCATACAGTTCTGCCGCTTCGCGCACGTTCAGTTCGTCGTACAGCTGTCCGGCTGTTTTGTCACTGAACGTCTCGATATCCATCGCGTCACGGGAGGCGAAATGCGTAATCCGTCCGATGATTTGCGGCCTGCAGTTCAGCTTGTTGTTGCAGAACAGATGGGCGCCGCGCATTTCCAGCGGGAAGCCGCACGCCGGGCAGTGCTCCGGATAAATGATTTCACCGCCGTCGTTCTCTTCGGTCACCTTACCCAAAATCTCCGGAATGACGTCGTTGGAACGGCGAATAAACACGCGTGTGCCCAGCGCATATTTCAGGTTTTTGCGTTCGATGTCCCCCACGTTGTTCAGCGTACAGTTCTGAACGGTAACACCCGCCAGCTCCACCGCCTCTACCCGGGCGAGCGGAGTTACTTTACCGGTGCGGCCTACGTTCCAGCTGACGGATTCCAGCACGGTTGTCGTCTCTTCCGCCTCGAATTTGTAGGCTACTGCCCAGCGAGGGAATTTGTCCGTATAACCGAGCGCCTCGCGCGTGCGCATGTCGACGATTTTGATAACGGCTCCGTCAATGAGATAGTCCAGGCTGGAACGGCGCTCCTGAATTTCGGCCAGCTGCTCCATCACATCGTCGAAATTATCGAAATACGTGATATACGGATTGACTTTAAAATGATTTTCCCGCAGAAAATCCATCATTTCCTTATGGCTGTCGAACCGGATGTTATCCGAATAGCCCACGTTGTAGAAATAGGCATTCAACCGGCGCTCGGCCGTCACCTTCGGATTCAGGTTGCGCAGCGCTCCCGCCGCCCCGTTCCGGGCGTTCTTGAGCGGCTCAGCCGCTGTCTTGTTGTACTCCTCAAGGACAGAGAGGTTCATAATCCCTTCGCCCTGGACCTCGATCGTACCGTCCTTATATGGAATGCTCAAAGGCACAGACTTAATCGTCTTGATCTGCGGAAGGATGCCCTCGCCGACCACGCCGTTTCCGCGCGTAGCCGCTTGAACCAATCTTCCGTTGGTATAAGTCAAATTAAGCGTGAGCCCATCAAACTTCAGCTCCACCGCGTAGCTCAGCTCGGGCAGAGGGCTATCCGGGTTTTTCTTGTTATAGTCTTGAACCAGCCTTACAGCCCTTGCGTTCCAGCTGCCAAGCTGTTCGATATTTTGGGCCTTATCCAGGCTCCACAGCGGAGCCAGATGACGATGCTGGACAAATCCTTTGAGCAGCTCTCCCCCTACACGCTGTGTCGGAGAATCCGGCAGCGTCATACCGGTCTCCTTCTCCAATGCAACGAGCTGGTCGTACAAAGCGTCGTACTCTTTATCGCTAATGACAGGCGCATCCAGCGTGTAGTATTGATAATTGTGCTTATTCAGCTCGGCTACGAGCTGCTCCATGGTCAACTTCGGATCCATGCAGGGTCATCCCTCCGTCTATAGATTCATAATTTTAATTTTCCACTTTGGTGATCGGCGCAAACCCGGCCAGAAGGCGTTTCACGCCAACCGGCGCCGGAAAAGCGATCTGCAGCTCCGTATCGTTGCCGGTGCCTTTGACCGAAACGACCGTCCCAATGCCCCATTTGCCGTGGGAGACCTTGTCTCCCGCCTTCAGGGCGGTGAGGTCCGAGGTACTGCTCGCCGCTGCCATTTTGGCTGGAGTGGAGGTAGTCACCGTCACCCGGCTCTCCCGGCCAACCGAAGTGGCCGTGGAACCGCTCTGCGAGGATGGCGCAGCACTTCTGCCGAAGTTGCTTCCGCCGCTGCCAAAGCCTCTGCCGCCATAAGAACCGCCAATATTGCCTCCGCGGCGGTAGCGGTCACGGGCAACGACCGTATCCTCCTTCAGCTCTTCCGGAATTTCATCCAGGAAGCGGGAAGGCGGGTTGGCCGTCGTCCGGCCGAACAAGGTGCGCATCTGCGCGCAGGAGAGGAACAGCTGCTGCTCCGCGCGGGTAATCCCGACGTAAGCCAGCCGGCGCTCCTCCTCCAGCTCCTCATTATCCTGGAAGGCCCGGCTGTGCGGGAATACGCCTTCTTCCATGCCGATGATAAACACCACCGGGAACTCAAGCCCCTTGGCGCTGTGCATCGTCATCAGGACAACCGCATCCGCACGGTCCTCCTCGTTGTCGTTCATACTGTCGATGTCGGCGATGAGCGCCAAATCGGTCAGAAACGCCACCAGCGACTTATCTTCATTATTCTTCTCAAATTCCATCGTAACAGACAGGAACTCGTCGATATTTTCCAGGCGGGACCGGGATTCGATCGTATTCTCGCGCTGCAGGTCGATCCGGTACTGGGTCATCTCCAGCATTTTCTCGGTCAGCTCGGTGACGGACAAATACTCCACCATCTGGTAAAGAGCCGAAATCATATCGTAGAACTCCACCAGCGCATTGCGGGTCCGTCCGGCAAAGCCGAGATCGTCAACGAACTCCAGCACACGGAAGATGGACACTCCCCGCTCCGTCGCCGCGGCTGCAAGCTTCGCCACTGTCGTATCGCCGATACTCCGTTTGGGAACGTTAATGATCCGCGTCAAGCTGATATCGTCATCCGGATTGGAGAGCAGGCGCAGATAGGCCAGCATATCCTTGATCTCTTTGCGGTCGTAGAACTTGATGCCGCCGACGATTTGGTACGGAATGTCCGACTTGATCAAAATTTCCTCGATGACCCGGGACTGGGCGTTCGTCCGGTACAGGATGGCATGATCCTGGTACGACTTGCCCTGATTGACGTTCTTGCTGATTTCCGAGGTGACAAAATATCCTTCGTCATGCTCCGAGTCCGCCCGGTACACCTTAATCTTCGCGCCTTCGCCTTTATCGGTCCACAGCTTCTTCGGTTTGCGCCCGGTGTTCTGTCCAATGACTTCGTTCGCTGCGTTCAGAATCGTCGCAGTGGAGCGGTAGTTCTGTTCGAGCAGAATGGTGCGCGCTTCCGGATAGTCCTCTTCAAAATTCAAAATGTTGCTGATGTCCGCCCCACGCCAGCGGTAAATGGACTGGTCGCTGTCGCCGACGACGCAAATCCGGTGATGGCTGTCGGCCAGCATCCGGCACAGCATGTACTGCGCCCGGTTCGTATCCTGGTATTCGTCGACATGAATGTACTGGAACTTTTTCTGATAAAAATCCAGCACTTCCGGCACTTCCTTAAACAGCTGGATCGTAGCCATGATCAAATCGTCAAAGTCCAACGAGTTGTTGGCCTTGAGCCGCTTCTGGTACATCGTGTACACCTTGGCGACCAGGCCTTCGAAATAGTCTCCCGCCTTCTGTTCATACTGCGCCGGCGTCACCAGTTCGTTCTTCGCTGTGCTGATCACGGACTGGATCGCCTTCGGCTCGAATTTCTTCGTGTCGAGGTTCAGATCCTTCATGCAGTTACGGATAACGGACAGCTGGTCTGTGGAGTCCAGAATGGAAAAGTTCGAGGTGAATCCGATGCGTTCAATATCTCTCCGCAAAATGCGGACGCACATTGAGTGGAACGTGGACACCCAAATGTCCCGGCCCTCATTGCCGACCAGCTTGGCTACCCGGTCCTGCATCTCGCGTGCGGCTTTGTTGGTAAAGGTAATAGCCAGAATGCCCCAAGGCGGAGCCTTGCGGGTTGCGATCAGGTAAGCGATCCGGTGTGTGAGCACCCGAGTCTTGCCACTGCCCGCGCCGGCCATGATGAGCAGCGGGCCGTCCGTGGCTTCCACGGCTTGGCGCTGCTGCGGGTTCAATCGTTGTATTGCCTGTTGTATATCAATAGGTTGCATGCGTGCATGCTCCTTCCTGCTATAGAAATTCACAAATATGATAGGACATCATAAAAGCGGTATGCAGTGTGGCCCAACGGCCAGCATCTATTATACCGATTAGCGGTTATATGCATTTGGGGATTAGAGGTAGTACCGACGACGGTCTAAATCCACTTACTTTTATTCCTTAATAGCCTTAACCGTCAGCAGCGCCTGCTTCAAATCTTCGTAAACGGCGTTGCCGACGACGATGGTGTCGCAGACGTCAGCAGCCTGACGGGCCGAATCAGCATCCTTGATGCCTCCGCCATAGAACAGCTTGGCCCCGTTAAGAGAGCGGTGAATGTGACGGACGGTCTCCATGTCCCCGAACGTCCCGCTGTACTCCACATAGACAACCGGCAGAGACATCAGCTTGTCCGCAACCTGGGCATACGCCGCTGCTCCGGCTGCATCCAGCTCAGTCTGCGCCCCGGTCAAGCGGGCAACCGTGGAATCGGCGTTCAGGACGATATATCCTTCGGGAACGAGCAGTTCCCACGGGATCATGTATCCATATTCCTCCACCGCCCGCTGATGATGGCCAACGAGCCATGCCGAATCCGAAGCATTGAGCACCATGGGGATCATATACAGATCAAAACCCGGTACGATCGCCTCCAGGTCGGATACCTCCAGCACGCAGGGCACCTCATATCGCCTAATACGGGACAGCAGCTCCACGGTGTTATCGAACGTTATCCCGCTGGACCCGCCCACCATGACGGCGTCCGTACCGGACATACACACCGCATCCAGCGCCTCATCGGAGATCTCCTTATCCGGGTCAAGCTTAAACACATGCCTCCATGGCATAATCATTTGCATCAAACGGCATTCCTCCACGACAAATCTTCATAAATCTAGTCTATGTCAGCACCGGGTGAGTGTCAATTTGTGTTCGCATAAAATGCGAACATTTTTTCGCCAATCCGCCGTACACAAAAAAGAAGATATGCTCCGGGTAGAGAAGCATATCTTTCAGGTCATAAACGATTCATCCGATGAACCATATGGATGCAATTACCATCCGAGCGCAACCAGCCAGCGGTTGTCCCCAAGCTCTTGTTCCGTTACAAAGTCGGAATACACGCCCGTAACCCCCATTCGCTGCAGCCTGCCAATTTCGGAAGGATCGTTAATCGTATTCACATAAGCCGTGATTCCCGCCTTCTTCAGCTTGGCCAGAAAATCAGGCTTCGCCCGGGATTCCGGGATCGTAACTGCCTCAATCGAATGACTGCCAGCAAAATCGATGACTTCCTGATCCGTATCCTTGGTGGCATACAGGGTGTATATAATGGACGGAAATTCATAAATACCGTTCACCATTTGCAGCATCGGCTGATCGTAAATTTGCGGCACGACCCTCTCCAGCAGCGCGGGATCACGTTTTTTCGCCGTATCTACGAGGATCTCCAGCTCTTTTTGCATATCCGCCGGCTCCTGCTCCTTCGTATCCGTCACGATATAAATATCGGGATAATGCTCCATCAGGTCCAAAATATCCGACCAATCCAGCGGCTCGTATGTGCCGAGGATTTTACTATTTTTGAAGTCGCTATAGGTCAGTCTCCCCGACTGCTTGTCCTTCGGAAGCTCGCCCTTTTGCCCCAGCAGCTCGGTCATGTACTGCGTCCATTCGTGCCTAGCCACCAAATGGCCGTCCGCCGTCAGAAGCAGATCCACCTCGAATACACGGTTTCCTTTTTCATAGTTGGCAATAAACGCCTCGTAGGAATTCGTGTACGCATGCTCGCGGATCCCGCCCATCGCGTGGGAAATGACCCGGTAATCGGTAAAATTGTTGTTGATGTCCTTGGAGCTTCCCTGGGGAACCCACATCATCAGGCCGGCCGCCACGACCAGCGCCAGCAATGCCACCCATTTCCTCATCGATATCACATCCTTTTCACCAGCGTAAGCGTGAGGGGAGCGTGTCTGATTGATTGGGAGACGAAGAAAGAGATTAGTTAGTAGAGATTACCCGGACGGGAGGGGTGTCAAACGATGAGGGGGGGGGGAATGCTGGGAAAAGAAAAAAGCACCGCAGCAGCCGGTGCCTGATCGAACTTTTCATTAGAGAGTTCTAATCTACTCTATCCCTTGATTTTTGGTAGATAGACCTTGAATAAAATCATGCAATCCTTCCCGCCAATCCCTCAAATCAGTCAGCCCATTGGCCCGAATCGCCATGTGATCCATGACCGAATATGCAGGACGGGGAGCAGGACGTGGAAATTGAGCCGTTGTGCAGGGTTCAAGCCGGGCGGTCAGCTGGATTCCAGCTTTGCCCGCTTCGTCAAAAATAGCCCGGGTGAAATCAAACCAGGTACACTGCCCCGCATTGGAGGCGTGGTAAATCCCGTATTTCTCCGTTTGGACGAGTTCGAGCAGAAAGCGGGACAAATCTACTGTAAACGTAGGAGAACCCAGCTGGTCGTTGACGACCTGCAGCACGGGCTTTTCTTGACCGAGACGCAGCATCGTTTTGACAAAATTGGCTCCATGCGCACCATATACCCAAGAGGTCCGAACGATGAAGTACCGGGAAGACAGGCTCTGCACGAATTGCTCACCAGCCTGTTTGGTTTTGCCGTAGACGCTCTGGGGATCAGTTTTGTCATATTCTCGGTAAGGAACCGAAGACCTTCCGTTAAAAACATAATCCGTGCTGATGTATATCAGCTTGGCTCCGCAGCTCTCCGCTGCCGTCGTCATATTCCTGGTGCCGATCGCATTAACTCGGTAAGCCCCGTCAATGTCCGTTTCCGCCGCATCCACGGCCGTGTAGGCCGCGCAGTGGACAATCGTGTCCGGCCCAAAATCATGAACGGCCTGCTGGCACGCATCCCAAAGAGTAATATCGAGCATGGAGCGCCCGCAGCCCAGAACCTGATGCCCCGCTTGCTGGAACAAGGCGGTCACATCCCGGCCAAGCTGTCCTTCGGCTCCTGTCACAAGGACTTTCATAAGCCGTCACCCAAACGCGAACCGTACTGCTTCTTGTAATAATCCTGATACTCACCGGACTGAATACGCGCCCACCAATCCTTATGATCCAGGTACCACTGAATCGTCTCCTTGATGCCGGATTCAAAATCGTACTTCGGCTTCCAACCGAGTTCCCTCGTTATTTTGGCAGGATCGATTCCGTAACGGCGGTCATGCCCCGGCCGGTCCTGAACATGCGTAATTAATGACTCTGGTTTACCCAGTTCCTCCAATATCGTTCTGACGATATGAAGGTTCGTCCGCTCATTGTTGCCGCCAATGTTATAAACCTCGCCCGGCTTGCCCTGATGGATGACAAGGTCGATGGCAGAACAGTGGTCTTCGACGTACAGCCAGTCCCGAATATTTAACCCGTCGCCGTAAACAGGCAGCGGCTGCTCGTTAAGGGCGCGGGAAATCATGAGCGGGATCAGCTTTTCCGGAAACTGATACGGACCGTAATTGTTAGAACAGCGGGTGATATTTACGGGCAGTCCAAATGTTTCATAATAGGCCCGGACCATGAGATCTCCTCCGGCTTTGCTCGCGGAGTAAGGACTGTTTGGAGCCAGCGGTGTCTCTTCCGTAAAAAGGCCCGTATCTCCCAGCGTACCGTATACCTCGTCGGTGGACACCTGAACGAATTTGGTCACCCCATGCTTCCGGGCTGCATCGAGCAGCACCTGCGTCCCCAGAACATTCGTCTTCACGAAAATATCCGGTTCCAGAATGCTCCGGTCTACATGGGATTCAGCCGCAAAGTTGACGACGATATCGATCCCTTGCTGAAACCATAATTCCACAGCCTCCGCATCCGTAATGTTGGTTGCCGTAAAAGTATAATGGGGATGATTCTGGATGGAGCTGAGGTTTTCGAGGTTGCCGGCATAAGTCAGTGCATCCATATTGACAATTTCCAATTCAGGATACTTTTGCAGCATGTATATAATAAAATTACTTCCAATAAACCCCGCTCCGCCGGTAACGAGCATTTTCCTTCCCATCGTTTGATCCCTCCTGGTCGTAATCAAAAGTTAAGCTCCGCATCCTTCAGCAGAGGATGGCGCTGATCTTTATCCGACAGGATCGGACTGGAGACCGGCCAGTCGATGCCAAGCGCAGGATCGTTCCACAAGATGCCCCGGTCATGTTCAGGAGAATAATATTCATCCACCTTATACAGAACCTGCGTACCCGGAACCAGCGTGCAGAATCCGTGGGCGAACCCTTTGGGGACAAGCAGCTGCCGCTTGTTATACTCACTAAGAATCACTCCGGTCCACTCTCCAAACGTCGCTGAATCCCGCCGGACATCCACAATCACATCATAAATCGCACCGCTCAGAACGCGGACCAGCTTGGTCTGGGCTTTGGGGTTCAATTGATAGTGAAGGCCGCGGATGACGCCCGCTTCTGCGGAGAGCGATTGATTATCCTGAACGAATGTGTGCGTAATTCCCTGCTGGCGCAGCAAAGCCTCGTTATACCCCTCCATAAAAAAACCCCGGTTGTCACCATGAACAACAGGTTCAATCCATACGGCATCTGCCAAGCGTAATTGATTCACTTTCACACGGAAGGCCCCCTAATGGTAGTCTTGTAAGTAACCAAAATTGAATTCATTCTTATTAATATATGGTGCTACCAAACCGTAGGGTGATCTATTGGTCCGCCCTTTTTAAGTCATAAATCAGCTTAGGGAAAACTGTTTCAAGTGAGTGGGGCCAGAGAGGTTTAGGAGAGGATCGAATAAGCTGTAGTAACACTTCCAAATTCCATATATATACAATACACCATACATCCAGCACGAGGAAATGAATATTTAAGGCATAAAAAATCAAGCCATTGTCATAAGCTACGCCCGGTTGATCTCAGGGTTATCACATAAAAAAGGCAGAATCCGCACGACATGGCGGGATTCTGCCTTCATTTACTTTTTCTTATTTCACCAGCTGCCCACGAGTCACGCCAAGCTGATTCGTCGCCTTCAGTGTCTTCCAAACCTGCGTGCCGCTGATTTCGCCGCGCAGGGCACGGTTGTACAGGTCGATGACCTCGTGCACCTGTTCAGGTGTTTCCTCCAGGAACTCGACGCGGTAGGTCGAGACGCCGAGATCCATAAAGTTCGTCAGGTACTCGGCACCGGACTGCTCGATGGCGTTGTAGACCGTGTTGCGGCAGCCCTCGTCCACGCGGACCGGATGGGACATGCCAATGCGGTCCTGCAGGGACGCCCGATGCGATTCGCACGGACGGCCGCAGTTCGTGAAGTCGGTGCCTTCGCTCAGGAAGGTACAGTATACGCAGTGCTCCGTATGGAACATCGGCAGATGCTGGTGGATGACGATTTCCATCTGCGACGTTTTGGAGCGCTCCAGCAGATCGACCATTTGCTGGATGTTCAGGTCGTAAGACGGCGTAACCAGGTCACAGCCGGCTTCGAGGAACAGATCCACCGCTTTGTGGTTGGCGATGTTCAGCGAAAAATCGCCAATCAGCTGCGGATGATCGGCATCCGGGTTTTCCATCCGGTGGCGCAGGTAGAAATACAGCGCCCCGGTGTTGCGCACAAGCACGGCGTCCGGCTTGAGACGCAGAATGTTTTTGTGGTAGCCGTTCTCGTTCGGCATATGGATGCGCGGCGTGGCCAGCGCGATCCGCTTGCCGGCGGCATGAACGGCTTCCACCGCTGCCGGGAACTGCTTGATGAACTCGAAGTCGGCGTATATCATCTCTACGCCGGCTTCGAGCGCAGCCTCAACCTGCGGGAGGCTGCGGCACAGCGCGGTGAGCTTCGCCTCACCGCGGGCAACCGGCGATGCGCTGCGCTCGGCATCGCCATACACGGTCGCCGCCCGTTTTACGTACACGGGCGGCTTCGGGCGCTCGCCTGCGAGCAGCTCCACCGCCCGGCGGCGGATATTGTTCAGCTCGCGCATCGGCACGATGACGTCACCCTGCAGGTCGACGTCCAGCTTCTCGAGCTGGTAGACGGTGCCGCCCAGGCGGCCGAACTGCTCCTCGAGCAGAGCGTAATCCATCGGCCGCTTCTTGGCGATTTCCAGCTCCATCTCCGAGTCGACCTGCACCGTCGTGCCCTTCTGCACATCGGTCCAGACGGTCGTCAGGAGACCGCCGGCATGGCCCACGGCCTTCACATGTACCGGGAACACCCGGTACGGCTTCTCCGTCTCGAACGTTTGACGCAGGCGCTTGTCGAGCGCCGGATCGTTCGTTTTCCAGATGCGGTCGCCGACATGCAGCTTCCGCAGGTCTACGTCGCTCCGGCCCGGAACGATGTCCACGATCCAGCCTTCGCCGGCTTCCCCGTCAATCTTGACGCCTTTGCGGCGCAGGTCGTAAATCCGCCCGCCCTCTTCCTGCTTCGTCGGATCGCCGGCGTCGAACACGATGCCGTCACCGCGCTTCAGCGGCGCTTCGATCTTGCAGACGACGCCGTCGCGCAGGATCTTTTCGACCCGTCCGACGTACACGCCACGGCTTTTCGGGAACGTGCCGTCGACCAGTTGTTTGTTGTTCGTGCCTTCGAGGAATCCGTGCGTAAAGCCGCGCGAAAAGCTCTGCTGCAGCTCGCGCATTTCCTCTTCGCTCGGCGGTGTATTGTCGCCGTCAAAGTAACGGTCGATCGCCTTGCGGTACTTGCTGACCACGTTGGCCACGTACTCGGGGCTCTTCAGCCGCCCTTCGATTTTAAAGGACGTGACGCCCGCCTCGATCAGCTCCGGCATCAAATCGATAGCCGCCAAATCTTTTGGCGACAGCAGATAAGCCACATCGCCCATCGGCTTCTGCTCGCCGTCCACGATCAGGTCGTACGGCAGGCGGCAGGCCTGAGCGCATTCGCCGCGGTTGGCCGAGCGGCCGCCCCACATTTCCGACGTCAGGCACTGACCGGAATAGGAGACGCACAGGGCTCCGTGAACGAACACTTCCATCGGAAGTTTCGCCTGTTCCCCGATTTTTTGAATCTGCTTC
This sequence comes from Paenibacillus sp. OAE614, assembly GCF_040546645.1. Lineage (NCBI taxonomy): Bacteria > Bacillati > Bacillota > Bacilli > Caryophanales > Paenibacillaceae > Paenibacillus > Paenibacillus sp. OAE614. The sequence continues at coordinate 7,441,671 of NZ_JBEPOD010000001.1, read as the reverse complement.
AGGTTGTTCTCGCGCCCAAGCACGACACGCTCCATGCCCCAAGGCTTGGTGAATTCCACCGCTTCCGGTGAAGTGATCGTCATCTGGGTCGAGCCGTGAATCGGGAAGTCCGGGGAAATTTCCCGAATCAGCTTCACCAGCCCTAAATCCTGCACAATCACAGCATCCACGCCCGCATCGATACAGGCGTCGATCAGTTCCTTGGCATCCTCCAACTCGTTTTCAAACACCAAAATGTTAAACGTCAAAAAGCCCTTCACGCCATAGCTGTGAAGAAACGACATGATCTCCGGCAGCTCCGCCATCCGGAAGTTGTTCGCCCGGGCACGGGCGTTAAACTTTTCGACGCCGAAAAAGATCGCATCCGCTCCGTTGGCTACCGCCGCACGCATGCAGTCCCAGTCGCCGGCCGGCGCCAGAAGCTCCACGTCTTCCCTTCTTAATGCTTGTTTGTTCATCTATATCCTCCCAAACCGGTCCTGCCGGTTCAAATTCTAGAATTCTCGTACTCATTGCTGACCTAACGAAAAGAATCACCAGCACAACTTCTGCTTTAACTTATCTAGTGTACCAGACATCTTCCGATCCTTCTACTATCCCCACGAATTATCTCGATTCCCATAGGAAGGCAGCAATTTTCGAATTACATACTATCAGGTTATCCGTGTTTGGTAGGGTGCAAACTAGGTGAATGGCCATGCGCGGCTTATGTGGTGTGAAAAGCTTCTGTCGGGTATAACAAAAACCGGAACAGCCTCTGGGCTATCCCGGTTCCTGATCACATATTTTTCCACTGCACTTTTACAGCAAACAGCAGTTATCTCACGTTATTCGGCAGCCGCAGTGGTCTTGACTTCATCTTTTTTCGTAAACGTAAAAGAATTCAGCGTCTCATCCAGCGTCTTCTTCTGAATATCCGTGGCGTTGGCGTCATTCAGGGACGCGGACAGCGTATACACCGTGCCGTTATGCTGAACGACGATTTGGCGCACGCTGTACGGAATGCCGTCCTTCACCTGATGGATGGAGAAGACGACAGCTGGCTCACCGGCAAAGGTCGTGTTCTCTACCTTTTCCAGCTTCAAATCTTTCTGATACTTCACGGCTTCATTGTAGAACGCCTTCAGCTGGCTTACGGCTTCTTCAAAGGAGCTATCCTTCTCGGCCGTGATCATCATGCGTCCGCCCACGAACTGATACTCCACCGGCGACAGCTCAAACTGGTCGCGATTCGCGCTCCAGTACTGCGGAATACGAATTTGGTACTGATAGGTTTTGGACGTTTTGGTCGTTCTCTTGGATTTATCGATCAGGAACGTATTCTCTTCCATACTCCCGAAGGATTCCGGTACGACGGTAAAATCAATGTTGATCCCGTTCATCAAATCCTTGAACTTGGCCACATCCGCCGGCTGGTCTTCCGGAGCTGCATATTCCACATAATAGCGGTAACCGTCCTTCAAAATCATCACTTCATATTCACGGATCCAGCCGTCACCGTAGTTATACCTGGCTTCGTTCACCAGCGCCTGTTCCCCGGATACCTCCAGCGGGTAAGTATTGACGACCTCATACGAAGTTTTGACGAAGGACTCTTCCAGCCATTTCTTCATCTGTCCACCCCACTGGTCGAGTGAATCGCCTTTGGGTCCAGTAGACACGTTCAGCTTCAAGTAGCTGCCGTCCTTGCTTTCATAATACATGTCCGCATTATCCATGCTCCAGTCGGCCGGGATGTCTAAAGCAATGCCGTAATCCTCGTTATACACGCCTCGCATGCCATTTTTGACGGTCGACAGATCCTTCACGGTTTTGTCCGCCGGATTAAAGCTCGTATCAAAAGAGTTCAGCAGCCCGGCATATTTATTCAGGTCCTTGTAGTTGGACGCCTGCAGATCAGCAAAATACAGCTCGTACAGACGATTATGGCTCGAATACATCCGGCACTCCCAGAAGGTTCCGTCCCCGTCCTTGGTCACAATACGGGCATACGGCACCTTTGCTTTCGGGAAGGTCCCCCGGTCCACTACCATCTCGCCGCCCTGTTTGGCGTCCTCCACCAGCCGATCCAGTAAATCATCGGTGCTTAGATCCGCATCCTCATCGGAAGCGTGGACTTCAATGTAGTACTTTTCCTCTGCATCGTTAAAAGACGCAATACTCTCGGTTTCATCGCCGCTGCCGACGATCAGGCCGCTCGGATAATTCATCGTCCAGCCGTAGTAGCTGTTGCCGATCTTCGTCTTGCCTACATCCGAATCGATCCCCGGATCCTGCGGACTGGCATCATCCTCCGAAGGTTTCAGGCTGATCACCCATTCCCCCGCCGACCCTGTATTCATTTGCGCTCCGATGCCTTGCGCCACCACACGAAGCGGAACCATCAGGGTGCCGTTCACCATGGACGGGGCAGCCTCCAGCTTCACTTTATGTCCGTCCACCCAGGCCAGCTGGCTGTCAATCGTTAGGCTGATCTGATGAGGGCCGTAACCGATTTTGACCACATTGTTTTTTTCCAGCTTTACTTCGCTGCCGAACGCTTTGCTGAACACGCCCAGCGGAACCATTACGGTTCCATTTTTCTTGAACGGCTTCAAAATTTGTACCGTCTGCCCGTTAATCACCGCCGCGGTGCTTCCCGTCTTGAGCTGCAATGTCAGCTTGTCCGAGCTGCTGTCCGCCCACGCGGGCAATGCGGCTGCCAGCATGATGATGCCGGCCAGTGCCGCCGATCCGATGTTACGCAATGCGCTTCCCTTCATCCGTGACTGTCCCTTCTTCCCCATTAAAATTCCTCTCCCGGTCCGCTCTCGTCATTATAGGCATCACCATCGGCGCCAGCCTGCGACAGAACCAGCTTCCGCTCCACGATATCCCCGCCGCTCTGCATAAGCAGCTTAACCGTTTGCCCCGGTAAAAAGGACTTAAACATTTCGTTGATGTCCACGACCGAGGTCACCCGCTTGCCGTTAATGCTGTAAAGCACGTCGTCCTCCTGAATGCCGGCTTTCTTGGCCTGATCCGAAAAGACCTTCGTTACGGTTAACGGATCGTCCGTTGGCAGTCCGACAATGGCAGACCAGCTCTCTTCCATGTTGAATCCGAGGCTTGGGCGCTTCACTTCCCCATACTTGAACAGTTGTCCCATCACGTACTGCACCGTATCCGAAGGGATGGAAAAGCCCATATTTTCCACGCCGACGGCTGCGAACTTCAGGCTGTTGATCCCGATCACCTCGCCCCGCATATTGACGAGCGGCCCCCCGCTGTTGCCCGGGTTAATTGCCGTATCGCTTTGGATCAGCCGGTAAAAAGCGTTCACGCCCCGGTTCAGACCGCTGACAACGCCTACCGTTGCCGAATTGCGAAGGGAAAAAGAGATCGGCGTACCGATCGCAATGACCTTCTCCCCTACCTGCGCAGTTTGTGCGGACTTGGCAAAGACCGCAGGCACTAAAGATTTGGCATTGATTTTGATTAAGGCAATATCACTTGTTTCGTCTATGTATGAATCCACAATGCTATACGATTTGCCGTCGGATGTGACGACCAGCGTACCTTCCAGTCCGTTCACCACATGCGCGTTGGTAACGATCCAACCGTTGGACTTCACGATGACTCCTGTACCGTGCGCCAAATTGTAGCGGTTGGTCGCGCCTCCCGTCAGCGTCGTATCCGTCGAGCGGCCGATAATCCCTACAACCGAAGGCGATATGTCTTTGACGATTTGCGGGACCGGATCCGCTGCCACCTGGACGTTGACCTTCTTTGCTGTAGATGCGCTTGATGCTGCTGTTTTTGCCTTCTGCGCAGCTTGTCCCGCCTTGGATGCCGCTGTGGCCGTTTTGCCTGTGCTCTGTGCCTCGGCCGCCGCGCTTCCACTGACGAGCACGATCGTGCTGAGTAGCGTAATGACCCACTTTTTCCCCGTCGGTTTCATTCCCTCACCTGACCTTATCTTTATCTTGATCTGCAGATCTCCGGAGTCTATCCTTTCCCCTGAATCATAGCCTCAATGTATCACACAAACCGGGCGTGTACAATTGCTGGAAGCCCTATATTTAATAGGAAATTTCCACAGCCAGAATCCCGATGGCTTAAACAAAAAAAGACCCCTTGTCCGCCGGTTAGCGAAAGGTGTCTTCATTCGTCGCAACTTCGTTTAAGTTGTATCCGATTAGCTCATCCAGTTCTGGATCATGGCAAAGTCAGACGCTAAAAAGACCAGCAAGCAAATCACGCTGAATCCGATTGCAAATTTGTTCTTAACCGGTTGCTTCACCAGACGGATAACCCCGATCAGGATCAAAATCGTAAACAGGATCATGAATACGTCAAAGGTATTGAATTTGGATGCAGCCGATGCAGCAGCTTCTGCAAGCAACATGGTTGGACCTCCTCTTGTGGCTTCGCTCAATTTACATATCTCTCTACATGTTATCGTTCTGGGCGATGAGATGCAAGACTTCGGATGCAAAAAATTGAAATTGTCATAAAATCGCCTTTTTCTGGTAATTGAGGCTCGTTGCCTCCGATCAATTACCATGTGCATGTGTAGAAACCTATTCCTTAATATTATTACCCCGGTTGGCTTCAATTTATGAAAAATGGCGCTTATTTCCGGATGTGCCATAGATCCTGCTTCGTCACCATGGAGGTTGGCTAGGCGGAAATCTCCTACAGTATAAGGAATCCATATAAGTGAAAATTGAAATGGATGATGGGGCAAGTACGTAAAATGTTCCTGCGATCCCTCTTGTTTTCGGATTTCTTGATTATATGGAACCCACGTAAGGTAGAAATCCGAAAGCCAAATGTGACCGCTTCGCTTCTTCGGAATCATTTTACTCCCTTGCTTACATCGTATTCTTTAGTCTGAAGTTTATGGTTTCTTCGTATAAGAAAAACGTCTATCGACGTACCTTCAAAGAAGACAGACCGCGTCTAGCGGAAGTTTTTATTGCGAGATCAGGAAGCGGAGGCTCCGAAACGTATACTTTCTGATCTCTTCAAAAAAAATCATGCCTCCCCCGCCTGACGGCGGAATGGAGACATGATCTGGTCTATATCCTTATTTCGCGTAATCGTTCCATACCAAGCTCTGATTACGGCATTGGTACAAGCTGGTCGCTATTAGCTCGTCACCTTCAAAGCTTCGCTGCGCGCCGTGTCGCGCTCCAGGATCGGCTTCAGGTACTTGCCTGTGTACGACTGCTCGACCTTCACGATTTGCTCCGGCGTACCGGAGGCAATAATCGTTCCGCCGCCGCTGCCGCCTTCAGGACCCAGGTCGATAATGTGGTCGGCCGTCTTGATGACGTCCAGGTTGTGCTCAATGACGAGCACGGATTCCCCGGAATCGACCAAACGGTGAAGCACAGTCAGCAGACGGTCGATATCGTCGACATGCAGGCCGGTTGTCGGCTCATCCAGAATGTAGAGCGTCTTGCCGGTGCTGCGCCGGTACAGCTCGGAGGCCAGCTTCACGCGCTGCGCCTCGCCGCCAGAAAGCGTCGTGGCCGGTTGTCCCAAGGTAACATAGCCCAAGCCCACGTCGAGCAGCGTTTGCAACTTGCGGTGGATTTTCGGAATGTTTTTGAAAAATTCCGTTGCGTGCTCCACCGTCATTTCAAGCACGTCGGCGATACTCTTTTCCTTATACTTAACCTCCAGCGTTTCCCGGTTATAGCGTTTGCCTTTGCAGACTTCACACGGCACGTAGACGTCCGGCAGGAAGTGCATCTCGATCTTGATGATGCCGTCCCCGCGGCAGGCTTCGCATCGTCCGCCCTTCACGTTAAAGCTGAAGCGTCCCTTTTTATAACCGCGGATTTTGGCCTCGTTCGTCTGCGCGTAAATGTCACGGATATCATCAAACACACCGGTGTAGGTTGCCGGATTGGAACGCGGCGTGCGGCCGATCGGCGACTGGTCGATATCGATGACCTTCTCCAGATGCTCGAGCCCGCGGATTTCCTTGTGCTGTCCGGGTCTGACCTTGACCGCCTTGTTGAGCTCCCTGGCAAGCGTTTTGTACAGGATCTCATTCACGAGCGTCGATTTGCCCGAACCGGAAACCCCTGTTACTGCCGTGAAGACACCCACCGGAATTTTGGCATTGATGTTCTTCAGGTTGTTCTCTTTCGCTCCGCGGATCTCCAGCCAGCGGTTATCCGGCTTACGGCGTTCCGTATTGACCGGGATGAACTTGCGTCCGCTCAGGTATTGGCCGGTCAAGGAATTCGGATCTTTCATGATTTCCTCCGGCGTCCCTTGCGCGATGACACGGCCGCCATGAATACCGGCACCAGGACCGATATCGATGATATAGTCGGCGGCCATCATGGTGTCCTCGTCATGCTCTACGACGATGAGCGTATTGCCGATGTCCCGCATGTGCTCCAGCGTGGAAATCAACCGATCGTTGTCCCGCTGGTGCAGACCGATGCTCGGCTCATCGAGAATATAGAGCACGCCCATCAGGCTGGAGCCAATCTGCGTAGCCAGGCGGATCCGCTGGGCCTCTCCCCCGGAGAGTGTGCCCGCGGCCCGGCTCAGCGTCAGGTAATCGAGCCCGACATTCACGAGGAATCCGAGACGCGCGTTAATTTCCTTCAAAATCAAATTCGCAATCGAGCGTTCCTTCTCGGACAGCTCGAGCTGGTCAAACAGCTTCATCGCTTCGCCGATGGACAGGCTCGTCACATGCGCCATGTTGTAGTCATTGACGGTTACGGCAAGCACTTCTTTCTTCAAACGGTGACCCTTGCAGACTTCGCACGGCTTCGCGCTCATGAAGTTTTCGATAAATTCGCGGATGCCCTCGGAAGCCGTTTCACGGTAACGGCGCTCCAGGTTGGGAATGACGCCCTCAAACACCACAAACGCTTCTTTCCGTTGTCCGAAGTCATTTTCGTAACGGAAGCGGACCTTCTGGTTCCCCGTTCCATACAGCAGCTTGTTCATATCTTCTTCCTTCAGCTGGCTGACCGGAACATTCTGAGGAATGTTGTAATGCTCACATACCGATTTCAAAAATTGCGGATAATAGTTGGACGTACTGCCTGTCCACGCCAGAAAAGCGCCGTCATCGATCGATTTCTCCCGGTCCGGAATCAGCAGCTCAGGGTCGACGATCATCTTCACGCCAAGTCCGTCGCATTCCGGACAGGCCCCGAACGGACTGTTAAACGAGAACATCCGCGGGGACAGCTCCTCAATGCTGAATCCGCAGATCGGGCAGGCGAAATTGGAGCTGAAACGCAGCTCTTCCTGGCCCATAATATCGACCAGCAGCTGGCCTCCGGACAGCTTCAGCGCCGTCTCGATGGAGTCCGCCAGACGCGCCTCCACACCTTCCTTAACGACGATCCGGTCGACAACGACCTCGATCGAGTGCTTCTTGTTTTTCTCCAGTTCGATATTTTCGGAAAGATCGCGAAGCTCGCCGTCTACCCGTACGCGTACGAAGCCCTGCTTGGCCACGTCGGTAAACAAAGACTTGTGCTCGCCCTTCCGGCCGGAAATCATCGGTGCCAGCAGCTGTAAACGTGTCTTCTCCGGATACTGCATAATCCGGTCGACCATCTGCTCCACGGTCTGGGACGTGATTTCAATGCCGTGCTCCGGACAGTGAGGATGGCCCACACGGGCAAACAGAAGCCGCAGGTAATCGTAAATCTCGGTTACCGTTCCGACGGTAGAACGCGGGTTGCGGCTCGTCGTCTTCTGGTCAATCGATATGGCCGGAGACAGCCCGTCGATCGAGTCGACGTCCGGCTTCTCCATCTGCCCCAAAAACTGCCGCGCGTACGCGGACAGCGACTCCACATAACGGCGCTGCCCTTCCGCATAAATCGTGTCAAACGCCAGGGAAGACTTGCCCGAACCGCTCAGTCCGGTTAAAACAACGAATTTATCACGGGGAATCGTGATATCTATATTTTTCAAATTGTGGGCCCTGGCACCCTTAATGACGATATTCTCGCTGGCCAATGGTCGCTCATCTCCTTTGAAAGGATCTATTTATGGGATTTATCCACAAAGAGAACGACCAGTACAAGCGGCCGTTCCCTTATCTTATCCATGTTCTTGTTTATTCCGCCTTCAGTTCCAGCAGGGCGTCACGCAGCTCGGCTGCGCGCTCGAACTGCAGGTTCTTCGCGGCATCCTTCATTTCCGCTTCCAGACGCTGAATCACCGACTGGCGCTCCTTCTTCGACATCTTGCCTCCGGTGCCGGTCAAATACTCCGCCTTCGACTCGGCCACCTTCGTCGCCTCGATGACGTCCCGCACCTTCTTGCGGATCGTCTGAGGCGTGATCCCGTGCTGCTCGTTATAGGCAATCTGCATCGTGCGGCGGCGCTGGGTTTCCTTAATCGCTTTGTCCATCGACTCCGTAATTTTGTCGCCATACATCAGAACAAAGCCCTCAGAGTTCCGGGCCGCGCGGCCGATGGTCTGAATGAGAGACCGCTCCGAGCGGAGGAAGCCTTCCTTGTCGGCATCCAGGATCGCAACCAAAGATACCTCAGGCAGGTCAAGTCCCTCTCTCAGCAGGTTGATCCCAATCAGCACATGGAACGTGCCCAAACGCAGATCGCGCAGTATCGCCATCCGCTCCAAGGTCTTGATATCGGAATGCAGGTACCGGACCTTGATCCCAATCTCTTTCAGATAGTCGGTCAAATCCTCGGCCATCTTCTTGGTCAGCGTCGTCACGAGCACCCGCTCGTCGCGGTCGATCCGCTCCCGGATCTCTCCGATCAAATCGTCAATCTGCCCTTCGGTCGGTCGGACTTCGATTACCGGATCCAACAAACCTGTCGGACGGATGATCTGCTCAACCATTTCATTACAGTGCTCGATCTCGTACGGTCCCGGCGTCGCTGACACGTAGATAATTTGATTCACTTTACTCTCGAACTCTTCGAACGTCAACGGGCGGTTGTCCAGAGCCGACGGCAGACGGAATCCGTGTTCCACCAGCACCGTCTTGCGCGCCCGGTCCCCGTTGTACATCGCGCGGATCTGCGGCAGCGTCACATGGGACTCGTCGACGACGATCAGCATATCATCCGGAAAATAGTCCAGCAGCGTATATGGGGTTGCTCCCCGTTCCCGGAATGTTAACGGTCCGGAATAGTTCTCAATCCCCGAGCAGAAGCCGACTTCCTTCATCATCTCGATGTCGTAGCGCGTACGCTGCTCCAGGCGCTGAGCCTCGAGCAGCTTGCCTTGGGAGCGAAGCTCCTCGAGCCGCTCTTCCAGCTCCCGCTCAATATTGACCAGCGCCACACGCATCGTCTCTTCCTTCGTTACGAAGTGAGACGCCGGGAAAATCGCAATATGATCGCGTTCACCGATCAGCTCGCCGGTCAGGACGTCGATCTCCGTAATCCGTTCGATCTCATCCCCGAACAGCTCCACGCGGATCGCCTGTTCCCCCTTGGAAGCCGGGAAAATCTCAATGACGTCGCCGCGAACACGGAATGTCCCGCGCACGAAGTTGATGTCGTTGCGCTGGTATTGGATGTCCACCAGGCGCGACAAAATCTGATTACGCGGCTTCTCCATGCCTACGCGCAGCGACAGCAGCATGCTGGAGTATTCCATCGGCGAACCCAAGCCGTAAATACACGAGACGCTCGCCACGATAATAACGTCCCGCCGCTCGAACAGCGAGCTGGTCGCGGAGTGGCGCAGCTTATCGATCTCCTCGTTGATGCTCGAATCTTTCTCAATATACGTATCCGAAGAAGGGATGTACGCTTCCGGTTGATAGTAATCATAGTAACTCACAAAGTAATCGACGGAGTTGTTCGGGAAAAACTCCTTGAATTCGCTCGCCAGCTGGGCGGCAAGCGTCTTGTTATGCGCGATGACCAGCGTCGGCCGCTGCACCTTGGCGATCGTCTGCGCAATGGTAAAGGTCTTGCCGGTACCGGTCGCACCGAGCAGCGTCTGATGCTTCTTCCCCTGCTTCAGGCCTTCCACCAGCTCGGTAATGGCCTTCGGCTGGTCGCCCTGCGGTGTGTATTCCGACTCAAGCTCAAACGTCTTGGTACTGACGACAATATCGCTCATTGCCCAACATCACCCTTATCATCTAAAATAGATATTCTAAACTATATGTCGAGATTTCCCGATATAAGCTATAGGAAATCATTGTTGAAATAAGAATATTTGTTCCCGTCTATTATACTCTGATCAAGTGCCGTATGCAAACCCTAACTCATGAACAGGAGTGATAGCACAACATGGAAATCACAACAATACTGGGCATCCTGGCGGGACTTGCCGCGCTGGTAGGTGGCTTTTTATGGGAAGGAGGTCAGATTAATGGATTAATGCAGGCAGCGGCCGCCCTGATCGTATTCGGGGGAACTATTGCCGCTGTCGTTGTCAGTTACCCGCTTCACCGGCTCAAGACGATTCCCAAAGCGCTGCGCTTTGCCTTCAGCAAACCGGCCGAGGATACGAACCAGCTGATCGAAGACTTGGTTGGCATGGCTACGGCGGCCAGACGGAGCGGGGTGCTCTCCCTTGAAAGAATGGCGATGGACCATCACAACTCGTTCCTTCGCGAAGGCATTCAGCTGGTCGTCGACGGAACGGAAGAATCCCAGATCAAACAAATCATGGAGCTCGAAATGGACGCCGTAGAGCAAAAGCACGAAAACTACGCCAAAATATTCGAGTCAGCGGGCGGCTACGCCCCGACCATGGGTATCATCGGCACCGTTATGGGGCTGATCCATGTCCTCGGCAGCTTGTCCGAGCCGACCGATCTCGGGCCGTCGATCGCAGTTGCTTTTACCGCTACGTTATACGGCGTGGCGAGCGCCAATATTATCTTTTTACCCATTGCGTCGAAAATTAAGTCCCGCAGCGCCGATGAAATTCAGCAATTGGAACTTTTGATGCAGGGCATTCTGGCGATTCAGAACGGCGAGCACCCCAACATGGTGCGCAAAAAGCTCGTTTCCTTCACACCGGTGGACAGCTATCATGCCCCTGCCGTGAAGGAGGAATTCATCGATGAGACAGCGGAATAGACGCCAGGGCCGGAGGAAAAGCGAAGGAGACGGCGGCCGGGACCGGTGGCTGATCACTTATGCGGACCTGATCACGCTGCTCCTGATCTTTTTCGTCATGATGTTCGCGATGAGCCGGCTGGACGTTGAGAAGTACGAGGCGATTACACAATCCCTGCAGCATACGTTCAAAAGCGGCGATTCGATCCTCGAGAAGGGATCCGGCATCACCGGCCAGGCGGACAAAAATACGCATCGAAATCCCGACACGGCCAAAAAACCGCAGAACAGCGGCTCTCAGGAACTGACCGAACGGGAGCTTGCCTTCCGCAAGCAGGAGCAGGAGCTCCAGAACCTGATGCAGGTCATTTCGCAGTATGTGAAGGATAACCGGCTGGAGGACCAGATATTTGTGGCGGACGAGCCTCAAGGTATCTCCATTACGCTGAGCGACCAATTTATGTTCGATGTCGGCAAAGCTGACCTAAAGCCCGGCTCGGCACCGGTGCTGGACAAGCTAGCCAGCCTGTTCAAGAACCTGAGCACGGTGATCAGCATCGAGGGTCACACCGACAATCTGCCGATCGTACACGCTTCGAATTACAAAGACAATTGGGAGCTCTCCGGAGCACGGGCGCTGTCGGTCCTGCGGTTTTTCCTTGACCAAAAGCATCTGAACCCGGACGAATTCCAGTACGCCGGATACGGCGATACGCGTCCTGTCGGGGATAATGGCACCGAAGCCGGAAGGCAGAAAAACCGCCGGGTAGAGATCATCGTCCTCCGCCAGCTTCAGGAATGATCCGTAACCTCCTGCTTCGCCGGTAAACCACCGATTGGCCCTTTCATAAGACAAAAAAAAGCGTGGAAGCTTCAGAGCTTCCACGCTTTTTGCGTTCTTGCCTTTACATGTCGGCTTCCCGCGCATCATGCGATGCAGGGGTGGACGACTTGCTGCGGGCATGAATTTTCATGCCGATCAGCTGAAACAGATTGACCGGTTTCAGCACTAGCGCCACACCGGCATCCGGGTCCGGAGCCAGAATAACGCCCAGCTGGTGATGATCCCCGTCGTAGATTGCCCGCTGCAGGAACTTGACTTCACCCTGCAGGTTTTGCACTTCCAGCTTGCAGAAGGCCGGGTTTTTGCGGATCGCCAGATGCAGCTGCTCTTTGGACCGGATCGCCATGCCGTTGACCTTCACAATCGATTCGCCGGCCGTGATGCCCAGCTCTTCGGCAGGGCTCCCGGGAATGACGGCCAGCACCTTCAGCCCCTGCGCAGGATGGACAAACACCGGACTCCGGTGCTGCTCCTCATACCGGCTGTACCAGGCCAGCCCTTCATGAAGCACAAAGGCGATCAAGGCCGCCACAAGGGCGAGCGGACTCCACCATGCCGACAGAATGCTGAAAGCCAGCAGTACGACGCCATAGATAAGGAGGCGTTTGAACGTCCGATCGGCCTTCACCTGCGGAAGCAGGCTCTGCGTCATTTCGCTGAAGCCGATCACCATCGGCAGTGCCATCATGCTGAAGCCGCTGCTCCATCCGTCTCCTCCAAATAAAGGCGTCCAAGGCAGAATGGTATCCGAAGCTCCCGGAATCAGCAGAAACAGAGGAATCGGCCAGAATACCTGCATCTGATAGCCTCCAACGAGCTTGCCTCGCTTCCCTTCAATAAAGAGCGGATTAGCAAAGGACGCTCCCTGCAGGCGGATAAGCAGAGCCTCAGCCAAGTGCAGCACCGCGACCAAGGCAAGCAGGGCAGGAATATCCAGACCCGCTACCGTATCCTTCACCGTTTTCAGGAACCCGTCCGGACTCCAGGAAAACAGCCCTACAACAAACTGAATCACGCCCAGGATCCCGATGGCGTAGGCAAAGCATAAATACCTTACCCGGAACAGCAGCAGCACGATGGCTACCACCCAAATGCAGATGACCGCTTCCGTGGTCAGCGAAATTCCCAAAAACGCCGCGGCCACCGAGACGCCGATCCCGGCCAGCAGTCCGCCCCAAAAGGTTCGCCAAGTCTGCAGCCCCCAGCTGTGCAGCCGGACGGAGAACAGCTTTCTCTCCAGCAGTACCTGCCTACGGTACACAAGTGCCATCAAAATGATCGAAATATAATAAAACGGCTGCGTCAGCAGCTGTAACAAAGCATCCCCCAACTTCCACAGCAGTTCCAATGCGACATCCAATCCGTCACCACGCTCCTTTACCATGACATTTACGCATATCCAGGACAGACATCAGACGCAAGAAAAAAAGAAGGCTAAAGATCAGCCTTCTTAACGATTCGACGCGGCAGCGGCAATTTCCTTCCGCACCTCGTCGATCCCGCGGTTCAATTGATTATCGTATTTCGGATCGCGGATGTGCTCGATCAGCGCGTTCTCGAGTGCTTCCGCCGTCTTCGCGTCAATAACTCCGTTCGCGTTCAGCTTCGCGCTGCTTTGGAACGACTTGACGGCCGCCACGGTTTTCTCATCGAAGAATCCGTCTTTGCGTCCAGGCTTGAAGCCAAGGCCGTCCAGCATGATCTGCGCACTCTTCACGTCAGTGTTATTCATGTTGTATTCCAGCGATTTGTCCTTGTTGATCGGAGCCACCGAGAAGTAATCCGGCTGATCCACCGCAATGTCAGGCTTGATCCCCTTCTTGTGGATCCAGCTGCCGTTTGGCGTCAGCCATTTCGCGATCGTAATCTTGAGCAGGCTGCCGTCGCCCATTTGCTTGTCGAAGCTCGTCTGTACGGTTCCTTTACCAAAGGAGTTTTCACCGATCAGCTTCGCTCCGGCCGATTGCTGCAAGGCACCTGCCAGAATTTCGGATGCGCTGGCGCTTCCCTTGTTCATCAGGAGGGCGACCGGATAGCCTTTGCCCGTTCCCTTGGACTCGCTCTTCTCGCGCTTCTTGTTCTTGTCTTCAACCTGAACGATCAGCTTGCCTTTCGGCACGAATTGCTCGGCGATATCGATCACGACGGACAGCACGCCGCCGGGATTGTTCCGGACATCGATGACGAGGCCCTTCATGCCTTCGCTCTCGAGCTTCGCCAACTCTTCCTTGAAGCGATCGCCCGTGTTCAGGGAGAACTGGGTAATTTCAATCACGCCTACCTTACCCGGTTCCATGTGGGCATTGACGGTCTCCAGATCGACATCGTCGCGCACGATGGTGTACTGAAGCGGCGTCGATACGCCGCTGCGGCGGACCGTCAGCTTCGCCTCGCTGCCTTTCGGACCGCGGATTTTCGAAACCGCATCGTTCAGCTCAAGCCCGCTCAGCGATTCTCCGTTCACCGTCAGGATGATATCCTTGGCGCGGAGTCCTGCCTTTTCGGCAGGCGATCCCTTGATCGGAGACACGATGACGACATTGCCGTCTTCCGAGGACACTTCGGCACCGATGCCGCTGAACGAGCCCTCGATGCTCTCCTCAAATTCCTGTGCCGTTTGCTTACCCATATAAGTCGAGTACGGATCTTCCAGCGATTCCATCATGCCGTTGATGGCACCATCCACCAGTTTGCTCCGGTCCACATCCTCGTAATAATTGCCTTGGATGAGATCCAGAGCCGTACCGATTTTCTTCGCTTCATCCTGCTTCAAGCCGCCGCTGACCACGCTCGCTAGCACGCCCTGGCCCGTCGAGGCCTGATTCGCAAAGCTTGCGCTTGTTAACACGAGGGTCAGTACGCTTCCCAACAGCATACCTACGACGACCAACAATGCGACCGTACGTTTCTTCAAAGTAAGTTTCACCGCCTTTTATTTTCCGGCCGAACCTCTTATGACCAGACTTAACCATCCTAGTATATGTTCGGCTTGTACGGAATATTTATACGGTCTACAGATACGGCATCGGGTCCACAGGCGTTCCATTCTGACGGACTTCAAAATGAAGGTGAGGCCCCGTGACTTGTCCCGTTGCGCCGGATTCTGCAATCACCTGACCGCGGCTGACATGCTCGCCTACCTTTACTTTAATACCGCCTTCACGTATATGTCCATAGAGGGTCCACATTCCGTCCCCATGATCGATGATGACACAGTACCCGTAACCGCTCCACCATTCGGCCAGCGTGACGGTTCCTGTTTCAGCGGCGTGGATCGGCGTTCCCTGCGGAACGGCAAGGTCCACCCCTTTATGCATCTTGCCGACTTCCCCCGTAACCGGATGGACTCTTCGGCCGAAAGACGAAGAAATGCGGGCTCCGCTAACCGGCATATACAGCGGTCCGCCGCTGCCCGAGAAGCCGCCCGAGCTTTCAACCGTCGTTGTCGCGCTCCTCTTCTTAGCCGCTGCCGCAGCTGCTGCAGCCGCTCTCTTCGCAGCAGCCGCCTTGGCTGCCGCCGCCCTTCTCGCCGCTTCTTCAGCCTTCAGCTTGTTTTTCTCCTGCTCCAGGGAAGCACGCTTGCTGACAAGCGTGACGAGCAGCTGATCCTGCTCTTCACTGGTGTCGTCGGATTCTTCAATCTTCTGGTCGTACTGTGCGATCAGAATCTGCTTCTGCCGCTCGTTTTCAGCCAGAATGGCCTTCTGGTCTTCCATCTGGGCATACAAATCCTTGGCTTTGGCGTAATCCGACTCCAGTTCCTTTTTCTTAGCCAGCACCAGCGCCTTATCCTTCTTGTGCTGCTCCAGCAGGTCCTTGTCTTGGTCTACGAATTCCTTAAGAGCGTCTGCCCGCTCCAGGAAATCGGAGAAGCTGGTCGATGAGAGCAGCACCTCCAAATAGGATACGTTGCCGTCGGTATACATAAGCCGTACCCGGGACTCCAGCATTTTCTCCCGCGACTGGATCCGCTCTTCGGCGGCATCCAGCTCGGCTGCGGTCTGATGGAGCTTGTCCTGCGTATCGTCAATTTGAACCGTCAATTTGGTCATCGTGTTGCTCACCGTACTAATCTGGTTCATAACGTACTGCAGGTTTTGGGTCGTTTTATTTTTGTAATGCTGCGCTTCCTGCTTCTGAGCTTCCGCCTTGCTCTTTTGCTGCTTGGCGGTCTTCGCCTGCTGCTGCAGCACTCTCAGTTCATGGTCGATATCATCGACCGTTTTTTTCTTTGCCAGACCTTCCGAAGGCTGAAATACAGCCGCTGCGATCATAACTACGGCCAAACATGTGGCGATCTTTTTCAACTTGCGTTCCCCGTCCTTTTCCAAAAGTTTCTCCTGTATAACCAAGACTCTCCGTCAGCTGCTTATCGTTCTTGTTCTTATACCTTCAAAAATTTGCGAATAGATAGGGTCGTTCCCCACATGCCGATCAGCACGCCGAGGACAATCAGTAATCCTCCCCACTGCCACAGCTGGCTCAGCGGGAGAAGTGACATCTGGAGCGTAAAATCCGAGCCGATGGAGGCGGCCAGCCGGTCATAACCGACGAACAGCAGCGCCACCGTGATGACGGACCCAATCAGTCCGATCAGGGTGCCTTCCACGAAGAACGGCCAGCGGATAAAATAATTCGTCGCCCCGACCAGCTTCATAATGCTGATTTCCCGGCGGCGGGCGAGAATCGTGACGCGAATGGTGTTGGAGATCAGGAACATCGACATGACGGCGAGGCCGGCCACGAAAATAAACCCGATGTTGCGTACCAGGCGCGTCACTTTAAACAGCGTTTCGATTGTGCCTTTGCCGTACTTCACTTTCATGATCGGCTGCTCCGTATGGCTCGTGTTCAGCGCCTCGATCTTCTGGGCGACGAACGGAACCGTCGTCGGCTCGATCACCTCGACCATAATCGTGTCCGGCAGCGGGTTGTTATCCTTGCTGAAGCCTTCCAGCAGCTCCTTCCCCTCGTCTCCCATACTGTTGCGGAAATCGGTGAGGCCCTGCTCTTTGGAAATGAACTGCACCTTGCTGACCTCCGGCATCGCGGAGATTTCGTTCTGCACCTTCTCGCGCAGCTTCTGGTCGACGTTCAGGTTGAGATAAGCGCGGATTTGCACTTGTTTATCGGCCTTGTCGGCCAAAGCGTTGACATTGAGCACCAGGATGATAAATACCCCGAGCACGAACAGGGATACCACGATGGAGGTAACGGAGGCCACGGTCATCCACCCGTTGCGGAAGATGCTGTTAAACCCGACCCGCAAATGCCGCAGAAAGGTGTTAAAAGTCATATCCGTATTCCCCTCTCTGCTGGTCGCGTACAATGTTGCCGTGCTCGATCGCGATGACGCGCTTGCGCATCGTGTTCACGATCTCCTTGTTGTGGGTGGCCATGACGATGGTCGTTCCGCGGAAATTGATCTCATCAAGCAGCTGCATGATGCCCCATGACGTTTCAGGGTCCAGGTTGCCGGTAGGCTCGTCCGCAATAATGACCGCCGGGTTGTTCACAATGGCTCTGGCGATCGCGATCCGCTGCTGCTCCCCCCCGGACAGCTGCGCCGGAAGGCGGGCGGCTTTGGACTTCAGTCCAACCAGATCCAGCACCTCCATCACGCGCTTTTTCATCTGCCGCTTCGGCGCTTCGATGACTTCCATGGCAAAAGCCACGTTTTCATATGCCGAAAGCGTCGGAAGAAGGCGGAAATCCTGAAAAATGACGCCGATATTCCGGCGCACATACGGAATTTTCCGCTGCTTCAGCTTGCCGATATTAAAACCGTTCACAGAGATCTGCCCTTTGGTCGGCACTTCTTCTCTATAAATAAGCTTCATGAATGTCGATTTGCCTGCGCCGGACGGTCCGACGACGTATACGAATTCGTTGCGGTCGATCTTGACCGATACGCCTTGCAATGCATGGGTTCCATTCTGGTAGGTCTTCCACACGTCCTGCATTTCAATCACTTCGTTCATCACTTCCTAATTACATAATCAGCCATTATAAATTCGACACATTCCAGCTAATTCCTTTAAAAAAGCGTAGGAATCATCACGATGTGTTTCATTGTAACAAAATTGTTACCTTTTGAGTACCCGAAATTTTTCCACTTTGCCTACATATATATGGAAAGACAGCATCAATCACGATGAAGAGGAAGCGAAAGAGGTGGGAACCCTATGAAAAAAATTCATTTGAGCCTGATCATTATCGCCAGCATCCTGCTGATCGGTTCCGTCACCGCCGGGTGGGTACATCTTTATATCGGACAAAACACCCTTCCGGATAAGATCCAGGTTGCCGGCTACCCGCTCGGAGGAAAAGATTCAGATGAGGCGCTTAAGCTGCTGGACGCCCGACTCAGACAGATGGAGAGCATTCCCTTGACGCTGTCCGTGGCCGCCAAAGGCATTCCCGATGCCCAGCTGACGCTGAAGGAAGCCGGCGTTTCGTTTGAAGCGGACGCCTTTAAAGAGGCGGTTGCGAAGCTGCATGAAGGAAGCTGGCTGGACCAGCTGAAATACCGCTGGCATTTTCAGACGGACTGGAACATCGTGCCCCACTGGGACATTTCCGCGCTGAAGGAGAAATTTACACCGGAGTGGGAGCAGGATCACTTCGGCCTTCCGGTGGAAGCCACACGGCGGATCTCAGGGAAAGACGAGGTCGTGTACACGCCGGAGGTTTCAGTCTCGCGGATTGACTGGAACACGCTCAAGGAGCAGATGACAGCGCTGATTCCGAAGGACTTCACCCTGATTGCCGGCGGTGAAAAGCCCAAGCTCAGCCTGGACCTTCCCCTGTACCGGATGGTGCCGAACGTCACGATCAGCAGCCTCAAGGAAGAAGGAATCGAGCGAAAGATCATCGAGTTCTCCACCGGGCTCGGTTCGAGCGGGCCGGGAAGGGTATACAATGTCGATTCCGCAGCCAAAGCGGTGAACGGCATGGTGCTGAAGCCGGGTGACGTGTTTGACTACAGCAAGGTCATTGCCAAGGCGGAGGAAAAATACGGGTTCCAGGAGGCGCCGGTCATCCTGAACGGGAAGCTGGTGCCCGGTGTAGGCGGAGGCATCTGCCAGGTGTCCAGCACCGTGTACAATGCGGCGGTCCGGACCGGGCTTGAAATCGTCGAGCGGCGCAACCATTCCCTGCCGGTCAGTTACCTGCCGAAAGGGCAGGACGCTACGTTTGCCGAAGGCTCGATCAACTTCCGCTTCCGGAACAATACCGGGAAGTCGCTGCTGATTCAGGCCGAAGTCAAGGATCGGAATCTGATCGTCAAATTTTTTGGCACCTTCCCGAAAAATGTCACCTATGACCTCATGTCCCGCACGGTCGAAACACTCCCGGTCACCGAGAAGTTCGTGCAGAATCCGACCCTTCCGGTCGGCGGCCAGGAGATCCTGCAGAGCGGCAAACCCGGCTACGTCGTCGAGACCTATCAAATCAAGAAGGTGGACGGCAAGGAGGTATCGCGCAAACGCATTTCCCGTGATACGTACCGCCCGCAAAACCGGCTGATCGCGGTCCATACGGAAGATTCGGGAGAGGGCGGCCCCGCTCCAGGCTCTGAAGAGCAAATCGTGGAGGACGGCGTAAGCGGGCCGAACTTCTGAGGGCAGATGAAGGGCAGCAATGGATTGTCAGCTATCATCCAAACGAAGCAAAAGGGTGCCTCCGCCGGTTTAACGAAACCGCTGGAGACACCCTTTTTATAATCATATGTGAGCTCTACTGAATAATCCCGATCCGGCGCGCCTGCTCCTCCGTCAAAATGTACTCCTCGCTCGGCCACACTTCCTCCTCGGCCTCGACGCCAAACATCTTCATGACTTCGCCCCAGATGCCCTTCTCTACCGCTTCCGCCTGCGTAATAATGATTTTCATGACGCTCACTCCTTTTCGGTTCTTTTACCCTTTTATACCCCGTTTTGGGTAGGTTGATTCGCTTGGCGCAAAAAGGAGTGCTTCTTGCCCAACACTTTCGAACTGTGATAGATTAATATTAGAAAATATTTGAAATTGGTTACCTTATTCAAATAGGAGGCATGATCATGGAGCCGCGCAACAAAGTAAAAATCGGCATCCCCGATAAGGAAGGTCAGCTGAGCTTCATGTTTACCCGAGGCGGAGCGCGCCGAGGAGCAGGCAGAAAAGGGATCGGGACGACCCGCAAAGTATCGTTAACTTTATCCGAGGCAACATGGAGCCGCCTTGATGCCTATTGTGACGACAATCAGTTTACTCGGTCCGAGGTTCTGCGTGGAATGATCGAACATTATTTTTCCGACCAAAATTAAAAGAAAAAGGTGACGCCCGTGTTGGTCCGTATCCCAGGTGATCTTCTGGCTCAAACCGTTCAACAGGTTGCCGTCGCAGCTTCGGTATCCTCAGCACAACCGCAGAACTCTATGATTCATTTACATACGAGTCTGAATGGACTGACTCTTGCATCAGGAACAAGCTCGGGAATGGTCATTCAAGCAAGGCTTCCACTCGATGAGGGACACTGTCAAACGGAGTCCATTGCCGTGCCTTCGCGTCTATTTGCGGACATGATTCGCAAGCTGCCTGCCGGAGTGGTGACCCTGGAAACACAGCCGCCTTTCCTATTAAAGATTAGCTCAGGCAGTACTGTATTCCGACTCTACGGAATGGATCCGGAGGATAGGAGTTCCGTTCCAGACCTCGGAACCCACCTTTTGGATGTGGAGCTATCGAGCTCTCAATTTAAAAAAATGGTTCAGCAGGTCGTTTTTGCATCCGCCAGATCCAATGAAGCCAGGCCAGTATTAACCGGCGCCCTGTTTCACATTGCAAATGGCTCAATGAAGCTGATGGCTACAGACGGTGTGCGCCTGGCTTCATGCACAACCCTTCTTGACCGCAATCTGAGCAATGAAGTTGAGGCCATCATACCTTCCGCATATTTAAAGCATGCCTCCAAACTGCTATCCGGAGAGAAACTGCGGCTGTCCTTCAGTAACCACCGGATGGTGATGCAGAATCATAATCTCACGGCATACATTCCTCTAATGACCGGATCCTTCCCGCCAATGGAAACGATGACCAACGCCACATATGTAACAGAAGTTCGGGTTTCCTCAGCAGCCCTTCTCAGCGCGATCGAGCGGGTTAATTTGGTTGCAGGCGGACAAACGGTTCTGCTGAATGGAACACCCCATTCCTTGGAATTAAGCTCCAATACGCCGGAAGTTGGCGATGTTCATGAGACTACTCCTGTGCAGGACTTTCAAGGGGAGCCATTTCGTATTGCTTTCAACGGGAAGTATATGCAGGACATCATACGTGTAATTGACAGCGAATGGATCAGTATTCAATATGCAAGTCCTTTAAAACCCCTCATTGTTACTGCCGCTTCTAAAAATGAGTCCCTGGTTTATCTAATCACTCCGCTAAGGACTAGAGCTACATAGATAGAAACAAGCACCATGAATTGCAATCACCTGCCAAAATAAAGAAGAAGCCAGGGCACGCCCCAGCTTCCTCACTTCCAACAATGCAAGCTTTCAAATCACGGTTTCATTAATGATGCGCCCCATCTTTACGCGCTCCCGGCCCCATCTGGGACATTTGCAGCCGTGATCCGCCCATCAGGGAGACCGAAACGAGCGCCAGAGCCGCCGGTATCACGGCCCACAGGAACGCATGGTCCACGGAGACGGACAGCGCGCTGCTGATCTTCTCCATGACCGGTGCCGGAATAAGCGCTCTGCGCTCCGGCGAGAGCATCTGCTGCGGATCCATCGTGGCCGGCATATTCTGGCCGGAAGCTCCGCCCAAGGTGCTGCTCAGCCGGTCATGGAAGTCATTTCGCTGGATGATGCCGAAGATCGTAATCCCCACCGTCATTCCCAGCGAGCGCAGGAAGGAAATCGTCGAGTTGGCCGAGCCCCGCTGTCTGGCGTCCACACCCTGGATGGCCGACATCCCGAGCACGGAGAATGAAAATCCCATCCCGAAGCCGGCGACCAGCATATAGATGGACAGCATCGTCCGCGTCGTCTCCGGCGTAATCGTACCGAGCAGCAGCATGCCGCCGCCGAATATGACTGCCGATAGGATCATGACGCTGCGGAACGACATTTTGGTGGACAGCATGCCGCCTACTTGCGAGGCAACTACGGAACTCAGTGTCATCGGAAGTAGTATCAACCCGGAGTTAGTTGCATTTCCACCCATGACCCCTTGCACGAAAATCGGAATGTACACGGCTGCGGTAATGAAAGCCGCCCCATAGAACAAAGCCGCTGCGCTGCTGAAGGCGAACAGTCTTTTGCGGAACATGTCGTAGGACACGATCGGTTCGGCCACCTTGGCCTCCACGGCCAGGAAGACGATCATCAGCACGGCAAACGCGGCGAACAGTCCGATAATGACCGGTGAATCCCAGGCATATTTGCTGCCGCCCAGCTCCAGCGCGAACATCAGGCTGACCACGGAGCCCACCAGCGTAGCGGCTCCCCAAATGTCGATCTTTTGCTTGGAATGCTCATGGGACTCATGATAGAACAGCACCACCAGCAGAAAGGCTGCAATGCCTAAAGGGAGATTAATATAGAAAATCCAACGCCACTCCAGATAGTCGGTGATATACGCTCCGAGAAGCGGCCCGAACAAGCTCGACACTCCGAATACGGCGCCAAACATGCCCGCCATCTTGCCTCTGGACTCCACCGGGAAAATATCAAACACGATCGTAAATGCAATCGGCACCAGTGCCCCGCCGCCGATTCCCTGAATCGCCCGGTAAATGCTCAGCTCAGTAATGCTGTGCGCCGTCCCGCACAAGGCCGAACCCAGCAGGAACATGATGATCCCGAATACGAAAAATCTTTTCCTTCCATACATATCGGACAATTTGCCGAAGATCGGCATGCCGGCCATCTCTGCCACCATATAGGCGGAGGTGACCCAAACGAATTGGTCCAGACCGCCCAGCTCGCCGACAATCGTCCCCATTGCGGTCGAGACGATCGTGTTGTCCATCGCGGCGATCAGCACGCCGAGCAGCAGACCGGCGACGATCAGACCCAGCCTGTTCTTTTTCTCTGCCATATCACGCACTACCCCTTTATGTTATTTGTAAAATATCTTATCCCAGCCGGACAAACCGGCCTACGCTTGCCGCCGTGTCCTGCTTGAATTCGTCCGTATATTCCACCAGTCCGATCTCGCATCCGCTCCCGATGTTCACCCTTCTGCCCCGGACGACGGCAGCCTTGGTGTTCTCCAGATAAACGACGTCGCCTTCAATGCTATCCGCGCTCAGATCCCCGCCGTCGTAATGGGAAGTCATCTTCCCGAACAGCGGAATCTCCAGCCCTTTCTTGACGGTGATCTTGGCACCTACGAGCTCTCCAATCCGGCTCGGTCCATACATTTTGATCTCGACGTTTTCGCCGTTCAGCATGCCCGGGACTTCTACTACGCCCCGCACGAGCAGCTCCTCCGTCTGGCCGGACGCCGCCCGGAGACCGCCGTTGATCTTGACGAAATCCGAAGACACATTGCCGCCGACGGCCAGCTCGCCGTTAATGCTGATGCTTTTCAACTGCAAATCCCCGGACACGCTTACCTCGCCCTGAGACTTCAACAGTCCGCCCTGAAGGTTCTCTCGGACGTTCAGCGTTCCGTTGACGGATGCGGTTTCCGCGATCAGGGAGCCGTTCACCTGAGCCGTACCCAGGCATTTAAACAGCCCGCAATCCGCCGTACTGCTGATTTCCGCGTCACCCATAATTTTGACCTGGTTAAAGGTTCCGCCTCCCGAGCTCCCGCTGCCCGTTATTTTGATATCGCCAAGCCCTTGGCGGTTTCCATTTGCCGTCATGACCTTTTCCTCCCTTATGAATACCCGGTCGTCCGAGCATTCCCTGAATGTTATCTAATGCACCCCTGTTGGGACTTTGCTCTATTGCTGCCTAGCAGCTGGTTTCAGCGCAGATTCAGATCTGCTTCGTCGATCCGACCTGAGCGTCTCCGTCCCGCTTGAAGTCGACCTTGTATTCGACTCTGCCGATTTTGCAGCCGGGGCCTATCCTTACTTCGCTGCCGCGGACGACATCCGCTTCGGTATATTCCAGGTCCACGAAGTCCCCTTCAATGAGATCGGCCTTCAGGCGGTTGTTGAAGACCGGGGCCAACTGCAGCAAAATAGGCGCTTTCTTCAATCGGCGCACGGTAATATGATCCCCGCCAATTTCCTTGGCTTTGCTGGCCAGGCTCATCTTCAAGTCGATCTCGCCGGCATTCACCAGCCCATCCACGTTAAAGCCGCCGTGAACCGAAAGCACCTCGCACTGCACGTCCCCTCTCGACTTCAGGCTGCCCGACACTTCCACTTTCTCGCTGTTGAGCCCCTTTTCCAGGGTGACCTGGCCGTTGATCGCAGCCGATTCGCTGCAGCGGG
The DNA here is from genome assembly GCF_040546645.1 of Paenibacillus sp. OAE614. NCBI lineage: Bacteria > Bacillati > Bacillota > Bacilli > Caryophanales > Paenibacillaceae > Paenibacillus > Paenibacillus sp. OAE614. The sequence goes on along the minus strand of NZ_JBEPOD010000001.1, from coordinate 7,417,348 downwards.
TCATCTCTTTGACCGATCCCATGCCGTCCAGGATCAGACGTTCGGCCGATAAATTGCCGCCGATCGACATCGTCCCGTTGATCTTGACCGTTTCCCCAAGCACCGAACCCGAAATGTTCAGGGTGCCGTTGGAATCCAGCGTAATGCAGTCGATATCTCCCTTCACCTTGCTGATCCCGTCAATCCTAACCGTTTTATACACACCGGACGCCACCGTCCCGATGCCCGACATCGACATGTCATGTCTTTGTTCCCGCTCCATCGCCTCAAACCTCCGATTGATTGATTTTTAATTTCAATTCCTCGATGCAGCCCCTTAAAGGCAGGCGGAACACCCACTTGGCATCCCGGTCCACATATACATGCTCGGTAGTCTCGATTAGCAGCAGCAGCGGCACGCCCATTTTGCGGACGAGCGCCAGCTCGCACGGTTTGCTGGCCACCTTGGCGTAATGATCGCGCATGAGGGATAGCAGCATCTTGCCTTCATCCCGGGTTATTTCTCCGCTCTTCAGCAGCTTCTCCAGTACATAGACCGAGAGAATGTCGGCGAACGTCAGCACGTCCTGCTTCCCCAGCTCCTGTTCAAACAGATCCAGCGTCATATTTGTAACAATGTTACGTTGTAAAAGCTCGCCGGGGGTGATCGATACTTCACCGGAGCTCGGCGAAAACACATCGGCCAGCTCGTCGAGGGACAAACCGTCCTTCATATTGATAATGCGGTCTATGCGCTGCAGTATTTTTTGCTTCGGAAAAAAGGTCTCCTGTCCCGTGAAGGAAGACTTGCGGATAAACCATTCCTCGGGAATGAGGTTTTTCCGCTTCCAGCGGTACAGCTGTCCATAGGAAATTCCGGTCAGCTCCAGCAGATCCTTTTTGGAAATCTCTTCTTCGTTCATTGCACATCCTCCTCGCAGAAATAATGTAACATAACATTGTTACGTTGTAAATACGGCAAATAAAAAATATGGTGGACCTAACGAAAAAAGACACCTCCACAAGGGAAGCGCCTTTTTCTATCTGCTATTTCTGATCTGCAATTTATTATTCCGCTGCTAAAAATAGTCCGTCTGCCTGAAGTCCAGATTGAAGCCCAGATCAGACTCAACCAACTCTTTACGGTATCGGCTATCGCTTATACGTGCTCGGCAAGCCACTGCTCTGTCATGCTGAGCAGCACCTCACCGCGTTTAATCGCTTCCGCCACCTGATCCGTCGCCGTGCCTCCGTACACATTGCGGGCGTTCACGACAGTTTCCGGCCGCAGCACCTCGTAAATTGTATCGTCGAACAGCGGCGAAAACTGCTGGAACTCTTCCATCGTCAGGTCAAGCAGGTACTTGCCCTGCTGGATGCAGTACAGCACCGTTTTGCCGATGACTTCATGTGCCTGGCGGAACGGCAGCCCTTTGCCCACGAGGAAGTCGGCGATGTCCGTCGCGTTCGAGAAGTCCTGGTTGACCGCTTCGCGCATGCGGCTCTTGTTCACCTTCATCGTGGCGATCATCGGCGCAAACAGCTGCAAGGCTCCCTCCAGCGTGGCCACCGTGTCGAACATGCCTTCCTTGTCTTCCTGCATATCCTTGTTGTACGCCAAAGGCAGCGACTTGAGCACCGTAAGAAGGCCCATCAGGTTGCCGTACACGCGGCCGGTTTTACCGCGAACCAGCTCCGGCACGTCCGGGTTTTTCTTCTGCGGCATGATGCTGCTGCCGGTACAGAAGGCGTCGTCCAGCTCGATAAAGTTAAACTCCGTGCTGCTCCACAGCACCAGCTCTTCGGACAGGCGGGAGAGATGCATCATGATGATGGACGCGTGGGACAGGAACTCCACGATAAAATCGCGGTCGCTGACCGCATCCAGACTGTTCTCGTAGACCCGGTCAAATTGCAGCTGCTCCGCCACGAAATGGCGGTCGATCGGGAACGTCGTCCCGGCCAGGGCGCCTGCGCCAAGCGGCAGGACGTTGATACGCTTGTAGCTGTCCATTAGGCGCTCAATATCACGCTGGAACATGGAGACGTACGCCATCAGGTGATGGGCGAACAGAATCGGCTGCGCCCGCTGCAGATGCGTATACCCTGGGATAATCGTATCCAGGTTGTCCCTTGCTTGTCCGATCAGCGATTTTTGCAGCTCATGCAGCATGCCGGCCAGCTCGACGACCCGCTTGCGCAAATACAGGTGCATATCGGTCGCCACCTGATCGTTCCGGCTGCGTCCCGTATGCAGCTTGCCGCCAACCGGGCCGATCTCGGCGATCAGATTTTTCTCCACGTTCATATGGATGTCCTCGTCCGCCACCGAAAACTCGATTTCGCCGCGGCGGATTTTGTCCAGCACGGTTTGCAGTCCCGCCTTGATCGTCTCCACGTCTTCCTGCGGAACGATTCCGCATTTGCCCAGCATCGTCACATGAGCCAGGCTGCCTTGAATATCCTCCTCGGCGAGCGCCTGGTCAAAACCGATCGAAGCCGTATATTCGTCTACCAGATGGTTGGTCTGCTTCGTAAAGCGCCCTCCCCACAGTTTGCCCACTATCGTTCTCTCCCCTCTTGCTTGACAGCAGAGGGCCGCTCCTTCCCGTGACCGACAAGGAACGGCCTCCCTACGACATGCTTGTGCTATTGATTATATCATGGAAAAATTATTTGTTCTGTGCCACACCTGTGCCGACTTTAAGACGCAGGGCGTTCAAATGGATGAAGCCGGTAGCATCCCCTTGATCGTACGCTTGGGTCGGATCGGCTTCCATCGTGGCGATGTCCGGGTTGTACATGCTGACCGGGCTCTTCACGCCTGCGGCGATGATGTTGCCCTTGTACAGCTTCACGCGCACCGTACCGGTCACGTTCTTCTGACTTTCAGTCACGAGCGCCTGCAGTGCCAGACGTTCCGGTGCGAACCAGAAGCCGTTGTACACGAGCGTGCTGTAACGGGTGATCAGGCTGTCGCGCAGGTTCATCACTTCGCGGTCCATCGTGATCGACTCCATTTTGCGGTGCGCGGTGAACAGGATCGTGCCCCCTGGCGTTTCATACACGCCGCGGCTCTTCATGCCGACAAAGCGGTTCTCCACCATGTCCACGCGGCCGATGCCGTGCTTGCCGCCGAGCTCGTTGAGGCGCTCCATTACGGCCAGCGGGTTCAGCTTCTCGCCGTTAATGGCGACGCAGTTGCCCTGCACAAAATCGAGCTCCACGTATTCCGCCTCATCCGGCGCATCTTCAGGAGACACGCTGAGCAGGTACATGTCTTTATTTTCCGGAGCGCTGGCATCGAACCAAGGATCTTCGAGCACGCCGCTCTCATAGCTGATATGCAGCAGGTTGCGGTCCATCGAATAAGGCTTCGCCGCCGAGGCCGTAACCGGAATGCCGTGCTTCTCGGCAAAAGCAATCATTTCCGCGCGTCCCGGAAACTCGTTACGGAACTCCTCAAGACGCCATGGAGCGATAACTTTGATGTCCGGAGCCAGGGCCGCAGCCGCCAGCTCGAAACGCACCTGGTCGTTTCCTTTGCCCGTTGCGCCGTGTGCAATCGCGGTCGCGCCTTCCGCGCGGGCGATGTCCACCATGCGCTTGGCGATCAGCGGGCGCGCAATGCTCGTGCCGAGCAGGTACTGCCCCTCATACAGCGCCCCCGATTGGAACATCGGGAAGATAAAATCCTGTGCAAACTCGTCGCGGAGATCGTCAATGTATACTTTCGAGGCGCCGGTAGCCAGTGCCTTTTCTTCCAAACCGTCCAGCTCTTCCTTCTGTCCGATATCGGCCGTAAATGCGATGATTTCGGCATCATACGTTTCCTTGAGCCACTTCAGAATGACCGACGTATCCAGACCTCCGGAATACGCCAATACGATTTTTTCTTTTGCCATGTCTTAACTCCCTCTCCTGACTAATCTTAACCCATCAATGCGGCCATCAGCGCTTTTTGCGCATGCAGACGGTTTTCAGCCTGGTCGAAAATAACCGAGTTTTTGCCGTCGATGACCCCTTCGCTCACTTCTTCCCCACGGTGTGCCGGCAGGCAGTGCATGAACAGGTAGTCTGCCTTCGCCAGCTGCGCCAGCTTCTCGTCGACTTGATAGTTTTGGAACGCCGCCTCGCGGACCTTCTGCTCTTCCTCAAAGCCCATGCTGGCCCATACATCGGTATAAATGACGTCCGCGTTCTTCACCGCTTCTTCCGGACTGTGCGTAACGACGATCTGCGCGCCGCTCTCCTTGGCAATCTCTTGGCTTGCCTTCACCACGGCCGGATCCGGGGTGTACCCTTCCGGACTTGCGATTGATACGTTCACGCCCAGCTTGGCGCCACCGATCATCAAGGAATGGGCCATGTTGTTGCCGTCGCCGATGTAGGCGAGCTTCAGGCCTTTCAGTTGGCCCTTGTGCTCATAGATCGTCTGGTAATCCGCCAGCACCTGGCACGGATGCGCCAGATCGCTAAGGCCGTTGATCACGGGAACGGAGGCGTATTTCGCCAGATCCGTCACATTGTGATGCCCGAAGGTGCGGATCATGATGCCGTCCAGATAACGCGACAGCACCTGCGCCGTATCGCTGATAATTTCTCCGCGTCCGAGCTGAATGTCGTTTTTGCTTAAAAAGAGCGCGTGGGCTCCGAGCTGGAACGCCCCCACTTCGAACGATACCCGGGTACGGGTGGATGATTTTTCGAAAATAAGTCCGATCGTTTTGCCCTTCAGCGGCTGGTATTCCTCGCCGTTCTTCTGCTTGCGCTTGAGTTCGATCGCCAGATCGATCAAGTACTGAATTTCCTCCGGCGTATAATCGTCGAGCTCCAGCAGGTCTCTTCCCTTCAGGTCGATATCCTGCAGCAGCCCGGTTTGGCTCAACATCGTTACGTCCTCCTTTATCAGTGCATGCTCTAATGCTGCCTGGCTACGCCTTATTTACTGCGGTATGATCATGGATCAGCTCGGCAATCATGCCGACGGCCTGATCGATTTCTTCTTTGGAAATATACAGGTTCGGAAGCAGGCGGATCACGTTCGGACCGGCGGTCACGAACAGCAAACCGCGTTTCTGCCCTTCCAGCACGATGTCGTTCACCGGCTCCTTGCATTCGATGCCGATGAGCAGCCCCAGGCCGCGCACTTCATTGACAAAAGGATGCACAGCCACCTTTTCGTTCAGCTGCTGGATCAAATACTCGCCCAAGTCCGCGGCGCGCTGCGGCAGCTGATCCTCGAGAATCGTCTCGATCGTGGCGATCATCGCTGCCGTTGCGATCGGCGTGCCGCCAAAGGTGGAGCCGTGGCTGCCCGGCGTAAACGCGTCTTTCAGATAGCCTTTGCCGAGCATCGCTCCCGCCGGAAACCCGCTGGCAATGCCTTTGGCGAGTGTGAAAATATCCGGCTCAATGCCGTAATGCTCATACGCAAACAGCTTGCCTGTACGTCCCATGCCGGTCTGCACCTCGTCGACGATGAGCAGAAGCCCATGCTGCTCGCACAGCGCCTTCACTGCCTTCAGGAAGTCCGGCTGCACGACGAGCACGCCGCCTTCTGCCAGCACCATCTCGATCATGATCGCGGCAGTGTCCAGGCCGATGGCCGCTTTCAGCGCGTCCAGATCATGCAGCGGTACGCTCTTGAAGCCGGCAGGCAGCGGCAGGAAGCCGTCTTTTACCTTGTCCTGGCCGGTTGCCGTCAGGGTAGCCAGCGTACGTCCGTGGAAGGACTGATGGAAGGTGATGATTTCAAAGCGTCCGGTGCCTTTCACTTTCTGGTGGTAGCGGCGGGCCAGCTTGATGGCCGCTTCGTTCGCTTCGGCGCCGCTGTTGCAGAAGAACACCGCATCCGCGCAGCTGTTCGCCGTCAGCAGAGAAGCTGCTTTTTCCTGATTCGGAATGTGGAACAGGTTCGATACATGCCACAGCTCATCCAGCTGAGCTTTCAGCTTCTCGGTCACTTTCTTCGGCGCATGGCCCAGATTGGTCACCGCCAGACCGCACATAAAGTCGAGGTATTTGTTTCCTTTATCGTCCCACAGCCAGCTCCCCTGCCCTTTCACCAGGCTGATCGGATATCTGGCATAGTTCTGAAACAATGAGCTTGCCTGTTCGCTTGCGCTCATCCCTATTCACTCCTTCTCCCGGAGCCGCAGGTCCCTCCCTGTGCCCCTGTATTCTATAAACTTAAAATGGTCCTGCCCTTATCTTAATCCCGCACGATGCGGGTACCCAACACTTCACCCTGCAGCACCCGGCTCAGTACCCGGGGCTCACTGCCGTCCACGATGACGACTTCCTGCACGTCTCCTTGAATGCAGCTCACCGCGGCCCGAACTTTCGGAATCATGCCGCCGTAAATGTCGCCGCTGGCGATCATGTCTTCGATTTGCTGTACCGTCACCGACGGCAGCACCTGCTTCTCGCCATCCACGGCTTTCAGGATGCCGGGCACGTCCGTGACCACGATCATCCGGTCGACTCCCAGATGGGAAGCGACGGCGCCCGCCGCGGTATCGGCGTTAATGTTGTAGCGCTGCCCGGCCGCGTCCACCCCGACCGGTGCGATGACCGGCATGTAGCCCATGGCCGTGATGCCTTTAACGATCGCCGATTCCACATAGGTCACGTCGCCGACATGGCCAACCTCGGCTGCGTTGGCAACCGGCTCGGCCTGGATCAGTCCCCCGTCGACGCCCGACAGGCCAAGAGCCCGGCCGCCCGTGCTCTGAATCCGCCGCACGATCTGCTTGTTGATCGTTCCGGCCAACACCATCTCCACGACATCTAGGACGTCCTCGGTTGTCTTGCGCAGGCCGTTCACGAATTCCGTTTCAATGCCCAGCTTGGCGAGATTGTCCGAAATGGCCGGACCGCCCCCATGGACGATGACCGGCTGCACGCCCTGCTGCTGCAGCTGCTTCAGATCCTCAAAGAAGGAATCCGGCAGTGCCGCCAGCGTGCTTCCCCCGCACTTCATGACAAACGTCTGCTGGCCATCCGCCCCAATATGGGAGCCCTGCTCATTCTCCAGCGTCTTCATATGCATTCACTCTCCCCTGCAGCTGCCTTCGCCTTATGTCCGGTAAGCTGCATTGATCCGCACGTAATCATAAGTCAAATCGCAGCCCCAGGCGGTGGCTTGCCCGGCTCCGCCGTTCAGATCCACGACGATGCGGACGGTGTCCCCTTTCAAGTAGGCCAACGCTTTATCTTCATCAAAAGCGACCGGACGCGATTGTTCCAACACGCTGATATCGCCCAGCCGGATGTCGACCGTCTCCGGATTTACCGGCTCACCCGCACGCCCGACAGCAGCGATGATCCGTCCCCAGTTGGCATCGGCGCCAAACACGGCCGATTTGACCAGGCTCGAGCCAATGACCGTCTTGGCAATCGCCCGCGCCGACAGGTCGCTGACTGCGCCGGTGACGCTGACCTCGACCAGCTTCGTCGCACCTTCGCCATCCCGCGCAATCGCTTGGGCCAAGCTCCGGCACACATACGTAAACCCTTCGGCAAATGGCTCCCAGTCGGGATGCGCCGGCGTCAGTACTTCGTTCCCCGCCAATCCGCTGGCCATGGCGATCAGCATGTCGTTCGTGCTCGTGTCGCCGTCTACCGTAATCATGTTGAATGTCACGTCCGTCGCCTGCCGCATCAGCTGCTGCAGTGCTTCCTGGTCAATAGCCGCATCCGTCGTCATAAAAGCAAGCATCGTCGCCATGTTCGGATGAATCATCCCCGAACCTTTGGCCGCGCCGCCAATCGTTACCTCTTTGCCGTTCACCAACACCGATACGCAGGCTTCTTTTTTCACCAGGTCCGTGGTGAGGATCGCCTGCGAGAAGTCCTCCGCGCCCGAATGGGCGCTGCTGAGCCGCGGCGGCAGCGATTCGATGCCCGCGTTCACGCGGTCCATCTTGAGCAGCTCGCCGATCACGCCCGTGGACGCGACGGCCACGTCCTGCTCCGCCACACCCAGGTGGCGGGCTGCGGCCGCCCGCATGTCATAGGCATCGGCTTCGCCCTGCTGCCCGGTGCACGCGTTGGCGTTGCCGCTGTTCACGATCACAGCCTGCAGCGTGCCGTTCTGCAGGCTCTCGCGCGTCACCTTCAGCGGTGCCGCTTGAAACACATTCGTGGTGTACACGGCCGCAGCCACGGCCGGCACCTCGCACAGGATCGCGCCAAGGTCATGGCGATCCGTCTTCTTGAGTCCGCAGTGCACACCTCCCGCCGAAAAACCTTTCGGCGTGACGATCGATCCGTCCTTCACCTGCGTAAACGTCGTTAATTGTCCCATGTCTATGTTCATCCCGCTTACGGATACACCGGAGTATAGCCGAGTCCGAGATTCTCCTCCCATCCCATCATCAGATTCAGGTTCTGTATCGCCTGGCCTGCCGCACCTTTGACGATATTGTCAATGACCGAAATAATGGTGACCCGGCCCGTCCGCGGATCCGCCGCAAAACCGATATCGCAATAATTGGAGCCCAGCACTTCCTTCGTCGCCGGCCAAATGCCCGTGTCGCGCACGCGCACGAACGGCCGTCCTTGGTAATACTGCCGGTACAGCTCCACAAAATCTTCGTCGTTATACACGCCGTTCAAGTTTGCATACATCGTGCTCATAATGCCCCGGGTCATCGGCACGAGCTGGGTCGTAAACGTCACGGTCACCTGCTCACCAGCCACTTGGCTGAGCACCTGCTCAATTTCCGGGATATGCTGATGCTTATTCACTTTGTAAGCTTTGAAATTTTCATTAATTTCCGCAAAATGGGTCGTCAAGCTCGTTCCGCGTCCCGAACCCGATACGCCGGACTTGGCATCGATGATGATGCTGTTCGGGTTGATCCAGCCGGCACTGATGGCCGGAACCAGACCGAGCAGGGTAGCCGTCGGGTAACAGCCGGGATTGGAAATAAAGTCCTTGCCGGCGACTTCTTCTCCAAACAGCTCGCACAAACCGAAAACGGCTTGGTCCAAGTAGGCCGCATCCGGCGCGGTGTGCTTATACCATTTTTCGTACGTGGCGCCGTCCTTGATCCGGAAATCCCCGGACAAATCAATGACCTTAAGCCCCTCTTCCAGCAAACCCGGCACCAGCTTGGTGCTCACGCCCGAAGGGGTAGCCGTAAAGACGACATCCGCTTTGGCGGCGATTTCCTTCGGATCGGTACCGTCCAAATTTTGCACGATAATATCCGTTAAATGCGGAAAACCTTCCGAAATCGGCGTTCCCGCGCTCGATGATGAAATCACTGACGTAATGACTGCTTTGGGATGCCCCTGCAGCAGCCGGATCAGCTCAACCCCGCCGTAGCCGGTTGAACCGACGATCGCAATCCTAACCTTCTCCCCAGTACCGTGTTCTCCCATTCCCCGCGTTCCCCTCTCTACTGCCGCTTCTGTATAAATCATGAATAATTATGTATTATTATACGACCGCTTTTATATAAATACAACACTTTGGAACGAATTTCCCTTATCCTGTAAGGGCTTATCCGCTCCCGTCTCCTAGGGTCCGAGCCTATGTACCTTTCGATCTCCAAGAAAAAAAGACCCTGTTCAAGGTCCGACCAGATTCATTTTCTATGGAGTGATTCATGCGTTGATCCCGAACCGCCCTTGTTTGTGTGACAGTCGTTTATTTTTTGATGCCGGTGACGATTCGGACGGGCGGGAACATCTGAACGTACAATGCGGATATCCGTACATCCCGCAAGCCGGAATCGGCCATGTACCGTGCATATTCCCGGGCGTGCTGGAAATCCAGGATCGCTGCTTGGCCACCTCCTTTTAATACCCGCACCATTTCTTCGATGGCCTTCCGCCTTTCCTTCGGCTCCTGAATATTATGAATCACCAGGCTGGAAACGACCTTATCGAACGTATCGTTATCAAAAGGAAGCTTCCGCGCATCCGCATGGATCACTTCAACCCGGCTTCGAATACCTTCCAGCTCTGCATTGTGCAGCGTCACCTTCGGATCATTCCCGGATTGGTCCCGGGGATTCCATATGTCGATGCCTATGGCTTTCCCACTGGAGATCTGCTTCGCCAGAGCATTCAGCACGAAACCTCTGCCGCATCCGACATCCAAGATTCTGTCGTGCTCGCCGATATCCAGCTGTTCGATGAGTTTCCGGATGACGATCCCTTTTCCCCACTTGCTGCTCCACAGCATCAGGAGGACTTCCACCCAGCACACAAGGCCGCCGAGAAAAAGCAATCCCGCCGCGATGGACCAAACCACCCCATGCAAACACAGGAGCAGGATGCCGGCAACGACCGGCAGGACGCCGATCCAGGCCAAATTCCGAATGACAGTTGGGGCATCAATCCCGTAATTCCCCTGGTTTGCGATCTCGGGTCTCCGCTGTGCCATCTAACCATTCCCTCCGACCATTTCATAATGAAAAAGAGGCTGCCCAGTCCGCATGGATAACTGTTCGCCTCTTTTTGTTGTTCATTATTAAGCTATGATGGGTTGTGAAAAAAAATGCTCAGCTGCCCTGCAGCTTAAAGCCCTCGCCCAGCACCTCATGTGCATTGCTGATGATAACAAAGGCCTCCGGATCCACCGACTGCACCAGCGTTTTCAGCCGGGTCGTTTCGCTCTGGCCGATGACGACCATCAGCACGGTCCGGTCCGTCCCGGTATAACCGCCGGTGGCGTTTAGCTTGGTACAGCCGCGGTCCAGATCCTTCAGCACTGCCGCCGTTATCGGCTCGATATGGTCCGAGATGATATAAGCCACCTTCGAGTAGTTGAAACCGAGCTCAATGGCGTCGATCACCTTGCCGGTGACATACAGTCCCACCAGCGCATACAGCGCCTTCTCCAGCGACAGCGTGCAAGCGGCCAAAAGGATGACCGATCCGTCCAAGATCACAACGCACAGGGAGAAGCTCAGTCCGCTGTACTTCTGGATAATTTGAGCCAGCGTCGTCAGTCCGCCGGTAGAGCCCCGTCCCCGGTACACGATCCCGATGCCGAGGCCGACCGCGATCCCGCCGTAAATCGAAGCGAGCAGCGGGTTGCTCGTCGGCAGCGGCCAGTCCTTCGTCAGATAGACGAACAAAGGCAGCACCACGCTGCCCAGCAGCGAGCGGATGCCGTAATTTTTTCCGAGCAGCAGGATGCCTAGGATAAACAGCGGGATGTTGAGGGCCCATTGGGTAAAGGCCGGCTCCATGCCAAACCAGGCTTCGGTCAATACGGAAATCCCGGATACCCCGCCGGAAGCGATCCCGTTCGGCAGGAAAAACAAATTAAATCCTAAAGCGATAATAAAGGAACCGATAATGATGAGCAGGGTGTCCACCACATGGCGCCGGGGTCCGCTCATAGGCAGCGATGCCTTTCTGCGGTTCGATGACTTCTGAGACATGAACAATTTTCTCTCCTTACCTAAAATATAAATCAACATCCAGCAGCCAAGCCTTTCCAAAGTGCTAAAATCAGTCCATTACACCAAAAAATTCCTACACGAATAGCGTGTAGGAATTCACTTGGTTTTATTCGGTTTCCACCTTAATTTGGCTGCGCAAATAACCATCAATGAAAGGATCCAGGTCCCCGTCCATGACAGCGCCGACATTGCCGGTTTCCACTGAGGTACGGTGGTCCTTTACCATACTATAGGGATGAAACACGTAGGAGCGAATCTGGCTGCCCCAGGCAATATCCGACTGTTCCCCTCGGATTTCATCCAGCTGTTTTTGCTGCTCTTCGAGTTTGCGCTCGTACAACTTCGATCGAAGCATCGTCATCGCGCGCTCCCGGTTTTTGATCTGCGAGCGTTCGTTCTGACAGGTCACGACCACGCCCGTCGGGAGGTGGGTAATCCGTACCGCGGAGTCCGTCGTGTTAATGTGCTGACCACCGGCGCCGCTGGCCCGGTACGTATCGATCTTGAGATCCTCTGTCCGGATCTCCACGTCGACGTCCTCGGTAATCTCCGGCACGACATCGCAGGAGACGAACGATGTATGGCGGCGTCCAGACGAGTCGAACGGCGAGATGCGCACCAGACGGTGCACGCCCTTCTCGGCTTTCAGATATCCGTAAGCGTTAAAGCCTTTGATCAGCAGCGTAACGCTCTTGATCCCGGCCTCGTCACCCGGCAGATAGTCCAGAGTTTCGACTTTGAATCCATGCTTCTCTGCCCAGCGGGTGTACATCCGCAGCAGCATCTGTCCCCAATCCTGGGACTCGGTGCCGCCCGCACCCGGGTGAAGCTCGAGAATGGCGTTCATTTTATCATAAGGCTGATTCAGCAGCAGCTTGAGCTCAAAATCGTCCAGCTTCTTGGTTAACGACTCCACCGCCTCGGCGATTTCGGCGGCCAGCGATTCGTCGCCTTCCTCGTCGGCCAGCTCCGCCATCATCGAGGCGTCGTCGTATTCCTGCTGCAGCTTCTCATACTCGTCAACCGACGACTTCACAGCGTTCATTTCTGCGATGACCGATTGAGCCTTTTCGTTGTCATCCCAAAAATCAGGGGCGGACATTTTCTCTTCGAAGTTTGCGATCATTTCCTGCTTCAGATCTAAGTCAAAGAGACCCCCTAAGATTGGTGAGTTTCGTTGCGATTTCCCGCAGGTCGTGCTTAACGCTTGGATCTAACATGGTTTACTCTTCACCTCTTTATCGACATAAACTCCCTTAAGCGGAAAGACCCTGCGGCCACCCTCCTCTTCAGAGCAGCGCCGCTACGGGTCTCCCGGTTTAAGGGAGCTTTGGCTCCGCTTCTTAGGGTTGCCTAAGAAACGGCTGTTGTATGAATCATTGTACCATTGGCTTCTATATTATCTTATGCTTCTTGGCCGTGGCAGTGTTTGTACTTCTTGCCGCTGCCGCAAGGGCACAAATCATTGCGTCCGATCTGTTCGCCGACTTGCACCGGCTTCTTCTCGGTCGGCTCGCCATTCGTGGATACCTTGCTCTCTTCCACGACCGCCTGGCGCTCCTGGTTCGCTTCGATATGGGCTTTCATCACGTACATGGCCACTTCCTCCTGGATGCTGGCCGTCATCGTGTTGAACATCTCGAAGCCCTCGAACTGGTATTCACGAAGCGGATCCGTACCGCCGTAAGCACGGAGGTGGATACCTTGACGAAGCTGATCCATCGCGTCGATGTGGTCCATCCACTTGCTGTCGACGGAGCGAAGCACGATAACTTTCTCGAACTCACGTACCAGCTCGGAACCGATCCGCTCTTCGCGTTCGTCGTACTTCTTCTTCACCTTATCGAAGATAAACTCTTCAATCTCCTCAACCTCTTTGCCCCACAGATCGTCGCGGGTAATCGTGCCTTCGTCAAGGAGCTTGCTGTTCACATAATCAGCCACTTCCTGGAGTTCCCAGTTTTCCGGAATATCGTCGGAACAGTGCACTTCCACCGCACGGTCAATGACCGGCTTGATCATCTCCATGACGATATCCTTGATGTTGTCGGATTCCATGATTTCACGGCGCTGCTTGTAGATGATCTCCCGCTGCTGGTTCATGACGTCGTCGTATTGGAGAACGACCTTCCGCAGGTCGAAGTTGTTGCCTTCGACGCGTTTTTGCGCGGATTCGACCGCACGGGTAATCATCTTGCTCTCAATCGGCTGGTCTTCCTCGAAACCGAGGCGTTCCATCATGTTCAGCACGTTGTCGGCGCCAAACCGCTTCATGAGCTCATCGCCCAGCGACAGGTAGAACTGCGTCGAGCCCGGGTCGCCCTGGCGTCCGGCACGGCCGCGCAGCTGGTTATCGATCCGGCGGGATTCGTGGCGCTCCGTACCAATGATATGCAGACCGCCCACATCAGCCACACCTTCACCGAGCAAAATATCGGTACCCCGTCCAGCCATGTTGGTGGCGATCGTTACCGTACCCGGCTGACCGGCGCGGGAGATAATGTCCGCTTCTTCGGCATGGTATTTGGCGTTCAGCACCTGGTGCTTGATGCCCTTGCGCTTCAGCATTTCCGAAATCAGCTCGGAGTTCTCGATGGATACCGTACCAACCAGCACCGGCTGGTTCTTTTTGTGGCGTTCCACGATCTCGTCGACAACCGCCTTGAACTTGCCGTTCACGCTCTTGTACACGATGTCCGGCATGTCGTTCCGTTGGTTCGGCTTGTTTGTCGGTACCTGGATAACCTCCAGTCCGTAAATTTTCTTGAATTCTTCTTCCTCCGTCTTCGCCGTACCGGTCATGCCGGCCAACTTGCGGTACATCCGGAAGTAGTTCTGGAAGGTAATCGTCGCGAGCGTCATGCTCTCGTTCTGCACCTCGATGCCTTCCTTCGCTTCGATTGCCTGGTGCAGACCGTCGCTGTAACGGCGTCCGGCCATCAGGCGGCCCGTAAACTCGTCGACGATCACTACTTCGTCCTCCGTTACGACGTAGTCGACGTCGCGGCGCATAATAACGTTCGCTTTCAGCGCCTGCACAATGTGGTGGTTCAGCGTGATATGGCTGTGGTCATAAAGGTTCTCGATGCCAAAAGCGCGTTCCGCTTTGGCGACACCCTTTTCCGTCAAAGCAACGGATTTGACCTTGATATCAACCGTATAGTCTTCTTCCTTCTGCAGCTGCTTCACAAAGCGGTCCGCTACGTAATACAGCTCCGTCGACTTCTGGGCTTGTCCTGAGATGATCAGCGGCGTACGCGCCTCATCGATTAGGATCGAGTCCACTTCGTCAATCGTACAGAAGTACAGCGGGCGCTGCACCATTTGTTCCTTATACAGCACCATGTTGTCACGCAGGTAGTCGAAACCGAACTCGTTGTTCGTACCGTACGTAATATCACAGGCATATGCCACTTGTTTATCCGCATGGTCCATGCCGCTCAGGTTCACCCCGACGGTCATGCCCAGGAATTCGTAAATTTGTCCCATTTCCGCGCTGTCCCGCTGAGCGAGATAGTCGTTGACGGTGACCACGTGCACACCTTTGCCGAGCAGGGCGTTCAGGTATACCGGCAGGGTACCTACCAGCGTCTTCCCTTCACCGGTCTTCATTTCGGCGATCTTGCCTTCGTGCAGCGTCATGCCGCCAACCAGCTGAACGTCGTAATGACGCTTACCGAGCACGCGCTTGGATGCTTCGCGTACGGTGGCAAACGCTTCAGGCAAAAGATCATCGAGGGTTTCACCCTTCTCCAGACGCGCACGGAACTCCGCTGTCTTCCCTTTCAGCTGCTCATCGGAAAGGTTGACGAATTCCGGCTCTAATTTGTTGATCTGATCAACCGTCTTCATCAGACGCTTGACCTCACGATCGTTGACGTCACCGAAGATTTTTTTGACAATACCTAGCATGGTTAACCCCTTTCGCGCAAAACAATTGTTAGAATCAACTTCAGTTATTTCAGGGTTATGTTCAAATGAAATAGATTCTTCATGAACCAATTCACACAGACACCGGCTGAATGAGAAGGATTCATAAAGAATCGATTCATACAGGAGTATTGAAGATCTGCTGCTTGTTGAAATTGATCCGGACAGAATCGGCTTCATACAGACAAAATGCAACTGCTTGAAGTTCATTCCAATCGTGTTCAAACCGGTAATTAGAATAAAAACGGGTTTGCATAAATTGTAACAGTTTGTAAGAGATGCCGCAACAACTTACAGGCCTTACAAACGGCCTCTATTTATATACGCACGAAGAGCCCCATCCGTTGCAGGACAAGGGCTCTTTTTTTACTCGAAACTCAATAAATATTTACATAACCATGAAAATTGTTACAACGGACCATCAATTTGTTAATACGCGCGACCTTCATTTTGCTCGATCAAACCGTATTTTCCATCATTCCGTTTGTAAACGACATTCACTTCCTGAGTATCAATGTTCGAAAAAACAAAGAAATTATGTCCGACCATGTTCATCTGCAAAATGGCTTCTTCCACGTCCATCGGCTTCAGGGTGAAGCGCTTCGTGCGGACCACTTCCAGATCGTCGTGCTCTTCCTCCGTCATCGTCGGCAGCAGGCCGGTACCGGTCGCTGCTTCTTCCGTGAACAGCATCTTCAGGCTTCCTTCCTGGCGGAACTTGCGGTTGAGCTTGGTCTTGTGTTTGCGGATTTGGCGTTCCAGCTTGTCCACGACGGCATCAATGGATGCATACATGTCATCGCTGCGGTCTTCGGCCCGGAGCATCACTCCAGGAAGCGGAATCGTTACCTCCACGCTGTGCAAACCTCGAGTAACTCCAAGTGTCACATTTCCTTCTGAGGCGGGGGGTGCATCGAAATACTTCTCAAGCCTGCTGAGCTTCTTGTCGACATAGTCCTTCAAAGCGTCAGTAACCTCGATTTGTTGACCTCGAATAGCTAAATTCATAGGGCACTCCTCCTTTGCAGTTCCATTATATCACAATTGTTAACGCTAAGTAAAAAGGCGTTTTCGGGCGGCTGTCCGCCAAATGAAAGCCCTTTACTCACCCCCGCTGTCCGCCTAAAGCAGGGTAAAATTCCTTAACCGCATAGGAGGAAATGAAACAGGTTCGATCGTGGTAAAATCTGCCGGAACGCAAAGAAAGACCCTGGAGATCCAGGGTCTTATCGCTACCGTTCTTCAATTACTTAACCATCGAACCGTATATGTAGGTCGGCCTTGCCGGATGATTATAATTTCGTTACGTTAGCTGCTTGCGGTCCACGAGCGCCTTCGACGATGTCGAATTCAACGTCTTGACCTTCTTCCAAAGTCTTGAAGCCATCAGATTGGATTGCGGAGAAGTGTACGAATACGTCGCCACCTTCAGCAGTCTCGATGAAGCCATAACCTTTTTCTGCGTTGAACCATTTAACTTTACCTTGCATGCACTAACATTCCCTTCGTCGTCAAATAAAGTGTGACTTACGCCCACATTCCTGAATATACCACCCAAACTTGTCCATTGTCAATTGGAATGGAAAGGGGTTTAATTGTATAAAATTCCAACCAACTGGCTATTCGGAATGTCGATACGTAATCATTTATATGCTGTATTAAACGGATTTAATACGAGTGAAACGGGAAAATAATTAATTATTTGTTCCCAGTTCTTATGTGTCTTGCGGCCCTTGTTGCTCTTCGGTCGGTTGAGTGTCTTGTGGTTGTTGTGGTTCTTCGGGCACTTGTTGTTCGCCAGTCACTAGGGGCTCTTCTGGGGTTTCAGGAACATATTCCCCACTCAAGATCGTATTGTAGACTGAATAACTTTCTCCATTTTTTAATGTGATTGTAATTTTTGCTTTAAACGGTTTTTGTGTAATATCATACGGAGTGCTGTACCACCAATCGTTGGAGCCTGCTTTTTCACGATCTGTGAAAGCTGCGCTTAATTGACCGTCTAGATCACCATATTCCATATCATCCGATGCCAGTTTTTCAATTTGGGCGCCCGTTGCCGTGCGGGTCGCTAATGTCTTACCTTCCTCATCTTCTAGAGCCACTTCGATTTTTCCAATGTCGTCATAGCTAATATTGTTTAGCTGAAGTTGGAAGCCAACATTATACGCTTGGTAATCCACCCAGTATCCAAAATCTTGAGCAATAACAAAATCCTCCGGTTTTGGCGCTTCCGTTACAACTACCTCGTGTTTAGAAGTTGCGAGCACCTTACTACTTTCGACTTCAACCAATTCAAGCTTGTAGCCATACGTGCCTTCTTGGTTATACGTAACTTTAAACTTGCTCGTAGCATCCTTAAGCGGAAATCCGGAAGCAGGTCCGTAGACGGCTACTCCACTATTAAAGTTCAACGGATGGTAGTTTCGGTCATTGACTTCAAAGTATTGAAGATCTAGATTTCCAGCTTGGGTTGAGTCATCAAGCGTGATGACCACTTTTACATTTGAACCTGCTTTCCCATTGGCTGCAGTACTAACCTCCACGACCTGTTCGACATCAGTATACGCCGCATCCTTAATCGTACTTGTAATTACCGGTGATCCATGGATTGCTTCTAGATAATACTGTGTTTGTCCCGGCTCAATTGTAGTGGTGCTCGTTGCAGGACTATTATCTACTTCACCTTGGCCATCGATGACCCAAATGGTAGGTTTGCCATAGGACTCCGTTTCGTTGGTTAAAGTTCCAACCACATTTAACACGGAATTATTAAGCCCCGAAGCTGTACCTTTAGATACCTCGATACCGCCAAATTCGTTTCCGCCTAGATTAAGGTCACCTTCTAAAGTTACGTCAGATCCATTCACCAGCAACCCAGCGTCTCCACCTGTTAAATTGAGGTCGCTGATCGTTACGCCTGAAGTGTTGTAGACGTGCAGAACGTAGTTGCCTTGCCAGTCAGCAGCATCCCCCTTAAACGTAATGCTATGGTTTCCTCCATTAATAGATACCTTCCGAGTAACTGTGATTTTCTTATCGGTTTCAATATTCGCCGAAAGGATTATCGTTGCTTTTGCTTCATCTGCTAGGGCTGCATTCAGCTCATCCAGAGTGCTAACACGAATCGTATTCGCAGCATCAACCACAACGTTTCTAGTCACTTCTTTCGCTCTATTCCCTGCTGCATCGCTCACGTTGTAGTGAATCGTGTAGGTACCAGCTACTTCCGTATCAATCTTATCTACAACCTTACCGTCCTTGGAATAAGTGACATTTGCTTTCAAACCAGTATCTTTGTTATCCGTAATGGTAACACCTTCATCGAAATATTCTGCGCCATATGCCAGAGTTACGGTAGACTCACCTTTCAGGGTAATAACAGGAGCTACTGTATCCGTCGGAGTCGTCGTTCCCCCACCATTATTCCCTCCGCCATTCGATCCGCCGGAAGATCCGCCGCTGCTGCCCCCACTACTGGAGCCACCGGAATTGCTAGAGGATGTTGGTGACGATACTTGGATGGAATCTTTTTGAGAACCTTCCGTTTGGTTCGGTTTAGTTTGGAAAATAGAGCCTTTGGCGCCATCGTTAATCGTTGCGGTCTGAATCTGGCCGGAGCCGAGGAGTTTCGCTACCGCATCCAAAACAAGTTTCACGATTTTCGCTTCACGGCTCAGTTCGATCGATGTATTTCCTGCAGAACCATCAACTTGAACATTTTCGATGGAACCCTTAACCAATTGAACAGAAATGGATGCAGCGAAAACATCAACATCATCAAATGTTCCGTTCAGTGTGACTTTTGCATGTGCCGGGAGTTCCTTAGACAATTCAACATTTGTAAAGCCCTCGCCGCTGGCATGGTCTTCTTCCAATTTGGCCGACGACTTCACAACGACGCTTTGGGTGACCGTGGAACCTTCAGCCACAATACGCACGGTTCCGTCCTTTTTGTTCACAACGATATTCACCAGTACGGAATCAACGAAGTGGATCGAGTTTTCGCCGCCACCCTGAACGTTTGTGGTTCCATGAACTTTGACGTTTCTCAGGGTGGCATCTCCGCTGCCAATTCCTTCGGCAAGGGTCAGGTTGCCTTGGATCTCTACATTTTGGAGTGTTATTCCAGGAGCGGCGATGACAACGTTTCCATGAATAACCTGGATTTCTTGATCTTTACCGCCGTAGGTGCCAGCCTGATCAAAGGTCACGGTCTCATCTGTTTTCTTTGCAAAGGCTGCGTCAATCAGCACAACCGCTTCGGCTCTCGTTAAACTTTTCTGCGGTTCAAAAGTTTGGTCCGGGTATCCATTCATGATTTTACTTTCCAGGACTGCGGCGACACCTTGCTTGCTCCACGCAGAGGTGCGATCGGCATCCTTGAAGGTGGACAACGAATCCGTCTGTCCCGCGGTCAGTCCCACGACTTTGGCGATCATAGCCGCAGCTTCTTGCCGGGTGACATCAGCAGAAGGGTGAATCGTCTGATCTTGGTACCCTTGGACGTATCCTGCTCTAACCGCTTTGGCTACATCCGTATAGGCCCAGTTGCTGTTGGACAGATCGGAAAATTGAACTTGAGCAGATTCGGTGTATCCAAAAATACGATTGACCAACGCGATAAATTCAGCCCGAGTAATCGATTGATTGGGTCTGACCGTACCATCCTCAAAACCTTTCAAAGTCCCTTGGTTTACCCACTCCTGCAGCTGTTTTTCAGCCCAGTGACCATTGATATCTTTTACAGGTTGTGCTGCAAATGCGGGACTAACAGCACCCAAAGTCATCCCCAAACCTAGCAATCCGGTTAACGTACCATGCAAACCTTTTTTCACTAGAATATCCTCCTATAGACTTATGTGTTTATGCGTTAAAACGAAAAATTTGAAGTAAATCGACATTATTTTCATCTGAAATTGCTTTGTTTGACCTCCATTTCTCAAAAAATCAGAAAACTTATAACAATAGAACCAGGACTTAAAGACTATTAACACTTCTTGTATCCTACCATATTTAGACAAAGGAAATCTATACTTTTGTTCCTTTTGTTTCCTATTATCTTTTTTTTCGTTGCTAGGTTGAATTAAAAATAAAAACAAAAAAGACTAGAATATCGATTCTAGTCTTTTCCCGTGTCTTGCTATATTAGGCTTTGTTGTCAGGCTATGTGTTACTTCCTTTGGTCCATCAAAAAGCTATCCGGTGTGTATGCTGCTTCGTAAGCGCTCCGCTGCATCTTGGCTTGTCCTCTGTGCTGAAGCCAGTCGGAGGCTTCCATTTTTAGCTGGTCCATGCGGTTAAGGATGAGCGGATCCGCCTGTAAGATGCTTTGTAATTGCTTAACTTGGCTCGGTGAAAATGGGGTGTGCTGCTTGAGCCGGTTCAGTTCATCAATCAGCTGCTGACGTTCCTGAACAAAGTCCTGCAGCTCCTCATAAGCCGTATACTGCAGGCGTGCTACGACGTTTTCGGTTAATGCTTGGAGCGAAGAGATCAAGTTATCCATTAGCTGTCTCTTGGCTCAAGCTGCCAGCTGTCATTTTAGCAGCTTCGGCAAAGGTCTCCCGCAGATCCATCAAATACCCCAGCGCCTCTTCAGCAGGTGCCACTGTCTTTTTCACGTTGGACTCGATCAGTAGATGATTAATATATTCATATAAGGATGCGAGCCCTTCCGAAACCGCATAACTTCGGTCCAGCGTAGACAGCAGCTCGTTGACGATACTTTGGCTTTTGCCTAAATTCAAATTGGCCTTCTGCAAATCTTTCTTCTGCAAGCTGTCGATTCCAGCACGGACAAAGCGGATGGCTCCATCATACAGCATCAGAAGCAGCTGCCCTGGCGTAGAGGTTTGAACGGATGACTGACGGTATTTTTCATAAGGAGATGTAATCAAGTGTCTTCACCCTTTACTAAAAAAATTATTGGGTAGTTCCGAACAGACTGGACGACTGGGACTGCAGTTGGTTCATGGCCGTTTCCATCGCGCTAAATTGCTGGTAGTATCGGGTCTCCTGATCATCAAGCCGCTTCATTAAATCGCTGATTCGCGACGTGTATTCCTTCATTTGTTTGCCCATGACGCTCTCGTCTTTAAAAGCTGCGCTCAGGTCCCCGCTGAAGCGGTTCGTACCAGCGCGATCGGAGAACTTTTGAAGCGTGTTAGTCATGGTCGTGGACAACTTGTTAACGATTCCGTCTGAACCTTGAAACACATTGGACAGTTGCTGAGGATTGCTTTGTAAAGCTTTTTTCAGCTTATCCTCGTCAAGATATAGCTTACCGCCCTCATAGTATTGGCCAGTTGTAATCCCCAGAGAGCTAAGCTGGCCGATGCTGTTGTTAATGACAGAGCGCATAGCAGTAATCGTATCTTTGAGGATGTCGTCATTTTTTAGAAGGCCACTTTTCGCTTTAGCTTCCCAGGCTGTGATCTCGGTTTCCTTCATGGCCGATCTTTGCTCATCAGTCAGCGGCGGGTAGTCACGGTATTTCTCCTCGTCCACCTTGGTATTCATGGTGTTGAGAAGGTCGTTGTAAGTATCGATGAAAGATTTGATCGTTTCTACAGCCTTGGTTGTATCTATAGTGGTCGTTACGGTAGCCGGATTGGTCCCAGTTTCTTTCAAAAAGGTTAAGCTAATTCCGTTGACCTTTAATGTATTATCAGTAGTAGAAAATGTATTGGTGCCTACGACTTTTCCGCTAGAATCCAAGGTATTAATTTCGACTTCACCGTTTTGTCCGCTTTGAACCGCGGCTGTCTTAAGATTAAGCAAACCCAAAAGGCTCGACGTCTTTGTAGCTGATCCACCATAGTCACCTTCACTGACTTTAACTTCCTTGTTACTACCATAGTCTTTAGCAGTAATCGAAAACTTACCGCTGACTTCGTCAAAGGCCGCTACTACGTTGGCACTGGAATTATTGATCTTGCTAAGCACACTGGAAATTGTATCTTTTGTTGAGAAATTAAATTCTATATCATTGACTTTGATTTGGAATGTTTCTGGTTTATCATCCGTTGGTGCTGGATTTGTATCCGGCGTATAGCCATTTAATTCACCGATCGTAGTATTAAGGTTTGCTTTTGTAGGTGTTGTCGATCCAGAGGCAGGTTTAATATCAATTTCGCCTGTGGATTGGACAGCAGTTTTGGTGGCCAACTTCGTTACAGTAACACTCATTGGAACGGAGGAAGCATTTGCAGATGCCTCAGCCTTAATTGCATCTTTGTTCCCATCGACCACAGCGGTTTGAGCTGTCATATTGCTGGTTTTTCCAAAGAGGTCCGTGGCAGATAGTTTTGTTTTAAATGCAAAAACCTTGCTGTTCATTTCTCTGTAGCTATCACGCTGCCAGGAAAGGTATGTCTTCTGCTGATTTAATTTATCAAGTGGAGCACGTTTAGCATTCATTAATTCCTTGACCATGCTGTCGATATCCATTCCTGAAAAACCGTTTATACGAAGTGTCACTTTTGAAACTCCTCCTTACACTTTAGCGTCAATCATAATGCCCGCCAGTTCCATCATCTTGGCTACCAAGTCCAAAGTTTTCTCCGGCGGGACTTCTCGGATCACTTCTCCTGTTTCTTTGTTGAGTACTTTGACCATGATTTCATGGGTTTTATCGTGAATACTGATATCTAAGGTTGTCTCCGGCCCTTGAAGAGATTTTACGGCACGGTCAATGTTCCGGATCAGCTGCTCTTCCCCGATTGATACCGAAACACCTTGCTTTTCTTTCAATGCCAGATCTTCACCGTTTCGGATCATGGATGCTGCTGCGTTCATGGATGCGACGGAATCTGTTTTGTTCTGAGATGACGTACTCGCGGTTAAGGAAAATTGTACATTCATCCTGGCTACCTCCGACAAAAGGATATATATACTATATATCGGCTTCTATCGGTTGGAGGTTTAGTTGATGTTGCATAATTGTAGAAAATAAAAAAAAGAGTCCTGGGAAAATCCCAGAACTCTTAATAATAACTTTAAAATTAACGAAGCAATTGCAGAACGCCTTGTGGTTGTTGGTTCGCTTGGGCCAACATAGCTTGAGCAGCTTGAGCAAGGATGTTGTTCTTGGTTTGTTCCATCATTTCTTTCGCCATATCAACGTCACGGATACGGGATTCAGCAGCTGTCAGGTTCTCAGAAGCTGTTCCCAAGTTGTTGATCGTGTGCTCCAGACGGTTTTGAACGGCACCCAGTTTGGAACGTGCACTGGAAACGGTTTGAGTAGCTTTATCCAGAACTGCGATTGCTTTAGAAGCATCTTCAGCAGTAGAGATATTCAGGGCAGCTTCAGTTTTCACGTCGTTCGTTCCGTTAGTAACGGAGTTTTCTTTCGTGAAACCAGCTTGACCAGCGTTACCCGTGATTCCAAGAGCCGCTGCACGCATGTCGTCAATCGAAAGAGACATCGATTGTCCTGTGTTGGCACCGATTTGGAATTTAGTGTTGAAACCAGAGCCTTGTGCACCAGGTCCAACGACTTGGTCTACATTACCGATTGCTGTCATATCAGCAGGAGTTGTAAAGGATAATCCAGTTCCACTTGCGAGAGGACCGTTAGTTCCATCTTCAAGCTTGATATCTTTTCCTGTTTCAGAGATAAATTGAATTTTGTTATCTTTCGACAGGGAAGCAGTTACTTTACCATCAAGGCCAGCTTTTTGCAAGGCAGCGTTAACATCTTTAATCAAGTCTTGTCTAGCTGCGGCTGCAATGTTTTCATCAGCATTGTTAGTGTCGTATGTCTTAGCAGTAGTACCTTCGTTCAATTTTACTTCAACTGGGCTATCAGTACCTACAGTAACCTTGAAAGTAGAGCCTGCAGCAATTGAAGTTTGACCACCTGCTCCAATAGCAGCGGAACCTTGAAGGCCGGCACGTTCTACAGTAGTAGGATCACCTTTAAATTGAACCGCTTTTGCCGGTGTTCCACCATCGTTAACGTCACCGTCAGCTGTCAAACCAGAAGCAACGTCATCTGCTCCAAAAAATTGAATTGTACTTGTGGATCCCTCGGACTTAGCTTCAAAATTAAGTTTCCCACCTACCAAAGTAACATTGACAACATCAGATAACTTTACTCCGCCGGATGTAACATCTTTAATCTTTTGGAGACTTGCTTCGGTAGTTGCAGCGTCAGTAACGTCAATCACAATATCTTTTAGACTAAATGTTTGATTGTCAACACTAATTTTCACATCTCCAATTGTTCCATCTGCAAGAGCTCCTTGCAGGGTGTGAGATGCGCTTGTTGCCTTTGTTACCTTAGTTCCTTCATTCCCACCAATACCACCATTCAGCAACTTCTGAGTGTTGAACTCAGTTGTGTTACCGATACGGTTGATTTCGGAAGTCAATTGGTTCATTTCGTCTTGCAGAGCGTTACGGTCAGTATCCGTGTTCGTTCCGTTTGCGGATTGGTTGGAGATTTCGCGCATACGCTGCAGGATGCTGTGAGTTTCGTTCAGAGCGCCCTCAGCTGTTTGGATCAAAGAGATGCCGTCTTGAGCGTTACGGGAAGCTTGGTCCAAACCGCGGATTTGGCCGCGCATTTTTTCGGAGATTGCCAGGCCGGCAGCGTCATCGCCCGCACGGTTGATGCGAAGACCGGAAGACAGTTTCTCGATATTTTTGTTTGTGTTCGCTGTGTTAATGGACAGCTGGCGGTGAGTATTCAACGCCGCAATGTTGTGATTGATAATCATTGGGTATTTCCTCCCTGAAATATAGTTAGTACCACGTCCATGTGGTAACGCTGCCTCTTTAAGGTCGGCCGCCCCGCCAAAGCAGCGTCTAAACTATATATCGACACAGCGAACATCTCTTTTTAGACTTTTCTCGTGATTTTTTTATTTTTTATTCCGATCACGCAATTTTCCCAGGAGGGCTTCCAGCATGGCCGGTGCGGGTGCCGCCGACTCCTGGTTGCTCTCTTTGATTGAAAGGTAGATCTCTTTGCGTAAAATATCAATATGCGGCGGAGCGGAAATGCCGACTCTCACCGTATCTCCCTCCACGCTCAATATCGTGATTTCGATTTGATCCTGAATGACGATGGACTCATTTTTCTTACGAGATAATACCAGCACGATTATTCACCCGCCTTTGCTGAGGGTTGGGAGCCGCTTTCGCTCCAAAGTGGATGCCGCGTCTGATATGGAGAATGATGCAGCACTACCTGTTTGCCTAGGTTCTTCTCAGGGTTCAGCACGATAGGCGCGAGCAAATTCATCGTGGACTGATCTATCTGCTCTTTTAACGAGATAATGCAGCGAATCACGACCTGGGATTGAATATCAAGCTCCTCTGTATCCGCCTCCGGCAGGTCGAACTCGTACTGTGGAAAATATACAAACGGGTCTCCCAGCAGAAAAGCAAAGCCCGGCTCCTTCGTCGACTGCAAATAATCAAAAGGTCCTTCCTCCAGCGAAATCAGCGCGAACTCCGTTTCCTCCTCGAATCCCGGCATGCCTTTCGGAAACCGATAAATTTGCTCCTCGGCGATGTCGAGCTCTCCCCAGGATGCGGTCTGTATAATCATGGCGGTCACTCCTTGTTCATCGATTGATATTTCTTAGTCCAAAGACTCAATTATTTCTTATCTCTAAATAAAAAGAAAACTATAGAAGGCGATCAAGAATCCCCCTCTATAGTCTACTCTATCATTTCATGCCTTCCCAATCAGAGCTGGGTATCAATCTCCGGCGGGATATACTGCACGGACGCATACTGCTTCATATAAATGTCCAGCTTGCCCCGGGTATATTCGATCTCCGGCCGATTCACCTGCACCTGAATATCCGTATGCGCCTTCCGGAACTCGATATCCGGCTGACGCGTGTCGATCTGGATGTCGACGTTATCGATGGAAGCTGGCGTGCGCGTCTCCGGAAAAGGAACTGGCTGCCAGTCCTCGCCATAAATATTCGCAATCGTGTTGCTGGCAATATGAATGGCCGCGGCGCGGTTACCCTCCTCGACCCTTCGGGCAATCCCCTGCAGGTACAGCTCCTGAAAGCCGGAATAGATCCGGCTGTTCATATCGATAAAGTTGCCGCCGGTGAAAGCCGAGAACGCCTTGGATTGATCCACATGAAGCTCCGGCTTATACTGGTGAATTTCCAGCTCTGACGGCGTAGTGTTCATGGTCACGTCAGCCTTAGGCTGGCGGATGGAATACTGGCCCAGGTCGGCATCGATCCCAATCTGGGCCCGGGTCTGGCGGATTTGCAGAATAGGCTGTACCATACCTTCCTCCTACAAACGATACTATCTCAGAAAATCAACCAGAGTTGGTTGAATGATTTTGGAGCCGGCAGACAGCGAGGCGTTATAAATGTTCTCCTGGATTTTGGAGTTCATAATCAGCTCCGCGTAGTCGGCGTCTTCGGTTTTGGCCTGAAGGTCTGTCAAGTTGATGTTCAGATCGGACAACCGGTCCTGCATCAGTTCGATCCGGTTCGTTTTGGCGCCGAGCTCCGCGCGGGACGTGAGCATTTTCTCGGTACGGCTGTCGATCAGTTCAAGCTGGGAGGACAGGCCGGCAAAGTTGCCGTCGTCAAGGTTCTTGCTGATATTTTCGATAATGGTGAAAATGTTATCCGGATCGTTCCCGTTCCCAAACACGTCCGTACCGGTCATGTTGATCGGGAGCTTCACGCTTTCACCAACGCTGAAATTGATGAAGCCCTTATCCGTAACGATATCGGCAATCCCCATGCCATTGGAGGAACCGTCCGCGTTCAGACCGGTCGTATTGGAGGTACCGTCATCGTTTTTCGGAAAATCGTACGGCTTCTTGTCATACGCTTCCCCATTAAAAACATACTTCCCGTTCAGCTTGCTGTTTGCAATATCAATCAGCTGTTCTTTCAGCTGGGACACTTCCTGCTTGATACTGTCCAGGGCCGACTGCGGATTCGTGCCGTTCGCCGCTTTGGTTGTCAGCTCGCGCAGACGCTGCACGACATCTCCAGCTTCGCTGAGCACTGTATCATTAAAATCCAGCCAGGACAGCGCGCTGTCCACGTTGGATGTGTATTGGTCATTGGAAGCCAGCTCCGAACGGTAGCGCAGCGAGTAAGTAATGCCCACAGGATCGTCCGAAGGACGATTCAGCTTGCGGCCGGTGGCCAGCTGGTTCTGCGTGTTGTTCATCTCGCGCGCGTTGCGGTTCAAGTTCAGGAGCAGCTGGGAGTTCATCATATTGGAAGTCACTCTAAGCATTTCGTTAACCCACCTTTACCGTTATCTTCCTACAGTTCCTGTAGAGTTGATCAGTTTATCCAGCAGCTGGTCGAACGTGGTCATGAACCGCGCGGACGCGCCGTACGCATGCTGGAACTTGATCAGGTTCGCCATCTCCTCGTCCAGAGAAACGCCGCTGACCGATTGGCGCTGGCTCTCGACCTGCTGTACCAGAATGTCCGAGTTTTGCGTCTGCCGGCTCGCTTCCTGGGCTTGTACCCCCAGCTGTCCCACCATCGAGCTGTAATAGCCGTCGATCGTCGTAGAGCGGGTGCCGTCCGACGAAGTAAAGTTGGTCTGCTTCATATTAGCCATGAGCAGGGCCAGCGTATTGCTTCCTTTGACAACCTTCTCGTCCGTTCCCGAACCTTCGGTTCGCAATGAGGTAGCAATCAGGGTGGGATCTTCCGCAATCTTCGTGTTCAGGCGAATATTTCCCGCCGTAATCGGACCACCGTCGCTCGATTCAAAGAAAGGCAGACCGCCCGTGGTGGTCCCATCCATCGTATATCCCAGCTGGTGCAGGCCGTTCAGGCCTTTGACGGTTACGACCGTATCCTGATCGACCACCCGCCCGGTAATGCCCGGGAGGGTGACGCCGGCTGGAAGTACGCTGCCTTTAGGAATTGTGATCTGAATATCGCCGTTAGCCAAGGTGTTGGCCAGGTCATTGAGCTGCTTCTGGTAATCCTTCACATAGCCTTCGCGGGACGCAATGATGCCGTAAACTTCTCCGCCCTGCAAATTTCCTGACGCGTAGGCTGCTTCAAGAAAAGCACCCCGGTCATCCGGACCCGTACCATCCACATCCGCACTCACGGCAAACCCTTCGACGAGGGCTTGTCCGCCCATCGAAATGTTATAGCCCTGGTCGGTGTCCTGGACCGTGATGTTTATGATTTTGGACAGCTTGTCCGTCAGCAGGTCGCGTTGGTCTCTAAGGTCATTGGCGTTGTCCCCGAGCCCCTCAATCCGCGTGATTGACTGGTTCAGGTCCGCAATGGAGTTCAGGTAGTTTTGAACCTCGCTGGCTTTGACGCCAACATTGTTGGTCAAATCCTGGCTCATTTTATCCAATTGCCCGCTCATATAGTTCATTGCATCCGTCAGGGCCGTTGCATTTTCCTTGACGACTTTGCGCGCCGCGGCGCTTTCCGGATCTTTGCTCAAGTTGGACCAGGAATTCCAGAAGTTGCCGAGTACCTTGCTGATGCCCGTGTCCGACGGCTCGTTAAAAATACCCTGCAGCTTGTCCAATGTGTCCGATTTGATCGTCCAGCTGCCGTTGGCATTGCTTTCGCTGCGGAACTGCGTATCGAGAAAGCTCTCGCGGATCCGTTCAACCGACTGGTATTCAACCCCTGTGCCCAGCTGTCCAGGCGCAGTGGAGCGGTTCATGCCGTAAGCCTCAATCGGGCGGGACGCCTGCATTTTTACCGTTTGCCGGCTGAAGCCCTCCGTATTGGCGTTGGCGATGTTATGGCCGGTCGTACCCAGTGCAGCGGTCTGCGTGAACAGACTTCGCTTGGCCGTCTCGATGGAATGGAATGTGGATGTCATGCAACAAAATCCTCCTTCACGTTCGGGGGAGAGCCGGGCTCACCCATGTCTCAATAGCCCCACGTTGTGGGTCTCTGCTTCTTCGTTGGTTCATGTGAAAATCTGCGGGGAGCCCCGACACTCGTAATGCTCATTAGAAAAACAGACTTCTAAGAACCTAAGCCCTTGAATCGAAAAGGCCGCTCCGGGCCATGTTCCCGCTCCGATCCGCCGGATGGTGGTAGGTGACATCCTGATTCGGTCGGCCGACCAGAATATCCAGGGACAAATCTATAAACGAAAGCGACTGCTCGATCAGCTTCTGGTTCAGCTCGTTCGCCCTTTTCAGCTTCTGCAGGGTCTCCGACAGCTTCTCCTGAATGGCAAGCAGCCGCTTCTTCTCTTCCACGTCAAAAACAAGCCGCGACAGTTCCGTCAGATTCAGGTTCAATTCCGACTTGATGCCGCGTTCGCGTAAATACTGCTGTGCGGAGGCCGCGCGCTTCTGTTCGAGAATTTCGATCTGCTTCACCAGCTTGGCTTCCTGGTTCATGATCTTGATGAGAGACTCTACTTCATTGGCAATGATGGCTTTCTTCTTCTCCGCAGCCAAGTCCAGCATGTGGTGATGAACCGTATCCAGCTGCTCCAGCAGGTCGATTAAAGTATGAACAGACATATGGGGTCACCTAATTCCTTGGGAACTCTTTAAAATAGGGCATCAGCTTATCGGCCAGTTTACCAGCATCCACTTGATAGGTGCCGGAGGATATTCTCTGCTTCAGATCCTCGAGCTTCTTCGCTCTCTCCGGGTCATTGGCACGGCTCTGGGCCTCAAGCATTTCAATCGCCTCCGAGGAAATGGAAACCTGGTCCTTCTTGCGTGCAGGCTTTTGCGTTTCCTGCCGCTGCGTCTCCATATTCCGTTGATAAGGGTTAACTCCACCAATTCTGCCGGTATCATTAATTTTCATATCTTCCACCTTCTTTCACATTATGCGGGCTGCTCTGCCGGGTACTCACCCGGCTTCCCAAGCCGACACGTCAGCCCGTTCGCATGCAAAATGCAAACAACCGATAATCTTTACTAAGTTTATCGGTCGTCACTGAAACATTATTAATAGCTGCTGCCGTTTTTAGTGCGGCAGTCGGTTATTTGTGGAATTTATCCACGACACGGTAGGCACCTTCACCCGGTTTTCTAGGACCTGAATCCTGATCTTGGCCTGCTTGTGCAGCCTGGCTGAGCTCCCGGGTCAGACGGGTGCGGCAAGAGTCGCACATATGCCCCTCACGAATCAGTGTACCGCAAACCTCGCACGGATACATCAAGTTCGGTGCATTCACGACCGAGATCCGGCCCTCACGGACAAAACTCGTAATCTGCTTGACGGAAACACCCGTGGCTTCCGACAGCTCCTGTATATTGGCACCCTTCTGCTCCCGCAGATAATCCACGCAAATCTCATATTCGCGTTCGATCTCCTTGATGCAGTTCGGGCAAATGTCTCTGAAATTGGCAGCAAACAATCTGCCGCAGCGTGGGCAATTCGCAAGTTCCACAATAACTCTCCCCTTATCGAATACCAAATCAAGCCATGATGATATGGTTCTAGATTACCTTATTCCGGCTCCCCTCGTCCATCTTAATTTACGAATTTCGGTAAATCTTGACATGATTTTTTGTCGTTATTACGACCTGGCCCATGTCAGGCTATACACTTCAGAGGCAAGCCCCAATCCTTGGTGCAAAGTATCCCGCAGCACCTCTGCACACGCATTAATCGTGCTCCCTGTCGTATAAATGTCGTCTATTAAAAGAATTTGCATGGGCTGAAGCTCATCTTGGGCCGTTACTGCATGTCCATAGATTTCTTGACGAGTCATCTCGTTATTACTATGACTTATATTAGTTGGCCTCCCATATGTACGCATATACAACGATAAGGCTGCTATCACCCCCTCCTCATGTACAGCAAACACATTCTTCATCGATTCGATCCGCTCCTGGCGGGACTTATAGCTCTGCTTGGCGGTGTGCTCCCTGCGGACCAAAAGCGGCATGACAGGAATCCGATGCTTGCTTCCAAGCCCTCTCGCCAACACCTCCGCCTGATTAAATCCCCGTTCCTTCAACCGGACGTCGCTTACGGGGACATAAGTAATCACGTCCGGCTTCCATAAAGCCTGTTGCGAGTTTCCTCTTAATCTATGGAAAAAGGGGATCTCTGGCAAAACGGAGCCGCCCCTTGAAATAACCATGGAGCTAAGCGTTGAAAAGAACCCAATAGAGGCATCCGATTGAAACGGCCGATTTGGGGTATCAGACGTAAGGCCAAGCATAAACATGCCTAACTCCTCCTGCATCTGCACAAAAGCTTGATTCAGCATATGGACAATCAGATCCGCGTATTTCTCATGCCCGCGATACTTATATTGGGCCAGCCATTCCCTCATTATCCCGTTATACTGGACGGCGCTCCGGTTGCAGACAAAAGACCGCCGCCTCGTCTCTTCCCGCAGACAGTCCGGACAGCCGATGGCACGGCCGCAGCAGAGACAGCGGGGCTTATGAATCCAGGGGATCGCCACTGCGCAGGATTGGCAAATACCCGGCCATTCGCGGACAAGACGGCTAACGCTGCCGCAGGTCAGGCACGTTTCGCCGGGTGGAGATAGCAAATACTGCATCATCTGTAACAATGAACTACTGGACTTCAACTTATCATCCCTCCTATCGGCTTATGACTTAGAAGGCTGCTCCTTTAAATATCCGTGCTTGCCGGCAATCCGGTTCATCGCCTTGATCTGGCTCACAGCCAGCTTTTGAGACAATGTCCACTGAGATGAAGCAAAAATGACCCTTCCTGCCGGATCCTCGGAAGACCGTCCGGCCCGGCCGGCCATTTGGACGAGGGATGCGTCGTCGAACAGGCTGCTGTCTGCGTCCAGAATATACACATCGCTGCGGGGAACGGTCACCCCCCGCTCCAGAATGGTCGTCGTGACGAGTAAGCGGATGTCCTTCTTTCGAAAAGCCATGACTTTCTCACCACGACCAGAATCCTCCGAGGATGTCCCTTCCACCGAAATATCTTTGAACCGGCGGCGTAGAATCTCGACGAGCGGTCCGATATGGCGTATTCGGGAGACAAATAAAAAAATCTGCGCTCCCCGGTCGATCGACTGGCGAAGCTCCGCAGCCAGTGGCCCCAGCAGCTTCGGCTGCCGCAGGCAGGTTTCCACGCTGCGCATTGCGATCCGCTTCGGCACGGGCAGCGGGTGGCCGTGATACCGGACGGGTACCTTGGCATGCAGCAGCGTGCCCCGGGATACCTCCCGCTGCAGCGGGCGCGGCGGTGTCGCCGACAGGTACACAAATTTCCCGTCAGTCTTGCAGGCATGCTGCGCCGCATAGGCCAGCATAGGGTCGTTATGATAGGGAAATGCGTCGAGCTCATCGATCACTACCAGGTCGAATGCGTGATAGAAACGCATCAGCTGATGGGTGGTCGCGAGCGTTAAGGCGCCGCTCTCCCAGCGCTCGGCGCTGCCGCCGTACAGGGTAACGATCCGGACACCGCTGAATGCTTTAGCCAGGCGTGGGGCGAGCTCGAGCACCACGTCCCGGCGCGGCGTGGCCACAAGCACGCGCCCGCCCACCGCCAGCACGGAGTCGAGCAGCGGGAAGATCATTTCGGTTTTGCCCGCGCCCGTCACGGCCCACAGGAGGAAGCGGGAGGGCGCGATGCTGGTGCCGCCTCTGATCGCGGCACCCCATCTCGGCCGCATCCAGCCGGTGCGGCCGCCTGCTGCGGAGCCCCCTTTGGGCGGCTCCGCCAGGAACCCCAGCGCAGCCCAGGCGGCATCGCCCTGGGCTGCGCTCAATCCCCACCGCCCCGCGACGGCGGCGGTGGATTCCCCGGCCGTGCCCCGCACGGCCGGATCCGCTGCTGTGCGAAGCAGCAGCGAGCAGGCGCGGCTGCGCCCAAGCGCGAGGCATGCCTCGCAGTAGGCGCAGGCCGCGAGACCGCACGCGGCGCAGGCCGTGCGGCCCGTGGCTTCGCTGCCGCACCGGCGGCAGCGGGGGGCCTGGCCGCGGCCGGCGCGAAGCGCGCCGCGGGGCCCCTTGCGCGGGCTGGCGGCAGCCACGCCCGCGTCGAGCGCCAGCTGGCCCTGCAGGTAGGCCAGCTGCGCCGCACTGTGCCAGGCGCCGGCAAGCCCCGACGCCCGGTCGCTCAGCAGCGAGTCGACCTCCGCTGCAAGCAGAGATCTGCCGCGCAGCCTGTCCACCAGCTGCGCGGCCTGCTCCGCAAGTTCCCCGAGCACTGCCCTTACGTCTCCTGCCCACTGCCCTTCCTCCGGCCTGACGCATCAGCTCCTGCCAAACGGCAGGGGATAGCGGCTCGCCGAGCTCCCAGCGCCACATTCCTGAACAGTCATCCCCGACCTTTCTGTCATTGCCTTTTGTGTTGAATCCATCCCGCGCCGATCCGTCATTTCCCTTCGGGTTAAGCCCATCCCGCACAGCTCCGTCATGTTCCTTGGCTTTGAATCCTTCCCGGGTCACTCCGTTATTGCCCTTGGATTTGAACCCATCCTTCGTCGCCAAGCCATAGCCCTTAACCTTGAATCCACCCCGCACTGCTTCATCATAGCCCTTGAGGTTGAGTCCTTCCCGCTCCATCTCCTCCCTTAACTCCGCCTCCAACCACCCCTTCCACTGCTTCATCTTCCAGTGCCTCATCTCCGGCCCACCCACAAAATCTTTAGCCACCTTGCAAGCCCAGCCTAAAGGCATGTCCCCCGACAGCAAAACCATCGTTCCATCCATCCCGGTATTCCTGCTTACATACTCCCACCATACGATATCAATACGCAGGTCCAGCGAAATCTTCATCCTCCATCGCTGCCCTTGCCGGATGGCATATACGGCCACACGCATGCATGCTCCTCCTTTCTCCCTTCCCGTTTCGGTGAAACGTAAAAGCCGAATATCCTGTCCTCTTACGGAAAACCTCAATCTCTTCAAGAATCTTTTCAGCACGAGTGACATGTAAATCTATATAGAACGAACTAAAGAAATGAAAAGAAATGAATGTTATAGGCGACTATTGGGCCGTTATAACAGGAAGTTCAATGCATAAATTTAGTTCAAACTATATAAGTCATTAGAAATCACAGAGCTCAGACAATTTTCCGCCCAACGCAAAAAAGCACACCCCCGGCTTGTCGCCTCTGGAGTGTGCTTCACTCTGTATTCTGCATTATGCCGCCTCCCGGCATGAACGCAGTTCCCTGCGTATTAGACATAAGGAATGCGCTCCGCTTCATGCGGCTTTCTCAAATCAATCATTTCGGAAATCATGCCGTCAGCCAGCACCAAGGTTCCTTCGATGTCTCCGTTCTCCACGGAGGACTGCATCGGGACGACGGACAATTCCATACCCGCGGTTCCGTGCATTCGGTGGACAATCTCCACGGTCTGATCCGTGGAAGCTGCATCCATCACCGTTAGACGAAGCTTCTTGCCTGAAATGAACGAATACCACCCGAATGCCCGGATGTACCATTCGATCTGTCCTTCATGGTTGGACGTCACCAGCGTATAGTGAACCCAGGGTGAACTTTTGCGCTTCTGCCAAGCATGAAATAAGTGAACCGCCGCAGCCGCCAGCACGTATACCGCCGTGATCCACAAAAGCGGAATCATCATGCAGACTCACCTCCTGTATACCCACACTATATGCGGGTACAAACCGGACGGTGAATGATAAAGGCCGGATCGCCCACACCTCTGACGAAAGGGGCATGAGCGAGCGTACAGTGGAATTTTTCACAAACTTTGGCAAAGGCAAGCAGCTACCCCAAAATTATGGTATTAGAGCGTTACCCAACCGTATTTAATCGAGTTGATAACTGCTTGCGTACGGTCGTCGACTTCCATCTTCTGCAGGATGCTGCTGACATGGTTCTTGACCGTTTTCTCGCTAATGAATAAAAACTCTCCGATCATCTTGTTGCTCTTGCCTTCCGCCATCAGGCGCAGCACTTCAGCTTCCCGCCGGGTCAGCGGATTGTTCTCGCCGGCCACAAACTTGACGCCTGCTTCGCGGACGCCGCTCTCGGTCATGGCACCCGTTTCGTTCAGGAAGGTCATGCGCCGCAGCTGCTGAATCAGCTTGCCGGTCACTTTAGGATGAATAAATGCATAGCCTTCCTGAACCGAACGGATCGCATTGATCAGCGACTCGGCTTCCATATCCTTGAGCAGGTATCCGTTCGCGCCCTTGCGGAGCGTCTCGAATACGTAACTCTCATCATCATGAATGGATAGAATAATGACCTTTACATCCGGAAACAGCTCGCGGAGCTTCTCCGTGGCCTCCACACCATTTTCCACAGGCATATTAATATCCATCAGGACAATGTCGGGTTTGATATCGTTGCAAAATTCGAGCACCTGAATACCATCGCCGCATTCCCCGATGACCTCAATGTCTTCCTCCATGTTCAAAATACGCTTCAGACCCTCGCGAAACAGTTGATGATCGTCAGCCAGGAGGACCTTAATGGTTGTTTTGCCGGAATCTCTCGTTTCCATCCAACTACTCCTTTCCCTTTTCCACGTTCGTTGGGATATGGATAATGATCTTCGTACCCTGGTTCTCGGCCGATTCGATCTCCATTCTCCCTTCGAGAAGCTCTACCCTCTCGCGCATTCCGATTAAACCGAAATGATCCTTGCTCTTCTGTTCCAGAAGCTCGACTCGGAATCCAAGTCCATTGTCTTGAACGACAATTTTAACCATCTGCGCTTGATATGTAATTTCAATTAACACATAGGTTGGGTGGGCATGCTTCGCCGCATTGCTCAGTGCTTCCTGGACCAGACGGTAGATCGCCGCCTCCATTGCAGAAGAAAGACGATGCTCTTTTCCTCTCGTTTCGAACATGGTACGGATCTTGGTCTTCTCCTCGTAATCGTGCGCGTATTTGCGCAGCGTCGGGATCAGTCCCAAATCATCGAGTGCCATAGGACGCAGATTAAAAATGACCTTGCGCATTTCTTCAAGGCTGGAGCGTACCTGCCCCTTCAAATCTACTATTTCGTCCTGCACCATCTTAAATTCCTGCTTCAGCAGCATTCTTTCCACAATTTCGGTTCTCAGGACCAGGTTAGCGAGCAGCTGCGCCGGACCATCATGGATTTCACGGGCGATGCGTTTGCGCTCTTCTTCCTGCGCCAAAATAATTTTCAGACCGATCACCTGGCGGTTCTTGGCCGTCTCGATGATCCGGGTCACTTGTCCCAGCTCTCCCGACAGGTATTCCATGACAACGCCCATCTGCGATCCGATGGATTCGGCACGTTCTATCGAATTTTCGACACTTCTCACCCGCTTCTGGAGTTCATCGCGTCTGGCTTTCAAATACATTTCCTTCTCGCGATAAATCATCACATCAAGCTGCAGCTGCGTCGCTTTCTCGTAGGCCTGCCTAATATCATCCTCTTTGTACCGGACGAAGTCCCGGCTGACCTCGGTCAGCCGGATCCGGGAACGCCGGTAGTTCAGCTCCAGCTGATCTACCTTCTGCAGCGTATCCACGGTTTCCTTCATCACTAACTGCAGTTCCTGATTCAGCGTGAGCAGCTCGTCCCGGGCCGTCTCGAGAATCTCGAACATCTGATATTTGCTGTTTTCAACCAC
The DNA here is from genome assembly GCF_040546645.1 of Paenibacillus sp. OAE614. Classification (NCBI taxonomy): domain Bacteria; kingdom Bacillati; phylum Bacillota; class Bacilli; order Caryophanales; family Paenibacillaceae; genus Paenibacillus; species Paenibacillus sp. OAE614. Next base: position 7,380,489 of record NZ_JBEPOD010000001.1, on the reverse strand, counting down.
CTGGATGGCATTCTTAATGACTCGGTCTATCGCATCGGCTTGAAAATCCACGAATGTTCTACTCCATTTCTAACCATTACAGTTCTACATAGAATGAGCTGCAGTCGCATTTCCTAAGTTCAATTCTATACATATCATACCATATCATGATTGGATGGTAATGGTCTTCGTGTTTTGTTCCCAATTTACTTGTAATCCTAATTGCTCGGAAACGAGCCGAAGTGGGACTAAAGTACGACCTTGGGTGATGAATGGAGCAACTTCTGCGCTTTTACGCTTGCCGTTTAGGATATATTCCTTTTTGCCGACCGTCAAGTCCATCAGCTTGCCGCCCCGCAGGACGCTGATCCGCTGATTGGCCGAATCCCATGTGGCCTGTCCGCCAAATGTATCCAGTACGTATTTCACCGGGATATAGGTCGTACCGTTCTTCATGACCGGCGCAGCGTCCATGGATTTCTTCTGACCATTCGACATATAGGACTTCTGCCCGACCGCCATGATCACCTTGCCGGTTGGAAGGCCGGCATCGCTGGACAGCGAAGGCATCGTGAATTTAATGTTGTCAAAAGCAACCGTACCCGTCTTCGCCCGCTCGTCCTGGCCATCTTCGACATTGACGACGTAGAGGCGCTTCAGCTGGGCCGGGAAGGCGATACCCAGGCTGCTCAAATCGACGTTGATCGTTTTCCAGCCCGTCCAGTCAATGGCTTTGGCCAGATCGATGTATACCGTCTGTCCTTTCGCGTCCGTCAGCTCGGCACGCATCCAGTTCAGGCTGTTGTCGCCCATCGCGTCGATCGACAACGACGTGGCCGCTGCATTAATGCCTTTGCCCGAAGTACCGTTCAGTTGTGCATAAGCATACATTTTGCCGCTGCCGGCCGTCATGTCATACTGCAGTTGAAGCACTTTGGAATTGGCGTGGTCGCCAGTTCCCTGCGTCACCTGAGCCGATCCGGTCACCTGGCTGCCGCTGTTCGTCGTAAAATCGACCGGGTATGTGACATTTTCAAAGTTTTCCCACATGTCTTCGCCTGCTGCCGACAGCACAACGACGGTGCTGAAGCCGTTATAACGGGCGATCGCGTAACCAACCTTCGTATTGGCGTTCACCGAAGCGACCGTCAGCTTGTCATCCTGCACGCTGCCTTTAAAGCCAACGAATTCCCACTTCAGGGATCCGGCCGGAACCGCAATGCTCTGCCCGTCCTTCGTTACGGCCGTTACCGGCACCGATACCGTGCTGCCAGCCTTCAGCGGAGCCGTTGCCGTTCCGACGTTCAGGGCGGACAGGTCGTCACCGCCGATAACCTTCACCTGCATGCTGGCGTTGGCTTTGCCGCTGACCGCGGTAATCGTCGATGTTCCCGGCTTCACGCCCTTCACCGTCTGCCCGCTGACGACGATGTTGCCGTTGCTCGACTTCCAGGTCGGCGTAATGCTCGACACGTCGATCGGGTTGTAGTAGGTGTCATAGCCTTTCAGCTGGAACGACGCCTGCTGCCCGATCAGGATCGCGGAAGAGCCGCTGATTTTCAGTCCGAGCAGGCTGCCCTGCGGCGCCTCGGTGTACACGCCGACAGCGTTGACGACGCTGCGCTGGGTCGTGCCGTATTCCGTGTCGAACGTCAGCTTCGTGCCCGTTTCGCCAAGCGGCCGGTCCACCATCGTTGTAGAGCCGCCTCCGTCCAGGTTCATGCCTTTCCAGACGCCGACCTTGACCATAAAGGTCTGCAGCTCGGACAGCGACATGCCGGAGCTGTTGTCATTTTTTTCAACGGCTACGATATATGCGTAGCGCTGATCCTTCGAATATCCGAGTGCCGTACGGGCGCGGTAGCCTCCGATGCTGGATACGTCGCGCGAAAAGGCCGACGCCGCTCCATTATTCACCAGGATGGTATGCCCGCCGATCATCATCTGCAGGTTGGCCGGATCAAGCGACTGTCCGGACGTTTTGGACAGCAGCTTGTAGTCGGTTTGGATCGTTTGGCCGACTGCCATATGGTTCGTTACGAACTGCGCGGCCGTTCCGTGGGTCCGCAAAATGTACCCGTCCTCCGGCACTGCGAAATCGAAGCCGCCTGGCTCGGAAATTTGCGTAATCACGTTGTTTTGCACCAGAACCTCAACCGGTGTAGTGGAGCTGTTCTTCGGACGAACCGGCGACTTCCAGGCACTTGTATAAATATACATGGCATTCGCATGGCTGTAATTCGAAGTACCGCTCTCCGGCGTGTAAGATGCCTTATTGACACCAGCCAGCGGGAACGTAGAGCCGTCTTGGGCTGTCACCGTTCCGTCAAACGAAAACTGATCGATGACCGGCGTGCCGCTCTTGGTTACCGCAAAGGAATACATCCCTTTCAGATCCGAAGGCGTCGATACCAGTTCCCCGCTGGTGACCTGCCCCCCGATCGGCGCCCCGTCTCCGGCCGTATTAAAATAGTCCCCGTTCACGCCCGCTACCGCGCCGGTCTCTTTGACCATGCCGCCGGTGCTCTGTTTCGTGGTCAGCTGACCGTCCTGGCCGTTCATGACGTCAATCTTGACGTTCGGATTCTGCAAATCCACTTTGATAACATCCGCCAGTGCTGTCGCCTGTTTGCCGGAGCGCGTTGTCGTAAATTTGTACTTGGTCATTATCGCCCCAGACGTAACCGGGCTCTCACTGAGCTTCGTTACGGTCGCCGCCGTGGCCGCGCTGGCCACCGAAGCAATAGAATGTCCGTTCAGCGGGATGCCGCTGCCGATAACCGGCGTAATAAACAGCAGGCCAGCCAGCGATACGACCATCCACTTCTTGCCTGCACCCTTCTTGTGCTCGTTCCCCATGCGATCATTATGCCATTTCATGTACTGTTAACTCTCCCATCTTCTTCATACGCAAAGCTATTCTATCGTTGCTCGTTCATAAACAGGACCAACCGACTATACACGTTACAGCATGAGTTCACAGACTCTATTATCTAGGTCCAGTATGAACTCCCTATTAAATAGACTGAAATTATCCAAAAAAGTTACGGAAAATTAATCTTTTTAGCAAAATCCACCGGAAAATCCCACAAAAAAAGCCCCACCGAAGTAGGGCTGACGTACCGAAATGGAAACTCTATGATTTTGTGAGAGATTTAGCCTGTTCACTGCTCTGGTTACATGTACCCGATCTTCTCCAACAGACGCTGCAGCATGACTGCTGCCTGGGCGCGAGTCGCATTTCCGCGGGGCTGGAACGTGTTCGCCGTGACGCCCTGGATAATGCCTTCCTTCAGCACGCGGGCCGCGGAATCCGGATACTGGATTTGCTTGCTGTCCTTAAACACTTTCAGGTACGTGGACGCCGGATAGCTCAGCGTCGAGTTGTATCCCGCATAATTCATGGCCCGGACCATCATGATCCCCATCTGCTCGCGAGTAATCGAGCTGTTTGGCTTGAACGATCCGTCCGTATTGCCGGTGACGATGCCGGCTTTGGCCGCCGCCCCGATATAGGCGCTGGAGCCGATGTTGACCACGTCATAGAAGCGGTCCGCGCTCTGCGCATCCCCTTCCAGTCCGAGAGCCCTGGCCACGTACTCGGCGAACTCAGCACGGGTAATGCTCTGATCCGGGGCAAAAAGCGTATTCGTGCGGCCCTCGATGACCTGCTTGGCGGACAGCGTGCTGATCGCGTCTTTCGCCCAGTGATTGCCAAGATCGCTGTAATATTTGTAGAATGTCGCTCCGAAAACGGTGAAGTTCCCCTTTACCTTGGCATGGAACACGCGGCGGCTGCCTGCCGTGTCGATCACGCCTGGAACGTAGGTCAGCTTGTTCGCTCCGCTGTCGAAGCGGACCAGGCTGGACCGGCTGTCCTGCAGTGCGCTGCTCGTCCGGACGAGGTATTCCCCGCTGAGCTTCAGCTCACGCGGATTGTTCGGCGAACTGTTGTTCACGGCGGATACATAGAAGTCTACTGGCTCGGTGATCTTTTGGCTGGAGCTGGTGTTCAGCTTCTTGCTCAAATCCGCGGCGGCCTCCGTCGACAGCTTCTCTACCGTGATGCCCAGCGTGACGGAAGAGCTGCTGGCATTCAGGCTGCTGGCAATGTCCGGCAGGTTCATTTTGCTAAAAGGTACCATATACACGGCGTCCCCGGCTTTTACCGCCAGCACTGCACTGCGATCGATGTTATAGACTTGCTGCAGCGCATCCAAAGGGAACGTAACCGATGCAGAGTTTAGTCCAACGGCCGCATCCACAACGAGCGTGTGAATCTTTTCACCGGAATTCAGCATATATTGGTAGGCTTGCTTCAGCTTCTCTCCATCAACCCGATACTGCTTGATATATTGGTTGTTGCGGGACTTTACGTCCGACACGGCCGTCGCCTGATTGCCCAGCGCAAACATGGCCTGTCCAAACTCTCCCGCTTCCATCAGTGTCAGGTAGGACGGACGGTTCGGATCGGTCGTTCCGCCGCCGGTTGTCGTGCCCGTGTTGCTGACCGGGACTTTGTTAAAATACTTCAAATAAGTGCCTGCACTGTCCCTGAGCGGCGTAGCCCCTGGAATGTAGGACAGCTCCACCTTTTGTCCATTAATGACCGGATTGCTGAGCTTGATCGTCAGCGTGCTGCCATTGACCGAGGCGCTGGCCAGGGAGCTTGTCGTTCCGTCCACCAATACTTGGAATTGGGTTACTGTGACGGAGGACTGGGACACCAGCGTTTTATTGAACACGACCTGGATGGTATCTCCCTGTACTACCGCCGATTGGATGTCACCCATATCGAGCAGCGTCGTAACCGTAACCGGCTCCAGATTCAGATATCCGGCCGAGTTCCCATTTAGGTCCGTTAGGCGCGCGGTACCGGGTACGTACGAGATCGTCACTTTGTTATCTTTGCTCAGCGCAGACGTCAGCGTCAGCGTTACCTGGCTGCCCTTGATCTCCACCGCGGTCACGTAATTCGGCACATTGTTGACCAGTACGGAAAACTGGCTTTTCATCGGCACATTGGTCGTGCTGAGCAGCTCGTTATACGTCAGGACCAGCTTGGTGCCGCCGCCTTCCGCCTTGTCCAGGACCGGAGGCTTTGTGTCCCAATAGTTGCGGACGATGTAGTCTGTGAATTCGGCGATATTTTGTCCGCGGGAATCCTGAATCGGATACGCCCCCGGTTTGTAGCTGACCCGCACTACCTGCCCGTCGCCGACGGACGTGTTCAGGGACAGCGTCAAGGACTGGCCGCTCTGACTCACGCTTTTGACGCCCATACTCGTTCCGTCCGCCGTCACTGTGAACTGCTCGTAGGCATAGGCAGATGGGCTTTTCAGCGACTGGCTAAAATACAGCACCACCGTGCTACCCGAAATCGTGCCGCTGGTTGGCTTCGGCAGCGCGGAGTCCACGCCGTTCACGACCTCGCGGGCCCCAAAAGCCGCCGCCGCATTCCCCGCCGTATCGCGGATCGGGCTGGAGCCGCCGCTGTAGCTGATTTTCACATTTTGCCCGACAGCGACGCCAGTCTCCAGAATGACATAAACACTGTCACCGGAGGTATACACGTTGCTGATCCGCCGCGCTTCATCATTCACTGTCACGTTAAAGTTGGCCGTCGATGGCCATGAGTCCGAATACAAAGCCTCATTATATACGAGCCGGATCGTCGTATTGCTGTACATCTCACTGCTCTGCAGTACTGGAGCTTGCTTGTCCGACGTGTTCGTCTGAAACGTCCACCCCGTACTGCTTGTAATTCCGGCATAGTTCATGCCAGGGTTCTGTTTGTCGTAAAAAGCCCCCGGGTCAACGGTCACGTAATAGGACGCGTCTTTGTCGAGTGTGTAACTGGACTGCAGCTGGATTTTGGCCTGGGTCCCGCTCACCGTGACCGTCACTGGAACACTGGCACCATTGGAGGATTTACGGAGCATTACATTCCCCGAACCGCGAACCACTTCCCGGTTAAAATTCATATACAGCGTCGTGTCCACCGCCACGTTCGTGCTTCCGCTTGTCGGGGACAAGCTGGTCACGGACAGCGGAGTCGTGCTGCCTGGCGCCGCAGCTGTCGTGAAGGTCCAGCCATTGGTCGAAGTAATGCCCGGCACATTCTTGCCTTCCCCGTCCTGAAAAGCGCCCGTCGGCACAATCACATAATACGACGTCCCGTACGACAGAACGCTTCCCGGATCAATCGTCACAACTGGCGAGCCGCCGCCTGTCACCTGAGTGGATTGGACATTAATCGAAGTTACCTTGGTGCCGTTCAACTTATACAAATCAATCGTCCCCTGCCCCGGATACACCGGGTTGTTGAACGTCAGCTGGAGCTTGCTGTTCGTGGCGATCCCGGTCGCAGCGCTTTGCGGCGATTTGGCCGTAATGGTGGTATCACCCTGCGTCGTAAAATACCACTGCCCGCCCGTCGTCAACCCGCTGAACGCTTGCCCATCCAGCGTGGTGATCGCACCTGCTGGGATATACACGTAATACGTCGTGTTTTTGTCCAGAAAGCGGGACAACGTGAAGCTTACCTTTTTCCCATCCACTTGAACCCGCGAGTTCGTCTGCCCCTGCGTCAGCGTAATGGAGTCCACCACTTGGTTGTCGGACACGCGTTTGATCTGCACGCTACCGCTTCCCGTCTGAACTTCTTCATTAAAAGTCAGCTGCAGCGCGTTGGAAGTACTGGCTCCGATTGAACCCACTTGTGGCGTATAGTCCACGACAGCCAGCTTGCTTAGCGTGGTGAACGTAAACGTCGACTCGTCCAACGGTTGATCTGAAGCGTCTTCCAGAACCCCCGCCTCGACTTTCATCTGATATTCCGTCTTATAGGACAGCCATTTGCCTGCAGGCAGCTGGAAGGTGAGTTTATTGGTGGGCGCTGGATTCGTTGAATTCATGGCCTTCAAATCGCTTAGGCTGAGCTTGATCTGGTTGGCCTCTTCCGGATGAGCCGGATCGATGATCCGCACCGCTGGGTCCGACGCTGGATCGCTGGATGGATCGGCAATATGTACGTTTTGATTAAAGGTCAGCTGAAAATCCGGACGTCTCCCGACTTCCACAGCCCCATCTGCCGGTAGCGTGGAAACAAGCGGTCCGCTCATTTGAGCCTGTACTGCCGCAGCAGCAGCTGATACGGGACTTCCTCCCATCCCTCCTGTGATTCCTATGTCCAATGCCATGGCGAGTGCTAGCATGCATGCCGTTATTTTTTTCATAGAATGGCTTAAACCTACCTTTCCTCGTATTCCGACCTGTGAAATGAATCATACCGCGCCCTTTTCACAGGCACACGCTTATACTTCTATGTCGGTTAAAATGGAAAGGAAGTTTAGTCTATGGCTGGAAACGCAAGGTGATAGGCACGCAAAAAACCTCAGCCCGGCCATTTGGCCAAACTGAGGTTTAAAAAAATATCTTCTATTATAAGTAGTCGCTTCGATTACAAACCGGCTTGAGCACGCAGCTCTTCCGCTTTGTCCACGCGTTCCCAAGGCAGATCCACATCCGTACGGCCAAAGTGACCGTATGCCGCGGTTTGCTTGTAAATCGGACGGCGCAGATCCAGCATGCGGATGATGCCGGCTGGGCGCAGGTCAAAGTTGGTGCGAATCAGCTCAACGAGCTTCTCGTCACTTACTTTACCCGTTCCGTACGTATCGACGTTGATCGATACAGGAGTCGCTACGCCAATGGCGTAAGCCAATTGGATTTCGCATTTGTCAGCCAGTCCTGCAGCAACGAGGTTCTTCGCTACGTAACGCGCTGCGTATGCGGCGGAACGGTCCACTTTCGTCGGATCCTTACCGGAAAAGGCACCGCCGCCATGACGGGCATATCCACCGTACGTATCGACGATAATTTTACGTCCTGTCAAACCAGCGTCCCCTTGAGGTCCGCCAATGACAAAACGACCCGTTGGATTGATATAATACTTTGTCTCGGCGTCAAGCAGTTCAGCAGGAACAACCGGCAGAATGACCTGCTCTTTCACGTCCTTCTGGATTTGCTCCAACGTCGCATCTTCCGAGTGCTGCGTCGATACAACGATCGTATCTACACGAACAGGCTTGTCGTCCACATACTCGATCGTCACTTGCGTTTTACCGTCCGGACGCAGGTAGTCCAGGGTTCCGTTCTTGCGCACCTCAGACAGACGACGGGCAATCCGGTGGGACAGTGCGATCGGAAGCGGCATCAGCTCAGGCGTCTCGTTGGTCGCAAAACCGAACATCAGACCTTGGTCGCCGGCACCGATGTTTTCGGTTTCTTTATCCACCTGGGCAGGGTCACGGCTCTCCAGAGCGGCGTTAACGCCTTGTGCGATGTCGGCCGACTGCTCGTTGAGCGATGTCAACACGGCCATCGTGTTGGAGTCAAAGCCATACTTGGCACGAGTGTACCCGATTTCTTTTACCGTATTTCGAACAATTGCTGGAATATCCACATATTCGGATTTCGTACTGATTTCACCGATGACGAGCACCAGGCCGGTCGCAACCGACACTTCGCACGCCACGCGGGCATTCGGATCATTTTCCAGAAAAGCGTCAAGAACTGCATCGGAGATCTGGTCGCAAATCTTGTCCGGATGTCCTTCCGTAACGGACTCGGATGTGAACAGATGACGTCCTTTTACAGACATTGTATCAACCTCCTATAAGGGTATTATAACAACGGCAGATAAGTTCTAAACAAAAAATGAACCTTTTCCGCAAAGGAAAAGGTTGTTCTACAATCCTCGTATGTCATATTAACGTATTTGTCAACCCATGTCAATCAAAGCAGTTGCAACATGGGCTTCGGAAAAAGCTGCATGAGTGCTTCTCTGATCAGCGTTGAAATAGGTTGTTACAGCAGGTTTTGCTGCGCCAGACGAACGAGGCGTTTCGTCATTTCGCCGCCCACTGAACCGTTCTCCCGGGATGTCAGATGAGCCCCGTTCACACGGCCAAATCCAACGCCTCCAGCTTCACCCAGGTCGGATGCAAATTCAGTGTCCGCACCGCTAAATCCTGCAGATCCGTACGCTGCACCCAGCCCAAACTCGGCAGCGATTTCGTACTTCATTTGATTCAGCATATTCCGGCTTTCCGGTACCACTTTACGATTGCTTCTTGCCATGATGGATACACCTCCTGCAAATATGGTCTTGCAAGAGTAGTATTTGTCATCCGGCCGTCTCTAGACGTATAAATCATTGTTACTTCTGGCAAAAATAAGATTATGTAGTGCGTCGTTTACTGGATTGAATAACCGCCACGAACCATAACCGTCAGGCTGGACTTCACGCCGTCTTGGACCATAATGCCGCGTCCGGCTCTCGGAAAGGACATCAGATGGTTATTTCCCACGGCTTGTCCATTCGTTACATCTTTGCCATCCGTAAGATCAGCGACACCGTTGGAGTCGGCACTGTAGATAACAGCATGTCCATTGCGGACGATAAACTCGGCACCTGCAGCGGCGATCAACTTCTCGCCTGGTTTTACAGTGACAATCGTTACTTGGTCACTTGAAGAGGATGAATTATTATTCCCTGAATTGTTGTTTCCATTATCCGTTGGTGTTGTAGGCGTAGTTGGCGTCGTTGTTCCTCCGCCCAACGCTTTTTGGATCTGTTGATCAACGTAGCTCTTCGTTACGACCGGATCATCGGCTGTGCCTGCTTGGCCTGTCACACCTGCGCCTTGCGCGGTGATGTCAAAGATGGAGCCGAGGGCTACCCCAGCGCCGAGAACGAACACGGTAAGGGATAGTTTGGTGATGGATTTCATGTGGGACCTCCTGTATTGATATTTGGGCTTGTATAAATTATCCACTCGTAAAATAAGCCCGACACAAAATTTGTGTCGGGCTTATTACAAACATTTCAATTCACTAACGAGGTATTATTTGTTTACTGCAGCTTTAAAAGTTGTTTCAGCAGTTTTCAAGTCATCTACTGCTTTATTAACTTCATCTTGCGTTGCATTTGCTTTGTTAAATACTGCTTTTGCATTTGCAATTGCTGTATTCAATGCATCAATAGCAGCTTTAGGATATTGACCAGGGTCAGTTCCTTCAACAGCACTATCGGCAAGATTTTGTGCAGTCAGAATCTCAGTGCTCAATGCAGACTTGCTCACTGTAACTTTTTTGGATTCAAAATCCTTAGTTGCAGTATTCAAAGCTGAAAGTGCAGCATCAATTTGAGCCTGAGTGCTAGAAGTGTTTTTCACAACATCTTCAGCTTTTTTGATTGCTGCTTCGTATGCATCAATAGCAGCCTGTGGATATTGGCCATCAGCTGTACCCGGTTGAGCAGCAGCAAACTTAGTTTTTGCATCAGTGATAGCTGCTTGAAGACTAGCAGCGCTTACTGTTGAAACCTTAACTTGCACTGCATCAGTTTGAGAAGCTACAACATTGTCAGATGCATCCAACAGGAATCTTGGGTTTGGAATAGAAACTTCCAAGATGCCGGATTGAGGTTCTGTGAAAGTCAGAGTAACAACGTCACCAGCCACTGTTGCAGTATAGCCTTTGGAAAGAGTGTTAGGAGCAAGTGTTCCATCGCTATTCTTTACAACAAAGTCTGTAGCAATGTTTTTCAAGTAATCAGCATCATTCGATGCTTTCAGTGCTTCATTGAACTGGATTGCAACAGTACCGTTGTTTGGACCAGATACGCTTTTAACAGTTGCTTTGATTGCATCTGCAACTTTATTAGCATTTGTGTTAGTAGTCACAGCACTAATTGGTTGGCCTACAGCAGTAGAAGTTGTTGCACCGTCTTTAATTTGAACATAAACATCGCTGTCTGTTGCTCCAACTTTTGCATTTTGTTTCAAATCTTCAGCAAGTGTCAGAACAACTGTATCAGCGTCCGAAACCTCTGCACTTGAAACTGCAATTTGGGAACCATTAGCCAATACTACACTAAAGTCGCTTGCTCTTACAGTTGTAGAAAGAAGGTTTTCAGTAAATTTAACCGCAATTTTGTTAGCAGCAGTAGCTTTTACAGATGTAACATTAACAGCAGCAGGATCTCCAACATTCAAATCCTTGCTAAGTCCTTCCATCAGGTTACCAGCTACGTCCTTAACAAGCTGCACACGTACTTTGTCTACATTAGCAACTTTAATGTTAGTTGGGAATCCAAGAACAGCAGCTTTTCCATCAGGAGTCACGTTAACATTAACGGAACCTGGGACAACTTTCCAATTGTTTTTGTCATCAGAAGTTGTGTAGAAATAATGAGTACGGTCAACAATAGATCCGTCGCCACTTACAGCCATTTTCTCTGGGTAAGAAACAACGATTGTGTTGTTAGCAACATTTCTCTTAGCTGCATTATCGGATACTACTGGTCTAGTAGTGTCTCCAACGTTAATTTCCTTGGAATAAGGAAGCAGCACATTTTGAAGAGTTGTATTGTCGCTAATTCCGCTGATTTCAAGTGTGTACTTTTTAGATTCGTCAAGCGGAGCTCCCAAGTTAACGAGAACTGTTCTGTCACCGCTCAAAGATACGGTTTTCAGCTTGTTAACTTCTTTGCCGTCTGCATCCTTAATTACAAAGTCTGTTGCTTCAACAGAAGAAGCCAACAAAGCTTTAGAGAATTTAACTGTAATCACGTTACGAGCGTCGTTCACACTAACGTTTACTACAGTTGGGCGGTTTTGATCAAGCACAGGATTAACTTGTACTTTAGTATCAGCAGCAATTGTGTTTCCGGAATAGTCTTTTACGCCGGTTACAAACAGATCAGTTGCATATTGAATTTTGTTCGAACCACTAAAAGTAAACTTGTAAGTGTCGTCTGCAATTTGGACTACAGAACCAACATCAGCTGTTCTCTTAGTAGTTCCTTGCATCCAATAAACATTGGAAGCTACAACTGTTTCAGGATCAACTGGTTCGCTGAATTTCAATGTTACCGATTCGAATGTTGCATTAACAACAGAGGCTACAGTTGGTGCAGTCTCATCTTTAACCACATCATACGTAAGCTCTTTGCTCAAGGATTTAAAGCCAGCGAAATCCTCAACATTCGTAACAGTAATTTTGTGTGCTCCATCAGCAAGTGGAGTATACAGTTTAACAATTACAGTGTTACCGGACACTTTAGTATTTCCAACCAATGTGTTACCGTCAACCAGGAAGTTGGATGGGTTAGCTTTTTCGATAGGCTCATTAAATACTACGCGAATTGTGCTGTTACCCAACGCTTGAACACTTTCTGGTACTGGAATTGTGGAGTCAACTGGAGTAAATTCATAGTCAGTCGCGCTAAGAACTTTGTCTCCTGCCTTCACATTGTTGAAAGTAATTTTATAAGGCAATTGGTTTACAAATTTGTCGCTGTCAGCAGTTGCGTTTGGCAAAGCAACAGTCAGAGTAACGGATTTACCATCCTCAGACAGTACTGCAGATTTTACTGTTTTAGCAGTAGTAGTGTCACGCTCAGTGATTGTGTAGTTATCTACCAGCTCTGCTGTAGATTTATCTACTTCACCGTCGAAACTCACTACAACTTGAGCCAGGTTGCTCGAAGTTACGCTAGCTACTTTAGTAGCCGTAGTCACTACATAAGTAACTTTTGCAGTGTACTCGTTACCAGCTGCGTCTTTGAATTTCACTTCAGTTTCTTTGTTGGCTTCAAGCGGTTTGTCAAGTTTAACCTTTACTACTTCACCAGTAGAAAGTGTGAACTCAACGTTGCTTGGGTCAACGACTTTGTAAGTGAAAGTGATGTTAGCCGCTTGGTCGATTGCGTATGCAGCTTCGACCAGTTGGGAACGGCTAGCGTTTGCTTTGAAGTTAGCATCTTTAGAGATGAGGCCTTTGTCGATTGCTGCTTGAACATAACCTTTAGCCCAGTCAGCTGCGTTGTTGTCTGGGTTCGCAGGAACTTCAAGTTTCAGCGCACGAGTCAGAACAGTCGCCATTTCTTGGATGGTTACTTTACCGTTGTAGTTGAAGATTTTCTTCACGCTGTCTTGACCTTGCATGATGCCAGCAGCAGTTACTGCTTCAATGTAAGGTACTGCCCAGTTCTTGGCATCGTAACCTTTATCTTTGTAAGAAAGAGTTCCAGTTACTTCTTTCAGTCCAAGAAGTTTTGTGATGACTTTCGCGAACTCAGCGCGAGTCATTTCTTTTTCAAGATGAGCTTGTTTGTCTGGGTAGCCGTTGAAGATCCCTTTAGCTGCCAGAGCGTCGAATTTTTGTTGCGGAGTTACTGCGGTATCACCGAATGCTACAGAAGCAAACATGGAGAATGCCATTGCTGTAGACAGAGCGACTGTCAAAATTTTCTTCATAACCTTTTTTTCTCCTCCTTGAACATTCATCACATTAGAGTTTTCTTTAAATGGGTAGCTCGTGTTACTCATTAGCCAGTGCACCCCCTTTCCCGAGTTGAGCATGGTTCTTATAAATGATGTCTGTGACGATATCACAGAAACTGGTAAACTTATCAATAAAAAGCGGCAAAAAAAAGAGTAGATTCCTAATCCTACCTAAGTATTATACAATGGGCCCCAGATAGCGTAAAGATAATTTTTCTAAAAAATAGACATCTTTCTTGCTTAGGGCAATGCTGGTTAAATACCCATCGTAATTGACTCTACATCTTAGACGCGCGTGTTTCTAAAAAGTTGCACCTTTTTTAAAAAAATTTCAAAATTGTTACCGAACCATAATAAAAGACGACAGAAGGTCTGTTTGTCCAAGAAATATCTGGAAAACATTAACCTTTCCTTGCTTGCTTGAAACATTGGAAAACAAAAAAACAAGGCGCCGATTGGCACCTTGTTGGACAATGTAAATGAGTCAAAGGTTACAAAATATTAACGAATCTTCATGGCAAGCTGAATGATCTGAGCGCGCATTTCCGGGCTTGTATTAAGGTTTTCATACATTTGCTCGATCGGCTGCTTATTTTCGCGGTAGGTTTTGTCATGCTTAATTGTCGAATGAGACCATTCAATGAGTTCGTTTTCAGAAATGACCAGCTCGTTATATGCATCATGGAATCCGGTCTCCATTACGAGACCCTCCATTACTTCCTGCGTAATTTCTCTCGTTTTCCGAGTGGTTTCGATTTTCTTCTCCAAAATGCTAGCTTTATTCTCAAATTTAGTCTTCGCTTTCAAATAATCCAGCTGCGCCTTCGAATAGATCGGTTTCATAAGATTGCCTTCACCCTCTAAGATAAAATATCGTTCTACGCCATTGTATCCTAATTTCCGACAAATTACAAAGAGTTGAAATTGGAAAAAGATAGCCTCTCCCCATAAATAAAGGGAAGAGGCTTATCCATACTAGCTTAGATTTTTAGGGAAGATGCTGGTGCTCTTCTTGAGCAGCTCAACAGCAATCTTACCGGCTTCCGCACGCGTCATGCTGCTTTGCGGATTAAAATTATAAGAAGGTTTTTTCTGGCCCGTAATCGTAATCGGCTGGCCAGCCATGATTTTAGCGCTCACGACGGCTGAAATACCAGGACGCGCGTATATATCAATTTTCCCCGAATCTTGGAACTGCTTATCTAACGAAGCCTTAAGCTTAGCGTCATTCGCAGGCATTTTCAGTTTCAGTGCTCGTGCGACCATGACCGCTGCCTGTTCACGGGTAATCGGTTCTTCGACACCAAAGTATCCCTCACCAATGCCCGTGACAATGCCTGCTCTAGAGGCTGTCTCAATGTATTTGAAATCCCATGTATCGGTCTTAGCCCCAGGCACAATATCGAAATAGGTCTGTACATTATTATCATAATTCAACGGAATATCGAGACCCTTAACCAGCAATGTAGCAAACTCACCACGAGTCGTCAGGTCATCAGCACCGAAGGCATCGGCTTGAACATTGGACATAATGCCTTTGGCATAAAGAGCATTCAGAATGTCTCTTGCCCATGGATGCTTCGTAATATCGCTGAATCCGCGGCTTTGCTTCATGACGACATAATAGCCCGAGTCATCAAAAGGAACGGTAATGGTGTGAGCCTTGGTGTTCACGGCTCCTCCGACATTCTCCCATTCTGCTTTATCCGTAAATCGGAATACGGTCACGGTTGTGCCTGCCGCATCCACCACGTCCGGGTTAAACGCAATGGTCAACGTTCCCCGCTGGGAAGGTACAATTTTTCTCTCTGGCTCGAGGATCGACAAATCTCTGAAATTACCTTCAATAGAGTATGGCGCCAGGCCATTCGTTGATGGTTTATAACCCGGCGTATCTGGGGACCCAGATTCCCCTAATCCAGCGCTAATCCAATATACATTAGATACTCGTGTGAAGTTATACGTCTTGGCTGTAGAATTGAAGAACTCCAGCAAGTCGACCGGAAGCTTGATCGTTTCCTGCCCATTCGGCGTTCTTTGGTCTTTGTTCAAGCCGATCACGTCTCCGTAATCGTTCTTTCTTTCCAGGACCCCGTCTTTAGGATCTGCAATGCCGAACAAATACTTATTGTCAGGATAGAATTTTGCCACTTCCCCTATACCGACATTCGCCGATTTCAGCACGGTTCCTTTCGGGAAGGAAAGTTCCAGGGCTTTATTAAAGGCACTGTACTTGGTAGCCGGTTTTTCCGTCATGTATTGGGAGTCAACGGTCACGGCGCTGGTGTAATAGACATCCACCGTTTGGGTGAGCGTCTGCGTGCCTCTTACAATTGATATCTTGATCTTTGTGGATTTGTCCGGTTTCAGTCCTACAAAATCATAGAAGAAACGGTCGTTCATATCCGATCTCTTCGTGGCTACACCTTTATCGACCAGAACTTGAGTGGCTCCTTCTGCCTCGATATCGAAACGCACAAAGTTCTTATTGACCACGATCTGGTCTCCAACCGTTGCTTTCGGCGACAAAATACGGAACGGTGCCACGACGCGTGTAATTTCAAGGCGTTGACTGGTACGCGCCCCTGTACTATTAATCAGCTCCAGATTATAGACATGACTTCCTGGTGCATCAAACGGAATGTTTCGGATTCGCAGCAGGAACTTCCCATCAACTATGGCCAGATCATAGTCATAATCCTTGCCATTGTATCGGAACTTGTCTGTTTTAATCTCTGTGGTTCCCGTTGTCACTTTGGATAGGTCAATTTTTTGGTCCTGAGACGAGAAGAACTTTTGCGATCCAAGGTTTAGATTGATAATTTTCGTACCGCCACCTTGAATCACCAAGTCGTACTTCAACTGACTTGTTTCATAAATATTGTCCTTATATTCGAAGAGCGGCGAACGTTCCAAAATCTTATCCAGTTTTGGATTGCTTGTCGTCTGCGCCAAGTTCAATTGGCTAAATGGTTCACGGTTTGCATCATCAGCAATGGAAGGCTGGAATGTCGTAATATTTGAAACGTTCGTATCTACGATATAAATTCGCAGTTCTTTACGGACGACCCGTGTATTGCCCTTACCGTCCATCGAAGAACCTGTCAGAACGATCCGGTTCTCTCCATAATAAAGAGGACCTGACACATCAACCTTAAGATTTAAATCAAAGTTTTTGGTTGTATTGTTGATTTCAAAAGACTTATCGAGCTTCAAGTCATCTCCTGTAAGGCCATTGACGAACAGTTCTGCATTCGAGATGTTTTCAAAATCACGGTATTCACCTTTTAGACGAATGGTTGCTTCTCCCTTACTGGAGTCAATTTCAAATGTCTGACCGTCGTAGAGATTTTCTACATAAATATAGTTCTTCGTAGCATAGGTGATATTGACCGTATAATAAGCGCTGGAGTCATTGAAATGGAATCTCACCTGCTGCTTACCGTTGGAGAATCCTGTTACTTTGTATACAGCTTCGTTATCCTTTAGATCGGACGGCTTCGTTTTAGCTTTAGCAACTGTCACGCTGCCGGTAGGAAGGTACTCTGCTTTCAACACAGGTTCCGGCGTGATGTCGTCTAAATCCTGGTCTGCTTGTACAAGCACGTAGAAGGAATCAGACTCAAGTTCCGTTCCATCCAGCGGCAGTACACTCGTTGCGGCCAGCGTATTGCCTTCCTGATAGCCCTTCAAGTACTTCATATTCAAAATGCCAATTTCACCCGGCAAATATTTGAAAATCAAGTCCGTAGCAGCATCGATCTTGTTGTCATAGGAAACGCCAAGCTTGATTTTTTGCGCTTGGACACCGGCAGTGAACGCCAGGGAGTTTACTTTAAACGTAACAAGACGATAAGCTGGAGTAACTCCGTCTGGTGCCGGAATAGCTACTTCTTCTAAAACGGAGTAATCAGTTATTTTTTGGTTTTCGATGAGGACCGTACCGGCATCTTTAAAGGATTTACCTGTGTCATCAAGAAGAACTCTTGCGGTTAGAGTACCCGCAGGAGACCCGTTTTGGCCGTTATCAGTAACGGTTGGCGTGTTATTCAGCAGGTTGTAGTCCTTACCGTTATAGTTCATGTCCAAAGTAACAAACGGACTTTTCTTGTCGTAGTAATAAACCTCACGTGTAACGGAGACTGAGTCCGAGCCATTCTTGATCGCAATCGTCAGCGTGTTAAGACCCGTTTTCAGTTTCAACGCCGGGGAAAAGAACTTACCCGTTTGCGTTAAAGTTGATACCAGCGGCGTATCACTATTTACGGCTACGGTAACATCCGTTGCATTCTTGACATCCCCTTGAAGGGTTACGGACTGCTTGTCCGAGACAACCTGTGTCCCTTCATTAAGATAAATTTCCCCGAGGCTGGATCCTAGCAGCTTCAGGTTTTGGACATAAGGTACTTGGTCAAACAAAACGTAGAACACGTCAGACCGTGTAATTCCGTTTTGCGAACCCGACAAGGTAATCTTGTTAAATCCAGGGAACAGAGATAAGTTCGTCGCCTTAAATTTTTGAGCTGAAGACGAAGAGTCCTTTGTAATATTGCCGTCTTTAAAATGGGACGAATCCGTTACCCATTCAATTCCGCCACCCTGCAAAGTTTTGGAGCTTAACTGCTCCACTTTTGCTTTGAGTGAATCCTCGGTAACATATGCGTATGTACCGGTTATGGTAAGGGTGGGACTGCTGGACACATACACATTACCCCTGCTAATTTGGTCTTCGGAGACTTCAGTCGTTAATAACGATGTTTTCCGCAGATCCAAGTCATCCGGTATAAAATAGGTGGCCGGCTGCGAATCCGCTGCATGCACAGGCTGAGTTAACCCTACAGGAAACAATGAAACGATCAATGCCATAAGCATGATCCAGACATACGTCTTCTTAATGCGGTGCATAAATGTTTGATCTCTCCTTTTCTCCTAACTTCTGTGAGATTTCCGGTAATCATGACTGGAAATTCCAATTGGTTCTCTTACTCTTTGTATCGGATACTTTCTACCTAATTTTTAGGGAATAACAAAAAAAGTCCCCCCTTAGATTCAATCGGGATGGGGAACTATCTCTGACACAATAAATAAACCCTGCACTGGTCAGGGTTTATTATCCATATGATATTTATATTATTTTGCGCGATATCCAGCATCTTTAAGATCTTGTTTACTTAAGTAAACTGCCCCTAAAACTTTCTTTATTTTTATTTTTTTACTATTAATATCGTATATTGTGCTATTTTCTCCATCTTCTAAAGTTGATGTATTTATCTTAATGAGTTGTACTGATTTACCATTAGTAACTTCATAAGTATCTTGACCATTAAGGTGTACATTCAAATCACTATTTGCAATTTGAAAATCATTTAGTGTAACCCATCCATCACTATAAGAATTCTTCGAGTTAAATGATATTGATTTGGACTTGTTATCATAGTTCACTGAATAATCAAACAGATCAGCGGTATCCCGAATAGGGACGTAAGTAGTACCTTTATACAACAATTGAGTTGATGTTCCCGTTCTTGGTGTTCCATCGATAACAATACGGAATTTCTGTAATGTCGCCTGCACCGTATTCGTAGCAGCAAGCGCAACCGTAGACGAACCAAGCAGCATTCCAACCGTAAGACCAATAATCAATTTTTTCATATGTACCCTTCTCCCCTTTTAAATTACTTACACTCATGTTTATTACCCAGCTAGTTAGCATTTGACTAAACAAACTTTATTTATTTTTTAAATTATTGTCGATAGGCTGTTCATCCTGATTTTGGATAGGCAGGAAGCCTTACGACTGCTCCATAAGTAATAAAAAACGCCGCACCCCAGGTGCGACGTTCCACTTACAAAATATATATAATTGCACAACGCTCATTATCTTTCCCTAATTATGACGATTCTCACTAACCTTCATCCGCAGCCTTGCGATCAGATTCAGGATCGGCCGCTTCGTCTTGCCAACGAGGCCGATGATCTCTGCGCCGATTTGCAGGAAGAACATCATGACGCAGATCACGACGAACGTGACCCAGTTCGCTTCATACATCGCCGCCGAGGACTGGATGACCGCCAGGACGCCGAAGAATGCGGCGATACCGTACACGATCAGCACTGACTGGCGGTGGCTGAAGCCGATTTCGCGAAGGCAGTGATGCAGGTGGCCCTTGTCCGGTGCGAAAATCGGTTTCTTCTGCATCCAGCGGCGGATGATCGCAAAGAACGTATCCGACAGCGGCACGCCGATGATGATCAGCGGAGTGATAAACGAGATGATCGCGATCTGCTTGAATCCAAGCAGGGAGAGCATCGCCAGACAGAAGCCCAGGAACAGCGATCCCGTATCACCCATGAAAATCTTGGCCGGGTGGAAATTGAAGTACAGAAATCCGACGATGGCGCCGAGAAGCAAGAGACACAGCATAGCGACCATCATGTTGCCCATCAGCAGGGACATCACGAGGATGGTGCCGATCGCGATGCCGGATACGCCGGCTGCCAGGCCGTCGAGACCGTCGATAAGGTTAATGGCGTTTGTCACACCGATAATCCAAATGATGGTCAGCGGAATGGAAATCCAGTTTTCCAGCGAAGAATAGTTATCAGCAAAAGGAATATTTACAAAGTCCACTTTGATATCGAATCCGAACACGACCACGCACGCAGCAATGATCTGGCCGAGCAGCTTCACCTTGGCCGACAGTTCGAAGCGGTCGTCGAGCGCGCCGATCAGCACGATCAGCGTTCCGCCCAGCAGGAATGCCTTAATAAAGTTGGAATCCCGCATCGAGAAATGATCGGCGACAAACGGAAGCACTGCGAACATGGCTAGTATAAAAGCAAGATATATGGCTAAACCGCCAAGCCGGGGCATAATTCGCGTATGCACTTTTCGGGCATTCGGTACGTCCACGGCTCCGATCTTCACCGCCAGCTTCTTGACGAGCGGCGTCAGGACCAGTGCCAGGATGAGCGACACGATACATCCGATGATGGCTAGCATTAACATGTGATTGTTCAACCCCCAATTGTTCTACCGGATTGAATTATACTCTGATCGAAAAATAAAACCAATCCCGTTTTTTCGCAAAATATCGGGTTATTCAAGACGATTTCATCTTTTTATCTGGGTTTTGTCAGGTTTTCTTTATCCCGCAGTACTTTCACTACGAATTTCGGCAGCGCAAGCATTCTTTTGGCTCGCGTCGGCTCTCTCAGCAGGCGGTATAACCACTCCGCCCGCAGCTGCTGGAACAGCTTGGGAGCCCGTTTGGACTTGCCGGAAATGACGTCGAAGCTTCCGCCGACGCCCATCATGACCGGTACGCCGAGCTGCTCCTTGTAACGCGCAATCCAAGGCTCCTGCGTATCTACGGCGCGTGCCACGAACAGAATGTCCGGCTCCGCTTCGCGGATTGCCGCAATCACATCGGCGTCCTGCTCTTGGGAAAAGTAGCCATCACGAAATCCCGAGATTTGAATCCCCGGATACTGCAAATGTAACCGCTCCGCCGTCGCCTGAATCACTTCGGACGTCGAGCCGAGCAAATACACTTTCCAGTGATAGTCTTCTCCGACCTTCATCAATTCATGTAGGAGGTCAAAACCTGCAACGCGTTCCTTCACGGGCGATCCGGCCTTATCCGCCGCCCATACCACTCCCGTCCCGTCCGGGACGAGCAGATCGGCTCCCCTCATGACCTCCATATAAGCAGGGTCCTGAAGGGCCGTCATCACCATAATGGGATTGGCGGTAATGATCTGATGCGGCCGGCGCTCACCCGACTGGATGAGTCCGGTTAAATATTGAACGGTATCGGTCATGCCCCATCGGCTCACCGGTATGCCGAAAATCGGCACCGTGGGCACTTGGCTTGGTTGGTTCACGCTATAATCACCTTATCCTTTATTGCTGCTGCAAAAAATCAATAATATGCTGCGCCGGAGCCTGCGCTTCTTCCTTCAGCACCGCGATACGCTCGCGGTTCGCCTCCTGCCAGAGGCTGTTCTCGCTGAGCAGGCGGGACACCTCGCTCTTCAGCGCCTCAGGCGCCAGCGAAGCGCTTGTCCCTACAGGCTCCAGATCCAGCCGCTTCAAAAAGTTATCGATCTTCGGATCATAGGACACGCCGATCATCGGCACCAGCTGATTCGCGGCATAGATGAGGCTGTGCAGCCTCATGCCGATAACGACGTCACAGCGGCCAACTTCGGCCAGCATCTGCTGCGGATGTACCGCATCGTGGCACACCGACACGACGCTGCCGTTCGCGGATACATCGCCCATCCGGTCGATGATTTCCTGCGATGCTTTCACATCGTCCGGCAGATGGAAAGGCAGGAAGCGCAGATGCACCGCCTGCTCCTGGCACAGCTTGCTCAGCCCGTCGGCCATCGCCTGCAGCTCCCGGCGCTCCGGATCCCAATAGCGGACCGAGATGCCGATTACCGGCAGCGGACGTTCGGCGTCCTGCTGCAGCGATTCCGGCTTCTTGCCACCGGTCGTCAGGCCCATCACCGGGTCAGGCACGACCTGAACCCGGTTCCAACCCAGCCCCATGCGCTCCAGCAGGCGTGCCGACTCTTGATCCCGAACCGATATATATTCACATTTGTTAAATACGCTTTTGATGAACGGGTGAAACAACTTCCGGTTGACGGGCCCAATCCCTTGAGAGTAGATAAAGACCGGCTTTTTCAACCACTGGGCCAGCTTGATCACCCCGAGATAATAAGGGATCGTCTTGGAGCTGGTGGCATCCTGCAGCAGGCTGCCGCCGCCGCTGATCAGGCCCGAGCTTTCCTTCAGCGCCTGTCTCACTTCGCCCAGCTTCATCCGGTGCACCGCGTCCACACCATAGGTGGCCTTGGTCCACTCGGGATCGATGGAGAGGACCACCGGCCGAATCGGAACGCCGGCTGCCTTCCCCCGCTCCTCCAGAGCGGTTAAGATCGATTGGAGCACCGCCTCATCCCCGCTGTTCCGGAACCCGTAGTATCCGGAGATGACTACGGTCTTCTGAGACGTGGTACCCATCGTTTCCAACACCCTTCCAGTACTTGCCATACGCCAATAGCGATCAGGCCAAAGATAAATCCGAGACCCAGGCCGAGCAGGTCACGAACGAACGAAATTTTCATCGGCGAGTGGATATGCGCGAACGTATCCACCATCGACAGCTGGCCGATGACAGTAAAGATCATCAAGTAAACGACGTTACGGTATCTAAGCGATAAGAAGATGCCCAGCAGGAACAGTGGATGCGCGACGAGCTCCTTGCTCCGCGGACGAACGTGGAACGTATTCTCCAAGAACGTGCGGAATGTCATCTCGATCGAGCTGACGCTTCCCCCGTTACCGGTGCGGCTCAGATAATATAAGCCTAACACACCTAGGACAGCCGCTGCCACTACCCAGACCAATGTAATCGGGGTACGGAATAATTTACCGATTTGCTGCAGCGGTTTGCCGCCGCGGTACAGAACGACGTAGATCGCAATGAGACCGATTGGCGCAGCATGCAGCAGGCTGACGCCGCGGAACTGATTCAGCACCAGGCTGTACGTAATGTTGTTCAGCAGCGCAATGACAAAAGGAATCGCACTCATCGAAATAATCGCCGTCTTGATATAAGTCACAACCGCATGCGCCAACCGGCGTCCAGACGTAAGCCCGGCGTTGGCTGCGTTCATTTCGTTCAGCTTTCTGACCGCCAGCAGCACGGCAATCGTCGGTGCGCTGATGGCCACGAGCAGAGCCAGCGCCTGCTCAAACAGCGTCGGCTTGAGGACATACAGTCCTGCGCTGCCGATTAACCCAAGCACGAACGCGATCAGGGTCAGTGCCGGGATAAAGTAAGAAACGAGGAGCGCAACGAAGGCAACCCCGCCGAGCACGACAACCATTTTGAAATAACGCTGTCCGGCCGAATCATAAATATGGAATGCTCCCGCTTGTCCCATCTTGAAGCCGTTGTTTTCCATCTGCTTGATGGCATTTCCCGGCTCCTGCAGAGTTTTCACGATGTTATCCACGGAATCTGTAATCGTGGCCTTGGTCGTGTTGCGGGATGGAGCGACGTTGATATACAGCATCCGGATGTTCCGGTCCTTCGTCGCCAGCGCAAACCGGTCGGCGATCGTCTCCGGACTCAGCGCCGCAGCATCACGGTCGCTCAGAGAGTAGATACGGGCTACGTTGTAATCCGTATCGTAGGCCAGCTTGGACAGCCCCTTCTGCGGCTGCTTCAGGTTCTCGATGGCCGCAATGCCGATCCCGTATTGGTTCAGCAGGTTGGCAAAGCCCTGCAGGCTGTTCATATCCTCATTGTCATTGAAGCCTTTAACGGAATCGCCCTCAAACAATACGCGTTTGACGCCGTTCGCTTGATAATAGGCCAGCAGCTTGTCCATCGCTTCCTGATTGTAAGGAAGGCTGTCGGACATCCGCGGAACGATGTTGAATCCTTTGCTGCGCAGCATTTCGAATGCAATCGGATCTGGCTGCATTGGCTTGAGCACGGCATCCTCCGGGGAAGTTTCCAGAATCAGGCCTTTCTGCCCGTTGAATTCCCATGGCTTGACGCCGATGCCGATCCCCGTAAAGGTATCTTCGATCAGGGGAGACAAGCGGCCCGCATTCTCTTCGTTCGTAAACAGAATATAGGTATAGTTATCGTTGGTCGGGATGACGCTCTTCGTCATCGAGGCGACGTCCCCCGCATTAAACATCATGATGCGGCGGGATTTTTTAAAATCGTCCAGCGTACTCTCGAACATCGCCATGCTCGTCACGCCCGCCGCCTTCAGCTGATCCAGCTGCTGCTGAAGGTATTCCTCCGGATGGGCTTGATACGAAGCCGTCTCCACCAGTCCGCGATAGTTATACACCAACTCTACGTTATTGGAAGATGACTCCGTCCGGTAGCGGTCATAAATCACCGGAATCGCGGCGATTATGCCCAGCACGACGAGAATCCACAGCCATTTGCGGGATGCCGTGTTCCAACGCTGCCATTTCTGATGCACCAAAAGTACCTCCTCATAATAACTCCGGGAATCCGCAGTGTTCTTCTTCGAACACGCGGCCTCCCGGAATATCCATTTCTTAAATGTTAGGCGTCTACCCTTGCCATCACTTCATCCGACAATTTCTGAATACGCACATTCGCATCATCCAGAGAATCGCCTCTCACGGCAAAGTATACCTTGATCTTCGGCTCTGTCCCCGATGGGCGCAGGCAGAACCAGGAACCGTCTTCCAGCATATATTTCAGCACGTTTTCCTTCGGCAGGCCGTCCAAGCCTTTCGAATAATCCAGCACCTGCGTAACGGTCTTTCCTGCCACCGTCTGCGGCGGGTTGCTGCGCCAATCGGACATTTTCGCCTGGATTTGGGCCAGGCCGTCCTTGCCTTTCAACGTGCGGGACTCCAGTTTCTCCTGGAAGTAGCCGAACTGCTCATACAGCTCCTGCAGCACTTCGTACAGCGTCTTGCCTTGAGCCTTGTAGTAGGCACCCGCTTCACAGATGAGCAGCGAGGCCAATACGGCGTCCTTATCGCGGGCATAGTTGCCAGCGAGGTATCCGTAGCTCTCCTCGTATCCGAACAGATACGTATGGGAGCCGGTCTTCTCGAATTGGGTCATTTTCTCCCCGATGTATTTAAAACCGGTCAGCGTGTTGAACACTTCCGCCCCAAAATGCTCGGCGATCGTCGCTCCCATCTCGCTGGTCACGATCGTTTTGATGACCGCCCCGTTGCTTGGCAGCTTGCCTGCTTCTTTTAACTGGCTGAGCAAATAATAAATCATAAGTGCCCCGGACTGGTTACCGGACAATACGACGAACTCTCCTGCCTGGTTCTTCACTACCGCACCCATACGGTCGGCATCCGGGTCGGTTCCGATCAGCAAATCAGCACCGATCTCCTGTCCTACCTTCATGGCCAGCGTGAACGCTTCGCGTTCTTCCGGGTTCGGAGACTTCACAGTGGAAAACTCGGCGTCTGGCTGCTCCTGCTCCGCTACGATATGCACGTTCGTAAAACCGACTTCCTCCAGCACGCGGCGGACCGGAATATTTCCCGTTCCATGGAGCGGCGTGTAGACGATTTTAAAATCTTTGCCAAGCGCCGAAGCAATCGCCTCCCGGTTAACGCTGACATCAGCTACGGTGCGGATAAACGCATCGTCATCCTCTTGGCCGAGCCACACGAGCAGCCCCTTCGCTTCCGCTTCCTGCTGATCCAGCCGCTTCACCGCAGCAAAGGAATCGACCTGCTGGATGTAGGAGATGACCTTCTCCGCTTCGTCTGGCACGAGCTGTCCACCCTCGGCGTTGTACACCTTGTACCCGTTATACTCCGGCGGGTTATGGCTCGCCGTAATGACGATGCCGCCGGTCGCTCCCAAATGGCGCACGCTGAACGAGAGCTGCGGTGTCGGGCGCAGGGACGGGAACAGCTTGGCTGTGATACCGTTGCCTGCAAGCACCAGAGCGGCCTCCAGCGCAAACTCCGGCGAGAAGTGGCGGGAATCATGGGCGATCACAACCGAAGGCGTGCCTTCGGCCGAACCGTGCTGCTCCAGTATGTAGCGTGCAAATCCTTGTGTCGCCTTGCCGACGGTATACCGGTTGATGCGGTTGCTTCCTGCACCGATCACGCCGCGGAGGCCGCCTGTGCCAAACTCCAAATCTTTGTAAAAACGGTCTTCCAGCTCCAGCGGCTGATCGGACAGCCCTTCGAGCTCCCGTTTGGTTTCTTCATCTATAGAAGGATCTTGAAGCCATTGCTTGACATTCTCACTTGCTTGATTGCTGAGCTCTTGTGTCATTACTGCTTCTCCTTTCCATAATAAGAATGATGGGTACTTAAGATTGTGCGGGGTCGGACAGGGCAAACATGATGTCGCCTTCAGCGACCACTTTATCGTCGACCTTGGCTACGGCGTGTCCCTTCCCGATACTTCCCTTCAGGCGGGTAATTTCCACCTCGAGGCGGAGCGTATCGCCGGGTACCACTTGTCCACGGAAGCGGAAGTTATCGAGACCGGCCAGAAAACCGATTTTACCCTGGTTGCTCTCTTCCTTCAAAATAGCGGCCGCCCCTACCTGCGCCAGCGCTTCAGTGATCAGCACGCCTGGCATAACCGGATATTCCGGAAAGTGGCCGATGAAGAAAGGCTCATTAATCGTAACGTTCTTGATCCCGACCGCGCGCTTGCCGACTTCCATCTCGATAATGCGGTCCACCAGCAAAAACGGAGGCCGGTGCGGGATGATCTCCTGAATTTCTTTCACGTTAAGCACGTCTCTCAATCTCCTTTCAAAATAGGCGAATCACCGTAACTTTCAAGGGTTATACTGCATAAAATCCATAGTTTTCGGAAAAAACTAAACTATCCTTCACCCTCTGCAGAAGTGAAGGTTCAGATAAGGGGCCTTTCTCCGGTATGCCGATCCTGATGAACGGCATGGGGGAGGCCCTTTTGTATGGGCTTCGGAAGTCCCCCATCATTATACATTTTCCGAGCAAAAAAAGAAAACTCCCGAATGGAAGGAGTTTTCTGTCAAAAGTCAGCGGTTAGACGCCCTGTCAGGGCGCAAATACCAAATCGATCACATGCTGCCAAGTCTTCCATTGAAACACGTCGGACAGGCTCTGTTTGCCGATAAAGACATAACCGAAGGTCATCCCGCCAACCAGAGCGAGCAGCAAAAACAGCGGAATCATCCAGCGGATGACGATTCTCCATCTTGCCGTCTTCCGCACGGCCGGTTTCGCTTTGCCAGCTGCTTGGGTTTTCTCACTCATTGCAGAACTCCTATCCACGGATATTGTTCGCCAGATTCATCATCGTGTCGCTGGATGTCAGTGCCCGGGCGGATAGCTGATAAGCGCGCTGCGCCTGCATCATATCCGTTATTTCTTGTGCATAATCGACATTCGACTGTTCCAGATATCCCGAACGGATGGTTGTCCCGGAGGCGGTCGCGGTATAAGGGGCGTTGCCGAACACCTGAGCTTTCGTCAGGTTGCCGGGAATGACAAACAGGTTGCCGTCCATCTGCACCAGCGCATCCGGGCGGACCGGAGACGCCAACTGAATGGTAGCCACGGCGTTTGTCCCAGCCGCATTCGAAACAATAACCTGTCCGTCCTGATCGACGGCCACCTTGGCATTGTTCGCAACGGAGATCTGTCTGCCTTTCGTGTCCAGAACGAAGTACCCCTGATTGTTCACCAGCACCATGTTATCCGGCTTGGCAGGGTCGGGATCGGGTACAAAATGGAAGGCGCCTTCCCGGGTATAAGCCGTGCGGCCGTTCGCTTCAACCGCAAACAGACCCGTGCCTTCAATGGCGAGATCCAGCGGATTCCCCGTCTGATTCAGCGGTCCCTGCTGCATATCCCGGGTGATTTCCGTCATCCGCATGCCAAAACCGTTTGTGTATCCAAGCGGGGAAACCCGTCCGTTCTGCTTGAAGCCGTCCGGCTGCTGCGTGACCGTTGTAAGCACGTCCTCGAAGGAGCTATCCTTCCGCTTGTATCCGTCCGTATCGATGTTGGCGATGTTATCCGCGATGACGTCCAGCTTCCGCTGCAGCGCATTCATGGATACCATCGCGCTGATCATGGAGTTATTCATTTACGTCCACCCTCCCTAGTCCGTAGCATCCTATACCTTGCCGACCTCGTTGACAGCCTTGTCCAAACTTTTATCATAAAATTGCACGACCTTCTGATTGGCCTCGTAGGCCCGAAGCGCCGTGTTCATGTCTACGACCGCCGCGGAGGAATCCACGTTGGACTGCTCCAAATAATGCTGCCGCACTTCTACGCGGTCGGCGTTACCCAACGCGCGGACACCGGCAGCTACGGTATCATCCACCTTGAACAATCCGTCACCCGTACGCACCATCTGGCCGGGCTGCCCCACGACGGCAATGCCAAGCCGTGTTCCGGGCGCACCCGTTGCGGGATTCAAAATAAACCCCTGCTCGTTCACTTTAAGGCTGTCCACCGAGCCTGTCAACCGAATGGGCCGATTATTGGCATCCAATACCTGGTACCCGGCCGAAGTCAGCAGCAAACCGTCCGGAGTCACCTTGAAGCTGCCGTCTTTCGTATACCCGATTTCCCCATCCGCGTTGCGGACGGTAAAGTACGCCTCCGGCTTGTAGGTCACATTGCCGTCCGCATCGACATACTTACCGGACTGGTCGAACGGAATGTTCTGGCCCGTTGCCGGATCGGTGACTTCAATATCGGACACCAGCGCAAAATCGGTCGGCTTCTCGCTCTCCGTGATGACGCCCTGCTGATACATGGACAAGCTCTCTTCGGCAAAAACGCCCGTGTTCAGCTTGCCGAGCTGCGGGCTGGGGTTCTCCGCTCCCCCACCGATCATCGAAATCAGAACCTCTGGGAACGAACGGGCCACGCTGTTGACCTGTTTGTACCCTGGGGTGTTGATGTTGGCAATATTTTGGACGTCGGTATCGTGGCGGCTCTGCTGCGTCATCATGCCGGCAGCGGCGGTGTAAAGTCCTCTCAGCATTGAGATGGGGTCCCTCCCTGTTTCATGTGCTTGTTCGTTGGTTAATAAAAATTTTATCTTCATTAATATAAGTTAAACCATTGAAATGGATGATGGGGCAAGTGCGTAAAATGTTCCTACGATCGCTCTTGTTTTCGGATTTCTTGATGGTATAGAGCCCACTTAAGGTAGAAATCCGAAAGCCAAATACGATCGCTTCGCTTCTTCGGAATCCTTTTACTCCCTTGCCTGCATCCTATTCTTTAGTTCAACTTATATATAGAATACATCGCTGATCTATATGAACGGGCTCCTCAGAGCCCGCGATCCATAGTACATATATCGGACATAGGCCCGGGTTTTTTAGGGTTTTGCCGCAGCCGGCTCAGGGGCCGGCCATACATCATTAGAATGCTTTCTTGGACACCTTGTCCAAGTGATCGAGCATGAGTCCCGTGCCTTTCACGACACAGTGCATCGGGTCTTCCGCGATCAGCACCGGCACGTGCAGCTCTTCAGCGAGCAGCTCGTCCAATCCGTCAAGCAAAGCGCCACCGCCGGTCAGAATTACGCCGCGGTCGATAATGTCGGCGGACAGCTCGGGAGGCGTCCGTTCCAGCACCGACTTGGCAGCGGCCACGATCATCGAGACCGGCTCCCACAGCGCTTCCTGAACTTCGTTCGAAGAGACCGTCACGGTAAGCGGCAGTCCGCTGACCATATCGCGTCCGCGGATATCGATCTCATCCTGGCGTCCGCCCGGACGGACGGTGCCTACTTTGATCTTGATATCCTCGGAGGTGCGTTCACCGATCAGAAGCTTGTACTTATTTTTAATATATTTCACGATCGCTTCGTCGAACTTGTCCCCTGCCATTTTAATAGAAGAGGCGGTAACGACGTCGCCCATGGACAGGACGGCTACATCCGTCGTTCCGCCGCCGATATCGACGACCATATTGCCGCTTGGCTGATAAATATCCATACCCGCGCCAATGGCTGCGGCTTTCGGTTCTTCTTCCAGGAATACATCCTTAGCTCCGCTTCGCTCGGCGGCTTCCCGGATGGCCTTCTGTTCAACAGAGGTAATATTCGTAGGCGCGCAGATCAGAATCCGCGGCCGGCTGCTCCAGCTGCGTCCTCCCACACTGCTGATGAAGTACTTCAGCATCGCTTCCGTAATTGCAAAATCCGCAATGACCCCGTCGCGCAGCGGACGAATCGCCACGATATTCCCAGGCGTGCGGCCAACCATTCTCCGGGCTTCTTCCCCGACGGCAAGGACTTTTTTGGTGTCGCTTTCGATCGTCACGACGGAAGGCTCGTTAAGTACAACCCCCCTCCCTTTGACATGAATCAGCACGTTGGCTGTGCCAAGATCAATTCCAATATCCTTGCTAAACATCATGAAAAGAGCCCCCAAAGTATTATTTTATGGTAAAAGAGTCCCTGTTACCGCTTATAAGAAGTCCCATTTCGACAGGATGTGGCAGGAAGTTATGTATTTTTGGGAAAAAGGGATCACATTTTTCGACCTTATACCATCTTTTAACATATCATACTTCAGGGGAGGGTTACAATGGGCACAGGTGTGCCCTGCCGCAAGATCATATGAACCGGGCCCGGAAGCCCAGATGGTCAGACTTTGGCGGAAGCGACGGCTTCCCGTTTCTTTCCGCTGGTCTTTTTATACTTAATCTTGGTCGCTTCGCCTCCCCGGAGATGACGGATCGATTTGTGGTATTCCAGAATGTGCTTAACCTGATCAGCCAGATCGGGATTGATTTCCGGCAAACGTTCGGTCAAATCCTTATGCACTGTGCTCTTCGATACGCCAAATTCCTTGGCAATGGTTCGGACCGTGTGTCTCGTTTCCACGATACAACGACCAATTTTAATGGTCCGTTCTTTGATGTAATCGTGCACGCTCCCGCCTCCCTACTGTGGATAGTTTGGTACATTATATGAGGGGCGTGCCTATATATTCGCGCTTTCCAAGCCTGACAAGCTCCGCAAGGCCCATTTATTTTACGGGCAGCGCAAAATACCCCCGCAAATCGAGGGGGCTGCCAAGAGCCCTTTCCCGCCATTCACAAGGGTTTGCACACAAAAAGGCAGGGATTGTCCCTGCCTTTAGGCTTATTTTTTCTTGACGCTTTCGGTTATTGCTTCGGAAGAACGGTTTCCGGATTGACCGGAGTTCCATTGTCGTACACCTCGAAGTGTACGTGGTTGCCCAGTTCCTTCTCGATTTCGCTGCGTCCGGCGGTGCCGATCGTATCGCCCTGCTTCACGGTGTCGCCCAGTTTAACTTTGGCGTCCGAGAGGCTTTGGTAGACCGTCTTGAGATTGTTGTCATGGGTAATCTCGATTACGGTTCCCGTCAGCGGCGGGTTCAGATCGACGCGAGTGACTTTTCCGCCGAGAGCGGCTTTGACGTCAAACGCCTGATCATCTGCGCGGGCCAGGTCGACGCCGACGTTCGGAGTGAACGTGTCATCGTACTGAACCATCGCGGCTTGATGATTTTCTTCGGTACCATTTTCATCATAGAACGGCTTCACGACTTTTACGTCTTTGGCATTCGCCACCGGCCAAACCATACCTTCGGCATTGGCGGTTACTTCAACAGCATTGTCCTTGGCGTCTGTGGCAGAGTCTTTGCCGGCTGCAGCATCCGAAGCGGTAGTAGATTGCTCCGTTACTTTAGCGGGGTCTTGGGTAAGGTTCTTCTGGCTGGTATCCTGGTAGACCCACACTAAGGTTAGTATAATTGCTGCTGCGGCCACGTAAGCTGCCGGGTATACCCACCGTTTAGACAACAGCTTTTTCCACGAAGAAGGCTGATTTACAGGCTCTCCTTGCACTTTTTTAGGAGCTTCGCCGTGGTTTTGACTACTTTTGTTTTGTTCATTCATATGTTTATCACCTCAGTAACATTGTTACCGGGGCGGAATCTTTTATACGTATCTCTTTATATTATTTTTTCAAGGTTTTGAGAGCAGTTTTGAAGCTTGCATAAAGTCGATGCCCGTATAGTAGTGTTTGAGAATTTGCGTGGCGGTCGACCCTTCCTTGGCCATTCCGTCCGCGCCCCACTGGCTCATCCCGACGCCATGCCCGTATCCGTACGTGGTGATCTGGATGTCGGCCCCCGAGGTCTTCCAAGTAAACTCGCTGGACCGCAGGTTCAGCTTCTCTCTCACTTCCCGGCCGCTGAACACATGACCGCCGATGGAAATCTCTTTAATCCGGTGGCCCTCCGTCGTAGACAAGACCTGAATGAAAGGCTGACCCGTCGATACCGTGATAGCCTGTCCGGCCAAACCGAGCTTGGTGATAAAATCTTTCCGGCTGATCGTGACCATTTCCTTGTACCCCGGTGCCAGCTCTTTGTCCCATGGACTCGCTACGCTGCGGAGATACGGGATGTCTTCCTTCCAATAATCTTCCGAATTTTCGGTATACCCGTTGCTGGTAGAGAAAAAGGATGCCGTAATCGGCTTGCCTTTATAGGTCATGATTGTATTGCGAGTTTCCTGCACCGCCCGCTGCAGCTTGGCCAGCTCCGCGGATTTCCCCTGCGCCTTCCATTCCTTCTCCAATACTTCCTTGGAGATATACGCCTGGTGGCTGACCGTATCGGTCACCATCGCCTTGCGGTCCGGCACGCCGCTCATGTCGCCGTCAACGAGTCGGCGGACGATAAAGGTGCGGGCCGCGATCGCCTGCGCTTTGAGCGCCTCAAGCTCAAAGTCCGCCGGCATCTCGGCCGCCAGCACGCCGGTGACGTAGTCTTCCATCGGCAGCACTTCCACTTGTCCCGTCTTCGTCAGATAGACGGACACGTTCGGCAGCTGCGCCTCCGCTTGCGGCGCGGCAGGCTTGGCCGGTGCCGGCGCCGGAATAGGCGCGGGCACTGGCGCAGGGTGGTGGTGCGTAGACACCACCACCAGCGTGGGCAGCAGCAGCGCCAGTGCGAGCACCCCGCCCGCCCCCCACAGGGCGGCTGGGGGCACCTTGCGGGCGCTGCCCGGGCGGCGCGGCCCTTTGGCCGGGCCGCGGCTTGGCGGCGGCGTCCATGGGCGCCGCCCGTTGGTGTGCCGGGCGCCGCCAGGCGCGCCCGGGGCTTCGGGCCGGAGCGTGCCTTGGCGCTCCGGCCTCGCCGGCGCTGCAGCCTCTGGCGGCTGCGCAGCATGGCCGGGCAGCAGCGTCAGCTGCGGCCTGCCCGGCTTGGGGGCCGTGCTTCTCGGATCATCCGGCGTGAGCGCTTCGCTTCTGGGAGCGACGGGAATTTTTAATTGTGTGCGTGGATCCTTCATATTCTCTCAAACCTCCGTCCATGCTTCGTCCTTCGTTACTAGACCTTCCGGATACCGGCTGCGCGGCGGGCAGATATCGATGGGACGCGGCGCTATCGTCCGCACCCGTCTTCACCGTTTACATCCGATATTCATACATATGAGAGGCTTGAGAGTGATAGAACCCTTTTTAAGAGAAACAGAGATTGTGCCTTCCAATCAGAAGGAACCTTCCATTCCTTAAGAGAACAAATAGGCTGGGTCAGAACCCGATGCCCTGCATCGTATATAAAGAAGTATGAACTGGCCCAGAGCCGAAACGGCCCAGTGACATCGGCAGGATCGTTCATTCACTCGGAAAGCTCTCTTTATAATAAGAAAGAATTTGATTGGGGAGACGAAAACGAAGGAGATGATGGATCGTAGACCAGTCGACGACAGATAAGACCAGGCCGCAACGGGCCTGGTCTTTTCTCAGCTGCTTATGGTGGATGGCCGCGTAGCTCCGGCCGTTTGTTTGTTTACAGTACAATGATTCGTTTCCAGTAAAATGTTCCGCCTATCACAAGATCAAATAAGGACTTACACCCAAGTCGGCTGCACATTCACCAGCTTGACTTCCTCTTCTTTGCTGTCCGCCTCTTTCTTGGCCGCTGCCGGCTGAGTCAAGGTCGGCTCATCGACGGAAATCCGCCAAATATCGGCTCCAAGGCCTTGCAGCTTCTCAGCCAGGTGAACATAGCCCCGGTCGATATGATGCGTACCACTGACCTCTGTCGTTCCTTCTGACACGAGGCCCGCCAGAATCAAGGCTGCTCCGGCCCGAAGGTCGGTAGCGCACACCTTGGCGCCGGTAAGCTTGGCACCGCCGGTTACGATGGCCGTGCGGCCCTCTACCTTGATCTCCGCATTCATCAGCTGGAACTGGTCCACATGCATAAAGCGGTTCTCAAACACCGTTTCGGTCACGACGCTCGTGCCCTCCGACTTGAGCAGCAGCGCCATCATTTGCGACTGCATGTCGGTCGGGAAGCCCGGATACGGCAGCGTCTTGATATCAACCGCTTTAAGCGGATGGTTCGCCTTTACGCGTACGCCGTTTTCGCCTGGTTCGATCTCAACGCCCATCTCCTCAAGCTTGGCAATCACAGGACCTAGATGATCCGGAATCGCGCCTTCAACGTACACGTCTCCGCCGGTAATCGCGGCCGCCACCATGTAG
This sequence comes from Paenibacillus sp. OAE614, assembly GCF_040546645.1. Taxonomy (NCBI): domain Bacteria; kingdom Bacillati; phylum Bacillota; class Bacilli; order Caryophanales; family Paenibacillaceae; genus Paenibacillus; species Paenibacillus sp. OAE614. Next base: position 7,346,090 of record NZ_JBEPOD010000001.1, on the reverse strand, counting down.
GTGCCTGCTTCGATTCGGTCCGGAATGACCGTATGCTCGGTACCGTGCAGCTTCTCCACGCCTTCGATCCGGATAATACCGGTACCGGCGCCGCGCACTTTCGCGCCCATGCCGTTCAGGTAGTTCGCCAAATCGACAATTTCCGGCTCTTTCGCCGCATTTTCGATCACCGTCACGCCTTCAGCCAGCGTGGCGGCCATCATAATATTTTCAGTAGCACCTACGCTGGCCACGTCCAGATAGATCTTGGCCCCGCGCAGTCTGCCATTACTTTTCGCTTCAATGTATCCTTGTCCCAGGCTGATTTCGGCACCCAGCGCTTCAAAGCCCTTCAGATGCTGATCGATAGGTCTTGTACCGATGGCGCACCCGCCCGGCAGTGAAATCCGCGTATGGCCCATTCTCGTAAGCAGAGGACCCATGACCAGAAAAGACGCCCGCATCTTCCGCACCCACTCATAAGGTGCCTCACATGAGGAAATCGTTTGGGCATTGACCCTCATTACATCCTTTTCATATGTAATGACTGCACCTATGGATTCCAATACTTTACTGATTGTAATTACATCGTCAAGAGGAGGCGCATCGATAATGATGCTTTCTCCTTCTTCCCCAAGAAGAGAGGCAGCGATGATCGGAAGAACAGAATTTTTTGCCCCGCTGACTTTCACGCTTCCGGTCAGTTTATTGCCACCGCGGACGATAAATTTGCTCATCATGATTCCCTCCGCGTCCAATTTTTCCTTTATTTCTGGATATTCAAGAAATTACATTGCTAATTCCCTAACTTCCATCATAACACTGACCTTTTGACGGATACAAGCGTTTTTTGGCGAATATGCTCCGGAGGAACTATCGCTTCAAGCCGGCCGGCATCAGGGCACGCTAAGCGGGATGAGTTACGAAATCAGACTTTTTCGGCTCCAGGTCCACATCTTTTTTAAACGTGTAAGGCTTTCCTGCCACCATCGGCAAGTGGAGCCGTCAGCCTCACCTAAACTGTTCTTTTTCATTGTTGACATAAAAAAATGTTATTATTCGACATCTTTCAACCATGTTCAGTTGCTGAAGTCCTACAAGCAGCCTATCAGTGATATAACCAAACGTTGACCGGTTAAAACATATACCGGATCATGTTGCTCCAGCCGATATAATCGAGCAGAAACTTAGCGACGAAATGCCCCAGTACCACCGCGAGCAGCAGCTGCAGCAGCTTCCCTTGAGCTCCCTTCGGATGCCTGATAAACAGGTCCAGCTTCAAGTTCTGGAGCGCCCACCACGACAAACCGATGCAGAACAAAGACACCACAATGGACATCAGACCGCTGACTCCGATGGTGCTTGATATGTTCTGTGATACGTCCGAATCCATGCCCTTACCTCCATCATCACTTGATTTAAAAAAAGAATAACGATGAACGCTGGGTGTCCCTTCCAGCAACCAAGCTCATCAAGGGACTATTATATAATACTTGCCTTGACCTCAAGAATCCAGTTCCAATTCCTTTATTTTTGAATAATTTATCGTAAAGCGCTTTCTGTCTAATTTCCTCGGAAATAAATAGGTCATTTGGACTAGTCAGCACCAATATTCTATATGGAATAGGGGGATTGTATGACAGAAGAATCCCCTGGTTTCATAGGAACTATACCTTCGGTTTTTCCCGTTTCAATAAAAAAGCCTGTCTCTTTAACGAGACAGGCTCTCTGTACTATTATTTACGACCGGCCACATTGATCCGGTTAATCGCTTTTTGCAGGGCCATTTCCGCACGGCGGAAATCGATCTCATCCTGCTTGCCCGCTGCCAAACGGCGCTCGGCTCGCTCTTTGGCGGCACGTGCGCGTTCAACATCGATCTCTTCAGGAAGCTCTGCGCTCTCAGCCAGAACGACAACCTTGTCTTTACGTACTTCAACAAAGCCGCCGTTAACCGCGATCTCGGTGGTTTTCTTGCCGCTCGTCACGGCAATCGGAGCAACCCGCAGCGGGGTGACCAACGGAATGTGGTTCGGCAAAATGCCGAGCTCACCCTCCACACCGCGTACAACCAGGCTGTCCACCTCTCCGGAATAAGCCACGTGGTCCGGTGTGACGATTTCCAATAAAAAGGTGCTCACTTACATCCCTCCCTGAATGCTCACTTCGGAAGCAGTTAGCTCCCGGCAGGACACTATTCCAACGTCTTCGCTTTTTCTACGGCTTGTTCAATCGTTCCAACGAAGAGGAAGGCTGCTTCAGGAAGGTCGTCGTGCTTGCCTTCGAGAATTTCCTTGAAACTGCGGATCGTTTCTTTAACCGGTACATAAATACCCGGCATGCCGTTAAACGCTTCTGCCACGTGGAATGGCTGGGACAAGAAACGCTGTACGCGGCGGGCACGGCCTACGATCAGCTTGTCGTCCTCGCTAAGCTCATCCATACCGAGGATGGCGATGATATCCTGAAGCTCGTTGTAACGGGCCAGGAGACGCTTAACGCCTTGAGCGACGTTGTAATGCTCTTCGCCTACGATTTCTGGCGTCAGGATCCGGGAACTCGATGCCAGCGGATCCACCGCCGGATAGATACCCATCTCGGAAATTTTACGCTCCAGGTTGGTCGTTGCGTCCAAGTGGGCAAACGTTGTAGCTGGAGCCGGGTCCGTATAGTCATCCGCAGGCACGTAGATCGCCTGGATCGACGTAACGGAACCTTTTTTCGTGGAAGTGATCCGCTCTTGAAGCTGACCCATCTCGGTTGCCAGCGTTGGCTGGTAACCTACCGCGGAAGGCATCCGTCCGAGAAGGGCGGATACTTCGGAACCGGCTTGGGTAAAGCGGAAAATGTTGTCGATAAACAGCAGCACGTCTTTGCCTTCTTGATCACGGAAGTATTCCGCCATCGTCAGACCTGTCAGTGCCACGCGAAGACGGGCGCCCGGCGGTTCGTTCATCTGTCCGAATACCATCGCCGTCTTGCTGATAACGCCGGAATCGCTCATCTCGTGGTACAGGTCGTTACCTTCACGGGTACGTTCACCTACACCCGCGAATACGGAAATACCACCGTGTTCCTGAGCGATGTTGTTGATCAATTCCTGGATCGCAACGGTTTTACCTACGCCGGCACCACCGAAGAGACCGATTTTACCGCCCTTTTGGTAAGGAGCGAGAAGGTCGATAACCTTGATCCCTGTCTCCAGCATTTCTGCTTGGGTCGACAGTTCGTCGTATTTTGGTGCTTCACGGTGAATCGGGCTGGAAACCTCGGAAGTCACTTCGCCCGCTTCGTCGATCGGCTTACCCAGTACGTTAAATACGCGTCCAAGGGTAGCGGATCCTACCGGAACTGTAATTGGGCCGCCCAAATCAACAGCCTCCATGCCACGAACAAGCCCATCAGTGGAGGACATGGCAATACAGCGCACCATGTTATCGCCCAGATGGTTTGAAGCTTCCAGAGTCAAGTCAATCTGGCGTCCGCCAGCGACTGTGCCCTCAACTTTAATTGCATTGTAGATTTCCGGTAGTTGACCTCTTTCGAATTCGATGTCGACAACCGCACCCATAATGCTGACAACGCGTCCTTTGTTCATCTTTTTTGTTCCCTCCTACAAGTCTGCTGTATTCGCAAACCTAAATCGTAAGCCATGCGGCTTAACGGTATGCTCCGTGCAAGGTTCTATTATGAAATATAGATCATGTCTATCGCAGGTAACCGAAGCCGACAGACCGATTAAGGATGAGTTTGCTGCTGAAAACCAGGCGGGGCTTCTCCATACGCGGACAAGCACCCCCGGGTTATGAAAACTGATATTCGAAAATAAGACACCGTCTAAAAATCTTATACCTGAGCGTTCGCACCAGATACGATTTCCGTAATTTCCTGCGTGATCGCCGCCTGACGCGCACGGTTGTAAGACAGCGTCAATTCGTTGATCAGCTTGGTCGCATTCTTCGTCGCCGCGCCCATCGCCGTCATCTTGGCACCCAGCTCACTCGCTTTGGCGTCCAGCAGTGCGCTGAAGATCAAGGTTTCGGCATATTTAGGAAGCAGCGCTTCCAGAACGGCTTCCGGAGACGGCTCGTATTCGTAGCTGGCCACCGGAGAAGCTGCGGATTCCATGCTGTCCATCGGCAGGAGCAGATTGGCTTCCGGAATTTGCGTCAACGCGTTCACAAAGCGGTTGTAGATGACGTACAGCTCATCGATTTTGCCTTCCTCAAACTCGCGGACCGCTGCGGAAGCGATCGACTTGATGTCGGCAAACGATGGCGTATCGGACAAGTCCGTAACCTCTTTCACAATCGGAAGCTCTCTGCGGCGCATGTAGTCGCGGCCTTTCCGTCCAATCACAAACAATTCGTACTCGTCGTTGGACTTATGGCGCTCCTTAATCATCGTCGAGACAAGCTTCAACACGTTGGCGTTCGAACCGCCCGCAAGACCGCGGTCGGAGGTGATGACCAGGTATCCGGTTTTCTTCACGGGACGTTTCTCAAACATCGGATGCTTGATGCCTTTGGTACCGGACGCGATGCTGGAGACCACTTCCTTCAGCTTCTCGGAGTAAGGACGGGAATGCTGCGCCATTTCCTGGGCTCTTCTCAGCTTGGAGGCAGCGACCATTTCCATCGCCTTCGTGATCTGCTTCGTGCCTTGAATACTTTTGATCTGACGTTTAATTTCGCGTAATCCTCTTGCCATGTTTTCACCACCTTCAAGCTTTGACGAAGTCAAAGCTAACTTCGTAAGCGAAACTGAACTTTAGCAATGCTAAAGTTACTTCGAAAGCATTTACTGAGCTTTGACATCGTCAAAGCAGACTTCGATGCACATATCTAAAAAGATGAACCCGAGCCTTTCGGCCCGGTTCACGTCCAGGCTTACGCCATCACAGCAAAGCCTCTTTTAAATTTATCAATAGCCGCTTTCAGAGCCGTTTCGTTGTCGGCAACCAGATCTTTGGTATCGCGGATGGATGCCATGATCTCAGGATGGTTGCTTTCAAGGAACGCCAGGAATTCGCTCTCGAAACGACGGATGTCGCCGACAGGAATGTCGTCCAGGTGTCCTCTGACTGCCGTGTACAAGCTGGCTACCTGCTGCTCAACGCTGAGCGGCTGGTTAACCCCCTGCTTGAGGATTTCCATCAGTCTCGCACCACGGTTCAAACGGGCCAGCGTGGATTTGTCAAGGTCGGAACCGAATTGGGAGAACGCTTGAAGCTCGCGGTACTGGGCCAGATCCAGCTTCAAACCGCCGGCGACTTTTTTCATCGCCTTGAGCTGCGCGGAGCTACCTACCCGGGATACGGAAATACCTACGTTGATCGCCGGACGCTGTCCAGCATAGAACAGTTCGGACTCAAGGAAGATCTGTCCGTCCGTGATCGAAATAACGTTGGTTGGGATATATGCGGATACGTCGGACGCCTGTGTTTCAATGAAAGGCAGAGCGGTTAATGAACCACCGCCGAGTTCATCGGACAGCTTCGCCGCGCGTTCCAGCAAACGGGAATGCAGATAGAATACGTCACCAGGATAAGCTTCGCGGCCTGGAGGACGTCTGAGGAGCAGGGACAATTCGCGGTATGCCGCTGCCTGCTTCGACAAGTCATCATAGATGATCAAGGCATGCTCGCCTTTGTACATGAAGTACTCACCCATTGCACAGCCCGCATAAGGAGCGATGTACAAGAGCGGAGAAGGCTCGGAAGCCGATGCGGTAACGACGATCGTGTAGTCCAGGGCGCCGTGACGGCGAAGGTTTTCCACGACGTGCGCAACCGTCGATTGCTTTTGGCCGATGGCGACATAGATACATTTCACGCCATTGCCTTTTTGGTTAATGATCGTATCGATCGCGATTTGGGTTTTACCCGTTTGACGGTCACCGATGATCAGCTCGCGCTGTCCGCGGCCGATTGGCACGAGAGCGTCAATCGCTTTGATACCGGTTTGCATTGGCTCATGAACCGATTTACGGTCGATAACGCCTGGCGCACTGCTCTCAACCGGACGATAAGCAGAAGCTTCGATCGGTCCTTTGCCGTCCACTGGCTGACCAAGCGGATTGACAACGCGTCCGAGCAGAGCTTCCCCAACAGGAACCTGCATGATGCGTCCGGTACGTTTCACTTGGTCGCCTTCTTTGATTTCTGTGTAAGGCCCGAGGATAACGACACCTACGTTGCTTTCCTCCAAGTTCAGCGCAAGGCCTACGACACCGTTGGCGAACTCGACGAGCTCACCGGCCATAACATTGTCGATCCCGTGAATACGGGCGATACCGTCACTTACTTGAATAACGGTGCCGACTTCGGCCACTTCGATGTCAGATTTATATTGTTCAATTTGACTTTTAATCAGCGTACTGATTTCTTCAGGTCTGATACTCAAGTGTCTTCACCCCTATCTACTGTGCTAGTCTGTTAAAAGACTTTTCAAGCCGTTCCAGCTTCCCTGCCAAACTGCCGTCGTACAGCATATCGCCGATGACGACTTTTACACCGCCGAGCAGATTTTTATCAATCACGTTGGTTACGCGAATTTTCTTCTTAGCCAATGCTCCAAACTCCGCGGCAACCGTTTCGATTTCCTGGTCGCTCAGCGGATAGGTGGAGTACACCGTGGCGTCGGCAAGTCCAAGGCTTTCGCCTTCGATCCGGACGTAGCTGTCCAGCAGGTCGGCGAACAGATCCGCTCTGCCCCGCTCGATCAGCATATCAACGGTGTTCATGACCGGCTGGGATACTTTGTCTTGAAGGGCCTTCTTCAGCACATCCAGTTTCACCGATACGGCAATGTTGGGCGTGGAGATAAAACGGCGGATCTCGTCATCCTGGGTAATGGCCCCAACAACGGCCTTGAGCTCCTGCTCCACTTCCAGCGTCTTCTGCTGCTGCGCAGCCACTTCAAACAGCGCCTTCGCATAACGCTTGGCTGCTATTGTCTCCCGGCTCATGGTCTGCCCCCTACCTCTTTAAGGTACTGGTCCACGAGCTCTTCCTGAGCTTTGTCGCTGCTGACTTCCTTCTCAAGCAGCTTGGATGCGATCTTCACGGATACGGCGCCCAGCTCGCTGCGCAGCTCCTGAACCGCCTTGTTCTTTTCGCTTGCGATATCGCGGACAGCGTCCTCTTTAATACGAGAAGCTTCTGCCTTGGCTTGTTCCATAATTTGGTCAGCCTGCTTGCTGCTCGTTTGTCTGGATTGTTCGATAATGTCGTAAGCCTCTTTACGAGCATTTTCCAGAGCTTTTTTCTGCTCTTCTACGTAAGCAATGGCTTGTTCGCGGGTTTGTGCCGCTTCGTTCATTTGACTCGTCACAAGCTCACGGCGCTTCTCCATAATGGAGAACAACGGACCGAAAGCGTATTTGCTCAGAAGCCAATACAGAATCACAAACGCAATCAATGCCACAATGAAAGACGAAGGGATAATAGTCAATCTAGTCACTCCTTTCCGGTGCACGTTCAGTCTTGTTCATCAGACAATCAGATAAGGAAGGATCCAAGAACCTTCCTTATCTGACGGCTAAAAAGAAGGCGCGGATGGCCGTGGCCTTCCCCGCCAAACCTTACTGCTTAAATTAAGCTCCTGCGTAGAACAAGAACGCGAGTACGACACCGATGATTGGAAGGGCTTCGACCAGACCTACACCGATAAACATTGTCGTTTGAAGCGTGGATTTCGCTTCTGGCTGACGAGCGATACCTTCAACCGTTTTACTTACGATCAGACCGTTACCAATACCTGCGCCAAGTGCGCCCAAACCTACTGCAATCGCAGCTGCAAGAAATGCCCAAACTCCCATTTGTAAAATCCTCCTTAGAGATGTGTATTTTATTATTATTTATGTTTAGTTAAGAGTGAAGAAAGAAAACTCCAAGCTTAACTTTGAAGCTAATGTTCGTGCTCGTCGTGGCTCTCGATCATCTGAGAGATATAAACCATCGTCAGGATCGTAAATACGAAGGCCTGAATGGCGCCGACGAAAATACTGAAGCCCTGCCAAACGACGAGACCGAGCACGGAAGCGATGTATCCGCCTACGCCGAGTGCGGTCAGTTTCAACAGAACCGAGATCAGCACTTCACCCGCGAAGATGTTACCGAATAGACGCATGCCCTGCGTCAGCAGCTTCGCAAACTGCTCGATAACGTTAATCGGGAAGAAGAACCAATAAGGTTGGAAATAGTGCTTGAAATAACTCTTTGTATTTCTGGTCATTCCAAGGAAGTGCGATAGGAAGAATACGATAAACGCGAGTCCCATGGTAACCGAAGCATCAGCCGTCGGAGATTTCCACCAGGCGATCTCGACTTCTTCTACATCCGGATGCTTTGCAAATTCTTGTGTAACAGAAACGAGTTCCTTACCAAAGATATGAGCATGTTCCGGATCATGAACGCCTGTGACGATACCAAATGGAAGACCCAAGAGGTTGCCGACGAAGATAAACATAATAAACGTCAATCCAAGGGACAGAAAGTGCTTCCCCTTCTTCCAATCCATCGTGCTGGAAATCAGGTTCTGGACGAATTCCACCGTCCATTCCATGAAATTCTGCAATTTCCCCGGGTTTTCGACTGACAAATTACGGGTTGCCAGCTTCGCGATCACAAACACGATTACGGAGGTTACGATGAGCATCAGGATTGTGGAAAGGTCGAATTTTATGCCGCCCAATTCAATAATCGGTGATGTATGCATGTTTTTCTCACCCCTTTCTCAGTTGAAGGTCTACTCCTGTTTACGAGACAATCGAATCCCTATGAATAAGAGAAGAAACTGTGCCAATACCAGTGTTGCCGCAACGGCATACAGGTTAAACGTCTCCGGCCTTTGATAGGCCACAACGACGGCCAGCACACTGAGGGCTGCACGGGTCAGAAAACCCATATTTACTCTCTTGCCGCCCCCGCCTTCGACTGAATCCAACACTTTTTGCACTTTATAGCCCAAATAAAAGCTATTGGCAAGGCTGACACTGGAGCCAAGCACCATACCCAGCGCTATACTCCGGTATTGCGGGAAGACAGCAGCACCCAAGAAGCAAAGAGCCAGGAAATAAAGTGTCGCTCTAGTCAATACCCTGCGGTATTTCCATAGTTCACTCATCACTTTCCCCCATGACTGCCTTGGTGATCATAAAAACGCTTACGCCGCCAATCGCCAGACCCAGCAAAACTCCGAATGCGATCCAGAGTCCGGGTCCTCCCCAAATCTTGTCCAGCCAAGAGCCGAGATAAAAGCCCCCTAAAGTACATGCAGCCAGATCGATTCCGATGGCGCTTACAAGGCCCGCATACTTCAGAGGGCTTGCAGCATTTTTATTGGATTTTTGCGGCTTATCAGGTTGATTCATCTCTGTCCACCCTCTAATCCCAGTTCATTTTACTGAATGACCCGAGAGTTTGTCAATTGAACAAATCCGTGTCGAAACTGGCTGGAAATGTGACTAAAATCACTGCAAAAAGTCCGCAAATCCGTGTCAACCGTACAGTTTAACTGTATGCTGTACTCTTTGCCCTCAGAATATGGCTTAACTTTCCTTTGTGAACATTCTGTGAAATTGTTCCGGACGTTCATTTTTGATGCCAAAATGATGCAAAATCGCGTCGACAATCCGCTGGGACGCCTTGCCATCTCCGTATGGATTTGCGGCGCCACTCATCGCGTTATAGGCTTCCTGATCGGTCAGCAAATGCTTCGTCCGTCCGTACACTTGTTCCTCATCCGTTCCGACCAGCTCGAGCGTTCCCGCCTCGATCCCTTCCGGACGCTCGGTCGTGTCACGGAGGACCAGCACCGGTACACCGAAGGATGGAGCTTCTTCCTGAAGACCGCCGGAGTCCGTCAAGATCAGATGCGTATGCGGATAAAAATTGTGCAAGTCTACAACATCCAGCGGTTCAATCAGCTTAATTCTTGGATGATTGCCCAAAATTTGATGCGCCGGTTCTTTGACCGCCGGGCTTGGATGGACCGGATACACGATGGCGATATCATCGAATTCGTCAGCGATCCGCTTCACGGCACGGAAGATGTTCAGATGAGGCTCGCCCTGCGATTCGCGCCGGTGCGCCGTCATCAGGATCAGCCGTTTGCCTTGCGCCCAGTCGAGCACCGGATGGTGATAATCCGACTTGACGGTGTACTGGAACACGTCGGTAACGGTATTGCCAGTCACGTAAATGTGGGACTCGTTCTTGTTCTCCTTCTTCAGGTTGCCTGCAGACCAGTCTGTCGGGGCAAAATGAAGATCGGCAAGCACGCCGGTCAGCTGCCGGTTCATCTCCTCCGGATAAGGGGAGAGCTTGTTCCACGTTCTCAGGCCCGCTTCGACATGTCCTACCTGGATCTTCTGCAGGAAGGCCGCATAGCTGGCCAGGAAGGTCGTCAGCGTGTCTCCGTGTACCAGAACGATATCAGGCTTGGCCTCTTTCAAAACCGGCTCCAGGCCCTGCAGAACGCGGATGGTCACCTCATTCAGCGTCTGGTTCTCTTTCATGACGTCCAGATCGAAATCCGGCGTAATCTTGAACACCTCGAGTACCTGATCCAGCATCTGACGGTGCTGGGCCGTTACGCAGACGACGGATTCGATATGTTCGGGATGCTTCTGCAGTTCTAAGATGAGCGGAGCCATCTTGATGGCTTCCGGGCGCACCCCGAAGATCGTCATCACTTTAATTTTTGACATATGGTTTCCCTCTCCTTACTTGGTTCCGTACAGCCGGTCTCCGGCGTCTCCCAGTCCCGGAATGATATAGCCGTGATCGTCCAGCTTCTCGTCCAGGGCCGCCACATAAATGTCCACGTCAGGATGGGCTTCCTGCACGGCTTTGACCCCTTCCGGCGCGGCGATCAGGTTCATCATCTTGATCTGGGTGCACCCCCGCTTCTTCAGGACGTCGATTGCGGCAATAGCCGATCCACCGGTCGCCAGCATCGGATCGATGACGATCAGCTCGCGCTCGGTCACGTCCGTCGGCAGCTTCGTGTAATACTCGACAGGCTGCAGCGTTTCCGGATCGCGGAACAAGCCGACATGTCCCACCTTGGCGGCGGGAATCAGCTTCAGCATGCCGTCGAGCATGCCGAGCCCGGCGCGCAGGATCGGAATCAGCCCGAGCATGCGGCCCGCCAGAACCTTGCCGTCCATCTCAGCGACGGGTGTCTGCACCTTGACCGACTCGAGCGGAACCTCGCGTGTAATTTCGTAAGCCATTAAGGAAGCAACCTCATCGACCAGTTCGCGAAAATCTTTCGTGTTCGTCCGCACATCGCGGATAAATGTCAGTTTGTGTTGAATCAAAGGGTGATCACAAATCACCAGTTTTCCCATGTTAGTCCCTCCGGTTAAATCGTAAGTCTAAGTGCTGTCATTGCCGGTTAGTTAAATGCCCATTCGCATACGATACATGCAAGTACACAAATCTTATTTATTATATCATTCCTGGAAATGAATTTGCACCCAAGAAAGATATGTTTATTCTGGCCCAAAGATCAGCCGGCTTAAACGTTAAACGAAAGACCGCGCAAGGGAACCTGCATGGTGTAAGCACCCCGTAAAGACCCGCCAATCTAACATCTGCCCTTCGCATCTACCAGTCTTAAATCTAGCAGCTCCCTCTGAACTACTATATAAAAGCCACTCTAAGAGTGTGAAGGCATACATCCGCTATGACGGCAGAAAGGTGTATTGACCTATACGGCTTCTGAGAGCGAAAAGAAAAACGTTTTATCGGCGTACATTCTCAGAAAACAGAAGGCGTTTAGCGGGAGTTTCTTTTGCGAGATCAGGATGGTTAGCCTCGAAACCTCGGAAAATCTCTATTTCTTATCTCTAAAAAAAGGGACCGGAGAACATTTCCCCAGTCCCTTATTTCCTCACAGACATTTACTTCTCAAGATCTGTGTCCTATTAGTAGTTAAGTTCAGGATACAGCGGATATTGATCCGTCAGTTCCTTCACCATCGCCGCTGCTTTGGACAGCACGGCTTCGTCCTTAGGCGACTTCAGCGTCATGGCGATGATTTTGCCGATCGCCACCATTGCCGCTTCATCCATGCCGCGGGAAGTCGCAGCCGGCGTACCGATCCGGATTCCGCTCGTCACGAACGGGCTGGTCGGATCGAACGGAATGGCGTTTTTGTTGACGGTGATGCCCACGGAGTCCAGCACCTTCTCGGCGTCTTTCCCTGTAATGTTTACGCTGCGGGTATCCACCAGCATCAGGTGGTTATCTGTGCCGCCGGATACGATGTTCAGGCCTTCGCTGATCAGCGTCTCAGCCAATACTTTGGCGTTCTTCACTACGTTTTCGGCATAGGTTTTGAACGATGGGTCCAGCGCTTCGCCCAAGGCTACGGCTTTGGACGCGATAACGTGCATCAGCGGACCGCCTTGCGTGCCCGGGAAGACGGCCTTGTCGATGGCCGCAGCCCAAGGCTGCTTGCACAGAATCATACCGCCGCGTGGTCCGCGGAGCGTTTTGTGCGTTGTCGTCGTGACAAAATGGGCGTGAGGCACCGGGTTCGGATGAAGCCCGGCTGCAACCAGGCCCGCGATATGAGCCATGTCGACCATGAACAGCGCGCCTACGTCATTGGCGATCGAAGCGAGAGCTTCGAAATCAATCGTACGCGGATAGGCGCTCGCACCGGCGACGATCAGGCGCGGACGATGCTTGAACGCAAGCTTACGGACTTCGTCATAATCAATGAGGAACGTATCTTCCTGGACCCCGTAAGCGACGAAGTTGTACAGCAGACCGGAAGCGTTCACCGGGCTTCCGTGCGTCAGGTGTCCGCCATGGGCAAGGTTCATCCCGAGTACGGTATCCCCTGGTTTCAGCGCTGCCAGGTATACGGCCATGTTGGCCTGAGCGCCGGAGTGCGGCTGCACGTTGGCATGCTCGGCTCCGAACAGCTCTTTCGCACGGTCACGGGCAATATCTTCAACGATATCGACGCGCTCGCAGCCGCCGTAGTACCGCTTTCCCGGATATCCTTCGGCGTATTTGTTCGTGAGGACGGAGCCCATGGCTTCCATAACCGCTTCACTGACAATATTCTCCGATGCGATCAGCTCGATGTTCGCACGCTGACGCTTCAGTTCCAAGTTCATGGCCTCGAGTACAGCCGGGTCCTTCTTACGCAATTGATCCATGTTAATAGTTCCTCCCTTATTGGAATTCAAAATAAAATGTTTGTTTCAATCATCCGCTCATGTTAATCGCAAAGATCTGAACTGCCGCCGTCACGGTCGGCTCTGCCGGCTTCTTCATCCAGACGGTACACCGCCCGTTCGCCGCCGATCAGCTTGGGCCGCGTGTAGGCCGCATTCACGCGCGCGTGCCCCACATAGCGCAGGGTCGGGCGGAAAGGCACCGCCACACGCCGCAGATGCATGCCGATCATCGTCTCGCCGATGTCGATGCCCGCGTGAGCTTCGATCGCTTCGGCCAGGCAAGGCTCCTTCATGGAACGGTAAGCAGCGGCAGCCATAGAGCCGCCCGCTTTCGGAACAGGAACGGCGGCGACCTCGGTTAAACGAAGGCGCTCCAGAACGGAACGCTCCATCACAAGCGCCCGGTTCAAATGCTCGCAGCACTGAAACACCGTGTCGAAGCCGAACTTGGCCCGGACCTCGCCGATCGCCTGCAGTAGCTCCTCAGCAACCCCGAGTGCCCCGGAAGTGCCGATGCGTTTCCCGGCCACCTCACTGGTGCTCGTTCCGACAACCAGTACCTTACCAGGGCCAAGCCCTGCGGCTTCCACCAGCTCATGAAGGATTTGGGATACCTGTTCTCCCAGCGAAACTTCCAATGGACTGCCACCTGACATGCTTTCCATGAGAAAACCTCCCTAATTGTGCAGATACCGCTCTTCAATCGCTTTAATCTTGTTCACGCGCCCGACATGACGCTCGCCGCCGCTGAACTCCGTGCCCAGCCAAGCCTTGACGATTTCCTGGGCCAGACCCGGACCGATGACGCGTTCACCCATCGCCAGCACGTTGGAGTCGTTATGCTCCCTGGTGGCGATCGCCGAGAACACATCGTGGACCAAGGCGCACCGGATGCCCGGAACCTTGTTCGCCGCGATGCTCATGCCGATGCCTGTTCCACAGATCAGGATTCCCCGGTCGGCCTCGCCTTTGGTAACCAGCTCGCACACAGGGAGAGCATAGTCGGGATAGTCCACGGAATCCGTGCATCCGCATCCCACATCCGCAACTTGATGCCCCATTCCTTCGATCACGGCAATGATGTCTTCTTTCAAACGTATACCCGCATGATCTGTTCCAACAGCAATTTTCATCTTTCGAAAAACCTCCTAAAATTTCGCGCAATACAGAGAAACGAATCTAGCGCTCCCCGGTATTCCCGTGACTTCTTGTACCATTATAACTCATTTGCAGCCACTAGACGAAAAAAAGAGCAGTCCGCGGATCATTCCGCAGAATTGCTCTTTTGCCCAGGCGACCGGCCGTATATTCCGGTGCTCCATCGTGGTTGGATCCACATTGTCGCCAGTTACACCGGAACCGATGTTTTTCACCTTCATCATAAAGCATGACGCGATGAAAATCAATCTGCAAATTTACTCCATTTTTTCAACTAGGCTTCCGCCCAAATGCCAAACTAAGCTTCTTCCTTAAAATGTACGGAACGCCTCCAGCTTATCCAGCAGCCGCTCGATGGCGGCGCGGATTTCTGCGGCGGTTACATCGTAATCGTCGCGGGATCCGCCGAACGGGTCCGAAATATCAAAACTCGGGATCCGCTGCTGGATCTCGATCAGCCGCTCCCGTTCCTCGTCCTCCAGCTGCTGCCCGAGCGCCCGCTTCATTTCCCAGGTGGCGTACAGGCTGTCGAGCTCCTGCAGGTCCTTGATCACGTTCTCGTCATCTTCGGTGTATTCCTTCAGGGTATAAATTTTGTCAGCCGCGAGCGGAAAGCTCCGGATCACATGCTGCTTATGCCCCTGGGTCAGTGTCAAAATCAAATCCGCCCAATCCACCGTGTCGGCCCTGAGCGGCTTGGCGGTCAAATCCTCATCGATCTCGTGGTCCCGCAGCACCGCTTCCGCATGGCGCGAGATGGGTGTCCCTTCAAGGGCGGCCACGCCGGCCGAACGGACTTCGAGCGGAACGCTGCGCTCCTTGGCCAGCTTGCGAAGCAGAGCTTCGGCCATCGGGCTGCGGCACGTGTTTCCCGTACAGACAAACAAAATATGCTTCACGTCTCTAGCACCTCCCGAAGTGTCTTTGCCGATATTGTATCAAAAGATAAAGGCGAGGCCAAATGCCAGCAAAATCGCGCCGCCAAGGGCCTCCCCGTATTCGCCGAGATTCCGGCTTACCCTCCTGCCGAGCAGAAGTCCAAGCACGGCCATCGCGCCTCCGCAGATCCCGAAAGCCAGTACGGTCAGAATCCGATTGCTCTCAAACATCCCCAGGGATACGCCTACCGAAAAGGAGTCAATGCTGACGCTGAGCGAAAACAGCAGCATCCCCAGCAAAGAGCGGTGATCCACCATTCGCGTTTCGCTTGTTTTGAAGGAATTCAGGACCATGTGTCCGCCCAGCAGCACAAGCAGCCCGCCGGCAACCAGGGCGGCAACTTGTCCGAGCAGCGAACTGACGTAATATCCCATAAACATTCCCAGCAGCGGCATCAACACATGGAAAAGGCCGATCAGCAGGCTGATCTTGAGAATATGCAGCAGCCGGATTCCTTTCATGCCGATTCCTACGCCCAGAGAGAATGCATCCAGTCCTAATGCGACGGCCATTATCATGATTGTCATTAGCTGCCCTAAACCGGCAGAAGTCTCTAACATCCCTATTCCCCCATGTCCGTTAGGTTCTTGTACAACCATATGCGGACAAGAGGTAAATGATGTCTCTTAATAGGTGCGGCGAGCGGTCACAAGCGGACAATCCGCTGTCCGGCGGCCTTGCGGAGCCGGTTCATGATGGCGGCGCCCAGACCTTCTTCCGGACAGGCTTCCGACAAAATAAACGTCACGCCTTCTTCATCCATGCGGCGAAGAGCGGCGTACAGCCGGTGGGCGGCTGCTTCCAGCCCGGCAAGACTGCCGAGGGACTGCACGCAATCCGCGGCGTAACGGCCGATGTGCTCCTCGAAAGCCATCACGCCGGTTCTCTCCCCGCGTGCCGCCGCGGCCTTCAGCTGCTCATCGATCCAGTCGGAGACCTGCTCCGGCGTGCCGCCCTGCACAATGGTGAGCGCCCCCTTGGGAGCGTAGTGCGTATATTTCATGCCGGGCGATTTCGGTGCGGCGATCTCCTCTTCATCCGGTGAGCGTTCGATCCCCGGATCGGTCGTCACCGCTACCCCGGAAGCGGCGGCCAGCTGCTCGCTCGTAATGCCGCCGGGCCGGAGAACGGTGACGCTGCCATCCTCCTGGACCTGTACGACGGTGGATTCAAGGCCGACCCCGGTCGGCCCTCCGTCCAGAATACCGTCGATCAGCCCGCTCAAATCTTCCTCGACATGGCTCGCGAGCGTCGGGCTCGGCCGTCCCGAGCGGTTGGCGCTCGGCGCCGCCACCGGACAGCCGGATTCACCGATCAGCTTCAGCGCGATCGGATGGTCCGGCATCCGGATGCCGACCGTCGTCAGCCCCGCTGTTACCCGCGGGGACAGCACGCCCGGACGGAGCGGCAGCACCAGCGTCAGCGGACCGGGCCAAAAGGCCGCCATCAGCCGACGCGCCGTATCGCTGACCTCCGTCACGAGCCCGCCCAATTGGCTTGCATCCGCAATGTGGACGATGAGCGGATTGTCGGACGGACGGCCCTTGGCCTTGAAAATCGCCTCGACAGCCTCCGTATTCCGGGCATCCGCCCCAAGGCCGTAGACGGTTTCGGTCGGAAAAGCAACGGTACCGCCATCCCGTAGAATGGCGGCTGCCCGGCCGATCGACTGCTCTGCACGGGACACCGCTTCCCTCTCTGCTTCTGCGGCAGCGGTGCTGCGTCCCATCAATACGGTCACATCCCATACCGGTGTGGCATGGCTCTTATTTGCATCATGGGTGGAAGGAGCGCCTCCTCCATCCTGCCCTTGGTTCAAACCTTTCATCGCTGTTCATTCCTGTCATCGAAATTGGTATGTTATATTATAGCACATCTGCAAAATCTCCATGACGCATGCCCTTGGACAGGATGGCCGCTAGTTCCTAAGCGAACAGCCCCGTCAGCCAGGACCACAGCCCGGAGAGCATGTCTACCAGGAAGAAGCGAACTTCCGGCTGGGAAGCATCGGCAGCTGCTTTCCCGGAAGCTTGAACGGCTGCAGTATCCGTCACCTTGGCCGACGCAGTGGTCACGGCACCCTTAGCGTCAACCTTGGCATCCGCAGACTGAGCCTTGGCATCGGCGGGCTGAGCCGCAGCATCTCCGCTGGCCGCATCGATGAAGCAGAGCGGAGGGAACAGCACGCACCACCAATTTTGACCGTTGCCTGCCCCTAATGTGATCCGCAGTGCTTCATAGTTCCCGGCTGGATACACTGTACCTCCGTACAGTTTGGTCGGAAACGGCACGATACCAAGTTCAACATTGTAATCGTAATGAATGCCTCTCTTCTCCAGCTCACGGCCCACCAGATCGTTCAGTTCCGGCAAATGCTCCCGGATCGTCGTTCTCGCCTGATCCAGGCTTTGCGGGTCCTCAAGCTCCTGTACCCAACCGTTCATCTCCGCTACCACGGCATCGCGAATCTCGCGTTTGACCAGCTGGTCATCCGGATTATCGGAATTGGCCAGGATGCGCAGGCGGATGGATTCCTGCGGAATCGGCCCGCCGGCCACGGCCGCGTCGGTCTTTTGGCTCTCCCACATCATGGCGATCATAAACAAAATACAAAAAATAATGGCGGTATCCTTCACCAAGTCGCGCAGCCAATCTTGCCCTCTATATTTCCCCTGCTTCATCGTCTTTTCCATTTTCCCCGGGCCCCTCTCTATCAGAACAAATCTATGATAGTTCTCAGTATGTCCGGGAATGGTAGAGTCTAAACCTAGCAATCTATATATAGATTGAATTAAAGAAATCCAACTTTGGCACGGGTATTCCCCTTGGAAACAAGGAATGAAAAGAAAAACTCGAATTCATCTTATCTAGTATTTCTACGAGCTTCTTACCCACAAAAAAAGACCGCCTTCCCAAGCCCGAGGACTTGTCGAAAACGGTCGTTTCTTGTAAATCATCAGCTTCACATGCCGGCTTTCGCCTGTCCGCCTTGAGCAGCAGTCCCCTTAGCCGGGGTCAGCATCTCGTCGTCCACTTCCTCCCCATGAACGCGCACGCTCATGACGATACCGATGCTCGCCATATTGATCAGCAGCGAGGTTCCGCCGTAACTGATAAACGGCAGCGTAATCCCGGTCAGCGGCATCAGGCCGATAAAGGCGCCGATATTTTCGAAGATCTGATAGAGCATCATTGCGATAATGCCCACGATCAGAATCGGCCCTGCCCGGTCCCGGCACTCGAGACAGATCAGAATCATCCGGTGGATCAGGATAAAATAGAGCAGCAGCACGACCGATGAACCGACGAAGCCGAATTCCTCGGCGATTTCCACGAAAATGGAGTCCGAATAAGTATACGGCACGCGCCCGGATTGAACCGAGGACCCTTTCATATACCCTTCACCCACCATGCCGCCGGATGCGATCGCCAGCTTGGCGTTTTTCGTATGATAGGACGCCTTGGCCGTCGCCTTATCCGGCACCAGCCACGGATCGAGCCGCTCGGTCCAGTGCTCCCGTTTGATGTCTTTCATAAACTTCTCAATATTGTCGTGAAAATGAATATACGAAAGAATACCCCCGACGGCGACGGCCGCCAAAATCACCAGCGCAATCAGCGCATGCCAAAACTTGATGTTGCCGATCCAGAGCAGTCCGAGCAAAATCAGAACGTAGCTGAGCGCGTTCCCGAGGTCATTCTGGATCATAACGAGCGCAAACGGCACGAACGTCAGCAGTCCGATCGGGACCACGTCATGCCAGAACGAGAGCCTCGATTTATTTTTGCGCATAATGATATATGTCAGAAAAATAATCAGGATGAGCTTGAACAGCTCCGCAGGCTGCAAGCTGAAGCTTCCCATCTTGATCCAGCCCTGGGCGCCGTTGACGTCGGTCCCGATGAAGTTAACCGCAACGAGCAGGGCCAACCCGAACAAATACAGATAAAGCGCATATTTGACAAGCAGCTTGTAATCGACGATAACCAGCCCGAAAAATGCGATGAAGGCAAGCACGTAAAACTCGATCATTTTAATATGGGAACCGGCAAACTTCGTCCCCTGTGTGACACTGTAAATGGACATGATGCTGATGCCCATGAAAATCAAAAGAATAAAAACGACGACATAATCCACTTTTTTCAGCTTTTGAAGCATGGCTATCCTCCTGTGCGGAGCCTTCCGCTCCTCGTTGCCCCTGATGCGTACCTGTCTATTGTAATAGAACAGCCATGCCATATTCAATTCCTGTTAAATCCATCCCGGATGAGGCGCAGAATTTTGCCCGTCCCTGTGGCCGGAGCCGGTTCGTTCTGCAGCGGGAGCAGCTCCTCTTCCTCCTGCCCGTGAATCCGGACACTCATCACCACCCCGATGCTGACCATGTTGATCACCAGTGAGGTGCCGCCATAACTGATAAAAGGCAGCGTAATGCCGGTCAGCGGCATCAGACCGATAAAGGCGCCGATGTTGACAAAAATCTGGTAAATGAACATCGTGATAATGCCTGTAATCAGGTATGGCCCCGCCCGGTCGCGGCAGTCCGCGGAAATCAGAATCATCCTGTGGATCAGAATAAAATACAGCAGCAGCAGCGCCGACGAGCCGATAAATCCGTACTCCTCGGCAATCTGGACGAAGATCGAGTCGGCAAAAGCCAGCGGAACCCGGCCGTCGGACTGGATCGTCGTCCCCTGCATGTACCCCTTGCCATCCAGACCGCCCGACCCGATCGCCAGCTTGGCGTTGTAGGTCTGCCAGCTGTCGTCACGGGAAGCTTTGTCCGGAACGAGCCAGGGGTCAAAACGAGCGATCCAATGCTCGCGGCCAATGGACTTGAACAACTTCGCCGCCTCGTCATGATAATGAATGTACGCCTGAATTCCGCCGAAGATGGCGGCAAAGGCCACGGCGAACCCGATCAGCGCATGGACATACCGGATACCGCCGATCCACAGGAGCCCTACCAGAATGAGGAGATAGCAGAGCGCGTTACCCAAGTCGTTTTGCGCCATCACCAGCATAAGCGGAACAAAGGTGAGGAGCCCCATCGGAACGACATCCCGCCAAAAGTACAGGCCGCGGGACCGGTCTCGATTTTTCCTCAGCAGTAGGCTGGACAGAAAAATGACCAGGAACAGCTTGAACAGCTCGGCCGGCTGCAGGCTGAGTCCCCCGGGAAGGGTGAGCCAGCCGCGGGCACCGTAGTATTCGTTACCGGCAAACAGGACGAATAAGAGCAGCATCAGGCCGAAGATATACACGTACAGTGCATATTTGATCATCAGCTTATAATTGACGAGCGAAGTCGCCAGAAACCCTGCAAAGCCGATGACGTAATAGACGGCCATCCGCACCGAATAATGATCGGTTTTGGGCCGGCCGGCGGTGACGCTGTATATGGAAGTCAGACTGAATGCCATCAGGCAGAGCAGCACCAGCATGACGGCGAAATCCAATTGTTTCAGTTTGCGCAGCATATCCTTTCCTCCAGGGAAAACATAGGTAGTTCCATTGTAGAGGAAATTGGGTCAAAAAGAAAATAATGGGATCACCGGCGGACGCCGATAACGTGGCGGTCAATGCCGGCGAGGTCCGGGATGATCATAATCTCATCCCAATGGCCCGCCTGGCGGAGCAGGTCTGCGACCTCGCCCGCCTGGCCGATGCCCAGCTCGAATCCGATGAGCCGGGGCGGCTCCTGCAGCAGCGGCAGCTGCTGCATCATGATGCGGTAAGGCGCGAGCCCGTCCGCTCCGCCGTCCAGCGCCGTGCGCGGCTCATGGTCGCGCACCTCGGGCTGCAGGCCGGGAATATCGGCCGCAGGAATGTACGGCGGGTTCGACACCAGGATGTCGACCCGCCGCCCCGCAAACGGCTCCAGCAGGTTGCCTTCTTCGAAGGCGACCTGGGCGCCGTTTGCTTCGGCGTTACGCGCGGCGACCCGCAGCGCGTCCGCCGAGATGTCGCTGGCGTAGACGCGCCAGCGCGGGGCGTGCAGCGCCAGCGTGACCGCGATGGCGCCGCTGCCGGTGCCGATGTCGGCCGCGACCAGCGGGCGCAGGCCGTCCGCGGTGCCGGTATCGCCGCCGGACGCAGCGGCTGCGCGGCCCTGTGCCGCCGGACGAGCCGCTTCGCGGTCCGGCAGCTCCGCGTCAGCCGGCCCCGGAACGCGGCCAGCACCCTGCCCTTGCGGCGGCTCCTGCTCCACCGCAGACGCCGCTCGCTCAGCCGGTGCCGCCCCCTGCGGCCACAGCCGCGCGGCCTGCTGCAGCACGGCCTCCACGAGCAGCTCCGTCTCGGGCCGCGGGATCAGCACGGCGGGCGTCACCTGAAAGGGGATGCCGTAGAACTCCTGCTCCCCGATAATGTATTGGGCCGGTTCGCCCGCCGCCTTGCGGGAAATCACTTCCTCCCAGGCCTTCTGCCGCTCAGCCGGGAACGGATCGGGCAGCGCCATGTAATAGGCCGCGCCGGACAGGCCCAGCACATGCTCCAGCAGCAGCTGGGCGTTCCGCTGCGGCTCCATCACTTCATGCGCCGCTAAAAAAGAGGAAGCCTCCGCAAAGGCTTCCCGTATACTCTGCTTTGTCGTCATCACAAACGTGCTTTCCTTCAAAGCCTTATTCCCCTTTATCCATCATTTCCGCCTGCTCCGCAATGTTCAGGGCCGAAATGATCTCTTCGATTTCGCCGTTCATCACCGAATCGAGCTTGTGCAGCGTCAATCCGATGCGGTGGTCGGTCACCCGGCTCTGCGGGAAGTTGTACGTGCGGATCCGCTCACTGCGGTCGCCAGTACCCACTTTGCTCTTCCGCTCACCGGCATACTTCGCTTCTTCTTCCTGCCGCATCATATCAAAGATCCGGGCACGAAGCACCTGAAGCGCCTTTTCCTTGTTCGAGTTCTGCGACTTGCCGTCCTGACAGGTGGCCACGATTCCGGTTGGAATATGGGTCACGCGAACGGCGGATTTCGTGGTGTTGACGGATTGTCCGCCCGCACCGCTGGAGCAGAACGTATCGACGCGGATATCCTTGTCATGGATTTCGATGTCGATCTCTTCAACTTCCGGCATGACCGCCACTGTGGAAGTGGAGGTATGGATCCGTCCGCCCGACTCCGTCGTCGGGATGCGCTGCACGCGGTGCGCACCGCTTTCGTATTTCATTTTGCTGTAGGCGCCGCGTCCGTTGATCATGAAGATGACTTCCTTGAAGCCGCCCAGATCGTTCGTATTGGCGTCCATCAGCTCTACGCGCCAGCCTTGGGTATCCGCATAACGCGTGTACATCCGGTACAGGTCGGAAGCGAACAAAGCCGCTTCGTCGCCGCCCGCCGCGCCGCGGATCTCCACGATGACGTTCTTGTCGTCGTTCGGGTCCTTCGGCAGGAGCAGAATGCGGATGCGCTCCTCCAGCTCGGTACGGCGCTGGGTCAGTTCCTCGATTTCCATCTTGACCATTTCACGCATTTCGTCGTCCAGCTTCTCAGCCTGAAGCGCTTTGGCGGATTCGAGTTCTTCCATAACGGATTTATATTCGGTATAAGCCTCATATGCAGGCTGCAAATCGGATTGTTCTTTGGAATATTCCCGCAGTCGCTTACTGTCGTTCGCAACGTCAGGATCGCAAAGCAGTTCACTAAGCTTCTCATAACGGTCCGCCAAGGATTGCAATCGGTCCAACACTGGGATTCACCTCTCCTATTTAAAAAATACACTAGGTATATATATGCTCTGATCGTTATCGCTGCTCTCTATCAAAATAGAGGGTAGACGACTTTTTATTATACCACGGTGCGCGCATATTTACCATAGCCGACATGGGTGAACAGGATAGCCGAAAGCCTGTTTATGTTAAGCTTGCGCTTTGTTTTTCCGCCCTATACTTACCAAAAAATAAACGCCGCAAATGACCAGCGGATACAAGATCGCCCACCCGACGAACGGAAACACCGCCGCCGTGAGGATAAAGGACAGCCAGCTGACCGTCCGTCCCCACCGCTGCCCTTTCAGCAGCCGGATCCCGGCTGCGCAGCCGCCCAGATACGTCAAAATAAACGTAGCATTGGGGAGCGTAATCAGCGTGGTCAGTGACACCGCGCCGGTTCCGTACAGAACGAGCACGAGCACGAAACAGCCCGCCAGAAAGCCCAGTCCCCCGACAGGCGTCTGGAATCGGGACGACATCTTCCCCATCCAGGCCGGCGCCTTTCCTTCCCGGGCTAGCGCATAAGCCAGCCTCGACGAGGCGCCGGTATACGAAATGACCGTGGCCGTGCAAATAAACATCCCCGTCAAGCCCGCGATAACGGCCCCGGCCGGACCGAGCAGTTTTTCAATAACCAGCAGCAGCGATACGTCCGACCCGCTTCCCCCATAGCTGTGCGTTCCCACTGTTGCCAAAGCTGTCAGAAAATACAGCACGCCGACGATGATGGCCGCAACCGTCACGCCCTGCACCGCCGCCCGTTTCGGGTCCACGAACTCCTCGGACAAATGCGATACCGCCTCCCAGCCGATAAAGCACCAGAACAGAATGGCCGCACTTTGGCCGACGCTGATCCACCCTTCCGGCATAAAGGGCGTGAAATGCCTTGCTTCCATATGGGGAAAAGAACCGGATATCGCCAGGATGAGCACCAGCACGATCGCCGATACGACGACGATTTGCACGCTGCCGGCCAGCTTCATCCCAAAGACGTTGATGAACAGGGACACGGCCAGCATCAGCGCGGCGATGGCGATTCTGGCGCCGTCCCCCAGACCAAAGGCAGCCGTCATATACCCTGCTCCCGTCAACGCTGCTACCGGTGCGCCTATCGGCACCGACATGAGGAAAAACCAGCCGACCAGCGTCCCGGCTTTGGTTCCATATGCTCTGGAGACAAACGAGGACACGCCCCCGGCATCGGGGTAACGCGCCGACAGCAGCCCCATGACAAGGGCCATCGGCAGGACGAGCAGCGTCATGAGCCCCCAGGACAGGAGCGAGGCCGGACCCGCGATATGCGCGGCGAGCCCCGGCACGATCAGGATACCGGATCCGAGCACTGAACCGATATATAAAGCGATGGCTTGAGGCAGCCGAATGGAAGAGGTTAAGTGTGATGCTGTAGAAGTCTTTTCGAATGAGGTCTTTTCTAATGAAGCCATATATTTGATCATCCTATCTGCTGTTAATGGTGTAACCGGCAGGGATTACCGGTCATTCTAGGGTTGTGCAGTGCTCACAGCTTAACAGATAATAGATGAATAGGTAAAACAGATTATTTTGATCGTTTCCATCGGGAGAACCGATAGATGATGATTGCCACGAATTCATATTTCGCATCATGGAGGATTATTGATGGACTTAAAACACTTGCACACCTTCCGAACCGTTGCGGATACGCATGGCTTTACCAAAGCCGCCGAAATCCTGTCCTACGCCCAATCGAGCGTCACGGCGCAAATCCAGGCGCTGGAGGAGGAAGTCGGCTCGAAGCTGTTTGACCGTCTTGGGAAAAAGGTACAGCTTACATCCGCAGGCGAGCGCCTGCTGCCCTATGCCATCCAGCTGCTGGAGCTGCACGACCGGGCGCTGGCCGAAATGTCCGCTGGCGCAACCCTGCCATCCGGGACGCTGAACATCGGCGCACCCGAGTCCCTTGCGGCCTTCCGCCTCCCGGACATTATTAAGGAATACACGGAGCTGTACCCGGACGTGAAGATCATTCTCCGGCCCGCCGGCTGCAAGGAGCTCAAGAAACTGGCCCTGTCCGGCGATATGGACCTGGTGTTCGTGCTGGAGCCGGAAGCGGATGACCCGCACTTGCAGTCGGAGACACTCATCCATGAGCCGATGGCGCTCATCGCGCCGCCGGCGCATCCCCTGACCCTGCTGCCGCAGGTTGATACTCTGGACTTGAAAGACGTTTCTTTTATCCATACCGAATCGGACTGCAGCTACCGCCTGCTGCTCGAACAGCATTTAAACAGCCACGCGATCTACAGCAGCAGCGACCTGGAGTTCTGGAGCATCGAGACGATCAAGCACTGCGTCATGTCCGGTCTCGGCATCTCCCTGCTGCCCGCCATTGCGGTCAAGGACGAGCTGTCCTCCGGCCGGCTCATCCGGCTCCCTTGGGACGACAGCCCCTGCCAAGTGGCCACGCAAATGCTGTACCATCCCGGAAAGTGGCTGTCTCCGGCCCTTGGGGAGTTCATCCGCCTGTCCCGGGAACATGCCGCCAGATGGCGCCAAAACGGCTGAATAAATTTTTTAAAAAACTTTGCAGGGATGCCTCGACATGCGGCGTCTAACTTAACGTATCGGGAGGAGGGGAGAAGACTGGAAGAAGAGTTGCAGTGGATCCGGGCGGTCAAAGCCGGCCATCCGGAAGCCTATAAATTTCTGGTGCAGCGGTACCAGAGCATGGTATACCACGTATGCCTGAAAATGACCGCCGACAGCGTCTCGGCGAAAGATTTGTCGCAGGACATTTTCCTTAAGGCATATTCGGCCCTGCCTGCTTTTCGGGAAGAATCCTCCTTCTCCACCTGGCTGTATCAAATCGCCGTCCGGAAGTGCCTGGACTGGAAAAGGGCCCACCAAAGGGAACAGGCGCGAAGGACGATGGGAGAGGTTAGCGAAAACGATTGGGTAACCGCCGAGACACCCGAGAAGATCGTCCTCTCCGAAGAGACGAACAGCCGGATCCGTCAAATCGTCGATGAGCTGCAGGAGCCGTATAAGTCGGCCGTGCAGATGTATTATTTTGAACAATGCTCCTATCAGGAGATTGCCAAGAGGCGGGGCATTACCGCCAAAACCGTTGAGTCCCAATTATACCGTGCCAGACAAATGATGCGTCAGAAAGGAGAGGAGCTCAGGTGAAATGCGAACTCATTCAATACCAGATGGCCGCTTACGCCGCCCATGAACTGCCGCCCGAAACCTCCCTCTTGATCGAAAAGCATTTGAACCAGTGTCCGGAATGCCAGGCTTGGTACCAGGAAATTACGGAGATATCCCAAATTTGGGAGAATCCCGGTCCGGTCATGGATATGCCGGATATCGTTGCCGGCGTGATGGAGGAAGTCCGTCAAATGCCGCCGCTGGCGGTAAGATCGCTGCCAAGAAGCCGGCCCCGCGAGTCGCAGAAATCCAAGCTGGCCCATTTCGGCCTTGCGGCCTGCCTGACCTTTTGCCTATTCCAATTCGGGATTTTCGAGCATCTGGGGAACGGGCTGACGGAGGCCACGCAGCATTTATCCACACGAATGGAGCACATATTTAAGGAGGGTAACCCATGATTAGAAAAAGTAGATGGCTCACGTTTATGTTGTCCATGATTCCCGGCCTCGGCCATTTATATTTAGGATTCGCCAAACAGGGACTGCAGTACATGATCGGCGCCTGCGTCTGCATCATCCTCATCCCGTCGATTCCGATGCTGTTTCCGTTCGCTCTGGCGATTTTGTGGTTCTACCAGCTGTTTGACGCCCTGCAAAAGGCGAGCTGGATGAAAGCCGCGGCCATGGAGCATGAGCGTATGATGATGGGCCAGGATACCTTCGGCTATCCTTGGACCGAGCGTGACTGGATTCAAATGAACGGATATCAGAAGGAATCGGCGGTCCATCCGTTTTGGATCGGGGCGACCTGCATCGGCATGGGCATTCTCGTCCTCCTCGTCGGCGTCTTCCCCGGCCTGTGGGAATGGCTGCTGAACCGCAATATTACCAGCGTGCTGCTGGCTGTCGGCCTGATCGTTTACGGCATGTGGCTGCTTGGCAAAAGACCAAACCATAAGGGAAGTGAGCATCTGTGACCGCACCGCTTGAGACGCGCCCGCCGGTCCGAAAGATCGGCAAATGGACCACCGCCATCGGATTGATCGGCCTTGGGGTCATCGTCATTCTTCAAATGAATCAGTTCATCAGCTTTGAAGTTCTGAAATACGTATGGCCCACCCTGCTCATCCTGCTCGGCATTGAAGTTGTCATTTCCAATGTCGTGCACGCCAACCAGCGGGTTCGTCTGGGCGGCGGAAGCGTCACGATCCTGATTCTGCTTCTGATTGTCAGTGGAGCCCAGGCGATTTACCCCGACTGGACGTTCCTCTTTAACAAGGGTTACCTCAGCGCCGTGCAGGGATCGGTTCCGGCGCAGGGAGAGATCAAGCGGGTGGAAGTTTTCCTCGACAGCGGCAAGGTCAACGTAACGGAAGCTCAAGGCTCGAATATTGCCTATGAGGGAAAAGTCCGCGTTCGCACCGAATCCTCCCAGGCCAATGCCGACAAATGGACGAAGCAGCACTGGAAGTCGGAAACGTCGGGGGACACGCTGACCCTGACACTGGATAAACACCAGCCGGATATCGTCCTGATCGGCGGCTGGGCGATGCCTGAAGATTACTTTAACCTCCAGGTTCCGGAGTCAGTCGAAGTGGAAGTGCATACGAAAAATTCCACCATCGACGCTTCCGGGCTTCATGCCGGACTGACGGCCGTGACGTCGAACGGCACTCTGAACGTAAAGGATATTCAGGGCAAGGTGTCGGCCAAGACCAGCAACGGCCGGATCGTAGCTGCGAACATCAGCGGCCCTTCCGAGCTGGTGACCAACAACGGTACGGTGACGGCAAACCAGCTTGGCGGCCCGGTCTACATCCGGACCAGCAATGGTGCCGTTCGGGGCGATAGCGGCATCGCCGGCAATTGGGACGTGAAAACCTCAAACGGCAGCATTAACCTGACCGTTTCCGAGGACGCCAGCGCCAAGCTGACCGCCAAGACGTCCAACTCCTCCATCAAGGGCAACATCGGCTGGGTGGATGAGAGCGACTCCCGCGCCACGGCCACATTGGGAGACGGGCAGTATACTGTGGGGCTGGCCACGTCCAACGGCAGCATTACCGTGAATCATTAAGGGACTGTGATCGTCGCAGGCTCAAGCGATAATCGGCCTTTCGCGCTGGGTAGGACGGGGATAACCGACCACTCAGCCCTACCAAAAAACCGCCATTCCAAGGGTTACCCGGGGAATGGCGGTTTTACGTTGACTATCTGCTTACTCGAAATCCAAATGTTCGCATCCGTTACACGTTTACACGTTGAAACGGAAATGCATTACGTCGCCGTCCGCAACGACATAATCTTTGCCCTCCAGGCGAAGCTGGCCGCGTTCCTTCGCGGCGTTCATGGTACCGGCGGCGACCAGGTCGTCGTAGGAGACCACTTCGGCACGAATAAAGCCGCGCTCAAAATCGGTGTGGATAACGCCGGCTGCCTGCGGCGCCTTCGTTCCTTTGCGGATCGTCCACGCGCGCACTTCCTGCACGCCTGCCGTAAAGTACGTGTACAGGCCGAGCAGGCGGTAAGCCGCCTTGATCAGACGGTTCAGGCCGGACTCTTCGAGACCGAGCTCCTCCAGGAACATTTCCTTGTCTTCCCCTTCCAGCTCGGCGATTTCCGCCTCGACCTTGGCACTGATCGGAACGACTTCGGCGTTCTCGCCTGCCGCAAAGTCCTTGACCTGCTGCACGTACGGATTGCTGTCCGCGTCAGCCACGCCGTCCTCGCTGACATTGGCCGCGTACAGAACCGGCTTCAGGGTCAGCAGGTGCAGATCGCGCACGATCACTTTCTCTTCGTCCGACAGCTCCACGCTGCGGGCCGGCTGATCATTGTACAGCGCTTCTTTCAGGCGCTCCAGCACTTCAACTTCCTGGGCGTACTGCTTGTTGCCGCCCTTCATGTTTTTGCGCGAACGGTCGATGCGCTTCTCCACGCTCTCCAGGTCGGCCAGGATCAGCTCCAGGTTGATGGTTTGAATGTCGCTGACCGGGTTGACCTTGCCGTCCACGTGCGTGATGTTCTCGTCCTCGAAGCAGCGCACCACGTGCACGATCGCATCCACCTCGCGGATATGGGCGAGGAACTTGTTGCCCAGACCTTCCCCTTTGCTCGCGCCGCGGACCAGGCCGGCGATATCGACGAACTCAAAAGCGGTCGGTACGGTTTTGTTCGGCTGCACCAGCTCGGTCAGCTTATCCAGACGCTCGTCCGGAACTTCGACAACCCCGACGTTTGG
Source organism: Paenibacillus sp. OAE614 (assembly GCF_040546645.1). Lineage (NCBI taxonomy): Bacteria > Bacillati > Bacillota > Bacilli > Caryophanales > Paenibacillaceae > Paenibacillus > Paenibacillus sp. OAE614. The sequence continues at coordinate 7,316,725 of NZ_JBEPOD010000001.1, read as the reverse complement.
ATCAATCGTACAGAACGGATAGTTGGCGGACTCGGCGCCCGCCTGGGTAATTGCGTTAAACAACGTGGATTTGCCGACGTTCGGCAGTCCAACGATCCCTGCTTTCAAAGCCATTTATATGACAACTCCTATTTAGGTAATAGTTAAACAGACGTCTCTCAATCCTACCCATTATATATTAGAACCCCCGGAGCGGCAAGGATTGGACTTTACTATCGGATGCCCGGCTTAAGCCTTCTTTTCGCCCTGCTGCTGGGATGAACCGAACCGGTGAGCGTAAAGTGCGTAAGGATAAAGATGCAGCGATCGTGTGAAAAACGAAAAGGCGGCAAAATGAATGAAAGCTGCGAAAACCAATGCCGCAGACGCAGGCAATCAAGCTTTCGACGAAAAAGACCCGGATTCTCCGGGCCCCTTACCAGAACATTTGCCAGACGATCCCTAAAAAGGATACCAAAATCCTTTCAGCACCCGCACCTTCAGCCAAATGCCCACAGCCAGCAGCAGCACGCCAAGCACGGCCAACGTCCAGTCCAGCCCTTCCATCTCCTTGCCGCTGTACCAGGTGCGCTTCTTCTGCGTGCCAAAGCCCCGCAGCTCCATGGCGTTCGTCACCGAATCGATCCGGTGCAGCGCGGACTGCAGCACAGGAACGACGACCGCCGCCAGGTTGCGCAGGCGCTGCGCGATGCTGCCGTCCTCTTTCGTAATCCCCATGCCGCGCGCCTGCATCGAGTTCAGCGTGCTCCGGAATTCTTCCGTCAGATCAGGAATATAGCGGAGGGCAATACTGACGGCGTAGGCGATTTTATAAGGGACGCCGATCCGGTTCAAACTGCCGGCAAATGCGCTTGGCTGCGTAGTAAAAATGCACAGAATCGTAATCGGCAGCAGCGTCAAATATTTAGCCGACAGCGTCAGCACATAAAAAAGCGTCTCCGCATTGACCGTGTTATAGCCGAGCGGAATCAGCGGCGTATCCGTCCCCGTCAGCCGTGTGCCGAAGGTCGGCGTGATGAGCAGAATAAAGATGCCGTTCAGTACCGTGAAAATAATCATCAGCCAAAACAAAAACGCCATCTTTTTAAAAGGAATCCCTGCCGTCACCAGCAGCGCGATCCCGACAACCAGCATCAGCACAAACACCCGCAGGTCCAAAAACATGTACGTCATGACCGTCCAGGCCATAAACAGCACCAGCTTGACCGCTCCGTCCAGCCGATGAAACAGCGAGTTCCCCGTGACATAGAGGCTGCCCGTTCTATTCATGGCCCTTCTTCCCCTTCTTCTCTGCGTTGATAAAAGCCTGCACAAACCTCTCCGGCGAAGCCAGGCCGTTGGCTTTGGCGAAAAGGGACAGCGACGTCTCCTTCAAATGGGCCGGCTCCGTCACCTCCGGACGGCTGAGCACCGAGGCGACCGTGTCGGCGGCGAGCACCTCGCCCCCGCTGAGCACCACGGCGCGCTGCGCGTACTCCAAAGCCAGATACATGTCGTGCGTAATGAGCAGAAATGCGATGCCTTGTCCGGCCAATTGCTCGATAAAATCCATAAACTCCTGGTAATGCCGATAATCCTGGCCGGCCGTGGGCTCATCCAATATCATCAGCTTCGGCGCCAGCACGAGAATCGCGGCGATGCTGAGCCGCTTCTTCTGGCCGTAGCTGAGCGCGGAAACGGGCCAGTTGCGGAAAGGATACAGACCGCAGGTCTGCAGGACGCCCGCGACCCGCTCCTTGATCTCAGCGGCGGGCACGCCGCGGACCTTCAGGCCGAGGCCAACCTCGTCCGCGATCATATGCTGCGTGATCATCCGGTTCGGGTTCTGCATCACATAGCCGATCGCTTCACCCCGGCGGCGGATCGACCACGCGGCCATATCCTGGCCGGCATACCGCATTGAGCCGGACTGCGGCTTCAGAATGCCCGTAATCAGCTGGGACAGCGTCGATTTGCCCGCCCCGTTGTTCCCCAGGAGCGCAATGATTTCTCCGGCGCCGACTTGCAGCGATACATCCTTGAGAACCGGCTGCCCGGACTCATACCCGAAGGTCAGCCCGCGTACGTCCAGCAGCGGTTCTGCTAGCTGTGACGGCGCCCCGGCAGCTGCTTGTTTGCTCCATCCATCCAGCCGCTCACCAAGGCCGGGAATGCCCAGCGGCTGTGGCCGGCTGAGGCCTTGAACACAGTCCAGGGATACGCCGGCATACCGTAGCGCATCGACATACAGCGGCGGCCGCAAGCCGCAGCCGCGCAGCAGGCCGGACGCCAGAATCTCGTCCGGCGTACCGACCGCCTCGATGCCTCCATCCTTCATCAGCACGATCCGGTCGATCGGCTGCTGCAGCACATCCTCCACCCGGTGCTCGATGATGATAACCGTTTTGCCGCCCTGCCGGTGGATATCGTCGATAAGCTGCATCGCTTTGCGCCCGCCTGCCGGATCGAGGTTGGCCAGCGGCTCGTCGAACAGCAGCACCTCCGCATCCGTCGACAACACACCGGCCAGGGACACGCTCTGCTTCTGTCCGCCCGACAGCTCGTAAGGACTGTGGTCGATATATTCCAGCATGCCGACCCGCTCCAGGGAAGCGGCGGTTTCCCGCTTCATTTGCTCGCGGGGCATCGCTTTATTTTCCATGACAAACGCCACGTCCTCGGCCACACTTAAGCCCACGAACTGGGAGTCCTGGTCCTGCAAAATCGTCCCCACCGTGCGGCTCAGTTCGAAAATGCTCAATTCGGCGGGATTCCGTCCGGCAATACTCAGACTACCGCGAATGTCTCCGCCGTAGGTAAAAGGAATAAGCCCATTGATACAATGGGCCAAGGTCGATTTGCCGGAGCCGCTGGGACCGGCGATCCAGATCTTTTCTCCGGGATAAATGTCCAGCGTAATGTCCTTCAGCGTGGGCTCCGACTGATTTTTATATTTAAAGCTGTACTGTTGAAACGAGATGATCGGCTGCATCATGACGTAAATCTCCTATCCTGTGGCGCTCTGCCAAGCACCTACTCGTTGACGCTTAAATTGCTGACTTTGGCGTTTCTGCGGGCAAATCCGATCACAGCCGGAACCCCGAGCACCAAAAAGACGACGATATTCGAAATCGAAGCGGCCGTAACCTGCACCAGCAGCTTATCCGACGGCTCGCCCATAAACGTGATGTCAAACCATCCCGAGAAAAGCAGCGACAGAATGATGCCGACGACGCCGTATACGATGAACAGGCCGATATGTTTTCCTTTGTATGTACCGTTCTGCGGGTCAAACCCTTTGGATAAGTAAATGAGTCCCATAAATGCGGCTGTAATGCCGGAACCGAGCGCCCAGCCCCACCATACCGTACCGCTGGTGAGCAGGTCGTTCAGCACGTGGCCGATCAGCCCTGCGATAAACCCGACTACCGGGCCGAACAGGGCGCCAAAAATCGCCAGCAGCGCAATCGCCGGACGCAGCGAGGTATCGGGTCCCACGGGAATTCCAATAAAGCTGGTGGCTCCATAGAGGGCCGCACCGATGCCTATCGTCACCACGGTTCTTGTGTTTAACTGAAAAATGGATTTCTTCAAAGCAGAGTCACCTTCCCCTTTACATCAATTCAACAACCTTCATGTCCTAAAGGCGAACATTTTACGTTATTTTTACTCTTAATATAAGGGCAGGCAGAAACGAAGGCAAAACTTTTTTTGGTAAATATTATATAAATTTTTTGGATCGATCGCCGCACGGAACGCGGGAACACCCATAAGGGCAGCAAAAAAGGCCTAATTTCCGATGAGAAAAATGGGCCTTTGGTTGATTGTTTGCTTTTTGCCATCATCCAGCTGCCTGCGGCCTGGGGGCTGCGGTCCGCCGCCCGGGTCAGGACCGGGTACGCACCAGCCGGCGCGTACCCTTCAGCGCGGCGACGTCCGCCGCGCCAATGCCGAACATCGCGGTGCGCAGCTCGAACTCGACCTGCGCCAGCGCCTCATCCAGCGCCTGCTCGGACGAGACGGCCGGGCCGAGCAGGCTGCGGCCAAAGCCCGCGAGATCGGCGCCGAGCGCCAGCGCCTTGGCGGCGTCCACGCCGCCCTGCAGCCCGCCGCTGCCGATCAGCCCTCCGTGCGGGGATACCGCCCGCACCTCGGCAATGCATTCCGCGGTCGGGATGCCCCAGCCCGCGAACGCCTCCGCTGCCCGGCGCCGCACCGCGTCCCGGCTGCGGAACTTCTCGACCTGGCTCCACGAAGTCCCGCCGGCGCCGGCCACATCGACGAAGGCCGCGCCGGCGTCGTACAGCCGCGCCGCCGTATCCCCGTCGATGCCCCAGCCGACCTCCTTGACGCCGACCGGCACGTCCAGCAGGCGGCACACCTCTCCGATCCGGGTCAGCAGCCCGCTGAAATTCGTGTTCCCCTCCGGCTGAAACACCTCCTGCAGGCTGTTCAGGTGCAGCACGAGCATGTCCGCTCCGGCGATATCGACGGCTCGTTCGCACTGTTCCACGCCGAAGCCGTAGTTCAGCTGGACCGCGCCCAGGTTCGCGATCACCGGGATCGTCGGCGCATGCGTGCGCACACGGAAGGTCGGTGCGAGCTCCTCCTTCTCCACCGCCGCGCGGACCGAGCCGACCCCAAGCGCCCAGCCGCGCCGCTCGGCGACGGCAGCCAGGCGGGCGTTGATCGCCCCGGTCGCTTCGCTTCCGCCTGTCATGGAGCTGATCAGGAGCGGCGTCCGGAGCGTCCGCCCGAGGAAGGAGGCTTCGAGGGAAATCTCCTCGAAGCCGATCTCCGGCAGCGCACAGTGGCGAAAGCGGTACTGCTCCAGGCCGGAGGTTACGCCACTGCCCACATCTTCGTTCAAGCACAGGCGCACGTGCTCGATTTTTCTTTCCCCTGTAGGTATTTCGGGCAGCAAAGACCCGCTTTCCGCTTCGTTTCCGTTCATCTGATGCTCCCCTTTCATGAAATGCTGCAAACCTTGATTCACTTCGTGACCCGCTCGTCACCGCACGATTCTCTAAAGAAAGTATTATACCACAGAACCTCTGGTAAATTCGCCAACTTGCCTCCTTTCGGGGCCAATCTCCCATTCTTTAAATCACGGTTGATGAACCCCATAGCTCCCCCTAAATGACCCGGTTCACTCATCGCGGAATAATGATGGCTGCCGCACACGGACATACGTCACAGCGCGCCATAAATGCTTTGCAGGTTGTTCAGCCGAAGCGTTGGCTTAGGAGCCCAGAAAGTTTCCTTGGGGAAAATTTTTAAAGTACATGCAACTGCCCAGATGCTTTCCAATAGGATGTGATATCCGTTTAGACTCGATATGGATCGAAAGATTGGTTGTGAAAGGAGTGCTGCCCATGAACGCAAGTGAGGAGAGCCAACTGGCGGCCGCCGGCAGCGGCTGGCGCAAAGGAGGCGGTCCGCCCAGCCTGCCTGAAGTTCATAAATCGATGAAGGTTCCCTTGAAGGGCAGCTTCTTCCGTAAAATGCTTGCCTTCGCAGGTCCCGGATACCTCGTCGCCGTCGGATACATGGATCCCGGCAACTGGGCCTCCGATTTGGCCGGCGGGGCCATGTTCAACTACTCCCTGCTGTCGGTCATCATGATTTCGAACCTCATGGCGATTCTGCTCCAGTCCCTATCCGCACGCCTCGGCATTGCTACGGGAAGGGACTTGGCCCAGGCCTGCCGCGATCATTACAGCAAGCCCGTCAGCGTCGGGCTCTGGATATTATGCGAGCTGGCGATTGCGGCCTGCGATCTGGCCGAGATCATCGGCTCAGCCATCGCGCTGCAGCTGCTGTTCGGCCTGCCGCTGCTGGCCGGCGTCCTCATCACGTCCGTGGACGTCCTTCTGGTGCTGCTGCTGCAAAATAAAGGATTCCGGCATATCGAAATTTTGGTTATTTCGTTTATCGCTGTTATCATCATGTGCTTCGGGGTCGAATTGTTCCTGTCCAAACCGGAGATGGGCGCGGTCATGGCCGGCTTCGTTCCGACGGCAGACATCGTGCAGAACCCGGAAATGCTGTACATCGCCCTGGCTATGCTCGGCGCGACCGTCATGCCCCACAACCTGTACCTGCACTCCTCGATCGTGCAGACCCGGCGGTACGATGAGTCCATTGCTGGCAAGAAATCGGCCATCCGTTTCGCTACTGCGGATTCCACCGTAGCGCTCACCATCGCCCTGTTCGTCAATGCGGCCATTCTGATCCTTGCGGCGTCTGCCTTTTATTCAACGGGGCATACTGAAGTAGCAGAGATTCAAGACGCCTACCAGCTGCTCACTCCGCTGCTCGGCACCGGTGCGGCCAGCGTCCTGTTCGCCGTCGCGCTGCTCGCTTCCGGCCAAAACTCGACGCTGACGGGAACCCTCGCGGGCCAGATCGTTATGGAAGGCTTTATGAACATCCGCCTGAAGCCATGGATCCGCCGTCTGATTACGCGCCTGATCGCTATCGTTCCCGCCGTGATCGTGATCGGAATTTACGGGGAAGGCTCCACCGGCCAGCTGCTGATTTTCAGCCAGGTCATCCTTTCGCTGCAGCTGTCCTTTGCCGTGTTCCCGCTCGTCAAATTCACATCCGATCCCGTTAAGATGGGACCTTTTATCGCCCCGCGCTGGGTGCGGATACTAGCCTGGATCGTAGCAGCCGTCATCGCAGCGCTGAACATCTATTTGCTGTATGGCACGTTTTTCTAGGCTACCGAGGGTCACTACGCCCTTTTCCCATATGATGACAACGTTCCTCTGCTTCAAACAGGCCCTTTCGACGTTAATAGTTGGTTAGACCGCTGTGCCAAGCAAGGCAGGGTTCCAAACCGTGGGGCACTCCCTCAGAGAACCCTGCCGTTTAACCCGGCTGCAGTGGACAAGCAAAGGAGGGCGATGACTCGATGACCCACCATATCCCATCCCAGCACGCACCTGAACCGTACCATTCGCGTACGGCCAGCTGGCAGCCGCAGGGGAAAAGCCGTAAACGCCGGGTTCGGCGCTGGATTCTGGCTGCGGCCTGCTTGCTCATCCTTTGGCTCGCCGGGGTCATCGTTTATCAGACACACAAGCCGCTTCCTCCCGGCATTTCCTACGAGAGCCCGCTCTACCATGTCGATCAAGTCCGCTTCTACCGCGACTTGACTTACCCTGATAACCAAGGGCAGGTCATCCATGAGCCCCAGATTACGAATCGGATCATGCAGATTGTCGATGAATCCAGGGAGTTTCTTGTCATTGATCTGTTCCTGTTTAACGATTACAAGCATAAAGGGCAGAAGTTTCCGACTGTCAGCAAGGACTTGGCGGACAAGCTCATCGCGCATAAAAAGCAGTATCCCCAGATGCAGATCGTCTTTATTACGGACCAGATCAATACGAATTACGGCTCCGCCCCCAACCCCCTGCTCGAAGCGATGAAGGCGGCGGGCATCCAGGTCGTCGTGACCGATGTGGATCCGCTGCGGGATTCGAACCCGATCTACTCCGCCGTGTGGCGGACGTTTATCCAGTGGTTCGGCCAGTCGGGCAAAGGATGGATACCGAACCTGATGGCTAATGAGGGGCCCAAGGTCACCGCAAGGTCGTATTTAAAAATGCTGAACGTCAAGGCCAACCACCGCAAGGTTGTGGTCAGCGAGAAGACCGCTCTGGTCTCTTCTGGTAACGTGCATGATGCCAGCGCTTACCACTCCAATATTGCCTTTGAGGTGCAAGGCCCGATTATCGGCGATATCCTGAAAGGCGAGCAGGCAGCGGCCCGGCTGTCCGGAGACTACCGGCTCCCGGTTTATACCCCAGCCTCCGAGGACGTTAAGAAATCATCCGAAGGGAAAATAGCCGTCCGCTATCTGACCGAAGGCAAAATCGACAAATATACGCTGCTGGAGATCAACCGGGCGCCGCAAGGGTCCACCCTGTGGATGGGCATGTTCTATCTGGCCGATGAAAAGGTGATGAGCGCCCTGCTGGATGCCGCCAACCGCGGCGTCAACATCCGGCTGCTGCTTGACCCCAATCAGAACGCCTTCGGCCAGGACAAGATCGGTATCCCGAACCGTCCGGTAGCGAAGGAGCTCACCAAGCGTTCCGATGGCCGTATCGCTATCCGCTGGTACAACACGACCGAGGAGCAGTATCATACGAAGCTGATGTACATCTCCAATCCTTCAGGCAGCTCCGTGATCATGGGCGGCTCGACCAATCTCACGCCGCGAAACCTGGACAACTACAATCTGGAGAACGACCTGTGGATTTCCGTTCCACGCGGCGATGCGCTGGACCGGCAGATGGCCGGCTATTTTAACCGGCTCTGGAACAACAGGGATGGGCACTACAGTCTGGACCTGAGCGCGTATCAGGAAAAGTCCACCTGGTTCAAGGACTTCCTATTCCGCGTACAGAAGCTGCTTGGATTCACGACCTTCTGATCTGTCACCAAGTGCCGATGCTTTCACAGGCGTCCTCCCATTCTACCTGTTTTGACTTGGGCCTTATCAGCACAGTCATTTCATCCGGATAGGCCCACCGATAATCTTGCCATTATGATCATATAACGCAAAAAAGGCGCCTTCTGTTATGCAGAAGCGCCTTCTGTTATATATTCATTTCGTTGTAATAATTCAAGTGAATTCCTGCTCAAAGAACGGATTCCCTAAGCTTCGCAGACCGCCGACAGCTTGCACCGGTCTCCGCACAAACGGCCTTTGCCGTGCGGCACGCACATCGGCGTTCCGAAGATCGGATCCTCCGCAATCATGCAGTCCATGCAGAACACTTCCTTGACCATCTGCGGCGTCAGCACGTCTTCCGGTGCACCGGCACAATAGACGCCCTGGTTCTTCACGGCGATCATATGATCGGCGTAACGGCAGGCCAGGTTCAGGTCATGAAGCACCATTACGATCGTTCGTCCCTGCTCGCGGTTCAGCTCATACAGCAGATCCAGTACCTCGATTTGATGGCTCAAATCCAGGTATGTCGTCGGCTCATCGAGCAGAATCAGGTCGGTGTTTTGCGCCAGCGTCATGGCGATCCAGGCCCGCTGCCGCTGTCCGCCGGACAGGGAATCAACCGCGCGGTCGGCCAAATCGGTGAGGCGCGTCATTTCCAGCGCTTCGTTCACCAGACGCTCATCCTCCGCACTCCACTGCTTCAGCCACGATTGATGCGGATAACGCCCCTGCTTCACCAGCTGAAGCACGGTCAGCCCCTCCGGAGCCGTCGGTCCCTGCGGCAGAATTGCCATATTCCGGGCAACTTCCTTGGTCGACGTCCGATGGATTTCCTTGCCGTCGAGCAGAACCGATCCGCTCTTCGGACGCAAAAGACGCGCCATGGAACGAAGCAGCGTGGATTTGCCGCAGCCGTTGCTGCCGATCAGAACCGTAACTTTGCCTTCGGGAATGTCCAAATGCAGGTCTTTAATAATATCGGTATCGCCGTACCCCAGCGTCAGTGCTTCCGTTTGCAAAAGCGTCATCTTTCCCGTAACCCCCAATTCTGCCTATCATATGATTTAAAACTGTCTAATAATGTCCGTCCACAATAATGAGAATCATTATCACAAATATAATCGGCGGCCGCGTGAATGTCAACCACCCACGGGCCGCCCAAAGAAGCTTTTTCGCCTATCTCGTACCACCGCAAAACCGCTACAGCAAAGGGGATAGCAGCCTTGCGAGCGATTCCATAAAGCGTTCCGGTATTTTTTTCTTATTAAATTTATCGGGAATGATTTGCTTCGTATACACCAAATCCCGTTCAAAGTCCGACACGATCCGCTGCACGCTCTCGGTCTGCACCAGCAGCGCGTTCACTTCAAAATTCAAATGGAAGCTGCGCATGTCCATATTGGCGGTTCCGATCGTCGCGACTTCGCCGTCAATGATCAGCAGCTTGGAATGCAGGAACCCTTTTTCGTATTCGTAAATTTTGACGCCCACGTCGAGTAGCGACGGAAAATACGAATGGGAAGCCAGGAACGGCAGCCACTTGTCCGGCTTGGACGGAAAAAGGATGCGTACGTCGAGCCCCGACATTGCAGCCACGCGCAGGGACGTCAGGATATCGTCGTCCGGGATAAAATAAGGCGTCGCCAGCCAGACCGATTTCTGCGCCGAGGTGATCATCGAGAAAAAAATATTTTTGAGCGTACGCCGGTCGTTGTCCGGTCCGCTCGGGATAATCTGCACGGCGCCGCCGCTGCTTTCCGCCAGCTCGGGAGACAGATATTCGGCGTCCAGCACCTTTTCCCCGGTCATATAGAGCCAGTCCTGCAGGAAAATAATTTGCAGCGTCCGCACCGCCTCGCCCCTGACGCGCATATGGGTGTCTCTCCAGAAGCCGTATGCCGCATTGCGGCTCAGGTATTCGTCCCCGACGTTCAGCCCGCCGATAAAGCCAACCTTGCCGTCGATCACGACGATTTTGCGGTGGTTGCGGAAGTTGACCCGGGAGAGAAAAAACGCCTTGGAGCTTCCGTACGCGACGACCTGAACCCCGGCTTCCTGCATGGCCCGCAGGAACGATTTGGGCAGCTGCATGCTACCCCAGGCATCGTACATAAAACGGACCTGCACGCCGGCTTTGGCCTTTTCAATTAAAATCTGCTGAATCCTTGTTCCGATATGATCTGCGCGGTAAATGTAGTATTCCATATGAATATGATGCCTGGCCTTCTCGAGCTCCTTCAGCAGGGTGGAGAACGTTTCCTGCCCGTTGGTCAGCACTTTGGTATCGCTGGAGAAGGAAATCGGAGTCCGCGCCAGCCGCTGCGAGAGATGCAGCAGCTGCTGCTGCATGGGATTAAAGGAAGAGAGATCCGGATGGAACCGCGCACCATTCTCTTCCAGCCGGTCATATGTTCTGAGATCCTGCTCGGCTTTTTTATCGAACTTGCGCCGTTTGAAGTAGTTTTGCCCGAAGAGCAGATAAAAGAACAGACCCACCACCGGCATCAGGGCGAGCAGCAGAATCCAGGCCATCGTCGAGGACGGGTTGCGGTTCTCCATAAAAATCATGAACCCGAGCGACACGACGGTAAGCGTGGAAAATATACTGACAATGGTTCCCGCGGTTTTGCCGAACACGCCGAAACCAAAATAGTAAAACGCAAATAATATCGCGGCAATGATAACAATTTGTATTCCCCGTCTCATATGTTACCTCTCTTAAGTATCATTAAAAAACATGCATATCCATGGTCATCGTCTAAACCCATAAGGTATATTTTACATGAACAAGTTCAAAGTTCCTACGAATTTTTATCGAATGGACAAGCCCGCCTGAAATTTCCGTGCATGCCTAATGTTAGAATGCCCATCTTCTTGACATTGGCTGCATTGTGTGAAAAAATATCACCTAACGACCGTTAGGTAGTCAACAGGAGTCGATGATATGAACGCCAAAAACACCCTGCTCGAAGCTGCATTATCGCATTTTGCCAAGGATGGATATGAAGGAGCGTCCCTGCAAAAAATAGCCGAGGAAGTCGGCATTAAAAAGCCGTCCATCTACGCGCATTTCAAAGGGAAGGATGCGCTGTTCCTGCAGACGCTGAAGGGCGCCCTCGATGAGGAAGGGACCCGGATTATCCGCCGCTATATCAGCCTGAAAGACCAGCCGCTTGAGCAGCGGCTTAAAGGACTGCTGGAGTATCTCCAGGAGGAGTACACCCGGAGCAGTAAAACCAAGTTTGTGCTGCGCATGGCCTACTTTCCGCCCTCCTCGCTGCATGATCAGGTCATGGAACTGGTCTTTCCGTTTCTGGATTCGATGGAAAAGCGGATGATTCGCGTCATGCGCCACCACGCCTCCGCCGGCCACCTCCCGGTTAAAGATCCGGACGGTGCCGCCGTCGCCTACATGACGCTGATCGACGGGGTCCTTATCGAAATGGTGTGCGGCGGGCTGGAGGGATCGCAGCGCAGGCTGGCGGCATCATGGCCCGTATACTGGGCGGGCATTCATCATATCTGACGCAAGTGGCATCCTAACGGACATTAAAGGAGGATCATCATGAACCGCCACTGGCTTTCTGTTATTATCGGGGGCGTTGTAGAAGTGCTGTGGGTGTCCGGCCTGAAGCACTCGGACAATGTGCTCGAATGGATTCTTACTGTCATCGCTATCATCGCGAGCTTTATTCTCATTATTGACGCTTCGAACCATCTGCCAGTCGGGACGGTGTACGCGGTGTTTACCGGTCTGGGAACAGCCGGCACCGTCGTTGCCGAGATGTTGTTCTTCGGCGAACCGTTCCGCTGGCCCAAGATCCTGCTCATTCTCGTTCTTCTCGCCGGAGTGATCGGCCTTAAGCTGGTCACCGACAAAGACGGCAAGGAACAAAAGGGGGCGAATCACTGATGGCTTGGATTGCAATCGTCATCGCCGGCCTATGCGAAATGTTCGGCGTCATCGGGATCAAGGGCGTCACGCAAAAGAAAGGGCTGCCGGCATATGTCATGCTGATCCTGTCCTTTGCGCTTAGCTTTTCCCTGCTGTCCTACGCCATGAACTCGATTCCGATGGGAACGGCGTACGCGGTCTGGACCGGCATCGGCACGGTCGGCAGCACGCTGGCCGGCATGTTTCTGTTCGGCGAGCCCAAGGAATGGCGGCGAATTCTGTTTATTGCCATGATTTTGGCCTCAGCGGTAGGATTGAAGCTGATCTCATAATTTTTTTTGCTTTTTTTATGGAACGATGTCACAAATTCCGTCCCTGATTAGTCTTCTTAGTGAATGAACCTAAAGGAGGCTGTTATCGATGAAAATCAGATTCAATTACAGGGACGCCAATATGCCAGCTTTTAAAGCGATGCTTGCTTTTGAGCAGTTTGCCCACGGCAGCTCGGTCGACAAAGTGCTCTACGAGCTGATCAAAATCCGGGTGTCGCAAATCAATGGATGCGCGTTTTGTCTTGATATGCACAGCAAGGATTTGCTCAAGCTGGGAGATTACCTGGAGCAGCTGACCTTGGTCTGCGTATGGCGGGAAGCTCCCGTATTCACTGAGCAGCAGCGCGCTGCGCTGGAGCTTGCGGAATACGTGACGAAAATTTCCGAGGCAGGCGTCCCGGATGAGGTGTTCGGCAGGGTCAAAGAACATTTTAACGAGAAGGAAATCGTCGACCTGCTGATGGCGATCAACGCCATTAACTGCTGGAACCGTTTAGCCATTTCGACCGGCATGTTCCCGGGCTGTATGGGTTAAGAAAACCGCCTGTCAAAACCGTCACAATTTCGCCATATTCATTCCCTATAAATATGGAGCCCAACCGGCACCTTCCTGCGTATTACAACCAGGAAGGTGCCTTTTTTTGTAAATGGCGCCGGGTTGTTTGAAAACGACCTTCGCTTTGTAATATAATCGTTCTGACTAGTCGGTCAATTTGAGAACCAAAGTGTCAGAAAGGAGTGAAGGTGCATTTGTCTGAGAAATTGGCGGACAAGAAAAAACAGATTCTGAAAACCGCCCTGCAGCTGTTTTCCACAAAGGGAATTTCGGCCACCTCCATGCAGGAAATCGCGGAATACTGCGGCATGTCCAAAGGCAGCTTGTATCTGCACTTCAAATCCAAGGAGGATCTGGAGAGCAGCATCTACCTGTACTGTGAGGGCCTGATCCGGGACAGCGTTATGCAGGTGGAACAGGAACACCTTCTGACTCCCAAAGAACAGCTGCGGAAACAGCTGGAAGTCGTGCTGAATCTGCTCGTGGAGCTCCGGGAGTTTCTGGTGGTACAGATTCAGGATCACCATGCTTCGGGAAAAAAGCCACCGTCCCAGAAACATTTGCGTGAAAAGCAAATCATCGGCATCCAATGGTTCAAAAACAAGCTCGAGCAAATTTACGGGGATGACGTCTATCCCTACACGCTGGACCTTACCATGTTTGTGGTGGGCCTTCTCGACGGATATATCCGGACGCTGTTTATTCCGGGTTTGCCGCTGAACATCCGGCGGGTTGCCGATCATATCGTGTTTTTGCTGGACGAAGTCGTCGGCGGCATGGTCCGGTCGCAGCGGGATCCGCTTATTTCCCCTGGGATATGGACCGAGTGGACGGAGAAGCTGAAGGACCGGTCCGGGGGGAGCCTGCGGCATCCGCTTATTATTACCAAGCAGATGCGGGATCTCTTAAAGGACAAGCTGCCGGAAGGACCAGAGCGTGACCTGGCTCAGGAGTCGATCGACATCATCGATAAGGAGTTTCGGGACATCGAACCGCGCAAGGCGATCCTGGCCGGCATGATCGCCAACCTGGAGAGCGTGCCCGAGCTTGTTTCCTTAAGCCGCGAATTGAAGGAAATCTGCAGGCTGTACGTGTTTTCAAGAACCGATCGTACCTGAAGCGTGAGCAAGAGATACAAAGGAGAGGAGCAGAAACCTGCGAAATGAAGAGCATTATTAATTTTTCATTGAACAATAAATTCGCCATCTGGATCCTGACGGTCATCGTCGCCGCCGCCGGCTTGTACAGCGGGCTGGTGATGAAGCAGGAGACGATTCCGAACATCAACATCCCGTTTCTTAGCGTGACCGCCGTTTACCCGGGCGCAGCGCCGGAAGGCGTCGTGCAGGATATTACGATCCCGCTGGAGCAGCGGCTGCAGAACGTGGACGGAGTCAAGAACGTCTCCTCTACGTCTATGGAGAACGCAGCCAACATCGCCATGGAATTCGATTACGGCACGGATCTCGATCAGGCCACCGCTGCCGTCCGGGAAGCGCTCAACGAAGTGACGCTGCCTGACGGCGCCCAGAAGCCGACGATCTCCAAGTTCAGCCTGAGCTCGTTTCCGGTCATATCCCTCAGCGCGTCCGACAGCTCAAGTGATCTTGAGGGTCTGACCAAAAACATTGAGAACGAAGTCGTGCCTGAACTGGAGAAAATTCCAGGCGTCGCTTCCGTCTCCGTCTCCGGACAATACGTAAAGGAAGTCCAGCTGACATTTAATAAGGAGAAAATGGCTCAGCTCGGCCTGACTGAAGATACCGTCAAGGGTATCGTTCAAGGCTCTTCCGTACGGGTTCCGCTCGGTCTGTTCAATCTGGAGCAGTCCTCCAAAGCGGTTGTCGTGGACGGCAACATCACGACGCTCGATGATTTGAAGAAACTGACGATTCCGGTTACGCCGGGAGCGGGCAGCGCACAAGGACAAAGCGGTACTGCCGGGGCAGCCGGTCAAGGTGCCGGTGGCGCAGGCGCTGCTGCCGGTGCAGGCGCAGGCAGCGCAGCCGGTGCAGGCGCAGGCAGCGCAGCCGGTGCAGGCGGCAATGCTGCAGCTGGCAATGCTGCAGCTTCCGTTCAAGGCAGCCAGGCCGGCGTTCCGACCGGCGTTCCGACCGGCATTCCGACGGTGAAGCTCAGCGATATCGCCGACATCAAGGTGGTCGGCAGCGCGGAGTCGGTGTCCCGCACGAACGGCAAGGCCTCGATCGGCCTGCAAATCGTCAAGGACAATGACGCCAACACGGTGGACGTAGTCAATGCCGTGAAGGACAAAGCCAAAGACCTTGAAGGCCAGTTCAAAGGCATGGAGCTTACGGTGCTGCTCGACCAGGGCAAACCGATCGAAGACTCCGTGTCGACGATGCTGGATAAAGCGGTCTTCGGTGCGCTCTTCGCCGTTATCATCATTCTGATCTTCCTGCGGAACATTCGCTCCACGATCATCTCGATCCTGTCGATTCCGCTGTCGCTGCTGATCGCCCTGCTGATTCTGTGGCGGCTCGATATTACGCTCAACATGATGACGCTCGGCGCGATGACCGTCGCGATCGGCCGCGTCGTCGACGACTCCATCGTCGTCATCGAGAACATTTACCGCCGCTTGACCAGCAGCGGCGAGAAGCTTCGCGGACGCGAACTGATCCGCGAAGCGACGCGTGAAATGTTCGTTCCGATCATGTCCTCGACGATCGTAACGATCGCGGTCTTCCTGCCGCTGGCGTTCGTCACCGGCATGGTCGGCGAGCTGTTCATGCCGTTTGCGCTTACGATGGTCTTCGCCCTGCTGGCTTCCCTGCTCGTGGCGATCACGCTCGTGCCGATGCTGGCCCACAGCCTGTTCAAGAAGGGCATCAAGTCCTCCAAGCAGCATGATCACGACAAGCCGGGCCGGATGGCCCGCGGCTACCAGCGGATTCTGAACTGGGCCTTGTCCCACAAGCTGATCACATTCGGGTCGGCGGTTATTCTGCTCGTGGCAAGCTTCTTCCTGACCCCGCTGATCGGCACCAGCTTCCTGCCGGACCAGGAGGACAAATACATCATGGTGACCTACTCGCCTGAACCTGGCGCTCAGCTGGAAACCGTAGAGAAGCGGGCCCTTGAAGCCGAGAAATACATTTTGAGCCAGCCGAACATCGACAAGATGCAGTACTCCGTCGGCGGCAGCGGCAATCCGCTGGCTGGAGGATCTTCGTCCAATTCGGGTCTGTTCTATGTAGAGTACAACAAAGATACGAAAGACTTTGAGAACGTGAAGAAAAACCTCGTGGAAGGTCTGAAGAAACAAGTATCCACCGGAGAATGGAGCTTGATGGACATGTCCGGCGGCATGGGCGGAAGTTCGCTCAGCGTCAGCGTCTACGGCAACAGCCTGGATGATATCAAACCGGTCTCCGAACAAATCCTGAAGCTGGTGCAGGCGGACACGGATAATTTTGAAAAAGCGAAAACAAGCCTGACCAAAGCGTATGACCAATACACGATAGTGGCGGATCAGCAAAAACTCAGCTCGATGGGCTTGACGGCCGGTCAAATCGCCATGAAGCTGAGCCCGGTCCGCGAACGTCCGGTGCTGACCGAAGTGACGGTCGACAACAAAGACTACAAGGTTTATATCGAAACCGACAACAAGGAATACAAGAGCATCAACGACATTGAGAACGAAACGGTTCAGTCGCCGCTGGGCATGAACGTTCCGATCAAAGACGTCGCCAAAGTGGAAAAAGGCACGTCGCCGGATACGATCACCCGCAACGACGGTAAAATGGTCGTGGACGTGACGGCCAACATTGTCACCTCCAACGTCGGCAAAGCTTCTTCGGACCTGCAAAAGGAAATCGACAAGATCGACTTGCCGGACGGCGTCGAAGTTAAATTCGGCGGCACCACCGAGCAGATCAACGATACGTTCACCCAGCTCGGCCTGGCCATGGCTGCGGCGATCGCCATCGTCTACTTCGTGCTCGTCGTGACCTTCGGCGGCGGCCTGGCGCCGTTTGCGATCCTGTTCTCCCTGCCGTTCACGATCATTGGCGGACTTGTCGGCCTCTGGATCGGCGGAGAGACGCTGAACGTATCGGCCCTGATGGGCGCCCTGATGCTGATCGGTATCGTCGTGACCAACGCGATCGTGCTGATCGACCGGGTGATTCACAAAGAACGCGAAGGCTTGTCGACGCGTGAAGCGCTGCTGGAAGCCGGAGCCACCCGTCTCCGTCCGATTCTGATGACGGCGCTCGCCACCATCGGTGCCCTGCTGCCGCTCGTATCGGGACTGGAGAACAGTGCCGGTATCATCTCCAGAGGTCTCGGCATCACGGTTATCGGCGGTTTGGTCAGCTCCACGCTGCTGACGCTGGTCATCGTGCCGGTTGTGTATGAGTTCCTGATGAAATTCCGGAAACCGAAAGTAGAAGATTAATATCTTCAAATAAAAAGGACGTGCTTCTCTCCCTAGACGGGAAAGGGCACGTCTTTTTTTTATATTGTTTAGGCTTGCCGAAACCAGACCTGTACATAAAATGGGAATATAAAGACAACTTAACAAAAATCCTCTCTCAAGAAAGACCCGTCATGGCACGCCTATAGTCTGAAGGTTCATTCATGTTATAGAAGGCTTTGTCCGCACCGGGCCCAAGCTCCTGGATGAGCTCTTCCTCGGAGACATAGCACACCTTCAGCTGCTCCAGCCACCCGGTCAGGCGCAGACGGCCGGAAGACAAGCACGTCTCCAAGGACGGCAGGACGCTGCGATGGTAGGCAGCCAGCAGCGGCTGAATGCGCCCCCCCGATACCGGGACGATGGCCTGGAGGCCGCCTTTATCATCATCCTTAACCGCCGCCGCTTCTTCTGCCTTCCGTGCCAGAAAACGAAAAACCTCTTCCGTCACAAACGGCATATCACAAGCCGTGATGATGCTCCAAGGCGTGGCGGCAGCATGCAGTCCGGCATGCAATCCCGACAGCGGTCCCTGTCCCGGATAACGGTCATGCACCACTTCTTTGCCCAGGAACGCATATTTTTCGTCGTCATTAGCCGAAATGATGATATTTGAAGCAGACGGCGACATCAAGCGGACGATCCGCTCAATTACCGTTTCGCCGTTCACGCTCAGCAGTGCCTTATCGGTCCCCATCCGGCTGGATTGACCCCCGGCAAGTAAAATTCCTGTGACCTTGAACATCGTTCGTATCATCCCTCTCGTTACAAGCATTAACAGGCAATCCAGGTCCTATTTTTCATACATTTAAAGTAGCTCCAAATAAATTATGGGATAATTCTCAAAAGTTGGTTTGTATCCCTTTTCAACTAATGATAAAGTGGGATTGGCAGTCTTTAAAACGCCGCTTTCGATATGGAATGAACGGAAGAATTTCTAACTTTGCGCACAGAAGCGGGTCATCAGAAGATTACAATGCGGAACTTCAGTTCAACCTATATATTAGCAAACGGCCGGAAAGGAATGTGCTAGCGTGCAGGAAAACGGAAGCAAGCCGTCTTCGTTAACGTCGCTCAAGGCGTTCAACTTTTTAATTTACGGCACCATGGTGATTTTCACCAGCTATTTTCAATTATACCTGCAGGATGCGGGAATGAACAAACTGGAAATCGGCAGCCTGATGGCACTGGGGCCGCTGATCTCCCTGCTGGCCAATCCGGTCTGGACGTTTGCCGGCGAACGCCTGCGGGACACCAAGCGCAGCCTGCTTCTCATGATGGCGGGTACCCTGCTGCTGACTCAATTTGTATTTCATGCCGATACGTTTACGATGATTTATGTGGCCATGATGCTCTTTTTCTTCTTTCAAAGCCCGATGTTTGCGCAAAGCAACACGCTGATTCTCGGCTATATTCCGGATCAGCCGCACCGGTTCGGCGCGTTCCGGATGTGGGGCTCTATAGGCTGGGCGGTGACGGCTGTGGCCGCCGGCCTTTTCCTCGACCGGATCGGAATCTCCCGCCTTTCCTTCGTGTTTACGGGAATCCTTGTCCTGGCGATCGTGTCCGTCCTGCTCCTGCCACCGCTTAAGCGGACCTCCGAAACGCCGCCGATGCGTCTCCGGGGCTTTGGCAGATTTGCGGTGAACCGTTATTTTATCGCTTTTATCGTTCTGGGGGTGGCTGTCTCCATCCCCACCTTTATGAATAATACGTTCATGTCGCTCTACATCACGGAACTGGGAGGATCAAAAACGGTAGTGGGACTGGCCGTCTTCCTGTCGTCCATTCTGGAGATCGGTGTGCTGATTCTGTTCAATCGTTATCTTAGGCGTAAATTATCCACGCTCGTAGGCTGCCTTTCCCTCGTAAGCCTTCTGTTTGTCCTTCGCTGGCAGTTGATGGCGAACGCCACGAGCCCGGTCGAAATCGCCGTCATCCAGATCCTTCACAGCATCACCTTCGGCGGCTTCTTCTTTGTCGGAACCCAGGTGGTGCGCCTGCTGACGCCGGCCCCATTCCGCGGACCCGCTCAGGCGCTCTACACGCTCACTTGGAGCGGCATCTCCGGCATGCTCGGAAGCCTGGCCGGCGGCTGGCTGTTCCAGAACTTCGGCGGGGCTGCCATGTACAAAATTTGCGTGATGCTGGCGCTGATCGGCGCGGCCGGCTTCGGCATTATGTGGTATTGGATTCGCGTTCAGCATCATACCCAGGCGGGGGCTGCTGGAACAGTGACCGGGCCTCCCGATGATGACGATTCACCGCTCTAAAGAAGCTGGACTCGATTGGCCGGGCCAAAGCTTGACATAAGCGAGACAGAGCAAGCTAAACATAAACAAAAAGCCAGCCGCTGGATGATTGCATCTGCGGCTGGCTTTTCTATATGTCATTCGAACGTTGCAGGTCTTCTCATAGGTTCTTGTGCCGAGACGATTCCGCCTTATTTCGGCAGTTGAAACGAGCTCTTCAGGGAGACGACCAGGTTAAATACCGGTTGTCCGGGCGCAGAATACTTCGAATCCACGTTAAAATATCCGTGCCGGAAAAACTGGAACTTGTCCTGCGGCTTGGCATTCTTCATGTCCGCTTCCACAAAGCCGTGCAGCACTTCGAGGGAGTTCGGATTGATTTCGTCCAGGAAGCTTTTCTCTGCCGTTTCGGCTTCGTTCTCCTCGGCTGGGGCATCCGTCTCTTCCGCTTTGATCAGCGGCTCATACAGACGGAACTCGGCTGGTACGGCATGGGAAGCTTCGACCCAGTGGATGGTTCCCTTGACCTTGCGGCCGGTGAAGCCGGTGCCGCTCTTCGTCTCCGGATCATAGGTGCAATGAATTTCCGTCACCTGGCCGTTCTCGTCCTTCACGAAGTCATGGCATTTAATGAAGTAGGCATTCTTCAGCCGGACCTCGTTGCCCGGGAACAAACGGAAATATTTGTTCGGCGGGTTCTCCATGAAGTCGTCCTGCTCGATGTAAATTTCGCGCGAGAACGGGATTTGCCGCGTGCCCATGTCCGGGTTCTCGGTATTGTTCTCCGCTTCGAGCCATTCCACCTGGCCTTCCGGATAGTTGGTGATGACCACTTTCAACGGCCGCAGCACCGCCATCGTCCGCGGAGCCTTCAGCTTGAGGTCCTCGCGGATAAAATGCTCCAGCATTTGCAGATCCACCAGGCCCTGGCTCTTCGAGATGCCGGTCTCGTACACGAAATTCCGGATCGCTTCCGGCGTGTAACCGCGGCGGCGGAGTCCGGAAATCGTCGGCATGCGGGGATCGTCCCAGCCGTCGACGATCTTCTCGTCCACGAGCAGCTTCAGCTTCCGCTTGCTGGTCAGCGTCTGCGCCAGATTCAGGCGGCCGAATTCGTATTGATGCGGCGTGCTCTCCATCTCGCATTCCTGGATGACCCAATCATAGAACGGGCGCTGATCCTCAAACTCCAACGAGCAGAGGGAGTGCGTTACGCCTTCGATGGCGTCCTCCAGCGGATGGGCGAACGCATACATCGGGTAAATGCACCACTTGTCCCCCGTGTTGTGGTGCGTGGCATGGGCGATCCGGTAAATGACCGGATCCCGCAGGTTGATGTTCGGCGAGGCCATGTCGATCTTGGCCCGAAGCACCTTCTCCCCATCCTTGAACTCACCGCTGCGCATTTTCTCAAACAGCTCGAGGTTCTCCTCGGCGCTGCGGTCACGGTAAGGGCTGTTCTGGCCCGGTTCGGTCAGCGTGCCGCGCGTCTCACGGATTTGATCGGCTGTCTGATCGTCGACATACGCTTTGCCTTTTTTGATCAAGAGCACCGCACGGTTGTACATCTCATCGAAATAGTCCGAGGCATAACGCTTCTCTGCCCATTCGTATCCAAGCCATTTCACGTCTTCCTCAATGGATCTGACGAACTCCACGTCTTCCTTCAGCGGGTTCGTATCGTCAAAGCGCAGGTTCGTTGCGCCTTCGAATTCGCCGGCCAGCGCGAAATTGATCCAGATCGCCTTGGCATGCCCAATATGCAAATAGCCGTTCGGTTCCGGAGGAAAGCGGGTGACCACTTTCTGAACCTTGCCCGACTTCAGGTCTTCCGTTATGACATTTTTAATAAAATTGGAGGGAGTGCTTGGTTTCTCCACAGTTATCAACCTTTCATCCATAAAGTCTTCTTTATAGATAGACCTCGTCCATCTTATTCTCTGTATAAAGCTTGTTTCATATAAATATACCTGTAATGCCGGGAGAGTTCAATCATTCGCGCTCCTCTCCCCTTTTACGTGAACGCGAAGCCTTATACATCCTTCCCCAATCCAGGGGCAAACATGAAAATTGGGGCTAATACCATTTTGACGCCATTTGAGGAATAAGGTAGCATGGAAATAAAAGCCGAAGGGGGCCTAAAGGCATATGCAATCGATGAAGCTTGCGAAGGAACAGCGGGAACAGGCAATTCAGCAGATCCAGCAGTTTTTTGAGGATGAACGCGGCGAAGCCATCGGTGAGCTGGCAGCGGACGGCGTGCTGGACTTCTTTATGACGCGCATCGCTCCGCATGTGTACAACCAGGCGCTGAGCGACTGCCGCCATGTGGTCAGCCAGAGAATGATATCCCTGGAAGACGATATATACGCATTGGAACAAAAGGTTAAAGCGTCCCGTTAAGTACGAGGGGAGAAGTGAAAACGCATGGTTGGTTACATTTATAAGCTGGCCGCCAATTTCGCCGATCTTGGGAAAAGAAAGAGGGATTCATTCATGTTTACATACGCACTTGACGACCAAATTGAGCTCCGGCCCCTGGCGCTGCAGCATGCACGCCCGCTGTTTCACTTGACCGACCGGTCACGTGACCGGCTGCGGGAATGGCTCCCCTGGGTGGATGCGATCCGGGAAGTGGAGCATACGGCCAATTTTGTGAAAAATGCCATTAAGCAGGGCGCCGAGAACGGCGGCATTTCCGCCGGCATTTGGGTGGACGATGAAATTGCCGGCTTGATCAGCTACCATCAGATCGACTGGAACAACCGCTCCGTCAGCATCGGCTACTGGCTGGGGAAGGAATTTGAAGGCAAAGGCATCATGACCAGCGCCTGCCGGACCTTTGTCGATTATGCCCTGATGGACATGGATCTCAACCGGGTCGAAATCCGCTGCGCAACGGGCAACCACCGCAGCCGTGCGATCCCCGAACGGCTGGGATTCGTTCTCGAGGGAATCGTCCGTGAAGCGGAGAAGCTGCCCCAAGGATACGTGAATCACGCGGTCTATGGGATGATACAAAGCGAATGGAAGCTGCTTCGGTAGCCCGTTTTGAAAACCCTTCCTCCAAGGCAGACAAAATGCCGCCGCTCCTGTCCAACGGACAGGGGACGGCGGCATTTTTGCGATACGATGAAGCGATCATTCAGCGATGCACCACAGACGTTCGGCAGTCCTGGATAACTGGACGGCCGGTAGCCTGGCCGCAGCATGTCCGGTTTAGGCCAGCCAGTTGCTGAACTGCTCTTTCACGTTCGAAGCAAGGGCCTCCACTTCGAGCATCCGGGCAATCTCTTCCCGGTCCGCCCGCTTGCGTCCCAGCGCCAGCTGACGCAGAACCGCAGCCACCGTCACGCCGCCCGGGCTGGATTCACGATTGACGATGGACGATTGGCGGTCCAGCACCCCTTCCTGGAGTACGCGGAGATAAAATCCGCTGTACCCGGTATTCAGCACCCGCGCCGGGAAGTCGGTCACCCCGTGCTTGCTGGCGATTTTGAAGCAGGGAAATCTCGGCTGGGCGACCTGCATGACCGTCCCGCCGATTTCAAACGTATCGCCGATGCACACCTCTTCTTCCAGCAGCCCGGATACGGTCAAATTCTCGCCAAAGGCTGGGCACTCCATCGGAATGCCCAGCTCCCGCTCCCAATAGGCGTAATGCTCTACAGGATAGACGCAGACCGCCTTGTCCGGTCCGCCATGATTTATCATGTCGCCCTGGCCGTCCCCGTCCATCTGCGTGCGTCCGACGAACACTTCTCCTTCAATCGGGCGCTTATGTATGCCGGTCGTCAGCGGTTTGCCCATATACTCTACCGTCATCGGCTTGCCGACATTCACCGATACGATCCGGTAAGCGGTATCCATCTGATTCATTGCGGCTTCCCTCCAAATTGATCATTTTGCTTCCATCATAGCATTTGGGGGTGTGCCGGTACAAAAGAATTACACGAGCTGGGATGGCCCTTAGAGAGCCTGTACCAGCCCGCCGTCAATGACAAGGGTTGTGCCGGTAATATAGGTATTGGCACCCGATAACAGGAATACGACGCCTTTGGCGAATTCCTCCGGCGTTCCGTACCGTCCGAGCGGAATTTCGCTCTGGGACTGCTCTGCGACCTCTTCCGCGCTGACACCCTTCGCTTTCGCATTCGATTCGTTCAGCTGGATGATCCGGTCGGTCTCGATCCGCCCCGGTGCCACCGTGTTCACCAGGATTCCGTACTGAGCCAGCTCCTGAGACAAAGACTTGCTCATGCCGGCTACGCCGTTGCGGAACGTATTCGACAGAATGAGCCCGGGAATCGGCTGCTTGATCGACGTCGACGTCAAATTGACGATATGCCCGCCCAGTCCCTTCATATGCGGGAGCACCTCACGGATCATTCGGACATAGCTGAGCAGGTTCAGCTGAAAAGCTTTATCCCAGTCTTCATCCGTCAGCGTTTCAAACGTTCCCGGAGACGGACCGCCTCCGTTATTGACCAATATATCGATGCGGCCGAACTTTTCGGCCGTATAACGCACCATCGCTTCCACTTCATGCGGAATCGTAATGTCCGCCGCGTAATATTCCACCACGCCGCTGCCGAGCTTCTGCAGCTCCTGCTGTACCGCCTCCAGCTTGCCGTCGCTGCGGCTGACCAGCATTACATCGGCTCCTTCTCGCACCAGTTCAGCGGCGATCGCTTTGCCCAGTCCCTGACTGGATGCAATGACAAGCGCCTTTTTACCCTCAAGATGAAGATCCATTCTCTTATGACCCCTCTTCTATAAAATCTGCTATACCCTTATAAACTGATCATTCGGGGATGAAACCATTCGGATTCTTGAATGCTGCTGATGACAAAGCGTTAATCATAGTATAAAAAGGAACCTCCACCTTGTGAAAGTCCCTTTTGTACCGTTTTATATCGGGCAGACTGACTAATTATGCACAAAAAATGTAATATCATGGTATTTTACAGGACGGATAGCCCCATAGCCCCATTAAGGACGAGCCAGAAAGCAACTCATCAATATATCATCGACATCGCGGCCGCCGATACAAAATTCCCGTTCCAGGCAGCCCTCCTGTACAAAACCACATTTGCGGTAAAATGCGATGGCTCCGGGGTTGGAAGACAGGACCCGCAGTCTCAGCTTTCTTTTTCCTTGCTCCTGCGCCCATTTCTTTCCCGCCTCGATCAGCCTCGACCCGATCCCCTCCTGCTGATAATCGGGATGAACCGCAATGTTGATTTCACAAACATGGCTGTTGCTGGAGAGGCCCGTAGCCGGACGAAATCCGATGTACCCGCACAATACGTTGTCCACCACGGCCACCAGCTGGGAACCCGGCGGGCAGTGACGCAGATAGTCCTCCCGGGAAGACCAGCGGACCGGTTCCGGAGCGGTCCATTCGTTCCACACGAGGGCGTCGATATCCATCAGCGCCTGGGCGTCCCTCATTTCCGAGAGGCGGATGGTCAAAACACGATGTTCGGATGGCATAACAGCTTCACCTCAATTGATAGTAAACTAGGACCAGGTTCAGGGGTATTCAAGTCATCGTCAGCTTCCGAAGGATTCGGCCAGATCGATCTCCGCCTGCCGGTTGCGAACCGCGTGCGTCACAAAGAACACGACCGACAGCACCGCTACCCCAATCGCCAGCCAGGTCACCGGCATGATTCCTCCGTTATCATACAGTATTCCCATGACATAGGGCCCTGCCATTCTTCCGACAGCCCCCATTCCCCCGGTCAAACCGATATAGAACGGAGCCGCCTTATAGGCGTGATCGGAAATAAAAGCCGGGATGGCCGGCGAGATCAGCATCTCTCCGAGCGTCGCCAGGATCATAGCCATGACCATTCCCGGATAACTGTGCAGACCAGCAATGACAAGATAGGCCCCAAGGTAAAAGAGGCCGCTGGCCGTAATTTGGGCCGACGAGGTCCGTGCGAACCAGCGCTTGATCAGGCTTGTCAGCGGCTGGGCGACAAAAATGAGAATGCCGTTCATCGTCCACAGGAAGCCATAGGCCCGCTTCGGCATGCCCTCGGAGATAATGAACGGGGACACGCCTGTGTTCCAGATCGAGTTCCCCAGCCAGAGAAACAGGGAACCGATGCCGATGAACAGGTAAACCCTCGTATTGCAGAGCAGGGACCAGGTACCTTCGGCACGTTCGGGCTTGTCCTTTTTCTGCAGATGAACCGGCCCCTGCTCCTTATCGAGCCGGCTGAGATAATTCAGGAAAAACATGGCGAAAACCGCCGATGTGACCCCGTTCAGAATAAAGGTCAGGTCGTAGGACAGATCCGCAAGGAATCCGCTCAGCGCCGTCCCCAGGGCAACGCCGATGTTGTTGGCGACGTACACGACGTTAAACAGCTCGCCCCGCCGGTCGGCGAAGCGGTAGCCGATGAACGCCTGGATCGCCGGCATGGACACGGCGTTGCAGAAGCCGATAAAGCCCATCAGAGCCATGTATAAATACCAATACGGGCTGATGAAAGGCAGGGCGAACAGACCAAGCGCATTGAGGCTAAGCGATCCGACGATGAGCCTCTTCACCCCGACCCGGTGGTACAGCGCGCCGCCGAGCAGCTGGCCGATGATGCCGCCCAGCGCCTGGACCATGATGACCAGGCCGGCGTCGGCCATCGAGTGGCCCAGCTCCTCAAACACGTACATGGTGGTGAGCGGCCACATCAGCGACCCGCCCGCCGAGTTGATCAGGCTGGCCGCCAAAAATATTTGAACTTCCCTTGGATAGGATTGCAGAAATTTCATGTTAGGAATCTCCTGTGCAGCGGTATGTGGTGAGGCCGGGCACATGTCCGGCTTCTGAAACCGGCAGATAACGAACGAAAAAAAGAAAGCCCCTGGGGGCTCTCCGGCAGGTGTCCGCCAAGCGTAAAGCCGGCTGACACCTGTAGCAATTTATCGTTATGTCTGCCGTCCCACATGACAGTATCTATCATATTGTGTCATCCCGCAATGACCTTCACTGACGCTTTACTTCGACAGTGGTTGAGAAGAACGTGGCTCCGCCGCCCATGTCGGCCAGGCGGTCGGGCGTCAAAGCGTTGGCCCGCTGCCTGCGGCCGTCCTTTGCCCACCACAACCCTTGGCTTACGACAGTGCCGGGAAGCATTTTATCCGTGACCACGGCTTTCAGCTCATACTGTCCCCGCTCGTTGTATACGCAGACGGCATCCCCGTCTGTAATGCCGCGTGCAGCGGCGTCTTCCGGATGGATCTGCAGCGCCGGCTCCTTCTCCAGCTTCTGATGCTTTTCCACATTGGCGAAGGTGGAGTTCAGGAAATTGTGGTTCGGCGGCGAAATGAACATGAGCGGGAAGGTCTCTCCTGCTGCAGGACGGCGCTCACCGTCGTAGCCTTCCTTCAGCGGGACATACTCCGGCAGCGGCGGCAATCCTGCCTGCTTCATCGCTTCGGAATACAGCTCGATTTTGCCTGAAGGGGTCGGCAGCCGGTCCAAATAGTGCTGCTTCGGCGTCATGTCGAGCTTGACGAAGCGCTGCTCCTTCAGCGACTCCAGGGTTACTCCGTTTAGATAGGGATTGTCCGGATAATCCAGCGCCGCCTCGATCATCTGCTCCTCCGTCTGGGAGAAGGCTTCTTCATCGAAGCCCATCGCCCGGCCCAACAAAGAGAACAGCTCCACGTTGCTCTTGCTCTCGCCCTGCGCCGGAATGACCGGCTCCTGGATCTGAACATATTGATGCCAGTATGAGCCGAACAAATCTGTGCTCTCAAAGGAAGATGTCGCTGGCAGGAGGATATCGGCGTATTTCGCCGTATCGGTCATAAACAGGTCATGCACGACCGTAAACAGGTCCTCCCGGGCAAATCCGGCCTGAACCCGTGCCGTATCCGGCGCGACGACGAGCGGGTTGCTGCAGTAGACAAGCAGCGCCTTGATCGGCTGCTCCGTCATGGCCAGCGCTTCTCCGATCCGGTTCATATTGATGCTGCGCGCCTCTGGGTTCGGCCGCAGATCCGGGCGCTCCAGCGCTTCGCTGTTCATCGCGTTATAGCCGCCGTTGGACTTGGCCGCACCTCCGCCCTGCTTCAGCCAGTGGCCGGTCAAGGCCGGCAGGCAGGCGATGCTGCGGATGTTCATGCCGCCATTGTCATGGTGCTGCAGCCCGTTGCCGATGTGGATGTAGGCGGCTTCCGCCTCGCCGTACATACGGGCCAGCTTCTCGATATCTTCCTCCGGAATGCCCGTAATTTGGGATACACGGGCCGGGGTGTACGCCTTCACATGCTCCCGCAGCTCCTCATGGCCGACAGTGTACTTGGCCATAAAGTCATTGTCCGTCAGTCCGTCGCGGAACAGGATGTGCATCATGCCCAGTGCGAGCGCCGTATCCGTTCCGGGATACAGCGGAATAAACCAGTCGGCCCACTGGCCGGTGCGGTTGCGGTGCACGTCGATCACGACCACTTTGGCTCCGCGCTTGCGGGCTCTCTCCGCAATGACGACTTGGTGCATATTCGTGCTGATGATGTTGCCGCCCCAGACCAGAATCAGGTCGGCGTATTCAGT
This sequence comes from Paenibacillus sp. OAE614, assembly GCF_040546645.1. Taxonomy (NCBI): domain Bacteria; kingdom Bacillati; phylum Bacillota; class Bacilli; order Caryophanales; family Paenibacillaceae; genus Paenibacillus; species Paenibacillus sp. OAE614. Next base: position 7,288,228 of record NZ_JBEPOD010000001.1, on the reverse strand, counting down.
ATCCTCCGGCGTCGTCCCGCCGCCGAAGCCCATCGTATATTTCCAGCCGGCGCCGCCGGCGGAGTTGCATATCGTTTGGTCCAAACGGCTTGTACCCAGCGCATTGAGGAAACGCCGGTCCATGCCGTCGACGCTGAGAATGCCCATATTGCCGTAGAAGCTGTAGGGCAGTATCGCTTCGGAGCCATGCTCCGCAATAATATCCCGAAAGCGCTGGGTAATTTCCGTCACCGCTTCGTCCCAGGTAATCCGTTCAAACTGGCCTTCCCCTTTGGGCCCCGTTCGCTTCATCGGGTACAACACCCGGTCCGGATGATAAACCCGCTCCGTCATATTTCGCACCTTATTGCAGATCGCACCCTGAGTAATCGGGTGATCGGGGTTGCCGGTCACTTTGACGATTCTACCGTTCTCCTTGTGCAGCAGCAGGCCGCAGGTATCCGGGCAGTCCAGCGGGCACACCGCAGGAAAAACGCCGTTCTCTTGCTCGATCATCTCCCGCTCCATCTCCCTCTATATGAAGTCTGTATATGCTTGTATTTCTATCTTAAAGCGAGCCGGCAAAATCCGCAAAAGAAAAAATAAGACATCTGTTTCAACCCCACGCCCGCCGGGTATAAAAAGAACAGGAGCATAGAGTGGACGAACCGTGTTCGCCCTGCCTGCTATGCCATATATCATGGACCACTCCCAACCGAATTCGCCAGGTCGATGTTTCGTTCCCCCGGACGCCGACCTGGCGAATTTGTTTATTTTTGGAATTCTATCAAAACCTGTGTTCCCGCCCTGGACATCGGGGTAATGCATACGTAGAGGTGATCAACGATGACAACCGTTTTTGTGGCAGGCGCAAACGGGCAGACCGGGCGCAGAATCGTATCGAAGCTGGTTGATGCAGGCTATGACGTGAGAGGGCTGGTCCGTAAAGAAGACCACCTCCGGGATCTGGAGTCCACAGGAGCCAAGGGTTATCTTGGAGACTTGTCGGGAGTTTTCACAGGCGGTATGAAAGGAGCGGACATCGTCATCTGCGCCGCAGGGGCCGGCGCCTCGGGAGATCCGGAGCATGTGGATCATGTCGGAACCGTTCGGCTCATTGAGCAGAGCGTGCTGGAGCAAATTCCGCGGTTTGTGCTGATCAGCTCTATGGGCACCAAGGATCCGGACGCCATGCCTTCCTTCCTGAAGCCCTTCCTGATGGCCAAACGCAAGGCCGAGACCATCCTGGAGGAAAGCGGACTGAACTATACGATTATCCGTCCGGGCGGGCTGACAAACGAGCCGGGCAAAGGCAAGGTGTATGCCGCTCCGGAGCTGCAGCGTCACGGCAGGGTATCCAGAGATGATGTGGCCGCAGCTGTTCTCGCGGCGCTGCAAATCCGGCAGACCCATAACCAGTCGTTCGACCTGCTTGAAGGCGATACCCCGGTGGAGGAAGCCTTGAAGGGATTAAACGGCAGCGTTCCGCAGTAACCTCCGTTTGTGGGATGCAGCAAGAACATGGTTATCCGTACTTCAAATCCGGGATCATGCCGGAGAAGTAAGAAAAACGTCCATCGACGTACCTTCAAAGAAGACAGACCGCGTTTAAAGGAAGTTTTTCTTGCAATATCAGGAAGCAATGGCTCTGAAGTTTATACTTCTGATATTATAAAAAAAACGTCCATCGACGTACCTTCAAAGAAGACAGACCGCGTTTAAAGGAAGTTTTTCTTGCAATATCAGGAAGCAATGGCTCTGAAGTTTATACTTTCTGATATTATAAAAAAGGTCTGTCCCGTTTTCGGGACAGACCTTTTGTTCATGATATTATCGGTTCGTATCCCTTCCAGGATGCTTCACGGCATTTTACAGCAAACCGCGGATGGCTTCCGTCATGGCCTCCGGTGACTCCTTCGGCTCAAAGCGGGCAACCACTTCTCCCTGCCGGTTCACCAGAAACTTCGTAAAGTTCCATTGAATCTCGCCGTCTTCGGCCGGACCCGGCTGCTGCTGTTTCAAATATTGAAAGAGCGGATGTACCCCTTCCCCGTTCACTTCCACTTTGGCGAATACCGGGAATTGAACCCCATAATTCAGCTGACAGAACGATGCGGCTTCTTCACTGGTACCCGGCTCCTGTCCTCCGAACTGGTTGCAGGGAAATCCAAGGATTTCGAGCCCCTGCGCCTTGAACTGGTCATACAGCTTCTGCAGGTCGCCATACTGCGGCGTTAATCCGCATTGGCTTGCCGTATTGGCGATGACCAGCACTTTACCTTCATAATCCTGAAGAGACACCTCTTGACCAGAGGTCTTGGCTGCTGTGAATTGGTACACGGACATGTGATTACCCCTTTCTATCCTTCATATAGAATTGGCATTCTGCTGCTATTTACCCCGATGCTTGGCCTTAGCCTTCCTTACAGCGATCTCCCGCTTGTAAGCGGCCAGGGCTTCCCGCTGTTCCCTGCTTCGGCAGGCGCGCTGCTTCTTTGACTTCTCCAGCTCCAGGCGAAGCGCCTCCTGGCTCTGGGTGCTGACGCCGCGGGAGCGGGACTCCTTCGCCGCCTGCCGGGCAAGCCGCTTCGGGTTGACCGACTTCACAGGCAGCCGCGCGGCCGGGACGCTGCAGGATAAACGCTCCACCAGCGCGGGAAGATCGTTCATAACATATTCCCACACTTCCTGCAAAGACGGCTCGGAACCAAAGACGTGACGACCCGCCTTAAGCCCGTCTGCTCCCTGCACTTCGACGACACCGACCCAATAAGGATCTTCAAAAAATACCGTGAGTTTCACCAGTATTCCCCCTCTGTATAAATCGGACCGAGGGACATCCCGAGGGGGGAAGGTTACTGACATGTGATCCGGGAGGCTGTGCTGGCGAATCGCCCTCTGCCTCCGTACATGCGCCGCGGACTACCGACCGGGCTGTGATTTTACGATCCACTTTCCATGATACTCCAAAGCGGCCGTGATGCAAGTCCGGCCCCAAGCGAATCCAATGAAGCCGGGAATCAGCCTCATATCGGCATGCGGCGGTTCATATACTTTCCTGTAGCTGAAAGCGAGATTACTGCTGAAAAGGGGCCATACGCATGAATCATTCATCCAATCGGCCGGAGTCGGGCAGGCGGATTCCCCAGCCGATCCGCGGCCGCGAAGGGGCGACCGACGAGGGGCCGCGCGACGTGCTTCGGGACATGGAGAATCCCGACATGCTCGTTCCGCCGAAGACCGATAACGGGCTGATACCCAATTTAAAATTTTCCTTCTCCGATACGCACATGCAGCTTAATGAAGGCGGATGGTCCAGGGAAGTGACGGTTCGCGAGCTGCCCATCGCCACCACGCTGGCCGGTGTCAACATGCGCCTCACTCCGGGCGGCCTGCGTGAGCTCCACTGGCCACCAGCAGGCCGAATGGTCCTTTATGCTGCTCGGCAGGGCACGCATTACGGCGGTGGACCAAAACGGGCGCAATTTCATTGCCGATGTGGGTCCCGGAGATCTCTGGTATTTCCCGCCAGGCATCCCCCATTCCATCCAAGGGCTGGAGGAAGGCTGCGAGTTTTTGCTTGTTTTTGACGACGGACATTTCTCCGACCTGAATACCCTCAGCATCTCCGACTGGTTCGCCCACACGCCCAAGGAGGTGCTTTCAGCCAATTTCGGCGTTCCGGAAAGCGCGTTTGCAAGCATCCCTTCCGGCCAGGTGTACATCGAGCAGGAACCCGTTCCTGGTCCACTGGACAGCCAAAAGGTAACCTCGCCCTACGGGGAGGTGCCCCAAACCTTTACGCACCGCCTGCTCGCGCAGCCTCCGATCATCACATCCGGCGGCAGCGTGCGGATCGTAGATTCGTCCAATTTCCCGATCTCGCGCACCGTAGCGGCAGCACTGGTGGAAATTAAACCCGGCGGAATGAGGGAGATGCACTGGCACCCGAATCAGGACGAATGGCAGTATTACCTTACCGGCCAAGGCAGAATGACCGTATTCGCCGGTGGCGGCAAGGCCCGTACGTTCAACGTTCGCGCGGGGGACGTCGGCTATGTGCCGTTCGCCTTCGGACACTATATCCAGAATACCGGAACAGACAGCCTCTGGTTTTTGGAAATGTTCAAAAGCGACCGGTTCGCGGATGTGTCATTGAACCAGTGGATGGCCCTGACACCGCGGGAGCTGGTGGCGGAAAACCTGAACGTCGGGTCCGATCTGCTGGATGCGCTGCGCAAGGAAAAATCGCCTGTAGTCAAGTACCCCGGCTTCACCTACACGAAGCCAAAAGACGGCGCCCCGGACGGATAACATCCAGGGGGCCGTCTTTTTTTCTAGATATAAGAAGGTATAAGCTTCGAAAACTTGGCTTCATTGATACCGCAAGAAAAGTTAACGCTTAACGCGTTCCGTCTCCTATGAAAATAAGCCTCTAAACGTTATTTTAATTTCGCCTGTTCGTTCTGTTATCTTCCGGCGGCATCCGCCGGAAGTCCGAACGCTTCGGCGATCAGCCGGAAGGACTGCAGCTTATCCTCAAAACGATGGGTAATGCTGGCGATCATCACCTCATCGGCATTGTATTCCTCGCACAGCTCTTCAATCCTGCGCTTCACCTGCTGCGGGGAACCGACGACCATCCGCTTGCGGTTCTCCTCAATCCGGATTCGGTCGTACCGCGAATACGGATATTCCAGCGCTTTCTCCACCGACGGAGTGCCTCCAGACGATCCGCCCTTTTCCAATAAAATGAGCGAGAGATCCATGCTGGACGCAATCCGGTTGGCTTCCTCCTCCGTTTCGGCGCATACGGCAAAGATGGCCACAAGGGACTGGGGCTTGTCAAAAATGGCCGACGGCTGAAAATGCTCCTGGTACCAGCGCATCACATCACTGCCGCCGGAACCGTTGATAAACTGGGCGAAGGCAAAGCCGGTTCCCTGCATGGCGGCAATCCCGGCGCTGCCCCCGCTGGAGCCAAGCAGCCACATTTCCGGAACGGTTTGGACCATCGGCGTGGCCAGAAGGCCCGTAAAAGGATGTTCCGGACTCAGGGAATCCGTCAAATAGGCGACTAAGTCGTCGATCTGATCGGCGTAACGGTCCTCGCCGCGCATCTTCCCTTCCTGAAGGGCACGGGTCGCCAAAGGCATGCCGCCCGGCGCGCGTCCGAGCCCCAGGTCGATTCTGCCCGGATAGAGGCCTTCCAAGAGCCGAAAATTCTCCGCCACCTTGTAAGAACTGTAGTGAGGCAGCATCACGCCGCCCGATCCAACCCGGAGCGTCGACGTCTTCGCCGCCAGATGGGAGATCAGCACTTCCGGACTGGAGCCGGCAAGGTTCGGGGAAAAATGATGCTCCGAAACCCAAAAACGATGGTATCCGAGCCGTTCGGCTTCCTGGGCCATGGCCGCCGTCTGGGCCAGCGCTTCCACCGGATTGCTGCCTTCGGATATCGTTGATTGATCCAATATGCTCAGCTTGATCATTACGCATCAAGACCTTTCTGCTTATAACTGATTACAGCCGGTGCTGACTGCTATTGCAGCAGCGGCATCCAGGTTTTGGATGAGCTGCCCTGCTATTATATCATGCGCGTGACGGGCTGCCGAAACGCTTGGCCGCAAAGTGGGAGGATGCCCGAATCATCCGAGTCAGATTTGCCCCTAAATTCGGGGCATCCGAGAGGACAAAAAAAGGCAGCAGCTGACCCCTCCTAGGTTAGCTGCTGCCTTTGCCTTGGCCGCGGGGCGCCGTTATTTCCGGCGCCCGCGTCCTCCCGCGCTCCGGCCTCTGCCGCCGGGAGCGGATGGGCGGCCCGTGCCGCTCCGCTTGGCATCCCGGCCGCCGCGGGAACCGCCAACCGGCGCGCCGCGTTCCGCGCGGGCCGCTTGGCCCCGGCCGCCGCCAGAGCTGCGGCCGTCACGCTGCCCGGCCGCACCGGTGCGGGAGCGGCCGGCACCTGCACCGCCTGCGCCGGCTTCGCTTCCGGCGTAGGCGCCGCGCGCCCGCTTGGCCTCGCCGCGGGCGCCTCTGCCTTCACCGCCCGCGCGTGCGGGGCGGTCGTCCCGGCGCGGGCGGCCTTCGCTGCGCCCGCCGTCTCTGCCGCCGCGTCCGCGTTCGCCCTGCTCCGCATGGATGGAGCGCGCCTTGGTCCCCGCGGCGGTGATGCCGGCGCCCTTGTCATACCGGCGCCGTTCAATGTTGTACTGGATGTGCTGCTCGATGCTTGCCAGCTCGCCTTTATCTTTGGGGGCGACCAGCGTGATGGCCATGCCCTTCTCCCCAGCCCGGCCCGTGCGGCCGATCCGGTGGATGTAGCTCTCCACGTCATGCGGAATATCGTAGTTAAACACGTGCGTGACGCCTTCCACGTCAAGCCCGCGGGCCGCCACATCCGTGGCGACCAGCAGCTGCAGCTTTGCCTCGCGGAACCGCTTCATAACCGCTTCGCGCTTCGCCTGCGACAGGTCGCCGTGCAGCTCGTCCGAGTTATAGCCTTTCTCCAGCAAGGCTTCGTTGAGTGTCGACGCCCGCCGCTTCGTGCGGCAAAAAATGATCGCCAGGAACGGGCGGTACGTGTCGATCATAGACATCAGCGACTCCTGCTTCGTCCGGTCCGTCACTTCCACGACGATCTGCCGGATATGGTCCAGCGGCACCGGCGATTTCTCCCCTTTGATCACCACGTCCTCCGCGTCCCGGGTATAGGCTGCCGCAAGCCGCTTGACCTCGGCAGGCATCGTGGCCGAGAACAGCATCGTCTGGCGCTTGTAGGGCAGCGCCTGAATCAGCGTCTCGACCTCGTCCAGGAAGCCCATGTGCAGCATTTGGTCGGCTTCATCCAGCACGAGCATTTTGACGCGCCCGAGCTCCAGCGTGCCGCGCCGGAGGTGATCCAGCAGCCGGCCCGGCGTGCCGATGATCAGCTGGCGTCCCCCTTCGAGCTTCCGCAGCTGCTTCTCGACGTCCTGTCCGCCGTAAACGGCCAGAATCCGGATATCGGTCCCTGCCGCCAGTTTGCGCGCCTCCTCGGTAATTTGCAACGCCAGCTCGCGTGTAGGCGCAACGACAAGCGCCTGCGGGTACAGCTGTGTCGGGTCTATTTTTTGCAGCATCGGCAGCATAAAGGCCAGCGTCTTGCCGGTTCCTGTACGTGCCCTCGCGATCACGTCGCTACCTGCAAGCAGGAGCGGGATCGTCTCCACTTGTACCGGTGTCGGGATGGCAATACCGTTCGCCCTCAGTGTATTGACCAATGATTCGTTAACGCCCAAACTTGAAAACTTCAACAAAAATGCACCTCATTCATTAAGTTCCGCCTTTAGCGGGATATATAGTGGATTAACTCGGTTCAGACGCTTGTACTTCTATATCTTAAAAAGGAGGACCGTCACGTGGCCCGTGCAGGGCCGCCGGACAGACCTCCCTTAAAGGATGAAATGAAAAACGCATGAATAACAATGTATGGATCATAATGGCAACAATACAGGCAGCTAAAACCTGCCGGATTTGAATATGGAAAACAGCAGCCACAGCACCATCAACAGCGCCACAATAAAACCGGTTCCGATTACCGGAAAATGCCACAGCACCGAGGACTGCTGATTCAGGGAAGAACCGATGATCAGTCCAACCATAATGATGCTGAAGGCAAGCAGCACGATGCTGAAAGACAGCCGGTTGCTGATCTGGTCGAGCTTCCTCATCAGGGCTTCCATCTCCGGAACGCTGATCTCAACCTTCAGCTTGCCCTTGCTGATTAACGATGAAATCTGCCTTGCCTGGTCCGGCAGGTCAAACAGCGCCTCCGCCAGACCCGCCGCTCCGCCCAGCAGCTTCTTGCGCAGATTGCGGGTGCTGAAGCGGTCCTTGATCAGCTTCCGTCCAAATGGCTCCGCCATGTCGATGATGCTTAGCGTAGGGTCCAGCTTCTCGATGACGCCTTCCATCGTCAGCAGCGCCTTGCCGAGCAGCGTCAGATCAGGGGGGATCATCACTTTGTGACGCTGGGCGACCGCGAACAGATCGTTCAGTGCCGTCCCCATGCTGATTTCGGAAAAAGGAATATTATAGTACTGCTCCCGCAGACTGTCCAGATCCCTGCGCAGCTCGCGAATATCGCCGTCTTCCGGCATCATGCCCAGCCTCAGCACGGCGCGGACCATGCTGTCGGTGTTTTTTCGCATCAGGGCGATGATCAGCGAAGACAGATGATCCTTCATCTCCTCGCTAAGCCGTCCCACCATCCCGAAATCCAAGTAAGCGAGGCTGCCGTCCTTGCGCACGAGCAGATTGCCCGGATGCGGATCGGCGTGGAAGAAGCCTTCGATAAAAATCTGGTGCAGCATGCTCTCCACGAGCTTCTCGGCCGTTTCCTTCAAGTCATATCCCTTCGCCACAAGCTCCTCCTGATGGCTTAAAGAGATGCCCCGGACGTATTCCATCGTCATAACGCGCGAAGATGTAAATTGCCAAAATATTCGCGGGATGCACACGGTCTCATCGTTCTGAAACTGCAGGGCGATTTTCTCCGCGTTGCGGCCTTCCTGGGTGTAATCCAGCTCAGCCCGCATAGAGCTCGCAAACTCTTCCACCAGGCGGGCGATCTGGTACTGCTTGACCCATACCCAGCGCTTCTCCGCTAGAGCGGTCAAGTCCCTGAGGATTTCCAGGTCTCTGACCACCATCTGCAGAGCGCCCGGACGCTGGACCTTGACCGCTACATCCTCGCCGGTCTTGAGCTTGCCGAGATGAACCTGTCCAATGGAAGCCGCCGCGATCGGCGACTCCTCAAACCAGGAGAAAATATCCTCGATGGCGTCGTCCAGCTCCTGCTCGATAATGCCTTTGGCCGACTCGGACGAGAAGGGAGGAACCTGATCCTGAAGCTTGATCAGCTCCCGGATGATCGGCTCCGGCAATAGGTCCGATCGGGTGCTGGCCAGCTGCCCCAGCTTGACGAACGTCGGCCCCAGGTCTTCCAGAACCAGCCGGATCCGTTCCCCCAGCGTCTTGGTCTGCGGCGTCTGATGGGTGATCCACCGTTTTGGGATGGACAGCATCTGGAACAGGCCCAGCTCCTCCACGATATAACCAAAGCCATGACGCATAAGCGCCATGGCGATCTCCCGGTAACGACCGGTATGTCTGATGCGCAGTGCCATCTTATTCCGCGGCCGGTCCGGAACGCTCTGCTTCGAGCTCCGCCACCCTCTTCTCCAATGTTGCGATGCGCTGTTCCAGACTAACGATATCCTGATCGGAAGGAACGTGAATGTCCGTCAATACACGCCGAACCTGCTCCTGAATCCACGTTTTAAATTGGGACTGCTCCTCCTCGCCGCGTTCCACCAGCCGGTTGACCAGATCCTTGGATTCGGACGGCGCCAGCTCGCCCCGTTTGACCAGATCGTCCACGATCTTCTCGACTTTCTCTTTGCTCACTATGGTAAGGCCCCAACCTAATGAAATTGCTTTTTTAAACAGATCACTCATGGTTATTCCTCCCAAAGCTATAGTCAATATATTATACCCCCAAATGATGGGTCATATAAACCCGGGGGCCGTATTAACCCGGAAGATGCGCCGCCCACTGCGCGGCCTGCAGAATAAGCCGGCGGATCTGCGGATGGAGGAATGTCGGCTCGTGATGCCCCGGCATCAGAAAGGCGACTCTTCCCATACCGTAGCTGTGCTTCCAGGCCGCCGGATGCCACGTTCCTTCCAGTTCGTATTCCAGCAGGACGGTTCTTTCGCCAAACGGGTCAAAATCAATCTGGTACGGCTCTTCGTCGAGTTCAAAAGGCTCGATGCCTTTCGTAACCTGGTCCTCTGCGCTCACCCGGAACGACAGCGGCTGGTACGGTGGATGACCGTTAAAACGGCCGCCGGCCAGCTGGGCCAGCTCGTAGCGCCGGTTGCCGACGGACAGGCCGTTGTGGATGACAAGCAGGCCTCCTCCCTGGCTCACGTAAGACAGCAAACCCGCCGTCTGCTGCGGAGACACCTTCTCGTCCCACAAGTCGAAATAGCATATGCAAAGGTCAAACGGCTTCAAATGCTCCTCGAGCAGCAAATTTTTGTTTTCGCTGCATTGAACCGAAATGACATCGTTCAAAATATGGCTGATCTGCGCGTCCACCCCCTGCAAAGGGTGAAATTTCGGATGCGTATAATCACCGAGTAAAATGCTTTTTTTCTTGTTCATTATGTTCCTCCTTGCTCGCTCTCGTTCCTTATAGCATTCCACACTTTCTGGAAAAAACCTTTAATTCCTTTCGTTTTGATGAAGGAAAAAGGGATGCAGCCAGCCGCATCCCCCGTCTGTATGGACATGTCCCTTTCCGTCAGTTTCGAACAAAATACCTTCCCAGTTCCACCATCATGCTGCCCATCCGCTCATCTTCCTCCGGCGAGCAGACGCGTTCGATGCCTTCTTCCCGCAGCGCCTGGGCTGTAACTTTGCCGACAGCCGCCGCGATGACCGGTCCGGAGAAAGCCGATACCAGCTCCGGAAGCTCACCCTTCGCCCGGGCGTACTCGATCAGGTTGCGCACCTGCGGCCCGCTGGTGAACGCCACGGCGTCCAGCTCCGCCGCCGTAATTTCGGCGAGCAGCCGCGCAAGCTCCGCTTCATCCGGAGCAATATGCTGATACGGCAGCACTTCCCGCACCTGGGCCCCCTGTTCCTGCAGCCAGGCCGTCAGCTTCGGGGCCGGATCGCCGTGCAGCTGAAGAATGACGTCCGCCCCTTGGAACGAATAGGACGCCAGCCCCCGGATCAGACCGGCCGTGCTTCCGTCGTCGTCCCGTACGATCGGGATAAGCCCTCTCTTCTTCAGCGCATTCACCGTCTTGTACCCGCGGGCGGCAATGGACGAGCCCTGCAGCGTTTCGAGCAGTGCAGCGCCAGCCCCCATCTCCTCCGCCACCTGATCGATGGCGTCGAGCCCCATGCCCGTCGTCAATATGACCCAAGCGGGTGGAATGGCGATCCAGGCTTCAATATCCTTGCGCAGCTTCACATCGTCGAGGAATACCGTTCCCTGTGCGGGACGAATCAGCGGAATGCCTCCCATATTCTCCACAAGTTTGGCCATTTCGGCCGCTTTGCGGGGACCGGTTAACGCAATTTTCTTACCTGCCAAATTCCGAGCCATGCATCCTTCTCCTCATCAGGGTTCATGGAACCCGCCACTGTTTTACTAAACAGTATACTTGAAATTCCGACCAAGGAGATGAAAAGATTCACAGACTTTTGACGGCAGCGGCGTTCTGGCGCTTGGCCAGGCGGTGCCTTTTGCGCTGGTTATACAAGAATCGAACGACAAAAAAGGAAATGACGCCAAGCACCAGGCCGAACACCGACATACCGATCAGCACGTGAAGACCGCCCTGCAGCAGATGCTTAAATATGGTGAAATCGCCGGACGGCAGGTTTCTCCAAGCATGTTCCTGGACCGGAATATCCACCATTTTTTTCGGGAAGAACCATTCTCCGATTTTCTTGGCAAAAGGGAGGAGGACGATAGGAAGGAAAGTGAGCTTGCCAATGACATTGCCTATAATAGCTGCCGGAAGCGAGCCGCCGGCCAACCTTACCGTAGGGTAAAAAATCAAATACACCAGCGATCCGGTGGAAATGACGATCATCTCGAGCCCGAACCCGAGTGCGAATCCGAGCGACACTTTGCGTGCTCCGCCCGGGGAACGGAACAGCTTGATCATGTTCAGCTTGATTTTCCGGTAAAACTTATGAAAAATGTTGTACTTTTTCGATTTAGTTGTCATGTAATCACCCTTCAGGTATGCCTAGCAGGCAGGACATCCCCTTCAGCCGCAGGCTTCAGGGCCGCCCGTTCCTTCTATTGTATCACTTTTATCCCCTCTAATCTAACCGAAAGAGCCTGTTTTATTTTTGCCGGCAGAAGGATCAGGTAGCGTCCTCCCGGGGTTCCTGCATCCGGGGTTTTCGATGGGGCCGATGGAACAAAAAGATGAAGATCGGCAGCACAATGACAAACAACAGGGCCACGACCGTCCACTCCCTGTCGAACCGGAACACTTCGATCGAGTTGGGGTAGATCCAGAACGCTGTAACTGCGGCGAACAATCCAATGGGCGAGGTCATCATTTTTCCGGAAATTTGCGGGATCATCGTTTTTAATCCGTAACAAATGATGAACAAGCTGGTGGCAATATTCAGCAGAACGGCCGGAAACCAGAGGGCCACGAGCAGCATGTCGAACCGGTCGAGGAAATCCGTTATTTTGATCTGCCGGGTCAATTCGTAAGACGGATACATCAGGCTTTCGGCAATGGGTACACCTACCAGCAGCGCAATCATAATGACGATCAGCAGCAGCAGCCCTGTCGACAGGAGCAGCGCGTACATCCCGTCACGGATGCGGTAATCCTTGCTTGAGAAGATGAACGGGAGCACCAGAATCTGGCCCAGGTAAGAAAAGACGACCCAGCTCCCTTTGCCGACGCCCGCCCAATCGACGTAAAAGTAAGGCTTGATATAGTTGAGATCAAAGTCCTTGGCAACGATAAACGGCATGGTGAGGACCACCGTTGTCATAATCGGCCCATAGAGGTCGGCAATGCCCATCACCGTCTGCACGCCTCCTCTGGCGATAAAAATCACCGTCGCCGTGATCGCAATAGATATGATGAAGATCGGCGTAAGCGGAAGCAGGACAACATTGGTAAAGTCGGCAACCATGCGGATATCCCTGGCCAGGATGATAAAGAAAAATATCAGGTACAGGATGGTAATCACTCTTCCGATCACTTTATGCCGTCCGTTCAGCGATTGGAACAGGTCCTTCCCGGGGAACCGCTTTGCGCTTTTGGACAACAGCAGAAGCATCAGCGCAACGACGAGTCCCGCCGGAAAAAAGGACAGGTAGGCGTGCTGCTTGGCATAATTGGCAAGCTCACTCGGTACGTGGATTAATGTGGTGTTCAAGATATAGGTGATTCCGAGCATCCTAAACTGCCGGTTCGTCACTTTATTCACAGCCCTGCCTCCTTTATTGCGATTTCACATTCAAAAAGGAACGAATTGGTCGAGATAATGTCCCGCCAGTATCGATCCGTACACGACGTGGCCAAACTGCAGGCAGTAGGCCCATATTCCGAACCCGCCGACAAGCAGGATATAGGCCATCCAGCGGTTAATCCCCGGAATGTCGCGCATGACCTTCCGATCGACCAGGATCACCAATATAGCGGCCAAGATATACAGCCCCAGAAGCTTAATCATTCCTGATTTCCTTTCTGCCGAAGGGCTTGCCGACGGCTCCGATATTCTCGATATGAAGCTCAGGTTTTACGATAACCCTGACCTCGGGATATACTTTCTTCCAATTGCCCTTAAATCTCTGCCATGCCTTCGGGTCGTGCTCGTAGATCGTCCTGCCGAATCCCAGAATATCCGAATTGTATTTATGCTGCAGAGAACGCATGGCGAGCTGCACTTTATTGACAATCTCCTCGCTGGCCCGGCGCTCCAGGTCCCGCAGGCTATGCTCATCGCTGATAATGCTGTTTGAGTCATTTTCGTACACGGCGCCCTTGGCGTAAATTTCGATGGTCATCGTGATATCGTTGCCGCGGACAACCGGTTTCAGCTTGGCTTCATTTTCGCTGAAGCGAATGGAAATGTGGCCCTTTCCTCCGGGGCCGTCGACGATAATGTCCGGGGAGGGAGCCTGATTCATGGCCAGGTTAATGATTTTGCCCTCCTGTCCTTCCATGGCTCCCACGAACTTATCTTCATCAAACAGGGCCAGGCCCGTAACCTGGATATTATTTTTGGACGTTCCCACGCCCGGCGGCACCGCCTCTTGAATAGACAGGTACGGAAGAGCCACGTCCACGCCATCCGTCATGAGTGTGTTAACCAGCTGTTTCAGCGAATCGGGCCTTTTCGTGAATTCGTTGATCAGCTCCCGGATCATCTCGCTGGAGAATTGCTCCATCGGCGCATCTGCGTCCAAAATTTTGTACGCTGCTCCGCTTGTCACCGCCACCAGCGATGACAGGCGATTCTGAGGAATCCGGGCGAATTGGTCCAGCATCGGTGCAATGCCGTCCCTGGCGAATTCCTCGCCGATAAGCAGCACGCGCCGGTGGGAGAAGGAAAGGTTCCGGGAGTTGCCGGCCTGGATTTCCATATTGGCGCTGCGCAGCGTAATGCCCGTTTTCGATTCCAGGTAGTAGGACTTTCCGCCGCTGGTGCCTCCGCCGCCGCCTTTGCTGCCTGCCCCGCCTAAATTCCCCGGCAAGGCGATCTGGAGGGCACTTCGGTACAGCCCGTTTTCCTTGTCAACGGAAGATCCGATGACGAAGGCAACGTCGTTGATTTCTTTACGGTCCCAGCAGCCGGCCAGCGCAAGCGGGCTCAGGAGCAGTAAACCGGCTACCGCCCATTTCTTGATCATGTCCATATCACCACACCTTGTTTGATTGCGGGGTACCGTTGATCTCCTTCTTCTCGCGCACCCGGTCTTTCTTCGATGCCCAGGATGGGCGCCGCTTCATCTTCCACCATGGGGCGCGAACGAACACGTCCTTGTTATCCTGAACATGGAACGGGCTGATGCCGGACATATACGGCACGCCAAAGGAGGTCAATTGGGTCACGTGGACCAGAATCCAGACCGTGCCCAGCACGATGCCGAACAATCCGAGCACCCCGGCCAGGATCATCAGCGGAAACCGCAGCAGTCGGACCGTGATGGCCAGGTTGAAGCGCGGAATCGTAAAGGAGGCGATCCCCGTCATCGATACGATAATGACCATCGGGGCCGATACGATGCCGGCTTCGACCGCAGCCTGGCCGATAACGAGCGCCCCCAGAATGCTGACCGCCTGGCCGACGGTTTTCGGGAGCCTAACGCCGGCCTCGCGCAAGGCCTCGAAGGAAATTTCCATAATGAGCGCCTCGACAAGCGCAGGAAACGGGATCGCCTCCCGGGCAGCCGCGATGCTGAGCACCAGGGTCGAAGGCAGCATGTCCTGATGATAGGTCGTCGTAGCGATATACAGTGCAGGAAGGAAGAGGGCGATAAACACGAATAAGTACCGGATCCACCGGATGAAGTTCGTGATGAAAAACCGCTCGTAATAGTCCTCGCTCGCCTGCATCAATTGGAAAAAGGTAACCGGACCGATGAGAACGAACGGTGTGCCGTCCGTGAATATGGCAAACCGCCCCTCCAGCAGCTGGGCCGCGGCGGTGTCGGGGCGCTCGGTGTACTGAAGCTGGGGAAACGGCGAGAACGGATGGTCCTCAATCATTTCCTCGATATATCCGGATTCCAGTATACCGTCGATCTCAATGTCCTTGAGCCGCTTCTCGACGTCCCGGATCATCTTGGGATTCGCCAGTCCCTCGATGTACGAAATGACCACATCCGTTTTGGTCTCCGTCCCGAGTACGATGCTCTTCATCTTCAGCCGCGGGGATTTAATTTTGAAACGCAGCAGCGCTGTATTGACGCGAAGCATCTCCGTGAATCCTTCGCGCGGCCCGCGGATGACCGCTTCGGTCTCCGGCTCGGATACGGTTCGGCGCAGTCCGCCCTTCACATTGAACAGGTGGGCTTCCGAATACCCGTCCACCAGGACGACCGCACTGGAATTCATCAGCCCCTCGATGACGTCCCCCCACATGGTGGCGCTGTTGACCTGGGACAGGGATACGCGCGTATTTTCCAATGGTTCCAGATCAGGGTCTTGCTCCTTGCTCTCGTCCCCCTCATTCTTCAGGCGAACCAACCCCTGGACAATGGGCTGGATCATATGGATCTGAAGCTCTTCAGAGAACACGATCCCCTCCACAAATACGAGCAGGGCTTTAACGCCCGGGGCAACCTCCATGCTCCGGTAGACCATGTCCGAGCAGTCCTTGAAAACATCCTTCAGCAACTCCGTATTGGCTTTCAGATCCTTCTGGATCGGCACCTTATCCAATGAAGGAGAGGGCAGACCCAGTGCCCTTCCTGTTGGAAGGGCCATACGCGGCTTATCCGGTGTTGTACTGCCTTTTTTCATCTCCACTAGTCACCTCGATTTCCGCTCCTTGCCAACAAGAAGGAATTTAACCGTAGGTTGTGCCAGATTTGGATAAATTATGTGAATGGCTCCGGGAATACACAAAAAAAGGCGCCACCCGCTTGCAGCTTCGGGTAGCGCCTGTGTATCGATTGCCGTTAGATTTTAAATTGTGCCACCTGCTCGAGCAGCTGCTCAGCCAGCTTGTTCAGACTGGCCGCCGAGGAAGCAATCTCCTCAATGGAGGCAAGCTGCTCCTGGGCGGAAGCCGAGACGGCCTGCGTGTTGCCTGCGGCTGCTTCCGAATACCCCTGAATGAGCCGAATCGACTGTTCTACGCTTTCGCCGCTCTGTGCAAGCGAGCGCGACGCCTCGGCGGCCGAGGCGATGTCCGCGCTGGCTCCTTTGACAGCCTTGCGGATCCGTGTAAACGACCGGCCCGTCAAATCCACCGCTTCGATGCCCTCGGACACCCTCGTCTTCGCGTCGTTCATGGCGGACAGAATCCGTGTCATCTCGCCCTTCATGCCGCTGACGAGCGCTTCGATGCGCTGGGCCGACTGCTCCGACTGCTCCGACAGTTTCCGCACCTCGATCGCGACGACAGCGAAGCCCCGTCCATGCTCTCCGGCCCTGGCCGCCTCGATCGACGCGTTCAGCGCCAAGAGATGAGTCTGCTGGGCAATGCCTGTGATCAAATTGACGATTTCGCCGATTTGGGCCGTACGCTCGTTCATCGTATCCACGATCCCGTCGAGGTCGCTGACTGTCTCGTGGATGCTCTGGATCTTGTCCGTGACGCTGATCACGGCCGAGTTGCCTTCTTCCGCCGATTGGGTCGTCCGCTGCATCGTCTGCATGACGTCGTCCATGTTCGCCCGAATCTGCTCGGACTCCTTGGACATGACCTCCATGCTCACCATGCTCTGCTCCACACTGCGAAGCTGCTGCTCACTTCCGGCGGCGACCTCCTGGATGGCTTCGGTCACATGCTCGATCGCTTTGGTCGTCTGATCAGCGCCTGCAGCCAGCCCCTTGGCAGACGCGTTCACGTGATCCGTGATTTGCTGAACACTGACGATCATCGTGCGGAGATTGTCCACCATCGTCTGGAAGTGACGGCTGAGATTGCCGATCTCATCCCTCTTCGCCGTGTCCAGATCCTCCCGCAAATCCCCCTTGCTGATGCGCTCGGTCGCCAAGGTGAGCGTAGAAATCGGCTTAATGATCGAGCGGATATTGAACAGGATGATGGCCAGGGCGGCCAGAATGGATATCGAAATGACCAGGATCACCGTGTTGCGAATGCCGCTGACGGCACCAGCCACCTCTTTGTCGTACATCGTTCCGGCTATTTTCCACCCGGTGAGCTCGTTCGTCGTGAAGGACGCCCGCTTCTTCTCGTTTTCGTATGTATAGCTGAATGTTCCTTCTTGGCCGGCAAACAGATGCTTGGTCACCACTTCTTCCGCGGGTTCCCCCGTCTTGTCCGGATGCACCACATAGTTTTTTGCCGTATCGACGATCACGATGTATCCGTCCTTGCCCAGCTTCATTTGGGTCAGGCTGCGAATCGTATCCAGATTGAGCTCGATCGACATGACGCCTTTGCCTGATGGGAGCATCTGGGCGATGGAAGCGGACATTTGGCCGTTGGCCGCTTTAAACACAGGCGAGATGGTCGCGCCCTTCCCCTGCTTGATCGCCCGGATATACCAGTCCTGCTTGCGGACGTCGTACCGTTCCGGCAGCGGGTCCTCGGAGGCCCGGACGAAATCGCCGCTATCCGTGCCCAGCAATATATCCTTGACCTCCTTATGCAGGGTGAGATACTGCCTCAGCTGAGCCTTGAGCTCGCCTCCCTTGCCGGTGGGATCGCTTTCAGCACTGGCTACATAAGGCTGCTGAATCAGGTAAGCGAGATCATCCACCTTGGCCTTGATGTTCTGCGTGATGATCCGGTCAGCGGATTGGCTGCTCTCCAGAGCGTTGGTCATCAGCGTTCCCTCAATTTTCCCCTTGGCCGACTGGTAAGACAGCATTCCGATCATGACGCTGGGAATGATCAGCACGACGAGATACGATACCAGCAACTTTCGTTTAATGGACAGCGACATTCGTTTCACTAGCACTTTCCTTTCTACTGGGTAATCTGTATCTCCCACCCTCAAACTTGTTACTTGAGTCACGGTATATATGAGCACATTATCACAGATTGTTCTCGCTCATCCCCATAACATTTCTACATATATCCATTTTCTTTAAAAATTTTGAACTTATCAATAGGTAATAAGAACTAGTAAAGCATTTCTCAGGCGTCATTCATCCGATAGAGTTCAAGGCATTTTCTCCGCGGGATACGGCGTTTTGCATAAAAAAACAGCCTGGTGCTATGCACCCAGACTGCTTGCCGACTTGCTGCTGATTATTGACTCCCGGTAAATAAAGTCATCGCTGTTTGCCTCTGAAGGCAGACTATCGTTTTAGCGCGTTCGTAATCCGTTCCTGCAGCGCCACGAGCTCTTCCCGAACGCGGGCGATCTCCTGGATTTTGACGTCCAGCAGGCCGATCTGCTTGGTAACCGCTTCTCCCATCTGCTTCAGCTCAGCCGTGCGCTGTTCGTCGTCGGACGAGGACGAAAACTTGCTGCGGTGGAGCTCCACCTGCTCATGAATCTGCAAATACTCCTGGATTTCCTGCAGGGAGAAGCCGAGCACCTTGCGGGCCAACACGATATTTTTCAAATGCTGCACGTCTTCTTCCGTATATAAACGCATGCCTCCGTCCGAGCGCTCGGGTGATTTGATCAGGCCGATTTCCTCATAGTAGCGGATCGTGCGCTTGGTCAGGCCGGTTTCCTTCGCCACATCGTCAATTTTGAGCCAGTCCATTCCGTTCCTCCCATTCAAGGTTCTCCCCCAAGTATATCGTTCTCCCTGGCAGAATGCCAATGCGCGGAGAGCGGCAGGCGGGGGACTCAAGGCAAATGAGAAAACAATCGAAACGCCGTCAGGCGCTCATGAATAGGGGGCAGAAAAGCACTAAACGCTGTCCTTCGGTTTTTCTCCGATCAAACCAAGCAAAAACATTTGGGAATAAGCAAACCCGCCATGAAGCTTCTGAACAATCGCGGGAACGGTCAGATCATGATCCAGATACACCGAGAGGATGCGGTGCGTGAATTGTTTTTGATCCGTTAGAGAGAACTCCTGAAGCTGCTTTACAAAGTCCTTATCGATCTGCTCCCTCCCTCCTAGCTCCTGCTGCAGCCGGTAACCCGCCACATACAAATCAGCCGCCGTCTCTTCGTCAGTTTTGCGGTGCTCGGCGACATAATCGGCAATCCAGTCCCTGACCAGGGTGGAAGTATCCTTATGATTATCCTTTGCCGCCTGCTGAAAGCTTTCTTTCAGCTCTTTCGGGAGACGGATATGCAAACTTGAATCCATTGGTCGTTCCTCCTATTTTGGCATCCATATACGTACGATTTTATACACGATGTATACACAATGTCAACACACATATCAAAAACAAGGCAGCCAACCCTTAGATTGACTGCCTTGTCCAACTGCATCGTAATTTAAGCCTGCTGCGCTTTGCGCTGTTCCAGCTCCTGAATGATTTCGGCGTATTTGCGGTCCGTTAAATTATAGAAGAAGATCAGGACCATCGCGCCCAGCGTCAGAATGGCCGGAGCCAGCGTGAGCGAAAAAGCGATGCCGTGCAGCGCGGTAACCGTCTGTGCCTGGTTAGCCACATACCCGGTCAGCGTAAGCAGAATACCAGAGAGCGAGCCGGCAAGCGCCGTCGCAACCTTCTGGGCGAAACTGAAGGAAGCATAGCTGATACCCTCGGCCCGGACCCCGGTTTTCCATTCGCCGTAGTCGACCGAGTCCGCCGCCATCGTCCAGCCGACGACCCACGGCACGGTGAAGGTCAAGCCGATCAAAGCCGAGAAGATAAAGATCAGCGTAATGCTGCTGTAGCTCGTAAAGTACAGACACACGCTGCCGACAATCGTAATCAAAAAGGCGAGCTGAAGCGTGTTTTTCTTGCCGATTCTCTTTTCCACAAAAGGAACGCAGGCCATGCCGATCATGCCCATCAGAAGGACCACCGGGATGTAATACGCCGCCAGGTCCTCCCGGCCAACATTATATTTGAAATAATACGCCGGAATGGCGAAGAAAATCGTATTGGCTCCGCCGCTCAGCATCATAGCAAAAGACGAGAGCAGGAGCGGTCTGTTTTTCGCTAACGTTTTCAATCCGCCCTTGGTGCTGACTTCCTTCTGGATCGGAATCCGCTCCTGCGTGCTCTTGAAGCAGCCCAGCAGCAGCACGATCGCTACGATGGCGTACAGCCCCACCGTGTATTGATAGCCTTTGGCGGTGTTGTCGCCGCCGAACCAGCTGGCCAGCGGGCTGGTGGCATACGATACGATGAGCGTCGCCACGTTGGCGAAGATCATGCGGTATGTCATCAGCTTCGTGCGGTCTCTCTGATCCTGTGTAATGACAGGCGACATGGCCGAATAAGGAATGTTGACCAGGGAGTACAGAAATCCGAGCAAAATATAAGTCACGTACGCATAAACCAGTTTACCGGTATTCCCCATATCCGGCGTCGAGAAGCATAATACGAACATAACCGACAGCGGAATGCTGCCGAACAATAAATAAGGTCTGAAGCGTCCCCATCTTGAATTCGTTTTATCGACGATCATCCCGATGATCGGGTCAAAAATGGCATCCAAGAACCTGGCGACCAGAAACAGCGATGCGACGGCCGCCGGGCTGATGCCGTAGACGTCCGTGTAGAAGAACATCAGGTAGACCGACGTCATGCCCCACACGAAGTTGTTGGCCGCGTCGCCCAGCCCGTATCCCATCATTCTGAACGAGCTGAGCTTGCCGTACACTGATGCCGCTGATGTTTTAGCTCCCATGTGATTGCCCCACTTTCAAAAATTCTTCATTCAGGATGTTTAGGTGAGCTCCTGATATATTCAATTATAGGAAACGCTTGATATCGCTTTCATCGCGTTTTTTGCTCAGAACCTTCACGTTTTTTGTTGAACAGGTCCGGCTGCATCCGGGTCACGGCGGCAGTTAGGGAAATCATGATGCCCGAAAAGCGCAAAAAAGGTACAGCCGTTCCAAAGAACAGCTGTACCTTATAGAGTGAACGTTATGGGCTGTGCTTAAACCTTCGTCTGGTGAACCGAAGCAAGCAGCTCGTCGACCATCGATTCAGGCGAGCGCTCAATCAGCATTTCCTGACCGTACAGCTGGATCAGCTTGATGAGCGGAAAGTCACCAAGAAACTCAAGCGACTGTTCGCTTAGCGAAATCGGATCGGAAATTTGCCCGTTCATACGCTCCATGAACCGCTCCAGCACTTCCCGGGACCGGGACTCCGCCATCCAGTCGCAAATGAGGCTGTACCGGTGCAGACTTGGACTCTGCTGCGCCTCAAAGGCCATGTCTACCCGTACCGTCGCGCGGATATCCGCAGAGGAGCTGCCGGCCATGAGCGTGAACCACCCGCTTTCCGCCACCCATTGCCCCCGCTTGGGATCATAGTAAGAGAAATCTCGCGAGGTCAGCGTAAAGACGGCAGACTTCGTTTCCCCGGGCTCCAGCTGCAATTTGCAGAAGCCTTTCAGCTCCTTGACCGGCCGGATCAGGCGGCTCTCTTCGTCCTGAACATAGAGCTGGACAACTTCCTTACCCGCGCGGTCCCCCGCGTTACGGATATCCACTTCGACCGTCGTCACCCCGCCAGCAGTGCGGACGCGCAGGCCGCCGTACTCAAACGACGAGTAGGACAAGCCGTGGCCGAACGGGAACAGCGGCTCAAGCTCCTTTTTGTCGTAATAGCGGTAACCGGTAAAAATCCCTTCGCTGTACACCGCCTGCTGGTTGCCGTCGCCGAATGTAAGGTAGGACGGCGTGTCCGACAGCTTCACTGGGAACGTCTCGGACAGCTTTCCGGAAGGGTTCACCCGCCCAAACAGGATGTCCGCCACTGCCCGGCCGCTGCCCTGTCCGGACAGCCACATCTCCAGCACGGCCGGCACGCCGCCGATCCATTCCTGCATCGCCACCGCCGTACCGTTGCACAGAACGACGATGCAGTTCGGCTGAGCCGCGGCAACTTCCTGGATCAGCTTTACCTGGGCCGGCGGCAGGTCGATCGTCTTGCTGTCGTAACCTTCGGATTCCGTGCCTTCAGGCTGGCCGACGAAAAGGACAGCCGCTTCGGCCTGGCTGGACAGCCGCACGCTCTCTTCGATCAGAGCGTCGTCCGGCTCGTTGTCGTTGCGGTACCCTTCCGCGTACGCCAGATGGTCCTCCCCGCCAACCATCGCCGCGATTTCATCGTACGGGATGTCCAGTCGGGTCGGCGTAACCCGTGCGCTGCCGCCGCCCTGGTAGCGCGGCTTCTTCGCCTTCTGGCCGATAACGGCCAGCCGGCGGAGCTTCCCGGCCGCAAGCGGCAGGATGCCGTTCTCGTTCTTCAGAAGAACGATGCTCTCCGCTGCGGCCCGGCGCGCCAGCTCATGATGCGCGTCCACGTCCCAAGGCTGCCGCGCATCCCTGCTGCCGGCTGCGGCGGTGACCTTGGCGACCAGCTCCAGCATGCGCCGCACGGACGCATCCAGCATGCTCTCGTCCAGCTCGCCGCTCTGCACGGCGGAAACCAGCTTCACGGCGTTGTATTTCGCCGGTCCCGGCATTTCCAGGTCAAGCCCGGCCCGCAGGCTCTTCAGTCGGTCGTGGACCGCCGTCCAGTCCGACATGACGACCCCGTCATAGCCCCATTCTTCGCGCAGCACCTGGCGCAGCAGAAAATCATGCTCGCTGGTATAAGTACCATTCAGCAGGTTGTACGAGGTCATCACCGTCCAAGGATTCGCCTTCTTGACGATGATTTCAAACGCGGTCAAGTAGATTTCCCGCAGGGTGCGTTCATCCACAACGGAATTCGAAACCATCTTCTCGGTCTCCTGGTTGTTGCCGGCAAAATGCTTGACCGATGCGCCGACGCCCATGCGCTGCAGCCCGTTCACCATGGCGGCGCCCAGCTCCCCGGTCAGCACCGGGTCCTCGGAATAATACTCGAAGTTCCGTCCGCCAAGCGGAGAGCGCTTCATATTTACGCCGGGTCCAAGCAGAATCTGCGTATCCAGCGCCAGACTTTCCCGGCCGAGGGCTTCGCCCACTTCCTCAATGAGCTCCGTGTTCCAGGTGGACCCCAGCGCCACGCCGGTCGGATAGCAGGTCGCCGGCATATTTTCCGAAAACAATCCCATTTCCTGCGTGCTTCCGGGCTTGCGGACGCCGTTAGTACCGTCAAACATCGTAATGGACGGAACGCCCACCCGTTCAATCTCTTGCGTCTTCCACATGTCGGCTCCCGCGACGAGCGCCGCTTTCTCTTCCAGGGTCAGCGATTTCAGCAGCTTATCTATGGATGTATTCATGATGACTCATTCCTTTAATCATGGATTGTACATAGATTGAACTAAAGTTTTGCATGGAACTTCCTGTTATATAACGGTCCAATAGGCCCTATAACATCCATTTCTTTAGTTCATGCTATGTAGACGTTTGCAGAATCAACAAATGACTGCTTGTTTTCATTCTAACCCTGAAGCAAAAGCCCGTTCTTGTTCTCTTTTGCCTAAAAGCACCCCTTTTTTTGCGGTCATCCCCGGCTGCTGCAGGCATATCGCAAACAGCCCCGAATTTCCGTCCGGCACAGGAACGGGAAATTTCGGAGCTGGTTTCAATACTGTTTATGGAGCGTGATCAGCTGCACGCCGTGCGGCGGTACGGTGACGCGAACGGTATAGGGAGAAGCGTCCCGAATTTGGGACACCTTCAAGTCGGGCCCGCTTTGACGGCGCAAATAGGCGACCTCATCCTCACTGGGAAAGTCCGGCGCTCCCATCGCCTGCCATGCGTCAAACACCGATCCGTGCTCACGGTCCAGGGTGTAGTGCGACACCTTGTAATCCCCCTGCAAACCGTGAATGTCGAGCCTGACGTCAAGCGCCTCCTTGCTTTCAAACACGTCGTACCGGTTTTGATCGCTGATGCCCGACCATTCGCCCTTGGCGTACAAGCTGTCCACATGTGTATAGTTGTACAGCAGCACCTGGATGTCTCCGTTCTCCTCGGTCGCGATATAATACGGACCCTTGGCCAAGATCCGGCGGCCGAGCTTGTTCAGCAGCGCAAAAGCGTAATAGGAGGGCTTCTTGAGCCCGTGCATGCTGATCAGCCCGAATCCGCCGTGAAACGGGCTGTCGCCCGCCCGCATCTCCTCAAAAATGTCGGTGAACGTCCAAAACCCGAGCGACTGCAGCAGGCCGATGGAATCAACCGCGTTTTTGATAATAAACGGAGCCATGAACATCGTGTCATGCAGCAGATTGTGCGGATACAAGGAAAAGTTCCATTCCGTCAGATGCAGCTCCAATGCCTCCGCCGGAGAATCGGCGATCCGTTCGCGGACTTTGTGGATCGTATCCACAAAAAATTCCGGCGGCTGTGTATGGGATAGGCCACCGGAGTGCTCGTCCCCGGGCCAATATTCCGAATAGCTGTGGAAGGAAAAGAAATCGATATCCACCCGGTGCTCGTGGCAGTACTGCAGGAAGGTCTGAATCCAGTCCGTCTCCCACACGGTAATATAATTCAGAGCCGGCCCGCCGACCCGGAGATCCGGGGAGACCGACTTGATCGCCAGCGCGGTGGCGGCGTAAAATTCGAAATATTCCTCCTTCGTTCCCGACCAGCAGATCTCGATGGCATCCGGCTCGTTCCACACTTCAAAGTACCACTGCCGCACCTCTTCCATGCCGTAGCGGTTGACCAGATGCCGGACAAACTGGCGGATGAGCTCCGACCACTTGGCCATATCCTTCGGCGGCGATATGTTCCCTTTCCACCAAAAGAGCGTCTCATCCGAACGCTTCAGCTTGCCGGGCATAAACCCGAGCTCAACGAAGGGACGTATCCCTTGACCCAGCAAAAAATCGTACAGCTCATCGGCATAACTCCAATTGTACCGCGGAGTCCCGTCCTCGGATTCGTCGTAAATCATCATCTCGTCATTGAAAATGCCGTGGAATCGGATATGTTGAAACGGCTGCTCCGCCTGGATTTCCACCAGCTGCTTCCGCCAGTCCTCGCGCAGCCCTTCGGCGGCTCTTCCTGCCGTCAGCAGCCGGTTCCAGTGAGGCTCGTACGATTCTCCGGGAGCGGCCGCATCCAGAACGAGGCTTTCCTCAACGCTCCGGGCAGGGGCGGGCGGCACGGACGGTGCCGCGGCTTCAACCTGCGGCAGATGCCGGTACAAGCCCTCCAGCACTTTTACCGTATCGACCTTGATGTAGGAGCCGCTCTCCGATGTATCTCTCGTAAAAGGAAGATGCTTGTCATCCGCTCCTCCGCTCTGCCGCTCATGCTTCTGCCGGTACTCGGAAGGCGTCACGCCCATTTTTTCCTTAAAGCTCTTGTTAAACAGCTTTACATTGGCGAACCCGCAGTCCGCGGCGATGTCGATAATGTTGCTCGTCGTCTCCCTCAGCATCGTCTCCGCTTTTTCCAAACGGATGAGGGTCAAATATTTCTGAAAGGAGATGCCGATCTTGCTTTTGAAAAAGTGGGAAAAATAATAGAAGCTCAGATGCTCCTGTTCGGCCATCTGGTTCAGGTTGATTTTGTACATATAGTTCTCGTCCACGTATTGAATGATCCGGCGAAGGCGCTCGAGATCCACGTCGCTCGCATTCGCGCTGTCGTCCAGCCGCTCCGCGGTCGCGAAATATCGAACCAGCTGGCCCAGCAAAAGATGCAGATGCCCCATCACTTTGTCGCCGTAGCCGTCCTCCCGCTTGTTCAGCTCCCACATCATTTGGGCAAGACCGGAGCGGATGGGCGCAAAGCGGGCGTCGTCCGCACCCGGGGCGTTCACGGAGCTGCAATCGATCCGGTTTTTGGACTGCTGCGGCTGGGCCTGGACCGTCCCTGGATCGACCTGCAGGGTAAGCAGGACGTTGGCCTCGCCGGTCTTGTCGATTTTGTGCACGTCCATGCTGTTGATGACCAGCAGGTCCTCTTCCCGCAGAATCAGCCGCTCCTGGGCGACATGGATTTCCACCGAGCCTTTGAGGACGTAGATCAGCTCCAGCTCTTTATGCCAATGAAACGGAATATGGTCAATGCTGTTGATGAACAGCGTAAAAGGCATATGCTCATGGTGTTCGATAAACTCGTATCTGTGTTTCAATCCGATTTCCTCCACTTGGCTTTCTTGCCGCAACAGATTCAACGTAGAACTACTTTACAAGCTGCTCCGCCCGATGTAAAGCTGCGGCCCGGCGGGGGCCCTTGGCGTATCTAGAGCATTCCCGTTATCCGGTTGGCATAGACGAGCGATATATTCTCGGTCTGGAGATAAAAAAGACCGCCCCCAGCGCGGTATCGGGATACCCGCTGCAGGACGGCCTTCGCCATGCCTTATTCGATCATTAGGAGTTCAAAATTTGTTCGATCCGTTCCAGCACGTCCGCCGAAAGCTCAATGCCCGAGGCCTTCACGTTCTCGGCGACCTGCTCCGGACGGCTCGCGCCCACCAGCGCGCTCGCCACATTCGGCTGCCGCAGAATCCAGGCCAGGGCCAGCTGGCCTACCTTGATGTCAAGCTCGGCGGCGACCTTCTCCAACTGGCGCACCTTGGCGATCTTCTCTTCGCTGATGCGGTCTTCCTTCCAGCCGAGCTTGGCGGCGCGGCTGCCTTCCGGAGCCTGGCCGGGTGCCGTGTATTTGCCTGTCAGCAAGCCTTGCGCCAGCGGCGAGTAGACGACCTGGCCGATGCCCTTCGCTTCGCCGAGCGGAATAACCTCGTGCTCGATCTCCCGCTGAAACATATTGTATACCGGCTGGTTTACGACGATGCGGTCCAGCAGGTAGCGGTCAGCCGTGCCGAGCGCGGCCTCCATCTGCGCCGCGGTCCACATGCTGACGCCGACATACAGCACCTTGCCCTGGCGGACCAGGTCATCCAGCGCCCGCAGCGTTTCGTCGATCGGTGTATCGGCATGATACCGGTGACAGTAGTACAGGTCCACATAGTCGTGGCCCAGCCGCTTCAGGCTGGCATCGCACTGCTCCATAATATGCTTCCGCGACAGTCCCTGGTCGTTGGGCCCGTCCCCCATTTTTCCGAACACCTTGGTTGCCAGCACGTAAGACTCCCGCGGGTACGCCTTCAGCGTCTGCCCCAGCAGTTCCTCGGCCGCACCCCGCTCGTACACATTGGCCGTGTCAAAGAAATTTACGCCCTCGTCATAGGCTGTCCGGATCGCCTGAACCGCATTTTCGCGCTCCACGTATCCGCCGTAAGTCAGCCAGCTGCCCAGGCTGATTTCACTCACTTTCAGTCCGCTTCTTCCCAGTCTCCGGTATTTCATCGTTGGATCAGCGCCTCCTTTATCATATCGGCTTTCCCCCAAATGGCCGCCCTAAGCGCAGGTTTTCTGCCCGCCCGCAGGACGATTTAGGCTTTCCCTACTATTGTAAACAACCCCCGCAGGGAAGAAAAGCCGCCGCCGGGGCAAGCTCCGTTTCTTTTTGGTGAAAAGTGGTAATAAATGAAATGAAAATACTTAGGAGGCTACGATGCTATGCAACCATCTGAACCGATATCCAATGAGCTGCCGCAGTACCCTGAATCTTTATGGAGAGCGACAACGGACCTCCCTTCCTTTCCGCGTCTGGCGGAAGACATCAAGGTGGACGTTGCTATCGTAGGCGCGGGAATTGCGGGTATTACGACCGGGTACCTGCTTGCCAAGGAAGGGCTGAAGGTCGCCCTGATCGAAGCGGGGAACGTGCTGAACGGCACAACCGCACATACGACTGCCAAAATTACAGCCCAGCACGGCATGCTGTACGATGAACTGCTGAGCCATTTCGGGCAGGAACGGGCATCCATGTATTATCAGGCCAACCGGGATGCGCTGCAATTCATCCGGGATACGGCGTCCAAGCTGAATATCGACTGCGGTCTCCATGAGGAAGACGCCTATGTATATATGGAGAAGGATAAGGATCTCAATAAGCTGGAGAAAGAATTCGAAGCTTATGAGAAGCTGGGCATCCCCGGCGAATGGGTAAACAAGCTGCCGATTCCTCAGTTCGCATCGGGTGCCATCAAGCTGCCGGGACAAGCCCGGTTCCATCCGCTGCATTATTTGCGGCGTCTGTTGGAGGAGTTCGTGAAGGCTGGCGGACAAGTATATGAGAATACGACGGTCCATAAGGTGGACAAGGAGGGGCCGTTAACGGTCGTCACCTACCGCGGAAGCCACAAGATTCAATGCAGCCATGTTGTCGCTGCTACCCACTTCCCGTTCCTCGATGAAGGCGGCTTTTATTTCGCGCGGCTGCATGCTGACCGCTCGTACGCACTGGCTATGAAGCCGGAGACGGCGTTTGCCGGCGGCATGTATATCAGTGCGGACAAGCCGACGCGCTCGCTTCGGGCCGCCTCCTGGAACGGCGAAGAGGTGGTCATCGTCGGCGGCGAAGGGCATAAAACCGGGCAGCATATGTGCACCTTCTCCTACTATGAGGCGCTCGAAGCCTATGGCGGCAAACTGCTGGGCAGCAAGGGCATACCTTTCCGCTGGTCCACCCAGGATCTGGTCACCATCGACAAGGTGCCGTACATCGGACAAATTACGTCCAAGGACGAAGGGATCTACGTGGCAACCGGCTTCAACAAATGGGGCATGACCAGCGGTACCCTCGCCGGGCGGATGTTATCGGATCAAATCATCGGCAGGGACAATCCGTACAGCGAGCTGTACACGCCGTCCCGTTTCCTCGCCGACCCGTCGATTATGAACTTGGTGAAGGAAAATGCGGATGTGGCTGGAGAGCTGATTTCCGGCAAAGTCGGCCTCGTCCACACCCGGATCGAAGACCTGAATCCTGACGAAGGCGCCGTGGTCCGCCATAACGGAAAAAAAGCCGGTGCTTATAAAGACCCGGAGGGCAATCTTCATCTGGTGGATAACACGTGTACGCATATGGGCTGCGAGACCGAGTGGAACGCGGCGGAGCGGACCTGGGACTGCCCTTGCCACGGCTCCCGGTTTTCCTATGACGGGGTCGTGTTTGAAGGACCTGCTATCAAGCCGCTTGAGAAACTGGATGCACACGAGTAGACTGAATTAAGGAACGATACCACAATCGGAGGCGATTCCTTATGATAGTCATTACCAATACGATTTTGATCAAGGAAGGGCACGGACAAGCCGTGGCCGAGCGTTTTGCGAATGCCAAGGGCGTGCAGGACATGCCGGGCTTTGTCCGGATGGAGGTATGGCTGGGCAAGAGCAAGGAGGCGGACGCCGAGGAGCTGAAGGTGTCCACCGTCTGGGAGGACGAGGCGTCGTTTAAAGACTGGACGCAGAGCGAGTCCTTCCGCGCTTCTCACCGCGGGGCCGGAGGCAGCAAGGACGTCCTTCTCGGCTCTACGCTGAACCAGTATGAGCTCGTCGTCAGCCCTTTGAACGCAGCGGAATAAGCATTCGATGCTATAGGGCAGGCGGATGTCGCCCGTTCAACCAAAAAAGGATAGGTTCGAGAGATCCAAAGGGTCTGCCCGAGCCTATCCTTTATTATTTTATAAGATGCAGCTGATCCGCCTCTGACCCCGCGGCAGCCGGTTCCGACTGGCATCAGGCGATGCCCGCCTCGGCTCCCGCTTCCTCCACCTGAAGCCGGTACGCATACAGCGACTCGTCGATAATGGCGCTCATCATGGGCAGATCCGCTTCGGGAATCAGCTCCAGCGCATAGTTCCATGCGTTCTCTTCAATTTGCAGCGCCACGCGCATCCGATGTTCCTCAGTAAGATTCATGTCTTCCAGCGATTCGGAGAGCGCAGGCAGCTCCGGATCCGCGGCATGCCCCAGCTCATGGGCCAGGACAATCGTAAAATACTCCTCCACCCGGTCCAATGATCCGAACATCTGCATGCATTGTTCCTCGATCACACCGGTATACATCGTGATCCGCTTGGAAACCATCCCGTACTTGCCGCCGATCAGGCGTCCATCCCGGGACCGTGTTCTCAGACGGACCTGAACGCCCAGTCCCGACCGTCCGACCAGCTCACGGATGATTTCTTTCAAATGTATGGTGTTCAACGCTCTATCTTTATCCCCTTTAATGTCAAATAACCTAATAAATCATTATACGACGCAGCAGACGAAAAGCAACAAGCAATCAAGCACTTTTTTCGGGTCTGCAGGGTGTCGGAGTCGATAAGCTAATGGTGAAAAGGGCATCCCGCTTGTTCCGGCGTAGCGTTTGACGCCTCTCTCTTAAAGAAGTTTGGCGTCTTGACCGTGTTGTCATACGAATGATGAAAAATATGGGTCGTCGCCGGCGATAACGGCGGGATCAACCACGTCCAGTTCCCGGTGACCTCTCTGCCGCTCCTGGCTTCCCGCTCTTCAAACAACCGGAACTGGGAAGCCGCCGTATGGTGATCCACCATGCTGACCCCCGCCTGCTTGTAGGAATGCAGCACGGCGACGTTCATCTCGACGAGTGCGCGGTCCCGCCAGAGCGAGGTTTCGCTCGCTGTGGACAAGCCCATCAGCTCCGCCACCCGCGGCAGCATGTTATACCGCTGTTCATCGGCGAAATTTCGCGCACCGACCTCGGTCACCATGTACCAACCGTTAAACGGAGCGGCCGTATAGCGGATGCCGCCGATCACGAGTTCCATATCGGAAATGATCGGCACGGCGTACCAGCGTAGGCCCAGCTCGGCGAAAGCGGGCATATCCGGATGCGTGATCGGCACTTCCATGACCAGCTCCGGCGGAATGGGAAACAGCTCAAGCCCGCCTTCCCCGCCTTGAATGACAAGCGGAAGGACGTCGAAAGGCGTCCCTTCTCCCGTCCAGCCCAGCTTCTTGCACAGCCTCGTAAACAGGGCGGAAGCCGGATCACCGGTGACCGTCCCGCCGTTCTCGTACCCCGCATAGCGGATCAACTGGTGGTTCAGGATGCGGATATCGCTCATGCCGGGTACCGACGGCCTAAATACCGTGATCGTCGGCACGATTTTGCCGCCGCCCGTGCCGCGTTCGATATGACGCAGCAGCGCCTCGGCAATGTCGCCGGGCCGCTCAAGACCCCGTTCATCGATGACCTGCATCGAGTCCCAGAACAGGCGGCCGATGCAGCGGTTGCTGTTGCGCCAAGCCATTTTTGCCCCGTGAACCAGTTCCTCGTACGTATGCTCATACGTTCCGGTCTCTTCAATGCTGGCCCTGATCTCCGCCAGCCTCCGGACGGTCTCGGCCTCCGTCTTGCCAAGCTCCTGGTAACACAATAATATATATTCTTCCGCATCTTGCTGCAGAACGTCATACACC
The DNA here is from genome assembly GCF_040546645.1 of Paenibacillus sp. OAE614. NCBI lineage: Bacteria > Bacillati > Bacillota > Bacilli > Caryophanales > Paenibacillaceae > Paenibacillus > Paenibacillus sp. OAE614. The sequence goes on along the minus strand of NZ_JBEPOD010000001.1, from coordinate 7,256,699 downwards.
TTCATGCCGCGTTCACCTCGTTGTTCGTAAAAAAGGTCTGTCTCTCCCCATTATAAGCCAGACGCAGAAGCCACAGCCGTGCAAGGCTTGAGCAAATGGTGAATCTTGCAGCAGGCCGGATGATCGGTTTGTGGGCCGTGAACGGAGATGTCCGATGGGAGCACAAATAGAGGAGCCCCTGAAAAACATGACTCCTCCTTATGATGAATCAGGACGGCATGCCGGCCTTGGTGTTCTCGGCCTCCGTATGGGAAGACGGCCAGAAAGCAAAGCGACCCAGCAGCGCCGTAATGGCCGGCACGAGAAACGGCCGGACGATGAAGGTGTCCAGCAGGACACCCGCGGCGGTAATGATGCCGAACTGGACCAGCACCTGGATCGGCAGCGAGGCGAGCACCGCGAAGGTCCCGGCAAGAATGAGGCCGGCGGAGGTGATGACCGAGCCCGTCTCGGACACGCCCTCCTGGATCGCCTGCTTTAACGGCATATGCTTCCGTTTTTTCCAGATGCTCGAGATCATGAAGATGTTGTAGTCCTCGCCCAGTGCCACCAGGAACACGAATGAATAAAGCGGAATCGCTCCTTGGATCGCGTCCGCGCCAAGCCCGTAATGGATGATGAGCCAGCCCAGGCCAAGCGCCGAGAAATAAGACAAAATAACGGTCAAAATCAAATACACCGTTGCGGTGATCGACCGCAAATACACGAGCAGCAGCAGCGTAATCATCCCGATGACGACCGGAATAATGACCATCGTGTCGCGGTCGCCGGTCTCGCGGGTATCGTATTGTTCGGCGGTCTGGCCGCTGATCCACACTTTATCCGCCAGGGAACCCACACCCGCCGCCTGAAGCGCCTGCTCTGCCGTGCTCCGCAGGTGGGGAATCTGGTCCATCGCTTCGCTGGAATAAGGATTCATGTCGAGCGTGACGTCATACGCGATAATATTCGCGTTTTGACTGCCCGGTTGACCTTTCGACACCTCATCCACATATGGCAGCTCTTTCAGCTTCTGATCCAGGCCGTCCGGTTTGCCTTCCGTATCGACCATAATTTTCACCGGAGCCAGTTCCCCGGGGCTGAACTGCTTCCCGATCGTATCGAAGCCTTCACGCGAGGCCATATCTTTCGGAAAAGATGACATAATATCGTAGGTAAACTTCACCTGACTGGATACGGAAGCGAGCGCGCCCAGCACGATCACCGTCACAATGACGATCATCCAAGGTCTGCGGACCACGAGCCGGCTGGCAAAGCCGGGACGCTTCGGCTTGCGGGCGGGTACCGGTTTGCCCTTCTTGCGGGCGCGTTCCTCTTCCATCTCCGGCGTGCGGGGAACGAACGGAAAGAACGACGTCCGCCCGAAAATCGCCAGCAGCGCAGGTACCAGCGTCAAGCTCGCGATCACCATCACAAGAATAGAAACGCTGAACGGAACCGCAAAGCGGTGGTATGCCCCGTACTTCGCCAGCAGCAGGGCCAGCAGCGACAGGACCACCGTGAAGCCGCTCATCGCGATCGCGCCTGAGGATTCCGTCACTGCCCGCAGCAGCGCCCGGGTCTTGCTCTCTTCTTCCTTCAGCAAATGGCGGAAGTGCGAGATCAGGAACAGACAGTAGTCCGTCCCGGCCCCGAACAGCAGCACCGTCATGATCGAAACGGCTTGGGAATCGACGGTGATCCAGCCCTTCTGGGCCATCAGGCCGAGCAGGGGGCTGACTGCGCCATACGCAAATCCGACCGCGATCAGCGGAATCAGCGCCAGAATCGGCGAGCGATAAATGAGCAGCAGGATGACCAGCACCAAAATGACGGTGGACATGAGCAGCTTGAAATCCGCGTTCTTGAAGAGGCCGGTCGCGTCGATCGAAATGCCGACCGGACCTGTGACGCGGACGCTGAGGTCCGAACCGGCGTTATGGCTTGCGGCGAAGGGATCCTGCCCGGTTTCATGCGTGATCCCGGACTTCAGCTGCTCCACCCCTTCTTTCAGCTGGTCGCTGTCTGCGCTTTTCTGGAACAGCACGGGGGTGACCAGCGTGCTCTGGTCCTCGGACAGCGTCGCTTTCAGCGCAGCCGCCGGCATTTGGTGAAATGGCGGAACCGAATCCTGGTAAGGAACCGGATTCGCGCTCCATTCGGCATACACCTTCTGTACATGCTGCAAATCGTCGTCTTTTAGCCCGCCTTCACGGTGCCAGACCAGCAGGGCGGGAACCCCTGCATCGCTGCTGAACTGTTCCTCCGCGATGCGTTCAGCCTGAACCGAAGGCTTGGCGTCGTCCAGATTGGCCGCATTGTTCTGGACCTCGCTGTTGACCATCGGCCAGATGGCACTCAGCACGCCCACGATGATGACCCAAACGGCCAGCGTGATCCATTTGCTTCTTTTTCCGGCGACCCAGCGCCCGTATCCGGAATCCCCCATATTCTGCTCCTCCCCACCTGTCACAGGTGTCAAAATTGGTATAGTATAAGTACATGTTCATGCCGATAAAGTGCGGCTTCCGCAGGCTCCGTGATACAATATGGGACAGTACGGACCGCTGTCCTTTTCAGCCTTATCAGGCGGCATACAATCGCAGAATTTCAATGAAAGGCACATCCGCTGTTGCCATGCCACATTAATTATATATACCGGAAGGTTAATTATCAATCAAGATTTAGAACAGGATCGTGGAATTACTGGAGGACAACGATCAACTACTTAGATTATGGAGGACAACGATATGGAACAATCCCAGGGAAAACATCCGGCTAAACGCTCCCCGGGCCGGCCCAAACGCCGGCAGGAGGACACTCCCATGAACGAATTCATCCTGAAAACAGCTTCCGCCCTGTTCATGGAGTACGGCTATGAGCCGGTCTCGCTGCAGCAAATTGCCCAGGTATGCGGCGTAACCAAGGCTTCCATTTACTATCACTTTGAAAATAAAGCCCAGCTCTTCACGGCAGCCGTCACCGCCATGATGCAGAAGGCGCGCAATGCTTCCCTCCGGATTATGCAGCAGGACAAGCCGCTCTACGACCGGCTCGTGGAGCTGGCCGAGAACAAGCTTCGTTTCCCGCACGGAGACTTTGAAACGATCATGCGCGATGCCAGCGCCTCGCTGGCGCCCGAACAGCTGGAGGAAATCCGCGTCAGCGAGGACCAGATTCACGATGTGCTGACCGTCAGCTTCACCGAGGCGATCACAAACGGGGAGGTGCGCTCCGCACACCCGCTCCTGATGGCGCACACGCTGGCATCCATGCTGATGATCGGCAACCGGGAGATTGCCAAAGAATTCGCCCCGTCCGCGGGCGAACTGGCCCGGGAGATCGTCAACATGTTCTGGAACGGGGTCGGCGTGCAGGAAGCGTAGCGGTTAGGACTGGTTGAAGGCGGCCTCGATGGGTTGGTGGCATGCGGCTCGATTATGTCCTAGCTCAATGGATGGATTGGCGTAACGCCCGCGAAAGATCCGCGCCGCTCAAGTCGTATAGACTTAACTGGCTGTTATGAGCCCACCCTATGAAGCCATTCCTGCCAACCGGTGCTTATGAGCCCGTTCTGATTAAAATGCCTATCTCCCTCAGAGGGTGCTTATGAGCACTTCCCTGCTAAGCTCCTTACAGGTCAGCCGCCGCTATTCTTCCAAGGCTTTCCGGGCCGACTTGCCGCGACCCGGCTTCTTCTGTTCCTTCTCCTGCTTCTGCCGCAGCTTCCACTCGTCGAGCCAAGCCCATAAGTAGTAAGCGGCGTAGCTCCGCCATGGCGACCAGCTGTGGCTGATCTCCAGCATGAGCGGAGAAGGCGGCTGGCTGTCAAAGTCCCACAGCACTTTCATTGCATTTTTCAGTCCGATGTCATCAGCCGGGAAGAAATCGGTTCGGCCCACGCTGAAGAGCAGGAAGCACTCGACCGTCCATTTGCCGACGCCGCGTATCGGGAGCAGCCTGTTGAAAATTTCTTCGTCCGCAAGGTCCGGCATGGCGTTAAGGTCGAGGGAGCCGTCCGCTACTTGCCGCGCCAAGCCGGTGATGTACTCGGCTTTTCGCCGGCTGAACTGCAGCGGCAGCAGCTCGTCCGGTTCGAGCGCGGCCAGCGCTTCCGGCTTCGGGAAGCTGTAGAGCGTATGGTCCCCGATCGTCACGGGGGTGCCGTACTGCTCGGTGATTCGCGAGACGAGCGAAGCGGCAAAGCTCAGGTTCATCTGCTGGCCGATAATTGTCCGCACCAGATTTTGAAACAAATTTGGCTCCAGCAGTATTTTCAGCCCATGCAGCCCCGGAAGAATGGAGCCAATAACAGGCTCATCTTCAAGCTGCGCATAGAACGGCCTGAGGTCCACATGGTTGGACAGCATTTTGCCTACATATACCCGGATGGCCTCGATTTCCTTCGAATTGCAGGCCTGCAGCAGCTCCACCTCCGCCGCCGGTCCCTGGCCGGTCTCCACCAAGGACACGGTGACCGGAATGTCGCGCCCTTCCGCCGGAATCACCTTCGTGAATACCGGGTATTCCGGATGAGCCAGCACGAGCCGGGGATTTTGCCCCCTGACCGCGACCATCGTTCGTTCGATGCTAAAGGGCGTAAGCAGCGGGATTGTTTCTTTCATGTTCCGTACCTCCTGACTCTTGTAAAGTGATCAAGCATTCGCCGCAGGTTCGGTCTGCGTTTTATATTCCTGAATGAACTTCTAAGATCAATATTGACAAACACACGTTCGATATTCAAGCATAAACTGCCAATATTCCAAAAAAAAGAGCAGCCGTGATGGCTGCTCTTTTGAAATGCGGATGATAAGGGTTGCGGGTGGGGTCACCTTCACCCTCAGACAACCTCCTGAATGCTTCCGCCGGAAAACTGGCTGTTATACAGATCGGCGTAGAAGCCGCCTTTGGCCAGAAGCTCCTCGTGGTTGCCCTTCTCGATCACACTGCCCTGGTTCATAACCAGGATCAGATCGGCGTCACGGATCGTGGACAGCCGGTGGGCGATGACGAAGCTCGTTCTGCCCTTCATCAGGTCGTTCATCGCCTTCTGAATATAGACCTCCGTCCGGGTGTCGACGCTGCTGGTCGCTTCATCCAGAATGAGGATGGACGGATCGGCCAGAATGGCACGCGCAATCGTCAGCAGCTGCTTCTGCCCTTGGGAAATGTTCGACGCTTCTTCGTTGAGCACGGTGTCGTAGCCGTCCGGGAGCGTACGGATGAAATGATCGGCATGAGCCGCCTTGGCCGCCTCGATCACTTCCTCGTTCGTGGCGCCGGCCCGGCCGTAAGCGATATTTTCCATAATCGTCCCGTTGAAGAGCCAGGTATCCTGGAGCACCATGCCGAAAATGCTGCGCAAATTGCCGCGCTTCAAGTGGGTAATGTTCACGCCGTCGATGGTGATCGCCCCGCCGTTCAGCTCATAGAAGCGCATCAGCAGGTTGATGAGCGTCGTCTTGCCGGCACCGGTCGGCCCGACGATGGCGATCGTCTGTCCCGGCTTCACGTCGATGTTCATGTCTTCAATGAGCATTGCGTCTTCCTTATAGCCGAACCGCACATGCTCAAACTGCACGGCACCTTTTGGATTGTTCAGGACAGCCGCATCCGCCGCTTCCGGCACTTCCTCTTCTTCATCCAGCAGCTCGAACACACGCTCCGCCGAAGCAATAGTGGACTGGATGATGTTCGCGATGTTGGCCGTCTGCATAATCGGCTGGGTGAACTGTCTGGCGTACTGGATGAACGCCTGCACATCCCCGATCGTAATGCGGCCGTGGGTGACGAAGATCCCCCCGACCACGCAGACCAGCACATAGCCGATGTTGCCGATAAACATCATCATCGGCATGATGATGCCGGAGATGAATTGGGCTTTCCAGCCGGAGCTGTACAGCTTTTCGTTGATTTTGTTGAAATCTTCGACAGACTCCCGCTCGCGGCCAAAGGCCTTCACGATTTTATGGCCCGTGTACATTTCTTCGACATGGCCGTTGAGCTGTCCCAGAGAGGCCTGCTGGGCCATGAAATGCTTCTGGGACCGGGAAGCTACCGCTTTGATGACGATGAAGCTGAGCGGCAGCGTCACGATCAGAATCAGCGTCATCCATGGGCTGATCGACAGCATCATCACGATGACGCCGACCAGCGTCACGATCGACGTGATCAGCTGCGTCAAGCTCTGCTGAAGCGTGGTGCTGATGTTGTCGACGTCGTTGGTCGCGCGGCTCAGGATTTCCCCATGCGTCCGGGAATCAAAATATTTCAGCGGCAGGCGCGACAGCTTCGCATTGATCTGCTCCCGCATGTCGTACACGACCTTCTGCGCCACGCCGGCCATCAGATACTGCTGGATGTAGCTGAACGCTGCGCTGAACAAGTACAAACCAATCAGAATGAGCAGGATTTGGGTGATGTAGGTAAAATCAATGCCGGCGCCCGGCGTCCCCTTCGCCATGGCGATGACGCCTTCCAGCAGCTTGGTGATCGCCTTGCCGAGAATTTTCGGGCTCGCGATGCTGAACACCGTACTGAGAATCGCCGTCAGGAAAATAACGATCAGCGTCCCACGGCGTGGCCGCAAATACCCTACCAGTCGCTTCAGGGAGCCCTTGAAGTCCTTGGCCTTCTGCGCAGGCATCATTTGGCCGGGATGGCCGCCAGGATGCCGAGGTCCTCCCATCGGAGGTCCGGGTCTTCTGTTTTGCTCACTCATGCGATCTCCTCCTCTGACAGCTGTGAGGATACAATTTCGCGGTAGACGTCACTGGTTTCCATCAGCTCGCGGTGGGTGCCGATGCCCGCAATCCGCCCTTCGTCGAGGACGATGATCCGGTCGGCGTCCATGACCGTGCTGACCCGCTGCGCCACGAGCAGAACGGTTGCGTCGCGCGTCACCGGCTTCAACGCGCTGCGCAGCTTCGCATCCGTCTTGAAATCAAGCGCCGAGAAGCTGTCGTCGAACGCATAGATTTCCGGTCTGCGTACCAGCGCCCGCGCGATGGACAAGCGCTGCTTCTGCCCGCCGGACACGTTGTTTCCGCCCTGGGCAATTTCCGACTCAAAGCCGTCTTTCATATTCATAATAAATTCGGTCGCCTGGGCGATATCCGCCGCTTCGCGGATCTCTTCATCGGTGGCGTCCTTTTTGCCGTAGCGGATATTGTCCGCAATCGTCCCGGTGAACAGCAGCGCCTTCTGCGGCACGAAGCCGATCTTGGCGCGCAGCTCCTCCTGCGTCATCTCGCGGACGTCGACCCCGTCGACCAGCACGCTGCCTTCCGCTACATCATAGAAGCGCGGAATCAAGCTGAGCAGCGTCGACTTGCCGGAACCGGTGCCGCCGATAATCGCCGTGGTCTCCCCCGGCTTGGCGGTGAATGAAATCCCCGACAGCGCCGGCTGCTCCGCGCCCGGATAACTGAACGTCACGTCCCGGAATTCCAAATAGCCGCGTCCTTCTTCAGAGGATTGTGCAACGAGCGGATCGTCGATATCGGGCATAACGCTGAGCACTTCGTTAATCCGCGCAGCGGATGCGGAAGCGCGCGGAACCATGACGAAGATCATGGAGACCATGATCAGGGAGAACATGATCTGCATGGCGTACTGGATAAAAGCCATCAGGTCACCGACCTGCATATGTCCGTCCCTGATGCGCAAGCCGCCGAACCAGACGATGGCGATGGTCGATAAGTTCATGACGATCATCATGATCGGCATCATGGCCGCCATGATTTTGTTGACCCGGACCGCCGTACTGGTCAGATCGTAGTTGGCTTCCTTGAAACGCTCCTGCTCATGCTGAATCCGGTTGAACGAACGAATGACCCGGATCCCGGTCAGATTTTCGCGGAGCACCCGGTTCAGTTTGTCCAGCTTGACCTGCATCGCCTTGAACAGCGGCAATCCCATCCCGGCTATGATGGCAATGGAGCCCGCCAACACCGGAACGATCACAACGATGATCAGGGACAGCTTAGCGTCCTTGGACACCGCCATAATAATTCCGCCGATACACATCATCGGCGCGCTGATCATCATCCGCAGCATCATGGTCAGCACCTGCTGGGTCTGGGCGATATCATTGGTGGTGCGGGTAATGAGCGAAGCGGTGCCCAGCTTGTCGAATTCCTGCAGGGAGAAATTCTGGACATGCTGGAATACCCGGCTGCGCATCGATCTGCCGAATCCGCCCGCCACTTTGGCGGACAGGTAGCTCGCGGCGATGGAGCAAATGGCACCACCCAGAGCTACGGCCAGCATAAAGCCGCCGATTTTCCAAATGTAAGGAATATTCCCCTCGATGATGCCCTTATCCACGATGTCCGACATCAGCGTCGGGAGATACAGGTCCGACATGGACTGCAGAAACACAAGCACAAATGTGAACAGGATCAGAAGCCAGAACGGCTTCAATGAACGAAAAAGCTTCAGCATGTTGGCACTTCACCTCCATCTGATGAATCATTCTGCGTTTTGCTTTCATAATACTTATAAGCCTTGGTCAGCAGCTCGGACAGCTTCTCGCTCTCCTCGATGCCCAGGTGATCGACAAGCCCCCTGAAGGAATGGATCGTCGCCTTACGGGCTTGGATAATCGCTTCCCGCCCCTCTTCGCTGAGCCTGATCCGGACCACCCTTCGGTCCGCCTCATCCGGCGTCCGTACGATCCATTTCTTCTTCTCCAGCGCTTTGACAAACTGGGTGACGGTCGGAGAAGTGACCCCCAGCATCGCACTGATCTCGGACACCTTCAGTCCCGGGCTATCCGGCTCGACATGACGCATGAGCAGAACCATCAGCCCCATCTCGCTCATCTTCAAGCCTTCGATTACCCGGTGGCGAAACTCACCCCTGTTAAATCGCATGACCGCCTGAAGCAGCTGGACAACGGTTTCGTGGTGCTGATCATGCTCCTGCGGTTCACTACCCTGGCAGAAGGCTTTCTGACGGTTGTTGCCATCGTCGTTCATGACGCCAACAATCCTCCTTTCTCAAACGTGCTATGAAGGATGAGATCCCGCACAAAAAATAATTAGGTCACCAATTAAATAGGCAACCTAATTATATGGTCTTTCCGTTTTATATGTCAATTAAAACATATCTAATAAAGTCCAACAATATTTTGTTCATGGATCGGCTGTGCTTGCAAGATCAGGATTCCGCAGCAGACGTTTCACCGTCGCCGCAAACAAGATGCAGCAGGTGACCGCCGCGCAGGCATCTGCAATCGGCTCGGCCATAATGACGGCATCGGCTTTGGGCGATATGAACTCCGGCAGCACAAAAACCAAAGGAATCAGCAAAATAATTTTACGCAGAACGGCAATAAAGATGGACACCTTAGCCTGCCCAAGCGCAAGAAACATCTGCTGCAGCGCCAGCTGAATGCCGTAAATGCATGTCCCCAGAAAAAAGACCGGCATCAGCCTTTCCGTCAGCGCAATCAATTCAGCCTGATCCGTGAAAATCATGACGGGAAACCGCGGCAAGAACACCGCCACCGCCCACATCACGATGCCGAGGACACCGCAAACGGCCGTACAAAACCGGATCGCTGCCTTCACCCTTGCATAGTCTCCCGATCCATAGTTGTAGCCGATGACCGGCTGTGCTCCCTGCGCAAAGCTGGATAAAGGCAGGGAAAACAGCTGCATGAGGCTGGTCAGAATGCTGATTGCGCCCACATACAAATCGCCGCCATACCGTGCAAGGGAAATATTAAACACGATCTGGATCAGGCTTTCCGTCGACTGCATGATAAAAGGGGACAGCCCCAGCGCAAGGATGCGGCACGCCATCCGGGGGTTCACCCGCAGGTTGCGGAGCCGAAGACGAAGGTGGCTGCGCCTGGAGGTAAGAAACGACAGCACCCATATAGCGGACGCAGTCTGGGAAATGACGGTTGCCAAGGCGGCCCCGCGGACACCCATATGCATCGGAAATATAAAAAGGGGTGCCAGGATGGCGTTCAGCATGGCTCCGGCACAGACTGTGGCCATTGCCGTTTTGGCAAAACCCTGAATGGAAATAAAAGAATTCAGTCCCAGGGACATCAGCACGCTGACCGTCCCCAGCAAATAGATGTCCATATAATCACTGGCATAGGGCAATGTTTTACCGCTCGCCCCGAAGGCGATTAACAGGGGACGGTGAAAACACAGCAGCACCGCCGTCAGCATTCCCGAAACGAACAGGAGCATCAGACAGCAGCTGCCCAGCAGCTTCTCCGCTTCCTTTGGTTTCCCTTCCCCCAGCTTCATGGAGGCCAGCGGAGCGCCGCCAAGGCCGATAAGGGCCGCAAACGCCGAGATGGTCATGATCAGCGGGAAGGCGATGCCCAGTCCGGTTAATGCAAAGGTACCGCCTCCCGGCATCCTGCCGATCAGCATCCGGTCGACGACATTGTACAGCGCGTTGACGATTTGAGCCGCAATCGCCGGAAGTGCAAGAGACAACAGCAGCTTGGGGATGCTCCCCGCGGCAAACCGGCTGCTCATTTCATCATGGTTGATTGTAAATCAGTCCTTTTCGCTCGTAGTTCCGTAGAAATGCGCATTTCCATCTTTCATTATATCAGACTGAAATCGCATGAAAACACGAGTTTTAAGGCATCTATACGGCCGTTTAAGGGTTGTAAAATATAAAAATAATGAGGAGATACACGTCTGAATCCAAAATGCCTTAAAAGCAAAAATAGGAGGTCTGAGAAGGTGTAGGTAAATGTAATTTTATCTTGTAACCTCATTAAAAATAATGCGTTTCAGTCTGCCCGGTTACCCCCTGTCCTCCATCAACTTCCCCTGCGTAAACGCGATCCATTCCCGCGCGGCATAGGACAGGTAACGGTCCCTGCGCCAGATCATCCCCAGCTGCCACGGAATGACCGGTTCCACCAGCGGCATAATCCGGATCCGCTCCCGGTTGATTTCCCGGCAGATCGTTTCCGGCAGCAGGGCGATACCCAAATTGGCGGCGACCATTCCGCTGATCAAGTCCCATTGGGAGCTTTCGTAGACGATATGCGGCTGGAAGCCGACCTTGACGCATTCCGTAATGATCCGGTCATGCAGCGCAAAGTCCTCCCGGAACAGCACGAAGTTCTCTTCCGCCAGATCGGCAAGACCGGCGCACTCGCGGTGCGCAAGACGGTGAGACGGGTGCACCAGCAGCATCAGGTTTTCCCGGACGAACGAAAACGAGTGGAACAGCGAGTCGTCGGTCGGCAGCACCACGACGCCAATGTCGAGCAAACCGCTTTCTACGTCGACCTCCACCTTTTTGGCGCCGTCCTCAAAGATCTGCATCGTCACCTGCGGGTATTTCTGATGGAACTGCCCGATCACCTCAGGGAAAAAGCTCGATCCGACCATCGGTGGCAGGCCGAGGCGGATATGTCCCTTCTTCAGATTTTTCAAATCGCCGAGCTCGGAGGACAAGCTCTGGAACGACTTCACGATCGGCTGCGCCTGCTCGTAAATAATGCGGCCGGCATCGGTCAGCACCACCTTTTTGCCTGAACGGTCAAACAGGGTGACGCCCAGCTCCTCCTCGATGTTGCGGATCGTTTTGCTGATCGACGGCTGCGTGATGTAGAGCGATTCCGCCGCCTTCGTAAAACTCTGCAGCCGGGCGACCTCCATAAAATACTGCAATTGGCGGATGTCCATACGTCGTTCTCCTTTTCTTTGAATATGGAGTCCAAGTGGCCTGCGGTGGATCCATATAAGTTGACCTAATGAATACGATGCAAGCAAGGGAGTAAAATGATTCCGAAGAAGCGAAGCAGTCACACTTGGCTTTCGGATTTCTACCTCACGTGGGTTCAATACAATCAAGAAATCCGAAAACAAGAGTGATCGTAGGGACATTTTACGTACTTGCCCTACCATCCATTTCAATTATTCAACTTATACGTCATCCTTATGCCATAGCCATATGGAATGATATCCATTCGATATATGCATTTTACCTATGAAAATAAATGCTGTAAAATTTTCATTATAAATGAAAGGAAGGCGAAAACAATTGATGAAGCATGCCGTCAAAGGGACCTTTCAGGTCGCCGTTTTAATGCTGTTTTCATATGCGATGAACCAGCTGGCCGGTCTGCTGCATCTGCCGGTGCCGGGCAGCATTCTCGGAATCATCGTGTTGTTTCTTTTGCTCGAATCCGGCGTCGTCAAGCTCGAATGGATCGAAGTCGGAGCGAACTGGCTGCTCGCCGAGCTCCTGCTCTTCTTTATCCCGGCCGCCGTCGGGGTGATGAAATATTTTGCGATGCTGGAGAGCGACGGGGTGCGAATCCTGCTCGTCGTTATTTTCAGCACGGTCGTGGTCATGGCCAGCTCCGGCTTGACCGCCGCACGCATTGCCAAACATAAAGAACGGAAGGTGTCATGATGATCGGTCTCATCTGTCTATTGCTAACCCTCGTGATCTACATGGCAGCCAAACGATTGTATAAGCGGTATCCCAAAGTGTATTTGTCGCCGCTGCTGGTGACGCCCTGCATCATTATTATTTTCCTGCTGTGCACGCATATTCCCTATGAACATTACAACTCCGGCGGGAAATGGCTGAGCGATATGCTCCAGCCTGCGACGGTCGCCTTTGCGGTGCCGCTCTATAAAAATTTTAAAGTACTCAAAAAGCACGCCGTCGAAATCGTCGTCAGCGTGCTTACCGGTTCCTTCATGGCTATGATCTCTTCGGCGGTGCTCGCCAAAGGGCTGAAGCTGGACACTTCATTGGTGACCAGCCTGATCCCCCGCTCGATCACGACGCCGATCGCCATGAACGTATCGCAGGTCATCGGCGGGGTGCCGAACATTACGGCGGTCTTCGTCATTATGACCGGCCTGCTCGGCTCCGTACTCGGGCCGATGATTCTGCGCCTCCTGCGGATCGAGAACGAAATCGCCCGCGGCGTGCTGCTCGGCACGAGCGCCCACGGGACGGGGACGTCCGTGGCCTTCGGCTTCAGCTCGATGAGCGGAGCGATCTCCAGCGTCTCGATGATCCTGGCCGCCCTGTTCACGCTCGGCGCGGCGCCGCTGCTCATGCTGATGTGGTAAGGAGTTAGAGGCGGACCGGCTTGCCGGTAGATGCCGAGGCCAACGCGGCACAAGTCACGGCCTGCGTCCGGCAGGCATCCTCATAGCTTGAAAGAATACGGGAGCGGTCTCCGGTGCGCAGCGCATGGAGAAACGCTTCCGTTTCGCGTACATAGGGGCTCCCCTGCTCCGTATATTCCGTCGTGACGCCGGGCGCCGTCAGCTGCAGCCGCTGCGGGTTCCAATCGACAATCCCCCGGTCGGTGTAGAACGTCAGTCCCGTCTTGCTCAGCCCGCCGCCTTCCGGCAGGACGCATGTGTTGGAGATGTTCGCTACCACGCCGCTTGCCAGGCGGAGCGTAACCGTTCCTACGTCGGCGACCTCCACCCCGCCCACCTGGCTCTGCTTAACCCGGTCCCCGTAAAGCGCATACACTTCTTCCACTTCGCCGGCCGTATATCGAAGCATGTCGACCATATGCGTCGTCTGCTCGATGAACTGCCCGCCGGAGCCGCTTTGCCGTCTCCACCAGGACACGCCCGGCATGCTGTCCATCCACCGTCCCAGCACCATACCGGTCGTATGGTTCGACAGTTCCTCCTTCAGCCGCGCCGCATTGTGCTGGTAGCGGAAATGGTACCCCACCGACGTCAACAGCCCCGTCTCGCGGACCCGGGCCAGAATTTGTTCCGGCAAGCTGGTGTCGAGCCCAAGCGGTTTTTCCACCAAAAACGGAATACAGCGCTCAATCAGCTTCATTTCGATTTCGCCGTGTGCCATCGGCGGCACGCAGATATACACCGCGTCGAGTGGTCCCGCGTCCAGCATAGCATCCAGATCCTCATATCCCTCGGCGCCGTAACGCCGCGCCATCCGTTCTGCTTTCTCCAGGCTTGTACCACAAACCGCCGTCAGCTTTACTCCATCCATCCCCGCCAAGTTGTCGGCATGTACGCCGCTGAACCATCCGGTTCCGATCAATCCGATACGAAGTGTCATCCTGCGCGATCCCACCTTATCCTGTTTTCTCCACTATACCGGGGTCCGTCCCGTTTGGCTACGATTTGTTAGGAACGCATCGCACGCCCTCGTATCCATCCCGTTCGCGGAACCAAATCCCGACGAGACCAAGCTGCCTGGCGGACCACTTCGCTGTGCCGCGTCTCGCCCGTCTAAGGTCTCCCGACGGTGAATCCCTTCCACTCATCCGGGAGCAGCCCCTGATAGTGCCGCTGGAGAAAACGGTCGTCGACCAGCACCAGCACGCCCGTATCCTGCTCGGAGCGGATCAGCCGCCCTCCGGCCTGCAGCACCTTGTTCATCCCCGGGAACACGTAGGCGTAATCATACCCGCTTTTCCCGTTTTCATTGAAGTAATCCCGAATCAGGTTCCGTTCAAAACCAAGCTGTGGCAAGCCCACGCCGACCACGACGACGCCTCCCAGCCGATCCCCCTGCAGGTCGATGCCTTCGGAGAAAATGCCCCCGAGCACGGCGAAGCCGACGAGCGTATCCTCATTGTCCGCCTGGAACGCCGCGAGGAACCGCTCCCGCTCCTCCTCGGCCATTCCGGTATCCTGCACGATGATGCCAACCTCCGGGTGCAGCTCCGCAAAAGGCTCGACCACCATACGCATATATTGGTACGACGGGAAAAAGACCATGTAATTCGCTTTGCGCTCCGATATGAGGCCATGCAGCAGCTTCACCAGCGCGTCCCGGGTGTCGTCCCGGTCCCGGTACCTGGTGGACAGCGGCTCGATGCGCACATCCAGCTGCTCCCGGCTGAACGGCGACGGCACGGACAAGCTGTAGTCCTCCTCGCCGGCGCCCAGCATGTCCCTATAGTAGGACAGTGGAGACAGAGTGGCCGAGAAGAACACGGTTGAGCGGAAGCCTTTTCCCGCCTGCGCGAGCAAGTAGGACGGATCCATGCAGAACAGCTTCAGCACGCAGTCGCCGCCGTGAATCTCGGCATACGTCAGAAAGCGTTCGTCATACAGCTTGGCGATCCGGATATAATGCTGCGACGCAAAATAGGCATCCAGCAGCTGCTCCTGCAGCCCGGGGTCACCTTTGGGAGCCAGCAGCTCCCGCTCGGCTTCGGCGATGAACAGCGTAAGCAGCTCCCCCAGCTCCAGGGGCTGTTCCTGCCACTGCTTCTGGCGGGCTTCGCCCATTTCCTTTTTCAGTTCGATAAAAAATTTATTGACCGCATCCGCCGCCTTCTGAACCCCGGCATCCACGCCCTTGTATCCGCGCTTCAGCTCGAGAAATGCCGCCTTGCCGATCTCAGCCGAGAACATGTCCCGGCCACGATCAACGAGGTTATGGGCTTCGTCCACGAGCAGCACCGTCTGCCTCTTCTGTTCCTCGGGCAGCCGTTTGAACGAAACCCGCGGATCAAAGATGTAATTATAGTCGCAAATGACCGCATCCGCTGCGTAGGCCGCGTCCAGCGAAAACTCAAAGGGACATACCTGATGCTTGCGCGCGTAACGCTCAATGACGGCGCGGTCCATCACCGTTTCCTGGGACAGCATGTCCAGAACCGCCCCATTAACCCGATCATAGTAGCCGTCCGCAAACGGGCAGGCGTCCTTCCGGCAGACCGTCTCCTCCTGAAAGCAAACTTTGTCCTTGGCCGTAATCGTCACCGTCTGCAGCCGCAGCCCTTTGGCCTGCATCAGCGCAAAGGCCTGCTCGGCGGCCGTTCGGGTGATCGTCTTGGCCGTCAAATAAAAGATCTGCCCAAGCAGCCCCTCCCCGATGGCCTTCACGGACGGAAACAGCGTGGACATCGTCTTGCCGATCCCCGTCGGGGCCTTGGCAAACAGCTTCCGCTTCTCCTTCACCGCCTGATAGACCGCTCCCGCCAGCTTGCGCTGCCCTTCCCGGTAAGTGTCGAACGGGAACGGCAGCGCGCGGATGCTCTCATCCCGGAGATGCGCATTTTTCAGCCGGAGCGCGGCATACGGGGTGTAGACCTCGAGCACCCCCATCACAAAGGCCTCGAGCTCCGCCAGCGTCAGCATCCGCCGGAAACGGCGCTCCGTGCCGGTATGCGTCTCGACGTAGGTGAGCTGCACCGTCATCCGGTCCAGGCCGTGGTCCATGGCATAAATATAGGCGTAAACTTGGGCCTGTGCCCAGTGAACGGGCTTTCCGTCCCCCTCCATCGCATCCAGGCTTGCAGCGGTCGATTTGATCTCATCGATCATCCAGCCGTCATCCTTTTGGATCAGGCCGTCGCATCTTCCTTCAATGACATAAGTCAGGTCCCCGAAGGAGATCTCCCGCTTGAGGAACACCTCCTTCTGGTCGCCTTCCCCGTAAGTTTTCTGCACCTGCTGGTGAATTCGTGTGCCTTCAACCATGGCGGTGGCCGACCGGAATCCGGAATCGATATCCCCGCTTGAGAAAGCATATTCCACCAGCGGCCGGACCGATATCCGAACCTCCGCCCGCTCCCGGTTTTCTTCAGACATAAGATCACCCGTTCCCCTTGTTTTTCCCATCATACCATAATGGAGCAGGCAGTCCCAATGGCGCTATCCACGTAAAAAGCCCGTGCCGCCCTGATAAAGGGGCACGAGCTTTGACTAGTGAACTCATCCGGCAGCGGCAGGTCACACGACGCCACCGTCTTCCTGCTATCTTCTCCGCGTCTCGGTCAGGCGGAACTGGTTGACAAGCTGAAGCAGCGATCCGGTGATGGACTCCACATTTTCCGATGTGCCGCGGACGTGCTGCATGTCCTCCTGCAGCTCCTGCAGGGTGCCTTCCACCTCTGCCGAAATGCTGCGGTTTTCGATGCTGACGGCGGCTACCTTTTCCATGATGCCCACCACTTCACCGACCATCTTGGTCTTGAGGCTGTCCTGGCTGCCAGCCTGTCCCAGCATTTCAGAGGCCGAAGCGACGATTTTCGTGCCCTCCTCCACCGCCCGGCTGCCTTCGTCCATGGAGGCAAAGGCCAGTTCCACCTGCCCGCCGATCTGCCGCAGCGTCCGCTGGATCTGCTCGGTGGAATGCCGGGTAAGCTCGGCCAGCTTGCGGATTTCCCCCGCCACTACCGAGAAGCCTTGACCGTGCTCGCCCGCCCTCGCCGCTTCGATCGACGCGTTCAGCGATAACAGATTGGTCTGCTTGGAAATGTTCTCAATGGCCGTCAGCAGGCCGGCAATATCCCGCGTCGTTTCCATAAACGTCCGAATGGTCCGGTTGCTCTCCTCCACCTTGTCCTGGATTTGCTTCATCTTGTCGCCGATATGCTGCACTTCGCTTTGCGCCACCGCAATTTGCTGAGCGGCCGCCTCCTCGATTTTCCGCAGACTAACACTCATCTCCACCGACACGTCCTTGGCCACGTCAATATCCTTCAGCTGGCCGCGGATGCCGCGGATCATGCTGTGAACCTTCCCGCTCACCCGCTCCGTGGAGCTGGCGGTCGACTGGGCCGTCGCATGCTGTACGTGCTGGCTGTCCTGAACGTCCTGCGCCGCCTGCTTAACCTGCAGCATGATGCCTTCCAGGGCATCGATCATGCTGTTTACCCATTTGCCGAGCTCCTTGGCCTCGTCATCCGCAAATTCGCGCAGGTCCAGCCGCTGCGTCAAATCCCCTTTGCCTTCGGCATTGATTCGGATGAACCGGCTCAGGCTGCGTAAATGCTCCGCCGTCCGCCGCGTCCCCCTGCGTTCAAGAACTGAGACCGCGATCCAGCCGAACAGCAGGTTTGCCGCTAGAACCGCGATCAGCCCCGTGACCGGAGGCAGACTCAAGACCAGCAGGCCGAATAGAAGACCGTTCAGCACCACGCCCGCCAGGCCTGTCATCAGGTGCATTTTCTTCATCTTCCAACCGAAGCTCCGGAAGCGGTACACTTCCTCCAAATCCCCTTCGCACATCATCCCCCATAGATCCGGGCAATGCGGAAGCTGAAAAGTAACCCCTTTACCGATCACCGGAATGTGCCGGTAGTCCGAATATCCCGGAAACTCCACAAACAGATTGCTCCCGTTCTGTATCGTGTTCGCCACCCCTGGATGCAGTTCTCCCGTGGCCGGGTCCTTGAACACCAGCTCCAGCTCGGTATGGTTCTTTACCTGAACCGTCCCGTAGTCGGTCCGCACCCCTTCTTTCAGGTTATCGCCGTGCGTAAAGGTAAAGTCCTCGAAGCGGCTCCGCGACAGCGCCGTTCCGGGCGCAACGTTCTTGTTCAGTCCCGGCTTGGCCATGAAAATGTAGTTATCGCCTGAATCGGGATATACATGCCCCTGCTCCCGCTGGATCAAGTCGCCCAGGACATCGTTTGGAACCCGGCCGCACAGCGCCCCTTTCCACTCACCATCATTCATGACCGGCAAAATAAACATCAGCGTCATCGCGTCGTGAAATGCTGAAGTACTCGGTCCGACCTCTACTGTGGCCGGGTCGGAATAGGGGCCGAACAGGCAAGGACTCCCCTGCAGCGTATACTTCAGCCCCGGCTCGATCAGGCCCTCCCGGCTGCAGCTTGCCCCGATGCGGGACGGATGGGTGGAGTATACCACCTTCATGTCGTCACGAATCAGGAAAATCTCCGAGAAATCGGCACCTCTCTTCATATAGGAAGCGAACAGTGGCTCCAATGCAGCGGCCCCAGCAGGATCCTGGACGATATGGCCGAAGTTTGGGCCAAGCTGTATGCTCAAACGCTCCAAATGGGACCAATACTCCGTAACCCAGCTCTCTAATATTTGTATACGATTCTGGGCAATTCCCTCAAAAATGTTTTCGATATCCTCTTTCAAATGACGGTTTAACCGGTACGACCACCAGAGCGGCAGCCCCGTTGTAAAGCCCAGCCAGTCGAACATCCCCCTCAACCCCTTCAGCAAAAATAACATTATGTGTTAACTTATTTAACACAATATGTTTTTCGCACATTTTACCTAAAATACAGGCCCGGTTCAACACAATATTTTACAGTTTTTAGGGGGTTATTGACCGGTGGGAAATAAGCAGTGTACCGCAGTGTTCAGCGGGGTGTCGTGGTGTTACGGCTCAGCCCGCCGTACCCTGGCGGATCGGAAATCCGGACGTTTTCAAAGAATGGATCAGAGGAGCGGCGGAAGCGGTTCATTTACTTCCCAATATGGTAAATGATAACTAGAAATGACAAGGATTCGCCTTTTGACATCTTTCTGAGCCGAAGGCATAATAAACCTATTGCCCTCGATTCCATGCGACAAAAGGGCTCAAGCAACCGCAGGATATTCAATTTTATGCGCAATCATCCAGCTTTTCGCGCGATATACTCAGCTGCCCGGCTTAGACCAGCCAGTCAGCCCGTCATTAAAAGGAAGGAAGTTGGTAACGTGTCTTCACTTCGTGGATTTCTGCGAAAACCGTTTGTCTTATTCACCATTCTTTTAATTTTAAAGGGGTATTTGGCATGGGCCGTTACATTTAATGACCTGATGCCATGGAAGCCCATCATTACCGAAATTCCGTTTATTTGGCTCGTGTTCTGTCTGATTGAGTGGTTTGCCGGCAAGCGGAAATTCGGCGCTTATGTCATCGCCAACCTGCTGCTGACCACGATCTTTTTCGCCGTCATTATGTACTTCAAATACTATGGCGTCATCGCGACTTACCATGCCCTGGAGCAGGTCAACCAGGTTACGGCCGTCCGCAACAGTGTTTTTTCGCTGATGGACCCTTACTATTTGCTGATCTACGCCGACATCGTCGTGATCTTTGTCATCATGGTGCGCGGCCGTAAAGCGCGGCAATGGAAGGATCAGACCAGCCGCCGGGCCCGCCGGAGCGTCGTTACCGTGCTGTTCATCCTGTCCCTCGTGATCTGCCTGTTTAATATCGTTCCGAACCGGGCCAGCATGAACGAGATCACAAAAGCCCAGCAAATGGGCATTTTGAATTATGAAGCGTATACGATTTTCTCCAAGAAGAAAGAGGACATCGTTCCGCTGAACCGCATTACCCAGGCTTCGATCGATGAACTCAAAGGTATCAAGAAGACCGATCAGCCGCAGCATTTCGGGGATGCCAAAGGCAAGAACGTGATCATTATCCAGCTGGAATCGTTTCAGAATTTCCTGATCAACCTGAAGATCGACGGCCAGGAAATTACGCCTAATATGAACAAGCTGGCCAAAGAGCAGTACTACTTCCCGAACTTCAACCAAATGGTCGGCCAAGGCAATACATCGGATGCCGAATTCGTCGTGAACACCTCGTTCTATGTTCCCCCGAGCGGGGCAGCCACGCAGAACTATGTCGACAAGAAGCTGCCGAGCCTGCCGAGGCTGATGGAGAGCAACGGTTACGCGACCGCGACCTTCCATACGAACGACGTTGAGTTCTGGAACCGCGGGGAGCTGTATTCGTCCCTTGGCTTCCAGCATTATTACGACAAGTCCTTCTTCGGTGACGAAGACTCCTTCTTCTTCGGCCCATCGGATGAAGTGCTGTATAAGAAGACTGCCGCGAAAATGAAGGAAATGGACCAGGAAGACAAACCGTTCTATGCCCAGGTCATCTCGATGTCGGCGCATCATCCGTTCACGATTCCGGAGAGAAAATACCACATGCAGCTCCCTGAGCGATACGACGGTACGTTTGTCGGAGATTATATCCGCGCCCAGAATTATGCGGATTATGCGCTGGGCCAGTTTATCGATGAACTGAAGACTAACGGCCTCTGGGAAGACAGCCTCATCGTCATCTACGGGGATCACATGGGGCTGCCGCTGTACTCCCTGGACCGTGATGATAAAGAATTGATGAAGGAAATTTACGGACATGAATATTCCTATTCGGATATGATTAACATCCCGCTGATTCTGGCGGGCGGCTCGATCCAACATCCGGAAGTGAACAACACGGTGGGCGGACAGGTCGACATCCTGCCGACGGTCGCCAATCTGACGGGCGTTTCCGTCAAAGACCATATTCATTTCGGACAGGATCTCTTAAATCAGAGCTATAATCTGATTCCGGAGCGTTATTATTTGCCGACCGGTTCCTTCCTGACCGGCAATGCGCTCTTCGTGTCGGGAGCCGGATACGAGGATGGAGCGCAGTACCCTCTGAGCGGCCGGACCTCGGTAGACGGCGGCACTACGGAAGACGAATATAACCGGGCGCTTAAGCTCCTTAATTTGTCCGACAGCTACGTGAATCAGCAGCCGCTTAAATAGAGAATGGCCTCATGCATATCAAGCCTTGCCTGTACAATTACGGGCAGGGCTTTTTTTGCTATTGTTATCATTGTGTTATCTACTTTTCACACATCCCATCTCCACACAACACGGGCAGACTACCTATAAATCATCATATTTCCTCAGCCGCACACTTGATCTTCAGGCGTATTTTGTTTATAACAAGTATATAAAGTTATCATAACCAAATAACAAAATACACTAACAAAATAACACAAGAAGAGGTGCACACGGTGAATTTGATGCGCAATAACTTGCTGGAAGGATATATCGGCGGCATGACCTGGGGATGGACCGGCATCCGGGGAACATGGAACACCCCTGAGGCCGGACATTCAATGGAGGAAATGGTAAAACGCCTCGGCGTGAACTGGACGGCCGTCACCTTTGCGGCCCTGCAGGATACGGCCCATTCGACGGAAATCCACTTTGCGGAAGAGCCGACCGTAACGGATGAAGAGGTTCGCCATGCAATTGCCTCCGCCAAGCGTCTCGGCTTGCGCGTCTGCCTGAAACCGGTCGTCAACTGCGCCGACGGAACTTGGCGGGCCCATATTAACTTTTTCGATATTGACGTGCCTTGTGAACCGAAATGGTCCGAGTGGTTTGACTCTTATACCCGGTTTATGCTGCACTATGCGGCTATTGCTGAGGAAACCGGCTGCGAAATGCTGTGCATCGGGTGCGAAATGGTGCAGACCGACCGAAGGGAACGGGAATGGCGCGAGCTCATCCGCCAGGTTCGGCAAGTATACTCCGGCATCATTACCTATAACTGCGACAAATATCAGGAAGGTCAGGTGGCTTGGTGGGATGCAGTGGATGTCATTTCATCCAGCGGCTATTACCCGATCGACAGCTGGGAAGAGCAACTGGACCGCATTGAGCCGGTCGTCCGCCGGTACGGCAAGCCCTTCTTCTTTATGGAGGCGGGATGTCCCAGCCGGACCGGTTCGAGCCGGATTCCAAACGACTGGGGACTGCCCGGAGATCCAAACGAGGACGAACAAGCCGCCTATTATGAGCGGATGTTTGAAGCCTGTGCCAGCCGTTCATGGGTGGGAGGATTTATGCTGTGGGACTGACCGGCAGCGCTGTATGCACCAGAGGACGCCGCCGAGAATGATGATTACTGCCCTTATGCAAAAAAGGCGGAGGGCCTCATCCGCGATCATTACACGGCACAAATCCGCGAGCTCGGTGGACTGCCTGCCCAGCCGTAAGCGATCTAAAGGGCGCACAGGAAGACAGAACCTCGCGATTTCAGCTCTTTCAGCCTGCACATACGGCAACCCTGTGCACTTTCCGGAAACTTAGAAACTTCCTTTATCGATAAAAAGCATCCTGCCTGTTGGGCGGGATGCTTTTTGTTATGGCCGGCTGAGATTTCATCGTACCTGCCGTGATGTCAGCTCCCGGAGCCATCCGGAGCCGGTGCCGTGGAATCGCGGTAGACGATATCGCCGGCGAGCAGGATTTTTTCCAGAGGCGTATCCGCTTTTTCCATTCGTTCGAGCAGCTTTTCAACAGCCCGGCGGCCCATCGCCTCCTTCGGAACATGGACGGTCGTCAGAGACGGACTGCCCTTGGCCGCATCGGCGATATTGTCAAATCCGGAGACCGACACCTCCTCCGGAACCCGCACGCCGAGCTCGATCAGGATATCCCGGGCCGTCAGCGCAATCGCATCGTTGGCGCAGACCAGTGCGGTCGGCAGCGATTTGGATTTGATTTTCCGCGAGATCCACGACCGGATCTCGGGCTCGAAGCTGCCGTTCTCCAAATCGGGAAGCGGAATGACCAGCCCTTCCTGGCTCGGCAGCCCCTGCTCATCCAGCGCCGTCCGGTACCCGATGGAGCGGTCCCGGAAGCTGCGCGAATACCGGTCGTTTCCGATGAACTGCAGCCGCTGATGGCCGATGCCGATCAGGTGGGTCGTCAGCCGGGCCATCACATCCATATTGTTCGCAAAGACCGTGTCGGACGGAATGAGCGGATCCTCCATGTCGACCAGCACGATCGGTAGCCCCATCCGGTGCACCTCCAGCAGCAGCGGCGTGGAAATTTCCCCGACCCCAATGAGTCCGAGAATCCCTTCCGGATTCAGGAGGCTCACAAAGTTGTCCACGTTCTGCTCAGAGATGATCACCATGCCCAGTCCCCGTTCCTCGAGGCTGATCGAAATCCCCTCCATAATCTTGCCCCAGTACAGCGATTCCCTGTTCTGAAAACGGATATTGGGCATCAGGACGATCACGGAATGCTTCGCGCCGCTGCGCTTAAGCGTATGGGTTTCCGTGCGCGGGCTTCTCATATAAGCTTTCTTTTGCGAAAAATACCCGAGCTGGGAAGCCGCCTGGATCACCCGCTCCCGGGTCATTTCATTGACTCCGCCCTTGCCGGACAGCGCCTTGGATACAACGAACTTCGATACGCCCAAGTGGTCGGCGATTTGCTGCATCGTAATCTTTTTGGCCATCGTCTCTATTTCACCTCAAATAAACTGTCATTCATGTTACGAATATCATTAAGGGCTGCATCGGCCTGCCGTTTCCAGGGCGGTTTAGATGCCGGTGATACTCCGGGTCCGGATACAGCCGTTTCTGGAATCATGTTTGTTAGTCTGAAGAATCAACAACATTATAACAAAATGGGCGCCGGCATTATATAGAGACGATAACGAAGAACAGTGAAAGCTGGACCTTTCCAGATTTAGGGTAAAAAGAATTGACTCTAATCACACGATCGTATACATTTGTATACAAACAGCAATACACGTATACACATCCACTAATTCTAAGGAGTGACGTCAATGAAAGAAGATATGAACAACGAGGGCGGCCGCTGGGAGCGAGGCGACCGGCGAGGCGGGGGCCGCGGACACGGGCACCACGACCACGGCCGGCGCGGCAAAAGGGAGCATCACGGCGACGACGAGGGCGGCCGGAGCTTCCAGAGCGCCCAGACGTTTCGGCGCGGCCGCGTGCTGATGTTTCTGGAGCGTATGCAGGTCATGCGCAGCACGCTGATGCAGCAGCTGAGCCAGCCCGAGTTCCAGCCGATCCAGCAGGTCATTACCGGTGAGCTGAAAGCCGTTGACCAGATGATCCAGGAGTACATCCATACGTTTGAGCTGCGCGAAACGGGGGATGGCGGAGCCCCGGGTCCTTCGCCGGGAGGCCAGGCGCAGGCTGCCGATTCTGATACCAAGTGAGGTCCCGCCCATGTGGAAACTGATGATATCCTACCTTCGTCCCTATAAGGTGTCGGCTC
The DNA here is from genome assembly GCF_040546645.1 of Paenibacillus sp. OAE614. NCBI lineage: Bacteria > Bacillati > Bacillota > Bacilli > Caryophanales > Paenibacillaceae > Paenibacillus > Paenibacillus sp. OAE614. Next base: position 7,232,154 of record NZ_JBEPOD010000001.1, on the reverse strand, counting down.
TGCTGGCTCCTCTGCTGATGCTGCTTGAGGTATCCATGGACCTGCTGCAGCCAGCGCTGATGGCGAACATCGTTAATAAAGGAGTTGTTCCCGGCGACCTTGCGTACATCGAGCGAACGGGTATTCTGATGATCGGGGTTGCCGTAGTCGGCCTGCTTGGCGGCGTAGGGTGCACCGTCTTTTCAACTTATGCCTCTCAGCATTTCGGCACCGATCTCCGGGACCATCTGTTCCGGAAAATACAAACCTTTTCCTTCCGCAATCTTGACGAGCTGAAGACCGGATCGCTCATCACCCGGCTGACAAACGACGTCGTTCAGCTGCAGACGGTAGTCCAGATGATCCTGCGGAGCATCCGCTCCCCGCTGCTGTTCCTCGGCAGCCTCATCCTGGCCCTCTGGATCAGTCCCCGGCTGACGCTGGTTCTGGCGGTATCGATTCCCGTCCTGGTCGTATTTCTGGTGCTGCTGATCCGGAAGTCTTTTCCGCTGTTCGGCCGGGTTCAGTCGATGCTCGACCAGGTGAACGGCGTCCTGCAGGAGAACCTCGCCGGCATTCGGGTCGTCAAGGCCTTCGTCCGCGCAGGCTATGAACGCAAGCGCTTTGCCGGCGCTAACGGCGATTACACGAAGGAGGCCATCTCGGCCAACCGGCTCTTGGGGCTGAACATGCCGGTCATGACGCTGATCCTGAATTTGAGCATCGTGGCGGTGCTCTGGTACGGCGGTGCCCTTACCCGCGGCGGATCCCTTCCCGCCGGCGATTTGATCGCTTATATCAATTACGTGACCCAGCTCCTGTTCGCCATGCTGATGGTAAGCAACATGCTGACTTTCATCTCCCGGGCCAGAGTCTCCGCGGCCCGGGTGCAGGAAGTGTTTGACGCGCAGCCGGACATTGTCGATCCCACCGGCGCCCAGGCCAAGGAACCGGCGGCCGCGGACGTGGTCTTCGAGAATGTATCCTTCGGTTACGGGGAGCATCCGCATGCCGATCCGGTGCTCAGCGGGATCAGCTTTACAGCCAAACCGGGACAGACGACCGCCATTCTCGGCGTTACCGGATCCGGCAAATCCTCGCTCGTGCATCTGATCCCGCGGCTCTATGACGCCACCGGCGGCCGGGTGCTCATCGGCGGCACGGATGTCCGCGACATCCCGCTGGACATCCTGCGCGGGATGGTGGGCATGACGCTGCAGCAGTCCGTGCTGTTCAGCGGCACGGTGCTGGATAACATCCGTTACGGCCGGCCCGGCGCTCCGCTGGAGGAAGTGACCGCCGCGGCCAAGGCCGCCCAGGCCCACGATTTCATCATGCAGATGCCGGACGGCTATGAGACCGTGATCGGGCAAAAAGGCGTCAACCTGTCCGGCGGGCAGAAGCAGCGCCTGTCGATCGCCCGCGCGCTGCTCGTTAAACCGCGGATTCTCATCCTGGACGACAGCACGAGCGCGGTCGACGTCGGCACGGAATCGCGCATCCAGGCGGCGCTGAAGGAGCTGATGAACCGCAGCACCAACATCATCATCGCGCAGCGGATCAGCTCGGTCATGGAGGCCGACCAGATTCTGGTGCTGGAGAACGGCTCCATTGCCGCCCGTGGGACCCACGAAGAACTGCTGCGGACCAGCGCGATCTATCAGGATATTTACCGTTCGCAGCGGAAGGAGGAAGATACGCATGCCGCAGCCAACTAAACCCGCCGGCGCTGAAGCCGGCCGCGGGGGCTCTCCCATGATGGGCCATGGACCCGGCCGAAACATGGTCATGCAGAAAGCCAAGCCCAAGCAGGCAGGCGCCACCCTCAGAAGACTGTGGGCCTATCTGAGTCGCCAGCGGTTCGGGTTGGTCATCGTATACGTTACGACCATTCTCAGCGCGGTCATTTCCCTGATTGGCCCTTTCCTGCTCGGCAAAGCGATCGACCGCTTCATTATGCCGAAAGAGCATGACGGCTTCTGGTCTCTCTGCCTGCTAATGATCGGCATCTATGCACTGGGCAGCGTCGTTTCCTGGATTCAGGTGTACGTCATGACGGCCGTTTCCCAGCGCACCGTCTTAGCCCTCCGCCAGGACCTGTTCGATAAATACCAGCAGCTACCGCTGCGCTTTTTCGATACCCATCCGACCGGAGAACTGATGAGCCGCACAACCAATGACATCGAGAACGTGTCGAACACGCTGAACCAGAGCGTAACGCAGCTCTTGAACAGCATCATTACGCTGGCCGGGTCGCTGGTCATCATGCTGAGGCTCAACCTGCCCCTTACGCTCGTCAGCCTCATCAGCATTCCGCTCGTGCTCGTGGCAACACGCCAAATCACGCGGCTGACCCGAAAGCTGTTCAAAGCCCAGCAGCAGCACCTCGGCGAGCTCAACGGCTTTATCGAGGAGACCGTCAGCGGGCAGAAAATCGTCAAGCTGTTCCGGCGGGAGCCTGTCGCGGTCGAGCAGTTCCAGAAGATCAACCAAAAGCTGAATCAGGTCGGAATCCGCGCGCAGATCGCCTCCGGCATGGTCGGGCCGGTCATGAACATGGTGAACAACCTCAGCTTCGCCTTGATCGCGGCGGCCGGCGGCTGGATGGTGCTGCAAGGGCACACCTCCGTCGGCATCGTCGTCAGCTTTCTGAACTACTCCAAGCAGTTCGGCCGGCCGATCACCGAACTGGCCAACCAGTTCAACCTGATGCAGTCCGCTATTGCGGGTGCCGAGCGCGTATTTGAGATTTTCGACCTCGAAACCGAGTATGCCGAAGACCACAAGCGGGCCGTCGCGGAGCTTGGAGAGGTGAAGGGCAGCGTCGAATTCCGGAATGTAACTTTCAGCTATAAACCGGGAACGCCGGTGCTGCAGGACGTATCCTTTACCGCCGAGCCCGGCCAGATGATCGCCCTCGTCGGCCCGACGGGTGCAGGCAAAACGACGATCATCAACCTCCTGACCCGGTTCTACGAGATCGACCAAGGCGACATTTGCATCGACGGGGCGAGCATCCGCGATATGGATAAAGACAGCCTGCGGAGCAAGGTGGGGATCGTCCTCCAGGACGCCTACGTTTTTTCCGGCAGCATCCGCGAAAACATCCGGTTCGGACGGTTAGATGCGACCGATGCCGAAGTGGAGCATGCCGCGAAGCTGGCGAATGCCGACCGCTTTATATCCCGTCTGCCGGACGGGTATGATACCGTCCTGGCCGCCGAGGGCAGCAATCTCAGCCACGGCCAGCGCCAGCTGCTGACCATCGCCCGGGCGATCCTGGCCGATCCGGCCATCCTTATACTGGACGAAGCCACCAGCAGCGTCGATACCCGGACCGAAATGCATGTCCAGGAAGCGATGCAGACGCTCATGAAGGGACGGACCAGTTTTGTCATCGCCCACCGGCTGAGCACGATTCAGGATGCGGACCGGATTCTGTTCATCAACGGCGGACGCATTGCCGAGCAGGGGAGCCACCTTCAGCTGCTGGAAACCAAAGGTTTTTATTATGACTTGTACACCAGCCAGTTTCAGCGGGCGATATAACTTATTGGGTATAAGAAAAACGTCTATCGACGTACCTTCAAAGAAGACAGACCGCGTCTAAAGGAAGTTTTTCTTGCGAGATCAGGAAGCAGAAGCTCCGAAATTTATACTATCTGATCTCTAAAACAAAACTCCGGATGCCTTCATAGGCACTTCCGGAGTTTTTTTCAGATGAACGATGTTGTCAGGTCAGGATTTAACCCTCCATAGGGGTCAGAACAGCCTGCGACTCCGGTTCGGGAATCATCTCCCTTTCCGTCCCCTCCCCTAACCGGATGTAACGCCCAATAAATTGGCGTATCCTGAGTTCATACTCTTTTTTGTCCACAAAATAAGCGTTCGCATGCGAAGCCCCCTGAACCACGTAGACTTCCTTATCCCCTGCCGCGGCATCCGCAAGACGGTGCAGCATCGCGTATGGGACAAAGGTATCGCGGTCCCCGTGAATAAACAGAATCGGGAGCTTCGTCCGGGTGACCTGCTTCAACGCTGAAGCTTCTCCGAAGGAGTATCCAGCCCGCAGCTTGCACATCAGGCTGGTTGCCGGCAGCAGCGGAAATGGCGGAAGCTTATACATCTGCTTGAGCTGATGGGTCAAAATGTCACGCACTGACGTGTAGGCACAGTCCGATACGATGCACTTCACCTGCCCGGGGAGCTCCTCCCCGCTTACCATCAGCACCGTCGCTCCGCCCATGGATACGCCGTGCAGTATGATTTCCACCCTGGGTCCGCTGCGGTCAATGACCGTGCCGATCCACCTCATAATATCTCTGCGGTCCGGCCAGCCAAACCCGATGTAATTCCCTCCGCTTTGGCCGTGCCCCCGGTTATCCGGCATCAGCACGTTCATGCCCATCTCATGGTACAGCTTTGCAAAAGCCCCCATTTCCCGGCCCTGGCTGGAATAGCCATGCACGACGATGGCGGTTTGGCGGGTAGGCGTGGCGGCGGGGATGAAGTATCCTTTGAGGGCAATTCCGTCCAAGGACGTCAGCTCCAACGTTTCAACAGGCTGGCTGTGGAGCCACTCTTCCTCAAGCTCCCAGGGGTGCTCTTCTTTGACCAGCGCCGGATCGGCTTCCAAAAACTCCTTCGTGCTGCGCTTGATGCCCACATTATAAAAATAAGCACTTGCCGCGGCCAGCAGCAAAACGATCACGGCCAGGCAAATGATGGCGACCCATACGGCGGTGAACATGATGGTGATCTTTCCCTCCCGGTCTTAGGCGATTATTGGATATGTATAAAATAACATTCCGCAGCACGGCATACAATGGCGGCTCTGCGTCCGCTCCTTTCGGTCACGCAAAAACAGCCCCTTCGGTCCATTACCGAAAGCGGCTGTTCGCTGTGCTGCAGGATCGTGCTACTTTTTGTTCTTCGCCATCGAACGCAGCGCTTCCCGGTAGGCGTTGTCCGTACTGTAGTCCGGCTTTGGCGCCGGCGGTTCCTCCTCCTTGGGCGGCGTGCCTCCGGCGAACTGCCGGAGCGCCTCGCGGTAGGCCCGGTCGCCCTGCTGCTCCGCGGACTGCGGCCTCCGGGTTGTTACCGGCACCGGCTCGGGCCTTCTTACCGGTTCAGAGGCCACCGGTCCGGTGGTTGCCGGCGGCGGTTCCGCCGCCTTCACAGGTTCAAGATGAGCAGCTGGCTCCGCCGTTTCTTGGTTGTTCCGGATGGGTTCCTTTGCCTGCTTTTTCGCTGCTTTCTTGGACATCCGGGCATTGTAGATAAAAAGAAAAACCAGGGCGAGGACAGCCAGAACGATAAAGGCGATAATCATAGCCTGTACCTTACCTTGCTGCCGAGGAGAATCGTCCGGCCAATTCGGCTACGCGCTTGCCTAATGCTCGGCCCAGGGCGAGGTCGTTTTCGCCGGGCAGGTTTTTGGGATCGTCATCCGAAAGCTCCACGGGGCACGTCACACCTACACCGTAATACGATCCGTACAGGGCATTCTCCGGTATGTTTCCGGGAAGACCGACAACGATCATGCCGTTGTGAAGCATCGGCGTCAGCAGGTTGATCATGGTGGATTCCACCCCTCCGTGCACGGTTGCTGTCGTGCAGAATACGGCCCCGACTTTGTTGACCAGTTTGCCCTGCGCCCACAGGTAGCCAAGCCGGTCAATCCAATTTTTGAGTCCTGAGCTGATGGTTCCAAAATGTCCCGGACACCCCCATACGATGGCGTCCATATCCTCAAGTTTATAAATGTCCGCTTCATTGACGTGAGCGATCTCTGCCTCAGCTCCGTCCACGCCCTTAGCCCCTTCCCATACGGAACGAGCCAAGGCTTCCGTGTGGCCGTTTTCGCTGTCGTAAACCACGTACACTTTCATGTATAACTCCCCTTTCATCAACTGGATTTCTTATTTATCCCCAGGGCAGCGTTCCTTTATCCTAGCGGTGATCCGGGAAATTCCTCTGCTGAATATGAATGGGGCAATTAGGAGATGCTCTTGGATATCTGTTTTCAATCGATAACTAGGAAGCAACTTTAGGAGGGATCATGCTTTTATGAACTCGCGTGCACTGCTGGTCAACGTTGTAGTCGTCATCATTGTGCTCGTCCTGGGCGGCGCGGCCATTTATTACTACAACCAGACGTCCAACTACATTAAAACCGACAACGCCCAAGTCACCGGACAGGGGGTATCCATCACCGCACCAGCGGCCGGCAAGCTTACGACCTGGAACGGATCCGTCGGCAAATATTACAATTCCGGCGATGTCGTAGGAAGCGTAACTTCCGGAGGTACCCGGGTCGATATTACGTTCCCTGTGAACTCCACCATCGTTCAGCAAACAGCGGTTCCCAATTCTTTTGTATCCCCAGGAACTTCGCTGGCAAGAGCCTTCAACCTGAACAACCTGTGGGTTACAGCCAATATTGAAGAAACCAAGCTGGATAAAATCAAGGTCGGCCAAACCGTCGACGTCTATGTTGATGCTTTTCCGGATACAACGCTAACTGGCAAGATCGATCAAATCGGACTGGCTACCGCGTCTACGTTTTCGCTGTTTCCAACGACTAATTCCAACGCCAACTACACCAAAGTGACGCAAGTCATCCCTATCGTCGTTACCATTGAAGGGTATAAAGGCCTCGGGCTCGTTCCAGGCATGAATGCGACCGTCCGAATCCATATTTAGGGGGCTTGTCTAATGGAAAATATACACTTGGGGCGGACGTTGACGGTACTCATGCTCGGGGCGTTCGTCTCCATCCTGAACCAGACGCTGCTGAATGTGGCGATCCCCCACCTGATGAATGATTTTAACGTGTCCGCAACGACGGTGCAGTGGCTGTCCACCGCCTACATGCTGGTGAACGGCGTGCTCGTTCCGGTCACGGCTTTTCTGATTGAGTCCTACGGGACCCGGGTGCTCTTTATTACGGCCATGAGCCTATTCACCATCGGTGCGGTGCTCTGCGCCGTCAGCACCAACTTTCCGCTGATGCTGTTCGGCCGCGTTGTACAGGCCAGCGGGGCGGGAATCATTATGCCCGTCGTGATGAACGTGTTCCTGACGGTTTTCCCGCCCGAAAAACGCGGGACCGCGATGGGCATGATGGGGATCGCCATGATGTTCGCACCGGCGATCGGACCGACGTTATCGGGATGGATCGTGGAGCACTATACGTGGCGGATCCTGTTTTTCATGGTCATTCCGCTGGCCGTTCTTGATATTCTGTTCGCCCTGAAGTGGCTGAAAAACATCAACCGCCTGACCAAACCGAAATTCGACTTCTGGGGCGTCGTCTTCTCTACCCTGGGCTTCGGGATCCTGCTGTACGGGTTCAGTTCCGCCGGAGACAAGGGCTGGACCAGCTTCACCGTACTTGGCTCGCTGATTGTTGGTGCCATTTTTATCATCCTGTTTATCGTGCGCGAGCTGAACATGGACTCGCCGATGCTCGATTTCCGCGTGTTTAAATACGACATCTTCTCGGTTTCGACGGTCGTCGGCGGCCTCGTCAACATGACGATGTTCGGGGCGATGCTGCTGCTCCCGATTTACCTCCAGAATATCCGCGGGTTCACCCCGCTTCAGTCCGGTCTGCTCCTTCTGCCAGGGGCGATCCTGATGGGGATCATGTCCCCGATCTCGGGAGCGATTTTCGATAAAATCGGCGCACGGCCCCTGGCCATTATCGGCCTGCTTATCACTGCGGTTATGACCTTCGAATTCAGCCGGTTGACCGACACCACGACGTATTCGCATCTGATGATACTCTATACGATTCGCAGCTTCGGCATGTCGCTGATCATGATGTCGGTGCAGACGGAGGGACTCAACCAGCTTCCCTACTACCTCGGAAGCCACGGAACGGCGATGTCCAATACGATGCGGCAGGTGGCCGGGTCGATCGGAACCGCGCTGCTGGTGACGGTGATGTCGACGCGGACCACTTTTCACATCGCGGAATCGTCCACGCTCTACAACGAAGACAATCCGTTCATCATGCAGGACATCGCTGCACTTGGGCAGGAGGTTGCCACCACCGCAGGGGTTCCCGCCGAGACCGGCGTATCGCTGGCACTGCAGTCGGTGCTGGGGCTGGTGTCGTCGAATGCAAGCATCAACGGCATTAACGACGCCTTTATCGTGGCGACCTGGTTCGCCATCGCCGCCTTGTTCTTTTCCCTCTTCCTGCGCCGGGCACGCAAAGGCAAACGGGCCGGCAGCCCGGCCAAGCAGCCGTAAGCTTCTAGACCCAAAGCGCAGCACCAACGATATTGGACCTCATGATTGGTATACAAAGCCGCTATCCCGCATGGGATAACGGCTCTTTTATTTTTCGGACAAGATTTGCTTTTTTAGTCGTACAAGCAGGGCCCTTCACATAGGATGTAACAATGCGACAGACCGATGAAGGGGGTTCTCTTTGAATGAGTGTATGGATCAGCCATTTCCTGCTTGGCCTTTCCCTGGCCGCTCCGATTGGTCCCATCAATGCGGCACAGATGGACCGCGGGCTGCGCGGAGGCTTTTTACACGCGTGGCTGGTGGGCCTCGGGGCCATGGTGGCCGACGGAATTTTTATGCTGCTTGTGTATTTCGGGGTCATTCATTTTCTTAACATCCCTTTTATGAAAACGTTTCTGCTGCTGTTCGGCTTCTTTATCCTGACTTATATCGGCGTAGAAAGCCTCCTGACCGCAGGAAAAGCGGGTATGGAAACCCGCAGCAGCAATGAATCGCATGTGAAATCCTTCAGCGCCGGCTTTATCATGTCCATCTCTAACCCGCTGTCTATTCTGTTCTGGATGGGGATTTACGGGTCGGTTCTCGCCGACATGATCGCCAAGTACGAAGCCAAAGAGGTGTTCCTGTACAGCTGTGCGATCATGGCCGGCCTCATGCTGTGGGATGTGCTGATGGCACTCGTGGCCAGCATGTTCCGGCGGGTGCTCACGCAGCGCCTGGTCAGCGCGATTTCGGTCATTTCCGGCATTTCGCTTATCGGATTCGGCCTCTACTTCGGATACGAGGCATACCGAATTTTGTTCGGGTCCTGATCGTTCTTGGGCCAGACTCTGCGTGCTCTTCGGTATCGTACGAGCCCTTCTTCGGCCCATCGGTCTTGTTCCAGAAATGGCGCATGACCAGCGTAACACAGCCGATCACGACGATAAATCCGAGACTGATGAAAAAACCGGGACGGCTGATTTTATGAAACAGCGTTCCGATCAGTGTCAAGGCGATCAGCGCCATGCCGATATACCTCTTGGCTTTGCCCCATCCGGTCAGCTCCAGCAGCTTGCCGGACGTGACGAGAATAAACATCCAGTTATACAGCAGCATCATGCCCGCAGCCGTCGTAATGTACTCATATACGCTTTTCGGCATCAGCAGAGCGGATACCACGGAAGCGAGGAGCCCCACAGCCGTCAGACCGATGGCCGGCAGGGGCTTTTTGCCTTCCTTCTTCTTGCCCTTGATGAAAAAGGGCGGTGCGTCCCCATCGCTGGCCAGCGTAACGATCATCGTCGTCACCGCAAACAGCGAGGCCGTCATCGTCGAGAAGCCGGCAATAATGAGGACCGCATTAAACAAATGCGGCACAAACGGAAGCTTATAATCGACAAGGGCCACCACAAACGGGCTCTCCTCGGCGGCATAGGATTTCCATGGCTCGAGAATAAGCGCCAGTCCGATGGAAATGACATAGATGGACACTAACAGCAGCAGCATCACTTTGCCAGCCTTCGGCGCGTCTTTGGGCTCCTTCAGCCTCATGGTCATCAGACCTAACGCTTCCAGTCCCCCGTATCCGTAAAAAAGCAAAAATGAGCGCTGCCCAAAATCCTGTGAGCCCGCCCGGTATCCAATCCCGCGGAAAAGCGGGACCGTGAGCTTTGGTCGGGAGTACGCCGGATACCGCCAAAATGGCGATGACCATAAACATGAAGATCGCCGCAATTTTTAGCACGGCAAAAATGTTCTCCATTCGCTCGAATCCCTTGGTTCCAACCCAAATGATAAGGAGCCCGAGAACACCGTATCCCGCCGCAAAGCACCACATCGGAACCTGCGGAAACCAAAAGCGCGAAAACAGGGCAAGCGCCGTTAATTGGCTCCCCATAATAAGCAGCTCCGACGACCAGTACACCCACCCGCTGCTGAACCCCGCCCACCGGCCGAAAGCCTTCTTCGCATAAGAGCGGAACGAGCCCTCCATCGGGTCCTCCGCTGTCATTTGGGACAGCTTGTCATAGACCAGGTAGGCCCCAAAGGCCGCCAGGGCGTACGCAACGACCGCGGAAGGGCCGCCGATCTCAATCGCAATATGTGAGCCCAGAAAAAAACCTGTACCGACCGTGCAGGCCACCCCAAGGAGCGACAGCTGCCACCATTTCAGTTTCTTTTCTTTCGTCTGGGAGCCTTGATTCTGTGCCATAAATGATTCCCTCCACCGTATTGGTCGAACTCTGTTATCATCCCCGGGAGGTGACATCTTATGTACTTTATGTCGGACCCCGAAATACCAAAAAACCGCAGCTGCAGGGACTTTCGCCATCCTGCAAACTGCGGCTTTGAAACAATAGATTTATGATTCCTTTTACAATTCGTTACTTCTTGATTCCCCAAGCTTTCAAAATGGCATCATGCACATACGTGTTCTCGTAGACACCTGCAAACAGCTCGGCTCCGCTGCCCGTAGCCGTCAGCGGCACGTCGACGCCAGAGTGGCCGGAAGTCGTCCAGTCCACATAGAACTGATCCTTCGAGTTCGCGATGGTGAACGGACCGTCTTCCTTCGAGATGCCGTCTCCGGACTCGTCCTTGTCATCCGCTTCTTCGATCGTCAAGCCGCCTGTCTCATGGTCGGCCAGCACAAGCACCAGCGTATCAGGATGCTTCTTCGCGAATTCCTTAGCTGCGCCTACGGCTTTGTCCAGCTCCTGGCCGGCTTTGATCGTCAGCTTGGCATTGTCGTTGTGGGCGAATTCATCCGTGCCTTCTTCCTCGACCATCAGGAAAAAGCCCTTTTTATTCGTAGAGAGGGTATCGAGCGCCTTTTTCGTCATATCCACGAGCGGTACCGTCGGGTTGTACAGGTCGCCTTGTCCTTCCTCTCTTTGCTGGAACATTTCTTCATTGGCGAACAGGCCAAGAATTCTGCCGTTCTTCGCTTTGCTCAACTCTTCTTTGTTCGTTACAAATTGATATCCAAGCTGCTTAGCTTTCTCCACCAGATTGCCCTGAGTGCCCTTGCTGCCTTCCGACGGATCTTCAGCAGGCTGGTCCGGATGCGGCCCCGGCGTACCTTGCGGGGGGTACCAGAAATCCTCACCGCCGCCCAGCAGGACGTCTACCTTTTTCTCCAAGTATTGCTTGGCGATATCGCTTTGCTTCGAGCGGTCCTCCACATGCGATGCGAATGCTGCAGGCGTTGCGTCGGTAATTTGGCTCGTCGTCACCAGGCCCGTAGATTTGCCTTTCTCCTTGGCGATTTCAAGCAGCGTTTTGACCGGTTTTTTGTTGGCGTCTACGCCGACGGCTCCATTGTAAGTCTTCACGCCGCTGGCAATCGCCGTTGCCGCTGCAGCGGAGTCGGTGACCGTTGTTGTGGAATGGGTACGAAGAAGTCCAACATATGGCATATCGTCCATTTGCAGCTTGCCGTTAACGCCAACCGTGCTCAGACGGATGGCATCGCGAGCTGCGGTGCCCATGCCGTCACCGACAAACAGGATCACGTTTTTGGCTTTGCCCGCATTGGGCGAAGGGGCTTTCGAGTTTCCTTGGGCGCTGACCGAGCCCGTAAAAATTAAACTTGCCGCCGCGCTCAGGCAGAAAGCGGTTTGAACCAGACGTTTACTGCGTTTCATTCATCATTCACTCCTTTAAAGGATTCTAGCATGTCCCCATTATAGGAGCCGATTGTTAAACGGGATGGCGGAGTTTGTAAAATGTATTTCATCTTTACGAAGAGGCAAGCGGATCGGGGCCGGACAGGTCCAAACTGGCTTCGGGTGAAATCTGTTTTCTTCTGGTCCCCGGATTATGATATATTTCATATCAGGAAGACCTATTTTTCATAGAAGTGGAGAAGGAGGAAACACAATTGGAATTCAGAATTGAGAAAGACACCATCGGCGAGATCAAGGTTCCGGCGGACAAGCTTTGGGCGGCACAAACCCAGCGCAGCTTTGAAAATTTTGAAATCGGCACGGAGAAAATGCCCCTTGAGCTGATTCGTGAATTCGCCATCCTCAAGAAAAGCGCAGCTCTCGCCAATAAAGAGCTCGGCAAGCTGAATGCAGAAAAATCCGACGCTATCGTCGCAGCGGCCGACGAAGTGATTGCCGGCAAACTGGATGATCATTTTCCGCTCGCCGTATGGCAGACCGGAAGCGGCACCCAGTCCAACATGAACGTAAACGAGGTCATCGCCAACCGGGGGAACCAGCTGCTTCAGGAACAAGGCAGCGACCAGCGTATCCATCCGAACGACGACGTCAACAAGTCGCAAAGCTCCAATGACACCTTCCCGACCGCTATGCATATTGCCGCCCTGATCGCCGTGGAGGATCAAGTCCTGCCTTCCCTGGTGAAGCTGAAGGAGACTTTCCGGGCGAAGAGCGAGCAGTTTATGGATATTATCAAGATTGGCCGGACCCACCTTCAGGACGCGACTCCGCTGACCTTGGGACAGGAAATCAGCGGATGGCACCGGATGCTGGAGAAAAGCGAAGGCATGATCCGCAGCAGCCTGGAATCCCTGCGCGAGCTGGCGATCGGCGGGACCGCGGTAGGAACCGGGATTAACGCCCATCCGAAGTTCGGCGAGATGACGGCAGCCAATATCAGCAAGCTGACCGGCAAAACGTTCACGTCGGCGGAAAACAAATTCCACGCGCTCACGAGCCATGACGAGATCGTCTATGTTCACGGCGCGCTGAAAGCGCTTGCCGCTGATCTCATGAAAATCGCCAACGACGTGCGCTGGCTGGCCAGCGGTCCGCGCTGCGGCATCGGCGAGCTGACGATCCCGGCCAATGAACCGGGCAGCTCCATCATGCCGGGCAAGGTCAACCCGACGCAGAGCGAAGCACTGACGATGGTCGTCTGCCAGGTTATGGGCAACGATGCAGCGATCGGCTTCGCGGCGAGCCAAGGCAATTTCGAGCTGAACGTGTTCAAGCCGGTCATCATCTATAACTTCCTGCAGTCCGCCCGCCTGCTGAGCGACGCCATGCGCTCATTCAACGATCATTGCGCCGTGGGCATCGAGCCAAACCGCGCAGTCATCGAGCGCAACCTGAATCAGTCGCTCATGCTCGTGACGGCGCTCAATCCGCACATCGGCTACGAAAACGCCGCCGCGGTCGCCAAGCTGGCACACAAGGAAGGCTTGACGCTGAAAGAAGCGGCCCTGAAGAGCAACCTGCTCACCGAAGAGCAGTTCGACGCGGTCGTGCGTCCGGAGGAAATGATTCATCCGAAGGAGTAGTTATAGATAGAAGCAAAAAAGTCGAGTTAAGGTCAGGAATCTTCCTGGCCTACTCGACTTTTTTATATTAGGTAGATCAGTGGCAATAGTCTCTCTCACCATACTCCCCTCAGCTTGTCATTGCCCCTTGGTCTGCCCCGGCGGCGGCAAGTTTGGCCTTGGAGTGTGCCAGCCGGATTTCCTCCTGCTTTCTAGCGGCGTAATAACGGCGGAATCGGACGGAATAACCAAGCACGTACAGCACCAGCAGTGAGGCCAGTATGTTCAGCACCACGAGCGACACATGCAGATCGAAAAAGTACGTCAACACGCCGGTGCCAACAACCGGTACGATAAACCCGGCATAGCCGGCAAGGTAGAAGGTCGTGATGACCTTTGACCGAGCCTCGGCGTGCGGCAGCTCACCAGCCAGACGCAAGCTGATTTGGAACGTCCAGCCGCTGCCAAGGGCTTGAACCAGCACCCCGATCCACAGCAGAACGATACTTCCAGTGGATCCTGAGAAGACGACCAGCCATGCCCCGATCGACAGCAGCGCGATGCCCAGCCGCAGACGGGTAACCGGTTCGCTCGCCAGCGGCAACAATTGCAGCAGGGCCCCTCCTCCAAGCAGCAGCAGGATCAGCAGGCCGGAGACGGACAGGTTGGATGAATGGAGCACGCTTTTCACAAAGGAAGGAATCAGGGACAAAATAATACCATTCAGCGTAAACAGCGTAAAGATCGGCAGGGCGCTGAACGACCAGAAATGCGGGCTGATCTCGGACGGCACTCCCAGCGATATCGGTGCAGGTGCCGCTTTCGGCTTGCCTTTTTGCGCCAGAAAATCGGCATCCTTTAACGTTTCCAGAGCCATCCACGCGGTCACCAATAATGCCGTCAACAGCCAGAATGGAACGCGCAGCGGCATCAAGTGCAGATACTGAATGACCAGTCCCGTCAAAGCCGGACCGAGACCGAATCCGACCGAGACCGTTATACCCGATAAGGTGATGGCCAGCGGGATTTTATCACCCGGCGTCTGCTTCAGCAGAAACGCCACCGCGGTACCGGTAAACGTCCCGTAAGCGATCCCCTCCAGAATTCTTGCGGCATACACGAGCCATGCCTGCTGACTGCCCATAAATACCAGAGTGGCAAGAATGGAGATCCAGATGCTGATACGGAGCACTCGCTTGAGCCCCCAACCGCTTCCCCGGGATCCGGAGACCAGCAGTGACGGCAGCAGGAACAAGGCGTATACCGCAAACAAAATCGTGATCTGCAGGCTGCTTAAATGGTAACGCTCCTGATAGAGCGGAAATAACGGGGACGTAAACGTCGCCCCGATCGACATCATCAAAATGATCCAAAGCATGCGTTTCATATGATCACCCTCACTTTTATTGGAATGTTCGTTCAAGAAAAAGGTATAAGAATCGGCCTCCTACCTACAAAAGGGAGAAGCAGCCGGTGCTGTAACTACATTTATCTGAACGATCGTTCAAGAAAATATCAAAAAAATAGGGTCAGAATCGCTGAAAACTTCCCCATTTCTATTTATCTTTAAAAAACCGTAGACACCGCGACTGCACAAATATCCTCCAGCACGCCGCGATCAGCCGTCGTCCGGGCCATGACATGGACGCCCTGCTTGACGCCGTTCAAAAAACGGGCCAGCTGGCGCGGACTTTGCTTGCTTCGCACCAGCCCTTTGTTTTGCGCCCGCATCAAGAAGCTGAACAGCAGTCCTTCTGTATGCATATAGTGCGCATCGATCCGGCTGGCGACGTTCGGGACATAAGCTACCGCTCCCAGGGTCGTGTTCGTCATGAGGCAGCCGCGCCCCCGGGCCGCGTTACTCAGCGAAACGTCCATCACTCTGGAAAAATAACGCTCCAGCTGCTCCTTGGGCGAGTCGCTGTCCTCTTTTAAAATATAGTTGTAATTCTCGTCCGTCCTTGCGCTGAAACGGTCCAGGCAGGCCAAAAACAGCTCATGCTTGTCGCCGAACGTATCGTACAGGCTGCCTCGGTGAATCCCGAGATGATCGCACAAGTCCTGGATTGAGGTGCTCTCATAGCCCTTCTCCCAGAACAGGTCCAGCGCCTGGTCGACAGCTTTCTCCTGGTCGAATTCCTTGTGTCTGCCCATACCGTAAACGCCCCTTTCTTGATCATGATGTGAGGATAACATTTTCTTGAACGTGCAGTCAAGTATTTTGCGCAAAAACAGGCGGGACGCCCCCGATCTTCACGATCTCCTTAAGGACGCCCCGACGTCATATCGCTGCTATAATGGAAAATGGTCTTTTTGCCAAAGCCCGAGGGCCGATTATTCGTTATCCTGGGTTGGCTGCTGGCTGAACGCTTCTTTGGCGTCCTCCACCATTTCTTTGGCGAACTCTTCTCTTTGTTTGTCCGGTACCGGCATTTTGTTCAGCTCGGTTCTTTGGACTTCGTGTTTGCTAAGCTCTTGATCATTGTGATTCGTCATGTCCGGGTGCACCTCCTTTAATTGCAAAAAACTGCCCAAGTGGTAGGATGCACCAGTCCGGTTTTTTTATGCATGGCAGGTTTCAACGGGAAGGCGGCAGCACGCTGCGTGCCGCTAATTGATCAATGCCAGCCCCCCATTAATTGGCCTTGGTCAGCAGCGCCTCCGGCCGATCCAGCTGGTACAAGCTGCGGTAGCGGGGCTCGTTATCCATCAGCTCGGCATGGCTGCCGCGCATCACGATGTTTCCGTCTTCCATAAATACGATTTCATCCATGTGCTCCGCTCCGGCCAAATGATGAGTCACCCAGATCAGCGACTTCCCCTGAAGCGAATCGAGCATGATCCGGATCAGCTCATTCTCCGTTCGGGGGTCCAGGCCAACCGTCGGTTCGTCCAGTAGGACCACCGGGTTGTTCCGCAGCCAAATCCGGGCCAAAGCGATTCGCTGGCGCTCGCCTCCGGAGAACCGCTGACCGGTCTCGTGCATCCGGGTATGGTAGCGGTCAGGCAGCGATTCAATCAGCCGGTCAAGCTTCACCTGCCGGGCGGCCCGCACGATATCCTCCTCGCCGGCGTCCTGGCTGCCAAGCCGGATATTGTTGGCCACGCTCGTATCGAACAAATGCGGATTCTGGTTCAGCACGGAAACGATATGGGGCATATGCTCCCCGATCGCCGCGGCCGGAACGCCGTTCAGCGTGACCTCGCCTTCGCTAGGGGTAAGCGCCCCTTCCAGCAGCTTAAGCAGGGTCGATTTGCCCGCACCGCTGCGGCCGATGATGGCGACCTTTTTGCCCTGCGGAATATCGAGGGATATGTCCCGAAGTGTCCAGGACGAATCGCCTTCATAGCGAAAGCCGGCGCGTTCCACCCGAATATGAACGGCGCCGCCGGCCATCGCCGCGGCTTGATCCCCGCTCACCCGTCCATTTCCGTATCCATTCACGTTAGACTCATCCCCTTCCAAATCCGAGAGACGCCGCAGGGAATCCCGGTAGCGGGGAAGATGCTCCACGGCTTCCGATACCGGGAGCAGGGCATCCGTCACCGGGAACACGACCAGCACAAAGGCCGCGATCAGCACGGCAGGCAGCTTCCCGTCCGCATGCATCCCTGCCGCCCAGACCAGCACCGTCAGCAGGATCAGGCCGACAACGCACTGGGCAGCCAGCTGTCTGAAGCGTACCCAGGCGCGGAGCTTCGCATCCGTTCGGGCGGATTCCCCGGCCTTCGCCTCGTATGCCGCCAGAAACTGGGCCTCCCGGCCGCTGATCACCCAGTCGCCCATACCCAGCACGGCATCGGTCAGCTGCCGGTACATGCCGGCTTTCTGCGTTTTGGACAGCTTCGTTAGGGCCTTGGTGATCATCAGGGATAGCCACGGCAGAATGCCGACAAGGATGAACATATACAGCGCCAGGACCAGGGCAAAGCGAAGATCCCAGCGGCCCACCGCCGCTGCGGCTGCCGCGTACATGACCAGCGCCGACGCTCCGGGAAACACGGTGCGCAAATACACATCCTGCAGATGCTCGATGTCGGCGGACAACACGCCCAATACGTCTCCGGCGCGAAACCGCGACTGGATCCAGAGCGCCTGCGGCTCCAGGATCCGGTACAGCCGCTCGCGCATGGAGGAAACGATTCGAAGGACCGTATCATGGCCTGCCAGCCGCTCGGCATAGAACAAGACGGCCCGCCCGATGCCGAACGTACGGACGAGCACGATCGGCACATATACCATTAGAATGTTGTCCGGGCGCAGCGCCGATTTGGAGATCAGCAGTCCGGAGGTGAGCATCAGTCCTGCCGCGAACAGCAGCGCGATACTGCCAAGCCCGATAATCAGCAGGCAGCGTCCCCAGTGGGCCCGGATGTACGGTAATATCCATCCTTCTTTTCTCACCTTACTCCCTCCATTTGCGATCGAATCAAAGCGTCATACGCCCCGCCCTTGCCGAGCAGACCCGAATGGGTGCCCTCCTCGACGATTCTGCCCTGGTCCATCACCAATACACGGTCCATATCGGGCATCCAGTGCAGGCGGTGGGTGGCCAGAAAAACAAGCTTGCCCCGGAACAGGCGCAGCATCGTTTGCTTCAGTTCATACTCGGTTTCAATATCGAGATGGGCCGTCGGCTCATCCAGCAAAATAATCGGCCGGTCGCTCAGAAAGGCTCTGGCGAGCGCCACGCGCTGCGCCTGCCCGCCGCTCAGCTGGCGTCCGCCCTCGCCGATCGGCTCATCTAGGCCTCCCGGCAGGCTGCGGACCAGCCCGGCAAGGCCGGCTGCTTCCACAGCCTGCAGCGCTTCCTCCCGGGACGCCTCCGGCGAGTAGAACCGGATGTTGTCCAGCAGGGAGCAGCTGAACAGATACGGATGCTGCGGGATATAGGTGATCTGGCTGCGCCACGCTTCACCAGCCAGCGAACCGACCGGCGTCCCGTTCAGGCAAATCTCGCCGGCATCGGGTTCCAGGAACCCGCCCAGCACGTCGATCAGCGTGGATTTGCCCGCGCCGCTGGCGCCGATGATGCCGATGGTCGGCATGCCCTGAACCTCAAAGGACGCGTCATCCAGGGAACGAGGGCTCTGAGGGCTCTGCCCCTGCCCTTGCTCCTGCCCGGCCCCATCTATACGGCCATCTGCAGGCTGGTCAGCTCCAGCCTCCCGTCCGCGTTCCGCACCATCCGTCTCCGGTGCTGAACCGTACGCCTCAGCCTGGTGCTGCACGTTCACCCCCGACAGCTTCAGCCGGCTGAACGGCGACCAGCGCCAATCGGCGCCCGGACCCGGCGCTCCGTCGGAATCAGCCGACTCTCCCTCCGGCCGGTCCAGGATGGACTGCATCACGGCACCCGCCTCTTTGCCGTCCTGCGTCGCATGGAAATCCGTACCGACCTGCCGGACGGGCAGGAAATATTCCGGCGCCAGGATCAGCACCGTCAGCGCGGTGACCAGCTCAAGCTGGCCGTTCACAAGCCGCAGGCCAAGGCCGACGGCGACGACGGCCACCGACAGCATCGTGAAGAAATCGAGCGCGAACGAGGACAGGAAGGCGACGCGCAGCGTACGCATCGTCGCCGTCCGGTAGCGGTCGCTCACCCTGGCTACCGATGCGCTGTGCTCCCGGCTCTGCCCCAGCAGCTTCAGCGTCTCCAGGCCGCGCAGCGAATCGACGAAGTGGTTGGACAGTACCCGGAAAGTGTCCATCTGCTTCTCAGCCTGCTTGCGCGCCGCCAGCCCGATAAGGATCATGAAGGCGATCAGGATCGGCATGGAGACCAGCAGAATTACGCCGGAAGTGATGTCGCGCAAAAAGACGTAGGCCAGAATCAGCCAAGGAATGATGGACATGCCTGCCATCCGGGGTAGCATCAGCTCCAGGTATTTGCGGAACTTCTCCGTCCCTTCGAGCGCCAGCGTGACCAGATGGCCCGTGCCTTCGGTTCGCGCAAACCGCGGGCCGAGCCGGAACAGCTTGCGCAGCACCCGCCCCCGGACATCGGCCGCGGTGCGGTCCGCAAACGCGCTGCCGATTTTCTGCTGCAGCAGTCCGAGCCCGTGCCGGAGCAGGTAGGCACCAAGGAACATCGCGATCCTGCCGGTCTGCCCGGATAGCGGCGCCCCGGCGAACAGGGCCGATACGGCTTCGGCCAGCCCCTTGGCCATCATCAGGATGGAGACGCCTTGCAGAACCGTCAGGAGCAGCATGACGGCGAAAACGGGCTTTATCCCTTTGTAACCCAGCAGCTGCTTATCCATCGTGCTCAGTACTCCAGATGGCTCTGCTCGTGAACCCGTTTATGAAAGACGAAATAGCTCCAGATCTGATAGCCAAGCACGAACGGCAGCAGGGATAAAGCCACGATCGTCATGACTTTCAGGGAATACGGACCCGATGCGGCGTTGGTCAGCGTCAGGTTGAACGCCTGATCGATCGAGCTGATCATGACGTTCGGGAACAGTCCGGCAAAGAAGAAGGCAATCGTCAGCGCAATGACGGCGCCCGTCATGCCGAATGCCCAGCCGTCACGGCGCTTGGCGATGAAGACGGCGGCCAGCACGTAAGCGGCGACGATCACCACGCCCATGACGGTCAGCAGGAAGGCACGGTCCTCAAAAATGTCCGTTTCGAAATAGGTCATGGCCCCAAACGCCGCGATCAGTACCGCCAGCGGTGCAAGCAGCACTTCCGCCAAGCGGCGGGCCCGCACCTGCAGGTCGCCGGTGACCCGAAGCGTCGTAAACATCAGTCCGTGCACGAGGCAGAGCACTACCATGGTGAGCCCGCCGACCACGGAATACAGGTTGACGATGTCGCCGAAGAATCCAGCTTTCATCTCCATCGCCTGGTCTATCGGCAGCCCCCGGATCAGGTCGGCGAAGACGACGCCGAGCAGCAGCGGCGGCAGCAGACTGCCGATGAAGATGACGACATCCCACGTTTTTTTCCAAGCAGCGGTCTGCACCTTGCCGCGGAATTCAAAAGCCACCCCGCGCCCGATCAGGGCGAGCAGCAGGAGCACCAGCGGTGTGTAAAAACCGCTGAACAGCGTCGCGTACCAGTTCGGGAATGCGGCGAACATCGCGCCGCCTGCCGTCAGCAGCCATACCTCGTTGGCATCCCAGAAGGGGCCGATCGAATTGATCAGCACCCGGCGCTCGGTATCGTTTTTGGCCAGAATGCCCGTGGACATCCCGACCCCGAAGTCAAAACCCTCCAGAAAGAAAAACCCGATAAACAGGACAGCTACAAGGACAAACCACAGCTCATTGAGAGACAGCATGCGGAACTCCCTCCTTATCAAATGGATCGGCCGACTCATTCGAGTGAGCAGCGTTGTCGGCGTATGGTCCTTTCTTAATGACGCGGACGAACAGATACACCATGACCACCGCCAGAATGGCGTAAATGGCCGTAAAAGCAATAATGGAGAACAATACCTGGCCGGCCGTGACGCTCGGCGACACCCCGTCGGCGGTCGTCATCAGCCCGAATACGGTCCAAGGCTGGCGCCCAATCTCCGTCATGATCCAGCCCGACGTATTGGCGATAAACGGCAGTGAAATGGCAAACAGCATCAGGCGCATAAACCAGGTGTTACGGTTGTCGAGCTTTTTGCGTGCCGCAAGATAGGCGCCGTACAAGCTGAGCACAATGAGCAGCGAGCCGCTGGCCACCATGATGCGGAAGCTCCAGAAGGTCGTGCGCACCGGAGGAATGTAATCCCCTGGGCCGTACTGCTGTTCATACTGGGACTGCAGCTCCTTCATCCCCGTCACTTCGCCGGAAAACTTGCTGTAAGACAAGAAGCTTAGCAGGTAGGGAATTTGAAATTCCCCGGTATTGGTCTGATTTTTCGTATCGATAAATGCGGTGACCGTCCACGGCGCGGGATCGCTGCTCGTTTCCCAGAGCGCTTCGGTCGCAGCCATTTTCATCGGCTGGGTCTTCACCAAATATTGCGCCTGCTGGTGGCCCACCAGTGCCACGCCGATCGAGGACACAAGCCCGATGATCACCGCGATGGCAAAAGATTTTTTGAAAAAGGCGGTATCCTGCTTCTTCAGCAGCTTGTAGGCGCTAACCCCGGTAACCAGAAAGGCCCCTGTCATAAAAGCCGCCAGAATCGTGTGCGGGAACTCCAGCAGCAGCTGGCCGTTCGTAATCAAAGCTAGAAAGTCGTTCATCTCCGCACGGCCGTTGTTGATCGTAAAACCGACCGGACGCTGCATAAAGGAGTTGGCCGCCAAAATCCAGAACGCCGACATCACCGTGCCGAACGCGACCAGCCAGATGCAGATCATGTGGACCTTTTTGGACAAGCGCTCCCATCCGAAAATCCACAGGCCGATAAACGTCGATTCGAGGAAAAACGCAAGCAACGCTTCGATCGCCAGCGGCGCCCCGAAGACGTCACCTACAAAGCGGGAGTATGCCGACCAGTTCATGCCGAACTGGAACTCCTGCAAAATCCCTGTCACCACGCCGACGGCGAAGTTGATCAGGAACAGCTTCCCCCAAAATTTAGCCATTCGTTTGTACTCTTCCTTGCCTTTGACGACATACATCGATTCCATGATCGCGATCGTGAACACCAGCCCAATGGACAGCGGCACGAAAAAAAAGTGAAAAATCGTCGTCGCGGCAAACTGGATACGTGACAGCATAACTACATCCATCGTCTCTTCCCTCTTTCCTGTCGTTATTCTTAAAACCCGCCTAACAGGTTCCGATAACTTGGCTTCATCGTTTCTTCCTGTATCATGGCAGACTTTGAATCCGAATATTGTGATTTATGTCACAATGCCAAGCCCAAATCGTTGATTTTGTGAAATTAGTCACAAAATATTAAAAAATGAGGCCCTTCAAGCACAAAAAAGACGCCCGCACCTTTCGGCGCAGCCGTCCAATTCCTTCAGTTCCTCTATATTTGTTGCCTGCTTCAGGCTCGTTCGTGAAATCATGCTAGTCCCGTGCCACATAGTATTTATTGGTCATGTACCAGGCATCGCCCTTATCGGTCGGCACTCTGCCCTTCTTCTTGTCCAAAAATACGATTTCCTTGCACTTGGAACAATACCATTTGGTCGTGTAGTATTGGGAAAAGGTCGTGTAAGTCGTACCGCATTTGCAATCGACTTTGAAGTACACCCGATTTTCTTCGTACGCCTTCGAGAGCTGATCCGTGTTGTCGGGCTCCGAAGAAGATACTACGGGCTTGATCAGTTCAGCGTAATTGGAGAACCGATTATGCACTTTAAAATCGGCGACCAGCTCCGGATTCAGGCCGAAAAACTCCTTACCGATCGCTGTGATGAATTTCGCATCTGTGCGATAGCACTCGATCCATTCCTGAATCTGCTTATTGGATAAAGGTACAGTTCCTTTAATGCCGCTATTCAAGGTGTAGGTCATGATGCTCAAATTCTCATTGTCTTCATAGAACATTAATTCGGAAACCTCCTTATGATTTCAATTAATAATGTACTACTTCTGAGGGACAGAATCAAAGTGAGAAATAGTGCCAAGTGCCGGAAATATAAAAAAGCCCCCTTTCGGGGGCCTTCCAAAGCGGGAAACCCGCAGCTGCCGGATGTAGAGCGCTTTAATGCGACATGCGTGCGGCTTCATTTTTTGTATGAAATTACGACAAAAGGATAACATTTACCAGCCATTTTGTCGAAATCCGCCTCGTGTAAACGGTTGTTAGCCGCAGAAACAAGTCCGATTATAGACGACGGTATGGGCCGGGATACGGACCATGTGGATAGTGTGGATGCGGAACATGATGGTGACGGCCGTCCGCCAGCACAATCACCAACAGATCAAACAGTACGAGCGGCAGAATGAAAGGAAAAAACGAGATATGCGCCTTTCCGGGACTGCTCGAGACCGAGGAAACCTTCAGGTATACCTTGGAACTGCTGACCTTGACGATCTTACCGTAGAACGTGCTTCCGTACTTCGTCTTGATCTTTACCCGGCGGTTCATATACTTCTTGGCTGCCGAATAATGCTTGGATGTCGTCATGCGTCTCACCCCCTTCTCCCCAGCTTATTCCAGCTGAGGCGAAGGGAGCCGGGGCGGAAGGCTATTTCCTGAGCCGGTTGGAGCGGAGCCTTAAAGGTTACGGAAGGCCAGTTTCCATGCGGCAATATTGCCGATCAAGGCCACAGCCATCAGCACATATACTCCGTAAGTCGAGAAACGGAGTGCAAAATGAAGCCCTGCCATGGCCCCCAATATTAAAAAAAGAAGGAGCATCAGGCCGGCCCTTCCGGATTGCGTTCCTGCCTGAGCGGGTTCGGTAAACGGCATCTCCAAACCCATCAGCCGGAAGCTGATCACGGTATACAGCAGGGTCATAATGAGTATGACCAGCAGATCCGGCAGAATTCTGACGCCGAAAATCACCGTAAAGATCATGCTCTCCACAACGAAAATCGGCAAAATAAGCTGAGCAATGCATGCTTTAAGCGTACCTTTATAGACAGGCTCATGATTACGCAGCGGTACCGTACTGAAAATCCACGCCCCTTTCGGCGTGCTGGTGTACTGCAGCATCATGACGGCGCTGGGGATCATCAGGGCACAGAAATACATAAACAAATAAGAGTTGCCTGAACGGATATCCTCCCAGCCTCTGCCCGAACCGAAAGTATTAAACACAAAAATAAAAGGAATGATGAGCGAGAGTCCCAGCGATGGGTATACCTTCAATTTATAATCCCGCTCCTTCCGGATCATGCCGAGCGCAAAGCGGAAAAACACCTGCTCTTCCCGGCTTCTGCAGATCCAGCGCCCCAGAACATCCGGCCACCGTCCGCCCCTTCCCTTCTTGCGGGCAGTCTGGGTGGACAGTTTCCGCAAATTGGCTTCAAACGAAGGGATCATCCGAACATAAATCCATACGGCCAGGAGCGGCAGGAGGACCGACAATAGGCTGAAAACGATGATCGCCTCTCCCCTATGTCCACCGAACAACCATTCAAACGGAGCCGCAAACCAGACCGGGAACAGAAATACATGCCACCAATGGGCCTCATACCCGATCTGCAAATCCACCACATTGAACACTCTGGCGATGAGCTGATAACCAACCGCCATTACCATCGTGAGGCCGATTTGCGCATAATTGATGATGTCCTTCAGCTTTTCACCGTCGAAGAAGCGGAGGACAAGCCAGTACAACAATGCCGTTATCGCTACGATCAGCAGATCCATCAGCACGATCTCCAGCACAAATATCAAGAAAAATACAATGCCGTGTCGGAACAGGGCGGCAGCAAGCGGTGCGGCCGTAATCGAGCCTGTAATAAAAAACAAATAAATCATGTTATGAATGGCCTTGGCCATATTGATCGTCTTAGCGTTCACCGGTTTGGAACCCAAAACGGTATGGTCCCGAACATCCAGCAATACGGAGGAGAAGTCGGAAATCAGCGACGTCGTGATCATAAACATCAAGATACCGAATACGATGCTCATCTGAAAAATAAGGTTGTGACCCATGACCACGAATGGGGTCATGACCACCCCCATCACGGCATAGATCCACAGCGACTTAAGAAACTGGTTCGACAGCTCATCAGGATCAGCAGATCGGGAAGTTTTACCGATGAGTGTCGGCGCCCGGCGGCCATCCATCATGAGTTTGACCTGTAGTATACGGCGCATCTGCACATAATCCATCCCTGCCTTTTCGAAAAGACCCTTGCAGCGGTCCAGCACAATCAGCGTTTTGAAATCATTCATCGCTGTACCTCTTTTACAATGGACACAATTCGGGCTGCCGTATCTTTATGCTCATGATACCCGGTCAGCTCTGTAAAAATTTCTTCCAGTGTTCCTTCATGCAGCTGTTCCTGCAGCTGCTCGAAGCTGCCGTCGGCGACAACGTTCCCTTCATTCAGCAAAACGATCCGGCTGCTGATCTTCTCCACAACCTCCATAATATGCGAGGAATAAAAGATCGTTTTGCCTTCGGCTGCTAGGCTCGCCAGCATCTCCTTCACCACCATAACGCTGTTTGCATCCAGTCCGCTGAGCGGCTCATCCAAAAAAAGAATGTCAGGATTATGCAGGAGGCTTGAGATTAACAGTACCTTCTGGCGCATGCCTTTACTTAAAGAGGAGATCCGATTATAATACACCTCTTCCAAGCCAAACTGCTCCATCAGCCGCTGCGCCTTGTGATCGGCAAGCCGCCGCTCAAGACCGTACAGCTCGCCAACGAACGTCAGATATTCCTGGGCGGTCAAGCTATCGTACATCTCGGCGATCTCCGGAACATAGCCGATCTTAGCCTTATACCCTACCTCTCCGTCCGAAATATCCTTGCCGAAGATGCGAACCCGGCCGCTGTAACCTTTGACCAGTCCCAGCATGATTTTGACCGTCGTACTTTTTCCCGCGCCGTTCGGGCCGATATATCCGATGATTTGCCCTTCATACACATCCAGGTTGATGCCCTTCAGAACCTGCTTTCCCCCATAGTTCATTTCGAGTCCTTGGATGGAGATGATCGGCTCATGGTTCGATTCTGGCATAGCAGCTCCCCCTATCATCTTATTTTCCAAATACTAGCATAGCAGATATAGAGATGGAAGCGGACCATGAATCATACAATCGCCGTATTTTTTGCCGATATGCGACAACTTTCCTTCATTTTACGCGTTCTACACAATGTCCGGTTGAATGCACACCAAACCGGCATCATGAAAGGAGAATGACATTATGGTGACTCCCGGGCCACCACCCTTTGGCGGAGGAGGCTTTGACTTCTTCGATTTTATGTTTAGAATTTTCCCCTTTGTTTTCGGCATCGTGTTCATCATCATCGTTGCCAGCTTCATTATGAATGGTGCCCGTTATGTAAAAAATGCCCGTACGCCTCGATCATCCGTGTACGCTCGCGTCATTTCCAAACGGATGGACATCCGCCATCACAGCGGCAGCCATCATGATAACGGCAGCGGCTTTGCCAATTCCAGCGGCTCCTCCAGAACGTACTACTACATTACCCTGGAATTTGATAACGGGGAGCGGAAGGAATACCTGGACGTGAAGCATCTGTACGGCTTGGTTGCCGAAGGAGATGAGGGGTATGCCGCGGTCCAGGGCGATTGGATCGTCGGTTTTGAACGGGAGGTTGGGCAAACACCCTAGAACAGTAAAAGCAGCCTTGACCGCGGGTTCAATCGCAGGACAAAGGCTGCATTTTTAACATTCGGGGAAGCCGTCAATGATAAGTGCCTCATTATACAAAAAAAGAAGGCCGGCGCTTCGCCAAGCCCTTCCCCGCATATAGTGCTTATGAACGGCATCCGATAGATGCCTGCTTACTTCCAAGCCTGTCTGAACTTCATCACTTTACGATACATGGATTTGTCCTTCAGCTGGTTAAAAATGTACGGATCGGGCTTCGTATTCACTTCAATGATCCACGGCGTCCATGTCCGGTCAAAGCCGATGTCCAGGCCGATGTGCCGGAAACCGGGGTACTTTTTGTGCAAATGCTTTGCGGTAGTCACCCCGAGCTTGTTCAGGGATTGGATGACTTTAGCCGTCTCTTTCTCATTTAAATGGGCTCCAAGCAGCGTTTTGACATCCATCGGCGTGCCCCCGCTGTGATAATTGGTCACGATTTTGCCTTCGCGGGCGACTCTTCCGATCAAACCGGTCGCCTCCCAATCTCCTCCAGGACGCCGCTGCACCATCACCCGGATATCAAAACGACGCTTACGATTCTTTACGAGATGAATCCCTTTTTGAATCAGGTAGCTTCGCTTCCCGGTCAGCTTCTGCAGCGATTGATAGAACGGATCATAGCTGTCGAAGGTCTTTTTTACCGTCTCCACCTGATACGTATAATCTCCGTTCTCCAGCTGTTCCGCCCGAATCACCCCTTTGCCGTGGGTGCCGTTTTCCGGTTTGACATAGACCATACGGTACGACTTCAGCATCTCCTTCAGGTCGGTTTTGCTGATTTTACGGGTATCGAGCATAAACGGCCGGACTTCCTTGCTGCCAAGCAGCACTTTCGTTTTAATCAACTTGCTGACGACTGCCGTGCGGTTCTTCTCCCCCATCCACTGATCTCTCCTGTCCTGTCTTCAAAATTGATTGTAACGCGCTTGCAAAACCTGTTTATTGTATGCAAGGCACGGCGGACTGGACAGGACATTCATCCCGCAAGCAGAACAATAGATTCCGTTTCTGGGCTGGCATCCCGTACTCCCTTATGGGGGCACGCATAAATAATAGAAGGATCAATTGAAGCAGCAGGTGCGGGGATCAGCATCTTTGCTGTAAGGGAGGAAAGCGGCTTGAACATACTGATTGTAGCCCCCGAACGGCTCCCTGTTCCCGGCAGCGGCTCGGTGGAAATCTGCATTTTATCCATCGCCAGGCAGCTTGCCAAGAAGCATGCGGTAACCGTCTTAAGCAGAGCCTCCGCGGGATTGCCTCTGGAGAGCACGGATGAGGGGGTTCGTATTGTCAGGGTCCGTTCCGGCAGCTCCAAAGTCTACCTCGCTTCGGTGCTTCGATTCATTCATGGGAAAACTTACGACGTCATCCAGGTGGATAACCGTCCCCACTATATGGCCGCTATTCAGCGGGCTGTTCCCCAGTCCAAAGTAACCCTGTTTCTACATTCGCTCACTTTCGTGCCTTCGACACGGCTCGTTGCCGCGAGCCTGAAGCATGCATGGTGGATTGTCGCCAACAGCGCTTCGCTAAAGCAAAAGCTGTCCGTACGGTTTCCCTCGCAAGCGCACAAAATACGTACGGTCGAGCTTGGCGTCGACACCGACCGGTTCCGTCCGCCAACCGATTTTGAGCGGGCGCAGGCCCGCAGCCGGTATGGAATCGGGGATGTCTTCACCGTGCTGTTCACTGGACGGATCATCCCGAGAAAAGGAGTGCCCGTTCTGCTGAAAGCCGCGCAAATCGCAAGCAAACAAGTCCCACTGCATCTTGTGATTGCAGGCCGGAGCAAGGAGGGATACATCCGGAAGCTGAAAGCCGAGGCCGCCAAGCTGAGGGTAGCGGTCACCTGGACCGGCAACAAAAACCACAGCGAAATTCACAGCATCTACCGGATGGCCGACTGCTTTGTCTGTCCCTCCCAGCGGCACGAAGCCTTCGGCCTCGTGAACGTCGAGGCCATGGCATCCGGGCTTCCGGTCATCGCCTCGCAGATCGGCGGCATTCCCGAAATTATTAAGCACGGGGTAAATGGTTACCTGGTGGATGACTACTGGCGTCCGGAAGGTTTTGCGGAATATCTGGTCACACTGGCCCAAAGCAAAGAGCTGCGGCGCAGCCTGGGCGGCAGCGGACGCAGCATGGTACTTCAGTCTTTCACATGGGGCCGGACCGCCGAAAAGCTCGCGGCGCTGTACTCCTAAAGGGTGCCCCTCTGGCTGCTGAAGACAAATGACTCAATGCATTTTTCTCAATAATCCGTCCGCGTTGCGCAGCATCAAAGCACCGGCAGCCAAGGAGAGCAGGAAGCAGAAGCCGGCAGCGACAGTGAGCGTTGACCATTCAAGAACCGTATGGCCCAACAAAGTCTGCCATCCGATGAAGACCAATCCAAGCACGTAGCAAATGCCCGTCAGGTGGATCATGCGGAGACGTACCCAAATGGAGAGCGAAGTCCGAGTACTCAGCCAGGCGACGAGCGGGATGGCCTGAAGTGCATGGAAGCCTAGGCCGTGCAGCCAAATAATGTTGCCATGCAGCCCCACGGTCCGGCCTTGGTTAACCGAAATCCAGATTCCCGCTGCAAAAGACAGCATCACGGCTACCATGGCATAACGGATGCCCGTCACCAGCTCAGGATGAGCCGCGTATACTTTGCGACGGAAATACTGCGCGGCCAGGAACAGATAAAAGACGACGAGCAGCAGGGCGATGAACGCAAAAATGTTGCCCACAGCCTTGTCAAAGGCAGACCCGTCTTTGACAAACCGGGGATTGACCCCCCGGAAATTTTGTACCGTTTCGGCAAAATAGGAATACAGTGCGAGCACGATGTAGGGGTAGCGGTAAAAGGCTCTGCCTCTTCGTCCGAGACCCGAATACGGGATAATGAGGGCCGTGGACAGCAAAAATATCCCGATCGCAGCGTTAAAAGAAAATGCGTTTTGAACATTGCCCCCGGGGGCTACTTCCGCCCCGTTCACAAGGGTCCAGATCCCGCAGAAGGCGGACAGCAGAAATCCCAAGACAGCGGTCAGAACCAGCCACTTCTCCCCTTCAAACCAGCGGAACGCCGGCCGGGCGCCCACGCTCCTTACATTGACCATTTCCATCAATAATCTCCTCCATCCGAACGTTTTGGCTTTGATTACGTCTTATTGTACAGAGAAGGAGGTTCCGGCAATTCTATCCGGGGTCCAGACTTTTTCCTGGACTTTGGTCGATGCCGTCCCCGACCAAAGTGCGGGATACAAGCTTCTTCATTGTTTAGTTCGCTTACAGAATAAGCAGGGGGAGTTTCTGCCAGGACAAACAGCCCTGAGCCGGTCAACCGGCTCAGGGCTGTATTGGTTAAGGCTTTTCGTCTGGCTGCCAAGCGCTTCTGGTTGAGCTAGCAGTAGGAGTGCTCATGTACGGGAGCTATCCAGCCTGCACAGGATCAAGGCAGCACCATCTACCCGGAAACCTGCCGCAGGGGTTCTTCATAGGCGTGTTTCTTGCTGCCTGCCGGCCACAGAACCCGCTGCAGAAGAAGGCAGATGAGGCCAAAAACAAGAACGAGCATGCCTAGGACGCAGAACACCTCTCCCACGCCAAATCCTTTGATCAGCAAACCACCGGCCAATGGAGCTGCGACCATAATCGTACTGGACATCATGTTCTGAATGCCGAATATCCGTCCGGTCATGCCTTCCGGCGTTTCCTTTTGCAGCGCGTAATTGTTCGTCACCATAAACAACCCGTTGCCGATCCCGATGACAAGGCCCAGCACGATGCTCCAGATCTCCGGTGAACCGGGTCTCAGCAGCCCCATCGCCCCGATCGCAGCGCCTACCAGGACGATGCCGCCCCCGATCCCTGTGCCGTAACCGATCCGGTTCCGGCGGTTCAAGATCATGATCGTGGCTACAGCACCCACGCCGGTTGAGGAGACCATCCAGCCCAGAAGAGATTCGTTATCCGGCGCAATCTCTCTATAGAGCGTGGGAAACTGGAAATCGATCATAAGAATAACGAGGATGACCGCCATATTCACGATCAGCGTGGTGAGCAGAATCCGGCGCTGCAGCAGCACCGCCCACCCCTGCTTCCATTGTTCGATGAAGCCCGGTCCGTGCTTCGGACCGGCATTTACACCCGGATTCATGTCCGCCTGAGGAGCCGTATGATTTGCCTCGATACGGCGCAGCGTAAACAGCAGCAGGCAGGAGATTAACCGGGTGACGGCATTCACCAGAATGCACAGCTGCGGGGATAGCACCGTCAGGACGACCGCACCCAGCAGCGGACCGGCGATTTTGGAGAACTGGTTGACCAGACCGTTATAGGAAGTCGCCTTCAGCAGCTGATCCTCGTGGACCACCTGGCGTGTCAGCGCCTGATGGGACGGGACGCGGAATACGCCCATGGCGGCACGGAGCGCCAGCAGCGGCAGCAGCCAGTACATGCCGGGAGCAAACAGCAGCAGGACCGTCAGGACGGTCTCGGCCGCATCGGCGATCAGCATCAGGTTGACCTTTTTCCAGCGGTCGGCAACCACCCCCGCGAGCGATCCGAGAAGGATGCCCGGCAGGGCCATCATGACCGGGATCAGCGCAATCATTATGGGATCGGCCTGCCAGCGGTAGGCGACCAGGACCTGGATCGCAAAAGCGTCGAACCATTCACCGAACGACGAGATGGCGTAAGCCGTAAACATTTTGGCATAGATGCGGTTAGTCCACACCGATTTTGCGGGGGGCCGCGGCTCAGTAACAAGGGTAGACATGAAAAATTCCTCCGTTCAGTCAGAATATGGCGTACTCTCACTCTAACGAAGGAATATCAGAGGAACATCAGACAGCATCCAGGATGCTTTCGATTTTTTCTTCGATCGGCACTTTATTGGCTTCCAGTTGATACATCCGGTTATATTCGGCGTATTTCGCGGCAAACTGGCGATGAAGCTGTGGATCCTGCACGTTGTGCTCCAGATAAACCAGCGTTTCCCGAATCGATCCGACGATCAGCGGCACGTTGTGCGTCATTTCTCCAACCTCAATGCCGTAGTTCAGGGCAGCTGCAGCCTCGGCGCGTTTCCCCTGCCGGAGCAGCATCCGGCCTTTAAGCCCGTGATAAAAGCAAATTTCCCGCAAATACGGGGTTTCCTCCAGCATTCGTTCGACTTCGCCTGCGCAGCGTTCGGTTTCGGGCAGGTTGTCTGCACCCAGGTGGACATACATCTCTGCCATTTTGATATGGACGTTGAAAATATCCAGCTCTCCCCCCGCTTCACGAACGGCCTCGTATGCCGCCTTAACCCTGGACAGATCCTCTTCGGTCCGGCCGTTGTCGGTGTACAGCCCGATAATATTTAAAATCCTCAGCTCCCGCTGATGATCCTCCGGACCAATGTTGGCGGCCATGGTTCGCTCGAAATAATCCAGGCATTTTCCCGGTTCATTGTAAAAGTACAAGTAAAAATGCAGCAAATAATACAGTTTACTCGACAGCGGGAATTCGTTATCCGTTAAAAACCAGTGGATATCCGCCTGCGCATACCGGATAAAAATCAGGTGGGACGGGGGCAGCTCAAACCCGAGCAGATCCTGCTGGCTCGCCAGCGTAATCATTGATTTGCATTGGCCGTACATGAGGTACTTGTTCATCAGCTGCCGCATTTGGGCCTGCAGCTCGGTATCCTGCATCGACGGATTGCGGAGATCCGGCTCTTTGACCGTCAGGCTGTAGCCATAGCCGCGCACCGTATTCAGAAAGACCCGGTTACTCCAAGGACGCAGCTTCTTGCGCAGACGGTAAATGTGGTCGTCCACCGTCCGCTCCACCGGATATTCCATCGGCCATACCCGGTCCAGCAGCTGTTCCCGGCTGAAAGCCTGGCCGCGATGGCTGTATAAAAATTGCAGCAGCGCATACTCTTTGGCAAGCAGCGAAATGCGCTCCTCCTGGTAGCTGACCGTATATCCGCTTGGATCAAAATCCAGCTGGGCCACCATCCTCCCCCCTTTCTTCAATCGCGCATGTTGGCGACCGTTTATCTCCCTTTCTGCTATTTAAGCATATTCCCGATTTGCCGCACAATAGGATGGAGGTCGGGTGGTGAAATGATGCCATTAGGCCAACTTTTATCACAGCTTAACGTTTAAGAGTAAAAGACGTTGGGTTTTGAGGTATGAGAAGGAGGTACAGCCGTGATCAAAATTCAAACCAGACTGGTCATGGTACCGGTTGTGTTATATATCATCTGCCTGTTGATAGGCTGCAGCCGTGCAACGTCGGCCTCGCCCGGCTCTCTATGGTTTCGCAGTGCTGAACAGGCCGTAGAATATGGCCTTCATGAAGAGCAGGTTGAACTGTCCGACGTACTCACGACCATCACGGTCGACGGGGAAGAGCTCATCTTTTACGAAAAATACGGCGCCTTCGGAGTGGTTGGGGTGAACGAGGGGTCCCGCGGGTATCAGTGGTACCGATTATCTGCCTATCTGAACTTTCAAGGAGAGGAAACCCCTTATATGACCGGAGGCTTTACCGTTCAAACCGCTAAGGGGCGTAATGTGAACATTCTTGCCGGAAAAGTGTTTGATCTGAAGATTACCAGCATGATCGTAAAAGGGAATAACGAGGCTCAAGTGCTGTCCGTTACGGGGCATTCCCGTTTCTTCTTTATGGCTCACCAGTCGCTTTTTTCTGAATTGGAGGTCACTCCGGTAATGGGCGGCGGGGGCAGCCAGGATGGGGGAGAAAAGGAACTCATAGATAAGTAGATGTCGGGATCATCCCGATTCATTAAAGTGACAAAAGAGGTGTTAGATTGATGATACGTCAGCTCAGACGCCCGGCGGCTCTGCTCGCAACGGCTGCCGGTACAGCCACCATCCTGCTTTGGATGATGCTGGGCTTTTTCAATCCGTATTCATCCAGCCTCGAAACCGGCCCCCTTCAAATCACCTTCTTTACGCTGTGCGTGCCGGCCGTCCTTGCGATCATGTCTGCTTGGTTTCGCCTTAAAGCGCTTGTGCTGATCGCTTTTCTTTGGTCCCTGCCCATTAGTTTGTACCTCACGATGACCCAGGGCATATTTGCATGGTTTGGCGCTACCTCCTGCGCTTATCTGGTCACCTACTTCCTGATGCTGGCGGAACGGCCGCGATAAGGGGGCAGAAGCGGCAGTAAGTGCAAATAGGTGCACAAGTACATCTATTTCAGTCGCGGGCCCCCTCCAGTCCCCGATTCCCCGCCTCCCCCAGTTCGCCTCCCAAAACTTCGCCTGCTGTATCCCACCAAACGCAAAAAACCGCCGCGGCGTCCTTACGGACCTCCGCGACAGCTCCTGGTGGCACGCGCCTCAACGGCCGCGTACTCTTTGCCTAACTACTGAATGCTTGCTCCGACTTCCTTGACCATCTCCTGTACGGACAGCAGTCCGCCGCCGGAGAGGTACCAGTAGTTCGGATCGAGATAGACGATGTGCCCGTCTTTGAAGGCTTTCGTATTTTTGATCAGATCGTTCTCCACCGTCTGCTTGGCGGAAACGGATTCTCCGCCTTCTCCGGCAACAGCCGCGCCGCGGTCCACGACGAACAGGTAGTCCGGATCCTTTTCGGCTACGTATTCGGATGTGACGCTTTGACCGTGCGTGGAAGCTTCAATGTTTGCATCCACCGGTGTAAAGCCCAGCACATCGTGGATCAGTCCGAAGCGGGAGCCCGGGCCGTAAGCGCTCAGCTTGCCTTCATTCGCCAACACGATCAGGGCGTTTTTGCCCGAAGCAGCGGCTTTATCGTGAATTTCCGCGATCGTCTTGTCGACATGGTCCAGCTCCGTTTGGATCTCGTCTTCTTTGCCGAAGATTTGGCCGACGGTGTTCATATTTTCCTTAAACGATTCCATGTACCGCGCCGTATCCAGGCCCAGGTAAACCGTCGGCGCGATCTTGCTGAGCTCCTCGTAAGCATCGGATTGGCGGCCGGAGATAATAATCAGGTCCGGGCTCAGCGCATTGATTTTTTCAAAATCCGGCTCTTTCAGGCTCCCCACGTTGCTATATGCATCCTTGTCGGCGTACTTGGACAGGTACGGAGGAATGTTCGCCTGCGGAACCCCGGTAACCTGAACGCCCAATTTATCCAATGTATCCAGAATGCCAAAGTCGAACACGACGACCTTCTGCGGATCTTTCTTAACCTTTGTCTCGCCAAGCTTATGTTTAATCGTCAGGTCCTCGGAACCTGCAGCCGCCGAAGTGTTGGTCGGTTCAGCAGACGCCTCTTTCGCGGGTTCTGCCGTATTTTTATTGCCGCATGCCGCCAGGACGACGACCAACACGGCCGTGATGATGAACAGCATCATCTTTCTTGTTTTCAACTTCATCCACCCCATATTCTGATTTGGTTTTCGGCTTGAACCAAGCCGTAAATGTATAAAATTATGTGATGAACTACCCGCCGGCGCCTGGCTGGGATGAGTCCACGCATATAATTTCCCTTGGTTAGCATTCCATATGATTCTTCACCTGGCCCGTTCAACTCAGGGAGAACTTTATTTTTCGAACAAGCTGCCTCTTACCTCTCCCGGGCCTCAGGCTTCAGGCAAAATAAACGCAAATTTTGTTGTTGTTAATGTTCTCAATGGGGATATCCATCCCGTAGACCTGCTTCAGCACCGGCGTATCGATGATCTCGTCCGCCGTTCCTTCCTTCACGACTCTGCCGTTCTTCAGCGCGACGATGTCGTCTGAATAGACGGAGGCAAAATTGATGTCATGAATGACGATAATGACCGTCTTACCCAGCTCATCCACCATCCGCCGCAGCACCTTCATGATCTGCACCGAGTGCTTCATGTCCAGGTTGTTCAGCGGTTCATCCAGCAGCACGTAGTCGGTGTTCTGGGCAATGACCATCGCGATAAAGGCCCGCTGCTGCTGCCCTCCGCTCAGCCGGTCCAGGTACTGGTCCTGCAGATCGCCGAGCTCCATATAATCAATGGCTTCCTGGACGTATTTCCAGTCCTCCGGCTTCAGCCGGCCCTGCGAGTAAGGAAACCGGCCGAAGCTTACGAGCTCCTTGACCGTCAAGCGGACGTTAATATGATTGGACTGCTTCAGAATCGAGATCTTCTTGGCGAGTTCGCTGCTCTTGCAGCGGTCCACCCGCTCCCCTTCGATCAGGATTTCACCGCCGTCACAGGAAATGAGGCGGCTGATCATGGAGAGAAGCGTGCTTTTGCCCGCCCCGTTGGCACCGATAAAGGAGGTGATTTTCCCTTTGGCGATGTTCACCGAGACGTTGTCGACCACTGTTTTGCCGCCATATTGTTTGGAAACCCCTTTAACCTCGATCACGATGATTTACTCCCCTTTAGCAAAAGATAGATAAAGTACACGCCGCCGACCAGATTGATGATGACGCTCAGCGTCGTGGAGAAAGTAAACACCCGCTCCACCAGCAGCTGCCCGCCTACAAGGGCGACGATGCTGATCAGCACCGCAGCCGGGATCAGCAGCGTGTGCCGGTAGGTCCGCATCAGCTGATAGGCCACATTGGCCACGAGCAGCCCAAGGAACGTGATCGGCCCGACAAGCGCCGTTGCGATGGAAATGAGCACCGCTACAACAATGAGCAGCCTTTTTACCACCCGGTCGTAATCGACGCCTAGATTGACAGCGTGATCCCTTCCCATAGCAATGACATCGAGATACTTGGTATAGCGCGTAAAATAGGCGGTGACCAGCACGATCCCGGCCGCCGACACAAGCAGCAGATCCGTATTAACGTTGTTGAAGCTGGCAAACATTTTGTCCTGGACGATTTGGAACTCGTTCGGATCGATGAGCACCTCCATAAAGGAGGACAGGCTCTGAAACAATGTGCCGAAGATCAGACCGAGCAGAAGCAGAAAGTAAATGTTCTGGCCTTCCCTTTTGAACAGGAGCTTGTAGAACACGACCGAGAACACGGCCATCATGCCGACGGAAATGAGAAAGTTCACGTTTTTGCCCATCGCCGTCAGGCTGATCGAGCCGAACACATAGACCATGAAGGTCTGAAACAGCATATACAGGGAATCCAGCCCCATAATGCTCGGTGTCAAAATGCGGTTGTTGGTAATCGTCTGGAACACGACCGTCGAGAAGGCGATCGCTCCGCCTGTCAGGATCATGGCCAGCACCTTTTTGCCCCTGCGCGGAAGGATATAATCCCAGTTGCCGCCAGATTGGATCATCATAAAGACAGCAATCAGGACAAGTGCGATGACGGTTAAAACGATCAGCTTGGTCAGGTTGGATTTGCTCATGTATAAGCCCTTCTTCTCAGCAGTAAATAAATAAAGATCGCGCTGCCAATCACCCCGACGGTGACGCCGATGGAGATTTCATACGGAAAGATGATGACCCGGCCCAGAATGTCGCAGAACAGCACGAACACGGCTCCCAGCAGTGCGGTATGTAGCAGGCTTTTTTTCAGATGATCCCCCAGATACATCGTGACGATGTTCGGAACGACCAGGCCCAGAAAAGGAATCATGCCCACGGTTAAAATCACGACCGATGAAATAGCGGCGACGATGACCAGTCCGATGTTGACGACGGCCTTATAGTTAAGCCCCAGGTTCACCGCGAACTCCTCCCCCATGCCCGCAATCGTAAAGCAGTTCGCGAACAGATAGGCGATGATCAGGAGCGGAATGCTGATGTACAGCATCTCGTAGCGGCCTTTGAGGATCATGGAAAAGTCGCCCTGCAGCCAGGAGGACATGTTCTGGATCAGATCGTTTTTATAGGCAAAAAACGTCGTGACCGAGCTGACAATGTTGCCGAACATGAGTCCGACAAGCGGAATGAAAATCGCGTCCTTGTATTTGACCTTATCCAGGATCCGCATGAAGATCATCGTTCCCAGCAGCGCAAAAACAAAGGCCACCAGCATTTTCACCAGCGGCGCCGCATTACCAAATACCATGAGGGCCACCAAAATGCCGAACCTTGCCGAGTCCATCGTTCCGGCCGTCGTCGGCGACACGAACTTGTTTCTCGTCAGCTGCTGCATGATCAGGCCGATAATGCTCATGCTCGTGCCGGCGATGATAATGCTGATCAGGCGCGGCAGGCGGCTGATCCAGAGCACCTGCTTCTGTTCGGCTGTGAGATGAAACAGATCCAGCGGGGAAATATCCTTCACCCCGATAAACAAAGAAGCGGCTGAGAATACGATAAGCAGGATCCACAGCGTCCACAGGTAAGTGTTTTTCATGGCTATCCAACGCTTTCTTTAGTCTGGCCAGTCATTGAAAATAATGAAAGTATTCCGAAAAAGCATATGTCACTTTCGATCTAATTAATAATGATATTCATTCTCAATTAACTGACTTAGTTATTATTCTAACAGCTGACCGGTTTTTGTCAAACGTTTCTGGGTATTTTTATTCTTCTGCCTTCCTCCCGCAAGATGAATGCAGGCCGCCCGGAGTGGTCATAGTAACAGGGAATGCCGACTGCAAACACAAGGAGGTTGAACAGCCATGGACAGCACGCACGAGTATGTGGAGAAGCTCCACGATACCCAGGAAAAAGCCCGCAAACACAAGGATGGCATCAGCAAAGGAGCCAGCGCAAAGCTTCCGACCAAGCAGCATGGCACGAAGAAATAACCGGTAAACCTTAAAAAAGGGCATTTCCCTTTCGGCCGAAGGGGAAGTGTCCTTTTTTTTGAAGATATAAGATAGTATAAGCTCCAGAGAGTGCTTCTCCTATATCGTAAGATAGGCTTTTTTCTTAAGAGAGCAGAAAGTATAGGATTCGGAGCCTCTGCTTCCGGATCTCGCAAGAAAAACTTCAGCTAAACGCGGTCTGTCTTCTTTGAAGGTACGTCGATAGACGTTTTTCTTATTATTCAGGGGTTTTCGCAAAGTTTCTGCAATCTCCAAGACCAAAGTCCAGTTTGAACCTAGGCCAGAGACAGTTTCTGGATGACCCGCTGCTCCGTTAGAATGGACGAAAGCATGAGACGGCATCGGCCTCAGGTTGGATTTGACTGCAGGCGGCGAGGGCCGGTAAGGAGAGAAACTATGGAGTGGATCATCCATCTGTTTGAACAATACGGGTATATGGTGCTGTTTGGCGGCCTCTTCGCTGAATCTTTGGCGATTCCCTTCCCGGGAGAGCTGGCCATGGCCATCTCCGGCCATATGTCGACGCTGGGGAGCTTTCACCTGCTGCAAATTATTTTGTATTCGTATATCGGCGCCATCGTCGGCACGACGGTGACGTATATAATCGGGTATCGTATGGGAACGCCCTTCTTTGAAAAATACGGCAAGTACGTCCTCCTGAACCCGGCCCGGATTGCCAAGATTACCGGCTGGTTCGACCGGTACGGCACTAAGCTTATTCTGATCTGTTACTTCGTGCCTGGGCTCCGGCATTTTACCGGATACGTGTCCGGCGTGCTCCGGATCAATGTACGGACCTTCTTTATCTATAACTACATCGGCGGACTCGCTTGGGTGATCGTCTATGTCATGATCGGCAGGCTGGTCGGCTCGAAGATCGAGCAGTTCCTGCATTTGATTTCCCAGTATTCACTTGCCGCGATCCTGGTGGCTGCGGCGATCCTGGTTCTCGTCGTGTACCTGAAACGGAGAAAAAAATCCGCAGCCCCCCGTATCAAAGCGGAAGTGCGGCAGGAGGACTAAGGCCAAGCGCAAACGAACGAGCAGCTAACAGCTGTGGGACAGCCGACGCCCGAAATGACCGCACGCCTACAGCACTGGCTATCGTCTAGAACGTCAAAAGCCGCCCTCCGGGGCTTGCCCGGGGAGCGGCTTGTAACGAACGCTTTACACTCTATTTGACGGCGCCCTGTGTCACGCCGTTGATGATCCATTTTTGCGCGAACAGGTAGATGATGATCATCGGCAGCATCGCCATCAGATACGAGGCGAAGGCCAGGTTGTAGTCCGTGTTGAACTGTCCCTGGAAAATGTACTGCACGAGCGGCAGCGTATAGCTCGACTGGTCGCTGATGATGATCAGCGGGAGCAGGAAGTCGTTGTAGGTCGACAGGCAGATCAGGATGCCGACGGTGGCGTTGATCGGCGCCATCAGCGGGAAAATGATCCGCCAGAACGTGCCCCACGTCGTTGCCCCGTCCACCGTGGCGGCCTCCTCGAGCGCCATCGGGATCGAGCGGATGTATCCGACGTAGACGAAGACGTTAAAGGCCAGCGCATAGACCGTATGCAGGATCGTCAGGCCGACCAGATTGGTCATATGCAGCGCCGATGCCAGCTTAACGATCGGCAGCATGATGATCGGGAACGGAATGAACATAGCGCTGATGAAATAGAAGTACAGCCCTTTGAAGAACTTCCGGTGCATATTCCGGGCGATGGCGTACGCCACGAGCGAGTTGGTGAGCAGCGTCAGCACCACCGTCGAAATCGTCACAAGCGCACTGTTGCGGAATGCGCGGAAGAAGTTGGTCATTTTCACCGCGTTCGAGAAGTTTTCCCAGTGAAACGTCTTCGGAATCGCGAAGACCGACCGCGTCATTTCCTCGGGATTTTTCAGCGCAATGGTCAAGGTCATGTACAGCGGGAACAAAATCAGCAGCGTCCCCAAGGCAATCAGGATCATGACGGCCCAGTTCGTTTTCGTTCTCATTACATATCGCTCTCCCTTCCTTGTAGAAATTTAAGCTGCAGGATGGAGATGATCGCAATGACGATAAAATAAATGACCGAGTTGGCGGACTGGTAAGCAAACTCGCCTCCCTGGAATCCACCGATGTAGATCAGGTGCGAGATGGACTGCGTCGCCCGGCCGGGCCCGCCATTGGTCAAAGCGACGATCTGGTCGAAGACCATCAGCGAGTTTTTCATCGCCAGCACCATATTGATCGTGAAAAACGGGGAAATGAGCGGAAAGGTAATTCTCCAGAACTCCTGCCAGCGGCTGGCCCCGTCCAAATTTGAAGCTTCGTACAGCGAAGCAGGGATGGTCTGGAGTCCCGCCAGATACAGGATCGTATTAAACGCAATCCCCTGCCATACCGCCACGATGACGACCCCGATCCAGGCCAGGTTTTCGTTGCCCAGAATGTTCGTTGAGAACGCATGGATGCCCAGGTTCTGCCCCCAGATCGTAAACACGTTGGAGAACAGGTAATTGAAAATGTAACCGACGATCAGCACGCTCAAAATGTTCGGCAGAAAGTAAATGCCGCGGAAGAAGTTGCGCGCCTTGATCCGCGCGTTCAGGCCTAAGGCGATCAGCAGACTGAGCACATTGATCAGAATGGTGACGACGATGGCAAACTTGAAGGTGAACAGATAGGCGTTCCCCACGTTGCTGTCCGTAAAGAGGTTTGCGTAGTTGCGGAACCCGATAAAGTCGTAATGCTTCCCGAACCCGTTCCAGTTCGTGAACGAATAGTAAATGCCCTGCAGGGCGGGCAGTGTCATAAATACGAAGAACAGTACGACCGCCGGCACGGTCATCCAATAAAACGCCGTAAGTCGCTTGGACATCCCTTCATCCTCCTCTTTTGATCATGATGTTATTTCCGGCTCTGGACTTTGTCCCACTCGGTATCGAGTGTTTTCAGGTAGGCGTCGATATTCCGGTTTTGCAGGAATCCCTGAACGATCGAGTTCAGCTGCACGGCGGCCGGGATGTAGTGGTCGGCAAAATCGACGACTCTGCCCGCCTTGAAATAAGGCTGCAGCTCGGCAACCGCCGGGTCGTCCTGCGTCACACCTTTAACGGCCGAGAACGCGGTCTGCTCTTTGATGTACTGGCCGATGTTGTCCGGCTCGAGGAGAAAAGCGATGAATTCCTCCGCTTCTTTTTTATGCGTGGTGCTCTCGGAGATGGTCAGCAGCGTGTCCACCCCGGAGATCAGCTTGTTCTTGTCCGGGTCGTTTCCGGTCGGGAACGGGAAGAAGCCGATATTCGCGTTCGGGTTCGATTTCCGGATTTCCGGAATGGCCCAGCTGCCTTGGATATACATGGCCGATTCCCCGCGCGCAAAGGCTCGGTTGCCGTCCGCGTACGTTTTCCCGAAGTTGTCCCCATGTCCGTAATCGAGCAGCTCCAGCTGCTTCTCCGCCACCTCGCGGAACTTCTCTTGGAAGGTCACCTGATTCTCACGGCGCTGCTTGAAGAAGTCGATGCCGACCAGGTTGGGTGCGAGCGCATTAAACGGCAGATTCGTCTGCCAGTCGTCCTTGTATGTAAAATAAAACGGAATGACGCCGCTGTCCTTCACCTTTTGGGCGGTCGCAATCAGCTCATCCCACGTTTTCGGAACGCTCAGCCCCAGCTGCTTAAAGATGTCCTTGTTGTACATAATGCCGTTGGCGTTGGTTGCGTAAGGGATGCCGGTAATTTTACTCAGCCCCGTTACGTCCTTGAGCATTTTTATGTAGTTCGGATCAATGGATTCGACCAGCTTGCTCTGGGTCAGATCGGCGAAAATATCGCTCTGCGCCAGGATCGAATACGTGTCGGTCGCGCCCATGCCGATGACGTCGGGAATGTCGTTCTTGACGACCCTTGTCTTCAAGACCGTTTCGGCATCCGGCGGATTCACCTGGGTGACCTGGATCCCGGGGTGCGAAGCGTTGAACTTGGCCACCAGCTTATCAAAGGAGCCTTTGGCCTCCGGCTTGTTTTGAAAAAACTCCAGCTTGACCTTCCCGGCGTTCTCCCCGTTATTCCCGCAGGCCGTCAGCATCGACGCGAGCAGCAGGCAGGCCAAAAGGATTCTTCCCATTTTCATGCGAAACCCCCCATATCGAAATTCTTGATGTTGAATTTTCTCTAAAATTACCCGATTTTGTCGAAAAATAAACAAGCCGCCAAGCATGAAGCCTGCGCGACCATGCAAATGCAGCGCCGTTTCCCGGCGAAGTAAAAAGCAGCCCCCTGACGGAAAGGCTGCTTTTTGCATGGCTGGACCGAAGCGCGCTTATTTTTTGGCGGCCAACCATTGGGCTACGCCTTGAATGTCAGCATCGGACAGTTGGCCTTTGAAGGCCGGCATGCCGCCACGGCCGTTCGATACGATCCCGGCGATTTCGTCCGCGGAGTATTTGGCTCCGACCTTTTGAAGGTTTGGTCCTACGGCGCCTTCGAGGTTGTTACCGTGGCAGCTGACACAATTGGCTTTAAAGGTCGCTTCCCCGTTGCCTGCTGCTGCGTTGCCACCGGTTTGACCGGTCGTTGTACCCGTATTCCCGGCGTTGTTATTAGCTGCGCCCTGATTGTTGTTATTGTCGCTGCTTTTACCGCAGGCGGACAGGGAAAGAACGAGCAGCAGGCTCAGGAAAATGATCGATTTTTTCATTGGGGGTGTCTCCCTTCAACTTTTTCAAATTTGCCTCAATACAGCTACGATGCCCCAGCAATAAGCTTTTCATGTACGCGGATTATCGTGATTTCTCGTATTTGCGGTTTTTTCGGCTTGGCATGGCATGTGCATAATATACCCAGCAAAGGGGAACATATCCCTCAAGGAGGAATGAAACCATGGCAGAACAACAAAAGGAACAACCACCAAGCGGGTCCAGGCGCCAGTTCCTGAAATATTCAGGGACGGCGATCGGCGGTCTGGTCGTCGGGGGCGTTATCGGCGGAGCCATTACCGGCGGCTTCAACAAGAAAAAGCCGGCTGCGAATGCCCCGACATCGCCGCAAACCGGAACGCAGCCTGCTGCAGATTATAACCATGCGACCATGTACTTCAACCAGCGCCAGCTGCAAATTACACAGGCAGCGACAGAGCGCATTTTTCCTAAGGACGATAACGGTCCTGGAGCCAACGATTTGGGCGTTGCTTACTACATCGACCACCAGTTAGCCG
Source organism: Paenibacillus sp. OAE614 (assembly GCF_040546645.1). Lineage (NCBI taxonomy): Bacteria > Bacillati > Bacillota > Bacilli > Caryophanales > Paenibacillaceae > Paenibacillus > Paenibacillus sp. OAE614. The sequence continues at coordinate 7,188,592 of NZ_JBEPOD010000001.1, read as the reverse complement.
GTCACTGGGGCTTCAACGCCCGCGAATACCGCATGGGGCCTTTTGTTAAAGGGGAAGCCACACAGGGCGACTATCAGAGCATTAACCGCAACGAGGTCTTCCTGCTCGGGCTTACCGCCATTGACAATGCAAGCCAGAAAAAGTACCAAAAGGGGTTTACCGACCTTGCCGACGAAGAAAAAGACGCCATTCTGACTTCGCTCGAAAAAGGTGACATTGAAGTGATTAACGGCATCACCGGCAAAAGCTTCTTCGATCTGCTTCGCAATATGACGCTCGAAGGCGTATATGCGGACCCGCTCTATGGCGGCAACGTCAACATGGAGGGCTGGAAGATGCGGAACTATCCGGGCAACCAGATGTCCTATGCCAAAATTGTCGGTGAGGACGCTTTTGCAAAAACCGATCCGCTCAGCCTGCATGACCATTTGGCCACACATTAATTTTTACATGCTGACAGAGAAGGAGAGTTATCCATGGCTACGAAATTGCCAAGAGTCCCGGTATTGATCGTCGGGATGGGATGGATCGGCGGCATTATCGCCGCCGAATTAAGCAAGCAGGGAATCAAGGTCGTCGGCCTGGAACGCGGTAAACCCCGTTCTACCGAGGACTATTACATGGTCCATGACGAGCTCCGTTACGCCCAGCGCTATGAGCTGATGCAGGACTTGTCCAAGGAAACGATCACCTTTCGGAACACGTCGAAAATGACGGCCCTGCCGATGCGCCAATACGGCGCCTTCCTGCTCGGGGAAGGTCTCGGAGGCGCGGGCATCCACTGGAACGGACAAACGTACCGGTTTCTGCCGTACGATTTCGAGATCCGGAGCAAAACGATCGAGCGCTATGGAAAGAAAAAAATTCCGGATGGCATGACCATTCAGGACTGGGGCATTACATACGACGAGCTGGAGCCCTATTTTTACAAGTTCGAAGAGGTCGCGGGCATTTCCGGAGATCAAGAACAGACGCCGATGGTCGGCAAGCGTTCCAAGCCGTTCCCGACCAAGCCGATGACCAAGACGCCGATGATCAAAATGTTCGAGGAAGCGACCAAAAAGCTTGGCTACCATCCGTATATGATGCCGTCGGCCAACCTGTCCGAGCAGTATACGAACCCGGACGGCATTACCCGGGCCCCTTGCCAGTACTGCGGCTATTGCGAGCGCTTTGGCTGTGAATACGGCGCTAAGGCCGATCCGGTCGTGACCGTCCTTCCGGTCGCACAGAAATCGGGTCATTTCGAGCTGCGCGAGTATGCCAACGTGACGGATATTTTGCATGACGGGAAAAAGGCCACCGGCGTGAAATATGTCAACCCGTTGACCGGCCAGGAATACGAACAGCCGGCAGACGTCGTCATTCTGGCGAGCTACGTGTTCAACAACGTCCGGCTGCTGCTGACGTCCAAGCTCGGCAAACCGTATGATCCGAATACGGGAACGGGCGTTGTGGGCAAAAACTACGCTTACCAAACGAATGGCGGTTCAGCGACCGGTTTTTATGACGACAAGCAGTTCAACCTGTTTGCCGGAGCCGGCGCGCTTGGCATGGAAATCCCGGACTTCAACGGCGACAACTTTGATCACAGCGATCTGAATTTCATCCACGGCGCAGGTATCCGGATTTCGCAAACCGGGCTCCGCCCGATCGCGAACAATTCAGTTCCGAAAGGGACGCCAACGTGGGGCAAGGACTTCAAAGCGACCTCGCTGAAATACGCGAACAACTACTTGACCGTGGCGGCGCAGGGATCGAGCATGCCTTGGAGGCACCACTATCTCGATCTGGATCCGACCTACAAGGACGCTTACGGCAAACCGCTGGTCCGGATCACGTTTGACTTTGAGGAGCAGGACCGGCAAATGATCGCCTTCATGGCAGGTAAAACCGAAGCCATCATGAAGGAAATGAAGCCCTCGTCTATCGGCTCATCCAAGGAGCTGGGGCCGTTCAATATCGTGCCGTATCAATCCACGCACAACACCGGCGGCGCGATTATGGGATCGGACCCTTCGACTTCGGTCGTCAACAACTATCTCCAGATGTGGGATGCCGAAAACGTGTTTGTCGTCGGCGCATCCGCCTTCCCGCATAACAGCGGTTATAACCCGACTGGTACCGTTGGCGCCCTCGCTTACCGGGCTGCGGAAGGCATTGCGAAGTATTTGAAATCAGGCGGATCTCTCGTTTAAGCGAAAACACCGCCTGTGGGCAAGGAAAATGCGGAGGGAATCAAATGGATCAAGACAACTGGATTGTTCATGTCGCCGAGGCGCGGAAGCGGCTGATCATCGTCGGCATCTGCTTCATCGTGACGTTTGCCGCCGGATTGTACGCCGCCCCCGGCATCCTGCTCTACCTCAAGTCTCAGCCTTTGGCGGAGCCGATCGCCTGGAATGTGTTTTCCTTTACGGACGGCATTCTGATCTACATGAAATGCGCGCTGATCTTCGCGCTCATGTTCACAGTTCCCGTCCTGCTGTACCAGCTGTGGGCTTTTGTGAAGCCGGGGCTCACGGAGCATGAGGCGAAGAGCGCGTTCCCCTTCATTCCGGTCGCATTCATGCTTTTTCTGGCCGGGCTGTCGTTCAGCTATTACGTCGTGTTTCCGATGATGCTGAAGTTCATGAAGCGCATGAACCAAACGATCGGGGCGATCGAAACGTACGGGATTGACCGGTATTTCGGGTTCCTGTTCGATCTGGTCATCCCGATGGCCATCGCCTTCGAGCTTCCAGTGGTCATTCTGTTCCTGACCCGAATCGGAATCTTGACGCCCGATACGCTGAAAAAGACGCGCAAATACGCGTACCTGGGGCTGGCGATCCTCGGCTCCTGCATTTCGCCGCCGGATTTCGTCTCGCACCTGTCCGTCACCATTCCGCTCATCCTGCTGTTCGAGATCAGCGTTTACGTATCCGGCCGCCAGTGGCGGAAAATGCAGTCCAGTCCGTCTGGCAGCTAGCTACTGCAGTTCCTGCTCATCAGCAGCTGCACAATCCCAAAGTCTGGCAACTGCAGCAGTTCAATCCGTCTGGCAGCCAGGAAATTGCACTCTCCGTCTATCCGAGACCGCATCAGTTCCGTAGTCCGGCAACTCGGAGGCTGCAATCCTGACCAGACGACAGCCGCCATCCGTCCAGTGTTCAGTCATCTGGGGCTAGGACGTTAAATCCAGAAAAGAGGTGTACATGCTATGCTGAACAACATTGGTGTATCCGGCCTGGTCATTATTTTGGCCATTGCCCTCGTCCTCTTCGGGCCATCGAAGCTCCCGCAGCTCGGAAGAGCGTTCGGGGACACGCTCCGCGAGTTCCGAAGCTCCACGCGCGGAATCGTCGAGGAAGAAGAGACTTCCTCCGAGTCTTCGGTGAAGCAGCTTGTCGAGAAGCGCTAATATGCCCAAAGCAACGCCTATTAAACAAATAAAAAGCAGCCTCCCCTATGGGGATTGGCTGCTTTTTCATTGAGGATCCCTTCGATGGGGACCTTTTTAGGTTCTTCAATGGGGCCCTCAAAAGGGACTAGTTGCTTATTTATAAGGTTTCATCTCCGGGCACATAAGCTGGTATTTTCACAAGATCTTCGGATAGAACTGGTTGCATTTATTCAAATGGAGTCCAGTCTCTCACCGGGGGATTATCTGATGCTTTCATCAGAAATACACTCTTGTTGGAGGCTGATCGCTTTTTTCAACCTGGCCTTCCAACCTGAGTGGCTGGTGTATCCCTGTACGACTCACTTCTATTGTGACCTTCGCTTACTTTATAGGAATAACAAAGAGGGCATACGAAAAAACGTCCTTATCCAATGGACACTTCTCTGTTTTGTCCTATAAAAGAAAGACACGGTACTTATATTCTCTAGCCTGCCGTTTCAAGAGTTCACCCCTATATTTAGCGTTAAAACTCACTAATTATCTATATCTAGGAGTTTACGATGAACCAAAGGTATGGTATTAGTGTCCACCTTTTAAAAGACAAAATCGAGTTTTGTTCGTTTCCAGTAGACAAATACAGTCTAATTGGGACCAGCATGAGGCGCAAGGGCCCAAACCGTTCGGCTTCCCCCGTTGTTCTCTAGTTTCAAATCCACTAACTGCTCCCTGGCACTCCACAAGTCACAAGCCAATCAACTGCTCCAGGCACTCCAAAAATCTCAAGTCAATCAGCCTTTTCTCCGGTACTGTCCAGATCTCTCAAAACCACCAACACTTTTCCTCCTGATCTCAAACCCACTAACTGCTCTCAACAATCACAAATCCCAAATCACTCAGCCTTTTCTCGTCTCAAAACCACTACCTGCTCCCCGACACTCTCCATTTTGAAATAGCTCCCGCTCATCTTCCGTCCTCCTATAATGGACATATCCTTGTTTTGTTTTATAAAAGGAGGACACGACACTATATTCTTCTACGGGCGGCTGGATATAAAATTTCCCTATATTTTGTGTTAATATTTATAATCAAATCAATATATAGGGTAGTGACTGAGGACAAAGATATGGTGTTAGTGTCCAGCATTTGAAAGACAAAATCGAAATTTGTTCGCTACGAGGGAACAAACACTATGAAAATAAAAATTTGAATTTTGTTCGTTATCACTGAACAAACACCTTGAAAGATACAATTTGAATTTGTTCGTTGTCAGTGAACAAACACCTAGATATACATCGAAATATGTTTGTTGTCAGTGAACAAACTCCTTTAAACGGTACAATCCGAATGTGTTCGATCTGATTAAGACAAATTCAATATAATCGTGAACAAGCTCCGGGGCGCAAGCCGACCAATTATTCTCCTGCGCTCTCCAGGTTTTTGAACTGGCTCTCAAACATCCGGGCGTAGAAGCCCTGGCGCCCGATCAACTCGTCGTGGCTGCCCTGCTCCACGATCTCGCCATGATCGATGACCATGATGTTGTCGGCGTCCCGGATCGTGTTGAGCCGATGCGCGATAATGAAGGTCGTGCGGTCCTTCATGATTTGGAGCAGCGCATCCTGGATATGCAGCTCGGTACGCGTGTCGATGCTGCTCGTCGCCTCGTCGAGGATGAGGATCGATGGCTTCGCCAGGATGACGCGGGTGATGGCCAGCAGCTGGCGCTGACCCTGGCTGAGATTGCCGCCGTTCTCCGACAGCTCCGTCTCATAGCCGTCTGGCAGGCGGCGGATGAACACATCGGCGTTCGCCATCACGGCGGCTTCGCGGATTTCCTCATCCGTCGCGTCAGGTTTGCCGTACTTGATGTTTTCCTTGATCGTGCCGGAGAACAGATACGTATCCTGCAGCACGATTCCGAACGTGCGGCGGAGGCTGTCGCGGGTGTAATGGCGGATATCGATGCCGTCGATCCGGATGGAACCCCCGGTCACGTCATAGAACCGCGTCAGCAAATTGACGATCGTCGTCTTGCCCGCCCCTGTCGGCCCCACCAAGGCCGTACTGGTCCCCGGCTTCGATTCGAAGCTGACCCTTTTCAGGATCGGCACCTCTGGCCGGTACCCGAAGCTTACGTCCTCGAATACGACGTGGCCTTTGGTGCGATCGAGCCGTACCGCATCCGGCAAATCGTCCGGCTCCTCCCGCTCGTCCAGCACCTCGAACACCCGCTCTGCACCCGCCACGCCGGACTGGAGCAGATTATAGATGTTGGCCAGGTCGTTCAGCGGGCGAACAAACTGGCGGGAGTAGCTCAGGAAGCTCGCGATTACGCCGACGGTAATGAGGCTCTTGACGGCGAGAATCCCGCCGACAAGGGCGACGGCGGCAAAGCCGATGTTGTTGATGACGTTCATGAGCGGCATCATGAAGCCGGATCGAATCTGCGCTTTGAGCCCGACTTCAAACAAGCGGCCGTTGACCGCCTCGAACTCGTTAATCGCTTGGTGCTCGTGATTGAACGCCTTGACGACTTCCATACCGGAAATCGTCTCTTCGATATGTCCGTTCAGCATGCCGAGCTGAACCTGCTGCTCCTTGAACAGCACTGACGTTTTGCGGGTGACCGTGCGCGTCAGTAAATACAAAATCGGTACGGTAATTAGACTCGCCAAGGTCAGGATCGGGCTGAGCACGATCATCATCACTAACGAGCCGATAATCGCGATGCCGCCGGCCATCAGCTGCGTGGTGGATTGGGAAACGGTCTGGCTCACATTGTCGATATCATTGGTCAGCCGGCTCATCACTTCCCCGTGCGACCGGGCGTCGAAATAAGATACCGGAAGCTTCTGCAGCTTCTGAAACAACGAACGCCGCAGCCCCGCAACGATTCGCTGCGAAACGCCGGCCATCAGCCAGCCCTGCAGAAAGACGAGCACAACGTCCGTGATATAGGCAGTTGCCAGCACGATAATAAACGACTGCAGCAGCCCGAAAGCAACGCGTCCATGGTTCGCGGACATAGCGTCGATCGATTTGCCGATCAGAAACGGCCCGATCAGGGTTACGCCCGCATCGATGATGATAAACACCATGATCAGGCTGAGCAGCTTGCGCTCGCGTCCGAAATAACGCCACAGGCGCCCCATCGTTCTCCGGAAGTTTTTGGGCTTGACCGGCTTGCCCCGGCCCATTCCCCCGTTTCCGGGTCCCCTCATCATCCCGCCAGGGCGTCCCGCAGGACCCGGTGCCCCAGGAGGCGGCGTCTGCTGTGCCTGTGCGGTTTCATTCTGCGGCATGCGGATGCATCTCCTTTCCCAACTGGGATTGGTAAATCTCCTGGTAGACCCGGCACGTCTCCATCAGCTCTTCATGCGTGCCCGTGCCGACCATCTCCCCGCGGTCCATTACCACGATCCGGTCGGCATCCATGACCGACGTGATCCGCTGGGCGATCAGAATGCAGGTCAGCTCGCTAGCATACGTCCGCAGCGCTTCCTTGATTCTCGCCTCGGTCGCAACGTCCACCGCGCTCGTGCAGTCGTCGAGAATCAAAATTTCCGGCTTCTTCACCAGCGCCCTGGCAATGGACAGGCGCTGCTTTTGTCCGCCCGAGAAGTTGACGCCGCCTTGGCCGATCCGGCTGGCGTATCCTTCAGGCGAAGCCATGATGAAGTCATGCGCTTCGGCGATCCGGCACGCCTCTTCCATTTCATCTTGGCTCGCGTCTTCCTTGCCCCATTTCAAATTGTCCTCCACCGTGCCGGTGAAGAGCATGATCTTCTGCGGAACGACGGCGATCATCTCGCGCAGCGCATGCGGGTCCATGTCCCGCACGTCGGTGCCGGCCACTTTGACCCGCCCTTCGCCGGCATCGTAAAAGCGCGGAATCAGGCTGACCAGCGTGCTTTTTCCCGAACCGGTCGAGCCAATAATCCCCACTGTCTCTCCGGGAAGGCAGGTCAGCGTAAAGTCGCGAATGACCGGGTCGCCCTGGGTTCCCGCATAGGAGAAGCTCACATGCTCGAAGTCGATGCGTCCGCGCTGAGAATCGCGTTTCACCGCCGACTTGCCTCCATGATCCAGCCCGCTTCCTTCGGCAAACACTTCGCCAATCCGGCCGGCGGACGCCTTGGCCCGCACGAACATGTTGAAGACGTTGCTGATCATCATCAGCGAGAACAGCATCTGCGTCATGTAGTTGATGAACGCGATGATGCTGCCGACCTGCATCTGTCCGTTGTCGACCCGAATCCCGCCGATCCAGAGGACGGCGATGATGCCGAAATTGAGGAAGAGCGAAATGCCCGGTCCGAAAACGGACATGACCCTCATCGACAGGACCGAGCGGCTGGACAGCTCCGTGTTGGCGCTTTCAAATTTTTCCACTTCGTAATCAAAGCGGTTAAACGCCTTGACCACCCTTACGCCCGACAAATACTCGCGCATGACGCCGTTCACTTTATCAAGCGCCCGCTGCACCCGGATAAAGAAGGGGAAACCGATCTTCATGTTCAGCACGATCAGGACGGCCACAATCGGCACCACAACCGCCAGTACGAGCGACAAATGCACATCCAAACGGATGGCCATAATGAGGCTCCCCACGCACAGCAGCGGCGCCTTTACGAAAAACCGCATCATCCCGTTCACGAAGTTCTGCACTTGGGTGACGTCATTCGTCAGCCGTGTGATGAGCGAGGCCCGGTCGAACTTATCCATGTCCTCGAACGACAGGGACTGGATTTTCCGGAACAAATCGGACCGCATTTCCGCCCCGAACCGCTGTGACACATGGCTTGAAATGATGTTCCGAGTGGAGGCCGACACCGCGCCGACGGCGGTGATCAGGAGCATGAGCCCTCCGTAATGGAGGACTTGATCCATCCGGCTCTGGGCCACCCCGACATCGATGACCTTGGACATCATAGTCGGCTGCAGCAAGTCGCACAGCGACTCTACCGCCAGAAACAATACCGCTACGCAAAACAGTTTCCAGTATTTCTTGACATACTTGTTGAAAAAGGACATGGCTGCATCACCTTTTTACGCTTATTTGAGGTAAAGCTACATGTTCACCGATATGTAATTTAAGACATATACACTAGTGAAGATTACTCCTTTTTCGGCCATCTGTCACGACCAATATCCGGCAAAAACCTTTTATACCCTAAGCCACTTGTCAAAAAACTCACGGTACCCTTCCTTCATGATGCGGCTGGAAAAGCTCTCAAACGCGTAGCTCCGGTTGTCCCAGGAATAAGCAGATGGCGATGCCGCAGCCATGTTGACCAGCTCAAACCAATTTTTTTCGTTCCCTGAAAAGGAATGCCGGGCGCTGATATGGCCGTAACAAGGGTGCTCGGGCTTTACGACGATTTTACCCATGGCGAGCGCCTCGGTCAGCGGCATGGCGAACGTATCGAATTTCGAACAGTTCCAGTACACCTTCGCCGTGTTCATCAGCTTAAAAATATCATCCTGGCTCAGCGCAAACTGCAGCCGGACATTGAGCGGAATGTCGTATTTCTTCATACTCTCCCGGTATCGTTCGCCCCCGAAGACCATGTATACCTCTTTGTCAGGATTCTGCCGGGCATACTCCAGCACGAGATCCGGCCGGCGGTTCTCCTCGTCCCGTCCGATCCACAGAATGCGGTTGTTCACGATCTGCGACGGGTCAAAATGCCGCTCCGCCAGATCCTCGCTGAATCCGATCGGGATCACATCCACGTCGGTTACCCCGAAATTGCGGGCAAGCTCGCCTTTCAAAAACTCGGTCTGCACGATCGCCTTGTCCACCATTTGATAAAAAGGCTTCATCATATCGTACCCCGTCAGGGCCGGGTCGGGAAAGCTGTGCGGAAAAAGCACGCTGTTTTTAAGAAACATTTTCAGATAGGTAAATCCGGATACGGTATAGATCACGTGCTCGATGCCGTTCGCATAGATCTGGTCCAGCACGATGTCATAGTTTACCAGGTCACCCTTCTCATGCTCATATCCCGGCACCCAGTCATACCCGCTCACATGGCGCTCCGGAGATATAAAGACGATATCCACCCCCAGCTCGCGGCCGATGGCCTGCAGGCGGTCCGCAAAGACGCGCGGCCCCTGCCTCTCGGTAAATTGGATCTTTCTCATGACCAGTCCGACTTTGTTCATAACTTCATCATCCTTTATCTGCACTGCCTTTCTGAGTTGGAAAATCAACAGGTATACGGGTCAGGACAAGAGCGGACAGGCCAGCAGCGCCATTTCCAGGCATATGCGCCGTTCCGGCTCCAAAAAGTCCTCCCCGAGAATTTCATTTAGTTTGTCCAGACGGTTGTACAGGGTCTGCCGGTGGATAAACAGCGCCTTGGCCGTATCGTTCTTCGAGCCCATGTACTGCAAATAGACGTCGAGCGTCTGCACCAAATGCAGGTGATGCTCCTTGTCGTAAGCCATCAGCGCCCCAAGCTGCTCCTCGACGAACGATTGGAGGAACGCCTTGTCCGGGATGGCCTTCAGCAGCTGGTAGACGCCGATCCGCTCGTAGAACAAGCTGCTGCGCATCAGCTCCACCGAGCGGGATACCTCCATCACTTGCTCCGCTTCCTTGAAGCTCTTGTGCATGTCGGTCATCCGCGGGCGGATGCTGCCAAAGCCTGCGTGCAGGCTGAACGGCTGGGTAAGACCCACGCCCGTCAGGCGCAGGCTCTCCACGATCCGGCGCACCGCCTGCTTCAAGGCCGCCGCGTTGTCCCCCGAAGCGGAGCGCTCCCGCGCGCACAAAATGTAGATGCGGTGCCCTTTCTGCATCAGCAAATTGCGCAGCCCGTGCTTCTTGAGCAGGGCGCGCAGCCGGACGAGGAGATCCTGCTCCTCCGCTTCGATCCGGTCCCGGTCGGGCCGCAGGGCGCTGTCCGGATACTCCAGCTCGACGATGCCGCCGATGAAGAGGACCTCCCCCTGCTTGGCCGGACGTACGCCCATCCTGGACCGCGCCGCCTCTTCGTCCTCCAGCTGGTCGGACAGAATGTCCTGGATCAGCTGGTTCTGATCTCGCAGATGCTTCTCCTCCAGGAACAGCATCCGCAGCAGCAGCGTGGCCAGCGATTTGGCCGTGTAGTCCAGCAGCAGGACGATCCGGTCCAGCGGCTGCTCGCCCGGGAGGATCATTCCCACGTACGCCAAGGTCTCGCCGAGGCAGATGACGGGCTGCGAGAGCAGCAGCCGGTCGCCCGGCATCGGAAAGCGGCTGGGCTCCTGGGCGGCCGCTTCATTTCCCTCCACCTGCTTGCGGTAGAAGAACGTCAGCTCATCCGCCTCCTCCGATGTTGCCGGCTTCGGACAAAATTTATTCGCCTCCACGGACGAATGATACACAATTTGATAACCCGTGTATTCATATAATACATGGAGAACGGCATGAACATCCGTACTCTGCAGGGTAATCTGCTGCAGCCGGCGGGAAAAGGCCTCCAGATCCTTCAGCAGCTGATGCTGCTGGTTGATCAGCAGCCCGTGAATATCCTGGGTGATTTCAACGAAGCGGACAGGCTGCTCGAACACGAGCAGCGGAAAATCGCACTGGTCCGCCAGCTCGATAATTTCCTCCGGAATGTTCTCGATGCTCGTGCCCAGCTCCACGCACAGCCCCGCCGCCTGCTGGCGGATGAGCTGCTGCATGTAGGACAGGCGCTCCTGCTCGTAATGATGGAGCCAAAGGCCGGTGGTGAGGATCAGGTCGTTCTTCGTCACGAACGGGGCCACGTTCGTGATTTCGAGAATATGCACCCAGCCCACCTCACGGTCCAGGCCGTTCGCTCCGGCAATCAGCCGGGCCCGCTTGAACACCGGGCGCTCCAGCACTTCCCGGATATGCAGGTTGAAGCCGCTGCTCATCGGCATTCACATCCCTTATGTTAATTATGGTAACACCAGCCGAACATTATGTCCTGCCGCTGCGGCAAACGGATTGACAAGACGTATGATGAATACGCGCCGATTCGATTGTACACTTTTAATATATTATGAGGTGAGGTGATCTGTCATGAAAATCGGAGTACCCAAGGAAATTAAAAACAACGAAAATCGCGTCGCCGTCACGCCGGCAGGTGCCCTCGAACTGATTCAGCACGGACATGCGGTATATATCGAGCATCAGGCCGGAGCGGAAAGCGGATTTCCCGATGAAGAATACAAGCAGGCCGGAGCCACCATTCTGACGGAAGCATCGGAGGTGTGGTCCCAGGCCGATATGATTATGAAGGTGAAAGAGCCGCTTCCCAGCGAATACGGATATTTCCGCAAAGGGCTCATCCTGTTCACGTACCTTCACCTGGCCGCCGAGCCGAAGCTGGCCGAGGCGCTTGTGCAGTCCGGTGTTACCGCCATCGCCTACGAAACCGTGAACGTGAACGGCACCCTGCCGCTGCTCACGCCGATGAGCGAGGTCGCCGGACGTATGGCGGCGCAGATCGGCGCCCAGCTGCTGGAGCGCCCGCATGGCGGCAAGGGCATCTTGCTCTCCGGCGTTCCGGGCGTATCGCGCGGCAAGGTGACGATCATCGGCGGCGGCACGGTCGGCATGAACGCGGCGAAGATCGCCGTTGGTCTCGGCGCCGACGTCACGCTGCTCGATCTCAGCATTCCGCGGCTGCGCCAGCTGGACGATATTTTCGGCAGCCAGATCAAGACGCTCGTGTCCAGCCCGTCGAACATCGCGAAGTCGGTTCAGGAGGCGGACCTCCTGATCTGCGCCGTCCTGATTCCAGGCGCCAAAGCGCCGCGCCTCGTCACCGAAAAGATGGTCAAATCGATGAAGCCAGGTTCGGTCATCGTGGACGTGGCGATCGACCAAGGCGGCATCGTCGAGACGATCGACCATATCACGACGCACGATAACCCGACGTACGTGAAGCACGGCGTCGTGCACTACGCGGTGGCGAACATGCCGGGCGCAGTGCCGCAGACGTCCACCCTGGCGCTGACGAACGCCACCATGCCGTTCGCCCTGAAGCTGGCCGGCGAAGACCTGCAGCATCTGCTGGCAACGAACAGCGCCATCCGCAGCGGGGCGAACGTGGTCAACGGCAGCATCACCTACGAGGCGGTGGCCCGCGACCTTGGATACGACTACGTGCCGGCGGAGAAGGCGCTCGGACGCATTAAAGTATAGTCATCGCCCCTCCCTACAGGATCGATACCCATGTCAAAAACCGGCTTCCTGATGCATAGGAGCCGGTTTTTTTGGGGTCCGCTTCGGTTACTTTACTTGATAGTAATTTGAATCTCAACGGATTCCTCGAAACGCTCGCCTGTGGACTTCAGGCTAAAATCGGGACGCGCGATGATCGTGTACTTCCCTGGAGGAAGGGTGCTCCATCTGGCGTCCTTCAGCATCTGGGCGGGCAATTCCTCATTCGGGTGGGCCTTCTGATAGATCGTAAAATTGTAGCTTGCAATATCAATGGATGAGTCCAGCTGATCCAGGAACACATCACAGGGTGAATATGTAATAGGGGTCAGGATCATAGGGATGTCGGCGCCCCCTCCCTCCCCCGCCTCATCGCGAATCTCAAAGTAGAACGGCTTAAAGCCTTGATTAACAACTGCCTCCTTGTCCCCCAGGTACTCCAGCTGCGCCCAGACCGGAATCGGCTTGCCGTAGGGAACCTCCGTTTCGGCTGCATAAATGGACAGCTTGAAATCCCCCAACGTCTTCGTGGCATGAGCCTTCGACTTCCCGTTCACCGGAACAGGCGTATCCACATGCACCGTGTTGAACTCCTTGTCGTAAGAAACTTTGGCTCCCATCACCGTGGAAACGTCGCGCAGGGGGACGTAAGTCGAGTCCCGGTAGGAGAACATCGGACCGGTTCCGCCTTTCGCCTCTTCCCCATTAAAAACCAGCCTCGGCTGAACCGGCTTGACCTGAAGCGAGTCGGAGGAATAGGCGGCGATGGATAAGCTCCATGCAGCGGCGGCCAGACCGGTTACCGCAGCCGCCCGTATCCATAATTTGCTCATGCTGCTGCACCCTCTTTTCCATGAATCTGTATGCCTCTCGGACTTATTGGACATTTCGAATGGTTAGCCTTATCATACCATGATCATGGAATTTTTTTGAAAAATTAGAATGCAGCACACAACCTTATCCCCTCTTGACTGCCCTGGAGATAGTAAGAAGGTCCTCGAGAGATTTCCAGGAGATTTCTCAGAAAATCCTCTACTTGTAATCAGAGGTTCTCGGAAGTTCTGAGAGGTACACGAGGTTTCACGAGGTTTCACGAGGTTTCACGAGGTTCTCACGAGTTGCTTAAAAGGATCTCACTCACGACGTTCTCAGCAGCCTCTTCGCCCCACTGTCTGCCGCCTCAGATCGGTAGCGTCGAACAAGCACCCAGTCATACAGAAGCGGGATCAGCAGCAGGCTGATCAGGGTGGAGCTGATCATGCCGCAAACGACAACGATGCCGAGCATTTTCGAGATGACCGTGTCGCTGCCGTTCGAAAAGCACAAGGGCAGCAGCGTCAATACGGTGGTCACCGCCGTCATCAATACGGGGCGTACCCTGGAGGAAGTTCCAAGAAGAATCGCTTCCCTCGGAGCCATCCCTGCGGATAGATGGCGCTCGACCCGGTCCACCAGCACGATGCCATTGGTTGCGGCAATACCGGTAATCATCAGCAGGCCGACAAGCGTGGCCAGATCCCACTCTCCCCCGGTCAGGACCATTCCAACAATGGAGCCGATAAAGGCGAAGGGAATACCGGCCAGCACGCAGAGAGGAGCCCTCCAACCCCGGAAAACCATGCTGAGAATCAAGAGGATCAGCACAACGGAAACCGATAAAGCGATCGCCATTTCTCCGATCATTTGTCCGACCTGAGCGGTGATGCCGTTCATCGAGTAATGAACGCCGGCGGGAAGCGCAAGCTCACTCAGACGTTTCTTGACCTGTCCGGCGACCTGCTCGATATTCCTGGACGTAATATTCGCGGTCACTACAGCAAAAGGCACCCCATCCCGCTCCCGAACGACCTGCGTCCCGGCAGCCCTCGTCAAGGTTGCCAGCTGTTCCAGCGGTACAGGCTTCCCGTCTTTGCCCTGGAACGTTTCGCGTCCAAGTACGGCCAGCACCTCCGTTTCCGGCAGTTCCATGCCGGAAGCGTCACCGCGGGCAGCCGGGAGCTCGGTCCGGATTTCAAGGGGAACCGCTTCCTGCTTACCGGCGTTCATCTCGATCAGCGTCCCTCCGGCCAAATAATTCCGGACCCTTTCCATCACCTGCTCCGGCTTTACCCCGGCGCGTTCCAGCTTGGCCCGGTCCAGCTCGACCCGGTAACCGGCTAGGCCGTCCTCATCGTCGGCGGCCCCCAGAACGCTCAAGTTCTCCATTCCTTCCAGGCTGCTGCGGATCGTCCCGGCGGCCTGCTCCAGCGTGGCGCCGTCGGCACCGGTTAAATCAATTTTTACTTGGGAGTCATCTCCGGAAATATTCTGGTTCGTGACGGTGACCACGGCACTGCCCGACAAAGCGGTCAGCCGCTCCTTCAGCCTGGCCGTTACCACGTCAACGTCCTCGCCCTTCTGCACGGACACGGCAATATTGGCGATATTATCGCCTTGGATCCAACCCCCGCCCGCGTCAAACACATCGTCGAATTGAGGCGTAAAAGAGGAGCCCAGGACCGAAGAATAAGCGGAAATTCCAGTGTCCGAGGCTAGAACTTGTTCCATACGCTTTACAGCAGCATCCACTTGAGACAACGTCGTCCGCTCGGGAAATTCCAGCTGGACGTTAATTTGACCCGTGGCGTTGGCAGGCAAAAAGTTTACCGGCAGCAGAAACCCTCCGGCGACGGCACCTGCCAGCAGCACCGCAAAGGCGGATATCAATCGCCCCTTCCGGGGAAAGGCCCACTGCAGGACGCGCCGGGTAACGGGTTCGAAGGCTGCGCCGGAAGCGCTTGGTCGGTTTCTTTGCCATACGTAATACAAGGCGGGAACTACCAAAGCCGCTACCAGCAATGAGGCTAGTAAGGCAATGACCACCGACCATGCGAACCCCGAAAACGCGGCACCAATCATCCCGCCGACCAAAGCGATAGGAACAAACACCGCAACGGTCGTCGCCGTCGACGATACGATGGCGGGCAGCATTTCCTTGGCCGCTTCGGATATCCGCCCGGAAGACGAAGACTTGACTTGGCTCTGCTTGCGGTGGATATTGTCGAGGATCACGATCGTGTCGTCGATCACCCGCCCCATCGCTACGACGAGTCCCGAAACGGTGAGAATATTGAGGCTGAATCCCATCACGTGAAGCAGCCCCGTGGTTACCAGAATGCAAATCGGCAGCGACAGCGCAATGAGCATCGTAGACCGGATGTTACGGAAAAAGAGAAATACGCTGACCATGGAAAATAAACATCCTAACAGCCCTTCCCGAAATAATCTGTTCAGGGAAGAGTGAACCTGCGCTCCCTGATCAAACATGACGGAAAGCTTCACATCCTCCGGCGGGTAGCCGGTCATGCCTGAGAGACGGCTGCGAATGTCATCCGATACTTCCGTGATGTTGTCCGACGGTTTTTTGATAATGTCCAGTACAACGCTCGCAGCACCTCCGGTTCTGGAGATCGTCTGCTTGTCGACCAGGGAGGGAGACAAGGCCGCAACTGAGGAAAGCGGCTCGCTCTGCCCGTTTGCTCCTTGGATAGGAAGGTCCATCCAATCTGTCGCATTCGGACTCCAGCCCGAAGCCTCAAGAGGAATGGACATGACGCTGTCCGTCAGCTTGCCTTGAACCGAAGGAAAACTCACTCCGGCCAGGGACTGCTTGACGTTATCGACCGTTAACCCCGCCTTGGCCAGATCCTCCATCCGAACCGACAGAACATAGCCGTTCTTCGCGGAGCCGGTAGCCCGGACTTCGCTTACTCCCGGTGTATGCAGCAATTCATCGGCGATCTGGGCCTGAACGGTCGTTCTAAGCGTATTTTCATCCACTTTTCCTGAAGGGCTTGTAATGGTCAGCCTCATGATCGGAAAAGAACTCGTGCTGACGCGGGTAACGGTCGGCTCTCCCGCGCCTGCCGGCAAAGCTACATCCCGTAAAGCATCGGTTACGTCCCGCTCGGCACGATCCATGGTGTAATTCAAGGGAAAATACAAACTGACCAAGAGTCCGCCGTTAAAACTGTTCATCTCCAGCGATTGCAGCTCTTCCACGCCGCGGACCGCCTGCTCGATCGGCCTCGACACGGCGTTTTTGATCTCCTCGGCCAGGAAACTGGGGGCATGAACCGTAATCATGAGCGTAGGATTGTTGATCGGCGGGAGATAATCCCGATGCATCCGGTAAGCGGATGTTCCCCCCCAGACCAGGATGATGGCCAGCAGGATCAGAATCAGCACCGTTCGTTTCATCGCTGCCTCGATGAGTCTGTTCATCATTGCTCAGCTCCTTGTGGGATAGACGGATGGGGGCAATCCCCCATGCTCCTGAAAACGGAACAATGGGGGTATATGCCGCACCTTTGGTTTTACGCTTGTCTACTGACGGTACAATCCTTTATTGAACCGCTTTGCTGTCCGGCTGACTTGCAACTTCCGCAGGAGTAAAGACCTTGTCCTCGCCCGGATACGGCGTATCAAACCCTTTGGTTGCATACCACGTCACATGGTTCAGCATATTGGCGTTCGTCTCGTCCGGAGAAGCCTGATCCCCGCTGAAATGAACCTTATTTTCGTTCGACCATGCCGTCCACGCCTTCTCGATTTCCTTGGCTTCCGTCGTCACCTCTGCCGTATTGGCAAGTGCCGCTGTGTTAGAGCCGGGCTGGCCGTTTAACGTATCGAGCGGAATCTGGTTCGGCACGAAATCATACGGTGTGAAGTCCGGCTTATCGGTAAAGAGCTCGCTCATAGGAACGGCAGCTGCATCGTTCTGATTCATCGGCGGCAGGCCCAAAATTTGCTCAATGCTCCGGACCATGTTAATCACGGTCCAATAATGGCTGTCGGTCACGCCTTTCTTGACCCAAGGGCTGATGACGTAAGCAGGCGCACGGTGGCCGTCCACATGATCCACCCCGTTCTGCGCGTCATCCTCGGTCACCAGAATTAAAGAGTCTTTCCAATACGGGCTGTGGGAGATTAAATCGACGATCTTGCCGACGGCCAAATCATTGTCGGCCACCTGGGCCTGCGGAGTCGGGAAGCCGGTGGATGTTCCTGCCGTGTGGTCGTTCATAACCCACATCTGCACGATTTGCGGCAGGTCGCCGTTTTTCACATAATCCTCGAACTTTTGCTTGAAGATTTCGTACCGGTATTGATCCGGAATGCCCGAATCGAACGTCGGGAACGGCTTATAGGTAATCGGGTCAAGCGACGGAATATCGGTCTTGGCCGTATAATCCCCGATCGGCACATGAAGCTCCCCCTGTTTTTGACCCGACAGGATCAAGTAATCGTTATACCAGTCCGTCCAAGTACCGAATGCCTGAGGACCGCTGAATGCCGTGGTGTCTTCCCCGAAGTTGACGACGGATACCCCATGCTTCAAGGCATTGTCCCACAGGTGTCCGGTCGATGCGTAAGCCAGGGAATCTCCCGCGCCCCCCGGGTAGCTCCGTACGTTGCCCACGTCCGTTTCCTTGTCTTCGTAATCGGTATTGGTTGCCTGCATGACCCACTGGTGTCCGCTAGCCGACTGAATGCCGGATACGTAGAAGTTATCGAGAAGTGGATAAGTATTGGCGATTTTGTGGAAGTTAGGGGTTACGTCTTTTCCAAATTGAGTTAAAGCGGGGTCCGAGTTGCCTTTGCCCATATCCCCATGGACCTGGTCATAGGTTCGGTTCTCTTTGACGATGTAGAAAATATGCTTGATCGGCGAGGGCTCGCCAATCCGCTCGGGCATGGCCGTCGGCTTCTTGTTGTTGCGCGGCTTGGCATTGCGCCCGGCAATTTCGAACCAATTGTTGTTGGCATAGACGTCATCCGTCCATTGGACAAGCTCTTTGTTTCCAAAGGATGCCGGAATGATGGAGAGAGATCCTTGCTGGGCATAAGAGGAATGTCCCGTTACGCTGATACCCTGTATCTTCAAATTGCGCTCCGGTCCGAGGGAACCGACCCCGTCGGCATTCGCCACGAGCAGACGATTATGGGCTTGATCCGTTGCGATATCCACTGGGAACCATGCGGTCGGTACCAGTCCGCGAAGTCTTGGTTCCTTGGACGGCCCGTTCCAGTCATAGACAGCCAGCGCGTTGTTGCGCCCTAGACTGACCGCAAGCTGGTTCCCGTTAATCATCTTTACCGCATTGGGCGCCGATCCTTTGGGTGCATCAGGGTAAGGCTTGACGTCGATCGTCTGCACGACATGGTTTGTTTGTGTATCAATGACCGACACCGTGTCGCTGTTCGTGTTGGCGACAAATACATACGACCCGGAGACATCCATCCGTGCAGGCTGCAGTCCTACTTCGACCGTTGTGCTGACCGTTTTCCCGGACAGGTCCACTACGGAAACGGTGCCGCTGGCCGAGCCTCCCGTTTGCTCCGCTACGATTGGCGTCCCGGATGAGTCCACCGTGAGGTCGCCGGGCTCGGCAGCTCTTCCGCCTGTGTTCGTTACATAAGCCGTATTGCCGCTGACCACGACGCTGGTCGGTGCGTTGCCTACGGGGATTCGGTCGGTGAGTTGGCCCGACTCCAAGTCAATGACGCCGAGGCTGTTATCACGGCTAAGTGCTACGAGGAGAGTCTTCCCGCCCGGCCCCAGCGCAATATCTTGAGGGTTAATGTTGCCGCCTACGGCTGCCAAAGGAAGGCTCACTGTTTGCAGAATCGACGGGATGCCGTCATCGGCGACCGACATGATGACGACTTTGCCCGTCGTTCCGGACGAACCTGTTGCATACAGCCGGGTGCCGTCGGCCGAATAAGCCAGGCCCCACATATGTGAAAGGCTTAACGGGATGTTATTTTTGATCAGTGCTCCCGTTTCCAAATCCACAATGTTGATACCATTGCCGCCATAATCGCTTCTTCCGATAATGGCCGCTGCCGTCTTTCCGTCCGGACGCACCTTCACCGAAATCGGGTTTCCCCCGAATTCGACTTGCTGGCCAGCCGGCGTAACGTATTGATTGACCGGTGTCAATACCGAACCGTTCGCCTGCCGTCCGACCAGGTCTTTGTCAAAAGGGTTTCCTACCGCCGCATACACGCTCCCTGCGCCGAGCAGCAAAGATGCCAGTGAAATCAAAGCCACGCCCCTTTTCTTCCCTAACTTCTTCCGTCCCATTCATTCCCTCTCCTCTGCTATCGATTTCAATCGTCCTGCAGGATAGATATTAAGAAGGGAATGTAACGCCGATGTAAAAAGAAACGACGTATCTGATTAAACGTTTGAAAATAATTCCAAACCCCTATATGTATCATTCTTCATAGGGGGTATATCCGACTAAGGGGCGCGTCCATAGACCCAAGTGCAGAACATGCGTCCACAACGAAAAAGAGGCCCCCGCAGGACCTCTTCATACTGTGTTTTTAACTGACCGATCGAGACGCCCTTAGATGAGCGTCCCTTTCTTCAGCATTTTCGTCGGATGGTCGTTGACGACCAGCGGCAGCATTCTCATGCTGCTCACCATTGGAGAGCTGCACTGAACGCAAACCGGCTCCGTTTCAAAAGCAAAGTTGTCTCTCATCCAGCCGTTGCATCCATCGTTTACGCATGACCAGATTAAAGTATCGGCCTCGGGAATTTCCTCGACCACTTTTTTTCCGAAATACATCGCGAACCCTCCCGTTATTTACCTCAGTTCATCGGTGTCCGCTTAGTATGCCCCAGAAATATATATTTATGATAAAAATCGCCTGATGATCCGTAAAGCAGCTACCGCTGGATTTCGTAGTACGTTTCGTCCGCGTGCTTACGGTCGGTTCCTTTCAGATACGCCCATATAATTTTCGGATTCTTGACGACGGCCCAATCGCCGTACTCATCAAACTTCCGGCAGGAAGTTGTCATGTTGGCCTTCGTGACGGTGCCGTACTTCTTCCCCTGCTGCTTGCCCCATTGCTTGAGCCGCTTGGCAAACTCGGCGTCTTCCGCCATCAGCATGTTTTCGTTAAAACCGCCGATCGCTTCAAAATCCTTCTTGTACCCCCAGAACAGTCCGACGGTAACCAGTCCGTATTTGAACAGAAGGGGCCCGATCAGCAGCATCCCGGAGACGATGATACCGAGCGACAGCCGTTCAAACTGGCTCCTCACCCCGCCACCGATCCATTGTCCGGTTGCCAACAGCCGGTCGATCTCCGTCAGCATGTTGTCCGTCACCCAGCTGTCGGCGTCAATCGTCACGATGATCTCTCCTCTGGCCGCCTGAATCCCGGCGTTGCGGATCTGCGACAGATTTTTGCTGTCGTTCTTCAAAATGACGGCCCCGTACGATGAAGCAACCTCCTCAGTCCGGTCGGTGCACCGGTTTAAGACGGTGATGACCTCCACCTGTCCCGGGTAAGGCTTCGCCGCGGCAGCCAGAGAATCAAGGCAGCGCCCGATATAGTTCTCTTCGTTTCTGGCCGGAATAATCACCGAAAATTTAATGTTTCCCGTGTGGTCGGTACCTGCGAACCGCTTTGTTTCCATCAGCCATCTCTCCCTAGGATTGATTACTTGCGAATCCCATCAAGCAGTAACGTGGTGGCTTTGCGGAACAGCTCTTTCATCGCTGCCTTGTCCATCAGGTGGTAGCTGTCGCTGAGACCGGAATAATAGCTGAGAATAATAAAAGACAGCTCCTGCACGCTCTCCCCTTTCCATTCCCCGCTGTCCAGTCCGGCCTGGACCAGATCCTCAAATCCCTTCATGTAGTTCTGGATGATCTCCATAAACCGCCGCCCGGCTTCCGAATCGGCACCCACCCGGATCATAAATTCCTCGCCGGCCTTGTTGAGCGGCTTCTGAAGCGTGTCGACAAAATAGTCGGCGTAAGCGTAGAGCTGCTCCGTCGCGGAACGATCTTCCCCGGACTGCTCATGCCAGATCTGCCAGGAGTTCGTAAACGCCTGCTCCGCCAAGTAGAGAAACAAATCCTCTTTGCTCTGAAAATGGTGGTAGATGCTTCCCTTGCTGCAGCCCGTGGCCTCGCAAATATCCATCATGGACGTTGCGGCATACCCTTTGGCGGCAAACAGCGCCTTAGCTCCCTCGACAATGGTCTGTTTGGTCTGTTCGGCTTCGTATTTACGCTTTTTCATGATCGGAAGGCTCCTTGTTGTTTTAAAACCGACCGTCCGGTTTGTATCCATTATATGGTATTTAAAGGCCTGGTGTATCCTGCTTCTTTGTCTGTTTTTTGACATTTTCGGGCGGCCTGCCCTGTCGGGAAGCCCATGCTCATGCAGTAGCCACGCCGGATCGGTTATGTCATAATCAGGATCAGGGAGACTGTAAAAGGTACGGAATAAACGTTTGGTAACCGGTGGTCCCGGTATCACCTGAGGAAAAGGAAGCGGTGCGCATGTTTGAAGATATTACGGAAATAGCGGGGCAGATGCTCATTTTGGACCGGACGGCACACCTGGAGGATGTGGATGCTCTGTATCCATTCGCGATGGACGAGCTGCTGTGCCGGCGCACAGGAGAAGGCGGTCCGCCGTTATGTCATATTTGGCGCCATCCCCGGTCTTTTATTATCGGTCTGAGGGACAGCCGGCTTCCCGGAGCGGAGCAGGCCCGGGCTTGGCTGGAATCGCTCGGGTACCGCACGGCCATCCGCAACTCGGGCGGCGCCGCCGTTCCGCTCGATCCGGACGTGGTCAACGTGTCGCTCATCCTGCCGAAGCGGGGCGCGGGCGATCTCCACTTCCACCGGGACTTCGAGCGGATGTACGCGCTCATCCGGCAGGCGCTGGCCGCCACCGGCCAAACGGTGGACAAAGGGGAAGTCGCCGGGGCTTACTGCCCGGGTGACTATGATCTGAGCATCGGCGGACGCAAGTTCTGCGGCATTGCGCAGCGCCGCCAGGCTCATGCCTACGTGATCCAGGCCTTTGTCATCGCAGGCGGATCCGGGCGGGAGCGCGGCCAGCTGGTCAAGTCGTTCTACGACCTGGCTGCAGCCGGGGCCAAAGACGGAGATTACCCGTCCGTTGAGCCCGGTACCATGGCTTCGCTGGACGAGCTGACCGGCATGGGCCCGGGGGCGGCCGATACGTTTGCCGCTTCCGTCAAAGAAGTGGTCCGGAGCTTGCAGACGGCTGCCGGAGTAGCCGAGGCGGCGAGCCGTCTGCACCTGCCGTCCGAGGAGGAAATCCGGGAGATGACGGTCAAGCTGACGCACCGCTACACGCCCCGGACGCCATAGGCCCGCCTCTATAAATTCAAAATCCGCCCGCGAAATTTATCGGGGCGGATTCTTGATCAGCAGAAGAATGCTCTTATCCAGCTTATCATTCCAGTCTATAAAGCAATCGGATACCGGCTGATGCAGCAGGCTGTTCAGACGCTTGCTGCGCATAATATACTCTTTTTCCAGTCCGCTCTTCACCGACTTCAGCAAGCGGCCATGGCCCAACCGGATCAGCGCCTTCTCCAGCTCCAGATACACGCCGCTTCGCACAACCAGCAGCGTTCTGGGATTGAGCTCAAAGGAATCAATCTGCTCGGGCGATTTTTGAATCCGCTGGCAAATGTGGAGTATTTCCGCTTCGACTTCGGATTTCACAGGGTACTCCCTGTTCACCGCGGCGCCCTGTCTGCCCGCCTCTGCCGATACGACCACAATCATCCCCGATCCTTTATGGAGATTCCAGTCATAATACACCTCTTCCGGTTTCGATCCGTTCATGATTTCAAGATAACTGATAATTTCGGGAATCACCGCCTGCATCAGATTGGCTCTTGTCTGCACAATCATGTCCTCCTGTTCCTGTTCCAGCAGGATGCGTTCAGACGGCGTCAGGAAGTTGCGCAAATATATCGTAATAAAGGTGTGACCGACAGAAACCACCACGGATTCAGGTCCTTTGCCAAAGTGGTCTCTTAATAGCTTGCTGGTATAGCTGGCAAAGAGCTGATGAAATGGTTGTTGGTTATGTAATTGATCCATTGAATTAGACGCGTCGTTGCGGTACGCTGCTAAACATAATCGCGGCAGGCCGCTATATCACGTGTCCGCAAAAGCGTGTCTTTATATCCCTCCTGATTACGAAATAAGCGGGTGTTTCCCTGTCCCCGGCACAACTCCCGGGTCCTCAGCAAAACAAAAAGGCCTAACTTTCCCTTTAACAGCAAGAAAAAGTTAGGCCATAAATGACTTTTATCCAAGGATATATTCATTCATTTACCCGACAATATGAAATTGACGTTTACCAGTCTTGATTATAGCATAGGTATCGTTCCAAGAACAACCGCGTTTCATAAAGTGCGAATATGTTTATTTACATTCCAAATTAAAGCAGATGAGCGGAGGTTGACGGCATGAACGGTGCGGAGATCAAAACGATATTCTTTAAGGATGACGGTGTTATTCCGGGCAACCCCAACCTGCCGGTCATCCTATACTTGGGTTCGCTTAAGGATGAACCGGAGGAAACGGAAGCTATCTTTAACCGCAACGGCTGGCTGAACAGCTGGACGAACGGCGTTTTTGATTACCATCATTATCACAGCAATGCGCATGAGGTGCTGGGGGTTATTCGCGGCTCCGCCGTGCTTCAGCTCGGCGGTGAACATGGCCAGAAGGTCGAGCTGACCGCCGGTGACGTGGCCGTCCTTCCGGCCGGAACGGGGCACAAGCGATACTCTGCCAGCAAGGATTTCAGGGTTGTCGGAGCCTATCCGGACGGCATGGATTACAATCTGTGCACCGGCAAGCCCGGGGAGCGCCCAAAGGTGCTGGAAGACATCGCCCGGGTGCCCCTTCCGAATACCGATCCGCTGTACGGTGCGGCGGGCCCGCTCATGAGTGCCTGGAAACCTCAGCAGCAGACGGGAAATCACGCTTAATCCTTCCTTTGACGAGCGCTGGTTGAACGAGCCTCGTGAAGCGGAATGCATTACAGCTCTGAACAAGTTAAGCCGCAAGCAGTCCCCCATTTGACATTCCTGACAAAATAGGTTTCGATTAGGATCAAACGTCAATTGAGGTGAACATGCCATGCGGCTTCTTGTCATTGAGGACGACAAGCATTTATCCGATACGGTATGCGAGACGACCCGGGACCTGTTTGAGGCCGATCAGGCCTTTGACGGCGAAGAGGGACTGTATCTCGCCCAGCAAAATATATACGATGTTATCATTCTGGATATTATGATGCCGGGTATGAACGGGTACGAAGTGCTGACCCATCTTCGGGAATACGGCATCTCCACGCCGGTGCTGATACTGACCGCCAAGGACAGCATCGACGACAAGATTCAGGGCTTCAAGAAGGGGGCCGACGACTATCTCGTCAAGCCGTTCCATCGCGAGGAGCTCCTGCTTCGCCTGGAGGCCATCGTCCGGCGCTCTGTCGGAGGGTTCAGGGAGCACACCCTCTCCTTCAAGGAACTGAAGCTCAATCTGAAGAGCCGTACGGTCAGCATCGGCGAGGAAGCGATCCTGCTGAACGGCAAGCAGATCGACCTGCTGGAATACCTGATGAACAACAAAAATATCATCGTCACCAAAGAGCAGATTTTCGACCGGGTCTGGGGTATGGATTCCAGCACCACCAACACGGTGATCGAGGTCTATATCAGCAACCTCCGCAAAAAGTTCAAAGCGGCCGGTTACGACAGATACATCAAGACAATCCGCGGCATGGGGTACATGCTGTCGGAGAACGGTGAAGACCATGAATAAAAACAAAGTGATCCGTCACCAGCAGCTCCGGCTGATTCTGTACAATCTGATCGCATTCACCCTGCTCTTCGGCCTGTTCGGAGCAATCGTTTTCGGCCAAATGCGAACAACGCTGTTCGCCAAACCCGACCGGGATCTGACCATGTACAAAAGCATCATCGAAGCCAGGTTCGGCGGCAGTCCGCTCAAGGATGGGTCGTCGGAGCGGTTCCGGTTTGGCAGGGTCATGCCCCCTCCAAGCCCCCGGATCATTCCCGTTCAATGGGACACCAACGGAGAAATTACCAACATCCAGCAGATCGGCATGCTGAACTACGAAAATTACGGTTTGGAAAATCTTAAATTCGACCCGTCCACGATCGGCGTCATTTCCAACCTGACCTTGAACGGCACGTACCACTTCCGCACACTGACCGTTCCCGACCCCCTTTTCAAGGGCAGTTACATCCAGCTGCTGGTTGATGTCGATACCGAGCATAATCTGCTGGGCAACTTCAAACGCATCATCATCATTTGCGCGGCCGTGTTTATCCTGCTGTCGATCACCGCCAGCATCATTTTATCCCGGAAAACGATGAAACCCGTGATCCGCTCCTGGGAGAAGCAGGTGGAGTTTGTGGAGAACGCGTCGCATGAGCTGCGGACTCCGCTCACTATCATCCAGAACAAACTGGAACTGCTGCAGACGATGCCGGATAAAAAAATCGTGGACACGTTCGAGAACATCGCCTTGTCCCTCTCTGAAACGCGCCGGCTGTCCCGGCTGACGACCGATCTGCTTACGCTCGCCAGGGCCGATTCCACCGAAACCCAGCTGGAGAAGCAGCCGGTCGACATAGACGAATTGATCCACGAAATGTGCAGCCCGTATATCGAAATCGCTGAGCTTTCGGACAAGCATATCTGGCTCCGGCTGACGAGCAAGGCCCGGATCCAGGCGGATCCCGCCCGGCTGCATCAGCTGATGGTCATTTTATTGGACAATGCCCTCAAATACACGGGAGAGCATGACAGCATCGGGATCAGCACCTTTATCAAGGAAAATCGGGTGTTTATCGAAGTCAGCGACACCGGCATCGGTATCAGCGAGGAAGGACTTCAGCGCGTCTTCGACCGGTTCTACCGGGAAGACCGGGCACGCACCAGGGAGAGCGGCGGCTCCGGTCTCGGGCTCTCGATCGCCCAGTGGATCGTGCACAGCCATCACGGCACCATCCAGGCGCTTCATAACCATCCGAAGGGCGTCATTATCCGCATCCGTCTTCCAAAATAGCCGTCTCCCTCTCCTCGGATTTCCAGGCAGCATATCATCCCCCTCACGTCTTGAACACCAAGATGCGAGGGTTTTTTTGTGTTTATGATGTTTTGGGGCGGTTGGAACTTTTGGGCTTTCGGGGCTTTCGGGGCTTTCGGGCTTTCCGGGCTTTCCGGGCTTTCCGGGATTTCGGGATTTTCGGGCTTTCCGGGATTTCGGGATTTTCGGGGTTTTTCTGAATTTTACATCGAATTTCCAGCTTAAGGTTTCGTTAAGACCGCATCATGCTTCGATAGCAAAGCAAGCTTCGCATGAACAACAAAAGAGGCAGTCTGTACCGGCAACCCTATTAGGGGCCTGGTTCGGTCTGCCTCTTTTTATATGAATAATAAAATTAAAATGTCGTTAGCCCCCCTGTAGGGGGGAATGGCTGTTTTTCATATAGGATCTCTTTGGTGAAGAGTGGATGAAGTTTTATCCCGGTTCCCTTTGATGACGATGATCATTTGCCTTTTGGCCATCCAACAGTATGAAAAACGGGGTCTGTCCTTATCCAATGGACACATTCTTATTTTGTCCTACAAAAGAAGGACAAGACATATATATCCTCCTGCACGCGGTTGGACTCAAAAAATCACTATATATAGTACCAATATTCAACAAATGCCCTATATATGGAAGCGGATGTTTGAGCAAAGATATGCTACCTCTGTCCACCATTTAAAAGACAAAATCTGAATTTGTTCATTATACGTAGACAAGATCAATTTAACCGTGAACCAGCTCTAAATCGTCTAAATCGCAAATCATTCAACTATTCTCCGGCATTCTTCAGGTTTTCCGACTGGTTTCCCAAATTTAAAGCCAGTCTGGCGCTAAGGATGTTCCACGCTGGCTCGCCAATCTCCAAACTTCACCAATATAAAATACTGAACTTTTGCCGCCATCCTGAGCAACGCCTGGCATCCTTACACCCTGCGCGATACGAGCCGTACCAGGTCGACGGTCAGCACCGGCAGGGACACGGAAGCGGGATACGCCAGGAACCGCGGCTCCCATTCGGGCGAAAACTTGCTCTTGTACTTCCGGAGGCCCTTAAATCCGTACCAATGCCCTCCGTACTGGAAAACCAGCGCGGCCAGCTTCTCCTCACGCAACGCGCTCCGGGTCTCGCCCACGCTTGCCAGCGGCGCGTTCCCGAGATTGAAGACCTTGTATCCCTGCTCCTTGGACCACTCCAAGAGCTGGACAAACAAATAATCCATCGTCCCGTTCGGAACCTGGCTGCGGTGGCGCATCAGATCGATGGATATCGTCCGTCCGCCGTCATAAGCCGGGGCAAGGGACGCAAAGGCAAAGATGCTTCCTCCGGTCTCCCGCAGCACGGCAATCGGCGCCTCCTGCAAATAGCGCTTGTCAAACCAGCCCAGGGAAAACCCTTTTTCCCGCCTGCCGTGCATCCAGTCGTCCGACACTGCCCGCAGCTCGCGAAGCAGCTCCGGTGCAAAAGGCGGATGAACCACTTCAAACACCGCCCCCTCCCGCTCAAAGCGATTGCGTACCGTGCGCAGATCGGTGTTTTTCTTGCCCGACAGCGTAAACTGATCCAGATGCACCAAGGCTTCTTCCCCAAGCTTGAAAAACCGGTAGCCGAACTCATGATACATCGGCAGATAGCCGGGGGTCGCCTGATAGAAGACCACGGACATCGCGTAGGTATCGGCCATTTGCAAAAACTCGCCCAACGCATCCGGTACCAGCTTCTCCGGACCGAGCGGATCGCCGAGCACGACCAGCTTGTCCCGCGAGCGGGCGTAAGGGATCAGCACTTCGCCATCCGCGGACCAAAAGAAGCTTTTATCCCCCGTAAACAGCATATGGGTCAGCAAATTTCCGTGATGACTCTGCAGATACTGCCGCAGCCTGTCCAGATCGGCCGGTGTCGCCGGGGCCGCCACCTTGCGGCTGGGACGGAGCACGATCAGCATGGTCAGCAGGACCCATGCCCCGGCGAGACCGATCACGGCGGATGCGGCATACGGATTGGAGCCGACCATCCAATGCATCCGTTCCGCGGTCGGCAGGTGGCGCAGCCATCCGTGATGGACATGGGCGCCGACCCAGTAATAAGCCAAGGCGATGACCGCCGAGAGCATGTACCATACGGCTGCGCTTCTCCACTCGATCAGGGCGCCCGAGCGATAAAAACGGGCCCGCGAGATCCACAGCATCAGCGCAACGATCAGCAGAAAGATCGCCTCTTCGAAATCGAACGCCTTCGTAAAGGTGAAGACCGCCCCGGCGAACAGCAGCCCGCTCGTCCACAAATACGCCCCACGGATACGGAGCGAAATGCCTCGGGAAAGGATAATCAGCATAAAGCCGATCATGACCGACAGCAGGTGGGAGATGCGCATGATCGGCATGGACAGCAGTTCCTCCGACAACCGCAACCGATACAGCAGTCCCGGCGTGGCCGCCGACAGCAGCAGAAGAAGACCGCTGACCAGCACGAGCTTGCCAAGCGCCCACACACCCAGATCGCTGAGAAAGCGCATCTGTCCCGGCCAGCGCCACAGCCGCTGCCAGGCGTTCAGCGGAATCTCGATGGCGGTCTCGACCTTCTCCAAGTTGCGTTTCGCTGGACTGCCGAATTCGAAGGCCGCCATGATCAGCCCGATCAGCCAGGGTATAACGTAGTAGAACAGCCGGAACAGCACCAGGACGGCCATCGCCCTTTCGGCGGGAAATCCCATGCGCTCAATGCCGAGAAGGACGGTCAGGTCGAACGCGCCGATGCCTCCCGGCGCCATGCTGAGGATACCGGCAATGGCGGATACAGTATACATGCCCATGACGCCCTGGAAGGTCACGTCATGCAGGACGCCGGCGGCAATCAGCCAAAACGTCACTCCGGCGCAGACCCACTCCAGCAGCGATGCGCACAGAGAGACGGCCACCGTGCTCCACGGCGTTCGGCCCTCCCCTTTGTTGAACCACCGCGCGAATAGCGATGAGCGCTGCATCAGAATAAATAAAGGCAGGTACAGCGCCATCCCCCATACGGCGAAAATCAGCCAGCGGTGCTCCCGAATCATTGTGGTTGCCGGGAACACCCCCGTTAGAACACCCCAGGACATGATGGATAGTCCCGTGATGATGACCGGTGACAAAAATACGACCGCAGACGCCATCAGTGAGGGCGCAATGCCGCTCCTTTTATACAGCAAGGTACGGAGACCGGCGCCGGTCAGTCCGGCAAAACCGATAATGTTGTTGAACGTGTTGGCGATCCAGGCATAGCGGAACGTGTTCCACCAGCCAACTTTCAGCTTGAAATGCATGCGGATCATGTAATCGTACAAGCTCATCACCCCGACGGAAAACAGGGAAAAGAGACAAATCCCCACAACGGTGCCCACCGGCAGCAGACGCAGCTCATGGAACGTACGCGCCAAGTGAATCTGCCGCAGCTCCCGCTGCCCCTCCCAATAGACGAGCGCGATCACCGCAAGCGGAATGAGCAGACGAATCGCTTTGATTTCATATATTGAAGCCAGGATACGGAAAAATTTGTACCGCTCCAGCTTTTCCTTCATGTTATGCACCCTTTCAGCAGCGAAAACCCATTGATGTTGGTCCTGACATTCTTCCTTATCCTACCATAAAGCACTCATCCCATCCAAACACGTCCAATGAACCGGGTTTCTATGGGGAGATCGCGATGAGAGACCGGCAAACAGGGCGGAGAGAAACGAAGGCACAAAGGCCAGATTCGGCTGCCAAGGATCGGAATAATGCTGTCGGAATAACGCTGTCTGAATAACGCTGAATGTTAAAAAATCCGGCCCCGCAACAAGCGGAGCCGGACCATTCCATTTTTATTCTCAATCGATCACTTCATTGGAGAAATCATCTGCATTTCCCGGCCCCAATGGCGGTGCATGGCGATGGCGTCGACCAGCTGCCGGGCAAAGATGCTGCCGTCTTCCGTCTCCTTGCGGATCACCAGTCCGGTATCCTCGCCCGGAGACGTCAGATGGCCGGAAGATGCCGAGGCGTCGGCCAAATGAATGCCTGAGCCGGACAGCAGCCCGGCCGCCAGCTCGGAGGCGCCTACGGTTTTGAAGTGGTTGTAGGCTTCCGTCACGAAATTGACCGCCTCTTTGATACCCTGAAGCTTGGCGATACTCTGCTCCCCGCCGGCCACATAGACGGCGTCAAACAGCACAGAGTCAGCCGTCAGGAAGGTATGCATGGCCTCCAGCTGGCTGCCGTCGGTTCCGGCGATCATACCCAAATTCTCGCTGACGACTTCCGGCACGACACCTGCTTCAGCGAAGGCCGCGAGGACAGCCTTCATTTCGCCCGCGTCGAATCCGTCAGCGGCCAGCACCGCCACCTTACGGGTAGCCGGAGACATGGCGGTGTGGAGCTGGCTCAGCGCCGGGGAAGCCTGGGTTTCGGCACCTCCTGCCACGGTCGTTCCAGAGGCTTCTTCTCCAGCCTTCGGCGGGTTGACACCAACGCCGAGGGCGATTTGCTCAGCCAGCATCAGATCAACGTTGCCGAACATATCGACAACCTGCTGCTGCACGCTTTTACTTTTCACCTTGCCTACTTCAAAGCGGAAAGCTTTAATAATATGCTGCTTCTCCACGTCGGACATGCTGTTCCAGAACAGCTTCGCCTGGGTATAGTGGTCCTTGAAACTGTCGCTGCGCGCCCGAACCTTACGCCCCTCCACCTTTTCCTGATAGTGGGTGTATCCGCCCTCCTGCTCCGAGACCGGACGGGGATCGTTGTTTCCAAGGGAGTTTTTATGATAGCTGGTTTGGCCCCGGTTGATCGTCATGCGGTGGTATCCGTCGCGCTGATTGTTATGGATCTCCGCCACCGGCCGATTGATCGGAATCTCATGGAAGTTCGGTCCGCCCAGACGAATCAGCTGCGTATCGGTATAAGAGAACAAGCGTCCCTGCAGCAGCGGATCGTTCGAGAAGTCAATTCCCGGCACGACGTTGCCCACGTGGAAGGCCGCCTGTTCCGTTTCGGCGAACACATTGTCCACATTGCGGTTCAGCGTCATTTTCCCGATGCGCTGAACGGGAATGAGCTCCTCCGGCCATATTTTGGTCGGGTCGAGAATATCAAATTCGAAGTTGAACTCCTCATCCTCCCGGATCATTTGCACGCCAAACTCATATTCGGGATAGTCGCCCTTTTCAATCGCTTCCCACAGGTCGCGGCGGTGAAAGTCGGGATCCTTGCCGGCGATTTTCTGCGCTTCGTCCCAGACCAGGGAATGCACGCCCAGCAGCGGCTTCCAGTGGAATTTGACGAAATGTGCTTCGCCCTTGTCATTGACGAGCCGGAAGGTATGTACGCCGAACCCCTCCATCATCCGGTAGCTGCGCGGAATCGCCCGGTCCGACATCGTCCACATGACCATGTGGGCCGATTCCGTGTTATTGGCGACAAAATCCCAATGCGTATCATGGGCCGTCGACGCCTGCGGAATCTCGTTATGGGGCTCAGGCTTAAACGCATGCACCAAATCAGGAAATTTCAGCGCATCCTGAATGAAGAAAACCGGAATGTTGTTGCCTACGAGGTCAAAATTGCCGTCCTCTGTATAGAACTTGGTGGCAAAGCCCCGGGCATCCCGTACCGTATCAGCCGAACCCCGCGAACCGGCAACGGTTGAGAAACGCACGAACACCGGCGTTTTCCTCGACGGGTCCTGCAGAAACTTCGCCTTCGTATACTGCGTCATCGGCTTGTACACCTGAAAATACCCGTGTACGCCAAAGCCCCGGGCATGAACCACACGCTCAGGAATACGCTCATGGTCAAAGTGGGTCATTTTCTCCCGAAAATGAAAATCCTCCATTAACGTCGGCCCGCGTTCGCCTGCTTTGAGCGAATGTTCGTCCTCAGAAACCCGAACGCCCTGGTTCGTAGTCATGGGTTTCCCCGCATCGCTGACGCGGAATTCCTCCAGCTGGCTGTCCTTAACATCCTTCTGTGGCTGCTGTTCATTCTTACGGTCCATCAATGCATCCCCTCCTGGTCGGTTACGGACGGTGTCCGAGTATTTACACCCGTTATTACCCGAATGAAAATCCACCCAAACGGGAATGTTAACCTGGACATTTGCGGTACATTCGTTAAAAGCTATGCTGCAGAGGCGTTTTCCGGATTTCAAACTTTTTTGCCAAACCATATTTACATTTCTATAAAAATAGATATAATAAGATCCATGGATACCTTATTAACCATTAAAGCACTATCAAACGAGACCCGGTTTAAAATTCTCGAATGGCTGAAGCATCCGGAGGAGCACTTTGATCCTCAGGAGCATATGCCGGCATCCTGTAATTTCAAAGGCGGCATTTGCGTCGGCAGCATTTCGCAGAAGACAGGGCTTGCACAGTCGGTTGTTTCAGGCTACCTGGTGAAATTGCAAAAGGCT
The DNA here is from genome assembly GCF_040546645.1 of Paenibacillus sp. OAE614. Lineage (NCBI taxonomy): Bacteria > Bacillati > Bacillota > Bacilli > Caryophanales > Paenibacillaceae > Paenibacillus > Paenibacillus sp. OAE614. The sequence goes on along the minus strand of NZ_JBEPOD010000001.1, from coordinate 7,155,607 downwards.
GGTTTGCTGGAATCCCACCGGGCCGGCCAGTGGACCTACTACAGACGGAATGAGGAGGGTATCAATCGTTTTATCGAACAACTCAAGAAAGAGCTTTAGGCTAAAATGACATATGGTACACATCTGAACCTTTTGGCTTAAACGCTCTTTCTTTTCATCATATATATCTATTTTTATGTAAATGTATAAAGATATAAATCTCACATATTGGAGGAAACCGATACATGAACAGCAATCCACAGCATACCCGTTCCACCGCAGCTTTATTCGAACCGTTTACCATTGGCAATTTGACGCTGCCCACCCGCATCGTCATGGCGCCCATGACCCGCGGATTCTCCCCGAACGGAGTACCGGGCCCGGACGTAGCAGCCTATTACCGGCGCCGTGCCGAGAACAACGTCGGCCTCATCATTACCGAAGGTACGGTAATCAATCACCCGGCGTCTACTGACAGCCCGAACATTCCGAGATTTTTCGGTGAAGACGCCCTGAACGGATGGGCCGAAGTGGTCAAGCAGGTTCATGAAGCCGGAGGCAAGATCATGCCGCAAATCTGGCATATCGGCATGACCCGTCCGGTCGGCGCCGAGCCGAATCCGGAAGCGATGCCGATTGGTCCTTCGGGCCTTGATCTGAACGGCAATAAGGTTTCCGAACCGATGACCGAAGAAGAAATCGCCTACGTGATCCAGGCTTACGCCGATGCGGCTGCCAATGCCAAACGGATCGGGTTTGACGGAGTGGAAATCCATGGCGCCCACGGTTATTTGATCGACCAGTTCCTGTGGGAACAAACGAACCGCCGCACGGACCGTTACGGCGGCGACATGATGAAGCGCGCACGCTTTGCGATTGAAGTCGTGGAAGCCGTCCGCCGTGCCGTAGGACCGGATTTCCCTGTCGTGCTGCGCCTCTCCCAATGGAAGACAAACCAATACGACGCAAGGCTCGCCCCAACTCCGGAAGACCTTGGGCAGCTGCTTGGCGCCTTGTCTGACGCGGGCGTCGACGTGTTCCACTGCTCGACCCGCCGTTTCTGGGAGCCGGAGTATGAAGGCTCCGACCTGAACTTCGCCGGCTGGGCTAAGAAGCTGACGGGCAAACCGGCCATTACCGTCGGATCCGTCGGACTGGACGAAGCGTTCACGAGCCTGTTCGCCGAAGGCAAAGGCGCAGGCAGCAAGGATATCGACGATCTCCTGGAACGCCTGGAGAACGGCGAATTCGACCTGGTTGCCGTAGGCCGTGCATTGCTTGGAGACCCGGCTTGGGCCACCAAAGTGCGTGAAGGCCGCTTCGACGAGCTTGCTCCGTTCACGCCTGAAGCGCTGAAAACACTGGCTTAATGCGGTCCCGCCCCACCCCGGGACAACGCGCCGCATGAAGCCTTGATATAAATAAAGACCGGAAGAGGGCTGCAGCCTCTTCCGGTCTTTTTGCTGTGTACAGAATATTATTTTAGTATGCCTGTGCACAATGCGTTCATACTTCTACAAGTTATTAGGAGTCCAGCGTGGAGTCCTTCCCGCTGACATGGGCCATCTGCTGCTTGCGGGACCGCCCGCGCGACAGGGTTTCCGGCAGCACGATCAAGGCCGGTACCAACATCGGCAGCAGGATGAAGCAGAGCACGACGAGACCGACGATCACGGCCGCAGCCAGCTCGATCAAGAGCACGAGCCCCGAAGGCATCAGCGTTGCGAACGTTCCGCCGAGAATGACCATTGCGGAAATAATGACGCCGCCGACGCTGCGGGCTGCCTTGACGACCGCTTCTCCCGGAGACAGCTCCCCGTTTTCCTTGTAGCGCTCCATCAGGAAGATGCTGTAATCCACGCCCACCGCGACGATGACGATGAAGGAGAAGAACGGCACGAAGGACGATACCCCTTCCGCCCCGATGATATAGGTCGTTACGAACTTCGAGGCACTCATCGCCACGTAGTAGGAAGCGACAAGTGACAATACGATAAAGACCGACGGCCAGAAGGAACGGATCACGAACAGCAGAACGACGAACACGCTGACGATGACGATAATCGCCGTGCTGTTGAAGGATTTGATCTGGGCCTCATTCGTATCATACGTCGTTGAGCTTGGTCCCGCAGCTCCGAACTTGGCGTCGCCCAGCACGGTTCCCTTCAGCGTGCCGGAAACCTCGCTGTTGATTTTCTCGATCGTGTCCATGGCCGCCGGGGAATACGGATCGTCGTTGAGGATGACAATCAGCTTCGTAATCTTGCGGTCCTTGGACATAAAGGCATCCACTGCCTGCTGGAAGTCCTTGTTCTCCAGCGCTTCCCGTGGAATAAAGAAGGTCTTCGAGCTGTTCAGCTGGGTCAGGAAGTCATTGGTCTTGCCGAGACCTTCAGAGATGTCGCCCAGTCCGTTGCCGCTCTGGTCGATGCCTTCCTTCAGCTGGGACATGCCGCCCGAGAGGCTGGATAGTCCGCTCAGCAGCTGTTGCTGCCCGCTTTGGACGCTGCCCAGCGCAGCATTCAGCTTCTTCATGTTTGCGGCGATTTCCTGGCTGCCGCTGCTGCCTTGGCGCAATCCATTGGCCAATTGGTCGGCTCCTTGCTCCAGCGCTGCCAGGCCGGCAGCCATTTGCTTCTGCGCCGCGGCAATTTGGCCCAAGCCGCCGGAAGCTTGGGCGAAGGATGCGTTCAGCTTGGCATAATTCGCATTCAGTTCCTTGAGACCGCCGTCCAGCTGCGCCAAACCGGTAACGAGTCCTTCGCCGGTCTGCTTCAGCTGGATATAGTTTGGATCCTCGGCCAGCTCGCTGTGGCTCTCGCCCAGATTGCCGATCAGCGTATTCATGCCGGCAAGCCCCTGCTGAATTTGCGGAATCTGTCCGGATACCTGCTCATAACCGCCTGCGAGCGACGCATATCCTTTGGACAGCTCGGTGAGTCCTTGATTGATTTTGGACGTATTGGTGCTGACGGTGTTCATACCGGCTTCGAGCTTCGCGATGCCCTTGCTGAGCTCCGAGGCGCCGCTTGCTCCCTGCTGTATGCCGCCGGTCACGTGCGAGATCGCGTCCGTAATTTGGTCGTAGCCCTGCTTGACCTGCCCCGTCCCCGACACCAGCTGATTGGCGCTGGAGAAGTCAGGCGTCGTCAGCTTATCACCGATCTGGTCCAGGCCGTCCTTGATCTGGTCCACGCCTTTTTTGGACGCCGAAATGCCGTCCGTCACCGTCTCCGTCTGGCTGCTGATATAGAAGTCCTCCACAGGCTCCGACTGCGGCTGAGTCACGCTTGATACCGACTTGACCCCGTCGATGCCTTTTAACTTCTCGGTCAGCTTGTCAATAACCCCAAGCGTGTCGTTATTGTCCATCGTCTTGTCGTCTTCGATGACGACAGTCGTCGGCAGCGCCTGGCCGCGGCTGAAATGATCAGCGACGATGCTGAAGCCCTTGGTCGACGGATAGCCGTCCCCCAGCTCCTTCAGCTGGTCGAAGGACAGCTTCTGGCCGCTGGTCAGCAGCACCGGAATCATCAGAATGACGATGATGACCGTCACGATAACCGGATGCTTAACGGAAACTGCCGTCAGCTTCGCCCAGAAGGTGCTTTCCTTGTGGCCAGCCACCTTTTTCGACGGCCAGAACAGCTTCGGTCCGAGCGTCTTCATCAGGAACGGCGTCAGCGTCAAAATTTCAAGCACCAAGATCACCGTGCCGATCGCAACCACATTGGCCGATTTATAGATGCCGAAGTCCGAGAAGCTGAGTCCTGCAAAGGCAATAAAGACGGTAAGAATGCTGTATACGATCGTTTTGCCCGCCGTTCTGTAGGAAGCGACGATGGCTTCATCGACGGATTTGCCGTGCGACAACTCCTCTTTAAAACGGTTGAACAGCAGGATGTTATAGTCCGTCCCGATCCCGAACAGGATGAGTACCAGCAGCATCTGGGTCACGCTGGTGACCGGGAAATTCATTTTATCGATAATCTGCGCCGCAATCCCCATCGAGCAGAGGTAGGATATACCTACGGCAAGGAGTGACACGAACGGGATCACGATCGAACGGAACATGACGATGAGCACGACGAGAATAAAAATAACGGTCAGCGCCGCGCTTTTCTCCACCCCTGCCGTGGACGCCTTGATATAGTCGTTCTGGATAAAATCCTCGCCGCTTAGGTAGTATGTCGCTTTGACATCCTTCAGCGCCTGATTGAACTGATCCGTGATTTCTTCCATATCCCGCCCATTCTTGTCCAGGCTGAAGCTGACCATCACGGTCGTGCCGTCCTCCGAAATCAGCTGAGATTTAGCTTCAGGCATCGAGAACGGGTCCAGGACTTCGGTGATGCCAAGCTCGGACTGCTTCGCCTTCATGTTCATCACGCCGCTCTCGATGCTCTTCATATCCTCATCGGTCAGCTTGTTTTCTTCGTGGAACACCACGATGTCGCTGGTCCCGCTCTGGCCGGTCATTTTATTGAGCAGCGCCCCCGCAACCTTGGAAGGGCTGTCTTCGGCGAGGGGATCCTGACCTCTCTGCTGGAGAATGGCATTCACGTTGGGCTGGAACACGGTCAGCAGGACCGTCGCCACCAGCCATAACACCAGAATCGCCCAGCGCCACTTGATGATTTGCCGCATGTTGTTGATATTCCTCCTTCAACTTCCTTAGTAAACAAGCGTTCATTTTTGAGCGAAAAAAAGGGAATCCCTTGGATTCATCCCTTTTTCTTATTCCAATGATCGGTGCCAAAGTAGTACAGATACACCAGCTGGTTCACCAGCCGTTTGACCGTTTCCCCGTCTTCATGATCACGCAGAATCAGACATACGCCTTCCACCACGGTTCCGCCCAGCATCTGGGCCGTCTGTTTCTCTTCCAGCGTCAGCCCGCCGGTCTCATCCTTACCGAAGCGGATCATGCTCTCCAGAATCGATACGACCAAAGCGCAAATGCTTGCCTTCACGCCGGCGTATTTGGAACCGGTGCTGCGGTTGAGCAAAATCATCAGCTCAGCGCTGGATTCCTCGAACAGATCGAGAATAATGCTCTCGACCATCTGCAGGCAGTCGCTCGCCTCTGTCCCTTTGGCGAAGTTCTGGTCCACTTCCTCCTTAATGACCAGGATGTTGGCGATGCATCGCTCATAGACCGGCCCGACCAGCGCTTCGAACAGCTCCTCTTTATTTTTAAAATAACGATAGATATTCCCGGTGGTCATGCCGGCGGAGGCGGAAATGCGGCGCATGGAGGCATCGGCGTAGTCGTGCTGCTTGAATTCGGCCAGTGCGGCGTTCAAAATACTTTGGCGGACGTCATCTTTGAGAATTTGCATAAATAAACACCCGTTTACTGATAGATTAATGAGTTTATTATAGCGGCTCCATCGCCTGCTGGCAAATGTCGTTTTTCCGGCTTTTCATCCTATGCGGGAAATTGTCGAAACATACGTTCATTTTAGGCGGTTGCGGTCGGTCGACGTAAGTATCAAAATGCCCTCAGCTGTGCGGCATTTCTGCCTCAGCGAAATACCACCTAGAACAGATAAATAGCAGCACCTGCCCGTAGCCCTCCTCTGCGGCCCCGTATCCTCAGCTCTATACCGCCCGCTCCTCGATCTCAAAGCCGAGATCCTCGATCATCGCATGGTCCGCAAGCACGTCCTGCCCTTCGGTCGTCAAGTAGTCGCCCACGAACACCGAGTTGGCTGCGTAGAGTGCGAGCGGCTGCAGGGAACGGAGGTTCAGCTCGCGGCCGCCGGCCACGCGAATTTCCTTGGAAGGGCACACGAGGCGGAACAAAGCCAGCACCTTCAGCGCCTTCAGTGCGGGCGTACATCCGGCCTGCTCCAAAGGCGTCCCCGGGATCGAATCGGCGTCCAGTTCCCGCAAGGCGTAGGCCATGCCGACGATATCCTCGTCACTTTCGCCCATGCCGATAATGACCCCGGAGCAGGGGGACAAGCCGGAGGCTTTGGCCTTCAGCACTGTGTCCACCCGGTCGTCATAGGTGTGCGTTGTGGTAATGCGGCTATAATTCGCTTGGCTCGTGTTGAGGTTGTGGTTATACCGATGCACCCCTGCATCAGCCAGTTTCTCGGCCTGTCCGTCCTTTAGCAGCCCAAGGCAGGCACAAATTTTAAGCGGCATCGTCTCCCGGATTTCCTGAACCGCCTCCACCACTTGATCCAGTTCCCTCGGCGTCGGGCCACGGCCGGAGGCCACAATGCAGTATGTACCCGCTTTACGCGCAAGAGCCTCCCGGGCTCCGGCAAGCACCGTCTCTTTATCCAACAGGCTGTACTTCTCGATCGGCGCCGTAGATACGATGGATTGTGAGCAGTAGCCGCAGTCCTCGGGACACAGCCCGCTCTTGGCGTTTAAGATCATGTTGAGCTTTACCTTCAGGCCGTAGTAATGCTTTCTTACCGTAAAAGCAGCCTGCATCAGTCCCAAAATCTCATCGTTCGGTGCGTTTAAAACCGCCAGACCTTCTTCCATGGTAAGCCGCTGCCCATTCAGTGCCTTGTCGGCCAATGCCTGCCAGTCCTGCCGTACCGGGCTTCCCAGAACCATGTCCTTCTGCATAGGTTATCATCCCTTCGAGCTGTTATATTTTCGTTATTCGTTAAGTCGTTACATCGGTCTATTTGCTACTCGTTAATTGTCAACCAAAATAGTGTTATGTTGGTTGACAATTAATTTACCGCTATTCTAGCAGATCCATCATCCGCTGTAAATGCGCGAAAAAGGCAATCCACTGTCTCTGATTTTGCATCTCCCCTGCAGGCGACTCTACCGCACCTACCAAAGGCAGCCGCTAGACGCTGTTGTTCTCCAAGCGGCACCGGTTCCCGAAGGGATGCGGTTCCCGAAGGAATGCCTTTCACGAACGACGCAAAAAGGCAGAGAGCCCCAAGCTCCCTGCCTTTTCTGACACACTGATGATCCAGATCCATATTACAGCAGCTGGTAACGGTTTGAATGGTACTAGAACGCCCGGGACGAGGGGCAGCGCCCGAATATCCTAACGCGTTCCTTATCCGTCTACTTTAATATGGTATTCCTTTTTCAAGTACTGATGAATCCGTTTGAAGTCTTCCTGGTTCAGGTCGTGCAGGTGCTTGCCCTGCTTCAGCTCCCTGCCCAAAATTATGCCGATTGTCTGCGCCGCCAGGGCAGTGTTCGGCATGATACGCGCACTACCGTAGGCTTCGATGGACGCACCGATATTTTTGCCGGTCACCAGGACGTTGTCATAGCCCTTCAGCTCAAATGAGCGCAGCGGAATGCCATAGCGGTCCGGCTGCCCGAGATGGATGCCCTTCGGCACCGTCCGGGTTCCCTGCAGATCCAGCGCATAGCCGCCAATGCTGACGTTATCCCAGAACATCCGGCTGTTCATGACGTCCGAGAAGGTCAAAATATAATCCGTTTCGAACCGGTTATAGTCGCGGATATACAAATAATCCGGAAAGCCGTTCAGCTCGGCCCGGTCGAATCCCGGGATGTTCTTTCTCAAAAATTGCAGGATGAACGGAGCCTCTGCCTTTGCTTTATCCAGGGCGGACTGCACCGACTTCGGATCGGAAGGATTGACGTCGAAGATCAGAAGGGAGTTCATAATAGCTTCGCCGCCCTTCTGGTAAGAGGTGTTCATTCCTCTCAGCAGCAGCTGCGGATCGTGCGGCTTGTATTTGAGCGTTATGTTGCTGAACCCAGTGGCAAAATCCCAATCGACATACGTATTTCCGCCGTACTTATCCCGGACGTTGGTCAACGGGTAGTCGTCCAGCACGGCCTGATGGAGCTTGCTCCAGTTCACATGCTTGAACTTCAGCATCATCGTGGCCGCCATGTAGTCGGGATAGCCGACCTTTGAAATGCGCTCCATCCCGGGAATCCGCTTCGCCTTCAGCTTGCCGGTCAGGGCATTAAAGTCCGTATTTTCCACCCAATAGCCCGCCTCTACCGTAACGACGCTGCCTTGAGGATCCCGGTACGTCAAGGATTTCAGCAGCTTTTTACTGCCGCCGGAAGCCTCAGCCGTGACGGACTTGACCGTGATTCCGCTTTGGACCGGAATTCCCTTGATCAGCCGGTTATAGTACCGGTTAAAATCGGCCGCCTTCCGGATCTTCCCGCTGTTGTAGCCGTCAAACAAGGTTTTGATCTCGCCCTGGACCAGGCTCCGCTTCTTGGCGTCATGCGGCTCGTCCAGAAACATCATCTGCCCCTGAATCAGCTCGCCGCCCGGCTTGCTCCGCGGATCGAGAATCAGAACGCTCAGCCCCTGCTTTTGCGCTTCCCGGGCCAGCAGCACCCCTTGTATTTCACTGCCGATGACGACGACGTCGTAATACTTGCTCTGTGTGTGCATGCCCTGCGCTTGCTTGCCCTGCGTTCCCGCTGTGCCCCCCGTCCTTACGGGAGCATCCACCTGAGCCGTCGCGGCCTCATGGAACAGGGAAGCCGGCGTCAATGAAATAACCAGCCCTATAAGCAGGAGTGGAACAAGGACGAAATATACGAATTTCCTCTTATTGATCATGAAAAAGCATGCGCCCCTTATCCCTTTGTAATCGTGTCTGGAAAACGTCTAATCATGCGGGTGCCACAGCGTCTTGGTTATCATGAACCCGTGACGGATATTAGAAGGCAACGTCAGAGCAGGCGAACCTTTCCATAAAAGATGCCCCAAAAACGCTCCCCGTATGTTTGCGGTCATTTCCTCAGTCACCCTCCGCCGGCTTTAGGAGACGCGGCTTAAGTTTACCGGAGCAGCGCCTCCCAGTCCGAACCCGACAAGTCAACCGGAATGTCCTGAAAGCTTCCCTTCAGCACGTCGGTATCCTTCAGAAGGTTTCCCGTCAAAATGCAGACCGCCGTCTCATCCTTGGTAATCGTCTTCTCTGCGATCAGCTTCTGCAATCCGGCGAGTGTCGCCGCCGATGCCGGCTCGCATCCGATTCCGCTCCGGTCGATCTGCGCCTTGGCGGCGAGAATTTCCGCATCAGTGACGGAGCAGGTTACGCCGCTGCTCATCTCCAGCACGCTGCGCGCTTTTTTCCAGCTCGGCGGGTTGCCGATGTTGAGTGCCGAGGCCAGCGTATCCGGCCGGGGTTCCGGCGTCAGCACCGGGCTTCCCGAAGCCATCATGCGGTGGAAGGGACTTGCCCCTTCCGCCTGGATCAGCGCGATCCGCGGCACCGACGGGATGAACCCGAGGCTTTTCAAATCGGCCAGCCCTTTGCCAAGTGCAGATACGTTGCTGAGCGCGCCACCGGGAATGATGATCCAATCCGGCAGACTCCAGCCGAGCGTCTGGGCGATTTCATAAATGATGCTCTTCTGACCCTCGATCCGCAGCGGGTTCACCGAGTTGCAGACGTACAACCCCAACTCATCGCCCCGCTTCTCCAAGAAGCGGATTCCGTCATCATACGTGCCGTCAAAGCTGAGGACCCGGGCGCCGTAAGCCTGAGTCTGCAGCACCTTGTTCGCGGATACCTTCCGATTGGGGACGAATACATACGCCCGGCTCCTTCCCATGGCTGCATACATGGCGAGCGAAGAGGAGGTATTGCCCGTCGAGGTGCACGCAAATGCGGAGTACCCGAGAGAACGACCATGCGACACGGCCACGGTCATCCCGTTATCTTTGAATGAGCCGCTCGGATTCTCGCTCTGCGCTTTGAAGTACAGCCCGCGGATTCCCAGCGTTTCGCGAATCGGCTCCGGAGCGTACATTCCGGTATTGCCTTCATATTTAGTAACAATATATTCTTCCGGAAGTTCCGGATAAATTAATTCTTTGTACCGCCATACGCCGCTGGCATAGACCCCCATCCGTTCGGACAGGCGCTCCTGAAACCGCCGCTTCAGAAGCTCGGCATCGACCATCGCCAGATCCTGCTCCACTTCCAGCAGCCCGCCGCACCCGCATCGAACCTGAAACGGCTCCAGGGGACAACGGCTGCCGCAATCCACGCATTTCAGCCTCATTGACAAATTCCTCCTATTTTGACGTTGTGCTTCCTCAAATGGTTGCACCCGCCTGTAATTTAAGCTTAGAATATGCTCTGTTACGGTATAAATCTAATATATTGTTTTTCATAAAACATAAATTTCAATTATGAATTGATCTGAATCCCTATCCCTATGTAAAGTGCGAGTTCAAAAAGGCCGGTTTTCAGCACCGAGGTTTATGCTTCCGATGTGTGTTTTTTCAAAACACTTGAATTGGATGAAGCAAGGGACTGAGGAGCAGAGCGTACGTAGTGGGTACGTGAGCACCGGAAGGCCCGGCTGAATTCAAGATTCGATGCCGAATCAGCTTCCCGATTTACTTCGTGATCAAAAGCGGAGTTTTTGAACAACCTCGTAAAGGAGAATTTCCATGAACCTGCATGCGCTTCGCCTCTTCTACCAAGCCGCTTCCCTCGGAAGCGTAACTCTCGCAGCCGAGGTTCTGCATCTCAGCCAGCCCGCCGTGACGGCCCAAATCAAAAAGCTGGAACGCGAAATCGGCCTCCGCCTGCTGATCCCTCAGGGGCGGGGCGTCATGCTGACGGAGGCCGGCAGGCATCTGGCTGCCGAAGCCCGGCGGCTGTTCGAGCTGGAAGGCCATATCGAGGAGACCCTGGAGCAGTTGAAAGCGGGCAGCGCCGGCAAGCTTCACCTGGCGGCCACCTATCTTCCGGCCAACTTCCTGCTCCCCAAATGGATTGCCCGCTACAAACGCGCTTATCCCGGCGTCGGCGTCGAGCTCAGCACCGCCAATTCCAGCCAGGCCGCCGATCTGCTGCTGCATTACCGCGCGGAGATCGCCTTTATCGGCGGCATCCGGCTGGACCATCCGCTTCTGCTGCGCGCCCCTTGGTATGAGGACGAAATGTGCTTTATCGTTCATAAGGGGCATCCTCTGGCCGGCGCCCGGGTGACCCTGGAAGAGATGCTGCAGGAGCCGTTCATCTACCGCGAGGAGGGCAGTTTCGGCAGGGAGCAGCTGATCGCACTATGCTCCGCCCGCCATCTGCCCGCCCCGCCGGTCGGGCTGCAGATGAACGGTCTGAACGAAACGCTGCGGGTCGTGATGGAGGGTTACGGCGCGGCCTTTCTGTCGCTGCTGGAGACCCGCGAACATATCGCGGCAGGCGTCATTTCCCGGGTGGAAGTCGTCGGCGTGCATATGACGAATCCGGTCTCCATCTACACCCGGAAGGAGGAGTCCTCTCCCCCTGCACAGCGGTTCATCGATATGATTTTGGCCAAGTCATAACTTGTCGAAAAGCGTAGTCTTTTTCAGTACAACTATAGGAGGCTTTGTCGAAGTACGGCTGGTGGTGGCGGTAAAGGCTGAGAGGTTAAAGTTAAAGTTAGAAGAGAAAAGATGAGATGAGATGAGATAGACAAGATAGATAAGATAAGAAAAGAAGAGGCAAACCGCGGGACATAAAGTCCTATTACGGCTTGCCGAAGAGGGTAGATTATGATGATTTGATGGCAGGGGACTGCGCCGTGCGGTCCCGGATCTGCAGCGCTTCATGAAGCCCGGCCAGTTCATGCTGCAGCACGGGGATGGAGCTGAGCGCCGGGATGTTCGCCGGCTTAGGCGTGAGCTGCCGCTCGGCAGCCTGAGCCATCTGTTCAAAGAACTGGCCGTAGTCCGATGACGCTTCATCCGGTGCGGCATGGCTCTGGGCGTTCCCGGCTGCCGTGATCAGCGCGTAACCGATGTGCTGCACCGCATCCAGCGCAGGCCACCAGGAGCTGGCCTGATTCCGCCGGCCCACTGACTCGGCCAGCGCACCGTCATACAGCAGGCGCAGCCGGATAAGCGCAGTTTCCAGCTCGTTCGTCCATGTGGTAACCCTGCTAGAGGGGGAGGAGGACAGGATGCTCTCCAGCAATTTCCCTTCCATCCGGATGACGCCTGCAAGCGCCCGCGGCAGCTTGCTGGAAGAAGCGCGTCTCCAGAGGAGGAGCATGCCGATGATGCCGATGGCGCTCCCGATCAGAATATCGGTCAACCGGGCCGAGATGAAGAAGCTTACCGCCATATCCGGATGGCTGCTCTCTGCGATCAGCAGCGAGCTCGGCGTGATGAAGATGACGGCCAGGGCGTAATTGCGCAAGTAAATCAGTTCGATAATAAATTGAAGAACAGCCATGCTCAGCGCGATATAAATGCCCTCGGGCCGCAGCGACAGGATAAAGGCGCCGAGAAACAGCCCGACGACGGTGCCCGCCGTCCGCTGGATGGCCCGGTGAGCCGTGCCGAGCACCGTCGTACCGAGCATCACCGCCGTGCAAGAAAGCGGCACCCAGTAGGACCGGTTCAAATCCAGCGAGTAGGCGACCGCAGCAGCGACGGCAATCACGATGCCGTACCGAAGCGAGGTATGGAGCAGCGCCGAGTGCGGATTCAGAGCGCCGGACAAGAGACGGCGCAGGGAAAAAGAGGGAGGAAGGGTCACTTCCTCCGCCGTCCCGCGGCCTGCATCTTCCCCCAGGCAGATGGCGGCCGCCTCGTTCAGCAGCCGGGACAAGCGCCGGACATGCCCGTTCGGGATGTCCGCGGCCGCCTTGGGCTGTTGCATCTCCTGCTGCGGATGCTGCAAGCGATCCGCAATCGAGAGAAGGGACGCCGCCGTCCCTTCCAGCACCTTCGCCGCCTGGCGGTCCAGCGAAATTTCGACGGCGGCCATAAACATCTCATTGGCCTTCCGGGTCAATGCCATCAGGCGCAGCATCGGCCCGTAATTCCGGCGCCAGCGCAGCTCCCCGCCGGACACGGCAGCGTCGGCTGCTCGAAGCTGAACGGCCGCCTGGTATCTTTTCTCCGGGTACAAATCGGTTCCGATCGCATCCGCAAAGGCGGCCAGGCTCCGGTAAGCCCCGGCGACCGCCTTGGTCTCCGGCCCATGAGGACGAAGCAGCCAACCGCTCATTCCCACCATCCAGGCAAAGGCTCCGCCGGTCAGCACGAGCAGGGTTCGCAGCGGCAGGGCGTGAAGATCGTACGGCAGACTCGTTCCGACCGAGAAGGTCAGAATGAAGAACATGGCCGACGGTCCGGCCATTTGAAATGCGCCGAAGCCGAATACGGCAAGGGCACCGATCAAGCCAAACAGCAGCACCATCAGCCACGGGGTTGCCGCTGAGAGCGACCCAAGACCAAAGGTAAGCGACAGGCCCAGGGCCACACAGGCCAGCTTGATCGCCCGCTGCCGGTACGTTTCGCTGCCCACGTACAGGAAAGCAAAGCCCCCGATCGAGGCGCACAGCCCGTAATCGAGATGCCCGGTCAGCGCGCCGACCAGCGTAGGAACCCCTGCTGCAACGGCCGAGCCGATCCCCCGGAACCACTGCAGCGGCATCCGCCGGATGCGGAACGCGTCCCGGACGGTTCCGGGAGTCGGGCCCTTGTGAACCGCCCGTACCCCCGGATAAGTATGCATCGTATTCAATTCGCATCATCTCTTTCTCTTAGATTCCATATTTATTCGCACCCATTCAATGCGGTACGTTCTACCTTTTCATCTATACCTTTTCATCACTGCTCAGCCTCATATTCATCAACGAACGGGCCGCTCGCTCCGATATTCCGGTTGATCCGCTTCAGCATTTCACTGAACAGGGCCAGCTCCGCCTCCGGAATGCCGGCGAGCACCTCTTCCCGGTACAGCCGGTTGATCCGCCCGACCAGCTCCCCATGCAGCTGCCGACCCTCTTCCGTGATATAGATCAAGAACGACCGCCGGTCCTCTTCATTTCGGCTGCGGCGCACGAGATGCTTACGTTCCAGGATGTCGAGAATCTTCGTCAGGTTGGCCTGGTCTTTATCGGCAATCCATGCGAGATCCTTCTGCGTAATGCCGTCCTGCTCACTGAGCCGCTTAATGACCGTCCATTGTTCCGGGGTAATATCGTCATCCTTTAAATGTAACGCCATGTACCGGTTCAGCGCGCGGCTGGTTCTGGAAACAAATTGTCCGTACAGATCCTCGTAGTCTCCCTTGTTCACGGCCGGATCGTCCCTTCTCTTGTGCATGTTCTTCTTTTCACTTTACAGCCAAAAATGTTTTTTGTAAATAATATTTGCAAACATATAATTAATATACAAACTATTTATTCAATCGCTTCCCTTCCCCTACATCATGCGCAGTACAGGTGTAAGGGGATACATCCGGTTTTCAAAAAAATGAACGCCATACGCCAAAAAGCAGCCATTCTACCCGAATGACTGCCATGCTATGTATTTCTATTCTCTTTCCAGTTGGTTCAAAATCAGCCTGGCCGCCCCGATCGCTCCTGCCTGGTTGCCGAGCTGCGCCGGGCGGACATCGATCCCCGGACTTAAGTTGGAGAGACATTCATCAAGCGGCGGCCACCAGATTTCCCGTGAATCGGTCAAGCCTCCGCCAATGACGATCACACCGGGGTTTAGGCCGATATGGATATTGTGCAGAAGCACACCTAAATTTCGGACGTATTCGTTGACAACCTTCACAACAGCCGGAAGCCCTCGCTTAAAGTCCTCCAGCACCTCAACCCCTGACGGATAGGATACGCCTGCAGCCTCAGCCGCAAGGGAAACCAGCGCCGTCCCAGACAGATATTGCTCCACGCAGCCCCGCTGGCCGCAGTTGCATGGCCGGCCCCCGGGTATGAGAATGGTATGTCCCCATTCTCCGCCGTTCCAGCCAGCCCCCCTGAACAGTTCAGTGCCCACCATATTTGCCCCGCCTACGCCAGTGCCCAGGGTAAGCATGGTGATGTCGGGAATCCCCTTGCCAGCGCCCAGCCAAGCCTCTCCGACGAGGGCTGTGTTGGCGTCGTTATCGACAAAGACCGGCCGGCCGTATGCCTGCTCCAAGATCGCCTTCAGCTCCGTTCCCTGCCAGCCCGGCAAATTGTCGGTCGCATACACAATCCTTCCGGTATGGACGTCGACCCGGCCGGCGGTGCCGATACCGATGCCGGTCACATCCCCGTTTCTTTCCAGCAGCTCACGCAGAAGCGAATGCATGTTGGCCATAATCCGGTCTTTCCCCTGTTTCGCATCGGTCGCGATTTTACCGAGGTCGAGCACCTGTCCGTTCCTATCGAGTACCATGCCCTTGATGGAAGTTCCCCCAATATCCAGGCCAATTGCTTTCATGTATCGCACATCCCTTCGGTCCTGCTCAGATGCCTCCATTATAGCAATGACCAGATATTTTCTCCATAAATAGTTTCATTAAAGGAGAAATATTTCACAGCCACAATCGCACCTGCACCCCATCAACAGTACCGCTTGAAATGGATATTCTCGTATTTCATTCGCAGCCGGTCCCGGAGCGCAATCAGCTCGTCTTCAGTCATGGGTTCCAGCTTCTCCCTCGTATAATCCAGCCCATGCTCCTCCGCGATATCCAATATCCCCCGAATATATAGTTCCCGGTAATCTTTCATCCCCGGCCCGCCTCCTTTGAAGTTTATCCCCTACTTCATACACTACCCCTCTGTTCTGTGATCAAACAGCAGCCTCTGCCGCCTGCACCTGGTCGCGTATAACTGTATCACAATTGGATAGAATACCCACGAGGTGTGATTTATGGACATATTTGCAAAAATTAAGCATTTTTTTGTAGCTGGAGAACAAGAGAAAACAACAGTCAAAGAGCCGGAAAAAAACGAGCATCCTTCGCTTGAACACACGATCCGGCAGTTCGAGAATTCGATGGATTTTGTCCACCGAACCTATCCGCAGTCCCATGTGGATGTCATATACCTGGCTTACCTCATCGGAAACGACGAGCTGCTTCAAGAGATCATCCGGCCCTTTACCGATACGGATGAAGAAGAAGTCAAAACGGTCCTTAGCCGTTCCCAGTATGTCGTCGTCGTGGACAGCAAGGAGTGCATCAACGGCATTCTAAACGGCAAGGCAGCTGTTTTCTTCCGAGGCAGCACTTATTTGGTCGATATCGCCAAACCGGCCGGCCGCAGCATCGAACAATCCGAGACCGAAACGGTCATCTCCGGTCCCCATGACGGCTTCGTGGAGAATATTGGACAGAACCTCGGTGTCCTGCGCCAAAGGCTGAAGAGCTCCCATTTAAAGTTCATTAAGCTGGAGGTCGGGGAGGTCGCCAAAAACGTCGTTGTCATCGCTTATATAGAAGGGCTCGCCAATCAGGAAATTGTCGACGAGCTGATCAGGCGGATCCAAAGGATTGAATATAACGCCGTTACCGATTCCAATATGCTGATACAGTTCATCGATGAGAATCCCAACTCCATCTTTCCGCAATTTATGACGACCGAGCGTCCGGATGCAATCGTGTCCAAGCTGGTCGCCGGGCGGGTCGCCGGATTTGTGGATGGCAGTCCATCGGGCTTTACCTGCCCGACCGCCTTCTTCGATTTCTTCTCATCGCCGGACGACTATTATCAGCGGTGGCTGATCGGCACGGCACTGCGTGTTTTACGGTTTATCGGATTCCTGATTACGATTTCCTTTACCGCATTCTATGTATCGGTCACGACCTACCATTACGAAATGATTCCGCACACGATGCTGCTCAATTTGACAGAATCCCGGGCCAAAGTCCCGTTTCCTCCACTGCTCGAAGCACTGCTCATGGAAACGACGATCGAGCTGCTGCGGGAAGCCGGCGCCCGGCTGCCGACGAAGGTCGGACAGACCATCGGCATCGTCGGCGGTATCGTCATCGGGCAGGCCGCGGTTCAGGCAGGATTTACGAGCAATATCCTGATCATTGCCGTGGCGACATCAGCGATCGCTTCCTTCGTCATCCCGAGTTACATCATGAGTGCATCGATCCGTCTCATCCGGTTCGGGCTGATCATCATGGCCGGTATTCTGGGGAATCTTGGTCTGCTAATGGCCATCGGCATGGTCGTGATCCATTTGGCGGGAGTCACGAACATGGGGACCTCTTATCTCACACCCCTGGCCCCAATCAACTTTAAGGACATGCTGGACACTTATATCCGGGGGCCGTTTTGGGCTTTGCGCAGTCGGCCGACGATAGTGAGAACACCCAACAAGAAAATCAACAAAATGCGGAAATAGCGGCGGTGATGGACTGTGAACGAGAAATTAAGCGCTTTTCATATTGCGACCTTGATCTATATGATCGAGAACAACATCGTCCTGTTCGCCCTGCCGCGGCTGGTAGCGGAGAACATGGGAACCAACGGCTGGGTGGGATACATCTTTCTTGCCTTGGTATCCACCGGCAATATTTTGCTGTATTTGGTCGTCTATCGCATGGGGAAGGGACGGTCCATGTTCGACATTCTAGAGAAATCCCTGTCCAAATGGATTCTCTACCCGGTATATGCAGGATTGGCCGTCTTTTATATCATGATCGCTTCCTTTGTCGGAAAAAACTTCTTTCTGATCTTCCAGATGATTTCGTTCCAGACATCCAATGTAATGTTTATCTTTTTGCTGTTCTGTATTATGGTGTATTTCCTGCTCATCAAGCCTGTTTACAGCATCGGCAAAGCAGCCACGGTGTTTGCATTTATGACTTGGTGGACCTTATTGCTGACGTCCTACCAGGCGCGCGAGTGGAAGCTGGTCCGCCTCACGTCTTATTTTTTTGAGGATCCTGCCGGGGGGCAGGTTCTTCACAATTGGGCCGAGGTGTATACCTCCTTTATTGGCTATGAGCTGTGCATCTTTCTATTCCCTTATGTCAACAAAAAGAGCAAATTGTTCAAGGGGGTTCTGTACGGTCATCTGCTGACTGCACTGGCTCAGGTGATCGTCCTGCTGACGGCGTTTGGCTTCTTCAGCTTTCAGCAGCTTCAATCCCTGCTGTACCCGATCATCGATATGCTGGATTTTATTGAGATGCCGTTTATTAACCGGGTGGAAAACCTGGTGTTTGTCATTTTCGTATTCGGCAATCTGATATCGACCACGATGTTTTCGTTTGCGTCCCTGTCTATGGTCAAGCGGATCTTTCCCAAGACCCGCCCCAAGCGCCTCGAGTTTTTGATCGTGCTCGGGGTATTTATCGTCGGGTTGTATTCCAAGTATTTGTCCCAGTCGGAATATCAGCTCCGGCGCGTGCTTTTTACGGAGATCGGGATTGCCTTCATCCTGCCTATGCTGTTAATCCTGGTGCTCCTCTTTCAAAAGCTTCGGGAAAGGATGAACAGTCATGAACATTAACAAGCGCCTGCTGATGATGCTGACTGCCATTACCATGCTGCTTACGGGATGTACCGACCAGCATATTATCGAACGGGCGGGTTTCGTCCGCACGATCGCCTACGACTTATCCGGTGAAGGTGAGAACACGAAATTAAGGGTAACCGCCAGCATTCCGAAATCCAACCACGAGGACGCGATTGTCTACTCCAGCTTGGCCGAGTCAGGAAAAAAAGCCAAGATGATCTTTGACCGGCAGAACAACCGCCGCTTGGTCAACGGGCAGCTGCGGCAGGTCGTTTTCGGCGAGAGGCTCGCGAGAAGAGGCGTTTGGAGCAACATGGACACGCTGACCCGGGACCCGTCCATCGGCTCGCGCCTGCATATTATCGTGGCGGAATCCGACCCGCATCACATCCTGATCCGCAACGATTATCCCCAGGGCCCCACTGCAGGGGAATATATCGACACGCTGATCCGGACCGAGGCCAAAGCCGGTGAAATTCCCGACACCTCCTTGTATACATTCACCAGAGACTACTATGACGACGGCATTGACCCGGTCGCCACGATCTTAAAGGAAGAGAAAGATTCTCTGTCCATTGACGGCATCGCCCTGTTCAAAAACGATCAGTATGTCGGGAAAATCGATGCGGATGACCGGATGTTCTTCGCCCTGCTCCATCACGGGGTCCGTGCCGGCGATTTAAACGTCGGCATTCAAACGGATCGGAAAGCGGAAGAGCAGGCGACGCTGGAGTACCTGTCCAGCAAGCGGAGGATCAAGGTGCTCTCGACCCGGGACATCCGCGAGGGCAGGCCGATTCAGGTCGCCCTCCATATCAGGCTGTCGGGCTCGCTGCTGGAGTATATCGGAGCGCTCGACATGAAGAAGCGGACCGATCAGCGAAAGCTGGAGGCGGAGCTGGAAAAAACCATTAACCGGAAGTGCCAGAAGCTGATTGACCACATGCAGGAGAAAAAATCCGACCCTATGGGTATCGGACAGTATGTCCGTAACTCGATTCCCCACAGCGTATGGAAGCAGCTGAAGTGGGAAGAAGTGTTTTCCAAAGCGGATATCAGCGTGCACGTCGACGTCAAAATCCGGGATTACGGCAAAATGCTGCACTAATAGGGGCTGCTGGTTCCGCAGTGGCTTGTGTCGGATCCTGAGAACACACCAAAAAAACCGCCCGAACGGGACGGCACCCCCACCCTCAGATACAATCTACCATTGGGGGATGCCGTACAAACGCTCGGAGCGGTTTTTCCGTCTGTCTGCATGGTCCGACTGCCTAGTCCTCGTAGCTGGCCAATCCCTGGTCCATCAAAAAGTCCATCTCCGCCTCCAAAATGGCTTCTACAGTCATCTCGTCCAGCTTGATATCGCGGCGGCTCAGCACATAATCGACCAAATCGTCCATGTCGATCTCCACCTCGCCTTGCACATCGGCCTTGGCGTTGTTAATATAGGCTTCCTCATGCTTCAGGACGAGCGTAATGCTGTCCCTGTCGGCTTGGGTTTCCTCGGCAATATATGAAATCAGCTCTTGTTGTTTGAGCGGCTTGTTCATGGGCGAAATCATCTCCAATCTTTGTTTGACTAGAGCCATTGTACCACAACTTCCTCCGAACTCCATGGGCATCGCCCGGTGCGAAAAATCCTCTTCTCATTTCGTCCTGTTGTTGTAGAATAGAATGGCATCCTTATGGAATGCAAGGAAACCATTGGGAGAGCGAAACGACGAATTCAACAGCCCCCTCATCAGGGCTGTGCGGAAAGGAAATGTTGGACGAGAATGAAGCAGGTATACGACAAGGTATTTAACCGATACTGGAGCCCTTATTTGGCCATGGCGCTGGCCGGTATTTTAAGCGCTGTGTATTTTGGTATCACCGGCACGGTCTGGGCCGTTACCGGGGAGTTTACCCGTCTGGGCGGTCATCTTCTGGAATGGTGCGGCGTGGATATTTCGGATTGGGCCTACTTTCAGCTGATCCATATGAACGGAACGACGTTCACCCGGACCGACGGATGGATCGTGTGGGGCATGTTCATCGGTGCGCTGATCATGATTCTGCTCAGCAACAGCTTCAAAATCAGGGTGCCGCGGCAGAAACGCCGGCTGCTTCAGGGGCTGGCCGGAGGTTTTGTCGCCGGCTTCGGGGCACGGCTTGCCCTCGGCTGCAATCTGGCGGCGTTTTTCACGGGCGTGCCGCAGTTTTCCCTCCATTCCTGGATTTTTATTGCAGCTACCGCAATCGGTACATACCTCGGGACCAAGCTGGTGAATACCTCCTGGTGGAAGGGGAAGCCCACCCTTCTGAAGGGTAATGCCGCCGCGCCTTCCGCGGCCCGCAAGAAGATCCAGCCCTACGTCGGTGCCGTTCTGGCGCTCGCGTATGCGGTTCTGATCGTCTATTTCTATGCAGCAGGCAAAACGATGCTGGGCACGGCCGCTTTGTTCGGGGCCGCCTTCGGCATTCTGATTGAACGGGGACAGATTTGCTTTACGTCCGCATTCCGCGATCTCTGGATTAGCGGACGGGCAGCCATGACGAAGGCGATCTTCGTCGGAATGGCCGTCAGCTCCGTCGCCACGCTGATCATTATTCTGGTCAACGGAATGGATCCGATTACGAAGATCGCCGCGCCGAGCACGCTGATCGGCGGCATCCTGTTCGGCATCGGCATCGTCATGGCCGGCGGCTGCGAAACCGGCATGATGTACCGTCTGATGGAAGGCCAGGTAGTATTCCTGCCTGTATTCATCGGCAACATTGCGGGAGCCACCGCTTTGGCATACGCCTGGGACCACCTCGGCATTTTCAATGCCATCGTGAAGCCAGGCAAACCGATCAACCTTATTACGGCAATGGGACCGGCCGGTGCGATCATTCTGACGCTGGCTTTGCTGGCGGTCGGCTTTGGTATCGCCGTGTACTGGCAAAAAAACTACCGGTTTGGCATCGGCTTTAAGAAAGGGGAAACAAAACATGTCCATTGATTTTACGCTCGATCTCCGCGGAGAATCCTGCCCGTATCCGGTCATTTACACGCTCGAAACGCTGCGTGACTTGAAGAAAGGCCAGCTGCTGCAGGTCATTACCGACTGTCCTTCTTCCTTCCGCAACGTACCGGAGGAAGTCGTGAAGCACGGGTATACGCTGGAACAGGATCCCGTCCGGAACGGGCAGGAGTTTTTGTTCTATATCCGCGCGTAAGCAGCGGCATACGTTGAAGACCAAAAAAAGGATTAGAGCGATAACCGCTCTAATCCTTTTTTACATAACAGACAAGGAACAGCGCCAAGAGAGTCCCCGTCACGCCCGCGATGACCGCAGTAACGCCGGCGGCCTCCGGCCGTTCCCTGACTTGATCATAACGTATGAAATGCATACCAGATCAAGATGTTTTTTTCGTCGCGCCCATTTTTAGGCTTGCGGATCGCTGACTTTTACTAACATTTTACCGAGATTCGTACCCTGGAACAGCTGCAGGAATGCGTCGATCACATGGTCAAAGCCCTCGACGATCGTTTCTTCGTATTTCAGCTTGCCTTCGGCCAGCCACTGTCCCAGCTGCTGCATGCCCTCAGCTTGGCGGGAGGCATAATCGCTCAGCACAAAACCTTTGATCATTGAGCGGGTCTTGATCAGCTTGGACAAAATTCTCGGACCCACATCCTCCGTGCTGTTGTAGGACGAAATCGCGCCGCACAGCGGAATCCGCGCATAGTCGTTCAGCAGGTTCATGACTGCATCGGATACACTGCCGCCGACATTGTCAAAATACACGTCGACCCCGTTCGGACATGCCGCTGCCAGCTCTTCTTGGAAATTGTCGGCTTTATAGTTCACCGCCGCATCAAAGCCGAGCTCGCGGGTCAGGTACTCGCATTTCTCATCCGTACCTGCGATGCCGACGACGCGGGTGCCCTGGATCTTGGCGATCTGGCCCACGAACATGCCGACGGAACCGGCGGCTCCCGAGACGACGACGGTTTCCCCTGCCTTCGGCTTGCCGATATCCAGCAGACCGAAATAGGCCGTCAATCCGGTCAGGCCCAGCACGCTCAAGTAAGCGGACAACGGCGCGATCGACGGATCGAGCTTGCGGACGCTGCCGGCATCGACCGTGTTATACAGCCGCCAGCCCAGCATGCCGATGACCTTGTCCCCTGGCTGCAGGTCACCGGACTTCGATTCCACCACTTCGCCGACGATCCCGCCGGAAATGACCTCATTCAGCTTGAACGGCTCCACATACGACTTCGCGTCGCTCATTCTTCCCCGCATATAAGGGTCCACCGACAGATACAGTGTGCGGATGACGGCTTGTCCTTCTTGCGGCTCCTGGACGTTCCCTTCGCGGAACTCAAAGTTTTCGGGTCCCGGCATACCTACCGGGCGCGATTGTAACAGAATCGAACGGTTCATCAATGGTTGTACCATACAATATTCACATCTCCATCGTTTAGAATTGGATCAAAAGGCGATGACTACACGGCCTCAAAACCACCTGGTATTAATCTGATAGTTTTAAAACTTTCAAATTACAGAGAATAAAGAGGGGTTTCCCGCCCAATCATAGACTGTCCAGGAAACCCGGTAAAAATGCGCTAAACGTATCCTCTCTAAGCTGTCCGTATTTATTCTGGCCCCTCCGGTAAATGTGGATCAAATCGGCCTCATACAAAATCTTGAGATGATAAGACACGTTGGATTTGTCCATCCCAAGCGATTCGCCGACCTCACCGCATGTTTTGTGTTCCGGATGCCGAACCAGATACCGGATCATTTCGATCCGTTTCACTTCCGACAGCGCCTTGAAAATTTTGGCCCGCTTCTCATCGTCTTTTGACGTTAGTTTGATAGTCATGCAACTATCCTACTCCTTTGCCTTCGGCAGAGTCAAGCAGCCAAATTGTTACATCCCCTATTCCGCTGCCTGCTCTTTCTCGGTCGTAACAATGACCCCATCGATATTATCCCCGGAAATTTCATAGTTTGCAGAAGCCGGCTTATCAATTTTTCCCATATCGACCGACGGGTAATAAGCGATCTCGTAGGTCTTGCCCTCCACCGTCTCCGTGATCTTCCCCTGCTGCTTTAGATAGTCCAGATATTCTTCCAGCGCCATATTCTTCTCATACATCACGGCGCTGTGCGGCAGGCCGACATACCGGAAGTGCCACGGTTCATATTGGATGCCGGTAATGCTGATTTTGTCTTCGGGATAACGCAAAATAAAGCCGTACTTCCAGGCGTTCTCCTTCAGCCATTTGCCTTCCGGCGCCTTATCCATCTCCTTCAAACTGGAACCGATATCCATAGAGAGCCCTAAATTATGCTCGCTGGCACCGGCCGGAAGGGCGTACTCGGAGCCTTTTTCCTTATACAGCTCCTCCTGCTTGTCAAAATCGCGGTAGCCGCTGCTGATGAGAAAATGATCCACGCCGTCCTTCCTGGCCGCGTCCACCATAGTCATAAAATGGCGTGCCAAATCCTCGGACAGCATAATATGCGCGTCCAGCAGGCTGTATCCTTCCATCAGGTCTTTATGATCAAACAGATTGACAACATCTTTCTTTACCGCATCCCCGGAAACGGGATGATCCTTGTTGACCAGCAGCAGGTTGCCCAGATGCACCTGATTCGAGCTGACGTCCAAATACGGACTTTCTTCCTTGGAAGGGGATCCATCTTCCGGCTTCGACGAAGCTCCGCCCTGCTTGGCGGCTTCCTGTTCCGTTTCTGTCTTAACATGCTTTGTGCCCGAGCCGCCGATCTGATGCTGTACGCTTCTAAAGCCCACCAGCACCAGGATGACGATGACTGCGAGCATGAAAAACCACTTTCTCATTTCATCGTGTCCTCCTTCAATGCCTGTGTAATATAATAGAGGATCGCTTGGGAAATGAATAGGGGAAATTATGACTATTTCGCGGATTCGCCAACAATGTAAGGTGCCAGGGGCGTTCGGGAGACCGCCTTAACGATCGCCCAGGACAGCAGGATAGACAGCGCCCCGCCGGCCCATACAAGCAAATGATAAGTGAACGGTCCGGTCTGCTGCACATATTCCCGCCACAGGAGCAGGAAGAATGGATGCAGCAGGTAAATGCCGTAGGAATACGTCCCGAGCGAAAACAGTGTCTTGTACAGCGGGCTTCCTTGACGGAATTTCCGCGCCAGCTGCAGCAGGAATAAGCAGGCCAGTGAGAAATACAAGCCTTCGGACAGCTTGTTCATGTACGATAGATAAGGCTGTGGAACCCAGTGCGGAGCGGCAGTCTGCAGCCATTTCTGCCCAATATACACGGCTGCAGCCGCTATAAACGCTGCCGACATCCAGCCCGCGCCTGAGCCAAACGCTTGTCGGACGCCCTTCTCCCTCATCTTTTTGGCAGCATAAGCCCCCAGGTATAAATACAGCATATACGATCCGATAAACGTACCGATTTCGTCCATATGCCATACATAATAGTTCAGCAAATAGATGGCCAGCTGGACGGCGATCCCGAAGACGAGCGGATGGCGTTTCAGCACCGGAATTTTCTGCAGCAGCATAAACAGCGGAAACAGCAGGTAGAACTGCGCGATAATGATCATGAAGTACAAATGCTCGTAATTATTCCCCAGCGGCAGGTTGCTCCAGAATCGATGCCAGCCCTGCTCCAGCGAGAGCCCGTGAGCGTACGTGTAATAGGCCGCATATAAAAAGGACCAGAACAGATACGGAACCACGACTTTCTTGATCCGCTTTTTATAAAATGAAAGCCAGCTCAGCTGCCTCCCGTCGTAATGATAGAACAGCAGGAGCGCGCTCAGGAACAGAAATCCCGGAACGGCGAAATTACAGCCGACGTTTACGATATAGTACAGCGGGTATAACGTTGAACCGGTCGTTAGCTTCGTGACCGAAAACGAAGTTGTATGAATGGCAACCACCGCGATGATCAGTATACCTCTCAGCAGCTCCAGATAGGTTATCCTCTCTCTTTTTCCCACAATGTCCACCCCAGATGTCAGGATTCAGCCTTATAGAGGTCATTACCCATAAGGTGGGGGCGGTTACCAAGGTATTTTCTAGGGGGCGAAAAGCAAAAGGCCCGCGGGATGATTCCCGGGGCCTTTAACTGCTGCGTTAACCCACCGTTCTATAGATGCTGAAGCTTATCGGGGTTTCTGACGACAAACAGATCACGAATCCGGTCACCTTCCACATGGAGAAGCATGGCGCCTTCGACCCCCTCCTGAGACCGGAACACAATCCCAGGCTGGCCGTTCAGTGAGACATGCTCAATCTGGATGTCTCCGTCAGCGGCCGAAAACTTGCGATACACGCTCAGCGCAAAGCGGGCGACGAAGATCGGCGACACGATCGGATGAACCGCCGCGGACGCCTTGCCGCCCCCGTCGGAGGTGATGACGACGTCCTTCGAGAGCAGAGACAGCACGGAATCCATGCTGCCCTGCTCCAGAGCCGACAGAAACCGGTGGACCCACTCTTCGTCCGCAGCTTCCGGCTGAATCGGCATCTCGGGATCGAACCCCATTTTGGCACGGGCCCGGCTGAACAGCTTGCGGCAGTATACCTCCGTTTTCTCGACGAGTTCCGCAATGTCCGGATATTCAAAGCCCAGCGCCTCCCGAAGGATAAAGACGGCGCGCTCCAGCGGGGACAGCCGCTCCAGAAGCACCAGCATCGCGTAGGACAGCAGCTCCCCGCGTACCACGGTTTCGGCGGTATCCTCCGCCGACGTCTCGATCGGCTCGGGCAGCCATGGCCCGAAGTACTGCTCCCGCTGCCTCTGGGTGGATTTCAGCATATCCAGGCAGCGGTTCGAAACCATTTTGCACAGGTAGGATTTCGGTTCTTTCAGCTGTGCCAGGTCCCGGTCCGCCAGCTTCACGAAAACGTCCTGCACCGCATCCTCCGCATCGGACACGGAGCCCATCATTTGATAAGCGATCGAAAACAGCAGCGGACGGTAATTCTCATACAGTTCCCTCATGGATTGCTCACCTTTCCTACTGGCATGGCGTTGCTCACTTGAGCAGACTCGCATGATCCCAGGTGAATTTCCGAATATTCCAGCCGAGTCTCCCTTGTATGATCATATCGAGTCCCCACTGCCGGGTCCAGACCATTCCTTTGGCCGGACCAAGGCCGAAGCAGAAGACATCCATGTACCCTTTATGGACAGGTGCAGGACGGCCCTCGACATCCGCCGCCACGACCTGGCCGAGCCTGACTGCCTGAGCGCCGGCTTCCTTGCAGGTCATGCCGTCCGCCCGGCCCGTCTCCGGATCAACGATCTGTGCGCAATCTCCAATGCTGTAGACGCCAGGTTTGCCTTCCACCCGATAGCTCGCATCGACAACCACTTTTCCTTCCGCAGTAACCGGGAAGCCCATGCTGGAAAGCCTTGGATTCGGCACGATGCCAAGCGTCCATACGCAAAGCCCTGCGGAAATTTCGCTCCCGTCCGAAAGGGCGATCACCCCGCCGCGTTCCCGGATGACCTTGCGTCCGTGCAGTGTAGTGACCCCCTCATCGGCTAGCAGCCGCTCCAGTTTGCGGGACACCTTCGCCGGCCCCTGCGCAAACAACCGCTCCTCGGCATTGACCAGGTACACCCGGATGTCTGCGGGATTGAGACCCATACCTTCGGCATCGGCACGAATGGCATGAGCCAGTTCGGCCGAGGTTTCAATGCCGCTGATGCCCCCTCCGGCCACGGCAAACGTCAGCAGCTTGGCGCGTTCCTCCGCACTGGCGCCGGCCGCCTCGCGTAGATTCTGCTTCCACATCCGGCGGATCTGCTCAGCCGCTTCCGGCGAGGTCAGCGCGATACCGCCCTGATCCGGCTGTGGGCGCCGGACCATGCTCCCCGCCGCCATCACCAGGATGTCATATCCAAGGCGTGCGTCCCCGCCCTCACTGCGGCTGTAGATCAGCTGCCTGGCTTCAAAATCCACACGCGTGACCTCCCCCTGAACGAGGTCTACGCCTTCCCCTTCCGGGAACAAGCGTCTCAAGGGGACGGCAATGTCCTCCTGCAGAGCCGCCGGCTTGAACAGCAGCACCTTGCGAAGGTGATAAGGATCCTTGTTGATCAGGATGAGCCTGAGTTCCCGGCCAGCCCCTTTAAGCGATTTTTGCAAAGCCTTGACCGCATTGATTCCGGCGTAGCCGCCGCCGACCACGACGCATGTTAACTTTTCCATAACGTCCACTCCCCGCTTTGGTTTTGCATATATCACGAGGAAGGGGAAGCATTTGTGACACTGAAAGCAGAAAAAAAGAAAAAAGCGGCACATGCCAAAAAAAACCTCCCGCCTTCGGGAGGTCTCACCGGCTTCTATGATCCGGCTTCCTGCAATCTATGACTGGGCGCCGGGATTCATTCCGCAAGACGCCTCGCCTGCAGTATTCACGCATTCCGCCTGTCCCGCTGCCCCTGCGCTTCCTGGCTTCGAGCGATCCAGCATCACGCTGCCCGCGGCTAAGGCGATGCCAATGGCCACAATCACGGCCGAAGCCAGCGGCAGTCCGGACAGCCCCAGCCTGCTCTCCGCCACATACCCGCCGATAAAGGCGCCAAGCGCATTGCCGAGATTAAAGGCAGAGATGTTCAGGGTGGAGGCCAAATCCTGCGCCGAGCCGGATCGCCGCAGCACCTGGACGTTCAGCGGAGTGACCATCGCGTACGCGGCCGCTCCCCACACAAACACTGTAATGAGCGCGGGAACGATCGAAGTGCTCGTGAAATAAAAGGCGATCATCACTGCCAGCAGCAGGCCCATACTGCCCAAGAGAGCCGTATGGAGATGCCGGTCGGCCAGCTTGCCTCCAGCGGCATTCCCGATCACCGACGCCAGCCCAAACAGCAGCAGCACGATTGAAATGCGCTCCTCCGGCAGCCCCGTGATCTCCTGCAGGATCGGGGAGATATACGTAAAGGCCAAAAAGACGCCGCCAAATCCGAATACCGTCGTGAAAAGGGCCAGTACCGGGCCCGTACGCGCGACCTGCCCGAGCTGCCGGCGGATCTGAGGCCGTGTCACCTGCGGCATGTCTGGAATCTTCCACAGGATGCCCGCTCCGACGAGCAGCGTAATGATGACCAGCATCCAAAACGGAAAGCGCCAGCCGAACTGCTGTCCGAGCAGCGTGCCCAGCGGCCCGCCGATGACCGTCGCAATCGTCAGCCCCGACCCGGCCAGAGATATGGCCGTGCCTTCCCGTCCCGGAGCCGCCAGCTGGCCTGCCATGACGACGGCGGCACCGAAGAAGGCCCCCTGGGCCACGGCGCTGACGACGCGGGAGGCGATCAGCAGTCCGAAGGAAGGCGCGACAGCGCTGAGCAGGCTCCCTGCCCCGAACAGGGCCAGCATGTATAGGAGCAGACGTTTGCGGGGGACCCCGACTGTGGCAACCGTCAGCAGCGGTCCTCCCGCGACAACCCCGAGCGCATAGGCGGTGACGAGCCAGCCTGCCGTCTGAACGGTGACCTCGTACTGCCGTCCGATGTCCGGCAGCAGACCCATCGGGAGCAGCTCTGACGTACTGATCACAAAAATGCCCACCGCCAGCAGGAGGACCTGCAGGATACCGGACGGAACCCGTTTTCTTTCCCTCATGCCTGTCCCCCCTTTGCCCCGGGAGCTCCGCCCGGTCTGTCCACGATCGGCATCTGCAGCTCGGACAACACCGGGCTGGCCGGCTGGTCCGGCAGTTCCCAGTAAATCTCCCGGCTCGGTTCCTGCTCCGAAATGCCGTATCCCTGTTCCTCAAGCCAACCGGCCAGCTTGGCCGTGACCTCATAGGAACCCGCTAGGCCTGCGGAATGGGCTATACAAGCAAGCTTGGCGCCTTTCAGCTCCCTAACCCGGATCCGGCCTTGGTCCGGGAGGGGGCCCGCAACCGGAACGCCTACCTCCAGGTCCACGGCGTCTTCGCATTCGGCGCAGCTGTGCCACAGAACGATCACCCTTTGGTCCAGATTGCCCTTGTACAGCGTCTTGACGGCCTGCCGCAGCTCCCGGATCAGCCCCGGAACCTTCGATTTGGAGGTGACTTCCCGAATGGAGGCGATCCATTCAGGGCCGGTCTGTCTCACGACGACATCCAGGGGCGGCTCTCCATCCCCACTCCGGTCCAGCTCATCCAGCCGGGCCTCGATCCGGTTCAGGCGGGCCTGCTCCTCCCTCAGCATCTCGGCAATTTCGGCCGATTTATGAAGAAGCATCGCCCGCATCGGTTCCGTGCCCAAGGCTCCGTCCAGCAGCGGAATCATCTGCTCCAAGGTGAACCCCAGGTCCTTAAACACCAGAATCCGGTGAACCCGCTTCAGCTGGTCTGCCGTATAGAATCGGTATCCCGTATCCGGATCGGTATAAGACGGCTTCAACAGCCCGATCTGGTCGTAATAGCGAAGCGCTTTGGCCGATACCTGGCTAATTTTCGAAAATTCCGTAATTTTGAACATTTCCCAGCCTCCTCTCCGCTCCAGTATAAAGCTTTCCCTTAAGTGGAAAGTCAACCCCTGTGCCAGCGTCCATCGTCCCAAGAAACCATAAGCTTTTACGAAATCCAAGGCGAATGTCCATACCTTTCATGACATAAAGAATACGATAAAAAATCAACGGTCACCACACCATGCGCTGCTGTCTAAGTTACTTTCTAACGGAGGGAGACCCATCCATGTCACATCTACTGAGTCAAAGGGAAATCCGCAGCATTTCCCGGCGTTTCCGTCTGCAAACCCTTCGCTCCACGCCTATCTCATCGTTTTACCGGAAAAACGCCGTGATCCAGATCCAGACGAACCTGGGCACGTTTGCATTAAAGCCGTATAACCGGAAACCCCACCTTCGCTCAGGTCTGGCTGCCCAAATCAAAACAGCCGCAAAGTATGTTCGTCTGTTAATGAACAACGACTATGGCTTTATGCCGGACTGGCTTCCTGCCGACTCGGGAAAGCTGTGGGTCATGCGCCAGGGGCAGCCATATTATATGACGGAGTGGATTCATGGACGGCCAATGGGGACGGAGCAGGATTGTGAGCAGCTGGGCCATGCCTTGGCAAAGCTTCACACCCTCCGCTGCGGGCTGCCGCCCACACCGAAATCGGCTACGTTGGAGCAAGTTCGGCTGTGGAAAGTCAAGGATCGTTATCTGCGGAAAAACTTGGTTCAAGCAACTTCCGCGAATCCGGCGCTCCGAAGAGCCGTCGGGAAATACGGCGCGGCTTGGAAACGCTTCTCTGATGAGGCATGGTCCGAAATCCGCCATCCGGATATTTCGCGGCTTTGCGCCCAGGAAAAGGCTAATCCGGCCTTAATTCACGGCGATATCACGCCGCCGAATGTCATTATCGCAAATGACGAGCGTCTTCATATTATAGACTGGGATTTTATCAGAGTCGGCTCCACCTATGCGGATACGGCCAAGACGATCATGAATACGACCGGGTTTAATACCACATTCATGGAGGCTTTTCTTAGAGGATACGAAGGGATCCGGCCCTTAAGCCCACCGGAGCGAAGATTGGTCACGGCATTATACGGCTTGCCGAGAGAAGCCTGGTATGCCGTCCGGTTCCCACGGAGCAACAGAAGCGCCGAGATGCTGAAGACCATGGACCAGACCTGGGTGCTCAGGCGTCAGGCGATGGAATACATGAGCAGGTGGGCAAATCTATAACCAAGGGGTGATGTTTGTGACGGACTTCAGGACCGGCATTGAAGAAACCTACGGCATGAGAATCCGTGAAATCAGACGGGTGAAGGACGTGTTCCGAATTCGGACTCCTCTGGGTACTTACTGCTTGAAGGGCTACGATGTTCAAGTGGAAGAAGTCTTCTATATAGCCCGGGTCTTTGCCTGCCTGGACGAAAGGGGATTTACCCGCAGTCCAAAAGTATACCCTACAACCGCGCTTTCACCGGTCATGATCCATCAGGGCTCGGTGTACATGCTGACGAATTGGGTGCACGGAAGGCAGCCGGATTTTGGGTCAGCAGCGGATTTGAGGAAAGGTCTGCGTGCGCTGGCCAGGTTTCACGCTGCCGCCGAAGGCTTTCCTGCAGGGGAGGCTCCCGCCTCTAGGATACGTTATTTCGACTTGGAGAAAGATGTCTCGGATTATAAGGTCCTGCTTGGGTACTACGAAAATACACGCCACTTAGTCCCTCCTTGCGAAGAAGTGATCAGCCGGCTGCGAGAGCCCGCCGTTCTTGCGGCGATTACAGCGGAGCAGCAGGCATCTGCTTTTATCCATGGAGATTATAATTATCCCAACTTGATTAAAGACAAGCGGGGAAAGCTGCATCTGATTGACTTTGAAAACAGCTCACAGCATGTGCGAATGAAGGACTTAGCCCACATTCTCCACCGCAATTTCACCTGGAACGCGGGCGGAATGCTGCGCGCCGTCGAATACTACCAGCGGCACCGGCAGCTTAGCGCTCCGGATCTCTCCCTACTGCATGCACTGCTGTCTGCACCGTATCCCGTCGTCCGAAGCATCAAAATCGGCGGGATCCAGTCTGCCGCACGGGTCATCCCCTCTGCAGACCGATTCATGCAATATCAAAAAGAGCTGGGCGCATTGCTCACTTCCTCCTGAGTTCCCCGGCCATGCTCATCCTTCATCGAGATGGTGTTCCCGCCGCCGTTCAACGGAACGAAGGGAGTCTGTGGTCAGGCCTCAGTCCACCCCAGGCTCCGGATGATAGCGGTAAACCTCCAAGTCAATCCGTCCCTCGGCATCGACCTCTACCCCCTCGCCCTTCAAATACAGAATTTGCAGCATGCGCGGCTCCTCCTCCACAAGGGCGATCTCGCCTTTCGCGTTGACGACCCGGTGCCAGGGAAGACGGTGCTTCCTGCCCAAGGAATGAAGAATGCGCACGACCTGCCTTGCCGCTCTCCGGCTCCCCGCCAGCTCGGCGATTTGCCCGTAGGTCATCACGCGGCCCTCCGGTATATTTTGAATAATGTGGATGACGTTCATCGTAAAAGGCGTCATTGGCTTCTCCAACCTCCAAAACGGGATTCATGCTTAAAGCGGTCGATAATATACTTATACGCCGGCCGCTTCCGGCTCTCCGACCAAATCCAGCCAAAGTGGACCGGCTCCTGGACGAAGCCTTCGACATCCAGCATGACGAGGTTGTCGCGGAGCGGTCCGCCCAAGCTGTAAAAGGAATAATCATGCCCCACCGTCACGGCAAGACCCTCTTGCAATGCGCTCTGCACGGCTCCGCCGTTATTGGTCTTGAACAGGACCTGCACCGGTCCGAACTGGCGGGTAAATTCCTTGATGTATGCTTCGACATAATCGTCCTTATACAGCGCAAACCACTGCCCGCGGACTTCCGCAGGCGTCAGCGATTTGCGGGCGGCAAGCGGAGAGATACGAGGTACAGCAATCATCAATTTGCCTGTATACACCGCTTCGAACGCAAGACCCTCCTGACGCAGCATGCTTTCCGGCAGACCTACAAAGCCAAGGTCCACCAGATCATGCCGGATATCGCTGATAATCTCCTTGGAACCCTTCTCCGATATTTCAAATTGAAGCCCGGGATGCTCACTGCGCAGCAGGGAAATAACCTTGACCAGCGCGGCCATTTCAGCGGGCATCGTGGCCAGCCGCAGCTCGCCGTTCAGCATTTGCGTCCGGTGCTCCGCTTCCAGCCGAATCTCCTGGATCATTTTGGCCGCTTCCGTCATCTTCTTGATGAGGCTCTGGCCTTCGGCCGTCGGAAACGTGCCCAGCCGGGAGCGCTTGAACAGTTTCAGACCCAGCTCATGCTCCAGGCTCGTGATCGCCTGGCTGATCGCCGATTGGGTAATATGCAGATTTCCCGCTGCCTCGGCAAGCGAGTTCACGCGGGCAACCTCCACCACATAAGACAGCTGATCGATATTCAACGAGCATATCTCCTTCTTCATATAAGTCTAGCTTAAGTTAAGGTAACCACAATTAAATTTATTTAAACATAATCCGAGAGTACAATAAAGAGGTAAGATCCCCTTGTCCGGCTTATGGCAAGGGAGAATCCCATCATCCACTTCTTGGACAAGGAGAGATATAGATATGAAAGCAGCCGTTTGGCATGGAACGAAAGACGTACGAATCGAAAACGTCGAGGAACCCGTCGTGAATCCCGGACAAGTGAAGGTCAAGGTGGAATGGACAGGCATCTGCGGCAGCGACCTGCATGCGTACCATCACGGTATCGGCGTACAGACCGGAGTGCCGCATCCGATCTCCGGAGAAATGGCACCGCTTACGCTGGGGCATGAATTCGCGGGTACGGTTGCCGAGGTCGGCGATGGCGTGACGAACGTCAGCGTGGGCGACCGGGTCACGATTGAGCCGCTGATCTACTGCGGCGAATGCGAATACTGCCGCCAGGGCCGGTATAACCAGTGCGAACGCTTCGGGTTCATCGGCCTGAACGCTAACGGCGGCTTTGCCGAATACGCCATCGTGCAGCCGTATATGGTGCATAAGCTGCCCGATCACGTGTCGCTGGAGGAAGGCGCGCTGGTGGAGCCTACCGCTGTTGCCTTCCACGCCGTGCGCAGCAGCCACATGAAGGTCGGCGACAAGGTGGCCGTGTTCGGTGTCGGGCCGATTGGTCTCCTTACCATTTTGTCCGCCAAGGCCGCCGGCGCAGCCCAAATCATCGCGGTGGACGTCTCGGATGAGCGGCTGGCAAAGGCTCAGGAGATCGGTGCGACGGCGATCATTAACGGGGCCCGCCAGAACACCGAGGAGGAAATCCTCGCATTGACCGGCACCGGCGTGGACGTGGCCTTTGAAGCGGCTGGCGCCCAGCCGACGTTCACCAACGCCGTGAACACGGTCAAGAAGGGCGGCGAGGTTGTCGTGATCGCAGCGTTCGCCAAACCGGCCAGCATTGATCTGATGCAGCTGATGGTGAAGGAAGCGAGCGTTACCGCCATCCTGGCCTACCGCCACATTTTCCCTGAGATTATTTCATTGATCGCAAACGGTACACTGGACGTCAAGCAGGTGATCACGAAGAAAATTGCGCTGGACAACCTCATTGAGGAAGGCTTCGAGCTACTGATCCAGGACAAAAGCCAGGCTAAAATTTTGACCAAAATCCAGCCGTAACAGCAGGCCGGAAATCAACGATTGCTTTTCACAAGCACAACATCAACAAGGCCGCCTCTAAAGAGGCGGCCTTGTTTGGGCTGGAGCGATTATACAAATCGTTACTTCACCGGAATCCAAATTTCCGAATACAGGTCCGGACTGGAAGGATCCTCGTCTGTATAAACCTCAAGCTCGGCGGTGCCGGTATACTCGTACCCGCTGGACGGAAACCATTCGGAGAAAATCCGCTTCCAGGCGCTCTGCATCGCGTCCGGCATCGGGCCGAGCACTTCGAACACGACCCATTTGGATGCCGGGATGTCCAGCTTCTCCAAGCCTTCCGGCACCTCCTGATCGCATTCGGTCGCAATCCAGTAGTCCATCTCCTTCGATCTCACCGCGCTTTGATCAACGCATACGCCGAGCACACCCTTGATCTGCCCGCTGTTCGCGCGGAACAACAGATCGTTGACCCCGTTCTGGTGGACCTCCTGCCACATCTTCGGAATCCCCTCGAGGTTCTGGCCATTTTCATAGGAGAAGGCCCGCTTGACTCCAACAACCTGGAAAGCTTCTCTCTCCACGATATGATATTTCACCGGTTCGGCTCCTTTCAGACTCACCTGAATGACCAGGCGGTTATAAAATTTCAGCTTCCCGATCCCTTTCCGCGCCTCCGTCGGGGTAACGCCGTGCTGCTTGCGAAAAGCTTTCGAGAACGCCTCGGGAGTGTCGTACCCGTATTTGCAGGCAAGGTCGATAATTTTGGTATCCGTTCCCGTCAGCTCCTTTGCCGCGAGAGACAGCCGCCTGCGCCGAAGATAATCGCCGATCGTAATATCCGTTAGCAGCGTAAAGGTCCGCTGAAAGTGAAACGGCGACGAATGCGCCTGCTTCGCGATCTCCTCGATGGTAATGTCCTCGGAGAGGTGGTCCTCCATATAATCGATTGCCCGCTGCAGCGATTCTACCCATGCCATATATCCGATCACTCCTCGTATGTCATCATAACCCCGTCATTCGCCAAAATCCTGTCATTCCGTGCTATTGCCGAACAGGTTGTCCGTTACATCCATCCGTTAAACTTAAGTATACAACAGGAACACGGGGGTACAGCACTCCGTTTGGCGAAGACAGCACAAATCAAGAAGGCCGGCTGTTTGGGAACTCCGCATAGAACGTTAAATAAGCCCGAAACGCGAAGGTTCCGGGCTGCCAGTGGAAATGGAATGATCCTTACTTATGCCGTGCAGCGTGTTTATTTTCCCCATTTTAGGAACATGGCCAGTTTGCAGCAAGGGTCGGTCTCCACTAACGGGTCGACGGTAATCCCGATTCCGCTCGGAGAAAACTCGGACGAAATCTTCGACCTGCTGCTGATCGACTTCATCAGCCGGTCTACCTCCTGCTTGTTGCCGGCTTGGGCCGCTGTCATCACCTGAACGGCAAAGGCATGGTCCGACAGCCTGTTGAGAATTTTGTAGCCCTCCTCCATCAGCGAATAATATCCCTGAATGGACTGGTTGAGGGTATCGGTCTTGATCTGGGGGTATTCACGAATCCATGAATAGTAATAGGGCCGCGGGTAATAATGGGGGCACCATCCACCGTACGAGGGATAACTCATGGCGTGATCTCCTTTCTGTAGGCACCGGTCGGTCCATTATATGCCGCGGCTGGGCAATGGTGAGAGGCGCCTAACCAAAGCGCTTGGTTTTATACCATTTGCTCTGCCTGCCCGTCACTTTATCGACGATCATCGACCAGAAGGCCAGCAGCGAAATGACCAGAAACAGCTGGGCATACGTAAAGTAAGACACACAGGACAGGATGAAGTTCCTAACGTTGCTCTGTCCGATATCGGTGGCCAGTGCCAGGTTGATCTGAAGAACATAAATGTAGTACATCAGAGCCCAGGCGATGACCAGATACACATACAGGTCACTGCTGAATTGGAACGGAGATACCGTGTCCGGGTGAAAGAGCGCAAT
This sequence comes from Paenibacillus sp. OAE614, assembly GCF_040546645.1. NCBI lineage: Bacteria > Bacillati > Bacillota > Bacilli > Caryophanales > Paenibacillaceae > Paenibacillus > Paenibacillus sp. OAE614. Next base: position 7,119,299 of record NZ_JBEPOD010000001.1, on the reverse strand, counting down.
GATCTGGTACACGAGGTTAACGATAAAAATGAGGTCGGAAACGATAATCGCCACCATGAACCAAAAATAACTTGCGGCATAATAAAGCACGTGCAGCTTGATCCGCCAACTGCTCCGATTAAACAGCTGGTGGATATTGTCCACGACCACCCTGTAATTGCCTTTGGCCCAGCGCTGGCGCTGCTTCATGTAGACGTCGAGCCTTTCCGGCTCCTGCTGATAAGCTTCAGCCTGCGGTGCGAGCGCGATCAGCTGGCCGCGGCCCAAAATTTCGAAGGACACCGCCGTGTCTTCCGTGATGGCGTGCTCATCCCATCCTCCGATATTCTCCATAAGCGAACGTTTGACGATAAAATTGGTCCCGGGGATCGTTCCCAGACCGAACAGCTCCCACAGACCGGTATGATGCACCCGTTGAATCGTGATCAGCTCCAGGTTGACGAATTGCGACAGCAGGTTCTGCCCGCGGTTACGCGCTTTGTTGCGTCCGAACACCGCACCGTAGCGCTCTGGCTGCTCCATGGCTTTCTGGATCAGAAAGTAGAGGGCGTTGTGCTCGGGTGCGGCATCGGCGTCATAAACGCAAATCCAATCGCCGGTGGCTTCCTTCAGCGCATCATTCAGAGCTCCGGATTTCCCGCCGGTGCCGGTTCTTTCCAAAATGAGCAGGTCCCTGTCTTTATAGCTGGTTCTGGCCTTCAGTGCCTTCAGCTTGTCCGCGGTGCGGTCGGTGCAGTTATCGGCGATCACGATGATCTGGACCTTGTCCGGGGGATAGTACAGCTGCAGAATATGCTCCACCGTCGCGGTAATGACCAACTCTTCATTATGGGCGGGGACCATCACCGTCACGGTCGGAAAATCGTCCAATTGCCCGCTACGCACCAGAGCCCTCCGGTTCTGCCTGTACACAAACCGGATCGCCCCGGACATGATGACAATCGACTCCAGCACGGCGATCCAGATCGATACGATCGACAGGAGCAGGATGACGTCAGCCACTGAAATTCCCCCGATCGTATTTTTTCTTGACTTTGGCCCGGAACATCAGCGTAGCGATTGTCAGCACCAGCACCACTGCGGCAAAAAGGATGCTGACGCCGATACATACAGGTATAAACCACTGGGCATACGACATGCGGGCGCCCCTCCTTTCTCCTTATACATACTCACCGATCAGATCGGTCTCCGTATTGCGCTCCAATGCGGCAATGACCGCATCGATATGTTCATATTCGCTGAACTGCTCCGGCTGGAACACGAGCGCCCCCGTGCGGACGACGAGCTTCAGCGGGCTCCCGCTCCGGTCGACGGCTTCAACATTCATCATAGCCTGCTTAATCCGGGCAGTGAGCTGCTGCAAATGCTCCTGATTCGTCATCGGATACAAGACCACAAAGCGCCCTTGGTCGATGAAAAATTTATAATCCTCGTAGCGGATCTGCTTCTGGATCGTGTGCGATAACTCGAGCAGCAGCCGGGCGTACCGTCTGGAACCGAGCGACTCTTTGACGAGCGGCAAAAATTCGATTTTAAACATCGCCATACAGAAGTCGTAACGCTGCGGATAACGCTTGGCGAGATTGGAGTGTTTGATGACGGCATCCTCCAGGGACAGCTTGTTCCCGAGGGACGTATCGAGGTCCAGCTGCGGGCTCATGTCCTTCAAATCCTCCAGCCGCTCGATCAGTCTCCGGTTGCGGATCAACCCGGAATGAATCACGGAGGCCAGAATCATGTTGGCGGGAACGAGCAGCAGCCAGGAGAAAGATAAGATATCCACATGTGCATAAGTGTTCAGCCACACAAAATAACTCACAAGATAAAAGAAGACGGCCACCGCCGTGACGCCGACCGGCATAAAGAAGCCGATCAGCAGCGCAGCCAATGTCCCCAGACTGAACAGCAGCTCCTGAGTGGTATAAACTTGATCTGCATATACCTTGATAAAAATAAGCAGCTCCTGAATCATGATGACAAACACAAGGATGAGATAGCCTGCTTCAATGCGTCGTGTCGGCGTTTGGTCTTTCATCGGCATCCTTCCTTTACAGCAGCTGCAGCAGCCAGAATTGGAATCAATTTCTAATTATTACCCCATTTACAGGCGATGTCACAAAAAAATACCCCCGCAAAGCGGCGGCTTTTTACTCAGCTGCCTTGGGACTCTGCGAGGGATTGAACTTCATATTTTTTTAAGTACATGAAAAAATCATTCCGATGAAGAGAATGCAGACCTGTTAAAGATCGTCCTTCCAAATGACCCGGTCCCCATAATGACTGCCCCAGTCGTACATCATCTTCAGCACCGGCATCAGCGAGCGGCCGTATTCGGTCAGCGAATACTCCACCCGGGGAGGGACCTCCGGATATACCTTCCGTGAAATCAGCTGATCGTCTTCCAGCTCCCGAAGCTGGTTGGTCAGCATTTTTTGGGTCACATTGGGGATCAGCTTCTTCAGCTCGCCAAACCGCTTCGTCCCCTCAAGCCCCAGATGCCACAATATAATCAACTTCCATTTGCCGCTGATCACGGCAAGGGTCAGTTCCTTCGCGCAATTGATTTCTTTTAAATTGATACGGTCTTTAATTTCCGTTGCCACGCTGCCACCTCCTTCTTATAGGATACTACACGATTCGCTTTTTCGCTTGATGCAAAAAAGAACCATCCCTCGGTCTGCGACCTCCGGGATGGCTCCTGTTTGGATTGGTATCTTTTTCAGGTGAAGCTTTACTCCAGGTTGGCGTGTCTGCCGAACATCTGGGAGGAATCTTGATCCCGCTGCTCCATCAAGCGGAGAACGACGGCATCGTACAAAATGATCAAGGTTTGCTCAAACAGCGATCCCATCGGCTGAATAGTCGCCTTTTCCCCGTTGCCTGCTGCCTGCTGTTCCTTGGGCGTGCCCGGGAGACGGACCGGGAGATCAGACAACCGGCCCAGCGTGGAATCCGGGTGAATGGTTGCGGTGACGACCGCTGCTCCGATATCCTTGGCTTTTTTGGCCATTGTGACCAAGCTTTGCGTCTCGCCTGAACCGGATCCGATGACAAGCAGGTCCCCCGGGCCGATTCCCGGTGTCACCGTTTCGCCGACCACATATGCGGTAATTCCGAGATGCATTAACCGCATGGCCAGCGCCCGGCCCATCAGGCCCGACCTGCCGGCTCCGGCCACAAATACATTTCCGGCTTCAAGAATCATGTCAGCCAACTGGTCCGCTTCTCCATCCGAGATGCGGGCAATCGATCGCTGCAGCTCCTTCGTAATTTCGAGAGCATAATCGGCCGTGTTCATCTTAGACCTGACTGACCAGCTGCTTCATCTGCGATGCCGCAGCCCGCTTGTCATCCTGACCGGTGATTCCCCCGCCCACAATAACCAGATCCGGGCCGGCCGCAATCACCTGAGGCAGCGTACTCAGCTTGATCCCGCCGGCAATGGCCGTTTTGGCGCGGTTCACCACCCGTTTGATCGTCAGCAGATCTTCAAAGGAGCTGATGCCTGCAGCCTGATGATCGTACCCTGAATGCACGCAGATATAATCCACGCCCATTTGGTCAATTTCCTTGGCGCGCTGTTCAATATCCTTCACATTGATCATATCGACCATGACTTTTGTGTTTTGCTTTCTAGCTTCTTCCACGGCCCCGCGGATGGTGGAATCGTCTGAGACGCCGAGCACAGTAATAATGCTCGCCCCGGCCTCGGATGCCTTCATGACTTCGTATCCGCCGGCGTCCATGATTTTCAGGTCTGCCAGCACGCGCAGGGAAGGGAAGGCTTTTTTCAGTTCTTTCACCGCCCGAAGCCCCTCATTGATGACGATCGGCGTTCCGATTTCCAAGATGTCTATATATTCAGCAACCTCGTTTACGATTTCCTTGGCTCCGGGAATATCGACAAGATCAAGTGCCAGTTGAAGTTCCATAGTGCGTTTGTCTCCTTTATGATCGATTTGGTTCGTGAACCACAACCCCATTGTAGTGGCTCTATTTCGCTTGCGTAAGTAGGCACTTTATCGTAATGAAGTTACCTCGGCGTAACTATTGGAAGTCCAAGAGCACAAAAAAGGCCCCCTTTAGGGGACCTTCACGACCAAAAGTGTACGGCATCATGCTGGCCGGAGCAGGGCTTCTACTGCTCCTTTTTCCCGCCGTACCGCACGGCATTATACCGCTCGATGAGCGTATGAACCGCTTCCGGCGCCATGCCGGTGAAGCTCTCTCCCGCCGCAAGCTCGGCGCCGTTCTCCGCAGGCGTCCGGCTCGCCCGGAACGCGAATCCTTTCTTGACCGCACGGCGGATCAGGCTCTCGTAAGCCTGACGCGGGTCGCTGCCGCTGATATCCTGCTCCTTGCGGAAGCGGCGGAATCGGCGGGGCTTCGCGGCAACGCGGTCGATTCGCTCGACCTCATCCACAAAGTCCGCCGCCTCCTCGGAAATGTGCCGGATCTGGCGCAGCAGCCCGAGCCGGTAAGCGAGGCGCCGGACCCAGCTTCGGATGCGCTCCGGAAGCCAGCGTCGGAACAGCTTATAAAGCAGCATCCCCAGCAAAACAAGCGCAGCCAGGCAAAGAATGCCCAGGACGACATAGCCTATGACTTTCAGCCACATCGGGTGCTGCACCGGACCCTGATCCATTCCGGACAGATCGGGCATCATCGGATCGGCCGGTGCTTGCGGAGGCTGTTCCACAGACTGTCCGTCTCCTCCCAAGCCTTGGAGGAGAGACCGGAGGCCGTCCCGCAGGAAGAGGAAGATCGCACCAAGGCCCTTCCATCCGCTGAGCAGGGCGATAACGGCAATGACGATCCACGTCATCGAGCGGTTTGCTGTCAGAATCCGGCCGAACAGCTGACGGTCGGCCTGCTCGGCATGCGAGGCGTCCCGGACCCGCTCGCCGTTCATGCGCAGCAGGAGGGCGAACAGCGTAATCATCGCCATCACGTACAGCGACGTGCGGTGCGGATGAAGAGCGCTGACCTGGCCGGCCGTAATGTAGAGCACAAGCGAGGCGCCAAGGCCGATCAGCGGCAGCCGCTGCACCGCTGTCTTCCACCACTGCTTGCGCCCGGCGATCAGCCCGCGGATGGCAGCCGCCAGCAGAGCCACAGCGGCCAGCGCCGCGGCGAGCCGCAGCCCGAACACGGCCAGGGGCAGCAGGACTGCGGCCGCCAGCGGGATCGGCGTCCACAGGCGGCCGCCCCCGCTGCTGCGGGACTGCTCCCGGCCGGCCAGCACGCCTGCAGCGTGAACAACCCCCGCGAGCAGCCAGATGAGCAGCGGATGGAGCGGCAGCGCATATGCCGCAAGCAGCACGGCCACAGGGTACAGCGAGGCGGACTCTAGCAGCGAGAAGTATAATGCTTCCCCGGCTCCCCGGTAACGGGCTTGCGCTTGCTGACGTATCATACCGCCGCCTCCCTCGCATCCGGCCATTCCGCAACCGATACGCGGTGACCTTTGTTCTCGAGTCCGTGGATGCTCTCCCGGACCGCTTCCGACAGATGGGCCGTTATGAGCAGATAGTCGACCGTCTCTTCCGACTCGCGCTCCGCTTCAAGACGCAGCATTTCGTGGAATGACATCCGCGTCTTCATATCCACACCGGCCATCGCCTCCAGAACGTTCTCCAAATGGGCCGTGCCGTAATCCGGATCGAGCCGGAGCATGGCCTGGCTCTCCGGATTAACCGACGCATTATGGGTGAAACCGGCGGCCATACCCTGGTGGATCAGCGAAGCCGCACAGGTGGCCGCATAGGACAGCGCATCCTCGACCATCTCCGGCCGGGTCACCACGTTCCACATCTGCTCGGACACCTCGATGTTCAGGCAGATCATGACCCGCGGATCGGCGGTATAGCCGTGCTTGTGCACCTGAAGCTCGCCCGTTCTGGCGGTGGCTTTCCAGTGAATCCGGTTCATCGGATCTCCTGCGGCGTATTCCCGGATTCCGGTAATGAGGAATGGATCCTCAACGACCCAGCGCCGCACCGCGAGCTCCCCCTGCCAGGTCTTCCAGGAGGAAGGCAGCCGGTCATCGCCCAGCAGCTCCGGGTAAACGACAAGCCGTTTGCTGAGCGTAATTTGCCGTGACGGGGTGTAGACCGCAAACAGGTCCCCGCCGGTCATCGTGGCCGAGTCCATCCGATAGATTCCCCGGCGGGTACACTGGATTTGATGCGTCCGGGTAATCCGGGTCCGGGGACGGAGCATAAATAAACTCGTATGATTCTGATAAATATTCCCCTCGCTGATCGAGGTTTCCCGGCTGCGCTTAAACATCAGGGACGAGGGAAGCATCGCTTCCAGGCGCAGCCAGGGCACCGGAAACATTTTGCCGTTTTCGATCACCTCGACCATTTCAATCCGGTCCCCCACGTAACAGGTTTCCGTGCTGAAATGGCGCTCGTACGTCAGTTTCCGCAGCGATCCCCTGCCCAGGACCAGGCCCTGCAGCACCAACACGCCGCCGCAGGCCAGAAGCAGCCACAGCATCGCCATTATCTCACGCCGCTTTCCAGTCCCGCTTCACTGGGAACTGCGATGTGATCCAGCACCTCAAGCAGAATGCGCCGGGCGGCCTCATGCTGCCCGCCGTAGCGCTTCTTAAGCACCAGTCTGTGAGCGCAGACCGGCACCAGCAGATGCTTAATGTCATCGGGGAGTACGTACTCCCGTCCATTTAACGCAGCATAAGCCTGCGCCGCGCGCAGCAGCGCCTGGGTTCCACGGGGGCTGATGCCAAGAGCCACTTCCGCATGGACGCGGGTCGCTTCGGCCAGAGATACGATGTATCCCATCAAGTCCTCGCTCACGTTCACCTGCGTGCACAGCTGCTGGGCTTCGAGCACCTCGTCGGCTGTTGCCGTGCGCTCGGCCCGCTCTGCGGTTAAGCCGGCCGGTCCCTGCGTCCGCTTCAAGATCTCCTTCCCTTCCGCTGCGGATGGGTACCCCAGCTTCATGCGGATCATAAAGCGGTCCATCTGGGCCTCGGGCAGCGGAAAAGTGCCCTGGTTGTCCACCGGGTTCTGGGTGGCCAGCACCATAAATGGCCGCTCCAGCGCCATCGTCTGCCCATCAATGCTGACCTGCCGCTCCTCCATACACTCCAGCAGGCTGGACTGGGTTCTGGGCGTGGCCCGGTTAATTTCATCCGCAAGCACGATCCGCGAGAACAGCGGACCCGGGCGAAACTGAAACTCGCCGTCCTTCTGGTTGTAGAAATGGATGCCCGTCAAATCCGACGGCAGCAGATCGGGGGTAAACTGAATCCGTTGAAAGCTGAGCGACAGGGACGCCGCCAAACTTTTAGCAAGCAGCGTTTTACCGGTCCCCGGCACATCCTCCAGCAGCACATGTCCTGACGCCAGCAAGGCCGTTAGCAGCAGCTCCACTTCTTCCTCTTTGCCGACAATGACTCTCCCGATATTCTCTTTCAGTTTCACAGCCAACTCGCGAACTTGATTCACCTGCATTGCATTCCCATCCTCTCCTGTATGACTGCCCGCGCTTTAGGCAAAGCAATCTACGGTTTATGATTAAAGCGTTTACAAGTGTCTTTGATACCCCCGGCAGACTGGACCTTTACGCCGGGAACAGTTCAGCTACAGATCTTCCGGCAGGCCGTTCTCTATGACCGGACGGTTTTGCTATATTTTATCACCGACAGAAGCATTAATCACCTATCCGGTGTAAAATCCGGCTAAATCGATTGAATTAACGTCTTGCATTGATCTACCTGTTATAACAGTCTAATAGAGGCTTAAAACATTCATTTCTTTAGTTCATCCTATATAAAACGCCCTATTTTTTGCCCCTACGAGACAGTTGTCCCTCACAAGATCCGGCAAACATCACTAGGATAAACCATACCACAGACAAAGGATGGTTGATATGAGGAGGTATCTTAAAAGCCACGGCTGCGGTCATGCCCGCCGGCATATGGCAAGACGACTGAAGAGGCACTCTCGTTCACGGTCACAGGGCAAGCTCATCGTCAGCATCGTCCGGGGCGAAAAACGGCTGACGACCAAAGTTCCGCTCCGCAGGTTCGATAAGTTCGTATTTGTCATTAACGATCAATTCACCAACGCCCCGAATACGACGCAGATCGCCAGCGGCGCAGGTCACAGCAGCGCGTCGGGAAGCAACGCGGCCATCGGTTCCCCGAATACGGACCAGCAGGTCAGCGTCGGAGCCGGAGGCACCGCCGATAACATCAGCATCCTCCGCGAGCCCGCCCACGCCTGCCGCGGTAAACGGAAACGCTCGCACCGCCGGAAGAAGGAAGCCATCTTCGTTCTGAATCACCAGCGGGTTCAAATGCCGGAGGGAAGCGAGGAGGCTGCCGCCACCCAAATTGCCAGCGGCTCCGGCACACACAGCACGAGCGGCACCAATTCCACCATCGACAGCCCTTGCACCAGACAGCAGGACTCGGTCGGCGGCGGACCTGGCGCTAGCGGCACGAACAAGTTTGTAAGGAAGAAAAAACGGAGTCACCATATCCGCCGGCATTATTAAGAAAACAGATCAAATCCAAGTCGTTGACGGCCGCCGCGCCAGAACGTATGATGACGCTTAGAGGTGATTGATGTGAACACGCTGCTCATTCTAGGCGGAATCATGATGTTTTTGGCCGTGGCCATCGGTGCATTCGGGGCGCACGCCCTGAAGGAAAGACTCGACGATAATCGGCAGAAAACCTATCAGACGGGAGTCCAATATCATTTGGCTCACGGACTTGGCCTGCTGTTGATGGGCCTCTATGCCCCATCCGCCGCACATGCGGGCACCATCCAGCTCGCAGGATGGCTGCTGTTTGCGGGAATTCTGTTATTCTCGGGAAGCCTGTACGCGCTGAGCGTGACCGGCATCCGCAAGCTGGGGGCGATTACGCCGATCGGCGGAGTGGCCTTTTTGGCGGGATGGGTCGTATTCATCGTGGCTGTGGCTGGCTAACCGGTCGAGGATAGGGATGTTTCGTATAAATGCCCCTAGGCATGACAAAAGCCTGCAGATCTGCAGGCTTTTTCGTGTTATGCATGTTTAAAAAAATGGGGGAATCCCCTGAAAACAGGATGCCGGCCTCAACCGTTTACCGCGCTGGCCTGGCCCGCACCTCTGCCGTTTTCCTTACGGATTTGCTTGCTGCGCAGCTGTCCGCAGGCCGCGTCAATATCGGTTCCATGCTCCAGCCGGACACTGACGCTGACCCGGTTCTTCTTGAGCGTGTCATAGAAAGCCAGGATCGACTCCTGCGCGCTTCTCTGATACTGGCTGTGCTCATCGACCGGATTGTACGGGATCAGGTTGACGTTGACCAGCTGTCTGCGGTCACCGATCAGCTCCGACAATTCAGCCGCGTGTTCCCTGCCGTCATTGACGTCCTTGAGCAAAATATACTCGAGCGTCACTCTGCGCTTCGTTTTCGCCAGATAATAATCCATGGCCCCCAAGACCTCCTCAATCGGATAAGCCTTGTTAATCTTCATAATCCGGGTTCTGAGCTCATTGTTCGGCGCATGCAGCGAAATGGCCAGGTTCACCTTCAAATCGCGGTCGGCAAATTCCATGATCTTCGGAGCCAGTCCGCTGGTCGATACGGTAATATGGCGCCCGGCAATCGCCAGCCCTTTGCGGTCCTTGACCACATTGATGAAGTCGACCATGTTCTCGAAATTATCAAACGGCTCCCCGATGCCCATTACGACAATATGGCTGACGAGGTCGCCCGGCTTGTTCTGGTCCAGGAACAGCTGCACCTTCATGAGCTGCTCCACAACTTCCCCGGCGGACAGGTCCCGGCTTTTCTTCAGCAGTCCGCTCGCGCAGAAGCTGCAGCCGATATTGCAGCCGACCTGGGTCGTCACGCAGACGGAAAGGCCGAACTTATGGCGCATCAGCACCGTCTCGATCAGGTTGCCGTCCTGCAATCGGAACAGAAACTTGACCGTCCCGTCGGCCGACTCCTGCTTTACATGCTCTTCGAGCGTCTGGATAACGTAATGCTCCGCAAGCAGCTTTACGCAGTCCGGATTGGCATCCGTCATATCGGCAAAATCGGTGACCCGTTGTACATATAGATAGTCCCACACCTGAGAAGCGCGGAATGGTTTATGTCCATATTCAAGCAGCCATGCAGACAGCTGATCGAACGTTAATCCATAGATGGATGGTTTGTTCATCGTTTTTCCTCTTTTCAAAAGCTTTAAAATGCATTTAATTCTACTTTACCAGATCCGGCAGGCAATCTGTCTATTATTGTCCCAAATTTTTTTTGTTAAAACAAGGGATGCAGCGGGAATTTAGCCACGGATGGGGGCTGCTGGCTCCGCCATTACGGCGTCCAGTTGAAAAAGAACGATGATTTAAAAATCAGTGCCCGATTTTCGGCGGCGGAGATCTGCAGGGCTGGTCTATAATAAGAGTAAAGGATGATGAAAAAAGGAGGCCGGTCATGATTACGGCTGAACATAAAATGGAGTATTATCAGGCGCTGCTCGATAAAAAGTCGGAGTACGAGGGGATTTTCTATGTCGGGGTCAAAACGACGGGAGTGTTCTGCCGCCCGACGTGCCCGGCCAGAAAGCCCAAATATGAAAACTGTGAATTTTACGAGACCGCACAGGAGGCGCTGCTCGCTTCTTTCCGGCCCTGCCAGCGCTGCCGTCCGCTGTCCCATCCGAATCACGTTTCGCCGGTCGTCCAGAAGCTGGTCGAGGCCGTCGAGACCCATCCGGAAAAACGGTGGAAGGAACAGGATTTTGATGAGCTCGACATCGACGCCTCGACGGCGCGGAGGCAGTTCAAAAAACGGTTTGGCATGACCTTTGTGGAGTATGCCCGCGCCCGCCGCATGGGGCTGGCATTCAAGCAGATCCGGTCCGGCCAGGCAGTGATCGACGCCCAGCTGTCGAGCGGGTATGAATCCGGAAGCGGATTCCGGGACGCCTTCTCCCGCATCATGGGGGCGGCTCCGGCGAAATCCGCAGACAGCTTCATCCTGCGCGCGGCATGGATCGATACGCGCCTCGGTCCGATGGTCGCGATCGCCGACGAGGAGGCGCTGTATCTGCTGGAGTTTGTGGACCGACGGGGCCTCGAGCGCGAAGTAGAGCGGCTGCGCCAGCGGACGAAATCGGCGATCATCCCGGGCGTCACCGCTCCTATACGCTCCATCGAGCAGGAGCTGACGGCTTATTTTGAAGGGGGGCTGTCCGTATTCACCACACCGCTGCATCTGATCGGCTCTCCGTTCCAGAAGTCGGTCTGGGCGCAGCTGGTGCAAATTCCGCCGGGTGAGACCCGTTCCTACTCCGGGCTGGCCGGGGCTCTCGGCAAACCGAAGGCCTTCCGGGCCGTGGCCCAGGCCAACGGCGCCAATCAGCTCGCCCTTGTCATCCCCTGTCACCGCGTCATCAATGCGAGCGGCGACTTGGGCGGTTACGGCGGTGGACTGACGCGTAAAAGCTGGCTGCTTCAGCACGAGAAGCAGTTTCTTTCAAACCAGCGGCCGCACTGATTCGGAGCGTCCCCTGCTAGATTAAAGTATGCCGATAACGAAAAACAGGAGTCCCCTTGAGGTCCAACGACCGCACGGGTACTCCTGTTTGGTTTGTCTTCGCATGCTTCGCCTATGCCTGCTGCTCCCCTCCGCTGTCCGTAAGCACGAGGCTGGCGGAGGCCGCCTCCCGGCCGTTGACGAGCAGCACGATCCGGTGCTCGCCCGGATAATGTCGGCGCGTCGTCAGATCGGCCCAGGAATGGGTTCGCGTCCCCGACAGGCGGGAGCCTCCGGGTACGGTCTTATCCGACAGCAAAAACGCTTTGCGCGATATTTTGCCGCGGGCTTTGACAAAGTCGATCCCGTATTCCACCCGGATATGGGCCGGCTGCCCGTCCCGCACGCGGATCTCGTAGTGAAGCTCTGTGCTGCCCCCGACCGCTACTTCGGACGGCTCTACCGTCAGCGAAGCGGCGGACGCCAGCGGTTCCTCCGCGGATGACTCCGCATAGCCAAACAGAGCCATCGCTTCCGGATGGGACTTCTTGATCAAGGTCCGGCAGCCGTGACGGATAATCCAATCGGTATGCGGATGCGTACCTTTCCAGCGCCGCGCCGTCTCCAGCACCACGTCAGAATGGTCCTTCGCGATGTCGTTCAGGTTGTTGGCGACGCTCTTGCGGACATAGAGCGACGGGTCCTGCTTCAGCAGCTCCAGCACGGGCAGCACCGGCGCCGGATCCTTCTTGAACATCGGCAGGGCCTGTCCCCACGGCAGCCGCGGCCGGCTGCCTTCGCTGGCCAGACGCCGGACATGCTCGTCCGGATGCTGCGCCCAAGCCGTCATCTGGCGCATCATCCGTTCCGGGTCCCGCAGCAGAAAAGGCCTGACGGCAAACTCCGCCGACGATTTGGACGTGAAGCGCTCGAGGGCCTTCATTGAAAGGTCCCAGTGCTCCGGCGCCTGCCCGAACACTTCCACGAAATCGGGAAAGAACAGGTACGGAAACCCCGCACAGTGCTCGTCGATCGCGAAGAGCACCTCGAGCGCCTCTTCATATCGGGCGGGCAAGTGATCGCCCAGCTTTTCGCTGATCCGCCGCATACGGGCTTTCAGTTCAAGTTCCTGCCATGTGTCGTCCATGACATCTTTGACAAACTTATCTGTATCAAACGCGGCGTGGGCCGTATGAACCTTCGCCCCGAATCCGCGCAAAAATTCCTCATTGTATACTGCCTTCAGCTCAGCCATCAGCAGACCTCCTCCTGAAGTTATTATAGTAAGCCGCAGCGGAGGAGGAAATCAACTCTCCAAGTCGTCTTACCGGCCTTACGGCTCCTTCGATTCAATCAAGCGATTCAAGTGGCGGAGTTTTACTCAATGATCAATTCGTTGAGGCCATGCCTTCGATCAGTCCGCAGCCAGCTGCTGCCGGATGTGGTCCGCCGCCTCCTCCCAATATGCCTTCATCTGCTCACGCTGCTGGATATCCGTCAGCTTTTCCTGATGGAAGCTGATCGTCGTTCCGGTCTTGGCCTCTAGCAAGCGGATCTGGACCGTGGAAGGATGGGGCCAGCCGGGCCGCTGCCAGGTCAAGCGGATTTGCTCCCCGGGTTTGACGACCCGAATCTCGCCGTGGTTTCCTTCCTTGGACGTATACGTCGTTCCCGGCTTGAATTCAAGGGCCGGAAGTTTCCCAAGCCATACCATCATACCCTGTGGGGAAGTCAGCAGCGACCACGCCGCCTCCCGTGATACCGGAAACGTTCTCCGGACGCCGACCTGAAACCCGGCAGCGGCGGTCAATCCCACGGGCTTCGCTGCATCATCCGCAATGGGTACCGCCAGCTTGCTTGTTGATTTGCTCATTGTCACCGCTCCTCGCAATGTAAAAATAGTTGCCTGGCCTGGCCCGGCCGATCGAGCAACCATTGCTACGAATCAGCCAGGTAGATGTTAACCCGCTAACATGTTGTTGCCCTCATTGTAGAGCCTTCACCCGGCCTTGTAAATAACTGGTACAAACCCGTTACAAGCCTCAGCTAGGAGCATCCTATTGCGATGATTCGCCCTGCAGCGTCAAAGCCAGGGGCGCGCATTTGCCAGACCTCAGAAAAATACGAAAGTATGCATTGACTTTGACACTGTGTCAACCTTTTAAGATAAAGGAGAAAGGAGATGAGATATCCAAATGAACAAACATTGAAAGGCAAAGTCATCCTCATACTGGCGGCTCACGCGACCATGGCACCGCTACGGTATAAGCGTTTGCCGATCACGGAGTGCGGATGTTGTGATCAGCTATGCGGCCTCTGCCGAAAGCGAGGCTGTCATGGAGAAGCTCATGGGCAAGGGTGTTGGTGCATCGGCAATCAAAAGCGATTAAGCGGACCTTCGTTCGAAGTATAATAAGTTTCCAAATTCAACGAAAAGCAGGGTGATTAGCACATGTTTACTAGTTTGCATCAGTTTATCGATGAGTGGAAAATGGAAGCTGACCTCACACAGAAGGTCCTCCAAGTCCTGACGAACGAGTCTCTTCAGCAACAAGTGGCTCCAGATCATTTCACTTTGGGGAAACTGGCGTGGCATATAACACTATCGGTTCATTACTTTTTGTCCGCAGCGGGGCTGGAATTCCAAGCGGAAGGAAATTGGCTGGAATTCCAAGATCAAGGAAAAGATAGCGATCAGCCAACATCGGCGGCTTCAATCACAGAGGCCTATGATCGGACGAGCCGTGCGATGCTAGATGCGCTGCAGACGCAATGGAACGATGCGACGTTAAGCAAAACCCGGAATATGTGGGGCACGATAGTGCTACCTATTTCTGCAGTGCTGCGTTTGCTGATCCAGCACCAGGCCCATCATCGTGGACAAATGTTCGTGCTCATGCGTCAAGCTGGATTGGTGGTACCTGGCGTTTACGGCCCTAGTCGCGAAGAGCGGGCAGCAGAGAGATCGGAATGCAGGTGCCTAAAGCTTAAGCTCGAATATTTGGGCGAAATGACAGAGCATCCTACTACTAATCTTAGTTAAATACCAACTATATCCATTGAACAATAAGGAGGCACGTATACAATGGCACAAGAGCGTACCGGTGTAGCAACAGCGCAAGGCAACCCGCTTACTTTAGTAGGACCTGAACTGAAGGTCGGCGACAAAGCCCCTGACTTCAAAGTTAGCAAAAATTTGATAGAGCAAGCATCCTTGGCTGATTATGCCGGGAAAGTCAAACTAATCAGTGTCGTTCCTTCCCTGGACCATACAGGTGTATGCGACGCTCAAACCCGGCGTTTTGACGAGGAAGCCGCAAAGCTTGGCGATAACGTGGTTGTCCTGACCGTCAGCGTGGATCTTCCTTTTGCACAATCCCGTTGGAGCCGTGCTGAAGGCATTGACAATGTAATCATCTTATCCGATTATAAAGACCGCAACTTTGGCCAATCATACGGCGTTCTCATTAAGGAAATTCAATTGTTGATGAGATCCGTCTTTGTAATCGATGCTGACAATACCGTTCAATACGTTGAGTATGTAAGCGAAATGACAGAGCACCCTAACTACGAAAATGCAGTTGCTGCCGTTAAAGCGCTCGTTTAATTACAACTTCCATAAGAAAAACGTCTATCGACGTACCTTCAAAGAAGACAGACCGCGTTTTAAAGGTAATTTTTCTTGCAATATCAGGGAGCAATGGCTCTGAAGTTTATACTTTGATATTATAAGAAAACGTCTATCGACGTACCTTCAAAGAAGACAGACCGCGTTTAAAGGTAATTTTTCTTGCAATATCAGGAGGCAACGGCTCTGAAGTTTATACTTTCTGATATTATAAGAAAAACGTCTATCGACGTACCTTCAAAGAAGACAGACCGCGTTTAAAGGTAATTTTTCTTGCAATATCAGGAGGCAACGGCTCTGAAGTTTATACTTTCTGATATTATAAGAAAAACGTCTATCGACGTACCTTCAAAGAAGACAGACCGCGTTTTAAAGGTAATTTTTCTTGCAATATCAGGAAGCAATGGCTCTGAAGTTTATACTTTGATATAAAAAGAATAGCGGAGAAGCCCGGCTTCCCCGCTGTTCTTTTTGCTAAATAAATTAAAGCCTGAACACGAATGCAGCCGGTACATTTTTATGTGCTTCATATCTATCGTTCATTCATCTATCTTATACATGCAAGCCGTTTATCCATATTGTAAATCGGCCCTTCCTTAAACCTTTTTGTTCATGAAGATTGGTTTGATTGCTCGGCTGAGTTGCTCACTGTTCCTCTCAATGTTCTCTGGCGTCTCATTTGTTCAATACGCTGTTCCAATTTCTGTTGTGCTACAGTCAGCGATTGAATTTGCTGTAAGATTTCTGCATGTTTTTCCTCATAGGCACCGAGCAATTCCTCACAGAAATCATCGCTGTCGTAAGCATCATAATTCTCATGACAATTCAATATTCCATTAATTTCCCTCGTCGACAGACCGATGTCTAAATAAATCTGTATCGTTTTGATCCGTTTAACATCAGATTCGTCGAATTCACGATAATCATTATCCATACGTTTTGCTGTCAACAGATTTTTCTTTTCGTAATATCTGATCGAACGAGTGCTTGCACCGGTCGCTTTGGATAGCTGGCCTATTTTCAAGATATCGCCCCTTTCAATGTAGTAAACAAATTCCCCAATTATATAGGATCCCCTTTTCCACTATTTCCCCATTATACCGCATCGTTGTCTACGCAGAGAGCGCCCCACCCACTGCACTGCGATATACTACAAGTCCTTTTGTTCATTGCGTGATTTCAGGTTTATCGGCAATATACCAGCTTTAAAGGAACGCTGGAGTTAAACTCCACTGCCTTTTGCATCACTCCCCAATAGCGTGTTAATGTGGAGACATCTGTCCCAAGGGTACCAATAATTGGATATTGCGCTCATTCCCTGCCCCATTTCCTAAATCGGGAGGGATTTATATTTTTAGGGTTTGTTATGTATTGTGGATAGGCTTGTCTCTGGCCTTGTGCGCTTTCGGCCTACTTGCCTTCTGGCCATGGTACGGTCCGGAGCAAGAGTTTCCCTTGTTTCAGGATATCGTCACGGTCATGCTGTTCCTGAACTCTGTTTCGATTTTGTGCTACTCGCTGCTTCTGCAAGCCGTTTCCAGGTTAGTTGCAGCTTATTGGAAGCTGCGGCCTGGAGTACTGCCGCTTGTATGGTATGTTCTGGTGTCCTGCCTATTGCTGTTCTATCTGAATCATAGAAGCATATCGGCCCGACCGCTGCTGATTCTGCTTCTCTCGGTACCCGGCCTGCTGCACTATTGGATTTCCACCATGCTCCGTATTTTGGCTTCCGTCCCGAAAACCCACAGCGATCCACGGGACGAGGATCACAAATTCCTTTGACCGTACTCTCCAAACCCTGACATATTGTTGTCAGCGTTGATGGCTATACTGAGGATATAAGAACGTATAGACCATGAACCTTAAGGAGGCGCTGCCGTCGTGACCGAGCCGATGCCCAAGCCAACCGATACATCCCTTTTTACGAAAAATGTTCCCAAGGTGCTCAGCCGCCGAGCCTTGAACCGGGCCCTGCTCGAACGGCAGCTCCTGCTGCGCCGGACAGAGATGCCGGTGCTTGACGCGCTGCGGCATCTGGCCGGCATGCAGGCCCAAGCTCCGATTCCGCCGTATTACGGCCTGTGGGCCAGGCTGGCCGGTTTTCGGCACGAGGAGCTGTCCCGGCTGATTGAAACGCGTCAGGCCGTGCGCATCGCGATCATGCGGTCGACGATCCACCTCGTGACGGCCGAGGACGCTCTTGCGCTGCGCCCGGTCATTCAGCCTGCGTTGGACCGCGGCCTGAAGGGAGGCTACGGCAAGGAGCTCGCCGGCCTGGATACCGGCGCGGTCGCCGCAGCCGGGCGGGCCCTCGTGGAGGAGGCCCCGCTGGCCTATGGCGAGCTCGGCGCCCGCCTGCAGGAGCGCTGGCCGGACCGCAGCCCGGCCGCGCTCGCCAACACGGTACGCACGCTCGTGCCGCTCGTGCAGGTGCCCCCAAGGGGCCTGTGGGGCGCCAGCGGCCAGGCCCTGCACACCACCGCGGAGGCGTGGCTGGGCAGCCCGCCCGCGGAAGCTTCCAGCTCCGGACTCGAGGAGCTGGTCCTGCGTTACCTGGCCGCCTTCGGTCCGGCCTCGGTCAAGGACATCCAGGTCTGGTCCGGATTGACACGGCTGAGCGACGTCATCCGCCGGCTCGGGCCGCGTCTCCGGACCTTCCTGGATGAAAAGGGCGTCCTGCTGTACGACCTGGCGGACGCCCCCCTGCCGGCGGAGGATACACCCGCACCTCCGCGCCTCCTCGGCGAATTCGATAACATGCTTCTCTCCTTCGCCGACCGCTCCCGGATTATGGATGAGCGCTACCGCCGCCGCATCTTTACGGTGAACGGCATCATCCGGGCAGCGGTGCTCGTCGACGGCTTCGTTTGCGGCATGTGGATCCTGGAGCGGAACAAGCAATCTGCCGAGCTCGTGATCAAGCTGTTTGAGCCTATCTCGGACGCCGATCAGGAGGCATTGGCCAACGAGGGCCGCCGCCTGCTGGATTTCGCCGCAGCGGATTGCCCAAACCGGGAAGTCCACTTCAATCTTTCCGAGCTCTAACAACGAAGCCTAGCTAGTGGCTGCCGTGGTGTGTCTTCTTTGAACAAAGGGGAGCGCGACGGCCCTTAATTTGTCCGAATTTATTCACCACGTGGACACCGCCCCGCAACTTTCCCGTTCGCAGCCGACGATTCCCACGCCTCCCATATTCCAGCCCGAATGGCCTGCCCATCCCGGGCTTTTTCGCATGTTAGCAAGAACGGTCAAAACGCACCCTCTCCCATCTGCTATGCTGATATCAAAGGAGGGGCACGCTGGTGTATTCAAATCGGATTCAACACAGCATCCGGTTCATGGAGGAACAGCTTCACGAGCCGCTGACACTTGAGCAGATCGCGGCGGAAGCCGGATTCTCGCCGTTCCATTTTCACCGTCTGTTTCGCAGGGAGACCGGGCTGAGCATCGCGGAATATTTGCGAAGCCGCCGGCTGTGTCTCGCCTCGCGGATGCTCCTGTACTCGGAGGAGCCGATCATCGGCATTTCGCTGCAGTGCCATTTTGAGAGCCAGGAGGCGTTTACCCGCGCCTTTAAAAAAATGTACGGCATGCCGCCAGGGCGATACCGGAAGATGTTCAGTCTTCATACCCAGGCCCATGCCGCTCAAGGAGGAGAAAAGAACATGATTGAGGAATCGATGGTAAAAGGCTGGATGCTGAGCGGCAGCCACCCGCATCAGTATGAAATCGGCCTGGACCGTCACAACGTCCATCAAGGGAACGCCTCGGGTTATTTGAAAGCCGTCACCCCGGAAGGCCCGAACGTGTTCGCCACGATGATGCAGCAATTTAAAGCCGATCGGTACCTGAAACGCAGAATGCGCTTCTCCGGCTTCGTTCGGACGGAAGGGGTTACCGAGTTCTGCGGACTGTGGATGCGGGTTGATAATCAAGCCGAAGACGTGCTGCGGTTTGACAATATGAACAACCGCCGAATTGTCGGCGACACGCATTGGAACCACTACGCCATCGTGCTTGATGTCCCGGACAATGCTGCAACGATTTCGCTCGGGGTGCTGCTGATGGGGCCGGGGCAGGTATGGGTGGACAGCTTCCGGTTTGAAGAGGTCGACGAGAGCGTGCCCACCACGAATTTGGAGATCGTCTACGAGCTCCGGGACGAGCCGTCTAACCTGACATTTGAAGAGTGACATCCAATATACAGTAAGGGAGGGCCCTCAGGCCCTCCCTTACATATTTCCGTCCGCTTCGGAGGCGGTATCCTCCTTGGCGGCATTCGCCTTGAATTCCATATGCTCAAAACCCCAGCTGCACATATCGTGGAGCACGGATCTCAGCGACTCCCCATGTTCCGTCAAGGAGTATTCTACCTTGGGAGGAACCTCCTGATATACCTTCCGGTGGATCAATCCATCCTGCTCAAGCTCACGCAATTGGTTGGTCAGCATGCCCTGTGTAATATGGGGAAGTTGTCTGCGCAGCTCCCCGAACCGTTTCGTCCCCTGGTGCAGCAGTATAAACAAAATGAGCGGCTTCCACTTGCCTCCGATCGCCTGCAGCGTCGTGATGATTCCTCCCGTGTTTCCCGTCCCGTGGTCCTTACTCATCTTGCTAGCCCTCCCCTTTCCCACCGAAGCGGCAGTGCTGTCTTTGCTGCCATTGTACCAGAGTACACGGAATGGTGACAGTACTCTTTTAAATCGTACATAGTATGATTTTTCGTACTACTCGGCAATACGCTGTCCTGATCAAGAGTACGGTTTGCAAGACTTAGTCTGTTAAAACTGCGTACTTTTCAAGAGTATCGGCCCTGAACCATACTAGAGGTGCAACATTCATAACGCATACCGCCCGAAAGGATGATTTGAAATGAAAACCATGGTCATTGTATCCCACCCGGATCTGTCCAAGTCCAGAGCGAACCATGCGCTTCTCGAAGCGCTGCCGAAGCATACCAATATCCACGTCCGCGATCTGTATCAGGAATATCCGGATTGGCAGATCGATACGGACCGGGAGAAGCAGCTGCTGCTTGCTTACGACCGGATTGTTCTCCAGTTCCCTTTTTATTGGTACAGCTCACCGCCCCTACTCAAAAAATGGTTTGACGATGTACTGACTCCCGGCTGGGCTTACGGCCCCGGAGGCGAGCATTTAAAGGGCAAAGAATTCATCGTCGTCACTACCGCGGGCGGCACAGTTAAGTCATTTCAGGCCGGAGGAGACAACTGGTTTACGATCAGCGAGCTGTTAAAACCGATCCACCTTACGATTGCCCACTGCCACGGCACCTTCCTTCCCCCGTTCGTGGTGTACGATGCCAACCGGGCCAGTCAAGAGCAACTGAAGGCGGAAGGCATCCGGTACGTCGAGTATATCCAGACGCCTTCGCCTGTGCTGATTCACTAAACCGTCTCCTGATAGCTCAAAGGGAAAATAAAAACGGGCAAGGCCCCTCGGCCTGCCCGCTGTTTATTCTCCCGGGATCAACCCGGGTTCTTCTGCATTTTACGCATGGTCAGCATGTTAGTTCAAGACATCCTTCATAAACCGTTCCAGTTGAGACACATCGGTAATATTCTGGTTGCACTTGGCACTGTCGATGCACATATAATTTCCGACCCGCCCGAAATGATCCAGTGCCGAACCTTTGGCTTTCGTCTGCGCGGTCACGAAGGCCACCTCTTCATGCTTGTTGCAGAGGCAGCAGACTCCCTTCCTGTTCGTCGGGGTGAACCGGCCCTCAATGCCTGTCATTTTCCCGTCCAGGTTGTAGACGATGAACAGTTTATTCGTTGAAATATCGGTCCAGCCGATATAGGTCAGGAAGCGGAAATCGAGCTCGGCCAGCGGTGGGAGCTTCAGCTTTTTAACTTTGGGATAAAGCTTCTTCAGCTGCTGTTCCGTTACCTGCGGAAAGGCCGTAACGTATTGCTCCAGCTCGCTCAAATAAGCCTGGAATTCCTCGGCACGGTTTAGCGTCGGAATCCGGTCGAAGAACCGCTTCTGCTCCTCCGTCGCAGCAGGGAACATCTCTATGACCCGGGTCCAAGTCGTGTGCCGGATCGCGGATATGACTTTCTGGTCGGCTGTGGTCTTGATGTTATATTCGAGGCGCCCCACCAGGCGCTTGATCAAATTATACTCGTGGTTTTCCATAAATGGCGTTAGCATGTGTTTTCCTCCTCATTTCACCAAAAAACGGAGTACCTCAAATAAGGCACTCCGCCGGTATCGAAAAAAATACGATGCGAGAAGTTCCTTGTATTAGGTCAAAAGGGCATACGTATCCCGTGAACGAACTCACGAAATTTTTGCACTTTTGCCGGCTACAAGCAAACAACTGCCACTTATGGATTCCCCTTTCGAACTTCTGCACATACATCGACATTATAAATTCTCATGTCAGCCTTGTAAAGATATCTCCGGGTAAAGGATTCTTAACCGCCTGCAGCGGGTTGAAGAGCTAAGCTATCCCGGGCAGGTGTCCGATTGACAACTGCAGGAAGCCTCGCTTATACTGTGTGGCGTAACGATAAACTTGAATGAGGTGGAAAGGTAATGGAAATTTTGTCTACTGTTCTTAGAAGAGATTTGGCTTGATACGGGAGAAGTCTGCCCTTTTTTAGCCATCTCGAGAACAGTCGATATGATTTCCACATCTTTTCCAGCTTTGACATGTAAGCGGGTAGGGTGTGTTCACCTTACCCGCTTTCTGTATATTAAAGCGGGCTGTAAGATACTTAGTCACCAGGTACAGACCCCTAGGGCCGGAGTATCTTGCAGTATTTACAACCGGATCGTCACGTCATTTCGCTGTCCTCCTGATGGCTTCATTTGTTCGCAATCAATGAAACCTAAGGAGAGAGAACCATGAGCATATTAAATGTCACGAATCTTACGCATATGTACGGAGATCAAGTTACTTTTCGCCATATT
The DNA here is from genome assembly GCF_040546645.1 of Paenibacillus sp. OAE614. Classification (NCBI taxonomy): domain Bacteria; kingdom Bacillati; phylum Bacillota; class Bacilli; order Caryophanales; family Paenibacillaceae; genus Paenibacillus; species Paenibacillus sp. OAE614. The sequence goes on along the minus strand of NZ_JBEPOD010000001.1, from coordinate 7,097,217 downwards.
GAGTTCCGCCTGCTGCCGGGCGAGCATGCCGGACTGGTGGGCATGAACGGCGCCGGCAAGTCGACACTGTTCCGCCTGCTGACCGGAAGCCTGCTGCCGGAGGAAGGGCGGATCGAGTGGTCGCCGCGAGCCCGGGTCGGCTTCCTGGAGCAGCACATTTCGCTGCAGGAAGGGATGACGGTCCTGCGGTATTTGGAGCGGGCCTTTCAGCACTTGTTTGACATGGAACGCGAAATGAATGAAATCGCGGCCCGATTCGGTGAGGTGGGAGACGGGCTTGACGCGATGCTCAGGCGCTACGGCGAACTGCAGGATGGGCTGGAGCAGGCCGGGTTCTACGCCATTTCCGCCAAAATTGAGGACGTCGCCCGCGGTTTGGGTCTTGCCGAGATCGGCTTGGACACCGACGTAAGCCGCTTAAGCGGCGGCCAGAAGACGAAGCTGCTGCTTGCCAAGCTGCTGCTGGAGGAGCCCGATGTGCTGCTGCTCGACGAACCGACCAACTACCTGGACGCCGTGCATATCGAGTGGCTGACCGACTACTTGAAAAAGTACCCGCACGCCTTTATCGTTGTCTCGCATGACGAGCATTTCCTGAACGAAATCACGAATGTGATTTTTCATCTGGCCCATCAGACCTTGAAACGCTATACGGGCAGCTATGCCGCGTTCCAGAAGCAGTATGCGCTCGCCCAGAAGCAGCAGCAGGCATCCTATGAGCGGCAGACCCGGGAGATCGAACGGCTGGAATCCTTTATTAATATCAACCGGGTCCGCAAGGCGAAGCAGGCCAAGAGCCGCGAGAAAATGCTGAGCCGGATCGAGCGGGTCGAGAAGCCGGGTGACGGCCCGGCGCCCCGCTTTGAGTTCCGGGCGGAAGGAAACCTCAGCGGCTCGGTGCTGATCGAGGCCAGACGGCTTCAAGCGGGATACGCGGTGCCGCTGTTTCGGCCGCTTGACCTCACCGTCAAGGGCGGTGACAAAATCGCCATCATCGGGGAGAACGGCGCCGGCAAGTCCACGCTGCTGAAGACTCTGCTCGGCGGCATCAACGCACTGGGCGGCGCCGTAACCGTTCAGAACACGGTCCGGACCGCCTATTACCAGCAGGAAGACACCCCGTCTTCGGACACGCCGCTGCAGTATGTCTGGTCCTTGCGTCCGGATTTGACGGAGAAGGAGATCCGCCGCACGCTGGCCATGGCCGGCCTGAGCGCCGATCATATCCGCAAGCCCATGCGGACGCTGAGCGGAGGAGAGCAGGCCAAGGCCCGGCTCGCCGAGCTGATGCTTACCCGGAGCAATCTGCTCGTGCTGGATGAACCGACGAACCATTTAGACGTCCGCGCGAAGGAGTCTCTGCAGAAGGCACTGGCCGCCTACCCCGGCACCGTGCTGCTGGTGTCCCACGAACCCGCCTTCTACGAAGACTGGGTCACGGACATCTGGCGGGTGCAGGATTGGAAGTAAGACCAAAAGGCAAGGCGCTCAAGGCTCAATCACAGATGCTGTATGGTTTCGCATCTATTGATCTTCAAGGAAGAAGCTGCCGCACCGGAAGAACCCGGTCGGCAGCTTCTTTTGTGTAACGGGTAAAACGGCTATTTTTTCAAATGGTAAGGCACCGTGGTGACGATGATATTTTTCCGGTAGAGCAAAAAGGCACGGATCAGCAGACTCGACTGGTTATGCAGAATGTTGTGCCAGCTTTTCTTAGGGATAAACTGCGGGATAAGCACCGTCACCCGGTAGTGCGATTCTGAAGCTTTGTACTCCACCGTATCCACGAATTTCGTCAGCGGCTGGATAATGCTGCGGTAAGGCGACAACAGCGTCACCAGCCGAATGTCGGGCTGCCACTGCTTCCACTTCTCCTCCATCTTCCGCTCCGATTCCCGGTCATAGGCTACGTAGACGGCGATGATCTGGTCGGGTGACAGCGACTTGGCGTAATTGATCGAGTTCTCCACCACATGGGTGATCCCGGCGACGGGCACGATCATCACATTGCCTTCGACGGGAAGGGCCGGCTCGCAGGTCGTAATCCGCAGCTGGTCCCCGACGGCCTCGTAGTGCCTCTTGACCGCATGAAATATATAAACGATCAGCGGCAGGAAAATCAGCACAGGCCACACCTGGCCAAACTTGGTGATAAAGAAAATCATCATGACCGTGAAGCTGATCAGCGCCCCCACAAAGTTGATGATCAGCTTGCCCAGCCAGCCTTTCGGCTTTTCACGAATCCATTTGACCAGCATCCCCGTCTGGGCCAGCGTAAACGGAATGAATACCCCCACCGCATATAACGGGATTAAATGCTCTGTGCGCCCTTTGAAGGCGATGATTAGAATGATCGATGCCGTGGCCAGAAACATAATGCCGTTGGAATACCCGAGACGGTCCCCGCGGACGGTAAACATCCGGGCGATGTATTTATCCTTGGCCAGGTTGACGGCGAGCAGCGGAAAGGCGGAATAGCCGGTATTAGCCGCAAGAACGAGAATAAGGGCGGTTGTCGCCTGGATAAAATAATACAGGAAGCTCCTCCCAAAGGTGGTGGAGGCGATTTGGGATACGACCGTTTCTTTTTCATTCGGTACGATCCCATAATAGTAAGCGAGAAAGACGATGCCGGCGAACAGGATCGCCAAAAGCGTGCCCATGGCCATTAAGGTTTTGGAGGCATTGTTCGGCGCCGGGTCGCGAAAGTTCGGAATCGCATTGGAGATGGCCTCCACCCCGGTGAGCGCCGAGCTCCCTGAAGCAAAAGCCCGCAGCAGCAGAAACAGGGAGATCCCTGCTACCGGCGTGCCTATTGGCGCGTGCAGGGTTGGGGGCACCTGTCCGGTTGCGATTTTGTACAAGCCTACCCCGATCAGAATGGAACAGCGCGAGCACGAACAGGTAAACCGGATACGCCAGAATTGAAGCCGATTCGGTAATCCCGCGCAGGTTCAGAATGGTAATCAGAACGACCAGCGCACAGGCGATGACCACATTATACGGGTGAAGGCCGGGAAACGCCGACGTAATGGCATCCGTCCCGGACGACACACTGACCGCCACCGTCAAAATATAATCGACCAGCAGCGAGCCGCCGGCAATCAGTCCCGGATTGATTCCCAGGTTCTTCTTGGAAACGACATACGCTCCACCGCCGTGGGGATAAGCAAAGATGATCTGTCTGTACGATAAAATGAGGGCCAGCAGCAAAATCAGAATGCCGATACCGATCGGGATCGTGTACCAGAAGGCTACTGCGCTGACCGTTACCAGCACGAGCAAAATTTGCTCGGGACCGTAGGCAACGGAGGACAGCGCATCGGAGGACAGGATGGCCAGCGCTTTGGTTTTATTCAGTTTTTGTTCACCCAATTGGCCGGACTTCAGCGGGCGGCCGATCAGAAATCTTTTGACGGCTGACAACATGAATAACACCTCGATCTCTGTCGATAGTATGGTTTCCTTAGGTTATCCCTTTCCCAGCCAAACGACTCCGGGTATATCTAGGAATCCCCTCCCCAAACATTTAAACCGCCGCAGGGCATGAAACAACAAAAAAGCCTTCCGCTTTCGGAAGGCTTTGTGTGAATGGATAGAGAGGGCAGGAATCATCGAAGCCCGGCTATACCAAAAAGATCGCCACGGCCGTGGTCACCGCCAGCCCGATCAGCACGGGCTTCAGGTTCCGTCTCGCCAGCTCGAACGGGCTGACGCCGCAAATGGCCGCGGCGGGAATCAGCGCCCAGGGGATCAGCGTGCCGCCGCCGACCCAGATCGCCGCCACCTGGCCGAGGGCCGTCAGCGTGGCTGCATTAGCATGCGTGGCGGCCGCGAACAGCTGGGCGATCGAGCCGGCGAGCGAAATGCCGGAGAAACCGGAGCCGTCAAGTCCGGTGATGGCCCCGGTGATCGTCAGCGTGACGGCGCCCACCGCTCCGTTCAGCGGCACCACATGCGCCAGCGCGGCGCCCAAATCGTTGACGATGCCGTTCGAGGATTCCGGCAGCACCTTGCCAAAGAGGTCGGTAAACGCCGCATCGCCGAGGTAGAAAAAGGCGGCGATCGGAATGACCGGACCGAATACTTTAAAACCGAAGGTGAAGCCGTCGATCAGGTAAGAGGTCACCTTTTCGAGTCCTTGGTTCCGGTGGGCAAGTAGCGTTACTGCGATCAGGATCAATACGGCCGTGCCGCCTACGAGCGCCGTGGCGTCTCCGCCCTGCAGCTTCAGCACAAACATGGCGGCTACGTCGATCAGGAACAACACCGGGATGATAACGGCCAGCCACACCCTCACGCGTGGAGTAAGCGGCGCTGCCGATTCTTCCGCTCCCCCGCCTTCGCCCGTAAGGGCACCCGCCCCGTTGGACCCGGCGACCAGACCGTCCCGCCATGTGCCGTTCTTCATGTCCCTTCGCATCATCCAGTAGGCCGTCACGGTTGTCACCATGCCCATCACGATGACAAGCGGAACGCTCGCCTCCATGACCTGCGATACGTGAAGTCCCGCCGCGTCTGCGGTCAGCTTGGGCGCGCCCTGAATAATATAGTCCCCGGAAAGCGCGATGCCGTGCCCGAACAGGTTCATCGCGATGGCCGCGCCCAGGGCGGGCAGCCCAACGCGGGCCGCGACCGGAAGCAGCACCGCCCCGATCAGCGCGACCGCCGGCGACGGCCAGAAAAACAAGGACGTGACCAGCATGATGAGTCCGATTCCCCAGAAGGCGACCGCCGGTGTCCGGATGAACCGTGTCAGCGGTGCAACCATCGTCTCGTTAATGCCGGTGCGGATCAACACCCGGCTCATCGCCACGATAATCGAAATGATCATGATGGTGCCCATCAGCTCTTTGGTCGCATAAATAAAAGAATTAAAGACGCCCGACACCGAGCCGCTCAGCGTTTCGGTCGCCAGCCATCCGAGCACGAAGATGCCTGCCACGCAGATCATCGTCGTGTCCCGCCGCTTGATCAGCAGCGCCATAATAAACACGATAAACGCCAAATACACGTAGTGTAAGGCCGTTAAATGAATGACCATACCGGTCACACCCTTCCCCTGCTGCAATTGTGCTATATGCTATGCGGGGGCCTGGGCATGTGTTCATGTCTATGGCTCAGGACAAACGGTAAGTGGCGAACGGCTCACCGTTTCGGAACGGCTCGCTGATGCGGTCCAGATCTTGGATCGTCTCATCGCTCAGAGTCATTTCTACGCTGCGCAGGTTGTCCTCCAGCTGGCTCGTGCGCGTCGCCCCGACGATGACGGTCGAAACGGCCGGACGTCCCATCAGCCAGGCCAGTGACAAGCCGCTTGGCGCTAATTCCAGATCGGCAGCCAGCCGTCCAACCTCTTGGCCAAGCCGGATGTTGCGGTCAATGACAAACCGGCTGAAGTTCGGATCGGTATCGGCCCGGGATTGCTCGGGTGCCCGGTTCTCCAGCGAATATTTTCCGGTGAGGATGCCTCCGGCCAGCGGAAAATAAGGGATGATGCCGACGCCTTGATCCAGGCACATCGGGACCAGCTCCCGCTCCGGCGTCCGGTCTGCAAGCGAGTAGCTGACTTGTGTGGACACGAACCGGTTCAGCCCTTTGGCTTCGCTGATGCCGATTGCCTTCATCAGCTCCCAGGCGGCATAATTGGACGCGCCGATGTAGCGGACTTTGCCGGAGCGGACCATATCGTCCAGCGTCCGAAGCGTTTCTTCCAGCGGGGTATGCGGGTCAAACGTATGAATCTGGTACAGGTCGACGTAATCCGTCCGCAGCCGTTTCAGGCTGTTCTCCAGCTCCTGCATCAGATGGTACCGGGAAGAACCGCGGCCGTTAGGGCCCTGCCCCATGACCAGCCCGGCCTTGGTAGCAAGCACCGCCTCCTGCCGTCTGCCTTGCAGCGCCAGACCGATGATCCGCTCCGACTCGGTTCCGGCATAAATATTGGCGGTGTCGATAAAGTTCACCCCGCGATCCAGCGCGTGGTGGATGATCCGGATGGAGGTATCCTGATCCGCCCGCTTTCCGAAGGCGTTCGTGCCCAGTCCCAGGACGGATACTTCCAGTCCGGTATGGCCGAGGTAACGGTATTTCATCAGTCATTTCCCCTTTACGATAAAGTGAGTATTCAGCGGCACGTCTTGAGTCTTAAGATATTGTGCAGCCCAGGATCATATTTTTTGCTGCCCGGACCCTAGCTTTCCGCCGATGCTTCCGCCTTCGGCTTCCCGCTCCCGTTCACGAGCCAGATCCCCATCAGCACAAGCACAATGCCAACCGCCATGACGGGGTTCAGGCTTTCCTTCAGGAACAGGCATCCGCAGACGACCCCGACGACAGGCACCAGCAGCAGCGAAATCGAGGCTTTGCTGGCCTCCACCTTGGACAAAATGTACGACCACATCACGAACGCCAGCGCCGAGCCGACGACACCCGAGAACACGACATACACGACCGGCATGACGCCCCAGTGGCTCGTCCCGTGCTCGAAGATCGCCGAGTACAGCAGCAGTCCCGCTGCGCCGGCCACCATCTGCCAGGTCGTAAACTGGAGCATGTCGCTGCCCGCAAGCTTTCGCTTGATGAGAAGGTTGGACAATGCCCAGGACAGACCAGAGGACACTGCGAGCAGCAGCGCTCCGGCGCTGCCTCCCCAATGGGCATCCATGGCGATGAAGAGCCCGATGATGCCGATCATAATGCCGGCGAGCTTACGCAAACGCAGCTTTTCTCCCGGAAGCCAAAAATGGGCCATCAGCGTCAGCCAGAGCGGCATGCTGTACGTGAGGACCGACGTCAGACCGGCGCTTAGATCCTCCAGCGATATCTGAATCGCCAGGTTAAAATACATCGTCTGCAAAATGCCGCATACGATATACCACTTCAAATCCTTCCAGCGGGGCAGCGGCACCTTGCGGAAATAACAAACCGCAAGAAGTACGAGCGCTCCGAGCGCAAAGCGGTAGCCGGCAAAAAGCACCGGCGGAAACACGCCATTGGCCAGCTTCATAAAAACCCAATTGAAGCCCCATATTAAACAGAGGAGACCGATCAAACCATTCATGTTCACACCCCGGATGTCTGAGATTGAAACCCCCGCCCGCAGGGTGCAGTCCGGTGAACCCTGCCTGCGGCGGTTTCAGCTATCTTTCATGTTAGTCCAATTTCGGACCCATGAGAAGAAAGAAAAATCGCACCTCCATGCGGTTGGCACGGCGGTACGATTGGATTCCTTGCAGATTTTGGCCTGGCACTTGCACGGCTATCCGCTTCTGCAAGGCTAGTATTTAATGATGTTGGCGATCACGATCAGAATCGCCCCAATAGCGATCCACATGCACATCAGCGGCCAGAAAAATTTCACCCACTTCTGATACGCGATGCCGGATACGGCCAAGCTTCCCATCAGCGCCGAGGACGTCGGCAGAATCATGTTCGTGATTCCGTCCCCAAGCTGGAAGGCGAGCACCGTCGTTTGGCGGGTAACGCCCAGAATATCCGACAGCGGCACCATGATCGGCATCGTCGTCACCGCCATCCCGGTTCCGGACGTAATAAAGACGTTCATCACGTTCTGGAACACGTACATGCCGAGCACTTGAACGGATCCCGGCAGCTCGCCGACCACAACGGCCAACCCGTTCACGATTGAATCGATCACGTCGCCTTGGTCCAGCACGACCATAATTCCCCGGGCAAAACCGATGATTAGTGCGCCGTACGTAATGGACTTGGCGCCTTTGACGAATTCCGAGGCGATCCGGCTCGGACCGTACCCGGCGCAGAATCCGGACACGATGCCCATGGTGAGAAACAGCGCGGCGAGCTCCTCCATCCACCAGTCCTTTTTCGATACGCCCCAAATCAGGAAAGCAAACCCGATCACAACGGTGGCGATGGTCAAATAATGCTTAAGCTGCATGGGAGGCAGCTTGGAGAAGTCGAGCTCCTGCTTGTCCGCATCCTTCTCCAAATCCTGGACAAGGCTGCGCTCCGGATTTTTTCTCACTTTACCGGCGTACCGGACAATATACAGACTGGTAACCGTAATCAGGCACACGAGCAGGATGATCCGCAGCCAAGCGCCTGAAAACATCGGCACCTGGGCGATGGCCTGCGCCAAGCCCACATTGAACGGGTTCAGAATCCCTGCGGTGAACCCGCACGATGCGCCGAGGGAGATCATCGCGGTGCCCGTCAGGGCGTCAAACCCGAGCGCCCGGGCGATGGCGATGCCGATCGGCACGAAAACCATGACCTCGGTCGACATCCCCATCGTGAAGCCGGCGACAGAGAAGAGCGTAATAAAGATCGGGATGACCCAGCGGCCCTTGTTCGAAAACCTTTTGGCGACCCGGCCGGTAATGGCTTCGATCGTCCCCGTGGAGGAAATAATTTCGAAGGTACCGCCGATAATCAGGATAAAGAAAACGACGTCCGCCGAGTCGATCAGCCCGTGCACAATCGCCTTCGGTATGCTGACGATGCTGACCGGACTGGCCTCCACTTGGTGGTAAGAACCGGGAACGACCAGGGATTTGCCTGTCGCCTTGTCCTCGGCCCGGTCGAACTCGCCGGCCGGAATGATGTAGGTGAGCGCCGTGGCCACCAGCACCAGGAAAATCAAAATGACATACGTATGAGGCATTTTTAACCATTTGCGGGATGCAGTATTAGTGGTATTCATCGGTCTATCCCTCGTTTCTCTGCGCTTTCCATTGGTCAAATTCGCTGCGGACCTCGCGCAGCGCTTCCTTGTCGGTACACAAATCGTAAGCCGTCAGCGCCAGCGCCTTGGCCGCACGGTTCAATTCGATCATGCCTTCCTCCGAACCGGCCAGCGCGGCGAATTCCGGCGTATGCGTCGTAGCGTCACCAAGCCGGATATACGGGTGGATCGCGGCGGTCATCTGGCTGACGTTGCCGATGTCCGACGATCCGACCCCGCCTTTCTCCGGAGGGTCGTTCACTTCAATGCCGAGGTCCTCCAGATTGCGGGCAAACAACCCGGCTAGTGCCTTGTTATTGTTGCGCTCCGCATAAATCAATCCCTCGGCGATATCCACGGTTGCGCCGACGCCTTCGGCCGCGCTTCGGACGGCACGGTATACTTTTTCCCTGACTGTCTCCAGCTCCTGAACGGTGGATGCCCTAAGGATGAACACCGCCTCGGTCAGTTCCGGCACGACGTTGGGCGCATGCCCGCCTTTCGTAATGATGCCGTGTATCCGCACGTCCTCTTTCATAAACTGCCGCAGCGAGTTGATCGCCACATACGCGTTCACCAGCGCATCCAGCGCACTGATGCCCTTTTCCGGCGAGGAGGAGGCATGCGCCTGCTTCCCGTGGAAGGTAAAGGTCGCGTCTACGCAGGCGAGCGCTCCGCGCAGCACCATCGTTTTGTTCTGCGGATGAACCATCATGGCCGCGTCAACGTCATCAAAGACGCCGTCCTGGCACATGATGATCTTGCCGCCGCCCTCCTCTTCGGCCGGGGTGCCCAGCACCACGATTTTGCCCGGAAGCTCCGGGCATGTATCCTTCAGCGCCAGGGCCGCTCCGACGGCAGCCGTTCCGATCAGATTGTGCCCGCAGGCGTGGCCGATGCCCGGCAGCGCGTCATATTCGGCGAGCAGAGCGATCGTCGGTCCGCCCGGTGTTCCTTCCCAGGTTGCGCGAAAGGAAGTCTCCAGTCCGGAGATGCCCTTTTCTACGGTAAATCCCGCTTCGGTCAGCGGCTCGGTCAGCCACTGCTGCGCCTGATGCTCATGGAAGCTGAGCTCCGGATTGGCATGGATTCTCAGTGAAATCTCCCGCAGCATATCGTCACGCGCGTCAACCGCCTGAATCAGCTGCTGTTTTGGTTCTGTTCCTTGCTGTGCACTCATGGCTATCCCACCCTGTCGATATAAATGTATTATGAAGCCGTCATAAGTTACGTCATCGTATGTATCGTTTCGTATATTTATGCATTAATATGTATTAAATAATAAGGGCAGCCGCAGGAAGATGTACAATCAAGATTTTTTCGCGCTGGACCTAAAGAATTTTTATGTAGGCGCTTCGTTTCATTCAGATTGGATAAAAAGAAGCCCCGCCCGATACCCAGGCAGGACTTCGTTAAGACGGATGTTCCGTTTTCATAAAATCGACGAACCGGTCCACGATGGCCAGCTCGAGCGATGGCTCCCGGTACAGCATCCAGGTGTTGCGCCGGATCGGCTCCCCGTTCTTTAGCTTAAGCTCCAGTGTGTACAAGCCGTCCTCCGGCGAGACGAACACGCCCGGCACGATGGAATAGCCCAGCCCGTGCTTGACCATTTCCTTGCATGTCTCATACGCATCCACCTGCATGGCGATGGTGGGCGGCGTGTCGTAATGCTCGTGCCACCAGGCCCGGATCGTCTGCCCAAAATGGGAGGACACCTGGCGGGCGGCCTTGGCCTTCGGCTCGCTGTAGTGAATATGCGGCAGCTCTGGCAGGACGGCCAAATCGATCGGCTCCTTGGAGATCAGGCAAATCGGCTCATCATGCAGCAGGAAACGGGATTCCACCCATGGATAATCCCTGCGAACGATGCCCACATGAATCTCCTGCTCCATCAGCGAGTCGAGAATTTCCGGGCTGAGCGCACAGGTGACGCTGAACTGCACCTCGGGATACAGGTCCCTGAACTTCTTGAGCAGCGGCGGGAGCTTGTAAAGGCCGTAATAACTGGCGACCCCGAGCCGGAGCGTCCCCTTCACCCGGCTGCGCATATTCAGGAGATAATCCTTCATATGGTTCAGCTCGTCCTGCGTCTTTTTCGCGTAGGCAGCCAGCGCTTCGCCTTCCGGCGTCAGGTACGTCCCTTTGGCGTGTTTGACGATCAAGGGTACGCCGAATTCCCGCTCCAGCAGCTGAATCCGGTATGTCAGCGCCGGCTGCGTCATGTACAGGCGTTCCGCCGCTTTGGTCAAGCTTTGCTCTTCGACGAGATGCTGCAGGATGGCAGCGTCCTTTTCGTTCATGTGAGTGGCCTCCTTTCCACGGGTCGGTTGTTATTTTGTTTAATCATACCATACCGGCTACGGCGGACCGGCCCCATGTTACCTTGGAAAAAATGGATGTCCTGCCCGGTGACGACGAAAAAGGCCCGGGAAGCTTTGCTTCCAGGACCTATCCATGCTCACACCTGATACTGCATCGTCTCATCCTAACCACACCACACTTACGGCGGAAGGGGCGGCGAAATGTTAGGCTGACGCCTCGATTTCCGGCTTCTGTTCGGACTTTCGGCCCGTTCTCCACGCCTTGTTCGCCACCAGCGTCACCAGCATGGCCAGAATCAGTGCCACGAGCATAGCCGCGGCAAAGCCGACCACGTTGTTGGACAGAAACGGCCCCATAAAGGACGGAACATACGCCGTTCCGCGCACATTAAACAACCCCACCAGTCCCCCGCCGACGCCGGCCGCCCCGATGGCGCCAGCGAAGACGACCTTGTTCGAGAACATAAACGGATACGCCGCCTCAACAAAAGTGCCGAAGCCCATGTTGATCAGAAAGCCTGGCGCGGCCACTGCTGCCTCTCCCCGGTCCCGCGGAGCGATGATGTTAGCCAGGGTGATTCCCGCGGAGACCATCACGAGTCCGACCATGTCGATGGCCCCCAGGAAGCTGTTGCCGGTCTTCTCCATTTCCAGCAGGACGATCGGCAGAATCGCCGCGTGATACACGCCGCCGATAATCGCCGGCCAGATCAGAAGGCCTGCTACCACGCCCGCGATGATCGGATTAAACGAAATCGCCTGATTGATGATGTATTTAATGAACTCACCGAGCTGCAGGGCGAACGGGGCGATCAAATAATACATGATCAATCCGGATATGAGGCCCGCCAATCCCCCGGCCACGATGTTGACCGTCGTCATTGGAAACTTCCACTGCACGCATTTGACGAATAAGTACTGCACCAGCAAGCCGGCGCCAATCCCGCCGATGATGCCCCCGATAATGCCGCCGTTCACCGACAGCACCCCGGCGATGACACCCGCGACGATCGACACCTCGTCCATGTCGGAAATCTGCTTGGCCGCCACGACCGCCAGCACGACCGGCAGCGCCTTGAGCATCAGGTCGAATACCTCGCTGAGTCCCTTCAGCGCCGGGATCTGGCTGATCGCCAGCACGATCGCCATGGCGATGAAGCCCGGCAGCGAGGACTGCATGATGCCCTTCAAGTTGATCCGCCGCAGCGGGTTCCCCGCAGGTGCGGCGGACTTGTCCCCGGCGCTTCCAAGCACCGGGATGTATTTGATCCCCCAGTATTTGCACAGGGACGTCATAAACGAAACGGCCCGCGTCCGGTTCGTCGTCCCGGTCGTGCCCGACGTGGCGATGACGTTCGCCCCCTTGGAGCTGATCATCGCCATCGATGTTCCGCCGGTCCCCACGACGGGAATGCCCGCCTCGGCCGCGGCCTGCACCGCCTGCCGGTTGGCCCCCTGCGGATCGGCGCTCATCACGATCAGCCCGTCGATGCCGCCCGACCGGATCCGGTCTGCCAGCTCCGCATCCGCTTCCGCCGCCGCCTCATTCGTATCTTTCAGCGTCCCTTCGTACCGCTTCGCCAGACGCTGATCATCCTCATTCCATCCGTACAGCACGGCGGCGGTATGGTCCTTGGCGACGTCCATCGATTCGGATGCGGCAATGAACTGCACGAAGCCGATGTCTACGCCTGCGCTTTGACACTGCGCCTTGATCTCCCCGATCAGTTTCTCGGGATCCTTGCCGCCGAGGTTAAACAGGTTGCCTCCGCTGCTGCCTGCAATCGCTATTCGCTTCATCTCGTTCTCCTTGTTGTGTGGCTTTCATTCTTTATCTAATTACCGTATTACCATATTATAAGAGTAAAAGGTTAGGCCGACAACCGTTTTACCTTCAGAAAATAGGCCTCTCTCTGCGTTACTGCTGGCACCCGGTAGTTAAGCCGTATCTGTGGTTCCTCATTTCGGTTTGACGTTCGGTGGCATTTCCAACCGCGATCTACCTTCTCCTTCACCCAAGCAGCTTCGCCTTTCCCCTATGGCTGGCCGAAGGCAGCAAAAAAGGACACCCTGAAGGGTGCCCTTTCACCGAAGCTTATTTTTTAATAACGAACCGTAAACAACGTTTTTCTGCCCATCTTTATTGTCTTTCAAACAATCCGTTCTGCTGGTCCTCCACCGCCATCTGCTTCACGACAAAATGCTTCTTCTTGCCGGTTGCGGTATACGGCAGCTCGTCAATGAACCGGTAGAAGCGCGGTTTCTTGTAATTGGCCAGCATCGGATGATCGCTGCAGTACTTGTTCAGTTCTTTGGCTGTCAGCTCCGGATCCTCCTTGATCACGTAAGCGACGATCGATTCGCCGCGCAGCTCGTCCGGCGCGCCGACGACGACTGACTCCTTCACTTTCGGATGCTGGTTCAGAATTTCTTCGATCTGCACCGGGTGGATATTTTCGCCCGAGGAGACGATCATGTCATTTTTACGGCCCACTACAGTCACGAACTCATTCTCGTCCCAGGTTCCCATGTCCCCGATGTACACCCAGCCTTTATAAAAGACCCGCTCGCTCTCATTCGGGTTGTTCACATAGGCATACGTGGATTTGCCCGGCGACTTGACGATGATCTCGCCGACTTCGCTGCCATCGCGCGCCACGACATCATCCGGTTCCGCCCGTCTGTCCGGGTAGACCTTAACGACCGCGACATCGTCGTCGGTGCAGGAACGTCCGGCCGATCCCGCCATTTCCGGCAGATCGTAAGGACGGAGGAACGTGTTCCAGAACGCTTCAGAAGTGCCGTAGCCATTAAAAATATTCGGTGTCAGCGTCTCCTGGAATTTGATGCAGTCCTCGCGCTCCAGCGGCGCACCCATCGTCACGATGCCTTTTAATTTGGACAGGTCCACAGGGTTTTTCTTCTGGGCGTCATAAAGCATTTTGAGCATAGGCGGCGCCCCGATCAGGAAGGTCAGGTTGTATTTCTCGGCGAGTTCCAGGCATGTTTTCGGATGGAAGTATCGTAGAATGACGATTTCGGCCCCCACATACAGGGATGGGGTCGGTCCTCCGGAATGGAGGCCTCCGCGGTGGAACCAAGGGCTCATATTCATCGTTTTGTCGGTAGGGTTGAGAGGGAAATGCATCGCCACGTCGTGGGCGGACAGGATGTCGTTGATGTTGTTGATTGGAACCCCTTTCGGCTGGCCGGTGGTTCCCGAGGTATAGAGGCGTGTAATTTCATCGTAGATGTGGGATGGCCGCTCGATGTCCGGGTTAAGCTCCGGCTTGTCCTGCACATAATCGCTGTAGGTGATGTGATCCGCAGGTGCCTCTTGATTGCCGTTCATATCGACCATCACGATTCGGCGGGGGCGGTGTTTGGCCATGGCCAGCGCCTGCTCGGCCGTTTCCTTGATTTCCGCATCGTAGATGTAAACCGCAGGCTTGCTGTCATCGAGGATGAACGCGGTTTCTCCGGGGGAGAGCTTGAAGTTGATCGGGCAGTTAATCGCGCCGATTTTTTGCGGAGCCAGATAGCTGAACACGAATTCGGCAGAGTTGAGCAGCTGGTACACAATGACCTCATTTTTGCCAACTCCGTCTCCGAGCAGGGCATGCGCAAGGCGGTTTACTTCCCCGTTCAGCTGGGCATAAGTCCAAGTGCGCTCCCGCACCGGATCAGTCAAGGCTGGACGACCGGCAAACCGGTGCACGTTCCGCATAAATCCGTTGATATACGTAAACTCATTTTCAAATGTATCTTTAAACATCCGAACATCATAGGTAAATTGTTGTTCCATGGTACCCATCTAACTTCCTTCCTTCATATTAAAAATTCAAACCTTTGCGAGACTGCGAAAAGCGGAACCGGGCCCTTTGCCCGTCCGCTTCATGAATTGGTTCCTTCGTATTTCCCGACGATCAGGGACGTATTTTGTCCGCCAAAGCCAAAAGAATTGGACATCGCGATACGGACCTTCGCCGCTCTCGCCTCATTCGGCACATAATCCAGATCGCATTCCGGATCCGGCTGCTCGTGATTGAGCGTCGGCGGAACGATCCCTTCGCGGATCGCCTGAATGCAGGCAATCAGCTCCGTGACGCCGCCAGCCCCCATCAAGTGGCCGGTTGCCCCTTTGGTCGAACTGACCGGGATTCGGCCCGCCCCTTCACCAAACACGGCTTTCAGCGATTTGGTTTCGATCCGGTCGCCAAGCGGCGTGGACGTTCCGTGCGCGTTAATATAATCCACGTCGGACGGAGTCAGCCCGGCTTGTTCCAGGGCCTGTTCCATACACCGCACTTCCCCGGCTCCTTCCGGCTCCGGCGAAGTCACGTGGTAGGCGTCCGAGCAGTTGGCGTGGGCGAGCAGCTCGGCCTTAATGTCGGCTCCCCGGCTCTCGGCCGATTCGAGCCTTTCCAGAATGACCGCACCGGCTCCCTCGCCCATCACGAAACCGTCGCGATTGAGATCAAACGGCCGGCTCGCTTTGGACGGATCGTCATTCCGGGTCGACAGCGCCCGGGCCGACGCCAGGCCGGCGTCCATCAGTCCGCACAGGATGGATTCCGCGCCGACGGCCACGACCGCATCCGCTTGTCCGGACTGCAGGAGCATGGATGCCATGCCGATGGCGTCCGCACCGGAAGAGCAGGCGGTGTTGACCGTATAGCTCGGGCCTTTGAAGCCATATGCGATCGAAATTTGGGCGGCAGCAATGTTGCCGAGGATTTTGGGAACCAAATACGGGCTCACGCGGGCGCTTCCCGTTCCGGTCATCTGCTCCTGCGCCGCCGCTGCCGTCGTGATGCCTCCCAGCGCCGTTCCCAGCACGATGGCCACCCGCTCGGGCTTCGCGTCCAGCTTACTGTCAGCCAGCGCTTCTTGTGCCGCCACCAGGGCAAACTGCATGAAAATATCGGTTTGGCCGGCTAACTTTTTCGGTATGTAGTCCGTAGGGTTAAACGCTTTGACTTCCGCCGCGATCTTGACCGGCAGCTCCGAGGCATCAAACCGCGTAATGCTTCCGATCCCGCTGTGTCCTTTCAAGAGATTGTCCCAGTAGGCCGGCACGCCGATGCCGATCGGGGTTACGGCCCCCATGCCTGTGATCACTACGCGCTCCTTCACTCCGAAAGCACCTCCTCTCTATTTTTGCCGCAAAATATATCGTCTTTACTTGTAGATTATGCTTGGGCCGATGGCTTGCCTGCCAACGCGCCGCTCCATGTGCTGCTGATCTGCTTCCACAACTCCGGGAAACGCTTCTCCACGTTAAAAGGAAGACCCTGGTCATCCACATACGTGTGGGACGTCGTCCCCTCGCACGCCAGCCTTCCGTCCTGCTTCAGCACCTGATAGGTGAACGTCATCCGGCTCCGCGACAGGGCTGTCAGCGACGTGCGGACCGTGACGGGCTCCTCCGGGCGGAGCATTTTTTTATAATCGCAATCTGCTTTGAGACAAACCAGCGAAATGCCTTTACCATGAAAGGTTTCCATGTAAGGAAATCCGTATACGTGCATGAATCTCATGCGCCCGTTCGTGAACCAGTCAAAAGCCTTGGCGTAATAGGAGATTCCCGCCGCATCGCAGTCCCCCCAGGTCACAATCATCTCCATGTCATTGCTGGGAAAAGAATCTGCCAATCTCGCTCCCTCCTTTCGCTCGTGCTATTTTTCACACTGAACATTATACTCCGATTATCAAAAATAAAAAGTAATTTGCTAACTTTTATAAGGTGGCCCACTCTTTACCTGTGATTCCAATCCACCCTTAAGATCCATTGTCCATTCAAGGATTGCCCTGCCGGCATGTTTTCAAACCGCGAAAATTTTGATTGAAATAAGCCTGAGAATCACTACAATTCAGATTAGGCTTATTGGTTATTATTTTATGTTCAATGGGGGGGATAAGTTGGGAAATAAGTTGATGAAAGTCATCACGTCCGCGGCGCTGCTCAGCGCCATCGCTATGCCTTCCGTAAGTGCGGCATCCACCACGTTCTCGGATATCGACGGATCTTTCGCCAAGGATGCCATTAACGAGTTAGTCGAAAAAGGCGTCCTTAACGGAAAGGGCGATGGCAAGTTCGATCCTACCGGAAAAATTGAAAGACAGGACTTTGCCATCATCCTTGCCAAGGCATTAGGTCTGGACGTTTCCAGTACACCAACGTCGCCGACTTTCTCGGACGTACCTTCAGACAGCTATGCCTATGCTTCTGTCGAGGCCGCCGTCAAGGCGGGGCTGATCAAGGGGCAGGGAAACGGAACTTTTGGCACCGGCTCCAATTTGTCGCGCCAAGATATGGCGGTCCTGTTCGTTCGCGCTCTGGGCGTCGATGCACAGGGGAAAGGCTTCATTTTAAAATTTTCCGACGCGAGCTCCATTTCCGACTATGCCAAGGATGCTGTCGGCGCCGCGGTTGAGCTCGGATTGATTAATGGAGGCACCGACGGCAAATTTGACCCAAAAGGGGGTGCGGCGAGAGAAGCTGTGGCTCAGGTAGCCAGCCGGTTTTTTGACGCCAAGGAGGTCATAGACAGCCAGACTTCGACTGCACAGCCGGATCCATCTCCAACCACGCCAATGGAACCGGTCAAGCCGACCACTCCAACCCCTCCGGTAACCTCTGTACCATCTTCATCGGGCGGCAGCAGCAATAGCGGGGGCGGCTCTAATGGGAATAATGGCGGCAGTACGCCTAGCCAGCCGGAAACGTCAGCACCGGCGGTTGAATTGGTCTCTTCGTCTCCATTAAATATTGGAGATCCGATCAAACTGAGAAGCAGCAAAGTAGGCAAAGTGTATGTGGTGCCGTATGCAGCAACTCCAACGAGCAAAGTGGATCTAGATTCACTGGATGATTGGTTTAAGAGTCCAGTTCTTTACACGAATCAGGTGACGGAAATGCAAACATCTTCGTTGACAGCCGGAGAATACAAAGTATATTTCGTAGATTCCGAAGGGCGTATGTCGGCTCCGTCTGCTAAAATCGTTCTACAAGTTAAGGACGAAAAAGGTCTTACGATAGCCCGTGTGAATCAGGGTAGTTCGATCCTTCTTGGAGAAAGCGGGTTTGTTTTAAGGGATACCATTAGTCAAGAGCTTGGACAAGAGATTGATCAAGAGCCTACTCAAGAATTAGACTTGCTTGAAAGCCGGGACATTAACGATCTAATCCAGGTAAAGCAGAACGGCGGTACACTTCACATCAGCTATAATACCGACAGCCGCAGCTTTGAAGTCATTGCGAATCGTATTCCGCTCGCCGAAATTGAGATTCAGCCGACACCAGAATCGTCCGTGTCGGTTGAACCCACAGAGAATGGTTTACGCCTCTTACCGGGAATAGAAGCTACCGAAAGTACAGAAGCGTCCCTGCGATTTACGCTGTATTCATATACTGAAGAGGAAGAAGAAGGGACGGAACTTGGTCAGGTTGATCTGCCAATCCGTTTTGACTTTACAGCCCCGACGGTTACTGGCGTGACTTACCAAGACGGCGTTATCACGGTGACAACAGATCAACAAATGGGTGCTCTCCCACTCGTAAACAGCATCACCTATTCTCCTAGCGGGGCGTTCAATGGCGACGAACATTTTCTTTTAGCCAATGTACCCGTAGTTGCGTTAAGTGAAGATTTCAAGCAATTGACTATAGATATAACTGAGCTACTACTTAACGAACTGCCCTTGAACGAAAATGGAAAATTCCGCTTGGTGATCTCAGATCTTAGAGACGCGGCGGGCAACCTGTCCGACAAGGAAACCCTTGACGTGAACATATCAAACCCTGACCCAAACCCCACTTCCGAAGTCGAATAACGCATCAAAAAAACGGCCAACATCCTTGGCCGTTTTTCCATTTACCCCTCCTGCCCCACAACTTTCATCCTCAGCAGCCGGGTCCGGGTCACCATCCCTGCGCTTTCCAGCGTCCTCTTGGAAGCCTCGTTGTAATACCAACAGCCGCTGAGCGGCCGGATTCCCTGTGCGTGGCACCAAGCTTTCAGCCACAAAATGATGCTTCGGCCTACTCCTTGATGGCGATACGACTCATTCGTAAACATGCCGATACTGGCGGTGCCGTCGATCAAGGCCGAGCGCTCCACAATGCCGACTCCCAGCAGCTCACTGCCCCGATAACAGGTAAAGAGCTCCCCCTTTTGGATGCGTAATGCAACAGAACCCAGAAAGTCCCCGCATACCCGCTGGATGTCCTCCAGATCGGCAAGCTCCGCGGGACGTAACATGCCTGGTTCGGGACCTGGATCATTCGTCAAGTCCGTCCAACTGTCCTGAAAGAAATAGGCCTGCTTGGCGATAGCCATGTCAAGGTCCAGTGCCAAGCTGAGCAGCAGCTCATCTCCCGTCGACACGAACGCCTCACTCACCTGATGCTCTTCCAGCACCTGCCGCAGCAGGACCTGCGCATGCCTCTGGTGAGGCCGGCGCAGGTAAAACTGCGTCAGCAGCTTGTGATCATGAATGGCGTAATATCCTATCGACGCGTTTTCAGACAGGATGATATAAAATTGCGAGGCCAGAATATACTGCTCGTGAAAGGTATCAAACGGCGAAGACAGCCCTTTTATGTACTCCTGCAGCAGCTCTCGTATTTCTTCGATCCCACACGCTCTGGTGTCCATGCTCGAAACATCCCTTCCAACCATCTTTTTCCTTCATTTTACATCGGCTTCCCGCTGGCCGAAACTACAAAAAAAGACCATTCCCACACGGAATGGCCTTGTGTTCTACAGAGCTCCCAGGAGGATCGCATGCTGCTCGCCCCCCCGTTAGATTTTAAAAGCCCCCATCAGCGGCATAATCATCTGCAGCATATTCATGCCCACCCGAATATTCGGGATAATCTGGCCGAACATGCCCATGAGCCCTCCGGATTGGCCTGCAGTCTGACCCTGCGCATTGGGCTGACGGCCGCCGCCAAACAAAGCGCTCAAGATGCCGGATACCTGCACTTCTTTATCCCGTGTCGGCGGGCCTGTCATCTTCGACCGCCCTCTGGCCGCGGACAGTACAACCTGCCCGTTCTCAATACCCGTTACGTAGCCTACATACTGCGTACCATCCTTGAGCACCACCCAAACCGGCTGCCCCAGCAACTGGACGGCTTGTTTAGGATCGACAACATACTCCTGCTTCATGAATCTCACCTCACTTCTCAGCTATCTGATCCGCCCGCCAATCCCTTGCCTCCGATCCATACCGCATAAGACAATACATCGCCGAACTCTTCGTAGAACTGATGATTCCTTTGCAGCAGCTGCAGTGCTGCCGGATCGTCCAGCCACTCCATATCAAACATTTGGTATGGATCAAAAGATATGCTCACTCCCTGCTCCTGCAGCGAAGCCAGACGGTCCGAAGGAAGCCGCGCGTCCAGACTGCGGAAACCCGCCTGCTTCAATAGCTGCTCCCATTCTTCCAAGGAAGGAATGTCCAGGGCACCGTATAGCTCCTGGGACGCTTCCTTGAGTCCCGGATGGTCCTGCTTCCGGACCATTTCCCGGTCGTATAACAATCCGCCGTCCTTGAGCACACGGTGATATTCCTTCAAGGCAGCCGGAATGTCCACAAATAAGGTAACCGATTCGACAAAAACGACATCGAACCCGCCGGCTTCAAACGGAAGTGAGGCGGCATCCGCAATCCGGAAGTCGACATCCACCTCCATGGCCTCGGAACGCCGGCGGGCTTTTCCGATCATGCCATGATGTACATCTACGGCGGTTACCCGGTATCCCATTTTCGCCAAGTGACAGGCCGTTCTCCCGGTTCCGCAGCCTACCTCCAGAATATTCGCCCCAGCCGGTATGGCATCGCGCTCAAGGAGTGCCAAGGTGCTGTCAAAGCCGCCCGGATGAGCAGCCCCTTCACCCAGCGCAGCCAACATATCAAAGTACTTCAACGTTTTTCCCCTCCATCAGGCACTCCGTCCGGTCCTCGGCCCGCCATGGCGGACGGACAGGTCTCCCGTTATCCATTTAAAAAAAGACCCCTGCATTCCCTATCGTCTGCAGAGATCAGTTCACATCCAGCGAAGCGCCAGTATATATATCGTCTATTCTATTTAGATGAAGAGGAACGGTATCAGGAATAATAAAGCAATGGAAGTCCAGGCTAAAGCCCCGTATCCCGGCGGGTAACCGTAACCATAGCCGCCGCCATAGCCGCGGCCGTAAGGACCGTATCCCGGGTAGCTGGATGTCTTAGCTTTTTGCTGCAGCTCGCTTAGCTGCTTGCTGGCTTTTCCGGGGTTCGTGGACAGGATGGTCGCACGGGGAGCGGCGTCGCCGAGCTCCAGTCCATGATCCGAAACTCCCTTAATCGTGCCATAAACTTGCGTACCGTCCTTAAGAACCGCACAGACGTGCTTGCCGACATGCGATCTGCACGTATCAGCCGATGGTGATTGGATCAGCATCATGCCTATTCCTCCTTCCCACTTCATTCCTTTATCCTATTCACCTGCATCCGAAGTCGAAAGGGGAATATGACCATTTATATGGGGCCCTCGCCAGAATGGCCGCGGAACCAATATTCTCAGGATATGGGCTCCGTTTTCGTCATGCCATCCATGTTGCGGTTATAAAAAAAGAAACCCGCGTCTCCTAAAGACAGGTAGACAGGGCTTCTCCTCAATGCTGACAACCGCCCAGTCGGGCGGCGCTCCAGCTTCAGCTTCATTTTGTTAGACCAATAATTGTTACAGCGATACAGCTCATGTGCCAGTTCATCTGCCGGGCCAACGCTTGCCGGCCTGCGGATAACCTGCCGCCGCATCCTGCAGCGCCCGGTCGATCTGCTGCTTGATAATGTCCGCATAGACGGTTTGGCTGGTTCATCTGCAGCAGGCTGGGATACAGCAGATCCACCAGCTGTATGGATATATCACTAGTCATATATCAGTCTTATATACTATCATCCATACGAACAGAAAGGAATGTAGATTCAATGCAGGTTTTGTCGAATTTGACGACCTTGGGCCTGTTCCTCTACGATGAACACAAATAAAAATGAAAGACTTGAAAACTTTGGGAGATTATACCCATGATCTTTATTATAATATAAGTATCCCTCATCCGAGAGGCAAGGAGGAACATGCATGTATATCGTTCACTCAACTGTCGTTGTCCCCGCCGAATAAGGCCGACGAAGTTATCCATATTTACAACCACAGATCCAAGTTGGTGGATCAGGCTCCAGGCTTCCACTCTTTCATGCTGCTGCAGAATGAACGCAAGCCTCATGAGCTGACGGTACAAATCACATGGGAAACCAAGGAGGATTACCTCCGCTGGGCCAGGGGAGAAGATTTCAAGCGGGTTCATGAGCTGGAGAAGCATTATCCGGATCAGGAGCTGGCAGCAATCGTCCCACAGGTCAGCAAGTACAAGGTGGTCGCCCGATGAAACAAGCCGGCACTTACGAACGATTAATCGATCGGGTGACGCAGCTAATTTACGAAGCCGACCCTTCACTCATAGACCGTACGGCGAGAAAGGAGTGCAGAAGTGCAAGGATGATAATGTACACCACATGCGTCATCTGGAAACGGCACTCGAACTTGACGATTCACGGATATTTAGCGATTATGCCGTTTGGCTGAATGGTATTCTGAACACCTACGGCATGGAAACGCGTACGCTGACGGATAACTTCCGATACCTTCAGCAATCTCTTTCCACAGTGGATGAATTGGACCGAACCCACCAAGCGGGCCTTCGGCCAGTACCTGACCGATGCGATACATCGGCTTGAGGCAGATCAAGATTGATTGCTTTTCAAGAATGATAACGGAAGGGGTAGACGCGGATGAACGGGAATGGACGTAATGAACTGCAAGCTGCAGCACCGGTATCGACACAAGAACTGACGCTCGTGAATAAGGATACACAAGAATTGGACCCCAGCTTTGTAGTGGGTCTGGGTGCATCAGCCGGCGGACTGGAAGCATTGGAGACTTTCTTTGACCAAATGCCGACAGACACGGGGATGGCCTTCATTGTCGTTCAGCACCTTTCTCCGGATTACAAAAGCCTGATGGACGAGATTTTGCGCAAATACACTTCCATGCCCATTCGCGAAGCCAAGCACGGCATGAAAATCAACGCGAATCATATTTATTTGACCCCTCCACGTAAAATCCTCACCGTTATGGAAGGACGTCTGCAGCTGACCGATTCCATTCCGCCTGCAGCCCTGCACCTGCCGATCGATATGTTTTTCCGCTCACTTGCCATGACTTACGGCACCAAAGCCGTAGCCGTGATTATGTCCGGGACCGGCACCGACGGTTCACGGGGAATATATGACATTAAGGAAGCCGGGGGACTCGTCATTGTTCAAGACAGTCAATCGGCTAAATTTGACGGGATGCCCAGCAGTGCGAGGCTGTCAGGCAACGCCGATGTCGTGCTGGCCCCCAAAGAAATGACAGAGAGGCTAATGCAGCACGTGCATGGCGCAGAATACGAGAGCATGGCGATGGTCCGGGAATCCATAACGACCGAGCAATACATTCAGCTTATTTTTGAGAAAATCCGCCAAGACTGCGGCGTGGATTTTACCTATTACAAACGAAACAGCGTGCTGCGGCGGATCGAACGGCGGATGGCCATCCATAACGCCCCCTCCATGGCGGCTTACATGACTTATTTGGAGGAACACCGCGAAGAGTTGCAGGCACTGCGGAAGGATCTTCTGATCGGCGTCACCAATTTCTTCCGGGATCCCGAGGCGTTCCACACCATTTATGACAAGGTGCTCCCGGAAATTTTCGAGCGCAAAAGCCTCTCCAAGGAAATCCGCGTATGGGTGGCGGGGTGCTCAACAGGCGAGGAGGCCTACTCGATAGCGATGCTGCTGCGCAAATATACGGATACGCTGGACGAACCGTATCTGATTAAAATTTTCGCTACCGATCTGGACAAGGAATCCATTGAATACGCCAGCCAGGGCATCTATACACAAAGCAGCATCAGCCATCTTTCGGAAGAAGACCAGGAGCGTTTCTTTAATAAAGACGACGATATGTTCCAGGTGAGCATAGACATCCGCAAGATGGTCGTGTTCGCTCCGCAAAACATTATCAAGGACCCTCCGTTCCGGAATCTTGACCTGATCACCTGCCGAAACATGCTGATCTACCTCCAGCCGGAAATGCAGCAGAAAGTGCTGTCCCTGTTTCATTTTGCGCTGAATCCGGACGGCTTCCTGTTTCTCGGGCCAAGCGAAACGATCGGGCGATTTGCGGGACAGTTCGATTTTGTGGACCGGCGCTGGAACATTTTCTCGCACAAGAACGGTAAAGGCGAAACGGAATCGCGGCTGTTTTCACTCGAAGGACGGATTTCGCAGACCCAGTCCTACCGCAAAACCACGCCTCCCCCGGCTGCCGTCCGCGACCCGGCATCGCCTAAGCGTCTGGACGATCTGCAGGGGGCGCTGGTCGAGGAGCATATTCCGCCCGGCATGATCGTGGACCAGAATAATGATGTCATTCACCTGAATGGAGCGATCAACGATTATCTCATGCTGGTCCAGGGTAAACCCAGCTGGAACTTGTACAAATTGATCGACCCGAACGTATCTGTCGCTGTATCGGCTGCCATCCAGAAAGTACGGCAGGAGCGGCGCGGCGTCGTCTACCACTCGCTCAGCATCGGCACCAACGCCGGCGAAGCGGTGGTGGACCTGCACATTCGGCCGTTCTCGCTGAAGAATAAAGCGTTCGATAAATACGTGCTTATCCTGTTCATGGACCCCCAGGAGCCGGAGGCCGCCGCGCAAATGGTTTTGGAGCCGTTCGAAATCGACCGCAACGTCAGCTCCCGGATCATCGAGCTGGAGCAGGCTCTCCTGAGGGCCGAGGAATCGCTTCAAGCCACCGTCGAGGAGCTCGAGACGTCCAACGAGGAGCTGCAGGCGACCAACGAGGAGCTGCAGGCGAAGAACGAGGAGCTGCAGGCGAAGAACGAAGAGCTGGTGGCCGCGAACGAGGAGCTGCAGACGTCCAACGAAGAGCTGCAATCCGTGAATGAGGAACTGGTGACCGTCAACACGGAATACCAGTTTAAAATCCAGGAGCTCACCGACGTGAACAACGACATGAACAATTTTCTGGTCAGCACGCGCATCGGCACCATTTTTCTGGACAAACGGATGTGCATCCGCCGCTTTACTCCGGCCATCACGAAGGAGATCAACCTGCTGGAGGTCGATTACGGCAGGCCGATCGAGCACATCTCCCACCATTTTAAATACGATACGCTGGTGGCCGATGCGAAGCAGGTGCTGCAAACGCTCGTTCCTTTTGAGAAAGAAATCCAGAGCCAGGACGGCACCTGGTACAGCATGCGCATCCTGCCGTACCGTACGGAGCAGAATTTCATCAGCGGGGTCGTGCTGACGTTCGTGAACATCACGGATCTCAAGGCGGTAAATGAAGAGCTGACCAAGCTCAGCTACGCCGTCGAGCAAAGCCCGAGCATAACCGTCATCACCGACGTCGGCGGGTCGATTGAGTACGTGAATCCGAAGTTTACCGAGATTACTGGGTTCAGCCTGTCCGAGTCGCGGGGAAACAGCCTGAAGGCTTTTTGCAAGACGTCCGAGGGGAGTCCCACGGTCGATCTGATCATGGAGACGGCCAAAAACTGCGGTATCTGGAAAGGCGAGCTGAACAGCACCAAGAAGAACGGGGAATTGTACTGGGAATCGGTGAAGCTCATTCCGATTAAGGACAAGAAGGGCGAGATCATTCACTTCGTCAAACTGTCCGAGGATATCAGCGAGCGCAAGCAGGCGGAGGAGATGCTCCGCAAGACCGAAATGCTGTCAGCCGTCGGCCAGCTGGCTGCAGGCATCGCCCACGAAATCCGCAATCCGCTGACCGCGCTGAAGGGCTTCACGAAGCTGATGTCCAACAAAGGGACGGGCAACGACTCCTATATAGGGATCATGCTGAACGAGCTGAACCGCATCGAGCAGATCGTCAGCGAGCTGTTAGTGCTGGCGAAGCCGCAGGCGGTCGATTTTGTCCAAATGGACCTGGAGCCCATCCTGCATGACGTCATCATGCTGCTGGAATCGCAGGCCAACATGAACAACGTGGAGATGAACATCGACCTGAAGCCGGGCATGAGGGTGGTCTGCGTCGAGAACCAGCTCAAGCAGGTATTCATCAACGTGCTGAAAAATGCGATTGAAGCGATGCCGCGCGGCGGCGAGGTGAACATCCAGGCCAGCCTGAGCGACAACCACAACATCATCGTGCGGTTTGCCGACAACGGCTCCGGCATTCCGGAGAGCAAGCTGGCGAAGCTGGGCGAGCCGTTCTATTCGACGAAGGATAAGGGAACGGGCCTCGGCCTAATGGTCAGCTACAAAATCATCGAAAATCACCAGGGATCGATCCGTTTTGAAAGCGTTGAAGGCGAAGGAACGACGGTCACCATCACGATTCCGGGCGTAGCGTAAGGGGACGTGTGGCTGGCAGCCTCAACCTGAGCATAAAAAAAGAGGGGGACAAAACCCCCTCTTTGTTGTGATTATTGAAATGTGTGTACATGCAGCAGCTGGTGGCACTAAAGCGCTGCGTTAAACCGTTTGCTCAGGGCACCCGTGTGCCCGCGGCTTGCTATCACGCCTGAGCACACTTGCCCGCTGCACGGTTCACCAGCCACGTGATTCCTTCCGCTCTCGCATACCCGCGAGCCCCCGGCTGCAGGCCTTACTCCTTCGGCTCGCCCGCGGCTTCCCATTTCGCAATCTCCTCACGCACGAGCGGCGCCACCTCGGTTCCGAGCAGCTCAATAGCTCGCATCACGAAATGATGCGGCATAGAGCCGACCGGCACGTGCAGCATAAAGCGCGTGACGCCCACATTTTTGCGGAGATGGATGATCTTCCGGGCGACCGTCTCCGGATCGCCGACGTACAGCGCGCCTTCGAAGCTGCGGGCGTTGTCGAAGCTGTTGCGGTCATAATGGCCCCAGCCCCGCTCCCGTCCCAGCACATTCATGCTGTACTGGGTGGAAGGGAAGAACAGGTCGGCGGCCTTCTCCGTATTCTCGGCGATAAAGCCGTGCGAATGGGAGCCCACCGCCAGCTTCGACACGTCGTGGCCCGCGTGGGCAGCCGCCCGCTTGTACAGCTCCACCAGCGGCGCAAACTGCGTCGGTCTGCCTCCGATAATGGCCAGCACCAGCGGCAGGCCCAAGAGGCCGGCACGGATGACCGACTCCTGGTTGCCTCCGCTGCCGATCCAGACGGGCAGCGGATCCTGAACCGGGCGCGGATACACGCCAAGGTTGTGAATCGCCGGGCGGTGGCGGCCCTCCCAGGTCACCTTTTCCGAAGACCGGATTTTGAGCAGCAGCTCCAGCTTCTCGTCAAACAGCTCGTCGTAATCGTTCAGATCGTATCCGAACAGCGGGAACGATTCGATAAAGGACCCCCGGCCCGCCATAATTTCGGCGCGTCCGTTCGATATCCCGTCGACCGTGGCAAAATCCTGAAAGACGCGCACCGGGTCGGCTGATGACAGCACCGTGACCGCGCTGCTGAGCCGGATTCGCCGGGTCTGCGGCGCAGCTGCCGCCAGCACGAGCGCCGGCGAGGACGCGGCATAGTCCTTCCGGTGATGCTCGCCTACTCCGAATACGTCCAGCCCCACCTGATCGGCAAGCACAATTTCCTCCACTACTTCGCGCAGACGCTGCGCGTGGCTGATGACCTCACCCGTCTCTACGTCCGGTGTCGTTTCCACAAAGGTACTGATGCCTATTTCCATGGGATCCCCCTAGTTCAATAGATTGGTATACTCTAACCGACCACCGCAGCGGCCCATTTTTTCTTAATTGCGTATATCTTTATATTGAACTATTTTCTGGTCCATTTCAAGCCTTCCCGCAAAAATCCCCATTCGCCTTCCTGCTCCATCCCCGGTCAACGCGCGACGGTTCTAAAATACCGATACACCCGGTCCAGCTTCGCCTCATGCTTGCCCTTGGGACTTTCCATATTTCCGAACTCAAAAAATTTGACCCGCTTGATGCCCACGAACCGGAACAGTGCCTTCCGCATCAGCACTTTGTGTGCATTATTCAGCCACAACAGAGGATATAGCGCTGGCCCTTTCATGGAGGAGATGCATACGACCGATCTGCCCTTCAACAGCCCTTCCGGCAGCAGCCCTCCCTTGTCCCTGTAAGCGAAGCCCGAAGCAAACATCTGGTCGATGAATCCGAGCAGCATGGCCGGCGGCCGGCCCCACCAAATCGGGTAGACCAGGACGATTTTATCCGCCCACAGCAGCATCTTCCGATACTTCTCCAGCGCTGGGTCCGTGTGCATATCCCGTCTCCGTTTGGTCTCATTGAAGATCAGAACCGGATTAAAGCCCTCTTCATAGAGGTCGAGCGTCCGGATTTGCGAAACCGCCGGATTCTCACGGCTGCCTTCCAATACTTTCTGCAGAAACGAGTAACTTAAGCTTTGATGATTCGGATGCGTGTAAATGACCAGTACCTTCATCGTGCCACCCCATTTACTTATCATTTGATAACCAAATCCTACCACGCCGGCAATTTAGTTGTCAAATGATAATTGTTTATTGATAATAATTTTGATATGTTCGTGTTGAAGAGGTGGTGACATCATGGATGAAAATAAGCTTTTTGACAAGTTGATTGCTTTTACTGCAGCCGTACATCAGGTCAAGCACGAAATGACTCAAGGCATCAAACCCGAGGGTATTACGCCGGTCCAGTACAGCATGCTCGAATACATCGCCGTAAGCCAGCCGGTGACCTTGAGCCAAATCAGTGACTGCCAGCAGATGTCCATGCCGAATACGAGCCGGGAAATCAAGAAGCTGTGCGATAAGCATTTGTGTGAAAAATACGATGATCCCAGTGACCGGCGCAAACAGTACGTCCGCCTGACCGGCGAAGGGGAGCGTGTGATGAAAGAGGCCTTCGGCCACATCGGCGCGCGGTTCCTCACCCGGCTGCAGGACGCTTCCGAGAAGGACCTTCAGCAGATCATTCATGCGATGGACGTGCTGCACTCCCGGGTATTTTATACGGATAAATGATGATGTGACGCGAAAAAGGCGCCTGTTTCCAGGCACCTTTTATAAACGAAGTATATGTTCTCGGCAAGTCTGCTGCCTCCTGCCTTACCCTTTAATCCGCTCAGCCGCTTCCTGTAGGGCTTGAACTACCTTGTCGCACCAGCTGTCGAACTCAGGATCCTCGGTCTGGTGCTCCGGATGGGCCAGAATATACTGCACCGTCTCCTTAATACCCTGATCCACCCGTGTGGTCGCCACAAAATCGGGAACGAGCCGCTTCAATTTGGCATTGTTAAAGACAACCGTATTGGCCTTATCTCCCAGCAGGCTGCCTCTGAAATCCTCCTTGCTGCAGGCATCAAGGAACTCGGATGCAACATGGACCGCATTCAGCTTCACGCCCAGAGCGTCGGCGATGATCTCGTAAATCTGGTTCCAGGTGACCGATTCATCCGATGTAATGTGCACGGACTCGCCGATCGCATGGATGTTGCCCATCAGGCCGATAAAGCCCTTGGCAAAATCCCGGTTATGCGTCATCGTCCACAGCGACGTACCGTCTCCATGAATAATGACGGGCTTGTTCTCCAGCATCCGTTTCGCCACCTGCCAGCTGCCCTTGCTTCCGTGTACGCCAAGCGGTATCGAGCGCTCGTCGTACGTATGGCTAGGCCTTACGATGGTGACCGGAAAGCCCTGCTCGCGGTACTGCTTCATCAGGTAATCCTCGCAGGCGATCTTGTTCCGGGAATACTCCCAGTATGGATTGGATAGCGGAGTTCCTTCGGTGATGAGGTAATCGGATAAAGGCGACTGGTATGCCGAAGCCGAGCTGATGAACATAAACTGCTTCGTACGGTCCTTGAACAGGCGGTAATCCCGCTCCAAATGCTCCGGCACAAAGGCGATAAAGTCGGCCACGACGTCAAACTGGAGATCGGCGATCAGGCCGGCCACCTGCTCCTCGTCGTGAATATCGGCCTGGATGATATGAGCCCCTTCCGGCAGGGCATCATTCCGGTGTCCGCGGTTCAGCAGGTACAGCTCGCAGCCCTGCGCCAGCAGCTGCTTCGTAATGGCGGTACTGATCGTTCCCGTTCCTCCAATAAATAGCGCTTTCATAAAAAGACACCTCCATCAAGATGGTCTAGAAACTTTTGGATTCCTTAAGCCCATCCTAACGATAACACGGGAAGGCCTGCCAGACAATCAAGAGAAGTAACGATGTAGGCTCTTTTTCATCTCCGCTTTCCGTGCGGCAAACTGTTTGTGCCGATGGCCGTTGGCCCCCGAAGGGTGGGGAAAGCCCCATAGGCACTGCCCGGCGTCCAGCACTCCCTGCTCGGCCAGAAGCCGGAGGATGCTTTCCACGGCTATTCCAAGCGGAATGATGAAGGGGCGATCTGGAAAAACGCTCAGCTCTTCGGTGATACTGGCTAGAGCCATGTCCCTTAGGCTTGGAGTCCCGAGCAGGCTCGGGCGGCTGCCGTTGTAATTGGCCCGGTTGACAAAGACGGGATAGCGGAGTACCGAACTGGTATGCAGCAGCTCGCGCTCCGCGCCAAATAAAGCTTCACTCGTGCGGAGCCCCAAATACTCCGGCATCCTCAACTCGTCCAGCATGGAGATCAAGTTACCCCGCAGACTGCCGGCAAAGCTGGCCGCCTCCTTCGCCTTCCGGCACACCGCCTCATCGCCCAACCCTTGATCCATGGCATGCCGCACCGCTTCATAAGCGATTCTCATCTGTGTAAAGCCCGGGGTCAAACCCACGATAAATAGGCCCGCGGATGAATGAACATAATCATTATGCGGAGCGTAAAATGTCTCTACAAGGCCATCTGCCGATAGACGCAGTTCCGGAATCAGAAGGTCCTCCCGGGTGAGCCGCCCGTCTGCCGGCAGTGACCGAATGGCGCATCGGAACGTGCTCAAGGCGCTTGATAACAGCAATATCATCTCTCCTGTCGTTCTGTTTCGCGGGGATATGTTCGCGTGCAGCGCATACCTGATCCCAATCGTTTTCGGAAGCGGCTCCCCCGCTTGTTATCCTTATCCTTGCCCCGCCAATTAGGACCCATCCCCTGCGATCACCTCCAGCGAGTTCCCCAGGGACTGCAGCAGGTTGCCGGCGACCATCATGTCGTTCACTTCTTTGCTCGATGCAGAGCTTCTCAATCTGGCGGTTAGTTCTGCCTGTGCGGCATTGGCAATCGCCTGCATCGCATTACCGATAAGCTGCAGCTTCTCTCCTTCCTGCTGCTGCTTTTTGCGGGATGAGAGCACTTTCGTCTGGCCAATGGCTGCAACGTTGGTCCCCCAAGCCTGAAGCCAGGCAAACGCCGCAAGCTGCTCCTGAATCTTCCTTTGTTTTGCCATCTTTGAGCCCATCGTATCCCTTCTTTCAATCTACAATCTACTATGAAAGGTATCTGCTGCTATAACATACGCTTCTCTAGCACGGCCCGCCGATGGCGTATGTCCTTCCCGATGCGGCGCCTGTCCGATTTCTAAGGAAAAAGAGGCTTGTCACATGGACAAGCCTCCTGCAAGTTCTAATATTGTCTTACCGATTCTTATCCATCTCCGCCTGCTCATAGCGCCGGGCGAACCAGGTGGCCAGGAGCGAGCCGGAAATGTTGTGCCACACGCTGAATATTGCGCTCGGCACGGCGGCGACGGGGTTGAAATGAGCCGCGGCGAGCGTCGCCCCCAGGCCCGAATTCTGCATACCGGTCTCAAACAAGACCGCTTTGCGTTTGCTCAGGTTCATGCGGAAGAGCTTGGCAAACAAATAGCCAAGGGCATACCCGAGCAGGTTGTGAAGAATGACGACCGCAAAAATCAGCAAACCGCTTTCGATGATTTTGGTGCGGCTGCCGGCCACGACGATCGCTACAATCAGCACAATGGCCAGGGTGGAGACGAGCGGGAGTGCCTGAGCGCTGGCTTCCGCCTGCTTTTTAAACAGGGACTTAACGATAACCCCGAGCACGATCGGCAGAATGACCACCATCAGAATGTCCTTGATGAGCGCACCGGCATCGACCGGCATCCAGCGGCCGGCCAGCAGGCTGATCAGCGCGGGTGTAGCCAGCGGTGCGATAATGGTAGACACGGAAGCGATGGATACCCCCAGCGCAACATCTCCTTTCGCCAGCAGCGTCATCACATTGGACGAGGTACCGCTCGGGCAGCATCCGACGAGGATAACGCCAACGGCGATATCCGGCGGCAGGTTTAGCACCAGCGCCAAAACATAGGCCAGCAGCGGCATAATGATGAAATGGCCAACCACGCCGATCAGCACTTCGAGCGGCCTGCGGAAAACTTCGCGAAAGTCGGCGGAGGATAAGGTCAGCCCCATGCCGAACATGACGATTCCCAAAAAGATCGAAATGTAGCCCTTTAACGGGATAAAGACATCAGGTAAAAAAAAGCCCAGACAAGCAAACAGAATGACCCAAACCGAAAACGTGCCACCGACAACCTTGCTCACTTTTGCAACAGCATTCATCTCTCCGAACCTCACTTCTTGTGTAATAAAAATCATTCTACGACAAAAGCTGTGAATCGTCTACGAATTCCGGAGAATTGGAGAGGGTTACTGTTGCAGGAATGTACTGGGCAAGGCGCCTTCATTTTTTTGTATAGCGTGTAACGAATCCTGTTGATCGGGGTCTTATAACTGACAAGGAGGTGAATCGCCTGGAGGATCTTCAACAAATCTACGATCAATATTTTCAAGAGGTATACCGTTTTGTACTCTCGCTCTGTCGGGATGAACATATTGCCGAAGAGATCACCCAAGAGACGTTCTATAAAGCGCTCAAGCGGATCGACACCTTTCAGGGGACATGCAAGATCAGCGTATGGCTGTGCCAAATCGCGAAGAATACATATTTCTCGTACTGGGAAGGGCAAAAGCGGTATCCGCGTGCTGAACCGGAGACAGATCCCGTGAGCCAGCTGAATGTGGAACACAAGGTTATCCTGGATTCGGAAGCGCTGCGGATTCACCGCATTTTGCACGAACTCGGGGAGCCCTATAAAGAAGTATTTACGCTAAGAGTATTTGGCGAATTACCCTTTGCGGACATTTGCAGCATATTCGGCAAGACGGAGAGCTGGGCCCGAGTGACTTTTCACCGGGCTAAACAGAAAATTCAGGATCGCTATCAAGAGGAGGAACAATGAACAAACCTTCTATATCATGCCATGTAATTCAAGACCTGCTGCCGTTATATCACGACGAGGTATGCAGTCCAAATACCCGCGAGCTGGTCGAAGACCATATCGGGCTATGCCAGGAGTGCCGAGCTGCTTTAGACAAATTGGGGGACGAGCTGATGCTGGGTACAGACGCCACCCGCGAACACCAAACTCAGGCAAGCAGCCTACGCCGGATCGCCGCGTACTGGAACCGCTCCAAGGCTGTCGCTTTTATTAAGGGACTAGTCATTGCTACCGCTGTTTGCGGGGTGCTATTCGGAGGCTACCTGTTATTAACCGGTTGGAACATCCGGAGCGTGCCTACCAAAGTGATCGAGGTTACCGACGTTGGCCTGATGAAAAACGGAACCATCGCGTATCACGTCAAAATGACCGATGGCTATAACGTGAAGCAAGTCAGCTATCATCTCGATGAGAACGGAAATTTTTATATGACTCCCCTTCGCCCTGTCATCAAATCGAAGGCCTTTGCCGATATCGGCCTGGCGAATACGTATTACCGGATCAACCTCGACGAGCAAAAAGCAAATCATGACCCTAACGGCACCGGAACTGGGATCCAAGCGGTTTATTTGGGCACCCCGGAGGATCATATTCTCATTTGGAAGAAGGGCATGACGCTGCCACCCGCCAGTGAGGCGGCAGAGGACCAGCTAGCTTCGGACGAATGATATCCATGGCATAGAAACAAGCCGTCCCTCCCTGGGATGAACGGCTTGAACAGCTCTTTATATCAAAGTATGACCGCCCTCAACATGAAGAACCGTTCCCGTGACGAACGAGTTCTGAATGAGAAAAAGCACGCCTTGTGCGACTTCCTCCGCCGTGCCAACGCGCTGCACCGGGAGCTTGCCTCCAACTGCCGCATAGAACTCACGGCGGGCCTCATCCGGCATTTGGCTGCGGGAAGGCGTATCAATAATCCCCGGCGATACGATGTTTACCCGGAGAGGAGCCAGCTCCAGGGCAAGCGTCTGGCCTAGATTAGAGACTGCCGCATTGACGGCGCCAAGCACTGACGAACCGGGCATAGTTTTGTAGGCGACGACTCCGGAGAACAGCGTTATGCTGCCTTTGGACCTGATGTGCGGAGCCCCATATTTCGCTGCGTAATACTGTCCCCAGAATTTGTTGTCAAACAGTTTCCGAGCCTGCGCGGTCTCCGTGTGGAGGAAAGGGCCGCCGGATGTTTCCGCTGCGGTAACGATCAGATGATCGAATGGGCCTACGCCTTCAAAGAAGGACCGCACCTCCTCTTCCCCGGTGATATCCAGCATGTAACCTTCGGCCGCTGGCCCCAAATCCTCTTTTGCCTTTTGCAGTTTTTCCCCGGAACGGCTGGCAATAACCACTTCGGCTCCGGCATCTGAGAGCAATTTGGCCGTCTCCAATCCGATGCCTGAGCTGCCGCCAATAATTACAGCTTTTTGATGATGTAAGTTTAACATAGGGGTGCCTCCTAGAATGAATTTTATTTAGATGGTCTGCAGCGCCTCTCTTAGATGAGCATCCAGTTTCAATAAAAACAAATCGATCTTCGGATGTTTAATGACGTCGTAACAAGCGAAGCTCTTTAATCCTTGCATGCCCAGAAATTCGTGTGCCCGATGAAGATGCGCCAGCACCTCATCCAAGCCGGCCCCTCCGAAAAATTGGCTGGTGTCCTGAAATGCCGACTCTGGCGCATTCCAGGTCGTGGACAACATGTACTTTTTACCGGTTAACAATCCACCCCGTCCATAGGTGTCAGCCCCCTTGAAAAACAAGCCGTAGGCATAAACTTCGTCCATATAGGTCTTAAAAAGCCCTGGAACGCTGAACCAATAAATCGGGGTCTGGTAAATAACCAGATCCGCCCACAAAAACTTGGTTCTCTCCTCCTCAATGGTATAACCTTCCTGAATGATGGTCGTCTGCACAGCATAATCTTGCTCCTGTAGTATCCCCGCCATGTGATCAAACAGCGTTCGGTTCAATCTCCCCTCCGACGACCGGTATGATTGATGACCGTTAATCATCAGTACATTCTTCACGCCGCACCCTCTTCCTTTTGTCTGAGTTCAAGCCTGTTCCGCTTTCTTGGCTATTATAACGATATTAATTTCCCTAAAGGAAGTAGTGTATTTATTTTCATATAGTTTCCGAAAGTATAGTTTTTTGATATGATGGGATAAAATAGTTTAACAATGAAAGGATGATCCCATGCCGCTGAATGAACCGGTGGAGCTCACCAAAGGAACGCCGGGAGAACTCTGCCCCATCGCCAAAACGCTCGACGTCATCGGGACTAAATGGACGTTTCTGATCATCCGGGACCTGCTGATCGAGGGAACCCTTCGCTTCAGCGACCTGCAAAGATCGCTGGAAGGCATCAGCCCCAAAACTCTTGCCCTACGCCTTAGAGAGCTTGAACATCACGGCGTTATAGCAAGAAAGGTGTACCCCGAAGTCCCTCCGCGCGTTGAATATTCGCTGACGGAGAAGGGAAGCCGCCTGGAGCAT
Organism: Paenibacillus sp. OAE614; assembly: GCF_040546645.1. Taxonomy (NCBI): domain Bacteria; kingdom Bacillati; phylum Bacillota; class Bacilli; order Caryophanales; family Paenibacillaceae; genus Paenibacillus; species Paenibacillus sp. OAE614. The sequence continues at coordinate 7,061,339 of NZ_JBEPOD010000001.1, read as the reverse complement.
ATCTTTATCGAGTTAAAAAGGTTTGGGTTGACACTGTAGCTGGTGAAGCTTCAAAGTTCGTTCTTCCAACGAAAAAAAGCCTCCTTCATCAAGGAAGCCTTCCATTCAGTTCGTTATAGTGGGTCGTCTGATTCCGTCCATGCTTCTTGGACGCATAAAGCGCCTCGTCGGCCTTTTTCAGCAGCGTGGCCTCCGTGTCCCCGGCGGAAGCGGTCGCCACTCCCACACTGACCGTAATCCGCCCGACCGGCCAGTCCGCCTTCTCCGCTGCGGCCCGAAGCCGCTCTGCCCGCTCCGAGGCTTCCGGCGCATCGGTATCCGGCAGAATGAGCACGAATTCCTCGCCGCCCAGCCTTGCCGGAATATCCCCCTCCCGGGAGCAAGCCGTCAGCACTTCCCCTAGCCGGACCAGCACTTCATCCCCGGCAGGATGACCCCACGTATCATTCACCTGTTTAAAATGATCGATATCGAGAATGGCCAGGGAGAGAGGCCGGCCCGATTCAGGTTCGCCTGACAGGCGGCTGTCCAGCTGTTCCTGGAAGTACCGCCTGTTCTTGAGCCCGGTCAGCTTGTCCGTCACCGACAGCTCCACCAGTACCGCGTTCATCTCCACAAGCTGGGCCTGCTTATGTTCGATTTCCTGATGGATCCGCTGCAGCTCTTCGAGCGCCTGATCCTTTTTCCAATATGCTTCCTCCATTTGCTTCTTGGCGGCGCGCAGCTCCTGTTCATAATCGAGGCGCTTCTTCATCTGCACCAGAATGCAGTCAATCGTCTCTACCCCGTCCTGCTCAAACCGTCTGCCGTTCAGAATGAAGGGAACCGCTTGCCCCCTGCCGTTCTTTAAACTGATAAACAGCTCATTCACATGGCCGTCCAGGTGAATGTACGGGTAGAAATACGAGTGAAAAATCAGCTTGTTGGCCGTGGACATGATCGATTCGATATGCCTGCCCACCAGGTCCTCCTCCCGGTATTCCATCATATCCAGAAAGGTTTGGTTCACATCCACGACCGAACCTTCACGGGTGATGGAGACATAACCACAGGGAGCGTAGTTTAACCGGTTATCCATGTATCCTGTAATCCTTTCCATACTCGGTGCTCAGGAGAGCCCCGGTGCCGCCAAATATTCCCGAATGACGGCAATCGTCTCCTTCGGGTGGCTGATATGCGGATAATGACCCTTGGCCTCCATCAGCCGGAAGGTGCTGTTCCTTAAATGCCGGTGCAAATACGCGCCGACTTCGATCGGCACTACGCTGTCTTCCGAGCACTGCATAATGAGGGCCGGAACCGATGCCTGCGGCAGATCCTGCCGGTGATCCGACATAAACGTCACCCCGGCGAATTCCCTGGCAATGACCGGGTCGGCCGAGATAAAGCTCCGCTCCAGCTCCTGGCTGAGCTTCGGGCGTTCCGGGTTGTTCATGGCCAGCGGAGCCATGAAGCTGGCCCATCCAGCAAAATTCATCTCCATCATGTCCAGCAGCTCGGTAATATCCTCCGGATCAAAGCCGCCGAAGTAATCCACATCATTTAAATACCTTGGTGACGGACCGATCATCACCAGCCTATCAAAGCAGTCCGGACGCTCCAACGAAGCAAGCATGCCGATCATGGCACTGACCGAATGCCCGATGAACGTTACCTTGTCCAGCTTTAGCGCATCTATAATATCCAGCACGTCCTGCATATAGCCGCGGAGCGTGCCGTATTTTTCAGACGTGTACGCCGTCAGATCCGACTTGCCTGAACCGACGTAATCGAAAAGCACGATGCGGTACTGGTCTTCGAATGCAGGCAGAATATACTGCCACATGCTCTGGTCACAGCCAAATCCATGGGCAAAAAGCAGCGTCCGCACGCCCTCTCCGATCACGTTCACATGATTCCGATTCACGACATCAACCATCACCGTATCCCCTATTCTGTCCCATTGGCTTATCTCCCCATTGTGAAGGGAGCCCCGGTAAATTTCAAGCAAATGATGGAAAAGATGCCAGGTTAAATACAGGATATCCACTTAGAGCATAACCATTTCATATATTTACCAATGCTGAAGAACAAAACCAATCGCCCTCCCTCTCGTCCAACTATACAGGGACTTCTTGGTAAAGATACCCGCCGGGAGTCCCTGTTCCTATGCCGGTTCATCATCCACGAACCGTCAATCCAGTTGAAACAAGGTGATGATAACATGATGAGAAAAAAAGGGGCGGTTCTTGCCGGCCTGGCCGCTGCCATGATCGCAGGCACGTCGGTCTATGCGGATGCCGCTCCGGCATCCTCCAAGCCGATCGCCGTCTATCTGGACGGCCAGCAGCTGCAGACCGAAGTGCAGCCGCTGAATGTCGGCGGCACGGTACTCGTGCCGATGCGCGGCCTCTTTGAGCGCCAAGGGGCCAAGCTGGCGTGGGATAATGCCACGAAGACGCTGAAGGCCACCAAGGGAGGCACCACGCTGACCTACCGGATCGGCGAACATACCGCAAACCTGAACGGACAAGCCCTCGAAGTGACGGTGCCCGGCCAAATCTCCGGCGGATATTCCCTCGTGCCGCTGCGCTTTGTGAGCGAAGCGCTGGGCAGCGAGGTCGCTTGGCAGCCGGATGCGCACACGGTACGGATTACTTCCAAAGTTTCGCTTGAGACTTCGATCCGCTGGGGCGTGAACCTGCGGAGCAAGCCGGATTCAGCGAGCGATGCGACGTCACTCGGCATGCTTGCCGCCGGACAGAAGGTGCATGTCATCCGCGAGATGAACGCCCTCTGGCTGGAAGTGGAGACGGAAAACCACCAAACGGGATACATATCGGCCAAGCCGAAATATACCGACTATGCCAGCGCCTCGCTTGCCGACATGCAGGCGGACGAGCTGATCGCTTACGGTAAGAAGTTCCTCGGCACTCCTTACGAATTTGGGGCTTCTCCGGACCAGACGAAGACATTCGACTGCTCTTCCTTCGTCAAGCGGGTTTACGAGGATGTGCTGTCGGTCGAGCTGCCCCGCGTGTCCTACGACCAGGCGAAGGCCGGCAAGGAAGTGTCCTTAAGCGATCTGCGCAAAGGGGACCTGCTGTTCTTCAGCGCCCGCGGGCTGGATATCGGCCATGTTGGCATTTATATGGGCAATAATCAAATTCTGCACACGTACTCCAAAGAGCTCGGCGTTCACGTCGAAGCCTTTGACGGCCAGTGGAAAAAACGGTTCGTCACGGCGCGCCGGATTCTGTAACCCGGATCGCAGGCTGAAACCGGTGGATGTCGGTAGTCCATACCCGGTTGTATCAACACACAAAAAAGGGGAGTTTCCCAGGTTCATCGACCCGGGAAACTCCCCTTTTACATTTCGTATTATTTTCCTTGCGCCCACATAGATTCCATTTCCTCCAGGGACTTTCCTTTGGTTTCCGGTACCGCGCGCCAAGTGAACACGAGGCAAATCAGCGACATGACGCCGAAGATCCAGAAGGTAGCCGCCGGACCTGCCGAAGACAGCATCGGTGGGAAGGCTTGGGATACGACGTAGTCGGCGATCCACAAAGCCATCGACGCAATGGCCGTCGCGATGCCGCGGACCCGGTTCGGGAAGATCTCCGAAATGAGGACCCACACCACCGGTCCGAGCGAGATTGCAAAAGCAGCTACGTAAATCAGAATAAAGATCAGGACAAGCGGGCCGGAGGTATGTCCGGTTTGGAACGCCGTTCCGATGACGGCCAGACAGATCAGCATCGCGGCCGATCCGACCAGCATCAACGCTTTCCGCCCCACTTTATCGATCAGCCAAACGGCCAGGATCGTAAGCAGGAGATTGATCACGCCGACAAAGATCGTTTGAATAAGCGCCGCGTTCGTGCCGGCACCGGTCTCTTTAAAGATCTCCGGCGCATAATACATGACCGCATTGATGCCGGTCACCTGCTGCAGAATCGCCAGTCCGACGCCGACGATCAGCGCCATGCGCAGCCCCGGGCTGAACAGCTGGCGGAACGATCCTTTTTCCTGGCTAAACGACTCCTTGATATCCCGCACTTCCTGCTTCGCCAGCTCTTCGCCGTGAATTTTGAGCAGGATCGGCAGCGCTGCGGCTGCCCGGCCTTGCTTGATCAGCCATCTTGGGCTTTCCGGCACGAAGAACAGCAGCACAAGGAACAGTGCGCCTGGAATGACGCCGAAGCCAAACATCCAGCGCCAGGCACTCGACACGTCCCAAGCGTCGTCACCCATGCCGGCGATCCACAGATTGATGAAGTATACGAGCGAAATTCCTGTAACCGTTGCCAGTTGGTTTAATGCGACGAGGCGGCCACGGTATTTGGCCGGGGCGATCTCCGCATTATACAGCGGACACAAGGTGGATGTAATGCCGATGCCAACGCCGCCGATCATCCGGGCGATGATAAACCCGCTGAACGTATTCGGTATGGCCGAGCCAATGGATCCGATGATAAAAAGAAGCGCTGCCGCAATGATGACTTTTTTCCGGCCGAACTTGTCGCTCAGCATGCCGGAGAACAGGGCTCCAGGGATACAGCCGATGATCAAGCTGGAAACCGCCCAGCCTGTCTGGAAATCGTTCAGGTTAAAGCGCTTTTCCATGAAACCGATGGCGCCCGATACAACAGCTGTATCAAAACCAAACAGCAAACCGCCTAAAGCAGCTACGATGGACACCAGCGTCACGAACTTCATGCTGATCTTCTGGTTATCCTGCTCGCTGCTATGTTCCAAAGTAATAGAGCTCATATATTATCCCTTCCATGTCATTAATTTGGATAGAATGACCTAAAGTTCAATGCAACACTTCTTTAGTTCAATCTATTTGGATCGATGAAATCCAAGAAATCATCACTAAAAGCCTACATCCATTGTAACATGGGGGACCTTTGCATCCGCTTTCGATTCCCTTCACTTATTTGCGGTAGATCAGCATAAAATCGCTCCGTCATTCGCCTGTTAAGCCTGGACTAGCACAAATTCGGCTTGCATCACAAATAAGTCCATGCCCGCATGCGGCATGGACTTTTGTCTCTCATTGGTGCTGCACTCTGTAGTCGGACGGCGTGAGGCCCGTCACTTTTTTGAATACCCGGCTGAAATAATTCGGATCCTTATACCCCACCTGGTAACAGACCTCCTTCATGCTGTACCGGCCGTCTTTCATCAGCTCCTTGGCTTTGTCGATCCGCAGCCGGGTCACGTAGTCGATAAAGGTTTCCCCGGTCTGCTGTTTGAATACCTTGCTGAAATAGTAAGGATTCAAGTGGACATGCTCCGCCACATCCTCGAGCGACAGCTCCTCCTGAAATCGGCCCCTGATATACAGCACCGCCCGGTCCAGCATATTAGTGGTCCGCTGCTCCCGTTCTTCACGGATTTGGCGGATCGCCAATTCAACATAGGCGCTCTCTCCGGCATCGCTGGATCCGTTGATCAGCTTCTCTGCATGCGTTCCGCCGGCGCCCGAAGCCTGCACAAGGTCTTCAAAGCGGCAGATGCCGCTCCCTTCCTGATCATACCTGGAGGCGAAAACCGCCTCGTAATAAGACCGCTTGATTCCTTCCGCCCGATTCTGGACGGTTCCGATGCCGACCGGCACGGCCATCCCGCACTGCTCCCTCAGCACATCAGCCAGCCGTGTGCCGAGCTCACGGGCGCCTTCGGCCAGCGCCGAGTCGCCAGTCTGCCTCGTCCCCAGCAGGAACAGGGCCATATGGCTGTGAATGAGCGAGCTGACGACCGTGCCGTAGCCGTCTTTCGGAGCTGCGTGCGCCGCCGTTTTTACGGTGTCGTACACTTTTTTCTTGGCGTCCCCCATTTCGGACAGTCCCAGCACCAAAGAACAGCCTTTGTCGACCGGGAGCTGCAAAATATCGGCAAGATGGCCTGTCTCCGTCTCATTGACATGGCCCGACATCAGATGCAGCGCGATTTCCGTCTCGGCCAGCGGCAGCAGCTGAAAGAACTGCTCGCGCACCGCGAGCTCCTCATCGCGCTTGTGCTGCTCCTCCTCCAGCTCCTGCACCAGCCGGCTTAGCACGGCAACGATCTGCTCCCTTTTGGCCGGCTTGACCAGATACTCGTGCACGCCGAGGGTTATCGCCTGCTTGGCGTATTCAAAATTTTCATAAGCGGTGATGAGTACCATTTTGGCCTGCGGATTTTGGGCTTTAATCTCTTTTAATGCCTCCAGCCCCTGAATGCCCGGCATTCTCACGTCCATCATGACGATGTGCGGGCGGTGCTCTTCCGCCTTCTGTATGGCCATCCGGCCGTTCTCCGCATGGATCGTTTCAAACGTATCCGGCATCATCCGGTTCACAATCCATTCGATACCTTCCCGCTCCAGCGCTTCATCATCGGCGATCAGCAGACGATACATGGCCGTCCTCCTTTCGTGCGGCAGGGATGTTCAAAAAGACCGTCGTCCCCTTCCCGGGCTCGCTGACAATGTCAATCAAATCCTTTCTGTCATAAAACAGCTCCAGGCGCTTAAACACATTGCGGGTTCCGAGGCCCGTCGAGTGCCCTGCGGGGTGCCGGGCTTCTCCGCCTCCCTGATCTCGCAGCCGCGGTGCATCAGTATCCAGCAGCGACCGCCGGACCTCCTCGCTCATCCCGATCCCGTTATCGGAAATGGCAATCCGTGTCCCGCCCGGCACGGCAGAAACGGCAAGCCGAACCTCGGCCCCCTCTTCCATACCTTCGATGCCGTGCACGAACACGTTCTCCAGCAGCGGCTGCAGCGTGAGCACCGGCACGAGTACATCCAGAGCCTTCTCGTCGATATCCGTGACGAACCGGATGCGGTCGCGAAAGCGGGCCTGCTGAATCGTAAAATACTCCTTCGCGTGCTCCACCTCATCGCGGAGCGGCACGGGCCGGTCCAGCTGGCGCAGATTGTAACGCAGCAGATTGGACATCGTGACCGTGAGATCGCTCGTCTTCTCGGCCCCTTCGATCAGCGCCAGCTTGGACAGCACGTTCAGGGAATTGAACAGGAAGTGAGGATTGATCTGGTTTTGCAGCACCTCGAGCTCCAACTCCTTGACGAGCCGGTCCTTTTCCAGCCCTTCTTTTTCCTTGCGGATCAGTGATTTCAAATTGTCCTGCATCTGTACGAATGCCTCGGACAGAATCCGAAACTCGTCGCGGCTCTTCATCACCGGCGGTTTCACCCGCAGGTTGCCGTCCGAAATTTGCCGGGCTGTCCGGGCCAGCTGCCGGATCGGCCTGGTGATGCGGAGGGAAATCCAGTAGGCCAGCAGCACGCTGATCAACGTGCTGAATATAAACAAGGCGACGCCCCAGTGGTTCATCCGGTCGGTCTGCGTCAGAATGCTCCGGTAGAGGGGCTGATAATAGCTCAGCTCCTGGTCGATCAGCCGATACGCCTCTTCCTGGATGAAACCGGCCGTCTTCTCCGCCGCCGCATAGGAATTGGCGTACGCCAGCGGGGTCTTGCCGCTTAACGCCTGCAGGATGCCGGATTCCTGCGCAAGAAACGTCTCCAGCAGGTTGCGGTAGCTCCGTACGCTCAGCTCCGTGGTCGGAATGGCGTCCTGGGCGTTCAGTTCCGTCTGCAGCTTTCGCAGCTGACTCTGATGCTCCTGATAGATTTGCCGGCTCCGCTCGCTTCGGTCCGTCAGATACACATTGACGGCGCTTAAATTGCTGCGGGTCTCCGCATCGATTTGTTTGTATAGTAATACCCGGTCCAGCATCATATTATAGCTCTGCTGAACGGTTCGTCCGCTTTGAAAAATAAAAAACGATACCGCGTTCGTCAGGACAAACAAGGCAGGGATTACAATGAGCAGCATCCGGCGCATGTTCATGGGCCGGCCACCTCCAGCTTCAGCGCCGCCTTGTCCAAGACGCTCGTCGGGATAAAATGCTCGGCCGCAAAGGACTTGCCGTGAAAGTGCTCGTTCAGGAGGCCGATCGACCGGGCCCCCATTTCTTTCGGCGACTGCACAATGGACGCCGCGATTTCGCCCTGCTCGATCCCCTGCCGGGTCATGGCCAGGTCGTCAAAGCCGTATACGCGGATTCCCGTCCTGCCCGCAGCCTGGATGCCCTCGACGATTCCGGCCGCGTCCAGAGAACTGAAGCCGACGATCGTCTGGATATCCGGATGCTGCTTCAGCATCGCCTCGGCCTGCTTGGCCGCCCCGATCCGCGAGATGTTGGACGCGCGGACGTCCACAATAGCGTAGCCCGGGGCCGCCCAAATCACCGAGCGAAATCCTGCCAAGCGCAGCTGCATATTTTCGGCCCGTTCGCTTCCGATCATGACGCCGATCTTACCTTCGCCAGCCGCTTCCCTCAGCACCAATTCGCCCATTCGTTTTCCCGCTCCCAGGTTGTCGGTTCCCACATAAGCCAGGCGGGAGCTGCCTGGTTCGTCTGCATCCACAGTGATTACCGGGATCCCTTGCCCTGTGGCTCTTTGGATCAGCGCATCGTAGTCCGGATCCACGATTCCCTGCACGAGGATGCCGTCGGGTCCGGATGCAATCGCCCTTTCCAGCAGCCTCATCTGCTCGGCGGGATTGATGCGGATCGGGCCGGTATAATCAATCCGCATCCCCAGCTTGTCCGCCGCTTCCTCCGCCCCCTGCTCCATTTCCCGCCAGAACGGGTTGTCGAGCTCCTGGGCGATCAGCACGACATGCTTAACGGACGGATCGTCGGCCCGCTGTAGCCGGATCTGTCCGACCAAATCACCGATGGTCATGGACGCGAGGAAGAACCGGACCAGAATATACGCAAAAATGAGAACAAGAACAATCAGCCCGAAGGGCCAGATTCGTTTGAGCACGAGCATCCCTCCTTAGCCCAAATGAGATGTATACAACGTGATCGGACCTTTTTCGTAAATGCTTCCCGGCCCAATACAGCCCTATAATATTCATTTCTTTAGTTCATTCAATTTTTAGTATGCGGAAAACCAGCCGCCCCTATCATTGTTAAGACGTAAGTCCGGGAGGTTCCCATTACAACAGTATAGCATTTGAATGAAAAGCCGCTGAATTGTTTCCGAATATTTTCTGAACGATAATCGAGGGAACCTGGGAAATAAAAAAGATGGCCCCCATCTAAGGAGCCATCTACTTCTCAAGCTTGATTTATGGTTTCTTCGGCGCCAGCTCAACCGCCTGGCGGATCGCTTCCATCATGCTCTTCTCTTCCACGATCCCTTTTCCCGCAATGTCAAAGGCGGTGCCGTGGTCTACGCTTGTGCGGATAATCGGCAGGCCGACGGTGATGTTCACGCCTGCATCAAGGCCGAGCACCTTGACCGGTCCGTGGCCTTGGTCATGATACATGGCAACGACGATGTCGAAGTCGCCACGGACGGTGCGGAAGAACAGCGTGTCCGCAGGCAGCGGTCCGACGACGTTGATGCCCTCGTCCTGGGCGCGCTGCACGGCGGGCACGACCTTCTCCTCTTCCTCGCCGTAGCCGAACAGGCCGTTCTCGCCCGCATGCGGATTGATGCCGCAGACAGCAATGCGCGGCTGCGCGATGCCGGACTTCGTCAGTGTCTCATGCGCCAATTGGATGACGCGGTAAACACGCTCCGGATTGATCATTTTCACCGCATCGATCAAGCCGACGTGAGTGGTGACGTGGATCACCTTGAGGTTCGGCGCGGAGAGCATCATGGAAAACTCGCTCGTTCCCGTCAGATCGGCCAAAATTTCCGTATGCCCCGGGTATTTGTGGCCGCCTTTATGCAGGGCTTCCTTGTTCAGCGGAGCGGTGCAGATCGCGTCGATCTGCTGCTTCTTCGCCAAATCGATCGCTTTGGCTAAATACTCGAACGCCGCGTGGCCGGCTTCGGCCGACACCTGTCCAAGCGGAAGGTCTTCGCTAAGCAGATTCAGGTCAAGGCAGTAGACAGTGCCGTGCTCATAGTTCAGACTGCCGAGCTGGTCCTCAGTCACCGCTTCAACGTTCAGGCTGCTGTTGACATAAGCCTTGGCCCGGTTCAGAATTTTGGCATCCCCGATCACCAGCGGATGGCACAGGTCGTAAATCTCCTGGTTCTGCAGGCTCTTCAGAATAATTTCGGGTCCGACTCCGGCTCCGTCCCCCATCGTAATGCCAATGACAGCTTTGGTTTCGCTCATCTTCATTCATCCTCTCCACTCATATAGATCAACGCATTCATCAAAGAACGCTCGTTACCAAATCCTCCGGCCTTCGTTACGGCCCAGTACTCTCTTGTATCCGCTCCGCCGCGCAGCTTCCCGAGCGGAAGCCCGGCCTCCACTTCGGTGCAGAGCTGCATCTGGTTCATGTTCAGCTGATTGCATACCGCCTTGGCGGTATCGCCGCCGGTTAGAACCAGGCCGTTAATGTCCTCGTATGTGCCTAAAACCTCCCGGGCGATCGCCCCGAGCTCTCTGGAAATCGTCTCGCCGATTTCGGTTTTTCCGATGGAGAGTTCGGCTTCCAGCCGCCTCGTCGCTTCTCTATTGTTGACCGACGAATCGACAAACAATACAAAATGCTTCTTGTCCGCTTCCTTGGCCAAGGAAGCCATGACGTCCGGCATAGCGTACGTGCGCTTGATCAGCTCCACCGGGTCCAGCTCCACGAAGCAGGTGTCCGGCATCGACCGGACTTTCTCCAGCTGCTGCTTGGTCACCTGCGACAAGCTGGCGGACACGGTCAGCGTCTTGGCGACCCGGAGCCGGTCCTTCGGACGGTCAGCGGTTCGCTCCAGCTGAAGCGCCTCCGGCAGGTACTCGATCAGGCCGGCCGAACCGGCCCATACTGTCTTTTTACCCGCCCGGGCAAAAACCTCGGCGATTCCTTTCAAATCTTCATCCGTCGCCGCGTCGCATATAAACCAGGTCCGCCCCAGTGCGGTATGTTCCTCGATCGTCTGCATCAGCCGTTCCGCCGGCCCGTGCAGCTGCGCAAGGTCGATCAGGACGATGCTCTGCTGACCCGCATACGGCCGAAACAGATTTGCGATGAAGCTGTCCTTGACCGGCGTTTTGGGATCGCGACCGAATTCGGTCTCCGAGACGCGCTGCCCGTGGACATGCTGATAACCGTCAAGGGTTTGACGGTTCATCTTCGGATACGCCGGAGCAATCACGACCACTTCCGGCTGATGAACGGAAACGACGGCTGCCAGCTCGGCAGCCACGTTCCCCCGTAAGGTCGAGTCCATTTTTTTATATACTTGATGATACCCTTGCTGATAAAACAAAGTGCTTGCTTTAGAAACGTTGTCGTATGCTTCCTGCTCACCGGCAGCCCGGGTGTCCGTATCGATAATGGCAACATCCCCGTTCGGCTTGGCCGGAGCAGCTTGGGAATCGAGATACACGGTTGACGTGATCCCGATCTTGGACAGCTGCACGCCGGCATCGTTAGCTCCCGTCAAATCATCTGCGATAATGTACATATGCTGCATGTTGAACGACTCCCTTACTTGATTCCTTGTCCATGCCACTTACGCCTGTGAACTCCGCCGCTGCGCCCTTCTTGCGAACCAGGTCGTCAGAAGCGGGGTCAGAATCGCCGTCACAATGACGCATGCCGTTACCTGGAGCGTTGCATCCGCAGCAATGCTGCTGTAGCCGGAGTACACTGCGGCAACCGCCATCGGAACTGCCGAAGCGTTACCCGCTGTAGACGACGCCGCGATCCCGGCCACGCCGTCGCCGCCAGTCAAGCGGTCGATCAGGAACAGGACGATGCCCGTGATCACGACAACACCAATCCCCAGAATGACACCGGAGAATCCGGCTTTGACCACATTGGTTAGGTTAATGCCGGCGCCGATCGCAAGCGAGAAGAGCGGGATGATGACATCCTGTCCCTTGCTCAGAAACTCGCGCATCTTCTCGTCGAGGTTCCCGAGGATCATGCCGAGCAAAAGCGGCAGAAGGGCAAAGACAAATGCCATAATCGGGAAGCTGGCAAGGCCGGCGACACCGAGAATGAGCATCGTAAAGAACGGGCCGGATTCAAGCGACATGATCGAATACGCGGCGACGTCTTCCTTTTTCTTGCCGAGCTGTCCCATTAGCGCCATGTACAAGCCGCCGTTGGTGTCGGAGAATGCCGCGATGATGGCCAGAGCCGACAGCCCCAGGAACAGATTGTTCTGATCCGGGAAAATCGCTTTGATCAGCAGGGCGATCAGGAAGGTCGTACCGATTTTACCTACCCAAAGGCTGACGCCCTTCTTCAAAATGTAACCGGTTGCCTGAAACCGAATCGTCGATCCTAAGCAAATATAAAAGGCGGCAAGCAGCGCGGATGTACCGGTCAATAGACCGCCTGTAAACGAGCTCTTAAATTCCGGCATATCGAATACTTGCGGAAAGAACGTCCGAATCAGGGCGCCGATCAGCAATGGGATCAACATCATCCCGCCGGGGACTTTGTCAATGGCTGCCTTTATTTTCATGGCTGTGTCATCTCCTGTGTTGTAAATTTAAACAGTTCGTTTTGTAAAAGCGATTACATAAAACGATTACATCGATTATGATAAACGTTTACAAAAAATAATGCAACACTTTTTAGCTAAATAAAATTCATTTAACCAAAAGTGTTGCATATTTAAACAACAATGAAGAATCCAATATCAGTCCTTAAGCTTTCTCCACAATGTCGACCGGTTAATGTTCAGGCGCTTCGCCGCTTTGGTCTGGTTAAAGCCCTCCTGCTCCAGCACCTTCTCAATGATCGCTTTCTCAATCTGTTCCAGCGTGCCGTTCAGCAGATCTCCGCCGATCGCTCCGGCAGCCTCGCCTTTTTGCTGCAGCAGCTGTTCGATCAAGGCGTGCTCGATGACGTACCCTTTTTCCAAAAGTACCGCCTCCTGAAGCAGCGCCCTCAGTTCCGATACGTTGCCCGGCCAGCTGTAGTCCATCAACAGGGCCAGCCCTTTGTCCGTCATTTTAATGGCCGAGGTGCCCTGCGTTTGGTTAAAATACAGCAAAAACGAGGTGACCAGCTCCCGGATATCCTCTTTTCGCTCCGCCAGCGCAGGAACATGAATCCGGACAATTCCGTCCTCATAGGCTCCCCATAAATGCTGCTCTTCAACCATCGAGAAGATGAGGGTGATTCCCTTTCCCTGAAAAGCGTCCATTCTCCGCCACAGCTCGGCCCTGAGGCTGCTATCCATCATATCGAGCGCGTGGATATGCAGCGTCCTGATCTCTGCGTCGACTTCGTCGGGCTCCAGGGCCAGCATATCCGCAGCCTGGACGGAGGCGAGCAGGCCCTCCCCGCTGAACTTGCGGTCATGAATATAACGCGCGATCAACTCCTTGCCGGCCCCCCTCGGCCCGATCAGGACGAACCGGGATGCAGAAAGGCATCGGTCGATCATCGACAAACAAGCGTCCATCGCTTCGCTCTGATGAATGATCAGCGGCGGCGTGCCCGTCTTCACCTGCAAAACCGCCTCGGCCGGCGAATTCATATGGACGCGCGAAAATTCGCACACCAAATAAGCCCCACTTTCCACCGTGACCCGGGTTTTGACGATCTTCAGCGGCCTGCCCTCAGCATCGCTCGCATGGCTGGTCTCCCGAACCGCCGCCGTCTCCCGGAAAGCGTGGTGATCCAAGCCGACATGCGGAACGGGACGGGAATCGAAATGCTTCCACTGCTCGTACACGACCTGCCCGTTCTCCGACAGAACCATCACATCCCCTGCCGTGACCTGCAGCACAGCTTTGAGCCTTTCGATTTCCAGCCGGTTCTTCATCATCCACCGGGAGACGGTCTTCGCCTCCTGAAAGGCATCGAAAATCGCTTCGCGCCCGGACTGGATCAGAATACCCACAAGCCCCAGCCGGGACGCCGTTTCGAAGGTCACCACATCCCCCATGATCAGCTGGTAGCCTTCCTCCTTGAGCTTTCTGAGCAGGCTCTCCGTTTCATCCTCGTCATGGATCGTGAAGATATCGATCGGAATTTCCAGCAAATCGATGATGGCCTTGGCACCGAGGGTGATGGCGGGAAAGCCGACAATCGCTTTTTTCCGTGGAAAATCGTTCGCCAGCGTCAATACCCGCAGCATGTCATAACCGGATACATGCACGTCGACGACGGGGATATCGACGGCCTCCCCGATCAGCTTGGCCGTTCCGCCGCGGCTGATGATGACGTCGACCCCTTCGGCCTCCGCCTGCTTGGCGATGGCAACCCCCTCTTGAAGATTTCCGACCCGGATCTGAAGGTCCAGATCCTTCTCTTCCGCACGGCACGTGTCGATCAAGTTTTCCATGGCTGCATATGGAGCTATAAACAGGGCTTTTATTCTCATCTGATCCCACACCTATATTCCTTTAAGATTGTAGTTCAGTCATAGCATATAATCGGGTGGTATGCAATTTTAGTCTTGTCTGCGGGTAGTTTGGTGAAGGCGACACCAGGAAAAGGTCATTTTATGGAGGAGGGAATTCAGAGCCAGCAGCTGCAGTCGCGCTTAAAAAATACGGCGCAAGCCAATGGATCAGCCTGCGCTGCAAAGTACTTTATGATATCCCGAGTACCAGAATATGCTGCGGACCCGCCGGCCCGATCCGGGTGCGTCCCTCATCTCGGAAACCCGCTTTGAGATAGACATGACGCGCGGCAGCGTTTCTCATATTAACGGCAAGGACTACTTCATCGGCCGCCGGGAAATGCTGTTTGACAAACTCATTCAGGCCGAGCAGAGACAGCGTCGCGTACCCTTGTCCCTGGTGCCTGTGATCGATGGAGAAGGCCCGCAGCAGCAGGGCATTAGGGTTGTCCGAGTACTGCTTCCGGTCTTCCCCTGCATCCAGAATGAAAAAGCCGACCGGCTCTTCATCCCCCAAAATGACGATCGGGTGCCGCTCCTCCCGCTCCAGTGCGTTCTGTATGACTTCAAACGGCAATGCGGTGAATTCATGCTGCTCCTCCGGCAGCGTAAAAGCTTCAAGTCCAGCCTCGTGATCCCGGTGATATAAGGCGAGCCGGACGTTATTCATGGTGTTTTTCATCGGAGTCTCCTTGGGCCATGTCTTCATAAAGGCCGATTTTGCGATTCAGCATAGCCTCGTATTTCTTAAACCGGGCCATTTGCTCCTGGACGTTCTGCCGTTGTTCCCGAAGCCGCTCCAGCCGCTCCTGAATGGTGGTCGCGTGGTTGACGAATTGTTTAATGTCAGCGATGCCCATCCCCGTTTCCCGCAGGCAGCAGATAAACTCCAGCGCTTCGATATCTTTCGTTTCGTACAGGCGGATACCGCTTTCGTTGCGCTGAACGCCCGGCATGATGCCTTCTTTTTCATAATACCGCAGCGTATGGATTGACAAACCTATTTGGGCCGACACTTCCCCGATCGAGTAACTCATGCCTCCAAATCCCTCCTAAGCGAAAAAGCCCACCTGACGACAGGTGAGCCATGGTTATTCGTATTATAATTCCTGCCTGGTGGGCCTTACAATGATTTCATTGACAGCCGTTTGCGGGGGCTGGGATATGGCGTAGGCAATAGCGTGAGCGATGGCCTCCGGGGTTAAGGCGATGTCCATGGAAGCTTCGATGTCCCGCTTCACTTCTTCGTTCGTAATCGTGTGCACCAGCTCGGTATCGACGCCTCCCGGACAAATAATCGTCGTGCGGATGTTATTGTGCGCTTCTTCTTGGCGCAGTGCTTCGGTTATTGCCCGAACGGCGAATTTGGTGCCTGAGTAAACCGCCCACGTTTTGCGGACGATGTGCCCGGTCACCGACGAGACGTTGATGACGTGCCCCTGCCGGCGCTCCCGCATATGCGGCAGCACAGCCCCGATCCCATAGAGCACACCTTTCACGTTTACATCGATCATCCGGTCCCACTCTTCGATCTTCTTCTCGTGCAGATAAGACAGCGGCATGATCCCTGCATTATTCACCAGCACGTCGATTTGTCCGTATGTGTCAAGGGCGAGCCGGGCCAGCTCCTCCATCTGCGCCTGCACGCTCACATCCGTCACTTGGTAGACCGCCGTACCTCCTTCCTGCTCAATCGCCGACTGTAGCTGCTTGAGCCGTTCTCCGCGCCTTGCTGCGAGCACCATTTGGGCTCCGCTTCGGGCGAGGACCCTGGCCGTTGCTTCTCCGATACCGCTGGAGGCTCCTGTTAAAATAACCACTTTTCCTTGCACCGCGTCCATGATCATGGGTACCATCCTTTCTTTACGGGTAAGATGGTTCCCAGTATAGAACCTTGAGCGCGCTCTAGGTCAAGGCTTGAATTTGGCTCCACATCGTCACCATATCGATCCAGCCGCGATGTTCCGCGATTTTGCCGTCCCTAAGGCGGTACTGGCGGTACAGCGTCACATTCATCTTGCGTCCAGTCGGTGCGGTGCCGAAGAACACGCCCTGGTGGGTGCCCCGGACCGTCATCCGAACGAGAACCTTGTCGTCCTCGGCGATGATTTCCTCTACCGTATACTGCTTATCCGGGAAGGCCTCCAGGATTTTGGCGGCAAACTGCTTCAACCCTTCTTTCGTTTGATAGCTGAGCTCCCGGTAATCTTCAGTCGTAAATGTATCCGCTGCACTCAGATCGTTGCTGTTCCAGAACGCCTGAATAAAAGCTCCAACCACCTCGGTATTTTTTTGCTCCAGCGTTGTCATAGGGTCCATCTCCTCTAATTTATATTTGCCGTATCATACAGGTCATGTCAGGCACCAGCTTGCAGCTGGGGGAGCAGCGTACCGGTGTCATACCATCCGAAGCGATGAACGATCCGCCCATCGTTCACCGTGAATTCGTGGAACTGCGTGATCCGTACCGTTTTTCCCGTAGCGGGAATTGCTGCGAATATCCCGGTGTGCTTGCCGATGATGACCACCCTTGCAATGACCTTCTCTCCCTGGACCATAACCTCATCCACTTCGTATTGCCGGTCCGTAAATGCCTCTTCCAGTTGACCGATAAATGCTTGCCCCGTTTGGCTCAGCGTCCCTGCCTTCCATGCCTCTTCGATCCATTTTACTGCCGCTTCCACCTGCTGCTGCCGCGTTGTGTTCATAACGATCCGTCTCCTTTTTGTTGGTCATATTCAAAATACTCCGGCGCACTCGTCTAATGGTTGCAAATCATATCGTTACCATTTGGTCACATATTGTGCAAAAAAATATGCTGTCTATCCGGTCACCCCTGCCGTCTCTGCGGAAAGCAGCCGGGTCATCTTTATAAATGGTCCAAGAACTGTAGTGACCCGTTCTCTCACTCCTGCATCCAAAGGCGCGCCATCCGGGCCAAATTCGTTCGAACCGTACCCTACGGAAATCCATTCCGGGCAATTGACGCCATGCAGGTTGCGGATGATCGTCTGCAGATGGGTCAGCGAGCTGATGCCAAGCGGTCCGCCTGCCGAGCTTACGGAAAGAACCGGCTTGCCTTCCACATGTCCCGGCGTCAAATAATCCAGGGCATTCTTCAGCGCACCCGAGATAGATCCGTGGTATTCCGGTGTGGCCAAAATCAGCGCATCTGCATTAATGATCTCATTTTGCAGACGTATAGCCCCCGGATTTTGCCCTGCTTCCGGCGAATACAGCGGGAGCTGAAGCTCTCTCATGTCCACGAACGAAACCTTAATTCCGCTGCTGGCCAGTTGGCTTTCCAAATAACGAAGGAGCCTGGTGCTTACGGATCCCGCATAGTTGCTTCCGGCAATCAAAGTCATTTTCATTTCCTACATCCTCCTTTGGACTCCCCGGCGCTGCATCAGCACTTAAACACCTGCCGGCTGACAAACGATTTGGGGTATGATAATATGTGACTATATTGTCACTCTTGATGAGATTATAATACGTTACTATATGGTAACATGTCAAGGGCATTGCTCCACTTTTTTAATGCATGAGGTAAAGGAGGTGTTACGATTGGAGGACAATCTAATATTTAAAGCCCTCGCCGACCCCACGCGCCGCACCCTTCTGGACCTGCTGCAGGCGCATGACGGACGGACGCTGAACGACTTGTGCGCCCCGCTCGACATGTCCCGGTTCGGCGTGATGAAGCATTTGAACCTGCTGGAGGAAGCCGGACTCATTACAACTAGGAAGGTCGGCCGGGAGAAGCTGCACTACCTTAACGCCGTGCCCATCCGCCAGATATACGAACGATGGGTCAGCAAATACGCCGAACCTTGGGCGGCAGGATTAACATCACTTCAATTCGAATTGGAGCGTGAGACGCAAATGGAAACCAAACCGAAGCATGTCAACCGGATTGCCATTAAATCGAGTCCCGAGCAGGTGTGGCAGGCGATTACCGACCCGGCCAAAACGTCAAAGTTTTGGTTCAATTGTGCCATTCAATCCTCCTGGGAAATCGGCTCTTCCTTTGAACTGCTGGGCCCGGAGGGGGAAAAGAAGGTCAAGGGGGTCATCCTTGAATTGGATCGCCCGCATAAGCTGGCCGTGAGCTGGCAGTTTGTGAATCTGCCCGGCACGGAGAACGATGCGCCTTCCCGCGTCACGTGGGAGATCGCTCAGCATGCGGAAATCCCCGGCGTCACGCTCGTTACGGCCGTCCATGACGATTTCGAACAGGCGCTCCCTACCGCGGGCGTGCTGGAGAACGGCCTGCCGTTCGTCCTTTCCGGATTGAAAACGTTCCTGGAAACGGGGTCTACGCTGGCGGATATGTAAGGTGTTTCAGCAAGCAGCGAAGCGGCGTACAGGTATCACGAAAGCAGATTCCGCCTCGTATTGCCGGAATTAAACATAAAGCATTCTTAAGGCCCAGTCGCGACTGTCTGCGAGTGGGTTTTCGTGCTCTTATCTTCGATCTTTTCAGGCCTATAGCAGAACTTCTCCACACTTCTCTAACTTTTGTGCTTCCAAGGCGTTGTTATAAATAGATGTCAACGAGCGTCCTTTATAAGCTGTGTGAACTCCACCCTGCTTATATAGCAGATAACTGATAGCGATGGAGAAGGGAGATGAAATGTTATGATGAGTGCTGTTGGCGTGGGGGGCCTGGTAGCTATTCTGGTAATGTGGGGAGTTATTGCGGCAATTTTCTTTTTGCTGGTCCGGCTGGCCGTGGACAAATCCAATATGCGTACCGAGCTGCGGCATTTACGCCGGGAGGTCCGAGAGCTGAAATCCTTGGTTCAGAACCAGCGGAACGATTCTATCAACCATGTTGAGAATTTCACCTATAGCCATCCCGAAGATGATTAAGTTATCGAAATATCAGAATCTTCCAGGTCACCAAAAATAAAATAGCCTGTAAAAAAAGGATGCCAGCTACAACCGGCATCCTTTTTATTTTATTCAAACCAACGTTTCTCCGAGCGGCCTGCCCGCATTCTGCAGCAGCCACTCGTCCATCTGTTCGATATTCATCGGTTTGCCGTAGAAATATCCCTGCATCACGTTGCACCCGGATGCGCGGAGAAAATCGATCTGCTCCCTCGTTTCGACGCCCTCAGCCACCAGCTCCAGATGAAGCTTGAGCGCCATATCGATGATGGCGCCCACGATCGCCCGTTTGGAGGGTGAATCGCTTTCCCGGACAAACAGCTGATCGATCTTGATCGTGTCGATCGGAATTTGATTCAGGGATCCGAGCGAGGAATACCCCGATCCGAAATCGTCCATCGATATCCGCACTCCGATCTCGCGCAGCTCATTCAGCTGCCGGATCATATCGGGCACATCGTACAGCATCGTCGATTCGGTGATCTCCAGCTCCAGGTACCGGGCCGGAAGCCCGGTCGTCCGAAGCGCATGTTCTACCATGTACAGAAGGTGCTGGCTTTCGAACAAGCGCACAGACACATTGACCGACACGATCATCGAAGGCATGCCTTTGTCGAGCCACACCTTGTTTTGGCGGCAGGCCTCTTCCAGGATCCACCGGGTCATCGGGATAATCAGTCCGGTTTCTTCGGCGATGGGGATGAATTCATCTGGTGAGACGACGCCGAATTTGGGGTGCGGCCAGCGCATCAGCGCCTCGAGTCCGACGGGAGTATCCGTCTGGGCATCCCACTTCGGCTGATACACGACATAGAACTCCTGGCGTTCCGACGCTCCACGCATATCCTTTTCCAATTCCAGCCGGCGCAGCAGCCTTTTATCCATGTCGTCATCAAATACGCAGTACCGGTTCTTGCCGGCATTCTTGGCATTGTACATGGCCGTATCCGATGTTTTCAACAGTGACGCCCGGTCCGTTCCATGCTTGGGCGCCAGACTAATGCCAATGCTGGCCGTAATGTACAGCTCATTGCCCTGCAGGACAAACGGTCGGGTGACGACCTCCAAAATGCCGGACGCAAGCTCCTCTGCCAAGGCCTGACCGCAGTTTTCCGCAACCACGAGAAATTCATCACCGCCTAGGCGAAACACCTTCTGGCCTTGCTGCAGATACCCGCTTAGACGTCTTCCCACCTCCTGAACCAGCATGTCGCCGATGTCATGGCCCAGCGTATCGTTGATCGTTTTAAAGCGATCCAGGTCGATAAACAAAACGGCGGTTTCCTTCGAGGTGTCGACTCCCTCGCCAAGCAGCCGATTCAGGTCATGCCGGTTAGGCAGCCCGGTTAACGGGTCGCTGTAGGCCATTTTCTCCAACACGTGACGGTCGAAAAACATCGCTCCCCACGAAACCATCAGGATAAAAAACGTCGTGATCGTCACACCGGCCAGCAGTAAAAGGTTCATTTCCCCGGCATCGGTAGAAACAATCGCATTCGGGTTCCCGCACCAAAAATCGGCTGCCTTCATGCCGGTAAAATGCATGCCGCAAATGGCCAGTCCCATGATCAGAGCCGAAACCCACTTCCACCAGCTGACCTCGGTATGATCGCGAAAGCGGAGGAACAGCAGCAGCGCCACGTAAGAAGCCGCCAGTGCAATGGCTGCCGAGAGCAGCCAATAAGACCGGTCATAGATAATCTCAGCCGGGAGGCGCATGGCGGCCATCCCGGTATAATGCATCGCCACGATGCCGCTGCCCATGCAGAACCCGCTCAAGGCAAACTTGCCCCAGTTCACGCCTTTGGACAGCAGCATTTGGAATGCAATAAATGACGCCACAATGCTGCACAGCATCGATAGCAGCGTAATCGGAATATCGTAATTCACAGGCACGTTCAAATGGAAGGCAAGCATACCGACGAAATGCATGGACCATACCCCGCTGCCCATGACGCAGGAGCCGGCTACCAGCCACCATTTCTGCGTCCTGCCCCGCGACCTTGATATTTTGGCCGCTAAGTTGAGAGCCGAATAGGACGCAAATACGGCGATGATGAACGAGAGCATAACGATCCATAAATTATATGATTCATGTAGCAGGACGATGGGGCTCACTCCTTGTTGTCAGCGCAGTAAAACTCATAGAGCAAGTATAAAGGAGCGTCCCGCCAAAACGAAAGAAGTATTTTAGCAAAATTCGCTAATTTTCGCCCACCTTCTGCACGAGTTTTACCGCCTATCGACACGGCTCTGTGACCCCGATAGCCTGCTGTCACTCCCCAGCCGGATAGGTTTCTTGCAAATGCTTTACCGACTGCCGGATCAGCGCCTTCAGCACGTCTGCATCGATATCCGCAACCTTGTTGATATAGACGCAGCCTTTGCCGGAGGTATGCTTGCCCAAGTCCTTCAGGAGGGCTTCACGCTGTTCTTCACCAGGGGCGAAGTAGAGGCTAATCTTGGCTTTGCGGGGTGAAAAGCCGACGAGCGGCGCATCCCCTTCGTGACCTGACGCATACTTGTAATGGTACGAACCGAAGCCGATGATGCTCGGCCCCCACATTTTCGCAGGATACCCCGTCGTCTCTGTAAAAATGTCCAGCAGCCAATACGCATCCTGCTTCTTGCCGGGATGCTCCACCTGTTCGATGAAGTCGAGCACACTGTCATCGGTTTCTTTCGTTTTCAGCTCATACATGGTCACCACTCCTTTTTGCAGGAAAATAAAATGGCCTGCCCGTTTACCCGGGCAGACCAACGGAATCGGTTTATTTTACCGAATAAACCCCTTCCTTGTAGGTCAAGGTGTACACCAAACCTTCATCCGTAAGCTTTGCCGTTTGGATCCGGTCGGATACCAGACGGGTGTTCCCCTTCCCGTCAATCTTGTATATTCCAGGATCGTAGCCTTCCGACAGGTAGTAAATCGTATTCTTTCCAATGTAGTAAGAGCTTACCGGCTTGTCGCTGCGCTTGATTTCCTTGCCAGTCGCGAAGTCATATTGGTACAGGATGCCCGGATCGTAGGAACTACCGGCATCGTTCGAGGTATAGTACAAGCTGCCATTCAACAGCTGGGCATTAAGCACCTTTCTGGAAATCACGGTTTTTGGCTCCGCTCCATTCACGTCGGTCTTGGCCAAATAACCGGTCGCACCGTCCACATAATAAATCTGGTTATCCACCATCCAGAACGGACCGGCGGCAGGAGTAAGCTTCACCTGCGTCTGGTCAGACGGGTTGACTTTGTACACCGAGCCCTCATCCTTCGGGTCGTTGTCTTTGTAACCGAGCACGTACACAAAGCCCCCTTTGACGTAAATGGCGTCATTAACGCTGTAGCTGGTCCCGCCCCCGTCATGCTGCTTCCGGTTGATGGCATAAACGAAGTCGTCCTGGCCGATCGCTTTATTCTCCCCAGTCTTGAGATTAACCCGGCTTAAGTTATCGACCGTTTTGCCCATAATGTTAAAATCGGCATGATACAGGAAATCACCCGATTTGACAGGACCGATTATGCTTTTGGCACCTGTCACCTCTTTCAATGAGCCATTCTGAACTCGATACAACGTCTCCGATCCAATCGTGAGATCGCCGCTGTGTAGGTTCACGTACAGCTCATTGTCAATCATCGAGACATTCTGCAGCCAGCCGTCCGACGGCTTCCAATCTGCGAGCGAGCTCACTTTCCGAACTTTATTGTTGGTCAGGTCCAAAGCATACAGAACCCCTTGGTTGCTCACCGTCGATACGAAATACAGATCGTGCCCGATGACCTTAGCACTGTGCAGTGCCGGCTCCCCCGGAATGTTAACCTGAACTTCCTTTTTGCCGTCAGCCTTCCGATATAGCCGTTCTAAGGTGCCGCTGCTTTGATAGATCTGCTTATAATAGTACAGCGCGTCTCCGTATTTAGTGATCGGCGTCAGTACCTTTTCATCCGTCACCGGCTTCCGGGTGTCCTTTAGTTGGGTTAAAATGCGGTTTTTGACAGCCAGTGTTTCGGCACTCTTCTCGTCAACGACTTCGTCTCCCATCACGATCAGACCGTCCAGCCACTGGATATTTTTGCCCAGCGCCTCCGCTGCGCTTCTTAGGGGCAGAACGACCCGGCCACCGATTTTCTGCGGAGCCACGTCCATCTTTTTGGACTCGTTATTCACCAGCATTGTGGTGCTGTTCACTTTGAACTTGATCGTTTTCTTCAGCCCATAGTTCACAAAAGTAACGTCATCCGGATTTTTTGCTTCCCAAATCGTTTGCCACTCACCCTGGGAGCGGAACTGCGAGGCCAGCGTTCCCATGAGGCGGATCGGCACCAGAACCCTTCCGCTGCGCTGGACGATGTCATAATCACCGTAAAGGTCGGTCTTCTCCCCGTTAATAAAAGCTTTTCCGTGATAATCATAAGGAATGATGACCATCTTGTCGAAGGTTTGGCTTAGAGGCTTGGGAGCCGCCGCCTTCTCCGCGGCAAAAGCCGGTACCGCCCCGCATACCAAAGCCGCAGACAGCAGCAAACTGGTTAACTTGAATTTTGTCGACATCGAAACTTCTCCTTACCCTCAGAAATTTAATCTCATCTCAGACGAACCTAGCTCAATTGATCTGCCAGGGACCGCCTAGATTATAGACGTCCGGAGAAAGGAATATGTTTCTAGTTCTGTGCTAAACTCCAAAATTATGCGCCTTCGATGACCTGCTTCACCAACCGTTTGGGCGCCGCCAGCAGATACGCCTCCTTGATCAGCACGGCCAGCTCGTTCCAGTCCGGGACGGATGATTTATCCACGGAAACCCAGCCGTGGTGTCCGATATAAGGCGTTTTAACGTAGCCTTCCTGCTGCAGCAGCAGATACTGCTCTTCCTTGGTCGATTTGAACGAAAGGCTCGGAACGCCCTCGTTCTCCCCCATCATGACAAACGTTTTGCCTCTGACTTTCATGACGTTGTGGCCAAAGCCGTCAACAATCTCCTCCACCTCCGGTAGCGGACGGCAGATGCCCCTCACCCGCTCCAGCATGTCCAAGCCCTGCATTGACTTCATCCCAAGCCGCCTCCTTATCTTCTCCGATACAGGTCCATCGTTTTATAGCCCGCCGCCAGAGCCGTTTTCATATCCTCGCGCCGCTTCTCCCGGGTCTCCTCTTGTACCGCGCTGTAAATGTACCGGGCCCAATCCCGGCGGTATCCCGGCGTGAGGGACTGGTAGAAGACAAGCACCTCCGGAGTATCCTGCAGATCCTTCTCCACCTCCGGAATCAAGGCTTCATAATCGCCAACGGATTGGCTCGGTTTGGAGGACGGCTGCTTTTTGCTTGGCTTCTCCGCTTTGAGGCCGACGACCGTAAACACGTCGTTCAATCCGACCATACGCGCAAATTTGATGCTGCTTGTCCCAATAAATCCATTCTCATCCGCGCCTAACCCTTCCAGAAGCTCGTCCCTGTGAATATAGGTGGAGTACACCTTGTTTCCCTTTTTCGGATATGCTGCGTACAAATATCCCCCTTCGTTCAGATGATTGCCGTCAATCACCTTCCGCACAAGCCCCTGCAGTGACTCCATATCGAGCACAAAGGCGAAAATCAGATCGTAACCGCCGTCCTTCAGCTCGGTATCATACGACTCCAGACCGGCCAGCAGATCCTCCCCTTCCGGTTGATGCAGTACCGCCGTCTTATTATATTTTTGCAGGTTCAACTTCTCCACGATCGTTTTCACCATTCCCAAGGACCTCCGTAAATCAATCTATTATATATAATATTCTGTACTTTTTTCGTATATAGTAAAGCGAACATTCGGGGAAAATGCAACCTCCCTTCGGCAGCACCCAGCCACACCACGGCAAAAAGAGCCCCCATTAAAAATGGGGGCTCTTCGTTACCCGTGCATATCACCGCATATTCTCGTTACTTCGTGCCGGTCATTAGATCGAGGATGTGCCTGTAGCAGCATTACCCGAGCTGCCGGAGCCCGACGTTCCGGACTGTCCAGTACTGCTTGTTCCGCTGCCGGACGTGCTGCCGCTGGTACCGGATGCGCCGCTTTGACCGCTCGCGCCCGATCCGCTGCCGTTCGCTCCTCCTCTGCCTCCCGGACCCCGGCCGCCGCCGCCGAAGCCGCCGCCGCCAGTGGTCACGCCGGACTCGTTCACATACGTGACCGTGTCACCGAGCTTGAAGCTGACGACCTTCGTGCCGCCGGTCAGCTTGCCGCCCGTGTACAAGCCGTCCTTCAGCGTGCCTTTTGAGGTGCCGCCCGTATAGAAGGAGTAGGTCTCTCCGGACTTCAGATCCGGCGTGGAAATGACGATGGTCTGGATGTCTTTAGCCGGTGCAAAGCTCAGGACCGGTGTGCCTGCGCTGTCGGCCAGCGCCACCAGCGTGCCCGCCTTCACCGTGCTCGGGAACGTCATGAGCACCGAGCGCTGCGACGACGATTCGGATGGCGCTTGGGCCATACCGGCACTGCCCGCGGCAACCAGCAGACCGCCGGACTGCTCGAACGTACCGTCATAATCAAGGGCGCCGTTGCCGCCCGATGTCGGACCGTTCACGATCGCGGTGCCGCCGGTCATCGTGATGGAGCCGTTGGCGTCCAGACCGTCGCCTTGCGCATTCACCGTCAGGTAGCCGCCGCCGATCGTCAGCTGTGCGGTGCCGGCGCTTCCGCCAGGGCCGCCAGGCATCCCTTGGCCATCCGGACGCTGCTGGGCGCCGTTCTGGTCAGCCGAGCCGCTTTGCGCCGCCTGGCTGCCCGCATTCGCCTGTGCATCGGACTGCGCCTGATCGCCCGTCTGTCCTTGGCTGCCGGCCGCTTGGTCCGGCGCCTGTCCCGGCATGCCTGCCGGCGGTTGTCCGCCGAACATGCCGCCCGGCCCTTCCGAGCTGCCGCTGCCGTCGGAAGCATTTACGCCGTCATCGCTCGCGACGACGTTCACTTCGCCGCCGGTAATGCTGATATCCGCGGCCTCCATACCTTCGTAGCTGTTCTTGATGTTCACTTTGCCGCCGGAAATAACGATCGATACGTCGCCGTGAATGCCGTCATCACCGGTCGTGAGATCCAGCTGACCGCCGGAAACGAGGATGCTGCCATTGCTGTGCACCGTATCGTCCGCCGAGTCGATCGTGAACGTGCCGCCCGAAACGGCGATGCCTGCCTCTGCCTTGAGCCCTTTCGAACTCGTGGACTCGCTGTCCTCATCCTCCGTCTGCGCCGCATCCGCGTCTGTTCCACTGCTGCTGTTCGTACTCGCAGCGGTGTCATCCTTCACCTGGGATGCGGAATCCTTAGCCGATGCCGATGCCGAGGTGCCGTTCACCGAATCCGCAGCCGCACCGCTGTCTGTGTCTTGGGCACCGGACTCACCTCCCTGTCCGTCCGCTCCTGACTGGCCGCCGAAATCAGGGCGCTGCAGCGGCATTTCTTCCTCATGCGGTTCGGCGTTCGCGCTGCCGCCGCCGGTCACGACATCATAAGTGCCTCCAGCGATCAGCAGAGAAGCCGCTGCCTGAAAGCCGTCGCTTCCGGATTCAACATGGAACGTGCCATCCTCGATAAGCAAATACCCTTTATCGGTCTTGTCCCCGTCATAAGTCGTCTTGAAGCCGTCCCCGCCGGCGTTGACGTTGATCGTGCCCGCTTTGACGGCGGCCAGATCGCGGCCGATGATGCCATCGTCGGCTGTGTTGACGCTCAGCGTGCCGCTGACGATTTTCAGATCGTCCTTGCTTGTGATGCCGTCCTTGTAGTTCCCCTGCACGGTCAGCTGGCCGGTGCCGTTAATCGTCAGATCGTCCTGGCTGAACAGGGCCGCCGTCGGCGCCTCTTCCGACGTATCCGCATACTTCGTGCCGTCCGACAGCGTATTCTGCGTCCCTTCCGGCAGCGTCAGCACCATTTTGCTGGCTTGCTTAACCTGGATCGCCGGGCCGTCCGAGCTCGCGATTTGTGCTCCGTTCAGCACCAGACGCACGACGTCGTCTTTACCCGCATCGACCAGAATGCTGCCGCCTTGCAGCTTGCCGCTGATCACATACGTTCCGGCAGAGGATATTGTTACATCGCCTCCGCTGGATTTTGCGCCTGCGCCCGTCACGGTCGCGTCCGTCCCGTTCAGCTTGATGACCGTGGAGTCGCCAGCTGACCAATCTACCGTGGTATCGTCTGCGTCATACTCCACCAGATCCTTGATTTTCAGACTGGCCAGCTTCGCGTTCGCTTCGCTCGCATTCACCGTCGTTGTTTCCGTCGCCTCGGTCGCCGTGCCGTCCGCCGCTGTCGTCGTATTGCTCGCCGCATTGGTCGTGCACCCGGAGGCCAGCATGGCCGACAGGATCAGAATCGCGGCAAATTTCGTTTTATAGGAATGTTTCATCGGATCAACCTCGTTTCGTTTAATATTCCTGCACCGCTGGGTTCATTGTCAGCGTAATGTCCAGATTGCCGTTGCGGGTCCGGATCGCGTCCAGAAAATCCTTCTGGTTCGTCTGCGGCCCCATTTTCACCGAGTAGACCACCTCATAGAGGCTGCCGAGCTCGGTGGTCTTCACCTTTTTCAGCTCATACTCGACATTGTGCTTGCGGAAAATCTCCTCAAACGCCTCCTCATAACCGAGGTTTTCAGGAATGGTCACCTTGAGCGTTTTGATCGCGTCTTTGCGGGTGCCGAATTTGATCAGCTTCAATACGTACATCAGCGCGCAGAGGATCACTGTAAACAGCACCGCATACCCAAAGGCACCAACACCGGCGGATAACCCTGCCGCCATCGAGAACAGAACATAGGAGATGTCCTTCGAATCTCCCGGCGCACTCCGGAACCGGATGATCGAGAAGGCGCCGGCCAGGCTGAACGCCCGGGCGATGTTGCTGCCGATCAGCATAATAATGATGGCCACGATCGCCGGCAGCACCATCATCGTTAGGGTGAAGCTCGGCGAATAGGCAGGCTGTGTTTTCATGTAAGTGAAGCTGATAATGGCACCCAGCACGATGGCGATGGCCAGCGTCAGAAGCGCATGAGATAACGATAAGGTCGTGTCCGCAGCGGACGAATTCAAAATAGAATCGATCATAAAACAACTCTCTCCCTTTCCACAACTGGTGCATTAGCATAGCGTATCGATTTCTTATACTCGTTCCCGTATTTGGAGAAGCTTGTACGGTACATCTGATGCTCGGAGAGCATTTTGGACAGCCAGACCGGAACGGTCTTCTCGGCCTTGACCTCCATCAGCCACTGTCCCCGCTCCATCAGCTGATCCCCGTAATCCCCGGCCTCTAGCGCAAGATCGTAACGCCGCGAGCGGATGTTGGTGTCGAAGGTAATCCGCAGATCCCGGTTCCCCTTGCAGAACAAGGCAATGCGGTCGTATGCCAGATACACCATCGGTTTCAGCTCGTACCGGCTCAGAAAATACTCGATTTCGCTGACCACCTGGCGGTTCATGCCCTTCCGGAACTCCGGCGGCACCCCTGTACGGACGAATTCGTATGCCTCATGAAGCTTGAGCGAAGTTCTTCTTTTGTTCACCAGGCCGAACACCTTCTTCTTCAGCTCCAGATATACCTTGGCATCGCTCTCCGGCACGCCGTACGACCGGATCCGCAGCTTTTCCCGGTACTTGGGCTTGGCCAAACTCGTTCGGATGAGCGTATGATGCTCCGTATCGTAGTACAAGTTGCTGATGGTGTAGAACCTGTTGTCCTTGTTGTTTTCATCCGGTTCCATATATGCCATCAGGTCGTTGTAAATGTTGTAAAAAGCCTTGGTGTCCATCAGATACTTGTTCTCGTACCGGTTAAACACTTCAATAGCCATCGTCATGTCGCTCCTTTCGTTTATGCAGATTCACCCGGGCTCATCGCCCTTCATGTTTGTAGCTTAATGGCTTAACCTTTAACGAATCTTAAACATTGCGATAACATTCCGTTTACATACCGATTACAAAACGAGTTCACCATTGTACAATAAGGGACAAGCAAAGGAGCTGAAGTTCAGGTCCGCCCGGCCGCAGCCCAAAAGGCTGCCGTTCAAGGCGTTAAAGGTTGATTAAAGGTTCGCTTCTTATAATTAAGGGACAATAACGCTGCACTAGAGGTATGAAGGAGATTACGATCATGCGGATATTAATTGTGGAAGACGAGGTTAACCTGGCCGAGGCACTGACTCAGATTTTGAAGAAAAACCATTACTCCGTCGATGCCGTCCACGACGGCCAGACGGGACTGGATAACGCCCTCAGCGGGATCTATGATCTGCTGCTGCTCGACATCATGCTGCCCGGGATGGACGGAATCACGCTGCTGAAGACGATCCGGGCCGAAGGCGTCGCAACGCCGGTCATCATGCTCACTGCCAAGGGCGAAATTTCGGACACGATTACAGGGCTGGACTGCGGAGCTGACGATTATGTCGCCAAACCGTTCTCGACGGGCGAGCTGCTTGCCCGGATCCGGGCGGCGCTGCGCCGCAAAGGCGAGGTTGTCCCCGAGGATGGCCTGAAATTCGGCGATATCGAGCTGAACACGTCCACGCTCAAGCTGAGCTGCAACGGGAAGGAATTGAAGCTGATTTTGAAAGAGTGCGAGCTGCTCGAACTGCTGATGCTGCGAAAGTCGGCGGTGACGTCCAAGGAGCAGATGATCGAGAAGCTGTGGGGTTTTGACTCCGATGCGGAGCACAATAATGTGGAAGTGTATATTTCGTTTCTGCGGAAAAAGCTGGCGTTCCTAAACGCCTCGGTTCGGATTAGCACGATCCGGGGCGTCGGCTATGTATTGGAGGCGACTTCTTAATGTTCAAGAAGCTGCGCAACCGGTTCCTGCTGATGAACATGGTCATCATCACCATCATCATGCTGGTCGCCTTTGCCACGATTTACGTCATTACCTATCAAAACGTGCGCCGCGATATCGGCATGGAACTGGAGCGTGTCTCCGAGTTTTACCACAAGGACGGCGGGCCCGGAAAACAAAGCCCGGGGAAAGGCTCCGGGCAGGGCGGGGCTTCGCTGGCTCAGACCGGAAGCGGCGGCAAAACGGGCAGCCTATCCGGCACGGGCGGCAGCGCCGCACAGATCCAGGGATCCGGAGGCATCGGTGGAGAGCTGCCTGCCACGGGAGATACCGATCCACGCCACCCCCGGGAAGGCGGGCAGATCCCCCCGCCGGAGCTGTCGGTATCCTTTGAGCTGAAGACCGACCGGGAGTGGAATCTCCTGTCCAAGAATACGAGGTTTGATATGGAGGATACGTTCTATGAGACGGCCAAAGAAGAGGCGGCTTCCAAGCCCGTCCGCAACGCCCAGTTCACCCTCGAAGGAACGCGATGGGCTTACAGCGTGCAGCAGACTCCCAGCGGCTATTCCATCGTATTCCTGGACGTGACGGCACAGCTGAAAATCATCACCAACCTGATCTACACCTTTTCCATCGTGGCGCTGGTCATGCTGGCGGTCATCTATCTGACGAGCCGATATTTCGCCAACCGGTCCATCGAGCCGGTCCGCGAAGCCTTCGACAAGCAGAAGCAGTTTATCGCGGACGCCTCGCATGAGCTGAAGACGCCGCTTGCGGTCATCAACACAAACGCTGATGTCCTTCTGGCCAACAGCGACGAGACGATCCGGTCGCAGTCGAAATGGCTTCAGCATATTAAATCAGAGACCGAACGCATGAAGACGCTCACGAACGATCTTCTGTACCTGACCCAGATGGACGATGCCCGGGGACATATGATCTTCGTGCCGTTTGATCTCAGCGAAGCCGTCGAAAGCGTCATTCTTACGATGGAAGCGGTCATATTCGAAAAAGAGCTGTCCTTCACTTACGATATCGAGCCGCGTCTGACTTTGACTGGCAGCAGCGAGCAGATCAAGCAGGTCGTCATGATCCTGCTGGACAACGCCGTCAAATATACCAATCCACGGGGCTCGATCCATCTGAGCCTGAAGAAGCAGCATAACCATCTGCTGCTGCGGGTAACGAATACGGGCGAGGGCATCGCCCCAGAGCATTTAGACAACATCTTCGACCGGTTCTACCGCGTCGACGCCTCCCGCTCCCGCAAGCACGGCGGATATGGCCTTGGCCTGGCGATCGCCAAATCGATCGTCGAGCAGCATAAAGGGAAAATATCCGTGAAGAGCGTGCCGAACGAGAAAACAACGTTTGATGTGCAGCTGGGGTGAGCAGTACAGCCATTGAACAAGGGACCGGTAAGCGACCGACTGTAACGATAGCGAGATAGAATAAAGGCACCCGTTAGGGTGCCTTTATTACCTATAAAAAAGTATAAGCTTCGGAGACTCCAACGCAATCCTTGCTCACTAAGAGAAGCCGCCATGTCACAGCCTAATGCCGCTACTTCTGCCCGTCCTTCTCCGCCAACTGCTGCTGGGCCAGCCGGATCATCTCGCGGACCATCGAGCCGCCGATTTTGCCCCCGACATGGCCGACCGATTCCGTCGTGAGCTCGCCGTTGCCGCCCGGACTGAGCGGCACGCCGAGGTCCTTGGCCACTTCATACTTCACGTCATCCGGCCGGTTCGGGTCCACGTCATACCCTTCGCGCCGCATGACTTCTGCTTTAAACGTCTGCATGTCCCTGGCAACCCCTGGCACCGCGTATTTTCGGTTTCTTCTGGACATCCTAGCTTCATCTCCCCACTTGTTTTCCCTTAACATGCCCGGAGACAGCAAGGTCCATCCTCCCTAAGTGCTGCCTGATCCTGCCTTCCTGTATGAAGGCTTTAGTATGGGATCAATCCTGAAGGTATCTTTTACGCTTAAACATTTGCATAGCCTGCCAAGTTAAACCGCTGTCCTGCCCTTTTCACACATGCGGCAAAAGCAAGGAACGCTTGGCTTTGGAACTGCTCCTTCCGGGACACCAATCGCGTGGTCACAAATTGGTATTGTTCGGGGACCGAATACATGCGAACACCATCTTCATCCGCAGTCGCAGTCACAGCCATCCGGGTCAGAAACGCACTGCCGATCCCCGCACGAACACAATTTAGCATTGTCTCCAAAGTGCTGACCTCGATCATATTCATACATTGTTCCTCTTTGCTATGGAACCAATCTTCGTTCGCAGCACGCAGTGGGCAGCCCTTCGGAAACACGACCCATGCAGGATTCCCCGTCTTAGCAAATGCTTCTGTTCCTTGACCTGCAGGCGATAGGAGCACCACTTCTTCCTGTATTTCAAAGGCGATCTGCAGTGAGGACAGTTCAAACTCCCCAGTCAAGAAGGCGCCGTCCAAGCGCCGATCCAGAACTTTCTCGTAATTTTCCTTCGAAGTTGCAGTCACCAAAGACAAGCTCACCTCAGGGTATTGGGTCTGAAATTCGGACAGCGCCTGAATAAATGGGGCCGTTGAAGCTATCGTCTCCACCACGCCGATCGACAGTGGACCGCAAGGATAGTCAGGCTCCTTGACAGCCTTGGCTGCCTCCTCGGCCAGCATGAGAATGTCCGAGGCATATTGATACAAAACAAGTCCTTTCTCGGTGGGGACGACCCCCTTCGGTGTCCTAAGAAACAGCTGCGCCCCCAACTCCGATTCCAGCTTTCGCACCCTTGTAGTGAGGTTGGACTGTACATAGCCCAGCTTCTCAGCTGCGCGGGTAATGCTGCCTTCCTTAACGATGGCCATAAACACTTTCAAGTCGGTTAGCTCCATCCCCAAAACCTCCGGTTCAATCCCATCAATTTTTTTAATGAGCTCATCTATAGCAATCATTTTACGGTATTGAACAGGCAGGATACAATCATCTCAGGTCAACAACCTGGTGTAACAGAAGGTCCGCTATTAAAAAAATAAAGGGAGGTTTTCAAATATGAAGCAGTATCCGAAGCTTTTTAACGGTTATATGCTAGGTACCCTACCGCTTCCGAATCGGGCGGTTCTGGCGCCGATGACACGCACCAGTGCGGAGCCGAACGGAGTGGCTAACGATCGTATGGCACGTTATTATTCCCGTTTTGCAAAAGGGGGATTCGGCTTGATCATCACGGAGGGCTTGTACCCGGATGAGGAATTCAGCCGGAGTTATCATCATCAGCCCGGTATCGCCAGCATAGCACAAGCCGATTCGTGGATACCCGTCATTCAGGCCGTGCACCGGGAAGGAGGAAAAATCATTGCCCAGTTGATGCATGCAGGCGCGTTAGTCCAGCATCATGCTTTCACTCCGATCGCACCGTCTGCGGTGCAGCCTGTTGGAACGATGCTGGAGGATCACGGGGGCAGCGGCGAGTTCGCTGTTCCAAAGGCTATGACGCTGGCAGAGATCCGAAGAACGATCGAAGGCTTCAAGCAGGCCGCTCTCCGCGCCAAGTACGCCGGATTTGACGGTGTGGAGATTCATGCCGCCAACGGCTATCTGCTCGACCAGTTTATTACGGATTATACAAACCGGCGCACGGATGATTATGGCGGCGCGACAAGCCGGCGTATCCGCTTCGTAGTAGAAGTCCTTAGAGCCATCCGCTCCGCCGTTGGCCCGGATTATTTGGTCGGCGTTCGCATTTCGCAAGGGAAGGTGAACGATTTTGACCACAAATGGGCTCATGGAGAAGAAGATGCAAAAATCATCTTCGGGGAATTGGCCGAAGCTTCCGCCAGTTACCTTCATACGACCGAGTATAAGGCATGGATGCCCGCCTTCTCGGATGGGGGGCCGACCCTTGCAGAGCTCGCCAAACGATACAGCGGCCTTCCCGTAATCGCCAATGGAAAACTGGGTGATCCTGAAAGGGCCGAACAAATGCTTATTGCAGGAGCAGCCGATCTGATCGCCGTCGGAACCAGCGCACTGGCCAATCCGGATTGGGTGAACAAGATACGGGAGGGGGGCACGCTGCGAGCTTTTGATCACCGTTTTCTCCAGCCGATGGCCACATTAAAGGAAGAGGAAGTACTGGGCTAAGACTTGTTCCTACAAAAAAAGGGCCAGCTCCGCTGGTCCTTTCTCATGATCTTATATCAGGTTCCGCAGTAGGTCCGATACCGGAACGTCGACTCCGGTACGACGGCATACTCAGCCTGTTCCGGCGTATGCGCGTAAGGATCGGCCAGAACCTGCAGCAGCTGGTGCATCACTTCGTAATCGCCGTCCTGCTCCGCTGCCTCCAGCGCTTCCTCCACCCGGTGGTTCCGCGGAATGACCGCCGGATTGCTGTCCCGCATCAATTGATGCGCAGCCTCTTTGGTTTCGGGCTGCCGCTCAAGCCTTGCCTGCCAGCGCGCATGCCAGGCCTCGAATTCTTCGATGCCATGCAGCGGCGTTCCCTCCAACCGGTCAAACGTTAAGGCAAGAAACGTATTGGTATAGTCGGCGCGATGCGTCTTCAGGAGCCCCAAGAGTTCTTCGATGAGCGACTCGTCCTCCGGTTCTTCATGGAAGATCCCAAGCTTCGCCCGCATCCCTGCAAGCCAGTATTCATTAAACAGACCGGCAAAAGTCCCGACCGCGGTCTCCGCCATTTTAACGGCCTGCTCCTCGTCCTCATGCAGCAGCGGCAGCAAGGCTTCCGCCAATCGGGCGAGATTCCAGGAGCCGATGTACGGCTGGTTGCCGTAGGCATACCGGCCCTGTGAGTCGATGGAGCTGAACACGGTGGCCGGATCGTAGGTATCCATAAAAGCGCACGGACCGTAGTCGATCGTTTCCCCGCTGAGGGTCATGTTGTCCGTATTCATGACGCCATGGACGAATCCGACCAGCTGCCATTTCGCGATCAGAGCGGCTTGGCGCTTGATCACTTCCTGCAGCAATATAAGGTAGCGATTTTCTCCGGAAGCAAGGTCTGCATCGGGATAATGCCTCTGCAGGGTGTAATCGGCCAAAGCCCGCAGGTCATCCGTCGTGCCTGCTCCCCGCGCGAACTGAAACGTGCCGACGCGGATATGGCTGGCCGCCACGCGGGTCAAAATCGCGCCCGGCAGCTCTTCCTCCCGGGTAATCGCCTGGCCGGTGGACGTCACCGCCAGGCTGCGGGTCGTCGGAATGCCAAGGCCATGCATGGCCTCGCTGATGATGTATTCACGCAGCATCGGCCCCAGGGCCGCCCGTCCGTCGCCACCACGGGAGTATGGCGTGCGGCCCGCTCCTTTGAGCTGAATATCCACTCGCTTGCCCTCTGGCGTGACCTGCTCGCCCAGGAGGACCGCCCGCCCGTCGCCCAGCATCGTAAGATGGCCGAATTGATGCCCTGCGTATGCCTGAGCGAGTGGCTGCGCCCCTTCCGGAATGCGGTTTCCCGCCAGTTCCGCAGCTCCTTCATCGCTCATGAGCGCCTGAGCGTTTAAACCGAGCGACGCCGCCAGCGGCTCATTGAATGCCACGATCCGCGGCGAACGCACCGGCACCGGATCCTGCCGGGTATAAAATAGATCCGGCAGCCCAGTATAGCTGTTGTCTAAATGCCATCCCGCCTCCAGTTTTCCTTGTGTATCCGTCATAAATGTCTCCTTTTTCAATCCTAGTAAAATCATTCTTCGCATGATGACAGCCTGATTGTCTTATGGCCAAGGCCGGTTCCACTGCTTCATATCCTGTGCCGTATCTAATTTATTATGCGGCCCCAGAACTTCAGCGGCCAAACTATGCCTGGTTCTTCCATTATAAAAGAACACAGCGGCGGAGGCCATGATGCGCTTCAGCCGGTTCAACGCAAACAGCCCCGCCATTCGCGTTGAATGACGGGGCTGGCTATACAGGGTGGCCGTTGATCGGCGGATACGTTGGTCCTACCCTTTAACCTTTGATTTTAATGATACCGGACTCTCGCTCACGCTCTTTGTCTTCTTCTTTATCCTCACCGACCAGGTCCCTGGCGGACGACTTGAATTCGGAGAGCGTGCGTCCCACCGCACGGCCCAGCTCCGGCAGCTTGGAGGGCCCGAACAAAATCAGAACGACGACCAGAATCATCATCAAACCGGCAAATCCTACGTTTTGAAACATAGCCAATCAGCTCCTTCTCATTTGTCATGGAGAACATTCCGCCTTAGCGAAATCAGTGCTCCTGCCTCACTTCTTCTTCGAATCCGGCTTCACGGCCACCGCTTCGACCTCGATCAGCCAGTCGGAACTCACCAGGCTCGCCACGCCTACCGTTGAGCGGGCCGGCTTTACCGGATTGGCTTCGGTATTAAAGAACTGCGCATAGGCATCGAACCAACCCGTATAGTCAAACGTGCCGCCCTTCTGGGCGTCAGGAGCGATGTATACCCGCAGGTAAACGACATCCTTCAGGCCAAGGCCCTGCTCCTTCAACTGCTTTTCGATTTCCTTCAAAATGCCGATACCCTGCGTTTTCGTATCCCCATAGCGTTCATAGACCGTCTTGCCGTCCTTGTTCAGCACCGGCGGGACGGTGCCGCTCGTGAACAAGTACGATGCGCCTTCGGGAACGACCACACCGCTGGATATGGACGACGACGGACTGCCGTAAAATGCCGGTGCCGGTGCCGCCTTGACCGGCTTGACCGGTTTCGCAGGGGTATGGGCGGCGCTGTCGGCATATGCCGTGACGCTGACGGTGCCAAGCAGAACCGTCATCAGCAGCGCCGTTTTCATTTTTCTCATCATAAAATACCAGCCCCTTCTAGATATGGATCTATGATTTCATGACACGCTGATGGATATCGGTGACCACCTCGCGGGCGGACTCGATCGCCCCGGCCTGCCAAGCGGTAATGTAGCTGATATGCTCACCGGCCAGGTAAATCCGGTTGTCAGGCTTGCACAGTGTCGGATAGTACGTTTTGCGGTCGTTTGCTGAGTAAGAAACCCATCCGCCTTCTTGATACTTGATCGTTTTCCAGTTGATCGAATAGGAGGATTCGAACTCTTTTGGATATTGCGGATGGATCTTGGCCCCTTGTGCCAGCGCCAGCTTCTCCCGCTCCGCGTACGACATGGCTCCGAGTTTGTCGGCAACCCCACCGTAGGTATAGTAGCCGAGCAGGACTCCCTTTTTCCCGAAATAATCGGTCGGCGGGTAATAAATCTGCGTAATGTCCATATTCGTCAAGCTACTGCCCCCGTACAGGTGCTCATCCTCTTCCCAGAAGCGCCGCTTAAACTGCAGCCCGATCTTTCCGGCAGAGGCGTAGTTGATGCTCTGAATCGCCTTGGACATTTCGGGGGAAAAATCGGCGGGGATCTTCTTCAGTACGGATAACGGAATAGTGCAGATGCAGTAATCCCCTTTGACCTCCTGCTCCCGGCCGGATGCCATGTCGGTGTACACGATTCTCACGCCCGACGAGGACTGGCGGATCTCCTTGACCTCGGCCCGGAATTTGATCCGATTGCCAACCCGCTTCTCGAACGCCTTCGCAATAGCGTCCATCCCGCCGATCGGGTGGAACATCATCATCTGCTGGTCGTATTCGTACTCATTGCTGAAATACTTGCCGAAGCCGGAGTTGATGATCGACTTTAGATCGAACGGATCGCGGAGAACCCCGGCATCAAGCCGGCTCCCCGGCTCATCCTTGTATCCGCCGCGCTGCGAGCCTTTGTAGAACAAATCGGGGTTCAGGTCCCCCTCCACCTTTAAGTAATCGACGAGCTTCATCTTCTCTTCAGCCGTGAGCGGAAGATCAAGCGCGTTCTGGTCGACCGCCTTGGCGAGCATTTCCGCGACGTAGCCGCGTACGTCCGCTTTGGCCGCCCGTTTCGGCACCTTTTGACCGGATAAAGCGCCGACGTTTTCGTTGTAGTAATAGCCGCTTTCGTTCACGTTGTTGAACGGTTCGATCGCAACGCCGAATTTCCGGCAGTACTCCAAGGTGACATGGAACTGCGGAATGCGCATTGGGCCGGCATTGAAATACAAGCCCTTATCGAAGCGGGACGTTTGGGTACCCGAACCGATTTCCGCCTCTGACGTGCCGCCGCGAACAGTCCAGCATCGGCCGCCAGCCCGGCTTTTTGCCTCGAGAATCGTGCAGTCGTACCCGGCCAATCCCAGTTCGTACGCTGCCGTCATGCCGGCGATTCCGGCGCCGAGAATGATGATTTTTTTGCCGCCCCGTCCGCTTAAGTGCAGATCATTCGGGCCCGGCGGCTCATATTCGGCGGCCTTCATCGTCTCCGGCGACAGCAGTCCCATCGTTCCCATCAGGCTGAAGACGGCAACGGATCCCCCTACTTTGCCGACGGTCGACAGAAATTGTCTGCGGGTCATCTCTTTCGGTTGCTCCTTGATTGTCACCTCGATCACTCCTTCGCTAGTGGAATGGAACCTCTTGAGGCGATCTTAGCAAAGAAATTTAGTTTTCGGTGAATTTGTGTAAGGATTTCTTACAGAGATTTTTTTATTTTTAAAAACCGATTGCATTTTTAATGGGTTTTCCTTAAAATCATGTCATAATTCCTTCCATAAACATCTGTTTGTGTGTTTCTTCTCTTTGTTTTATCTTCTTCTAGGTTTCAATCCTGGCTGTTTCTGCAATGGTCCGGGGTTAACTATACTTGCACAGGAGGTAAATAGCATGGAGAGCAAGGTGATGAGCATTGGAATCGTCTGCGAGCTGACCGGCTTGTCGGAACGCCAAATCCGGTATTACGAGGAACGAAAGCTGATCTTCCCGGAGCGGACGAAAGGAGGTAACCGCCGATATTCTTTTGAAGACGTAAAGGCCATTCAGGACATCTATCAAAAAATGCAGGAGGGATTTAATACGCTGGAGCTGAAGGAAATGAAAAAATCGAAAACGCCGCGCTGCACGCCGGCCTTCCGGTAACGGATATGACTTGGGAGGAGTGATCTTCGCCTATGGAAGCGAAAAATACGATGACCCTGCTCGGGCATATCGCCGAGCTTAGAAAACGGCTCCTTCGGATCGCCGCCGTATTCATCGTCAGTATGGCAGCTGGCCTGTTTGCAGCCCCTCATATCCTGACGCTGCTGCGGACGCATTCCCCGCTACATGTCGCATGGAACGTCTTCTCGCCATGGGACGGACTGCGGATTTATATGAGCATTGCCGTGGTACTATCGCTGCTGCCGACCATACCCTTTGGCATGTACCAGATTTGGCGGTTTGTCAGCCAGGGACTCAAGCCTGGCGAGCAAAAGGCGGCGGTCCGCTACATTCCGTTCGCTGCATCATGCTTTCTGGTGGGCGTGGCCTTTGCGTATTTCGTCGTCTTTCCGATGAGCCTGCGCTTTACAGCCGGCATCAACCGTCAGATTGGCCTTGTGGAGACCTATGGGGTATCCCAGTACTTCGGGTTTATGTTCAATATCATGATCCCGCTCGCTATTGCCTTCGAACTGCCCGTGATCGTTATGTTTCTGGCCCGGATCGGGATCTTAAACCCGTCGATCCTAAAAGGAATGAGGCGTTACGCGTACGTCGTTCTGGTTGCCGTGGCTGCACTCATCTCGCCGCCTGACCTCGTCTCCCATCTCATGGTGGCTGTTCCGCTCATCGCCTT
This sequence comes from Paenibacillus sp. OAE614, assembly GCF_040546645.1. Taxonomy (NCBI): domain Bacteria; kingdom Bacillati; phylum Bacillota; class Bacilli; order Caryophanales; family Paenibacillaceae; genus Paenibacillus; species Paenibacillus sp. OAE614. Next base: position 7,021,621 of record NZ_JBEPOD010000001.1, on the reverse strand, counting down.
GTACGAAATCAGCGCTTGGCTGACCGGTTGGGTACATCGCAAGAAGCAGCGTGCGAAGGAGGCATTGGAGCATGCCGTCACGGATGGCTCCTATTCGGCAACCTAAAAGTACGAGAAATGGAATTGCCCCTATGATGTAAAAAAGGAAGCTGTCTTCCTGCGAGGGGGCAGCTTCCTGGTAATTTCTTTGGCGATAGGCCGGAATTTACCCTCGCGCTTGAGCTGTATTCGAACTTGTTAGTTTTTACCGGCTAATCGACATGAACATGACCATCGCAGGGAAGACTACCCCGTGGAGAAACTTGCCACTCATTATTCACTCTATATAAACTGTGATAAAATTTATTTATCTCCTTCCAACAGTTAAGTAGATACTGAATTCCGATCAGAAAGAAATCATAAAGGATGTGTCGAGATGTCGAAACTCCAAGATATTATTACGACTTCCAGAAGAATTATTTATTATAAAGGCTACCAAGCTACATCGGTCAATGATATTTTGGACGAGGCCCACATCGGAAAAGGCCAGTTCTATCACTACTTTTCGTCCAAACGCGACCTCGGCCTGGCCGTCGTCGATGATCTAGTCAAAGAATGGGACAGGGATGTATTCGAGGGCATTTTCGCAACCGATCTTGATCCTATCGCGAAACTAAATAAGATGCTTGACAGGATGTTGACCATCCATACGGATGAAGATGGGAAATCGGGTTGTCCCGCGGGGAACCTCGCCATCGAGATGAGCGAACATGACGAGACGTTTCGGCTAAAAGTCCACTATATTTTCGACCGATGGATTTCGTCCATCGAAGGTGCGCTCAACGAGTTGAAGGCAAAGGGGCATCTAGCTTCGGACATCGATGCTAAACAGCATGCACAAGCCATCGTATCTTTGATCGAAGGCGCCATTTTATTAATGAAAAGCCAAAAGGAAGTCAGCTTTCTTACAAACGCTATCGCGATCATTCGGGCGCAATATCGGCTTTCTTGAGCCCTATACTTCCGTTTTTTTCTATTGCGCATGGGAAGAGATTTTGTTATGATCCCTCTGTACCGAATGGTAGGTACAATTTTAAACAAGGCATAAAGGAAGGGGTACCCAGATGCTTGGCGATCATTTTGTTTGCCGATTCTGTACCGACAAGTAGGTACAGAATTTGAGAAAACAGTTTCACGGCAAGTCATGCCGTATGAGTCCATATAAGAGACGAGGAAACGATGTAACCGGATAGCTTATACATCTTCAAACAGAAGACTTAGCCAACGGCACGTTCGTTATTGGGGAAGTTTGAGATGAAGCCCGTTATCGTTTTCATTATGTCCTGGAGATGTTGCAACACAATTTGACCTTGTCTACTCTTCCTTAACAATCCGGAATAGATCAAAGTGAAGCCGGTGGGCCGCTCTTGTGTGAAGCAGGTAAGCCATCTTTATGCCAAACGCGGCATTTTTGAAAAACAACTAAACTTACTCGATGAATGGAGCAAATCACATGAAAATATTAGTCATCGTTACGCACCCGAATATCGAATCGTCCGTCTGGAATAAAGCATGGGTAAACGAATTAAAAAAACATGATGAGATCACAATTCATGAATTGTACAAAGAATATCCTGACTTGAACATTGATGTCCAACGGGAGCAGCAACTAGTCTCAGCCCATGACCGGATTATTTTCCAATACCCGCTTTATTGGTACAGTGTGCCGCCGCTACTGAAAAAATGGTTCGAAGACGTGCTTCTGTACAACTGGGCATACGGTCCGGAAGGGACGAAGACAACCGGCAAAGAAATCGGGGCCGCGTTCTCGTATGGCGCTCCTGAGGATGCGTATCAACCGACCGGTTCCAACCGCTTCACGCTGGAAGAGATTTTGGTTCCCATCCAAGCCCTTGCCAACTATATCAGCGCCGAGTACCTGCCTCACTTTGCGTACAACACGTTGGATTTAACTCGCTTGGAACAAAGCAGCAAAGATTATGTACGGCATATTACGACGGTTAAGCCTTTGGTTGTACGAAACAAGTAATTATTGACGTTTACATCGATAAGATTTGTCCGTGGTGCAGAATGGAAATGCCAGTCTGCATACCGCTCTGAAACAATTGCCGGAAGTCACGAATACCGAGGTTCGCTTGAACCTCGGCATTCGTAAGATAGATCTGAAAGTAGAAACTGTTTGCCATTGGCTATCGAATTTCGCCGGCGGAACAGTTTACCAATGGATTAACAAAGGTCGACGCCAGTCTAATTGTTAATGATCTCTCTTTCGCCGCAGATTCATACATGCAAATAAATGTAACAGGGAGATGATTGACATTGGGTACTATAAATAGAAATCCATGGCTTGCTATTATTGCAATTACATTAGGTGCTTTCTCCATTTCTCTTGCTGAGTTTTTGCCGGTTGGCCTACTTTATGAAATTAGCCGAAGTTTTGATGTATCGGAGGGTACTGCCGGTATAACAGTGACGTCAACTTCTATATTGGCGGCCCTTGCCGGTCCGATTCTTACGATAGCGATCGGACGTCTGGATCGACGGGTGGTGGTCCTCGGATTGTCGTTGCTGCTTATTGTATCTAATGTACTTTCGATGATTACAACCCATTTCTTTGTGCTAGTCGTTGCGCGAATCATCCTTGGAATAAGCGTTGGAGGATTCTGGGCTGTGGCTATGACTGCCCAAGCTAAGTTAGTTCCGCAAGAGAAGGTAGCAAAAGCAACCTCGATTGTCCTCGGAGGATTTGGGATTGGCACGGTCATAAGTGTTCCATTAGCGTCTTTTATGGCTGCACATTTTGATTTGAGAATCGTTTTCATAGTAGGATGCATACTTGCGATTGTTGTTTTTATCATCCAGCTCATACTGCTTCCGAGAATTCCGATGGAACAGGGGGTTCGTGGAAGAGATTACTTGAAACTTTTGAAAATGAAGAAGGTAATAATGGTCTTTGTTATTGCGATTCTCGCTGTGGGTGGTCAATTTGCAGCCTACACGTATATAACACCCTTTTTCCAGCAAGTGACTGGAATCGGCCCGAATCTGCTCAGTGCTGTACTGCTCGTCTACGGGATTGTTTCCTTCCTAAGCAATTTTGTGGCTGGTTTCATAGCTGGACGCAGCCTCAAGGGTTTGTTAGTGGGAACAGTATCTATCTTCTTAATTTCATTACTGGGCATATCACTTTTTGGACATAACGTTGTGATTTCCATCATAGCTTTCTTAATTTGGGCGATTGCCTGGGGAATGGCTCCCTTGGGACTGCAGCTTTTGGTTTATTCAACCGCTGGAAATGCTATAGATGCCATGGGTCCGATCTATGTAGGTATTTATCAGTTGTCTGTCAGCTTGGGAGCTTTAATAGGCGGTTTGGTAGTCGATACGACCAATGTAACCGGCGCGATGTGGCTCGGGACGTTCTCGTTCGCTTTGGTGCTCATTCTTCTTACGGTTACCTCAACAGTCAATAACCGTTCTCTGGTCAGTCAAACAGAATAACACAAAAATAGCTGAAGGCGGTCGTGCCTAAATCCTTAGGGAAACGCGACCGCCTTAATAAATGTTTTATCCGCTCACACGCTCACAATGCCTTAACTGCCTCTGAGCACTAGGCGTTGATCAGTCCGCGAACAAAGGCTTCGAAATCCGGCGCGAGCCGGGTGATCTTACGCCCGTTTGCCTGCTCCACATGCATAACCTCGGGCTCTCCGTCGTTGCCGGAGCCGCGGTAATCCAGCATGACCACACCGGACTCCTGCGGGCAGTCGCAAATGACGACGCCGAACTCCGGATAACCTCCGTTCTCTATGATGGACCGGCTGCCGGAGGCCCCGCAGAGCGACTTGGCCTTGTCCCGGCCGATGCCGAACATGCCGTTAATCCGGACTCCGCCTGGTGCTCCATCTGCGGCTTCACCCAGCGGGAAATACCGGCTGAGGGGAATGCCCCCGTTATGTATTCTCATCATCTGTACATAAAACGCCGGAAGCTTGAACACCAGTTCCTCCTGAACGGAATCGATCAGGTCATCTGTCGGCGGAGCCGAAACATACGATTCCGAATCGGGATCGGCGTCGTTCCATAAGTTGTTGATATCGAAACCCTCATTTGGCGAGCCATACTGCACATCTAAATTGGCTTCGTCCGATGGGATGGCATTCACCGAAGCCACGGCCGCCGCGGCACCGTCCGTTTCATCGGTTTCCCCGGCTTCATCCAAGCCGCTATTGTCTTCCGCCGAGTCATCTGAATCCAAATGATCATCCGTCTCTTCCTCGAATTCCCCGGCCTTCTTGGCACGGATCCATTCCAGAAACTCCAGGGTATCCTCATCCCCCGGCTCCAGCTCATCGGCACGGGTAAACTCCCGCTCGGCGTCATCGTACTGCTCCAGGTAATAGTAGGCCAGTCCAATCCGGTAATGCCAGAGCGGATCATCCGCACCTTCCTCGGCAACGGTCAGAAACTGCTGCACCGCCTCCTCGTAGCGCTCCAGATTGTTCAGCGCCCGGCCCAAATGGCCGACCAGCTCATAATTCCGCTCCTCCGCGGGAATTTCCGTTACCGCCTCTACGATGCGTTCGTATTCATCCTCTTCATGCCATGTCTCCAGCTGTTCCAACAGATCCTCGCTCATCCTCATTCCCCCTGCGATATACTCTTGCTGTGATTATAGCATTTTCCGAAGGCGGTTCTCCAGGCCGCGGCAGCATCGAGGAGTTGCATAGCATTTATGAAAAAAGCGTCTATGATGTTAGACACGGGTTTCGGCCATGATTTGTTGTCGAGGTTCTCATCCCATACAAAAAACCTACCGAAGGTATGTTTGAATGCATTCTACATACCGACTGTAGGTCCGTCAATACAATTTTGTCATTCACAATGGTAAAATGGCGCCCAATGATTTTACAGCGGCGGCTGCTGTACCCCCAGCTTCACCCATCCTTCCTTCGATGGCCCGTAGACGGCCGGTATGCCCAGTCCCGCTTGACGCATCAGGACCGTTGCTTGACCCCGATGATGCGCAATATGCTTGATCAACCCCATCAGGATGGAGGCATTGGATTCCATTCGCCCAAAAGCATTCTGTTCCTTGCTAAGAGATTCGTCGGTCCACTGCTCTTCCAGTGCCTTGGCGGCTGCCGAGCTGACCGTCCGGAAGGTATCCGCAATCTCTTTAGCGGAAGGGACTTCGCCCGGATTTGCGACCTTATCCATCTTGATGCCGAATTCATTCAAATAGTCGGGGATGTTCGAGACAAAATGCCAGGCGATCCTGCCCAAAGTCCGTCCTTCCGGATAGACCTGCTGCCCCAGCGATTCATCCGTCAGCGCATCCAGAACCCCCTGCGTCAATTCGGCTTCCTTGTTCCATTCCTTAATAAAATCCTGTACCGTCACATACATCACATCTTCCTCCTTTTGATGGTTAAAGTTTCTTACGACCAGCCTCTGCTTCCTTTCGGCCTTTCATACGTCCATCTTAGCCCATATTGGTGACAGGGTTTGTCATAGTTGCGAATTTTATTAAAAAAAATCACGAACGCAAAAAACCGACGCATGATCGCCATGAGTCGGTTATCGGTTAATCTCCTTTACGTTTTTCGGTATATCCGAATCTATACCATATATTCCGCCATAATTTCCTCGATATCATAAGGAGTTACCCCTTGCTCCACAGAGAACAACGCATCGGCCTCCCCCGGAGTTTCGGTCAGCACCCCGCGGGCCTTGGCATGGAGCATGAACAGATCATACAGATCCGGTTTCCGCAAAGTCGTCATCGCTTTGCCCATCAGGACCATTCCTTTTTGGTTCCCCTCGACGTTGTTGTAGTAGTACGGATGCCGGGTCAAAGACAGGTCCGTCCAGATCACCGTGCGTTCCACCAGATCCAAGATTACGGGGATGGCAATCTGCGTATCGGCGGTGACATCGATTTTGTTCGCAACCGTACCAGGCTCAAAAATTTCGCCGGACCCGGGCTTCTTCCGCATCATCCAGCCCGTAAAGCACTCCGGCAAATCGCAATACGGCTGGCTTGTGAACGAATGCAGCGTCGCCACAATATACCGTCCGCCATAATCGACGATGGAAGGAATGTGCAGATCGATAAACTCGCACGCGCCTTGAGGGGCCGTTACGATATCTCCGCTGTGCACAGCCCGGTACTTGGACGACCGTAAGTTCGTATACGAAATATGCTCCACATACTGCCAGTCGCGGTCGTACATTACGGCGGACAGGTCGATGTCCACGCGGCCCGTCGACTTGCCATCCACCAGGCCCTCTTTCCACCAGCTGAAGAACCGGATCGTATCTCCTTCCGCCATTGGCACCCGGCTGCCGCGTACGATCGTATGCAGCGCTTTGCTCGCAGAGCGCCCGGAGAACGGCACGAGGTAGCTTTCGAGCCGCTTATCGACATACACCTTCCCGAGCGGCGGCAGGGCAGAAAAGCGCCCGATCAGCGCCTGCTCGCATAGCTGTACGATGTCCTGGCATGCCTCCTCGTCAATCTCGGGAAGGTTGTTCCGAAGGGCAAACGCTTTGGCGACATTCCCTTTTGGAAAAAAGACGCGCAACTGCTGCCGTTCCCGGCGGCGGGCAAAATGGTTCTTCACCTGCAGCAGCACCGGCGTCGACACTTCCTTAACCACCTCGCCAAAGGCCAGCACGACATACTCCGTATGCTCGGTGGACCGGAGCAGATGATCGAGCCTTCTCGCCAGTTCGCCCGGGCGCTGCATCAGGAGATCGATCAGCGTCCAGACGTTCCGGAATTGGAAGGCCAGCTCCACACTTCCGTTAAAGGTCGTGAACGGCTTGTCGTTGCGCAGGACGTCAAAGGCTTCCTCGCACCGCCGAAAGCGATGCTTATATTCGGAAGGATGCAGAATTTCACCCAGCCGAATCCAGCGCTCCTTGTACCGCAGCATATCTTCCGTGATGGATGGGCACTTCTCGAGCAGCCCCAGCAGCAGCCGTCGCTCGCGCCGTTTGAATTTGCGGAAGCGCGTCGCCTCGGCCAGACTGACGTCGCCGTCCGACCATGCGGCTGCCAGCCGAAGGACATCGGTCGCTGTCCGAAAGTACCGTCCGATCTGCTCCAGATTGGCTTTGTCATGCTTCATCAAGGATGCTGCGACGAACCCCGCGTTTTCCTTGAACGGGATGTCGTCCGGAAGAAGCATTTCCATATCATCCGCACCGGTAAACGCAATGACGTCATCAATATCCTGTTTGTCACGATCGGAGATGGAGCCTTTGGCTTGAATCAACCGGGAGATCAGGCTCATGAATTCCGCACGGCTCCCCAAACCAATCACTTTCAGGTTACCTACATCCTCCAAGGGCAGCCGGTCCGCATGCCCATACGCCGGTACATCCAACGTCAGGTAATGATAAATCGCATTCAGATACAGCTCGGCGTCGCTATGCTCCATGATCTGCATTGGAAAATCCGGGTACATCGGTTTAAACTTCACGTGAGCCCCGACCATAACCTGTAAATCCGCAACCAGTTGTTGGTATAATGCTTCAAACTGCACTTTAGATAAGTCCTTTACCGCCCGCAGCAGCGCATGCGAAAACGTATATCCCAGCGCTTCGATATTTTTCAGGGCGGATGCCAAATAGCCCTTCAGGAGCGGCTCGCCCCCCTGCCCTTGTTCCACAATCAGATGATTGGCTCTTCGTAAGTAGATGGTATTGATATTCATATTAAAGATTCCAGGAAACCCATGCCCCTAATTTTTCATAAAGGTTAAAGAAGGAAGGAGCATGATAGCCTGGACGCCTCCTCTCTGAATCGGAATCCTTCAGGGAAGCGGCGGCCCTATGTTCGCCAAATGAAGTTAGAAGGAAGGACCGCCATAGCCTGAAGGTCAAGGGCTTCGGGTTTTGCTGAACCCGAGCCTTTGATGTCCCCATCTTCCCATACTCCGCAGCGCGCCAACAGGGCGAAAGTATTACGATATACGAAAAATCATCCAGATTCGTCCGGATCATCCTCAGGCACCATTCCAGTTTCTACAGCTCACCCTCCAGAAAACGAATAAGATACGTAACGGGCTGCTCGAGGAACTCTCCCAAACGGCACAGGTCCGAGTAGTTGTCATGCTCGACGTCATAGCAGCCGATCCATCCTTTTTTCTTCGGATTCCACATGAGCTGAAGATCGGAATAGTTGTCTATATCTGCCGATAGGCGCAGCAGCTTCTGCCGCCCGACCTTGATCGGGATCGTGTCGGTCAATGTGAAGAAGTCGATATGCCGGATATCGTACTCATTGGGGGCTAACTCAAGGCGCAGACGGTCACCGGTTAACAGATCGACCAGCTCCTCCGGTAATTTATACGCTCTCAGTTCATACTTCTTATTCGCCACGTCATGAAATTCCGGCGGTTCCAGCGATTTTAAATAATCGGCCAGGACTGCGTTCTTTTGGCTGACGGCGATCGTATACGGCCGTTCACCGTCCTTTTCCGCTAACGTCATATCCGCGCCCCGCTCGACCAAAAACTTGACCATGTCGAAATTCCCCATGCGCGCGGCCACGGTTAACGGCGTCGCTTCGTAAGGATAGACTTGATCCGGCTGGTTGTAGTTGATGTCCACCCCCTGATCGAGCAAGTAATTGAGGGTCTTATAGTCATGATCGGACACCGCCTGGCGAAGTACAGCCCCGCCGTGCAGCTTAATATCGAGGCCCAGCTCCTGAATGAGCGGGATGTTGCTTTTGTTGCCATAGTAGGCCTGCGAATACGCTCCGGAGCCCACTGGATTAAGCATGTCCATTCTGGCACCCTGCTCGGCGATGTAGCGCACCATCTCCTCTTTTCCATAACGGACAGCCCGCAAAAAAGCCGGACTCTGTGCGTCATTGAGATTGACGCCGTGCTCTACCAGCAGCTTAACGACATCCAGCCGTTCCGCGATCACGGCAAGGTCAAGCGGACTTAACACGGTATACCGGCTAAGTACGATACCCTCCTCAATATCCCAACCCTCCGCGAGAGCATCCCGCAAAGCCGGAATATTCCCTTGATAGATGTGCACTGCGATTTCTGGAAGCTCCTCGAATTTCCCAATATCTTTCAACTGAAACATGGTTTCCTCTCCCCTGACCGTAATCAAACTTAGTTCCATCTATGTAGATCATTTATTTGTAAATTCGTAGACGGATCCCCCTTAGCTGCATTAAGCTTAATATATATCACTTGGGGTCATTTACCTGAATTATATTAAAAATGGAAACGAGGTGCATGCCATTGACGACGATTGTTATGATCATCATTATCTTTTCGTTACTTACCGCCTCACTGACGGTCACTTTTGCCATCAGAACGGTAACCCGTCAACGTAAAGGGCTATCGCAGCGCAAAACCATCCTCACAAACGGCACATCCGCGCAAGCCGTCATCCATTCCATTCAGCAAACGAATGCGCAGCTCGATAATCAACCGGAGGTTCTGCTTGATTTAACCGTCACCAAGCCGGATGGCGAATCTCTTCACACCGTCGTAAAAACATTTATCCCGATCGTAAATATACCCTCCTTTCAGAAAAGCTGCGTCGTTGAAGTGAAGTATATGACGATCGCAGGCGAGCCAAAGTTTGAAGTCGTCGGTGCTTACGTACCTTGACCGGTGTCCTCTGCAAATGCAAAACGGCCCTCATCCCTTGAAGCTCAGGGTGAAGGCCATTTTATTTAAGATTATAGAATTTATAAATTTCAGCGAAGCTGAACCATTCTATAATCGCAAGAAAAACTTCAGTTAAACGCGGTCTGTCTTCTTTGAAGGTACGTCGATAGACGTTTTTCTTATCATATATCGCTATATTTACATCACGTTGGCCGAATGCAATCCACGGTTGAGACCGAGCGTGCGTGCCGTCGACGTATGAATTTCGCGGATCAGCCCCGGATTTTTCATCAAAGGCGCGCCATAAGACGGAATCATTTCCCGAATCTTCGGCTCCCACGCCTTCGCATGCTGAGGGAAGCATTTTTCGATGACCTCGAGCATGACGGAAACGGCGGTGGAGGCCCCCGGAGAGGCCCCCAGCAAGGCAGCGATGGATCCGTCCGAGGCGGTCACGACTTCCGTACCGAACTGAAGCGTGCCCTTGCCGCCAGCTTCCGTATCTTTGATGACCTGCACGCGCTGGCCGGCCACCAGCATATCCCAATCCTCGCTCTTGGCGTTCGGGATGAACTCACGCAGCTCTTCCATCCGTTTTTCCTTCGACAGCATCACCTGCTGGATCAGGTACTTGGTCAGCGACAGGTTTTTGGCGCCTGCAGCCAGCATCGTGAGCACGTTGTTCGGCTTGACCGAACCCAGTAAATCGAACATGGAACCGGTCTTCAGGAACTTTGGCGAAAAGCCCGCAAACGGCCCAAAGAGCAGCGACTTCTGATTGTCGATAAAACGGGTGTCCAAATGAGGAACCGACATCGGCGGCGCACCTACTTTGGCCTTGCCGTACACCTTGGCATGGTGCTGCGCTACCACTTCCGGATTGTTGCACACCATAAAGAGTCCGCTGATCGGGAATCCGCCGATATGCTTTCCTTCCGGGATGCCGGATTTCTGAAGGAGCGGAAGGCTTCCGCCGCCACCGCCGATAAAGACGAACTTCGCCGTATGGCGCTCGACGCTGCCGCTGCTTAAATTGCGTATTTTCAATTCCCACTCGCCATCGCTGGTGCGTTTAATATCGTCCACACTGTGCTTGTAATGAATACCAACGTCTTTGCTCTTCAAGTGCTCAAACAGCATACGCGTTAAAGCGCCAAAGTTGACGTCCGTTCCCGAGTCCATTTTGGTAGCCGCGATCGGTTCATCCGAGGTCCGGTCCTTCATAATGAGCGGAATCCATTCCATCAATTTTTTCGGATCGTCGGAGAATTCCATCCCTTGAAACAGCGGGTTTTTGGACATCGTCTCAAAACGTCTCTTCAAAAATGCCACGTCTTCTTTCCCCTGAACCATACTCATATGGGGGAGCGGCATAATAAAGTCCTGCGGATTGCGAATCAAATTACTTTTGACAAGATAAGACCAGAACTGCATGGAAACCTGAAATTGCTCGTTGACGCTAATCGCTTTGCTGATATCTATGGATCCATCCGGTTTTACGGATGTGTAGTTCAGCTCGCACAGGGCGGCATGCCCCGTTCCTGCGTTGTTCCATTCGTTCGAGCTTTCCTCTCCCGGGCTTGCCAGCTTCTCAAACACTGTAATTTTCCAGTTCGGTACTAATTCTTTCAACAGTGTCCCCAAAGTCGCACTCATGATTCCGGCACCAATTAAGATAACGTCTGTATCGGTTTGTCTGTTGCTCATAATTACCGTCCTTACACGCTAGTATTTGAAGAAAAGATGTAGGCGCTCTCAAGAGGCAAGCCAGAGTGCGACCCGGTTATCCACCTTTTCTGATGAATGATTACTTAATTTATAGTATAGCACTATTCTCTGGAGTGTTAAATGATTGTCGTGCGAACAACTCGGAAATAAACAAAAAACCAAAGGCCACCGCCCGGGAGCATACCGGAATCGCGGCTTTGGTCAAGGGATAGTCTCCTAATCTAATGAATTTGCCCACTCCTCTGCGGTAAGCCGCCCGGCCTGCTTCGGAAAAACCTTCTCGGTCAAGACGCAATGAACCTCGGGGTATAAGTATAGGCCTGCTCATAAAGGGATTCAAATCAGGAGTGGAATCAGCCAAATTCTCTTGGTTTGGCAGAGTATAAATAAGTGTAATACTAATAAAAACACACACTAGGAAAAGGTGAACAAAATGACAAATCAAACTCCGGATAACCAAGAAGCGATCGAGAAAGTACGCGATTTGATTAAGGGCATCGACACGGCCATGCTGACGACCGTTTCGGAAGAAGGGCTGGTTTCGCGTCCCATGAAGACCCAGGACATCGAATTTGACGGCGACCTGTGGTTCCTGACCAAGAAAGACACCGAAAAGTTCCATGAGCTGCTGCAAAACCGGCAGGTCAATGTGGCCTATGCCGGGAAGTCCTTTGTCTCCATCCGAGGTGAAGCCGAGCTGGTGAACAGCACCGAAAAGCTGAAAGAATTGTGGAACCCCGTTTATGAGAAGCTGCTGGAAACGAACTATGACGATCCGAATCTTGTTCTCATCAAGGTGCAGGCCGAAGCGGCCGAGTACTGGGACGCCGGCAACAAGTTCAAAATGGCCAGATTCCTGTTCCGCAGACTGATGGGTAAAAGCAACGAAGGCACCAATATGAATCGAACTGTGGAATTGGATTAGGATAAAAAAACGGACGCCGGTTCTTAAAACCCGCGTCCGTTTTTATTTTCAGATCACAGTGCAGTCTCCGCCCGTCCCTGTCCGCACGAGCGTTCAGCCCTAAGTCTACTGCCCCTGCTTCGCCCGGTGAACCGTCAGCGTGACCCGGTTGGTCTCACACATGAAGGTAGAGAGATGCACCGGCTCATCCTTGGCGTCAAAGGCCACTTTTAAAATTCGGAACAGATTTGCCCCGATGTCGCATTCCAGCAGCTTGGCATACTCCTTTGTCGCGCCGATCACATCGATCTCTTTATCGTTGCTCACGATTTCCGTTCCGTAATCGTCGGACAGAATTTTATACGTCGATTCATTCGTAGTAATCTTCTTCTCCAGGTCGGGAAAGCGGGTCAGCGAATAATGCGCGATGTCGTAAAACAGCGGACGGTCATTGACGTACATGAGCCGCTCCAGCTCCAGCACCGGGCTGCCCGCATCGATGCGAAGATGCCTGGCCACGTCTTCGGTCGCTTCGATCACGTCGCTCCTGAGAATCCGGGAATTCGGAATCATCCCAAGCTGATGGCTGAATTCGGAGAATCCGCTTACAGACAGCAGCTCATTATGGAATTTGTTGGAGGCCACGAACGTCCCCCGCCGTGGAATCCGGGTCAGCGCCCCTTCCCGGACCAGCTCCTCGATCGCCTTGCGGATCGTAATCCGGCTCACGCTATAAATATCGCAAAGCTCGGCCTCTGTCGGGATCTGCTCATCCGGTTTGTAGCGCCCCTGCTGTATATCATTCTTCAACATTTGCCTGATCTGCATGTACAGCGGCTGAGGGGTTGAAGGATTCAAATTCATTGAACATTCATCCTTATCCATCAATGATCAAATTTGTATCTCTCTATTATACATTGATGGCTACGTCCAGTCACCATGCAGCAAAGTAGCTGATCGTCTTTGCGGCTTTATTGGCGCCCTGCTCCAGGCAGGCTGCGATCGAAAGCCCTTTCAGAATGCCGTATATAAATCCGGCGATAAATGAATCACCCGCTCCCAGCGTGTCAACTACCTCAACATCCGTAATTCCGTGCTTGTAGAACCGTTCTCCATCGTAGGCCAGGGATCCATTCTCTCCAAGCGTGGCTACGACGATTTTGGAGCCCCGGTTCTTGATCTCTCTCATGAGGCGGCGGATATGCTCGTCATCCTGTGTATAGGACAAGAACGGATAGTCCACGTAAGGCGTCAGTGTCGTCACCAGCTCATGATCCAGCTTATCGGCAAAGTCGAAGGAAGTCAGCAGTCCTTTTTCCTTAAAACTAGCGAAATACGAGTCGGCATGACCCCAAATCGCGGAATGCACCAGCTGGAATGACTCCGTAAAGCGCAGATCCTCGGAGTTCAAGGCAAAATCAGCCATCACGCCTTCTTCATAATCGCCCAGCTTTCTTTCGCTGCCTACCATATCGACATAGGTCACCGCCGTGCGGCCTTCTTGGACCGAGACCCTGGACGTATCTATGCCCTTGTCCCGAATCGCCTGAACCATAATCTCCCCATACTGGTCGTTGCCCACCCAGCCGATATAGGCTGTCTCCGCACCCAGTTCGGTCAAATAGACGGCCACGTTTACCGGATTTCCTCCGGGATAGGCTTTCCCTGAGGATCGGTAGACATCCATACAATTGTCTCCGACTGTAACGATTCGCATCTTGTCTCACCTTCCCGTGTAAGGAAGGAGCTCTGCCGGGATGGGCAGCGCTCCCCGTACGTATTAGTATTCCATCTTGCGATAGTATCGTCTCAAAGTCAGCGGATGGTTTCTTTCGCGTTCCAGATAGACGCTGATCCGGCTCAGCAACGCCCAGTTGATACTCACGGCAAAATGCTTCCGGAACTCATCGCTGATCCCTTCCATCGCAAAATCCTTCGTGTCGATCACCGTCAGCCGTTTGGTGACCTTCTCGGCAAATCGTTCCACACGGTCCGCCAGCGGTCTCGTTTCATCCTCACCCTTCAGTAGAATGACACTTGTATCTTCTACGACAAGCTCCAGGGTGCCGTGGAAAAACTCAGCCGCATGGATGGACTTGGCGGGAATCCACTGCATCTCTTCCAGCACGCACATGGCATAGGAATAGGTGTTGCCCCACAGGTTCCCCGAGCCGACCATCATATGGTAGTTCGTATCTTTATGCTCAATAGCAAAGGCCTCGGCCCGCTTGTCAAACGCTTTGACGGCATCCAGGATCGCTTGCGGCAGCAGGGCGACTTCCTTGGTGAATTGCTCATACTGAGGGAACTCGTTATTGTTATACATGAACCGGAATACGACCATGTACAGCAGCATGAAGAACGTATCGAAGGAATGCTTCTCCGACCCGGTCGTAATGCAGTGATCGACCAGCTTCGTGATCGGCGTGTCGGGCTCAGCCACCAGGGCAAAGGTCGTTGCACCCCGCTCTTTGCAGTACTCGATCGCCTCGATGGTCTCCTTCGTCGTTCCGGATACCGAGGTGAAGATGCACACGGAATCCTTGCTGAAATGTTTGTTGTTCATCACCAGAAATTCCGCGGCGATTTCGGCGTGCACGTCGATCTTGGAGCTCGATTTCAGGATATATTCATACGGATACATCATCGCGATGGTACCGCCCGCGCCAATCATGAAGATGTTGCTGTAACCTTTGCTGCAGATCCCGTCGACGATGTCCTCAATCTGGCTTCGGTAAGCGAGGCCTTCCTTTTCCACCAATCGTAGAAACAGCTCTTCGTCAAAATTAAACATGTAGCGTTCCCTCCTGTGCTGGAGCGGTTGCCGCCCCTCTATTTGTTATGTCTTGTATTATAATCAGATATTACTAAACTTACAATTCTTTTTTTGCTGGCTGGGCCATCATTGGGGGGCTGCTTTCCTGGTTTCGATGGCGTCCGTATTTCTTTTCCCAATAGTAATAGACAGGCAGGCCGGTGACGATGACGATCAGCGCCGCAATCATCCCCTCGAGCGGAGCCCAGGTGAAGGTTCCCCACGCCAGCCAGGCTGCGCCCAAGATCGCCAGCACCGTTGTGATTCTCCAGAAAGGCATGCGGTAGATCGGCTTGTAGTCCTCTCTTTTCCGGCACTTATAAATCGCAGCAAAGTCCAGGATGTTAATCACCAGCTGAATCAGTGTAAAGTAACCCAGCAGTGCGGTTAAATCGCTGAAAAATACGAGAATGCAGGCATACGTAACTTGGGCCAGAATCGAGAAGCTCGGCGTTTCATACTTGGGATGGACTTTCGCAAAGCGCTGAAAGAACAGTCCGTCCTTGGCCATGGCATACTCGAGGCGCGGCTGAAACATGATGCATGAGCTTAACGCGCCGAGGATGACGATAATGGCTGTGACCGCCACAAAGGACGAGGCGATGCCGGAGAACCCCGGAATGTAGCTGACCGCATCGGACACGGCGGCGCTGGAGCCCATCAGCTTGTCAAACGGCATTAAGCCAGTAATGCAAACGGACAACAGCGTGTAAAGACCAAGAACGATCAGCACCGAGCTGATGAGTGCCTTCGGCAGCACCTTCCCCGGATTCCGGATTTCCCCAGCCATAAAGCAGATCGACGCCATTCCCGTATACGCCCAGGTTGTGGCCGATACTCCTCCGATCAAGCTGCCGCTGTGCGTTCCCGCCGCAGGAGTATACGAAAAGTGATCATAGTTCATATACATCAATCCCAGCACGATGACGATAAGGAACGGAATGATCTTGAGCAAGGTGATGATGACTTGAAAGCGGCCGCCCTCCTTTACGCTGCGGTAATGAATGGAGGTAATGAACAAAATAATGGCAATGCCCAGGAGCTTGCCCGCAATCCCGCTAAAGAACGGGAAGAAGCTTGCCAGATAAGTGACGATCGCGAGTGCCATGATCGAGATGGACGGAGGATCGAGCGCCCAAAACGTCGCCCATCCGTACAGGAAGGCAAGCGGACGCCAACCCGCTTTGTTCAGATACACGTAACCGCTTCCATTTTCCGGGTAGGCAGTAGACAGCTCAGCCAGCACCATGACCTGCGGGATGGCAATAACGCCGCCGATAATCCAGGCCAGGATGGACATGGAAGGCAGACCCGCAGCCCTTGCCACATCCCCGGTCGAGACGAAGATTCCGGAGCCGATCGTTGTTCCCACCGCTAAGGCCAAGGCTGACCAGAAGCCCAGCTTTCTTGTAAGTGTGCCATTACTCATCGTGAGTTCCTCCCAATCCGAATGATCAGATGCCCAGTTCCCTAATTTTTTGAATGGATTGCTTAACCGTCTCGTGCGGGTTTTGATAATAACGGTGTCCCATAATCTCCAGCGTGCAGGTCCCTTGGTAGCCCCTGCTTTGAAGGTCGGTGACATACCCTCTCCAATCCAGTGTCCCGTCGTCCAGAGCCAGATGCGCATCCGAAGTTCCGTCTCCGTCGATCAGATGAAAATGACACAGGTCCGGCAGTAAGGAGAAATAATCCTCCGGCGTTTCGCCGGCCAGATGCATGGCTACCGAGTCGATCATTCCCTGAAGCGCCGGGGACCTTATCTCATCCAGCAATTTCCGGATTCCCTTGACGTCCGTCATCAAGTTCGACTCGAAGCGGGTCAAGGGCTCCAAAGCAAGCGTCACGCCTTCCTGCTCCGCCACTCGGGTCAGTCTGCTGATCGAATCGGCCGCGTAAGTCCATGACTGATCCTCGGGCAGATGGAAGTCTCCGATCCCTGAGGTGACCAGCATCATGCTGCAGTCCAATTCCAACGCGGCGTACATATTTTCGATAAAATAATCCACGCTCTTCTGCCGCAGATCCGGGTCGGACGCCGCCAGATTGTAAGGGTACACGCACTGTTCCGGCGTATAGCAGACCACCTTCATCAGCCTGGAGCGAAGTTCCTGACGGATTCGCCTTACTTGGCTGAGACCGCCCCGATACACATAGAAATGCGGCTCACCTGCCCACAGCTCGATGCGATCCACCCCGAGCTCCGCCATAGAATCGAGAAAGTGTTCAAAAGGAAAATGCCTGTAAGTAATATTCATGCCTGCAAGATCCATCGCTTCACCTCCAAAATGATAGCGCTTTTAATTGTTATGTCTTGTATTATAATTAAGTAATACATAATGTCAACCCATTCGTTAAATTAAAAAAATCCCGCTGTGGCACACGTCCTAGAAAGGGGGTGCTGCGGGATATTTATGGGTTCCGAGCATTTGAATACGTTCAGGCTGAGGATTTTCGCAGAAGGTTATGCCCGCTTCACGTCGAACCTCTAAAGCAGCGTGTCAGCGGCCAGCAAGCGAATGCAAGCAGAATGATTAAGGAACCGAGGGACAGACAAATGACACTTCAATCGCTATATAACGAATATTTGAACATCAAATTCAATAGAGGATTCGAGCTTGAGCAAACGGAGGGCTTTGAATACGGCCTTTTCGAGGATGGCAGCGTCGAATTATTTTTTGCCGGTCATGATGACAAACCGTTTATGGAATGGGCAGACGCATTACAGCCGAAAGATCCCCGGTACACGGCTGACCCCGACTGGAACCCGCTGCTCTCTGGTTACTTTCCGGACCTCGATGTCTACGATGAGCAGATCTTTTATTTTCTCCTGTATACGATCAATTCGACGACGTCCTTTGCCAGTCCCCATCCTTACCGTGCAATGAATGACTTCATGAAACATTACTGCTTTTTTCAATTGGGACAGTTGACAGATGCGGCCCGGTTGAATGATGTGCAGAAAGAGCAGCTAAGGGACTTTTTCTTCTTTTTCTACCTTTATGCCCACCCGGTTAACGAGGAAACCCTGTACGGCTTTTCTTTCCGCGGCCGGGATTTGGTTCATACGAAAACGGGTATCCGCGTAGAGCACTATTTTTCCTTATACCACGATTACCACTGCGACAAGCACGATAAGTATAAGGATCGATTGCTAATCACTCCTCACGAAATTCAGGCCGGTAAACATCTCACGCTGGAGCTGCTAAGGTCGATTGAGGGTAAATCATCCAGGCTGCTTATGCCTCCGGAAGAAGGTTTCGAGACCGTACTGCGGCTGATCAATGATGTGGATGAGCTGCTCCGGATTCACTCGGAACATCAAACAAGATTTTTTGATTTGCTGAGAGACGCTCTCTTGGATGCCGGAACCAACCCGTATCGAGAGTACGGCTTCCGCATGCTGCTTCAAAATTATGTTTGTTATATCCTCTATTTTCAGTTTGATGACATTCATGATTTGGTCGATCATCTCAAGGACACCCCGTTAGCGTGCGAAAAAATCGTCAACATGCTCTTTGCGGACGCCATTTTTATTCAGAAAATCATGCGGCAGCACCGGATCGATATCGCCGAGTATCAAGACGTAACCGGATTTTTTGGTGAAGAAGCCCGGGAAATGTATTTGTAAGGCAATTGCTTTTTCCATGAGCATGGATGAGAGGCTGCCAAACTTTCAGGCAGTGCGCTTGTTCATGCTGTTTTTATGTTGCTGTACACCCCTCACTATCGCCGGCTTCAGTCATACGCTACCCTATAAATCACTAAAATGCCCCATATTTTGGCAGGTTGTCTTCTTTCTTCCTCTTGAATACACTCTTTTTTGAAAACGCATTCATAAAATCATGCCCCGTGATTAGTACCGCCATTGATTTTACGTAAACCAAAAAACCTCTGCGGGGATGTTAAACGTACGTGTGGCCTGCATTTCCATGGGATTCCCCCCTCCTGTCGATTCCGATGAACGATTACTTTCCGGTGAGTATATCACTTTAAAGTGTCTATATCACAAAAAAGTAAGTACTTCCCATTTATCCTCTTATTGAAATTTGAGAGAGGGAAGGTGACATCGATGAAAATTTTGACGGTTGTGTCGCATCCACGGGTGAACTCCTTAACTTTTTCCGTGACAGAGAGATTTATCCAGGCACTTGCCGACGCCGGGCACGAAACCGAGGTGCTGGATCTGCATCTGCATCACAACGGCTTTAATCCCGTGTTGTGGGAAGCCGACGAGCCGGATTGGTCTTCAGATCACAAAGTCTATTCGCCTGAGGTGGAAGCGGAGATCGCACGCATGAAACGGCATGACGCGCTCGCCTTTATTTTCCCGATATGGTGGTACGGCCTGCCGGCCATGCTGAAAGGATATATCGACCGGGTATGGGACAACGGGTATGCTTACGGCGCAAGTCACCTGCATCATCAACAATTGCTGTGGCTTGGTCTGGCGGGAGCCCCGAAGGAGCACTTCGAAAAAAGGCAGTACGATACATTGCTCTCCCAGCTTCTAAACGTCGGTATAGCCGATTACTGCGGAATAACGAACAGCCGGGTTGAGATCCTATACGATACGCTGGACTCCAGGCCGGAAGTTTTTGATAACCTCCTGACGCGAGCTTATCATTTGGGACGGCATTACGACAACGTTTCAGAGGCTGTGAATTAATCGGGGAGCGCTGCGGAAAGCCGGGTCCGGCTCGAAATGTACAGTCTTTGCCTTGGTGAAATGGCCTGCAGTGCCGTGTCCAAGCTCACCCTCTATGAATATGTTGTAGGAATTTCATTAGAGAGGTGAGAGCATGATTCAACTTAGCGGGATCGTAGGCGGAAAAACGCCGGTCAAAGTAGGGCCGCGTAAAACGCTGCTGCTGCAGCAAATCGTCATCCGGGTGAAAAAGGGAAGAAAATTGGTATTAAATAACCTCAATTTTTTGTTCAATAATGAAGCCTTTGCGATTAAAATCGAGGCCCAGCCGTCTCCGGGAAAGTTTGTTGCCCGAGGCGGTGCCGGGGATTTAACGCCAAACAAAGTGTTATTTAACAACAACACCGGCGAAGATCAAACCATCTTCCTCTTGGTCAGCGCCGTGAATACCTCAAGAACCTCCACGGAGCTCAGCCGCTCGGACAGCTGGCGTATGACTCTTAAGCGGTGATTATTCAGGTTATGGTGGAGAGACGAAGTACCGTATCAAAAGACAGAATTTAGCCCTTTTCGGCAATTAGCCGGAAGGGGCTTTTACTTGTTTCAAGAGGTTCCCCCTCTTAGATACGCGTTTCAAGTTATTTTAACTTTAATTAAGTAAGCTGATCCATAATAGATGACTATATCCAAGTGAGTTGACTTCTTACATTCGGTAAGTGACCTTGATACAATATCGTTGAGGCATCAATGGAAATCCAGGGGTGTTCTAATTAGACAATATTCGGAGGGACGGAGATGATCACAAGCATTTTGCGGTTTCGATTCAAGGATGGCGTCAATGAAGCGGAAATACAGAGGGTCCTTTCGATTATCGAGCGTACAGCCAAGGCGGAATCAGTCGCGTTTTATTCCCTTGGGCGCTATTTCGGTGATCCTCAGGAGGGATTCACGCATGCATATTGTGTCAGCATCCCTGACTTGGCGTCGCTCGACCGGTATTTTCGTGATCCTGCCCATCGCGAAGGGGATTTTCAGTTCATCCCTTTATTGTCCAAACTGTCCCAAATGACGGTGTTGGGATCCGGACCCACATATTTTGGCAAAAATCGCCGCTTGCCGGAACGCTGCGGTTGACCCGGAATGGATGGCGTTGTTTGACCGGATCGGCCTACCATGACCATTCCTTACAGCCTCCCGGCTTTCGTTAGTATCAGTTCTATACACGTGGACTCGAGGCAACCGCCTCATTTCGTGAAGTACTTAGAGAGCATCCTTAGCCGTACGGATCATCATCCATACGGCTATATTGGTGCTTATTCTATTCCTATATATGAGTTACTTCCAGATCTCTTCCGCGATTTCTTTAATAAAAGCAAGCTTGCGCCATTGCTGCTCCTCGGTCAGGTGGTTGCCTTCTTCCGTGGAGGCGAAGCCGCATTGCGGGCTCAGGCAAATCCGGTTCAGGTCGACGTACTGTGTCGCTTCCTCGATCCGTTTCAGGATGTCCTCTTTATTTTCCAGCTCACCGAATTTAGAAGAGAACAGGCCCAGCACGACCTGCTGATTGTCCTTCAGGAAGCGAAGCGGCTTGAAATCGCCTGCCCGCTCGGTATCGAACTCCAGATAGTAGCCGGAGTAGTTATCGATACCTAGGAGCGTTTGCGCGATCGGCTCGTAGCCTCCTCCAACGCCGGCGTAAGTCGATACATAATTACCGCGGCATACATGTGTGGTGACGACGAGGTCTTCCGGAAGACCCGATACCACTTCCTCATTCAATCTTGCAAATTCATTCGCATACTCTGCCACGTTGACGCCGGCCTGCTTCATGAACGCCATAAACTGTTCGTCGCAAAGCGCTCCCCACGTGCAATCGTCGATTTGGAGGCTGCGGCAGCCGGCTTCATAGAGTGCGAGGATCGCTGCTTTGTAGGCTTTGGCAATATCCGTAACAAGCTCTTCCCGATTCGGATAGATGGCTTGCGTGCTCTCCTGATTTTCTGCCCGGTCCAGCTCGAACAGGAACTGCGCGGCCGCAGGAATGGATTGACGCGCAACGACGTCTTCGCCTGCAACCTCTTTTAAAAACGCATAATGCGATACAAACGGATGGCTGCTGTAACCCACTTTACCGGTCAGGCGGGCGGTTTCGGGTCTGGACTGCGCACCGTTAAATTGGTAGCCTTGATCAACAATGGTCCGCTCTACGCCATCCAAGCCCCAGAAGAAGTCCAGATGCCACCAAGAACGGCGGAATTCGCCGTCGGTGACCGCTTGAAGCCCTACTTCTTTTTGCTTCTGTACGAGCTTGATGATCTCGGCGCTCTCTACTTCTCTCAGCTGCTCAGCGGTGATTTCACCGTTCTGGAATTGGGCTCTGGCTTCCTTCAACGCTTGGGGGCGCAAAAAGCTGCCGACGATATCATATCGAAACGGAGTAACGGTTCGCTTTGTAGGTTTGGTTTGTGTGCTCATCGGCTAATCTCCTCGGAAAATAATATTAAAATCACTATAGCATATCCCCTTGGGTATAACGTTCTACTAAAAGGTTATAGCCTGTTATAGCTATTAACTATAGCTGATTTTCTTTTTCCAGGAGGCCTCTGTGCTTGCCCTATTAGGTGTCTTTCCTTCATTGTAAAAAACTTCAAGTTCCCGTATCCTTAATCTTGTTACAAGCTTTTTGCATCATGCACGTAGGAATGGAGACTATGACCGCCATGAAATCATCCTTTTTAACCCGGCCTTTCTATTTCCTGTGGACCACCCAGACGGCGGCAAACGCCGCGGATGTGCTCTACATTATGGCGCTTACGGTGCTGGTGTTAAACCAGACCGAATCACTCATATCGGCGGCGTTTATGCCGCTGATGCGCAGCGGCGCCCAAATGCTGAGCGGCCTGATCGCGCCGCTGCTGTTAAACCGCTTCAAACTTCCAGCCCTGCTGCTCCTCTCGCAGACGGGCCAGTTTCTGCTGTTCGTAGGCTTGGCCGTTTACCTGCAGCTTACCGGAAAGGACGCTGTGTTTGTTCTGGTGTTTGCGCTGGTCTTCGCCATGTCCTTCCTGGACGGGTGGACGGTTCCCGCCCGCAACGCGCTTGTCCCACGGCTCGTCGCACATGAGCAGGGCCTGCTCAAGGCCAACAGCTTGATCAGCGTCAGCGATCAGGTGGTACAGTTCGCCGGCTGGGGGCTCAGCGGCGTTATTGTCGCCTTGCTTGGACCCAGTCCAACACTGCTGGTGACGGCCGTCGTCTACGGGCTGGCAGCGGCTTTTACACTGGGCGTCAAGGAGCCGGCGGAAGCCCATCTTGAACAGCAGCCGACCGGCGCAGCGCCTGACGACAGCATAGCAGCGGCTCCAGCTTCCAGATGGCACACCTTGACCGAGGGCTGGAAAATCATCTGGCAAATGCCGCGCCTGCGGCTGCTGACTTTCATGGACATCATCGACATGCTGGGCGGTTCGGTATGGGTCGGTGCTTTTACGCTGGCCTTCGTTCAGACTGCGCTTGGCCAAGGCGAAGAGTGGTGGGGCTTCATTAATGCGGCATATTTTGCGGGGACGGTTGGCGGCGGACTGCTGGTTCTGGCCATTTCACGCGCCATCGGCAGCAGCCTTCTGGCCGCCATGCTGATCGGCATGGCGGGGTATGGCATCCTCACCGCCATATACGCCCTCAACACCCAGCCCTTTATCGCGCTCATTCTCGTGCTGCTGATGGGCCCATTCGCCGAGCTCTCGGTGATCAACCGCCGCACCTTGATTCAGCGCAGCGTTGACAAAGGGGTGCTGCCCAAAGTGTTGTCCGCCCAAGCCTCCTTGCTTAATCTGGTGTTCTGTATTTCGCTGCTCGTTATGGCCGCCCTTGCCGAATGGCTCGGCATTGTGAACCTATACTTGTTAGCAGCAGTCCTAACCTTGCTGGCGCTGGGAGTCGGCCTGATCGGCCGCCAGGCTTTCCGTAACGAATCTGCTCCCGGCGCACAAATGTAAATTCCGCTAAAAAACCACTCCATGATCCGGAGTGGTTTCTGTCTTTAATATGCTGATGGAACGGTATCGTCCAAACCGCTGAGTACAGTTCATATCCTCAGATGTCTTTTTTCATGCTTGAAAGATGATATTATGCCTTAGGCATTTCGTTGTAGAAAGCGACATCCTCAATCGGTAATCTTAGCGTAGGGTGTCCAGGTTTTGCCGCCTTGCCGATGGCGATAAGCATAATAGGAGCGTATCTCTCCGGAATATCGAACGCTTCTACAAATTTGGCCTGGTCAAAGCCGCCCATCGGAACCGTATCATATCCTTTGGCACGGGCGACAAGCATAAGCTGCATAGATACCAATCCACCGTCAATAGATACTTTTTGGAGAACAGTCTCCGGAGGCATGCTTGCGAACAACCCCTGGTAGCGTTCCACGAACGATTTAGCCGTCTCTGCCGGCATGTACCCCGCATCGACCGCCATTCCGTAAATCTTCTCGGCCAATTTATAACCTTCCAAATCTCCGAGTACGGCAATGACAGCCGAAGCCTCAATCACTTGCTGCTGATCGAAGGCGATCGGAAACAGTTTTTGCTTCAGCTCCTGCGAGTCGATGACGAGAAACCGCCACGGCTGCAGATTAGCCCCTGAAGGAGCCAGCGCAGCTTGCTGCAGAATTTCGTTCATTTCTTCCCGTGAAATTTTCACTTCGGGATCATAGCTGCGGACGGACCGCCGTTCCTGAATAACGTTGAAAAATGGCTGCTGCTCCACCGTTTGGGACAATTGTGAAACGGACATGCTTCTCTCCTCCTTGTAATTACTGTGCTCAGTACAGGCACAGTATATCTTAAAATAAAATGCAGTCGGGCCACCAACTGCAACTTACATGAACACAGTATATAACGTTTCGGCTCTCATTGCAATCCAGTATTTATTCTTGCATCAAATCGGCTAACGTATGCTGCTTGAGCAGTTCAACCGTCTGATTCTGCACTTCTCCCATAATTGCTTCAAGCTTTTGTCGGCCCGAAGTGCAGTCCTCTTTAACCTCTGGTTCGCAGCAATCCGATTTTACAGCCAAATATATATCCGCCAGCGTAATTTCATCCGGACGGCGCTTCAGATAGTAACCCCCATTTCGTCCCTCTCTCGCTTCAACCATTCCGTTATGCGTGAGCTGCGCCAATACTCTGCGGAGGAATGTAGCATGTGTTTGGACATCGCAGGCAATGGCCGCGCTGTTGAGCGTTCCTTCGCATTTGGCAAGCAAGATCAGGGCATGAACGGCTGTGGCGAAACGCGGCGGACCAATCTGGGCGCTCCGGTTAGATATCATATAAATCCCTCCTGTTAACAGTGTATCGCAATCTCACAACGAATTTCTGTATTACAGCAATACTTCTTTTATCATATCAGTTCTTTCCTCAAACATAAAACTCGCGATTAACGGAGTGGATGTTTGCTGGATAAGGCAGGCGTCATGTTGATGTGTTTTGGTATCCCACCGAAAATGACGCCATTTTACACTAATCCGGCAGGTTCCCGGATCTTGTCCCTACTTCGTACGATGACCGGACATTGTCGGTGCTCCCCCAAACTTTTGGTTTGTGGCAGCTTCACAACCCCGCCCATAACGGCAAGTTTAAAGGCCATCCTTTTTAGGGATGGCCTTGGTGATATCGCTTGTTTAACTGCCGTCCTGGTATTTGCCCAGGCACTACATTCAAATGGATGCTCGCGGCCAGGTGGACCGGGCTTCATATGACTGTCAGGCTGGCGCGCCCGTCCGGCCCTTACTTCGACTCGATACGGCCCAGCGGGTTGGCCCCTTCTTCCAAAGCCGCGCAGGCTGCCGCCCAGCTGGAATCTTCGATGCCGAGTGCGCTGCGCAGATAAGCCCATGTGACCCGCTGGAGCAGGGCGACCCGTTCGGGGTTCTCGTCCGTCGTCTCCGTGACGTTGTACCCGGGAATTCCGCCCAGCGAGTGCTCTCCCCCGAAAAGGGTGAGCAGACTCTTGCTGCCCGGGCTCAGGAAGTACGGGTCGGCGAACCAGTCCGGCCCCCGTGTGGACAGCCGGGACTGATCCTGGTCCCCCGCGACCACGAGGGTCGGCGTATTCATGTCCGCGAAGCTCGGGTTCATGAACGGGAAGTGCTCGGCTGCGAATGGGCTTAAGTCGGCTCCGCCCTTGCCCGTCGTGGCCAGCAGCAATCCCGCCTGAATACGCGGGTCGGACATGTCCTCACCCGGCTTACCGTCGGCATCAAGGACACGGGCGCCGAGCAGCGTGCTCACCGTCTGGCCTCCCCAGGAGTGTCCGGCTGCGGCAATGCGGCTCCGGTTGAGGCGCCCGCTGAGGCCGGGAACCGCAGCTTCAATGAGATCAAGCTGGTCGAGGATGCGCTTCAGGTCATCGACCCGAATGCGCCAGATCAGCGGTGTTCGGGAATCTTCAGGTGGAAGATTCAGCGTTCTCGAGTCGAGGTGGGTGGGTTGAATAACCACGAAGCCGTGTGCGGCCCAGAAGTCCACCAAGGGAGCATAGCCGTCCATCGACGAGCCAAAGCCGTGCGAGAAAACGATAATGGGCAGGTCATGCCCCGCTGTGGGTGCAGATACCCGTACTTGCAGATCCTCACCCCGTTCCGGGGCGGGCAGCACTACCGGTTTTACCGAGATGATTGGAGCAGGTGTATTAACGTTGATTTCCATAATTAAATTTCCTTTCGTTGAGCGGGATTGGGTTTTGGTTTGGATCAACCACTAGAAGCTGCATTACCACGGGAGTGGGCCGTCCTCGTTCGAAAACATGCCTGTCGGACCGTTCTCATCGAGGAGCGCCAGGCGCACGGGTTCGCGTGCCCCCTGTTCGACGGTGCGCGTTCCCGCGAAGTTGTTGAGGTCCGTCCCTGTAAAGCCCGGGCATGCAGCATTGACCTTGATGCCCGTCGACTCGAGTTCAATGGCGAAAGCAAGCGTCACCGCGTTGAGGGCCGTCTTCGACGGGCTGTAAACGGCACCGAACATCGGGCGATGCGGATTGGCCGGGTCGGCGTTGAGCGTCAACGACCCCGCTTCGCTGGATACGTTGACGATGCGTGCTGCCGGCGCCTTACGCAGGAGCGGCAGCATCGCTTGGGTGACCGCGATAACGCCAAACACGTTCGTCTCGAACACCGTGCGTACCTCGTCAAGAGAAGCGATGCTGGGCCGGCACGATTCCGCGATCTCCTCAAGCGGCCGGTCCGGATTGCCTGCATGCGAGATGCCCGCATTGTTCACGAGCACGTCAAGGCGGCCGAGCTCGCTGCGGATACGCTCTGCCGCGGCGTCCACGGAAGCCTGATTCGTGACGTCGAGCTGGAGGGCGCGTGCGTCCGCTCCTACACTTTTTGCTGCCTCCTCCCCATTCTTAAGGCTGCGCGACCCGACGAGTACGGTGAAGCCGTGTGCTGCGAGATCTTTGGCAATTTGAAGGCCGATTCCTTTGTTGGCCCCGGTAACCAGGGCGACGGGCTTATCCTGCATCTAAAAAATCTCCTTTCGTGCATTGAAGTATGGTATTTGTAAATGCTCCAGGCTGAAGCGCCAACTTCGTATTCAGAATGGATCCTCGAGTTGATACGTCAACCTGGAGGGTAAAAAAACTTGTTGTGTGTCACCCTGTCATGTGCGATCACATTTGGTTGATGCGTCAACCTGGTATCTACTGTAACATGTTGTGGTTGATGCGTCAACCATGATATGATGTTTCTATGGATAAGAACGAGCTGAATGAAGAAGAAATGCGAATATGGCATATGTGGAAGGGCTCCTTCCAGACCATCTTCGGCCGCGTCATCAAAGAAATGTCCGAACAGACCGGACTATCGGAAGGTGATTATGGTGTTTTGGACCGGTTAGACCTGCTTGGGGACGGCAGCCTTCGCCAGCAGGAATTAGCCGACTCGATGGACTGGGATAAGAGCCGGTTGTCACATCATTTGACGCGGATGGAGAAACGTGGACTCGTGAGGAGAAAGCCGCTGAACACGGATCGTGGCGTTCAAGTCATCATTACTCCCGCCGGCAAATCCGTGCTGGATGATGCCCGTCCCATCGCCTCCAGGGCCATACGCAGGCATTTCTTTGATCAATTAACCGAACAAGACATCGAGTCGATTACTAGGTTGGCGGAGAAGACAAGGTCTTCGTCTGGTAAAACCCCGCCGCCCTGACCACGTTTGTAATGCTATTCGTGAAACAGATGACTACATCGATCAGTAAAGAACAGGCCATCACCCAAACAGTGAAGGGGCCTTCTACTTTTTGTAAGCCCTAACCCCTCTCTAAGGTGTCTATGAGCGAATAAACAAAAAAGGAGCTGCCCGCGGCAGCTCCTTTTCTTATGTGTGAGAGTACTCTCATCCTCTTTAGGTGTGTACGAAATGACCGAATTTCGTTCTTAGCCGGAACCGATCAGTTGGTATTGCGGCTAAACTGATTTACGGCACTAAAGAGCGCTTTTACCGACGAAGTCATAATATCAACGTCAATGCCGCATCCCCAATATACACTGCCGTTGGAAGCCGTGATTCCGATGTAAGACACCGCTTGGGATTTCGAGCCTATTTCCAGAGCATGCTCCGTATAGACCAGATCGGAATAATCCAGCCCAAGCTCAGTTTGCAGTGCATTGCTGATCGCATCGAGTCTGCCGTTTCCGTTGCCGGCGATTTCCTTGACGTCGTTGCCGGTACGGATCGTGACGATCGTTTGGAAATCCTCGTTGTCCGTCATGCGGTATTTCACAAACTCGACAGGCGTTTGGATATTCACGTATTCCTTCAAGAAAATGGCGTAGATCTCCTCAGGCATCAGTTCCTTCTGCTGCTGATCCGATACGTTTTTAACGAAGTATCCGAAGTTTTCGCGCATTTTCGCCGGGAGGTCAAGTCCGTACTTCAGCTGCAGCACGTAGCCGATTCCGCCTTTGCCGGACTGGCTGTTGATGCGGATAATGTCGCCTTCGTATTCCCTGCCGATGTCCATCGGATCAATCAGCAGATAAGGGACCGACCAATGCTGCGGATCCTTTTCCTCGCGCCATTTCATACCTTTGGCAATGGCATCCTGATGCGAACCGGAGAACGCGGTGAATACCAGCTCGCCTCCGTAAGGATGTCTTTCGCTCACTCTCATTTTGGTCAGCCGTTCGTACACGGAGGCAATTGCCGGAATGTTCTCAAAATTCAGCTTCGGATCGACCCCGTGGGAGTACATGTTGAGCGCCAGCGTCACAATGTCCACGTTCCCCGTCCGTTCCCCGTTTCCGAACAATGTGCCTTCGACGCGCTGAGCTCCGGCCAGCATGCCGAGCTCGGCGTCCGCCACGCCCGTGCCTCTGTCATTATGCGGATGAACCGACAGAATGACATGTTCCCGGAAGTTCAGATGCTCGCTCATATACTCGATCTGGCTGGCGTAGACGTGAGGCATCGACATGGATACCGTAGCCGGAAGATTGATAATGACCGTATTCTCTGCGGTCGGCTGCCATACATCAAGCACGCTGTTGCAGATGTCCAGCGCAAACTCGATCTCCGTGCCGGTAAAGCTCTCCGGCGAATATTGGAACTGGAAGTTCCCTTCCGTCTCCTGCGCGCACTCCTTCAGCAGCTTGGCGCCGCTCACAGCGATATCGATAATCTCTTCCTTGGATTTGCGGAATACCTGCTCCCGCTGCGCCACGGAGGTGGAGTTGTACAGATGGACGACGGCTTTTTTCGCGCCCTTCAGCGATTCGAACGTTTTGCGGATGATGTGCTCTCTCGACTGGGTCAGCACCTGGATCGTCACGTCGTCCGGGATCAAATCCTGCTCGATCAATGTGCGCAAAAAGGCAAATTCCGTTTCCGAAGCTGCAGGAAATCCGACCTCGATCTCCTTAAATCCAATTTCCACAAGCAGCTTGAAGTATTCCAGCTTCTCCTCCAGATTCATCGGAACGATCAACGCCTGATTGCCGTCGCGAAGGTCAACGCTGCACCAAATCGGCGCCTCCGTAATATATTCCTTCCGGGTCCAGTTCAGGCTGGTCTCCGGCGGCATAAAATATCCTCTGTCATATTTGTTTACATTTTTCATGGATACCCTTCCTTTCGTCGATTCCTATGCTAATCTGCCAAAGATCGGAGGCGCAAAAAAAGCCTTTCATCTCCACTAACAGAGACGAAAGACTTTAACATCTTACGCGGTACCACTCCGAATTCATGCCAACGCCGGCATGCACTCTACGGATACGGTTTGCATAAACAGACAAACCTGGATCCTCCTGATGATAACGGTCAGGCTCCGGCTCCACCTACTTTACTGTTTCAGCGAGCAACTCCAAGGTGAGTTCCAATTTTCTCCACGGCTGTTTCACACCGGCCAACAGCTCTCTGTTCGCTTAGAAAACCGTACTATTCCTTTTCAACGTAGTTTAATTATTAGGATTAATGCTATATCACCGACACGATGGTGTCAAGTGCAATCTACAACGTATTGTTCTCCCGTGAGGGCTTTTTTATTTGGCTGAATGCTGCGAGGGGTCACTTTTCCGGAAATAAGTACAGCACAAAAAGACACCGCCCCAATGATTCGGCGATGCCTTTCTATTATCCCTCTCAAGCCTTAAAACCGGCTGTTCGAATTTTTCCGCTTTTCTGCCGGCAGGATGGCTTCGACTACGTCCCAATGCTCGGCGATCTTTCCGTTCTCCACGCGGAACAAATCGTAAAAAGCGGTAGGCTGACCGTCAAATATACCTTCACTTACCGTAAGCACAAAATCGCCTTGGCCAATGACCTGATGGAGCTGAGTATATTTAAATTCAATATTTCTCTCCGATAGCGCCTGGAGTGCCGCATGCAGTCCCGAAAGGCCATCCCCAATATGCGGACTATGCTGAATGTAGAGATCCCCATCAAAATAGGAATTCAGAAGCTCCGGATTTTTCCCAAACAAAATGTTCTCAACATAGCTTTGGACAAGTCCTTTGTTCGCATCCGTCTTGTCGATATCCTGAACCGTGACCGGTCCGTCAATCATCGTATGGCCGCTTGGCGTCTTCTCCACCATCTCCTGCAAATTGTCCCAATGCTCGACGATGAGTCCATTTTCAAAACGGAAAATATCAATCCCGATTTTAGGGCCGAAGAATTCATATACGGAATGGAGGACCACAAAATCCCCTTCGACCAAAGCACGTTTAATGCTGACCTTCGTACCGTTTTCCTTTAAATGAGCTAGCGCACCTAGCATGGCATCACGGCCATCAGGTAAGGCTTGGTTGTGCTGAATATATTTATCCGGATGAACGTAAGCTGTAATCGCTTCGGGGCTCCCGCTCTCCAGGCTTTCCAGCACAGCGGTTGCCTTAAGAACAAGCTCATTATGATCGTTGAATGTCATCGAAATATCCTCCCTTTGATATCGAAAGTTAAAATTAACGTTTGCGCTTGATGGACCGGTCCTGATCTCGCACCATTTATCGTCATCAGATAAATAATGAACACGATGTTGTTTATTTATCTTGTGCTCATTATAATAAGGAACCATAGCACCCTCAATATTCAATATTTTGAGTTTTGCAGGATAAGAGGCATTTCGCACGGATTTGTCGCTTAACGCCTTAAATTTCTTGTAGGAGAGCGAAATCCATATGAACAAAAAGAAGACCGATCTAAGAATTGTGCGCACCAAACAATCGATCCGAAAGGCATTTTATGAGCTGATTCAGGAAAAAGGATACGAAGCGATCACGATCCAGGATATTGCCGACCGGGCGATGATCAATCGAAACACATTTTATCTTCACTACCAGAACAAGCCCGATTTATTAGATACATGTATGGACGAGCTGTTGAGCGAATTGCAGCAGACCGTCGTGCTTTGCCCATTCCATATGAACCCTTTCCGTCTGTCCAGACTGGAGACCGTCATGCAAGCCGTTCTGGAACACATTTCGGGGAGTATTACTTTGTACTATGCCATGTTGGTGGAGGAGAGCAGAATCTATCCGTTTCGAGCAAAAATGGAGGCGATCATCAAAGGCAAACTGGATGAGGGGTGGAATCCTGCGCAGGGAGATTCGCCGTCAGCGGTATCTAAAGAATTGCTGCTTGAATACCTCGTATCGGCTTTCATGGGGATCGTGATTTGGTGGATCAAAAACGACCGGCCCCTGTCCGCGGCTGAGGTATCTTCCCAATTCAGTAACATCGTGACCTATGGCCATTTGAAAGCTGCCGGCATTGCCGTCGAGGAGTAGGATCGCGAGAGCAGAGGATGCGTTGGCTGGCGTACTTTATAAGACAAAGGACAGGAGAGCATGGTCTGCCCCGCCTGTCCCGTTTATGTTTTAATTTGCTTCGCGTCATATGCCTAGCTTAATATTCCCCTTTAATGACAAAAAACGAGCCCCGAATGGTTCCAGCCAGCTTGGACTTCTGCCTCGCAAACTTAAACTTCCCTTCCAGCTCTTGGGGTACCTCCATCCCTTCCGAAAGCTTGAAACCGACGGCCCGCTTCTTCGGGTCATCCACGGTATACATGACATTGAGTGCGAGACCATCCTCATAAAAAACGTAAGCAATTTGGATATTTTCCACTTGAAAACGCGATGTTTCCAAAGGTTTGGCCGCGAACTCAATATCCCGTTCTTCCTTCAAAATCCGGTTCACATAATCCAGGGTCTCCTGGCTTTCGCTGGCGGGCACAACCGTAAATTCATGCTTGTATTTGTTCATAAAGTAACGAGCTTCATTTGCGCGTAAACCAGCAAGTGCTTCAGCGACAGGTGAAGATTCCAAACCCACCGTAGATACATTTTGAAAATCAACGATATACGACATTTCCATCCCTCGTTTTCCCTTAATTTCCGAAAATCTATATTTCATAAGGTGACTGACGATTTTGTTAGTCTTCTAAATATTGTTTACATAGACTGGTAGAAACAAACATCCCGTTTAAATATTCAGCACTTTGCGTCAAAATCCTTCAGATATCTTCATAAAATCTATGTATTCTAGGAGAATCACTCCTAGGATAATCCGCTCTCTCGTTAATCACTTCAGCCTAATTTATACTGATTCCGTCATCATTATATTACAAGATTAGCGGAGGATTTCCTATGAACCAACTTAATGACAATCAAACGCATAGCGGGCAAAGAGAACCGTTAATCGATTGGAACAAAACTGCTCTGGTCGTCATCGATCTCCAAAAATGGATAGGTCAACAGTATGCCCCCTATTCCGCCGAAATGGTCATTGCCAATGCAGCCAAGCTGACTCAGCTTTTCCGTAACCATGGAGCTTTTGTGGCACTTGTGCATGTATCCAGTAAGGACTTCAAAGATATGCTCAGCCCTAAGCTGGATGCCGCACCTCCCAAACTAAATCTGGTCGAGGGCTGGGACGAATTTGTTCCCGAGCTCGGCGTAACTGAAACGGATCATATCATCTCCAAAAAGCAATGGGGGGCCTTTCATGGAACAGACCTTGATCTTCAGCTGCGCCGCCGGAACATGGATACGATCGTCATCTGCGGCATAGCCTCAGGGATCGGTGTGGATACAACCGCCAGAGAGGCTTTTCAGCACGGATATGATATCATTTTCGCGATTGACGCCATGACCGGGTTCACGAAAGCTGAGCATGAGCATGTACGGGACGTCATTTTCCCGAGGATGGGGCGGATTCGCACAACGGAAGAGATTTTAAAAGAGGTTATCTATCCGTGAGTACTCCATTAGCGGTCATTTTCGCCGTACTTAGGGTACGGATCACCAGGCTGTCTGTAACCGCAAGCTTAAAGGCCATCCTGTAAAGGATGGCCCTTCCTATACCTATAGCTCACTCACTCGATTCAACTATTGTGCCCAAAACAGCTTCTAGATCAAGCTATTAATGTCCCGCTTGTAACTCATCTCGGTCTATAGCTTCTGGAGGTTGCTCCAACCAGCCATGGTCAATCATAATGTTGGCACCATCTTCTACGTATAACGATACTTCCAACTGGCATTTTGCAAATAAGGCGGCTACATCTTTTCTTGCACTAAGTGAGGCACCATTGGCGTATTCCCTGATCTTCATGGCAAACATATCGATTTTATGATAAACCATCAGTTTGTCTGAGAAAGGGGACTCCGTTGATGGTCTGACCAAATGATCAATGAGCGAAGGAGATGGCAAACCGTCTTTGGACAATTTATCCGACATCAGATCAATATGTTTTTGGTTAAGATTCTTTCCGCGTTCTAAATATTGTCTGACTTTTTCACTTTTTGCCACCTGGACAAAGCCAGTAATAATGGCTTTACTTGTGATGTCGTTGTTCATGTTACCGTATAAATGGGCAATTTCCAAGCCTTGCAGCGGTCTCCCGTTTCCAAAAAATACATTTAGAAAACTCTGTTTGGTAATAAAGTCAACTCCTTCGGGTGGAGGAATGACGGGTGGATTTATTGATGCATTTTTGGAAAGCAAAACATCATTGACCCGAACCATTAATTGGCTCGTATCATGAAGGGTCTTGACAAAAAAATCCCGGATATCTTTCCTCGTTACTAAAGGTATAGCCACGCTATAAATACTCATTCCGGCTTTGCCCAGATACTGTAAGTAATGAAGATAAAAGTCATCTTCATACAGTCGGGGTGCTTCCAGATTTACGTCGTCCTTCGTAAACCCGACCGGTATGGGAAAGGCCGCTTGTTTAAAAATGGCTTCGATATCCTGAATATAATCTTCACATAACCCCTGGGCAAATTGTAAAATTTCTTTAATTTCTTTATCGTTCACATGCTGGAGATAATAACTAAGCACGCATTTTCCCATCGTATTTCCAACATACGTTGCCCAAAGTTTTCCCATCTCCGCTGCCGTTAATTGTGATTGATCTGTTTTCACAAAACTCATTCCTTTTATGGTCTATTGGGAACCCATGCCTAGGATATCCAGCGACCAGCTTCGAAATACACTAAAAGTGCACCTTAATTAAGCACATCTCCCTCCTGCAAAGTCCTCCCACGGATACGGAAGAGGGACAAGTTGTCCAAAGGAAACAAATTCTATGTAAATCAAGCATTCTATAAAACATTTACCGTTACTTATGGTACGGGTCCAGCTCGGCAAAAAATTGAGAAGGGGCTGGATCGCCAGCCCCTTTCTTCCTCGGGTAGTTTATTTTATCCCGGTGTGTGCTTTATATCTCAGCAGCTTGGCGATTTAGAAATTGCCGAATCGATATATCTGTGCTTAGCCCAATGGCACGGCTATAAGCCAAGTGAGCATCTTCCTTCCGCTGCATCCGTTTGTATAAATGACCGGCAAGTGCCCAATAGGGCTGATAGCTTACCACTTCTGAAGATGGAATGGCTTCTAGAAGCGCAATGCCGCATTCCGATCCATAAACCTCCGCCACTGCAGCGGCTCGGCCGACTAATGAGCCTAGGGTAGGGGATATACGAATGAGGCCTTCGTATAACTGAGCAATCGCCTCCCACTCTGTTTGCCCAGTCCATAAACGCTGTGCATGCACGGATTGGATCGCGGCCATGAGTTGAAAGCGTCCGATTTTATCGGCTTGTGAGGCGATATGCAGATAACGCTCCGCCTCCAAGATCATGCTTTGCTCCCATCGAGCACAGTCCTGCTGCGAGAGGGGAATATAGTTCCCCTCTTCATCATGCCGAGCCCCGACTCGCGCTTCACAGTGCAGCATGAGCGCCAACAGGCCATTAACTTCCGGTTCGCGGGGGTTGAACTGGAGAAGCAGCTTTCCTAGATAGATCGATTCCTCTGCCAATCTCCTGAGAGGCGAATCGGCACTGGCTGCTTCGTCCCACCCGCTCCCGTAAGCAGCGTAAATAGCCTCCAGGACGGAATCGAGACGATTCGGGATTTCTTCAGCATCGGGCAATTCAAATGTGATGCGTTCGGTACGAATTTTGGCCTTTACCCGCGTCAGACGCTGGCTCATGGTGGAGGGCTTGACGATGAATGCAGATGCAATTCGGGCTGCATCGATTCCAAGCACCGTCTGCAGCATAAGCGGTGTACGCATCGCAGGGTCAATGGCCGGATGAGTACAAAGAAACATCATCCGCAGTCGTTCGTCCGGAAAACCAGTGTTTGACGATGCGAGCCGCTGTGTATCCTCTGACATGGCAATGAGTGTCGGCAGCGCACTTTCGGAAACGCGGGTACGGCGTGCACGGTCGATAAGCCGCCTACGGGCGGCGGTAACCAGCCATGCCTCAGGCTTATCCGGAATGCCGATCTTCGGCCAAGTTTCTAACGCAGCGAGAAAAGCGTCTCCGATCGCATCCTCAACCGCCTGCAGGTCCCGCCAATTTACAGCTAAATAGGAGAGTAATCGGCCGTACGCG
This sequence comes from Paenibacillus sp. OAE614, assembly GCF_040546645.1. NCBI lineage: Bacteria > Bacillati > Bacillota > Bacilli > Caryophanales > Paenibacillaceae > Paenibacillus > Paenibacillus sp. OAE614. Next base: position 6,985,466 of record NZ_JBEPOD010000001.1, on the reverse strand, counting down.
TTACGAGCTGTTTGTTCAATAACTTGATGAGCTTCCATAGAGATGATTACTTCAGTGCGGGAAGGTTTTGTCTGACCTCCACCGTATCGACAGGCCCTCGAGCAGCCCACTCTAATGCAGTTTCCAGATCCGGAACATCAATCACGAATATTCCGCCGAGCTGCTCTTTCGTCTCGGGAAACGGTCCGTCTTGAACCGCCATTTCACCGCCGCGCCGTTTCATCGTTGCAGCTGTCTCCGGAGCTTGAAGACCTGAACCAAACACCACGATTCCAGACTGTCGTAAAGCATGCACGTAATGCGTCCAGCCTGCCAGGTATTCTTGTTGCCGGGCTGGATCCATTCTAGCCGCAAAATCCTCCTGGCTCTCGTAAAACATTAGGGTGTAACTCATACAAAAACTCCTCCCTGTAAAACCGTATTGGAATTGGGTTGCACTATAATGTCGTGTGGGCTGCTCCGATTTCTACATTACAAGAAAAATATTTATATAAAAAGCCGGCGTCATTTGGGATGCGCTCACGGGAAACCAAACGAAACCCCAAAGCCCCACAAAAAAGTGCGCAGTGAATACAAAAGCCCTTAAATGTAAGCCATATACACTGGCTAATTTTGACATATCAAGTGAGCGAATGTTAGATTCTAAATAGATTGAAATAAAGTCTGCGCTGAACATCCTGTTATAACGGCCCAATACGGCCTATTTCATTCATTTCTTTATTTCATTCTATATTTTTACGAATTCTTTAATTTAGGTGGGCCTATGAGAAAAAAATTACAAATTTACATATCAGCTACTTTCAACGATCTTATCGAGGAAAGGCATACCGCTGTTGAAGCCATACTTCAAGCCGGTCATATCCCTGCTGGAATCGAGCAATTTTTCAAGGAAAGTCCAATGAGCATTAGGAAGAGATGGATTGACGAGTCCGATGTATATATCCTGATTCTCGGAGGATTCTATGGTTTAACGCTCCCTGATGAATCCAAGAGCTATACGCATTGGGAGTATGAGTATGCCGGAGAAGCGGGCAAACCCAGATTTGCTTTTGTTGTTACAGATGAAACATTGAGACAAAAGCCATACGACTTTACAGCCATTGAATACTATGAGGAGTTTCAAGAGTTTAAGCAAACGGTCATGGAACAAGTCCCTGTCTATTATGTGGAAGATGTACGGCACATTAAAATGGTACTTCTTGATCAATTGCCGGTGTATGCGGCAAGAGACGATTTACATAGCTGGGTTTCCGGCAAAGATGTCCCGGACGTTCAAAAGCTGTTGGAGGAGAATACAAGATTAAAGGCGGAATTGGAGAAAAAGAAATGAAAGAGGGGCTGGCACCATCAGCCCCGAATGATAAAAAATCGCGTCCTCCAAAGGGAGAACGCGATATCAAACAGCTTGACTCCGTATTTCAACATCGTCATTTAATCTTTCGGGCGACCACCGCTAACCGGCCGTTTTCTGTTGAGTACTCGCACGTGGACAGTACAACAAGCTTGTCGCCATACTGGGCAGTTACGCCCGTGTCATAAAGAGTGAGTTTCTTGATGTTCTGTACATACGAATCGAACTCGGCGGGCGTAACTACATTTTCAATCTGGTAGTATTTAAAAACGTCGTCCGATTTGCGATAAACTTGCGACAGAATGACGGCTACAATTTCGTACTTTTCCTTTTCATAAAGCGTGCTGAACTGGAACGTAGCGTGCTCTTTATAAAAGTTTTCGTTCTTGTACTTCATTAAATCTTTAAACATCCAGCCGCTTTTCATGTGATGTCCATGAATCAGCAAAATACCCGAACCATTGGCCCGGCTATGCCCATCCAAAAAGGGGAGGCCGCCTTTGTTTTCTTTCTTATCGAAATCATGATTGAGGTAGTACTCCGCATCCTGTGGATTCTGCATGACCGGGTACTCAATTCGTGTGCCATCAATCTTCAGCCAGCCGACGATATCCGGATTCCTCTCGTAAAGCTCTCGAAATTCGGGAAGCACGACCGGCTTACCCGCCTTATTGGACAAAAGGGAGGGGATTGAATCCCCTCCGCCTTTGCCAGACCCATCCTCCCTAACTTTTGTCAACTCTTTGATATTCTGCTGTTCAGCGTAATCTCGAAGGAGAACCTTCGCAATACTGAAGAGAGAAAATACTAACACAAGGAGGGAAACGGCGATAAGAATCTTTTTAGTTTTGCTCATTTTCTTACCGCCTTTCCGGTCACTGAATGTGCTTTTTCTTCTTGTTACCGATTAGGCAGAACCCGATCGTCATCAAGGACATCAGCGCTAAAGCCATATAAAGGATAGGCGATACGCTGTTGTCTCCGGTTTTCGGAGCATCGTCGAGTTCGTTCTCGACGTTGCCGGTTCCGTTGTTGCCATTGTCGGTTTCATTGTTGCCGTTGTTGGTTCCGCTGTTGCCGTTATTGTTTCCTCCGTTACCGTTGTCAGTTCCGTTGTTACCGTTGTCGGTTCCGCTGTTACCGTCGTCGGTTCCGCTGTTACCGTTGTCGGTTCCGCTGTTGCCGTTACCGGTTCCGTTGTTGCCGTTACCGGTTCCCCCGTTGCCGTTACCGGTTCCGTTGTTGCCGTTGCCGGTTCCGTTGTTACCGTTGTTGGTTCCGCCGTTGCCGTTACCGGTTCCGTTGTTGCCGTTGTCGGTTCCACTGTTGCCGTTGTCGGTTCCCCCGTTGCCGTTACCGGTTCCGTTGTTGCCGTTATCGGTTCCCCCGTTGCCGTTGTCGCCCCCACTGTTACCGTTGTCAGTGCCGCCACCGGAACGGATCGGCTTCATTGGCACGTCGTATTTGATAATGTCATAATCGACAGCAATCGTATCGCTCCGATGCGTCTCATATCCGTCCTTCGTTACGATCAGATAGTAATCCGCGTCAGGAAACACCATGTATGCATAGAAGCCATTTGCGTCGCTATCTTGCTCGGGGCTCTCGTTGTTGTGCGGCGGGAAATTCGGAACCGGAGGAAGCGTTACTTTCGTATCCGGAGTGTGCCCGTTATCTCTATTCCGCTGCGTATCCGCATAATACAGAGTAACTTTGGCTCCATCAATTTTCTTGCCGTTGATAGCGTCTCCTGTCGTTTCATCATAAATTGTACCGTAAGGATCGACCAATTCCTCGGAAATATTCAGCTCTCCGTTTGCCTTCACGTCCAGCTGCGTCACCTTGAAGAGCAATTCCTGACCGTCCTCAGCTTCATAGCGAACTTCCATGGTGTACTTCTGCTCGGTTAGCCCTTCCACGGAGAAAGTGCCGTTTGAAGCCATCGGAAACGCCTTGGGACGACCGTTCTCTTGAATATAATTGCCGTCCTTGTCCTTCAAATAGATATGCATCTGGCTGGTAAAAGAATCGTTGAATAGCTCTTTTGTTCCATCCAGCTGCTTGAACAGCACGATCCCTACCGCCGTAATGTCGGCCGGAACGGTCTCGTCTCTCACACTGCCGTCCACATTTGCTTTTTGCGTGAACTCGACAGGGACATCTTTTCCGCCTACATGATACAGCTTCGTATAAGTGATCGTATAGTCCGTATCCGCTGCGGCCGGGACCGAATATTCACCATTCTCATTCGTCCGAATCGTTTGCTGTTCATCGGTCTTCTTGTTCGTCACGATGATTTCCGCGTTCGGAATGACTTCGCCTGTGTTGTTGTCACGCAGCACGCCTTCCAGATATGGGCGGGTATTTACAAAGTATGCTTTGGCCGCTGTTTTCTCCGGAATGGTTCCTGTGCGAACGAAACCTTCAGGATCCGTCACATAGCCGTCTTCCGAATAATCGTCCTGGGTCACCGTATACTGAAGGCCCGTCGGGAGTCCTTGCACAACGAGCGTCTTACCATCCGTAAGCTCGAAGGTGTCTCCACTCTTAATCATGACCTTGGTGCCATCCGGCTTCTCATAGGCGTAGGATTCGTCCGATCCCACTCCTGTGAAGGTGATCGTGTACTTGAACAATTTTTTCTTGTCGTCGTCTTTGCCTTTAACCGTGTTGCTGATGAGCAGGTCGCCCTTTATGACTCGCACGTTTGTGAACGGGGCTTCTTTATCAGTACCTTGCATGACTCCGATATAGTTTTGTTCCTCAGGAGTAGTCACGTAATCATCGGTTGTGTAGTCCTTTTGGGTAACTGTATATTTCAGATTTTTAGGCAGGTCCACAATTTCCAGTGTCTCTCCATCCTTGAGCTTAAAGGTATCGCCGGACTTGATCGTACCTGTGCCGCCGCCCGACTTCAAGTAGGAGTAGCTTCCTTCCTTGCCCGCGCCCTCAAAGCTGACGGTATACTCGAACTCCTTCGTCTTGTCGCCGCCGTTGCCCATGACCGTATTGCTGATAGTCAGCTTGTTGACGGTTCGCTCATTGATAAAGTCCGCCTTGTGGTCGCCTTTATTCACGATTGTGTCAGACCATTCTCTCGACTCCGGCTTAGTCGTGTAACCGTCAACGGTTGTATAATCGCCCTCGATAACGGTATAAACCAGATTTGCTGGCAGAGCCGGCAGCGTCATAGTTTGCCCGTGCTTAAGGGTAATCTTGCCACCGCTTTTGATCATGCCAGTCGTATTATCTGACTTTTTATAGAAGTACTCTCCGTCCTCACCCTCACCTTTAAAGGTTACGGTGTACTCGAACTCTTTGTTCGGATCGCTTCCGTTACCTTCCACCTTATTGGTGATGGTCAGCTTACCCTGGGCTGGTGTAGGTACGACCAGCGGATTATCAGAGGTTACTTTCACGCCGTCTACCCAGATGGGCTTCCCGGGTGTATTCCCTACGTATACCTGATACACATGGGTGATCGGCAGCCAGGTATTCAGATCAATGTAGGTTTCCTTCAGCTCGTAATAACCTGGATCCGGGAACAGCATATTGAGTTTTCCTCCGCTGTCTGTTGTTCCTTTGGCAATTTGAGTTCCGTCGTCTTTCTTATAGAGCGTAAACTCTACGCCTTTTAGCGGATTGTTGTTAGGATCTACCTTTTTTAGGGGCAGCAGGGCATTGGAGCTTGAACTGCCGGCTACGTCCGAACTGTCCAGCGTGCTTTCACTTTTGGCACTGACAGATTTCAGCTTATCATCGCCCATCAGCTTTACCTCGTTGCCCATTTTGTCTCCAGCCTTCGCTTTAGAAGGGTCAACCTCGGTTTGGTACACAAACTGGTAAAGCTTATTAGGGTTGTTCATTTTGAATATTAAAACCGTGGTGCCGCCCTCGCCTGGTGCAGCTTCTACCTGAACTTCACAGTTCGGGTCGCTGAGATCCAGAGATGCGCCCTCTCTTTCCAGAGCACCGCTGGCAGTCAATTTTGCAGGATAAACTGCCATACTAGGCGCTGTAAGCACAAGCTTTCCGTTTTCTTCATAGCGCAGATTCATACCTGCACCTAGGGTATCCTGCAAATAAGCGCCCTGCTCCATGTTGAATGGCGGAGTATAGTTCACCGTCCATTCCAACACCCCTGGAACGGGCTTAGTTACTGTCTTGCCCAGGGTCTGAATAGGTACAATAACTTTGCGCTGTTCGGTGAGGACCTTCTCCACCCCGCCCCATGTCATATGAAGGTCGGCTTTGTTATACAGCACCTGCTTGTCTGTGCCGTTGGTGGCATATTCCTCCAAATACTTCTCAAGAGCCGCATTGGAAGGTCTTGCCTTTACTAAAATGACATACGGACTTTCCAATTTAGAGAAGGTGAACGTTCCCTCGTTTCCATTGTGAGAAAAACTTACTACATGAGCACTAGTACCTGGTTCAATAAGTGTTTTGGCATCGTTTTTAACACCATACTCTGTACCCGAACCATTGTCCGAATATCCTTTCCAAAGCTCAAAATCCTTACCTTCAGAAAACGGCACGAATTCCCAGCCTTCGGGCAGTGTGTCCACTAGCTTGATGTTGCTAATTACTCGATTACCGCCGTCCTTAGACATTTCTTCTGTATTGTATCCCGGCATATTGACACCTAGACGGAAAGTGACCGTCTTGGTTGTGCGGTCATAGGCCGAAATGGTCCATGCTTCATTGCTATCGTTTCTAATATAGCTGCTAACATTATTTGGGTTAACATTTTCTGGTGTACCATCTGCCTTTAATGGCTTCGACGCAAAGAGCATATCCTTGTTCAACATGCGCAGATGAAGATTAACAGAGTTTTGCGCAGCTTTTACGCTTTCTCCATCAAACAGTAAGGACCGATTCCATATTGTTTTTCCGGTCTCAATATTCTGCCTGAAGAGGACGTCTGGGTTGGTCTCAAGTGCACGGAAGCTGAAGGATGCAGCTTTGTCGGTGTACCCGGTCGCCTTGATCAAATCCGCCACCACATTACCGTCTACCTTTAAAGGAATAGCCTTCAAGGTTAAGCCGTCTGCGCTTTTGAGGGTACCTCCCTGATATTGCTTCCAGAGCTGAGCAGTATTAACATTTGCCTTGATTTTCGCAATCGTTTCCGCGCTAACCTCGCCGGTTTCATCCACAGCCTTGTCCAAAACGTTCAAATCTCCGCCATGCACGAGTACATCGTACACTACCGCATCCGGCAAAGCGTATTGTGGTGTTAGATTGACAGTCCATGTGATGCCGCCGAGATTGAAATCCTCCATCAAAATAGATCCACTTTTTGTAAAATTATGCGCACCGATCGTAACGATTGCCTCGTCAGTTACTGCGACAGGTCTTAGACCAGTTATCACATCATTGTTCTGAATACCGCCTGTTGTTTCCAAATTCCAGTTAGCACGTGGGTCGATTCTGAAATTTGAACCGTTGTTCACCTTAGTCTTAATCACAAGTTCCACTTTACCGTTAATATCCCCAAAGGAATAAACGCCGTTCGCATCTGGTGTAATTGATTGTACCTCAGATGCAGTGCTATCCACCCATGTCTGCCATTCAGCTGATAAAAAGTCCAGTCCGGCAGGTAATACATTTGTGATGGTAAAGTTCTTTAAACCTTTTTTGTTGTACTGGTTAACAGTGACTTTCCATGTGATTGTTTCATTAGAATGGTCATACGAGGCGCTGGCTTGAACCCAATCTGGAGCAAAAGAAATCTCTTGACCTGCACTCACTAAAACAGTGTCATCGACCTCTTTTAATCTCACTAAGCCGTTCATGTCCCGATAGCTGCGCCCAAGATTCCCCGGTGGATTCTTGTATTCGTAATAGTAAGCTTCCTTTGGGATCCAAGTCTTAAACTCAACCTTTGGATCTATACCGGTACCCTTCGGGAAAATGTAGCTCAGTTTACCGTCAGCGTCGATATCCGGCTCTACCGCTATGTCGTTGACTTTGAAGGAGCCAGTCACATAGATGCCACGGGCATTACCGTTGCCAGTATTATAAGATGCAGGGTCCGTAAAAAATTTCTTCCCGTCCAGCGGTAATTTGATTGTTTTATCAAACTGATCGAATGCAGATACGGTTGACTGCCAGGTAACCGCACCCTCATCAAATTGTGCGGGTTGAATTCCGCGATATCCATACTGATCCCACCTGATCATTCCGGGCGAGCTTAAAGTAATGCTGTATGCTGCTGTAACATCTGGATTCTTTAACTCATACGCTCCCCCGAAAATCGAGATAGGCTTTGTATCGCCGTATTCAATTCCATTCAAATCCGAATTGGCGGTTGTTTCAAATCCGAAGGTAACCGCCTTTCCAATACCATTAAAAAAGCTGTCGTCACCATTAAATACAATCTTGATGCTATCCGGAGTGAAGGAGGCAATACCAAGCAGTTTCACACCCAATTCAGTTGTTGCCATCAAGGTTTTGGTAGCTGTCGGCAGCACCACTTCCTTGAAGTGATCTTCTCTTTTTAGTTCAATCCAGTCACCCTTTTGTATGTATTTTTCAGGATCTGCATTAGTTGGATTTGGGTCATCACCATTCACTGGCAATTTTAGACCTTCAGATTTCAGCGTAAACTGCTGTCGGCCCTGGATCGTACCGCCTGGGGCAATGTCAGTTCCTTGCGTCACCTTCAGCGGAAAGGTTGAATTAGCCTCCATGAACACCGCCGTTTTGTCCGTCGGGACTGCCGCCATCACTACGGAATTGATCGGCGCCTCAGTTACTGACGGCGGTTCGTTCGCGCTCGGCGGTTGGTCCGTGTTCGACGGTTCGTCCACGCTCGGTGGTTGATCCGTGCCCGACGGCTCGTCCACGCTCGGTGGTTGATCCGTGCCCGACGGCTCGTCCACGCTCGGCGGTTGGTCCGTGCCCGACGGTTCCTCCACGCTCGGCGGTTGGTCCGTGCCCGACGGTTCCTCCACACTCGGCGGTTGATCCGTGCCCGACGGTTCCTCCGCGCTCGAATGCTCGTCCGCGCTCGGCGAATCGGCTTCGTTAACTGCCACCGCCCCGGAATTGTCTGGCGCACTCTCCGCAAATGCGGCAGCAGAGAACGCCACCGTCTGCAGGACAAGCATAATCGCCAAGCAGAAAGAGAGTATTGCTTTACCTATGCTGCGTTTTCGTTTCAAGACACTTTTGTCCTCCATTCCCAAAACTACTGTAAATTTTAGCGACTGTGGGATCATCGGTTCAATAACGCTTAACCCAATAGACATCTTCTATTTGCTCGATCCCAGCAGCCCTTTGCACCATCTAAGTCTTGCAGGGTTCCCTCCTTTCCCCTCCTCAACAGTTGCTGATTGGCTTGTTGATACATGTAGTTGTGCTCTCATCCTGTTATCTGAGTTTCGTTGGGATCTATCATCGCGAAATCTTCTCAGGTGTAGTGCATCAACATATGACCAGCCCATTTTAATTCTTCTGTCTAATTTTGGAGAATAAAGTCGACTTGCGATGATTATACTAATTCTTACTGAATAATTACTGAATATTACCAGACTACGGATAAGGTCACTCTTTCAATGAAGCCCGACGCCTAGCAACCACCTTTACGAGCTGCGGAAAATGCTTCATATAGATTTGAGAAGGAGCGGGCAACTTTAATAGAACGTTAATGGCTCTCTCTATCCGAAGTCTCTCTCCAAAAAGCATAAAAAAGACCCGTAGGAATTCATGATTCCGAACGAGTCTTTTGATTTTCACTGACTAGCAATACACTACGGGCCTGGGCATGAATGCCAACCTCTATACAGCGGATCCTCGCTCCTTGGCATAATTCAACCCTAAGTGATAAGCTTGATTAAGCAGCATCTCATAATGCTTGGAATGGGAGTCCAAGGTCTCATATATAAATTCAACTTCAGAACTGGATAAACCGCAATAATCTGCAATTCCTACATTGAGCAGATGAGTAATCATTTCATCGTAATTTCGCTTTTCCATCTGTTCTTTAGAAACACCCGCCAGACCAATCCACAAGACATGTTGATGATGAAGCTGGTTCGAACCGTACGCAAACCCATTGTTCCATACGCGATCAATATAGCCTTTTAGCATGGCTGGCAAATGCCACCACCAAATTGGAAAAATAAACGCCAGGGCGTCGTGCTCCTTCATTCGCCTTATCTCCCTTTCCACCTCAGGGGAAAAGGACTGTTCGGCTGCAGACCAATCCGGTTCATCTGCTCCTTTTAAGACCGGGTCAAAGCCAATCCCGTGTAAATCCAATATCTCATAGGCGTGGCCAGCCTCGGCAAGACCTTGTACGAAACGATCGGCGACCTGAAAGGTGAGGGAATCCTTTCTCGGGTGCGAAACAACGCATAATACGTTCATGCTTGTATCATCACTTCCTTTCTCAAACAGCTAACTTGTAGCCATGATCAACGGCTGATGCTATTATAAACAGTGCTAAAATAACCTGGAAGTACGCACTTTCACGTTCTATAGGATCATACAGGTACCCTAGGAACATGGAAGTGCCCTAGATAGATGCCCTGGAAGTTATGTTCTTAGCGAAAACACATCCTTTTTGCGGAGGAATACAAGATGACTGAACAAAGGGAAAATCGCGTTCGAAAGAAATATAAAGTTGGGGTGGAGGCTGCATTAGAAGTAATGGGAGGGAAATGGAAGCCTTTAATCATCTATCATTTGATGACAGGACCGAAACGGACCTCTGAACTTCGCCGGTTAATCCCCGGCATTACGCAAAAAATGCTGACCACTCAACTAAGAGGATTGGAAAAGGATGAAATTGTCGCACGCAAGATTTATGAAGAGATCCCGCCTAAAGTGGAGTATAAGTTAACTCCCTACGGCTGGGGATTAAAGCCCGCCCTAGATCTTTTATGCTATTGGGGAGAGGATCACCTGGAAAAGGTTTATGGCGACAAATCCAAGGTCTTGGAAGAGTTTGAAAACTGTACAAAGTAAATTTCTATACTTAAAAGAATGGGTATGGGGATTGAAATGGGCTAATGGCTAATCTAACCCCCGGGCAATTGCATGCCAAGTCGCAAGCCCTAGCCTTATGAAACTTAGGCTAGGGCTATTTTTACATCATTAATTTTGCCCTTCTCTTTTATCTTTCCATAGACCCAAAAAAACGGTGGTCATGGCAACCGTCACTTATGGTACAGTTCACCGTATCATCAATAGGGCGAAATCGAATGGTACTGATTTATTCACAAAGTGATGACCACTTTTTTAGCAGATACCCCTTTTCTTTGGAGATCCAGCCCTTCCTGTATATACTCAAGCCCCCTTCCGACGACATAGGGATCTGGGGCAGCAATGTATTGGCCCTCTGCGAGCGCCCTAGGCAGGAATTGTTCATAAATAACTCTACTTACCTCATTATTTGCTATAGTACCACCATCGATGAAGTTCGTTTGGACGTGTCTTCTCCTGGATTTACGCCTGAGTGAGGCGTTGGCCCTCAATAACTGAAGCACGAGCGGGAATATTTTAAAACTGAACCCCGGACGGTCTGGCATGGCTTCAAATCCAATGGGGGCGCTAGCCATCGAAACGAACTTGTTGCCTTCGCAATTGTGGACGATATCCAGACAGGCATCGGTGGAGCCTGCGCCGATTGCAAGTGCACCAGCAATGGTTTGGCCCTTTAAGGCCTTAATTATATCTTGAACAACGGCTGGACTATTGTAATCAAAGACCTGGCTTGCACCAAGTTTTCGTACGTAGTCGAAGTTTCTCGGCGATGCCGTAGTGATAACGTCGTAGCCAGCTGAAACGGCGAGTTGAATGCCATTGCTGCCCACACTCGTAGATCCGCCCCAAATCAGCACACTTTTACCGGTCGGTTTTGGAGGAACAGAAGGGTATTCCAGTGCGAGATGATCCTTCTGGAACAGGCCGCATGCTGCGGTAGCCAGCGTCAGGGGTAAAACAACGGCACGTTCATAACTCATATTGTCGGGAATGGGCGCTGCCAGGTTAGCACGAACAACCGTATACTGCTGAAAAGCTCCCTCTGCTGCACGGTTGCAATTTCGGTCCATTCCTAAGGCCTGCGCGAGAACGCGGTCCCCCACCTTAAAGCGCTGCACCCTTTTGCCAACTTCAACAATCTCTCCTGCCACATCTCCCCCGAGGATGAAAGGATATTTGACCCATGAGAATATAAAGTTTCCGACACGTTGTCTATACCAATCTACGGGATTGATGGCGACTGCGTGGTTTTTAACGACCATTTCATTCTCGCCTGGAGGAGTGTATGGCGCGGGCTTGCCTCGAGTTTCCCATACGCCTTCGTCAGCCAAGCGGCATTGTTAGAGAACATTGATTTCATCCTTTCTGTTTGATCATCACAAACTGGACTTCTTGAAATATCTACTCATGAATACCTTGATTGCTCTGGCTTATGTCGGCGTTTAGATGACTTGAATAATTGGAGTTTAAACTATAGAGTTAACTATAAGGCAAATCTTTTTTTGGGGAGCAATTTCATGAAGATTAATGAATTGGCAGAAAAAACTGGTTTAACGGTTTACACCATTCGTTTTTATGAAAAGGAAGGTTTGTTGGACAGTCGGCATGTCCGGAGAGAAAAAAATAACTATCGTAATTATTCAGAAGAGGCGATCGAACGTCTAAAATTCATAAAGAAACTCCAGCGCGTGGATTGTTCGCTATCTGAACTGAAGGAAATCTTACAGGATCATGATGCAGATAAGTATTCCGAACAGCAAAGGATTGAATGGATTCGCCAGAAGATTCGTGAGGTCGAACGTAAGAAGGATGAATATGATCAGATACTTGGCACGCTTACCTGGATGTTGGAATACAGGATGGCATTGATGAATGACGCACAAAAGGCCCATGCTTTGTTAACGATTCGGCGATCTGATTAAGTCGTTCATGGTTTGAGCAGGGATTCATCCAGTTCAACCGAAATCGTGTTCGTATAATCGCAGCCGCATCAGGCAGTTGAACCCCTGCAGGTTCTTGTCTGAATTTCGCCCTACTTGTGATACCGTTCAGCTTAACATCGCTATCAGCTGCAACCATAGATTGGTCATGTAAGCATGAAAAAACACATCCTAAATGGGGATGTAGCATTCTTCTAGATAAACCTTTTCCCATGAATTGAGGGACTAATTGAGGCCTATCAATAGAAGAAAGCTTATTCACCAAAAAGGATGTGTTTTCCTGTCGTAATCTAAGGTTTGAGTAAGTTCTAAATTATGAAGCTTTTGCTGCAACTGCTTTTTGAATTAAAGCTTTTGCATCATCGACAGACAAGGCTTGTTTAGGTTGAAGCAGATTTTTCTCTGCTGCACTCAGCATACCCTTATCAATCAGTTTTGCCATAGATTTAACCGCATAGGCAGAAACGGTTTGGCCATCTTCAAAACCTGCAATAATCGTAGCAGCGTTTTTATCAGAAACCGGGTTGTTCAACAATTTAGCAAGAATGGTAGCCGCTTCTTCACGAGTGATATCACGATCAGGATTGAAGTTACCACCGTAGCCTTGAATGAATCCGGCATGAGCAGCTTCAGCGATGGCATCTGCGTATGCAGCGTCAGCAGCAACATCCTTGAATGCAGGTGCTGTAGCTACTTCGTTCAGTTTCAACATGTCTACCAGAGCACTTACAAATTCAGCACGAGAAATGGCTTTTGTGGTTACAGGTGTTTCCGGTTGTTCTGTAGATGCACCTAGGTTGGTAATACGTCCTTCTGTTTTAGCTTGAATAGCGCCACCTTTAAATTTATCTACAATGTACTGATAGAATACATCCAAATCGATCGGACCTGCTAAGGATGATTTAGCATCCACCAGCACTTTATAGTTATCTCCACCCGCTGCCATAAAGTTGTTAACTACAGCCGTATATGTTTTTCCAGGATCAATCGGTGTACCATCTTCAAGAGTAAGACTAGTTACACGTTCTGCAACGGGCTTATTGAAATCTGCCGTATACTTCAAGCCAGAAATTTGCAGCGTTTTGGTGTTTGGTGTACCGTCCGCGTTTGTACCCCATTGCTGCTGCAGCAAGGTTTGAATTTGTGCTCCAGTCAGCTCTAGTTTTACCAAAGTATTGCCAAAAGGTTGGATTTTAGCAAGATCAGCAAAGGTCACATCGCCTTTTGGCAGATCCGCACGAATCCCACCTGGATTCATAAATGCAAAGTCAGCAGCGCTTGCCTTATCACCAAAGTCGGCTTGCCGCATTGCATCTGCAATGAGGTTCCCTAGAGGGGCTTCGTTATTATAAGCATCTGTACGAGTGACAGAACCATCTGTCGTACCTACTGGCTTCGTTAGCTCAGGATGCTTGTCTAGTGATTTTTTAATAATAGCTAAAGATTCAGGGTCTTCTTTTACACCGTCTTGAAAAGTCGTTGTAACTGTGGCTGATTTTTCGGCTACGTCTCCAGTCGTAGGGTCAATCATCAGCTTAATATCTTCAAATGCCGTACCATAAGAATAAGCCTGAACAATCAATTTTCCATTCACTTCACCGTTAGCTAAGGCATGATTGTCACCTGCAACGATAACGTCAACAGGGGAATCGGCAGGCAAAGCTTTGGCCAAATCAGCCGCTTCTCCAGTGGTTACGCCTTCTTTGGTTGTTGCTGGATCATGTGCCAGGACGATGATCGTTTCTACACCTTGATCTTGTAATTCTTTTGCATATTTATTAACGGCTGCAACTTCTTCTTCTGCGCTTAAGAAACGCACGCCTGCTGTACCCGCTGGGGATACTTTAGAAGGTGTCGCTTTCGTCACTAATCCGATAAATCCGATTTTGACTCCGCCCACTTCTTTAACCACATATGGCTTAATCAATGGTTTGCCAGTGGAAGTTTCAATGACGTTTGCATTTACATAATCAAATTTTGCGCCAGCATGGGTTACCTTGCCTTCTTTTGGATCCAGACCACCAAAGATTTGTGCTTTTAATGCAGCGATACCTTGGTCGAATTCATGATTGCCCAGAGAACCTACATCAAAGCCCATCATATTCATCCATTCCATCGTAGGCTCATCACGATCCAGAGATGAGACGGGGGCGGATGCTCCAACAGAGTCTCCATTATGGAAGAGCAGGGAGTTTTCATATTTGGCTTGTGCTTCTTTTAAATATGTTGCTAGAATTGGAGCTGTTCCGACCTTTTTGTCACTAACTATCGATGTGGTGTCCAACTGACCGTGCAGGTCATTGATTCCAATCAAGTGTACTTCGACATCGTTGCCTGCAGCAGAGACAGAACCTACTGCGCCAAACAATTGGGAAAGTAATAGAGCAGTAGTAGCCACACGAATGGTGCTTTTACCTAGAACTTTTTTCCATGACATGAGTTATAAAACCCCTCTCCAATTTCTGATCCGGAGATATTTTAACATAAATCAAATCATAGAAGTCGTAAAGTATATCAAATCTATGTAAAAAATTTGGGGATTGGTAGAGAAGGAACATGCCTATATCTGGACTTTCACCAAATCGAGCACTTCATCCCAGAGTTGAAACGGTCCGGACGGACATTCAAGACTGGAAGCATTTCGTTACATTGAGGATTTGGATTTACTACTTGAAGCATCTGCATTGAGGGGAACTGTCCCTTCGAAAAATCTTACATGAAATCTAAGGCAGGGTTCTATAGGGCGGAATTTTCCCTCGTTGCTGCTCCATAATCAAAAGTACCCACAGCCCTACACCAACACCCTTTTCAAAGTGTCTAGTCTATGGGTACCGGTTTACACAGTACCTGGATTTATTATATAACCTGTCTGCTGTATGGGAACCTATCGGTTTTTTACTGATGCCACTTCATAAGTGATAATCTCACTTCCGAGAATTGGAGATTCTTTATGGGCTGCCTCGGCACCTGGCTCCGGACGTTTGTGCGCCGCTTTAAAGGCATCGCTATTTCTCCACGCAGTAAAAGAGTCCATGGTCTCCCAATACATGTTTACATTTAACTCATCGTATTCCGTTAAGTTATGTGTCAGCAAGACCTTCTGTTCGTGACGACGATCATCTTCACCATCTCCCTAAATTTTCAAATTTTAATAAGCTCACAAATTGAGAGGATCTTAATAGCACCTCAATGGATGGACTCCAGTTCCGCTAGAGATAATTTGCCATCTTCCATCCGGTATACCTTGTTGCAGTAGGTAAGCAGCCGCTCATCGTGTGTGACCATAATCGCCGCTTTATGGCGTGTTCTCACCTCATGGGCAATCAAGGAGACAACTTCATGGGCGCGCTTGGTATCCAGGCTTGCTGTAGGTTCATCCGCCAATATGACATTGGGATCGTTAATTAACGCGCGGGCAATGGCGGTACGCTGCTTCTCGCCCCCCGACAGCTCCTCAGGGTAGCTCTTCAGCTTAGTGCCTAGACCAAGCTCTTCAAGTAATTTTATAGCCATAGCTTTGTCTGCTGCACGGACCTTTCCTGACATCCGTTTCACGACAAGCAACTGATCAAGAACGTTCAGGTATGGAACCAAATTAGAGGCTTGCATGATGAAACCAATCTCATGCAATCGGACATCGGATAGTTGCTTGCCTGACAGCTTCGATATGTCCTTCCCATGTAGTATGACCTTTCCCTCGGAAGCTTTGAGCAGTGCACCCGCGACAGATAGAAAGGTGCTTTTTCCAGAACCCGACGGACCTACCACTGCGACGAACTCACCTGGCTCCACTTTTATGGACACTCGGTCTAATGCCGCAATACGATTCAATCCTTCGCTATAATATTTGGAAGCTGCTGTTATTTGCAAGCCTTCAGTCATTACTCAACCCTCCCAAGTGCCTTAAGCGGATCAATTTTCGAAATCGTGCGAACGGATACCAACGAACTAAGCAATGAGATCACCAGCAATACAATGGAATACGTGAACACCAGCTTCATATCCAGCATGAACGGCATGCTTTTGGGCATGATTGCCGCTGTACCATATGTCAATAAGATGCCAACGATAATGCTTGAGAGCGACAAGACGAACACCTGTGAGACGACGGCTTTACCTAAGAATCCATTCTTGGCTCCGATCGCTTTCATAATCCCGAACTGGTTGGACTTCTGCATCGTGAATACATAGAAGAATACGCCAATGATGAAAGCAGAGATCGCAAGCAGGAACGCAAGCATCATCATGATTGTGCCATTCTCTTCTTTGTATCCAGGCATTCCCTGTACCGCTGCCGCACGAGTAACCGTATCGGTACCCGAAAGCTGTTCATTGATAGTGTTCCGATCAATATCTTTACCTTGAAGCATCATCGCATTGACGGGGTCCTTGACTCCTTTGTCCGAGCCTGGTGCTGCAAACGCAAGCTTACGCCACTCTTCAATAGGTGTAAATACAGCTGCTACGTGGTTATACGTCTGATTCTTGACGAAGCCGACAATCGTCAACGATTCCGTCGAACCATCCAATTGGAAGGTGTCCCCTAGCTTAAATCCTTCGTCTTTCATCGTCTCATTAACGATGACCTTCGTCATCTGATCGGATGTCAGCCCCGTTCCTTCAATAATCGCCGGCTCAAGAAAGCTCCCCGGGTCAATTCCAATAATCGCTATATCAACTTTATCCTCATTCAACTTGCTACTCCCTTTGATTGCCGATGCCATGATGGTTCCCATAGGTGAAACGGCACTTATATTTGGCATCTCTGCTAATTTAGCTGACAAATCATTAGACAATAAAGACTTGCTCATTGAAGCCTTCGACCCTTGTTCGAAAACCACATAATCAGCCCTCATCGTCTTAAACGCCGAAGCCGCAAGCGTAGATAACCCATTCCCCAGACCTGACAATATAAACACCAGCCAAGAAATAAGCACAAAAATGATAGCGATCATCAAAAACCTTGTCTTGCTGTGTCTCAATTCCTTCAATGCCAAAAACATATGCTAATCCTCCCCTCAGCACAAATAAATGACACGAGTGTCAAATTAATCACATTTCGTCCGGTACGTATTCATTATAGGTTTTATATGACACGCGTGTCAAATATATTTGTGCTCCTTATCGTCTTCCTACCCCTCCCAGCCACATTTGGTACAATAGCTTACTCCACTGAGGTGTAGGAATATTCATCATATTGGGAGTTTCAATCAGGTTAAAAAATACACCTATAATCGCAGGAAGCGGGATACTTGTATTCAAGTGTCCCTCTTCCTGCGCACGAGCAAACAATCGCTCCAGTTGACTTTTTAAAATCTCATGCGCTTGCTCAACAAATTCAAGATCATTGGCCGCAGCCGCGGAATTGGCTTTATTTATTTTATGAGCATATCCAAGCAATTGATGGAAACTAGCTTCCTCCAGATATACATCTAGCAGATGTTGAAGGGCCTTCATGCAATCCGTTTCATCAATAGCCGACGCCTTCTGTAATACATTTTCCATTGATCGTTTCATACATGCAGCAACGATCTCTTCTTTGTTAGCATAATATTGGTAAATCGTGCTTCTTGCTCCAACCAGGCTCTTGGATAACAACTTAAGTTGAAACCCCTCATAACCGTATTCGAGAAGCACTCTCTTGGTTTGGTCAAGCAACTCCGATTTTGTAAAAGCCTGCTTTCTTCCCATGTTCATCACCGTCCCTAATGGCTAGCCGTAGTCTACATTGTAACAAAAACTTCGCCCTATTTGCGATACGGTTCAGCTTAACGAATCTATCGGCGAAAAATGCTCTTTTTTTAACGCCCCCAACAATCCGTTTTATGAATTCGGAAGGTCCTTATCTTCTGTGACGCGATAAACACAGTGCCGGCCGCCCGCCAATATATATCAACGTTCCGGGTGATCATTTTTGAACTATTTATAAATAAATTTATTTATCAATCAGTTATTATTTCGTAATTTGTTTTATATATACATTGTCCTTAAACTGATCTTATAACGAATTTACTTGATATAGGAGCTGATAGTAATGGCTAAGAAAGTGCTGATCGTTGTCACTAATCACGCTGAGATTTATGAAGGCAGATCGACAGGGATATGGTTGACGGAATTCGCGGAGGCTTATCTGGAGTTTGTTGAGAAAGGATACAATGTGACGGTAGCAAGCCCTCTCGGGGGCAAAGGACCTATCGACCCTGGAAGCATAGATTCGACCACTCCACAGCGACTATTGGATACTCAGAAACATTTGGAGAACACCTTGAAATTGGATGAAGTCGGTTCGAATGAGTTTGATGCGATTTTCTTACCGGGCGGCCATGGAACGATGTATGATCTTCCGGACAATCGCAAGCTTCAGGAACTGCTACGGGATTTCTATGAGGCAGGCAAGATTGTTGCCGCGGTATGCCATGGACCTGCCGGACTCGTAGGCGCCAAATTATCAAACGGGAGTCCTCTAGTTGCAGGCAAACGGATCAGCGCTTTTACGGACAGGGAAGAAGCAGCGACAACGCTGGATCAGCATCTCCCGTTCTTATTGGAAAGCAAGCTTCGTGATCTGGGCGCCATCTATGTGGCAGCTCCGAATTGGACGACCCATTATGAGGTTGACGGTAACTTGATTACCGGCCAGAATCCTCAGTCTACGTTGGTTGTAACCCAAGCCGTTATTGCACAATTAGGATGAATCCCTGAAAGGCCGGTAGCGAGAAGCTGCTGGCCTTTTTGCATTTTGGAGCTTTAGATTAACGACTCCATAACGTTCTACACCTTGCTTAACTCTAGAATAAGCTATGCTAGAGTGCCTCGTTAGCATTCCTGTAATGCGATCAGGAAACAGACAGCACTGCCTTACCAGCAATACTTCGATTCAAGAGGCTCTGGGTAACCTCTGCAATTTCTGTCCATGATGCTTCCAGATCGATTTGCGGATGCAATGATCCCTCGGCAACCATATGAGCTAATCGCCCAAGATCTTTTGACACACCTCCTGGTGGCATTCCATCAAGAACGAGTACTCCATCCGGTACCGATTCAAGTCTAGCCTGGAGTGTCATTTCCGGTTCTGTTGCAGATCCAACATTAATACAGCTGCCACCGTTTTCAAGAAAGGTCGAAACGACGTTCAGTGATTTGCCACCCAACGTATCGACGATAACGTCATAAGGGCCGAATGATTGGGCTGCCACAACGTCTTCTCCAACAACTACCTTGTGTATCCCTATCCCTTGAAGACAATGTGCACGCTCTTCGCGTCGTACAAGAGCGGTAACTATAGCGCCTGCTTGCTTTGCCAGCTGGCAGGCAAAATGGCCCACACCGCCGGATGCTCCAGTAACTAACACCTTTCGATTAAGCAGAAAGCCTCCTTTCTCCAATGCAAATAAAGCAGTAAGTCCAGCCACAGGCAAAGTTGCAGCCTGAGCAAAAGAAACATTTTCGGGAATTTCCGATAAAAAATTCGTTGGAACGGCGACAAGTTCCGCCCATGAACCTGAATGAACCATTCCAAAGACTCTAGCCCCGACTGGAGGCCCCGATCCATCGGCAGCCGGCTGTTCTACTACACCGGATAGATCCCACCCTGGGCGCCACCCTGCATTTGCTCTTGTTGTAGTGCGCACCTCGCCAAGATTGAGAGAAATCGCATAAACGCGAACCAATGCTTCCGACGAGGCAGGACGGGGAGCCTCTACTCTGTCGACCTTTAGACGTCCTTCTACAGCGGGATCAACAACAATTGCGTGAATCGTAATCATCATGCATCTCCTTCTTTCCGAATTTTTCGTCTTGATCTTTTATTATGCTTTGACACATTGCTGCTCGACGATTAAAGTCTAAACTATAAAGTATACTTGAAGGTCAAGACCAATTTGAGGAGATTCTTATGAAAATCAATGTATTGGCACAGAGGACCGGATTAACCCCTTCTGCCATTCGCTTTTATGAAAAAGAAGGACTTCTGGATGCCCGCCATGTTCAACGGGGAGAAAACAATTATCGCGACTATTGCGAAGAGGCAGTCGATCATCTTCTGATGATCAAAAAGGTTCAAGCCGTAGGATTTACGTTAGCGGAACTTAAAGAAGTGATCCAAGCGTATGAGGTAAACGATCTTCCCCTTTCAAAGAAAATTGAGCTTCTTAGTCAAAAGATGCAGGAGATCGAAAGAAAAAAAGATGCATTGGGGCAAGTTCAAGCACATCTGGCACGGATGCTGGCAAACAAGATGGCGTTGATGGATTCTACAGAAAAAGGGAGTTAACAAAATAAATATTGAAAAGCTATGTTCGCAACAGCCCTCATGAGCCCGCCAAAAATTTCGCCGTCACTTGTGATACGGTTCCCCCCGATTAATCTTCACCGCGCGATAAATCTGCTCCACCAGCACCAGCCGCATCAGCTGGTGCGGCAGGGTCATGCGCCCGAAGCTCAAGCGCTGCTGAGCGCGGCGCAGCACCTGATCGGAGAGCCCGTGGCTCCCTCCGATCACGAACACGACATGGCTCGTCCCGTAGGTGCCGAGCCTGTCGATCTCGGCGGCCAGCTCCTCCGAGCTCCAGAGCTGGCCGCCAATGGCGAGCGCGATTACATGCGCGCTCTCTTTGATGTGCGCGAGGATGCGTTCGCCTTCGCGCTCCTTCACGATCGACACCTCGGCTTCGCTCAAGGTGTCGGGGGCCTTCTCGTCCGCGACCTCTACCATCTGAAATTTAATATAAGGCGTCAACCGCTTGGCGTACTCCTGGATGCCCTGCACCAGATACTTCTCTTTTAGCTTGCCGACGCCGATAATTTGAATCAGCATGAATACCCCTCCACTTATCTTTTTACCCTAACTATTCCCTGAAAGTAAAAAAGAGCGTGTCTCCACGCTCTCCCCCTCGCTATTCATCTCTTCATAGCATTTCCTGCGAAGCCCTGCGGCTACACGACCAGGAACTTGGCTGGCTGATCGCAGTGCGCGCACTGTACAGGCGGGTCCCAATCGGAGAACTCCGTCTCCTTCAGGTCCACGATATCCGGCGCATCCTCGTACTCGTCGACGAACATATCGATCGCGAGCTCCACATGGTCTTTACAAACGACAAACATAAAATGGCATCCCCTTACAATTGCACACAATGTACGTATTTCTGGCTGGTCAATTCCGAAAACCTATGACTCTCATTATATCCGGTTTTGGGCCGGATCACACGTCATATTTTAGGAATCCGGCTTGTCGGCGAGCTTGACGTCCACGGTCTCCTGCTGGCCTGCACGGTAAAAGGTGACCTTGAGCATGTCGCCGATCTTCACTTTGTCATACAGGTACTTCTTCAGCTCCAGCGTAGTCTTGATCGGGTCCCCGTTGAACTCCGTAATGACGTCGTTCAGCTTCAGTCCGGCATCTTTGGCAGGTCCGATGGCGTCCAGCACGACCACGCCGTCTTTCACATCAGCCGGAAGCTTCAGCTCCTTACGCTGGTCTTCATCCAACGGGGCGTACGGATTGTTCAAGTCCACGGTGTACACGCCCAAGTAAGGACGTGAGATTTTGCCGTATTTCATCAGCTCATCCACCGTCTTCATCACCTGATCGACCGGGATGGCAAAGCCCAGGCCTTCCACGCCGGCATCAGAAATCTTCATCGTGTTGATGCCGATCACTTTGCCGTTCAGGTCCACCAGCGCGCCGCCGCTGTTGCCTTCATTGATAGCCGCGTCGGTCTGGATCACTTCCTGCTCCCAGTCGTACACGCCATCCTGGTTCAGCGACACAGGCACGACCCGGTTGGTGTAGCTGATGATGCCGGACGTCAGCGTATCCCCGAGCCCAAGCGGGTTGCCGATGGCGAACACCGTCTCACCTAGGCGCAGCTTCGTAGAGTCGCCCATTTCGGCCACATCGGCAATATTCTTGTCGTCCACCAACAAGACGGCGATATCCGTTACTTTATCGGTACCGACGAGCGTTGCCTTTTTCATGTCCCCGCCGACCGTCATCACTTCCAGATCCTGTGAGCCTTCAATGACGTGGTTATTGGTGATGACATAAGCTTTGCCGTTCTCCTTCTTGAAAATGACCCCTGATCCGAGCGCCGAATCCTCCAGGTCGGCCGTTCCCTTGTCCGCGTCCTTCGCATCTTTATAGTTCACGATGCTGACGACGGTCGGGCGGACTTTGGCCGCTGCCTGAACGAGCCGGTCGAACGGATCTCCGCTGCCGTCCAGCGGGGTTGAAGTAACGGCACTGACCGCCGCCGTCTCCCTTGTATGGGAAGGAAGGCCGGTGATGAGGCTGAACAGGAGCACCGCCACCACCGCACTGATGACGGAGCTGACCGTCGCCACGAACAGCGTGGACGTCCCCCGGCTGCGCCTGCTTCTGCCCCACACCCGCTGTGCGGGATATACTTTGCGAAGGCTTCGCCGTTTGGAAATTTTGGTCGAATAAAAATCGTCACGAAACAGCCCCATGTGATCCTCTCCCCTTTGTTGTAACGCATCCCGAAAATCTTATGAGATTCATCCATACAGATGCCTTTGACGAGAAATGAAAAATATCCTTCGCCAATGGCCGATCTGTATAACTAATGACGTGGCGGCATGTTCTTATAAGCTTCTAATCGTTCAGACTGCCTATACTATTAATAACTGCTTCCAGCTCACCAAGGTTGCACGAGGCAGACCCTTTATTTTTTACATCACCACATTGGGCCGAATCTAAGCAGCAAATTTAAAGCGTTGAAGTCTCAGTCACTCACATTCGTATGTATGAATTCACTCACGTTGACTTCGGATTCTCTTTCTATATAGATTGAACTAAAGTTGCATTGAACTTCCTGCTATAACAGCCCGATAGGCGGCCTATAACATTCATTCTTTAGCCTATTCTATACAGCATATGAGATTTATTTTCATAGAAACAGGAATGTTTCCGGCATATACAGACTAGAATAAAAGTAAAGCCTGATGAAACTATGAAAAAGGCGAAGCATGACCTGCTATGCTGCAGGCTGGACACCAGTCAAACCCGCTGTATGCAAGCCCTCGCGGACATTCATGCGGTATAGTTATTGTAACATAAGTGGGGCGGTTGCCCTAATCTTTTATCGCTTGCGTCATTGGTGGGTTATGGAATTGAAACGATGTTGAAAAACAAGGAGGAACGGACTCATGGAACGATTTCCGTCTTCGATGGACTATGTGAATATGATGGCCAAGCTGGGGGATTTAAAGGACGAGCACTACCGCAATACCCTTGCCTTAAGCACGATCATTGAACTGCTCATTGACAAGGGCATTCTCACCCGTGACGAGGTAGAGAGAAAAGCGGCGGAGCTCGACGCCTTTATGGCTCACTCACCTTATCCCACGGTGTAGGACGGTCGTAGTAGGTGTCGCACAGTTTAAATTCGCTGTCTTTATAGAAGCATCCCCGGTCTTCCATCCCGGTACGCACGGTCATTTTCGCCAAATCCATCTGATTATGGTCCCGGCTTAAATGCGCCAGATACGTCCGCTTCAGGTCTCCCGTCAGCAGCTCGCTCATCGCCTCGCCTGCGGCATCGTTGGACAAGTGCCCAAGGTCGCCCAGAATGCGGCGCTTGGTGTTCCACGGGTAACGGCCCATCCGCAGCATCTCAATATCGTGATTCGCCTCCAGCACGAGCACGTTCGAGCCGCTGATGGCCTGCTTCACCTTATCGCTCATATAGCCCAGATCCGTGGCCACGCTCAGCTTCTCGTCCCCGTCGTAGAAGCAGTAGCCCACCGGCTCTGCCGCGTCATGCGAGATTTGAAAAGACTCCACCCGCAGCGATCCGAAATCACGCACTTCGCCGCTGTCCATCACGACACGGTTTTCCTCGGCGATTTTGCCGACGGACTTGTTGATCGCCTCCCATGTCTTCTCGTTGGCATAGATCGGCAGATCGTATTTGCGGGCCACGGCACCGAGCCCTTTAATATGGTCGGAATGCTCATGGGTGACAAGAATCCCGTCAAGTTCCTCTCCCGACAGCTCCCGCTGCTCCATCAGCTCGTCGATCCGCTTGGCGCTAAGCCCGGCATCGATCATCAGCGTCGTATCTTCGTTTCTTACCACGGTTGCGTTCCCCGTCGATCCGCTCGACAGAACGGTAAAAGATATGCCCATCATCCCTGCTCCTTTCCCTCTTCATCCCTGGGGCTGTTCACGGTCACGTCACCGCTGATCCCCTGTACGTAATAAATTTCTCCGCTCTCCAGCGTGAACCGCCATGATGGCGCAGCCACCTGGCTCTCCGAGTTAAATACCTGGCCGTAATAGCCCAGCTGAATGTCCTTTATGGACGAACCTTCCGGGATAAAAGCGTCCACTAACCGTTTTAGTGCCCCGGATGCCGGCAAAATCTTCTGCTCCTGCTCATCCTCCATCGGGGCGATTTCCACCAGCGACTGGCGGTACGATACGATTTTCTGCTCGCTGTAGTACAGCTCGAGCTGATCGTTGAACAGCGGCCATTTCCCGTCCACCAGCGTATGCATGACGAATCTGCCCGCGGCACCGGCAACTTTCACCCGTTCCAGCTCCGCATCCGTCATCTCCTGACTCGCCTGAGGGTCATACCGGTAATTGCCGAACTCGGGAATCTGGTCGCCCAGGGCGTCCACAAGGTCGGTACCCATAAAGATCAGCTTGCTCTCGACCGGCTTATTCAGGGTGACCGGCTTGCCGATGCTCTCCCCGCTCACGTAGTGGTAGGAGATTTTGGGCAGCGCGGGCGTCATGCTCGGAATCGGGCACAGCAGCTGAATCGATTTTTCCTCCATCGCCTTCTGCGTGCTGTCCGCCAGGGAGGCAAAGTCCAGATTGGTGTCCGCCTGTTCGCGCACGTCGGCCCACAGCTGGTAGCCCAGCACCAGGTTCAGCAGCAAAAAAGCGTAGATCAGCACATTTTTGGCCCGTCCCCAATCCATTCCTTGCCCTCCTTTTACCCGAAATTTGATCCCGTTTGGTTCCCCATAGCTTCGGCTAACCCAAGATTCCCAAGCCTCGACACGCGATCCATCCGATCGTTATGAAAATGGAGCTTTGCTCCTTCTAATCGACCTTTCATGCTATATGCTGCATCCGTTATTGCCTCTAAATACAGCAGCAAGATATAGATTGGGAGGCAGAATTCCCTGCTACTCCCACCTTACGCCACTCTTTTCCATCGGTCAACCCGCATCATGCCAAGCCTGGCGTCCCTTTAGCGGATCACCGTCACGGCGCCGCTCTCCTGCTTCACCGCCCAGACCGGCGTCAGCTTCAGTCCCGTTCCGGTCTTGGTCAGCTCCGGCAAATACGCCGGATATAGATCCTCGATCGCCGAGTCCTTGTTGATCCGGCTCAGCTTCTCCTTGAGCTCGGCACCGCCCGGCAGCTTCACCATCGTCTTATGCTGCTCCCCGGCTTTCATATAGATCAGGGAGCGCTCATAGGCCGACACGGTGCCCTGCTGCAGGTTCAGCCGGATCGTGCCGTAATGGAAATTAAGCGTGTCCAGGATTGGATAAGCGCCGTAATACTGCTGGAACACGATTTGGCTGCGGTCCTCTCCGGTACCCGACTGGCCGAGCCGGTAGGTTCCATTCCAGCCGCCATGCTCGTTGACGAAGTCAACGGCGGCCAGTGCATCCTTCCCGTCGCTGCTCTCGCCCGCCGGCGGCGCGGCCGGATCGGTGTAGCTGATCCACTTCTGCTCCTGCCGCACCTGGAGGCTCCGCTTGCTGTCCGTATAAATCTCCGATCCATCCTTTTCCTGGATGTAACGGGTAATGCCGGGGTCGAAGAAGAGGCTCTGCTGCATCTGTTCCACCGTATAGACGCCGATATTGACCTCAGCCTCCACCATCTGGATGGACGACTGCGGCACATAATACTTGCCGCCTGCCTCCGAGGAGTAGGCCGTCCATTCCTTGCCGAAATCGACATGCTGCTGCACGTCCTGCACCGTCAGGTCGACTTTGCCGGCTTCATAGACGACATCGCCTTCCGTACTGAAGAACATCGCGTGCGTCTTGGAATCGTTCGGCGACGTATAAATCCAGATCCGGTCGATCCGCTCCGCTTCAAACAGTGAGTCCGGCGCGATCTGCATGACGCGCTGGAGCAGCGATACCGGGATCCCCGATCCGAAGGTCAACTCGATGCCGGGATCCTCATTGCGGATCTTGTTCCAGTCCGTGTTCTCCACCGGACGGCGCTGGAAGCTCTCGAAGCTCCGTCCCTTCAGACGCGAGTAAATCAAGTTGTAGAACGTGGAGTTCGGGTAAAAGACCGTATGCTTGCCTTCTCCCATATGAATCTGCATTTTATCCGGATAAATCAGGTTCTCGGCGCTCTCCTCCGGCCCCATGTTGTCCGTCTTGATATAATTGTTCTCCGTTTTGGCGATCGAATCCCCGCCCGGCAGCCGGTAAATCAGGTAATAGCTCTGCACCAGGCTGCCGGCAACGAGCAGCGCCAGCAGGATCGATTTCATCTTCTCCTTCATGAGGCGCTCCCCCCTTCGTCACCCAGAGGCAGCGTAAACGTCACCTTCGTGCCCTGTCCCAGCTCCGACTGAAGGGAGATGGTGCCGCCGTGGGCGAGCACGATCTCGCGGGCGATGGACAATCCGAGTCCGGTGCCGCCCATGTTGCGGGAACGGGCCTTGTCCACCCGGTAGAAGCGCTCGAAGATCCGGTCCAGGTCCTTCTTCGGAATGCCGATGCCGGTATCCTGCACCGAAATGGCGAGCAGACGGCCTTCGGTCAGCGCCGCTTCCATTGTGATGCTGCCGCCGGACGGCGTATATTTGAGCGCATTGGATACGAGGTTGTCCAGCACCTGATCGATCTGGTCCCGGTCGAACGGCGCCTTCTGAACCCCTTCCTCCACGCGGACTTCCGCCAGAATGCCCTTCTGCTGCATTTGAAAAGAAAAGCGGTCCGACACGTCCTCCAGCATTTCCAGCACATCGGTCGGCTGCTTGCGCAAGAGCGCCTCCTTATTGTCCAGCCTGGACAGATGGAGCAGGTCCGTCACGAGCCGGATCATCCGCTCCGTTTCGTTCTGGATGACCCCGACAAACCGTGCCGCCAGCGGCGGATCGTCCAGCGCCCCGTCATCCAGCGCTTCGGTGTAGCTCTTGATCGTCGTGAGCGGTGTGCGCAGCTCATGCGACACGTTCGCCACGAACTCACGGCGTGACGCCTCGAGCTTCTCTTGCTCCGTCACGTCCTGCAGCACGGCAATCGTGCCCGTGATGCCGAATTCGCGGCGGTGAATCGGAGTAAAGGTCACGCGCACCATGTAATGGCGCGATTTCTCCTTCTCCTCGTCCGGACTGATCTGCAGCAGCATCGTCACGTACGTTCCTTCCGTGAACGTGTCCGCCTGCTCCGACGTCAGTCCCAGCACTTGCGCGATATCGCTTCCGGCCAGCTCATCCTCGTCCACGCCAAGGATCGCCCCGGCGCGGCGGTTCATCAGGATGACCTTGCCGGCCTCGTCCGTGGCGATCACGCCGTCGCTCATATTGGTCAGGATCGAAGCGAGCTTCTCTTTCTCCTCTTCGTTCTGGATCAGCGCTTCGCGCAGCCGCGAAGTCATATAGTTGAACGCCTCGCTAAGCTGGCCGATTTCATCGTTGCCGAATACGGGCATTTTCTGGTCGAAGCTGCCCTCGGCCACCGCGGTGGCGTGGTTGGTCATTTCCTTGATCGGGTGAGTGATCGTATGAGCCAGAATGACGCCGAGCACGCAGGTCATCCCCAGCGCCAGCAGGATACCGGAAATGAAAATGTTGTTCACCCGGCCCATCGTATCGTACAGCTCCTTCATCGAAGCGACGATGTAGATAGCGCCGACGATTTTCCCGTTGTTCATGACCGGCTTCGCCACGACCTTCTTGCGCACATTGTCTTCATCGATGACGTATTCCTCGTTGTCCTTGATGCCCTGCAGCGCCCGGCTCACGACCGTCTGCGTGTTCTTCTTCCCGACATAGTCGGCATGCGAAGGGTAAGACGTGATCAGCACCTTGCCGCTGGCGTCAAGCACCTGGATTTCCGCCCCGTTCAGGTTGAACAGGTTGTTGACGATTGCTCCCAGGCTCTCCACCGGATTATTCTCTCCCGTATCTCCGGTGCCGCCCAGCTTATCCGCCGCAAGCACCGACAGCAGCTCCGCCCGCTCCTGCAGGTCCTTCGTAAAGTTGCTGGTCAGGGAATTTTTCATCGCGCTGACAAAATACACCCCGATCAGCTGCATCGCGATCAGGATAAGCAGCACATAGATGATGATCAGCTTCGCTTGGATCGTGCGGAAAAAGGAGGGCCATTTCATTTACAGGCCCCCGTTTTTGGGACTCCGCATGACGTAGCCAAGCCCCCTCCGGGTCAGGATGTATTCCGGCTTGCTCGGATTCTCCTCGATTTTCTCCCGCAGACGCCGGATCGTCACATCGACGGTGCGGACATCGCCGAAGTATTCAAATCCCCATACCGCCTGCAGCAGATGCTCCCGTGTCATGACTTTGCCCGCATTTTTGGCCAAGTAATACAGCAGCTCGTACTCCCGGTGCGTCAGATCCAGCGCTTCGCCGTCCTTGTACACCAGATACATATCCGTATCGATAAACAGGCCGAACAGCTGCACGCCCTGCTTCGGCGCTGCCGCTGCAGGCGCGGCGGCCGCCTCCGTACCGTTCGGTTTGTTCTGGCGCCGCATCTGCGCCTTGACCCGGGCCAACAGCTCGCGCGTGCTGAACGGCTTGGTGACATAGTCATCCGCCCCAAGCTCCAGCCCCAGCACCTTGTCGATCTCCTCGTCCTTGGCCGTCAGCATAATGATCGGCAGCTCCATCCCGGCGGCGCGCACCTCGCGGCACACGTCCATGCCGTCTTTACCGGGCAGCATCAGATCCAGCAGCATCAGGTCCGGCTGCGCAGACAAGGCCATTTCCACGGCGCTCACGCCATCAAAGGTACAGATGACCTCGTATCCCTCTTTTTCCAAATTAAATTTCAAAATATCGGCAATCGGCTGTTCATCATCCACGACCAAAATGGTTCCCTGCATCGGCTGACCCCACCTCTTTTTCTTTCCGTACTTGTTGACACTGTCCTTTTCATTTTACCATACCTGGAAGCCCGTCACATCCCGCAGAGCCGCAGTTTTGACAGTAATCCTTTCCTTTTCATGAAAATTTCTTGCAAACCTCCGCCATCCCACTAAAAAAAGCACGGCCTCCCTCAGAAGACCATGCTTTGAATATAAATATATGATAGCTGTATCCGGTTATTATCTTATGCTAATCCTTACCGCAGCCAAACTCAGTTCAAATATTTCATCGGGTTCTGAATCGAACCGTTCTTGTGGATCTCAAAATGCAGGTGGGTGCCGGTCGAATGTCCGGTGCTGCCCATGATGCCGATTTTTTCGCCTTGGCTTACTTTTTGGCCGCTGTGAACCGAGATGCTGTTCAAATGTCCGTACAGCGTTTCATAGCCGTTGCCGTGACTGATGATGATGGCGTTGCCGTAGCCGCTGATTTGACCCGTAAAGGTTACCGTGCCGTCGTCAGCGGCCATGATCGTCCGGTTGCCGGATACCACGTCGATGCCCTTATGCATCTTGCCCCAGCGGGTGCCATAGGAGCTGGATATGATATGGCCGCTCACCGGCCAGGCGAACTGTCCGGAGCCTCTGCCCGGAACTTTCGTTCCCTGCAGGACGACCTCTTTGAGCGAAGACTTCACGACCGTTTGTCCGAGCCACTGCTCGCTGATGACCTTTCCATTCTCCTTCGTCACCTGATAGGTCATCACCTTCAGGCCTTCCTGTCCGGGCCGAACGACCTTGGTCTTTCCGGCCGGCAGTTCCTTGCTCTTGCGGATTTCGATTTCCGGCGCAGTCGATACCTGTTCGGTCACCTTCTCGACCGTCTTCACCGTAATTGGCGGCTTCGGTACGGTCAGCTTCAGCTGATCGCCGATCTGCAGGTACTTTTCCTTCACACCTGGATTGTTGCTGTAAATCTCCTTCTGGGTGATCTTGAACTGGCTCGCGATCGTGCTGATCGTATCGCCTTCCTCCACCGTGTACACCAGCGGCGCTTCCTGCCCCGTCGTCAGAAGTTTGGCTGCCTCCGCCGCGGTCAGCACTTTGTTCGGGTCAGCCTTGACCGGCGCTACAGTTACTTTCTCCTTAATCGACACCTTTTGGACCGAAGCTCCCGGTGTATTCGCGGCTTTCGCCGAGGAGGTTGTAGCCGCCATCTTCTTCAGCTTCGTTTTCGCCTTGTCCTTCCCGCTGGCCGCAGTAACCACAGCCTTCGGCGCGAACTTCATCTGCGCCTGTTCCAGTGCGGCATCCACCGTAGCCTGGTCCTTCACGATCCCGACGACCTTGCCATTTACTTTCAGCTCCACACCTTCGGCATATGCCTTAAGCATACCGTCCAGCTTCTTGAGCGTGTTATCCGTATCCGGCTTGGCCTGAAACGCCTTCTCGACCTTCGTCGTGATGCCGTCCGTCTGAAGCACCATCTCCACACCCGGATATTTATCTTGATATTCCTGCTGCTTCTGGCTGAACAGCTTATCGATTTGAGAGGGATCCTTGACCGTCCCGATTTCCTGATTATGTACAAGGACATGATAATACGGGACCATATTGGCATTGACGTACTGATTGCCTGCATACACAAGTCCAGCGATCACGATGACCGCACCGGCCGTACCCGCGATCCATTTCCGTGGAGCGCTCCATTTCCGCCCTTGAGTTTCAGTTCCAGGCGTCGCAGCGCCCATATGCTGATGTTCATCCTGCTTTCCGGAGAGTTGCGCGGAATTTGTCGAAGCTTGATTATTCTCCTTCCAGCGGTTACCCTTAAAACCCTTCATAACTCTCTCCTTGTTTGCTTTGTATGCTTTTTCAAAAATGACGAAAAAGTTAAAATTTTGATACCTTTTAACACAATCTATACTTTAACACAACGTTTACAAACAATTCAACTCTCGGCGCACAGCAAAAAACCCGCGTCCGGCGCGGGTTTATGTTATTTACCTATAAGTGGATTGCGTTGCTTTAATTCATTAAAAGGTTACAACTCCCTCCGTTGGGTTTGATCGCCCAGTGTTTCCAGCCGCCTATTGCTCCAGCAGTTTACTAAGCGCGGCATATTCTTCCTTCGTCAAATACTTGGAGATCGTGTCTTCTATTGTCGATAATTCTTGCTCGGTCAGGCCGTCCTCCATCGCGGCCGAAATTTTTTGCATTTCCGATTGCGGCAGCTTTTTCATCAAAATGTTAAAAATCTGCTCCTTCTCCGTTGCAGTCAGCTCATCTTTCTTCTGGATCATTTCGTCCGGGCTGATGACGACCTGCTGATCGGCTGTGGACTGGCCGCCCATGGCTGATTCGCTCAGACCCTGCCCCATAACGGGCAGTGCGTCGTCCGGCGCATCGGTGCCCTCGGCTTCCGCGTTTCCTCCCGTCGCCGTACCGGTCGTACTGCCCCCCGATCCCGCCTCACCAGCGTTGGTTCCGGTCTGGGACCCGGTTCCGGCGGTTTCTCCCGCTCCCTCCGTGCTGCCTATTCCATTGTCGGCCGTATTCGTGCTTCCCCCCGACGTCTTGCTGTCGTCCGCCGTATGAGCCGTGCTGGCCGCCTCTTTATCGGGCTCCTTTTCCTTGGTGGTGTTCAAACCCAGCATTCCTTTCATCATGCCACCAATGCCCGTCGGCTGACCCTCCAGCTGAATGTTAAAGCTGGCCAGTAGCGATTGGACATACATATTCACGACAGCTCCTGTCGTAAGTACCGTCAAGCCGCTGATCAGCACTACGGTCAGCACCGTTTTGAGCAGCCATTGCGCAATTTTCATGGCGTACCTCCTCCTTTGCCCTTCCCGTCTCATATCCGGGCTGTTTTCCGGCATTCCAGCCGTTATTCTTTGTGACGACCTGTGACGACCTATCCATGCCAATACGTATGATTGTCTGTTATTAGAGCGTAATCGCTATGGGCCAGGCCGCCCCCATTCTGCACCGTTCCGACTCTATCAAAGTCACGGCCGCCGAACTCTATGAAACGGCGCTGTTCAATAGAATGAACTGAAAACTTCCAGTAAAATTACAATTCAATCTATATATCTAGCAGTATTGACGGGAAGCGGAGGATTCAATCCTGCGGTACGCAAAATAGCCCCAACAACGTGGGGCTTATGCTTCGATGCTTATTCCAGATACTTTTACGCAGACTCCACAACAAGGAAGCTGGCTCCGAGTGGTTTATACTTTCATTACATCATCAAAAAAGGCCACCCTGACGCACTTGGCGTCGAGGTGACCTCTTCGATCAAAACGGATATCTATTCGCCTGCTTCCAGGCTATTGTACGCTGATTACTGATTAATAGATCGGCAATACCTGATTGGTCTGGTTCCGGTTGCGTCCTACCGAGAAGATAGCAATCGGAATGCCTGTGAGCTCGGATACGCGGTTAACATAGTTGCGTGTCGTTTCCGGCAGATCGTCCAGCGTCTTCGCGCCGGAAATATCTTCGTGCCAGCCCGGCATTTCTTCGTACACCGCTTCGCATTCGCCCAGCATCTTCAGGCTCGACGGGTAGTGGGTGATGATTTCCCCGCGGAATTTGTATCCGGTGCAGATTTTAACCGTATCGAGACCTGTAAGCACGTCCAGGGAGTTCAGCGACAGTCCTGTCAGGCCGCTGACACGTCGCGCATGGCGGACCACGACGCTGTCAAACCAGCCGACGCGGCGCGCACGTCCCGTTACGGTGCCGTACTCATGGCCCTTCTCCCGGATATAATCGCCGATCTCGTTGTTCAGCTCGGTCGGGAACGGTCCGTCGCCTACACGGGTCGTGTAGGATTTGGCCACGCCAATGACCTGCTGGATTTTGGAGGGTCCTACGCCCGATCCGATACATACGCCGCCCGCGGACGGGTTGGACGAAGTTACATATGGGTACGTGCCTTGGTCGATATCCAGCATGACCCCTTGCGCACCCTCAAACAGCACCTTGCGGTCTTCGTCGATCGCATCGTTCAGGACGACCGAGGTATCGGTAACGTACTTCCGGATCTGCTCCGCGTAGTCCAGATACTGCTTCAGCGTTTCCTCCACGTCCAGCGGCTCCCCGCCGTACATTTCGATGACCTGGTTCTTCTCTTTCATCAGATGGCGGAGCTTGAGTTCAAACTCCTCGGGATCCATCAGATCGGAAATCCGGATGCCGTTACGTGCCGCCTTGTCCATGTAGCATGGGCCGATCCCTTTCCGGGTCGTGCCGATCTTGTTCGGCCCTTTGCGGTCTTCCTCCAGACCGTCCAGCACCATGTGATACGGCATAATGACATGCGCGCGATCGCTGATTCTCAGATTGTCCGTCGTAAATCCGTTATCGTGAATGTATTGGATTTCTTCGAGCAGTGCCGCCGGGTTGATGACCATCCCGTTGCCGATGACGCAAATTTTATCGGAATAAAATACGCCGGATGGAATCAGGCTGAGCTTATATTTTTTACCGTCAATCAGAATGGTATGACCGGCATTGTTGCCGCCTTGATACCGGGCCACCACATCGGCGCTCTCTGCAAGATAATCCGTAATCTTGCCTTTGCCCTCGTCTCCCCATTGTGTTCCCACAACGACTACTGTTGACATGTTCATTCCCCCGCTTGGTGTGTACCACCGCATTTTAATTACAAGCTTATTTCATTATGTTTACCTGCAAGTATGATTATGCACCATTTCAATGCTGCCATCGTCAAAGGGCATGTAAAACCCTCACACGTTCCAGTGTCCCCTACCATGAGACGAGCGCTGGACTGTGCTAAAGCAGCATTACCAGTGTAACAGTCCCCATTTTTAAAGTCAAATAAAAAACGAACAATTGCACTAACTAAAGTACAATTGTTCGGAAATAAGACAAGCATTCTTAGAAATATGGGTAACCATTTATAAGATCGATTGGATCTATCTATCCGTTCTCACGAACATCATCGCCGGCTTCGCTACATTGCGAATGCGTCGGTGTGCGTCCGCTCGTAATTGACGAACTTATTGAAATTCTTCATGAAGACCAGTTCGACGGTGCCCACCGGACCGTTACGCTGCTTGGCGATGATGATCTCGATGATGTTTTTCTTCTCCGTCTCTTGGTTATAGTAGTCGTCGCGGTACAGGAACGCAACGATATCGGCATCCTGCTCGATGGAACCCGATTCACGAAGGTCACTCATCATCGGACGCTTGTCCTGCCGCTGCTCTACGCCCCGGCTGAGCTGGGACAGAGCGATAACCGGTACGCTTAGCTCACGCGCGATCTGTTTCAAAGTACGGGAAATTTCAGATACTTCCTGCTGGCGGTTCTCGCCGGCTTTGCCGCGTCCCTGGATCAGCTGCAGGTAGTCGATTACGATCATCCCGAGCCCTTTCTCCTTCTTCAGACGGCGGCACTTGGAGCGGATATCCGCAACAGTGATGCCTGGCGTATCATCGATGTAAATTTCGGCCTCCGCCAGGGAAGCGATCCCCATGGTCAGCTTGGCCCAATCC
The DNA here is from genome assembly GCF_040546645.1 of Paenibacillus sp. OAE614. Lineage (NCBI taxonomy): Bacteria > Bacillati > Bacillota > Bacilli > Caryophanales > Paenibacillaceae > Paenibacillus > Paenibacillus sp. OAE614. Next base: position 6,950,587 of record NZ_JBEPOD010000001.1, on the reverse strand, counting down.
TCATCGGTCTTGAAGTCGCCGGTACGCATCAAGTTGGCATCCAGGTTCGCTTCGGCACAGATCATCCGGTTGACGAGCTGGGGCGCTGACATCTCCAGACTGAAGATCGCGACCGTTTCTTTCGCACGAACCGCCACGTTCTGGGCGATGTTCAAGGCAAACGCCGTCTTGCCGACGGAAGGACGGGCGGCCACGATAATCAGGTCGGAACGTTGGAAGCCGTTCGTCATTCGGTCCAAATCGACAAAGCCTGTCGGTATGCCGGTGGTGCTTCCGCTCTGCTGGTGCAGCACCTCAACGCGCTCGAACACTTCCATCAGCACGTCGCGGATGGCGACAAAGCCGCTGCCGCTGCGCCGGTTGGAAATCTCCAGGATGCGCCGCTCGGCGTCGCTCAGCATGCCGGATACGTCTTCGCCGCCGGTGTAGCCTTCGCTGACGATCTGCGTCGCTGTGCGGATGAGCCGCCGCAGCATGGATTTCTCTTCGATGATCTGGGCGTAATACTCCACATTGGCCGCTGTCGGCACCGCATGTGCAAGCTTCGCCAGGTAGCTGACGCCCCCGATTTCTTCCAGCTGTCCCTTGTCCTGCAGACGCGAGGTTAAGGTAATGAGATCAATCGGCTGGTTCTCTTCTCCAAGCTGGATCATCGCCTCATAAATCAGCTGATGCGGCACATCGTAGAAATCCTCGGGCGTAACCCGCTCCATCGCGGTGATCATAGCCTCGCTCTGCAGCAGAATCGCACCTAGAACCGCCTGCTCCGCCTCCAGATTTTGCGGGGGAATCCGGTCGAAAAAGAGCTCTCCGCCCATCTTATTCCTCCGTGACCTGGACCTTCAGCGTAGCTTTGACATCCGGATGAAGCTTCACGGTCATCTGCGTCACGCCCAATGTCCGGATCGGCTCATCCAATTCGATCTTGCGTTTGTCGATCTTGATGCCTTGCTGCGAAAGTGCATCCGCGATTTGCTTGCTCGTGATTGCTCCGAACAGCCGTCCGCCTTCCCCGGCTTTCGCTTTAAGCTGTACGGTCATCTCTTCCAGTTTTTTGCCGAGAATCTGCGCTTCTTCTTTCTCCTGCTGCTTGCGCTTCTGTTCGGCTGCGTTCTGATTCTCCAGCGTCTTCATGTTGCCGTCGGTTGCCACGCGAGCGAGACCGCGCGGAATAAGGAAATTCGTTGCGTAGCCTTCCGATATATCTTTAATGTCCCCTTTTTTGCCTTGACCCTTAACATCTTTGATAAAAATGACTTTCATTCGAACAACCCCTCTTTCTCCTCAATTTGTGCAAGAACTTCGAGCAGCTGGGCCTCCGCTTCCTTGACAGTGCCCTTCAGCTGCACGGCAGCATTGGTCAGATGGCCTCCGCCGCCGAGGCGCTCCATCACGACCTGCACGTTCATCTTCCCGAAGGAACGGGCGCTGATCCCGATCAACCCGTCCGGACGTTCACTGATCACGAAGGAAGCCACCACATCCGTCATGTTCAGCAGCGTATCCGCCACCTGCGCAATGAGCAGCTGCGGGATGACCGTTCCCGGATCCGTGACTGCCAGAGCGATATGATCATATACCATTTTAGCACGCTTAATGATATCTGACTTTGCCAGATATTCCTGCAGGTCTTCCTTCAGCATCCGCTGGATCTGGATCGTATCCGCTCCGCTCCGGCGGAGGAAGCCTGCCGCCTCAAATGTCCGGGAACCGGTATGCAGCGCAAAATGCTTCGTGTCCACCGTAATCCCGGCCAGCAGCATGGTCGCTTCCAGCGGCGTGAGCTGGATTTTCTCATGGATATACTGCAGCAGCTCCGTCACCAGCTCGCATGCGGATGAAGCGTACGGCTCCATGTACACGAGCACGGCGTCGTTGATGAATTCTTCGCCGCGGCGGTGATGGTCGACCACGACGACCCGGCTGGCGTGATGAACCAGCTTCGGTTCGATCGTCATGGACGCCTTGTGCGTGTCCACCACGACCAGAAGGCTGTGCGGGCTGATCAACTGCAGCGCCTGTTCCGGGGAGATGAAGCGCTCGACGAGCTTCTCGTCCTTCTGGACCTGGGTCATCATCCGCTCAATGGACGGGTTCGTGCCAGGCAGCACGATGTACGCTTCCACATTGTACATCTGCGCTGCCTTCAGCACGCCGATGGAGGCACCGATGACGTCCATATCCGGCATCTTGTGCCCCATGATGAACACCTTGTCGCTCTCCTGCATCAGGTCGCGCAGCGCGTGCGCGATGACGCGCGCCCGGACCCGCGTGCGCTTCTCGACGGCGTTGGACTTGCCGCCGTAGAAGGACAGCCGCTGGCCGGCCTTGACGGCTGCCTGGTCGCCGCCGCGCCCGAGCGCCATGTCGAGCGACGACTGCGCGAGCTCGCCCAGCTCGCTGATGCTGTCGGGGCCAAAACCCAGCCCGATGCTCAGCGTCATCGGCACCTTCAGCTCCGCGGTCATTTCGCGGACCTCGTCAAGAATGACAAAGCGGCTTTTCTCCAGCTCCTGGAGCGATCTGTAGTTCAGCATCATCAAATACCGGTCGGACGACAAGCGCCGCAGATACACTTCGTAATGCTTCGCCCATTCCGTGATTTCGCTGGTCACCTTCGCAATGAGCGACGTGCGCTGCTGGTCATCCATGCCCTGGGCCGCTTCGTCCAGGTTATCCATCATAATGATGCCGATCGCCAGCTTCTCGGCCTCGTATTTCTCCCGGAGCACGACCATCTCCGTTACGTCGTACAGATAGATCAGCCGCTCATCGGTATTCAGGATCAAATGATAGTGCAGCTCGCCCACCTGGATTTCCGTCTCGATCTCCTTGGGCCCGTCCTTATGCGCTTCCCGGCCACCGTCCCTTTTCTCGGCAAGCAGCGGCATCAGATCGGGAAACAGCTCGGATAGGCTAGCGCCCACAAGCGATTTTTGACCGAACATGGTACAGACGAACCGGTTATTCCATTCAACCACGCGGTCCTCGCTGTACAGCACGATCCCGAAGGGCAGCGTGTTGATGGCTTCCCCTTCGACCCGTTTCACCCGGAAGGAGAGGCCGTTGATGTATTCAAGCAGTTTTTTGCGGAAGTCCATTTCCTTCTTCAGCACCGCATAGCAGAGCGCGACGACAAGGCAGAGGCTGACGATTCCCAGCGCCCAGTTATACCGGGTCACAATAATGACCAGAACCAGCATCAGCGCAAACGCCCAGACGGTATAATAGCCGTGCCAGCGTTTCTGTAGAAATTTAGGCATGACACCCACCCTAACGTTTTGATTTGGTCATAAATTGACGAAGCGGAAATGCAAGATCCAGAATGCCGATAATCCGCATCGGCGGGAACAGCAGAATGGGAATCGCGAACAGCAGCGGGATGACGGGATGCCATTTCCGCTTGTGCCCCAAAAAGAAGAAGAAGCCAAACGCTTGAATCATAAAGCAAATATGCAGAAGCGGCAGCAAGTTCGCGGCAATCATGTCGAGAAAGCTGTTCTTTGATCCGCTTGCGAAAATTTCAATAATGACACCAATCAGATAATACCAGATCAGGGATCTCGGCAGCATCCACTCGCGGGCCGGCTTCAGCCTTGGAACAGAGAAGCCCATGCTATCCATGATCGGACGAGCAAGCGCGTGCGTGATCACCGCCATCATAAAGGAACTGACTATCATGGCAAAAGGAATCATTTGCACCGTGGCGTCGCTTACCATCTGCATCTCCTCGGGAGACCAGGCCATATCCGAAATCAGCGGGTTGCTTCCGCCCACATCACGCAGCGGGGACATCGTCATTTTGACAATGTCATGGACGTAGCTGGACAGATCAAAGTGGAAGAACGCCGTTCCGACCAATAGCAGGAGCAGCAGTTCCGCCAAAATGGTACCTGCACCCAGCATCAATGTGCGTATAGCCGGCACCCTTCTCTTGTAGGCCCGCCCCATAATCAGGGCAGGAATCATAAAATAAACGGCGAGCAGCAAATACACCGGATGTACAAGGTAGGCAATCAGCCAAACCGGGAGCACATGCAGTATGAACGATTTGACGTTAAGTGTTGTGAATAGGATTGCGGCCGGCAGGATGAGAAAAAAGACGGTCACAATCGAGAAGGGAGATAGTAAAGATAGCAGCAGGAGCAAATAGACGACACTCCAGACTACCGACGTCCAGCGCATTTTCAATGTGTTCACCTCTTACGCATATGTTCTTCCAGCGCGGAAATATCCTGGTACCAATCTTCAAGCTGGTGACCTTCCTGTTTATGCTTCTTCAATTTGTCGAGCAGCAGATCATCCATGTCCCGGTAGGACATGCCGAGCCTGCGGGCCAGTATGTAAGAGCTCATAATCAAGCTGGCGAGACTGTCGCCCACTCGGGTGGTGCTGCCTTCCCACAAGGCTTTGAAAAGACGGGATACGTGGTCTACGACTTCGGTTTTCAGCCATTCAATAACTTTAGCGCGTTTGGCTACATCCAAATCCTTTGGCATGCCTCTAGGTCACACTCCCTTAAATAACCCCACGATGTGGGGCTTTATCCTCCGATGCCTATTCGGTTTCTCTTCGGCGGCCCAATATCAGCATATACGCCTTTATTTGATGAAAAAGCTTTATTCTCCATTATAGCATAAATAATAGCCTCTCACGAAAAGCCCCCCTGGCCTAAAACGGCGGCAAACATCCAGCAAAGTGGCGTTATTAACCTCTGCCTATGTTCCTGCCTACGAACGGATAAATGAATAATGATAAGGCAAAAAAGACCTGCCATCCCGTACATCCCAATCCAAGCAGGTCTTTTGCCATTGCTTATTCAAAATCTTTGCCCAGCTTCCTCAAACCAGCGGATTAGCGGGTCTCTATGGATGCCTTGGTCTCCTCCGAAGCTTTGGATTCTCTGGAGACGAACTTCTCGCAGTATTCGATAATCTGGCTTCTGCGCACGATGCCGATAAACCGGTTCATATCATCCACCACCGGCACAAAGTTCTGCACTTTCGCCAAATTAATCAGATCTTCCATATTGGCGTCGATGGACACCGGCTTATTATGCACTTTGAGCGGAACTTCCTTCAGCAGAAATTTGGAAGTGTTCTCGAACGTCACCTTTCCGCCGGAATTCTTCATATACCAGAGCAGATCGCCTTCCGTGACCGTTCCTGCATATTCCCCGTTCTTCCCGACGATCGGTACGGCCGTATACCTGTGATACTCCATCCGTTCCAGCGTTTGCCGCAGCGTGGAGTCCATGGTAACACTGACCACTTCCTGTTTAGGGAGCAGAAAAAACGCTATATTCATGAAAATTGATCCTCCTCTTACCCTTTTTCAAGGTTCCCCTAACTCCATACGTTTCAAACCGCCCAATGTCTCAGTAGGGACACAAAATCAGCAGCCGAACCTGTGGCTGCCGATCATGCCCCGCATTTCTGATTCCGCAAATGCACACTGCTGCTTGTTGCGGTTTGGTTTTTTCTATATGCGAGCCAATAGGCACGCTTTTTTTTGATATAAGAAAGCTTAATCTTTGGGGACTCGGCATCCTTATATCGCAAGAAAAACTTCCGTTAAACGCGGTCTGTCTTCTTAGAGCATTCGTCGATAAACGTTTTTGTTTTAGATATAAGAAAGCTTAATCTTCGGAGACTCAGCATCCTTATATCGCAAGAAAAACTTCCGTTAAACGCGGTCTGTCTTCTTAGAGCATTCGTCGATAGACGTTTTTGTTACTTTACAGCAGTCGTTTCTTCCTTCTTATCCAACATGTCCGGCGTCAACAGCTGATCCGAAGGGGTATCCGGATTCTCCCAGCTGTCGATCAGCTTCTTGGCGTTCTGCACATCCTTCTTGATCGGCTCATCATAATAAACGCCGTCAATCTTCATGCCCTCACCCATGATGGTATAGGCAGTCATCTCAGCCTTATCACCGGCCAGCACTTGTTTCGCTAAATTGATAATGAAATTGGGCTGCATATCGGTTTTGAAATTGTCACCCATAATTTCGAGCAGCTCCGGAATTTTGGAAATTTGATTCAGGTTCAGCATCCGGTTGGCCACCGCATCCAAAAAGACCTGTTGGCGCTTCGTCCGGTTAAAATCGCTGTCCTCCCGGTAGCGCACATAGTTGAGCGCTTCTTCACCGCTGTAAATAGGCTTATTGGCTTTGACCGTAAATTTCTCATGATCCTTGCCTTTGTTGACAATATCTTTGCCGATCGGCAGCTCCACGCCGCCCAGCGCGTCAACCGCGTCCTTCAGACCTTTGAAATTGATGGTGGCATAATAATTGATATCGTGGTCCAGGAACGCCTCGACGGTATCCTTGGACATCTGCTGACCTCCAAAGGCATACGCATGGGTAATTTTATCTTTTTTACCTTTGCCGACAATCTCTGTATACGTGTCCCGCGGAATCGAAATGAGCAGCACCTTGGAATCCTTTGGACGAACGACCGAATAAATGATCGTATCCGAACGCGACGGTTCGTTGTCACGCTGGTCGGATCCGAGCAGCAGCACCGAGAACGGCTTGCTTTGGTACGCAATCTTCTCCACCGGCTTGCTCGGCACGTTGTCCTGGGACGTCAACGGCTGATACGATTTCTGCAGCGAGCTTTCCACTTGCTTGGACAGGAACAGGTCAAAGGCCATGACTGCGAGCTGCTTGCGGAAGAGATAAGCCCCTCCGGCCAGAAGCAGCAAAATCACAGTTAACGTTATATATGTTTTTGTTCTCTTTTTCATTAAGGGATTCCTTCTTTAAATTTAGAATAAAAAATGAATTATAGCCAGGTCGCGCCTGTACTTCCATCCCTCCCTTCTATATTTACACGAGGGGCGAAGGCTTGACGCACAAGCTTGCCCGCTGCCATTTGGGTATAAAGTCACAGCCAAACGACATTTACATTGTAAACGCAAACGAAACAAAAGAAAACCTTAAAAAGGTAACAGCGTTACCGGAATGAGGATATTTCTAAGCCGTTTTCAACCCTCAAAAAAAGCCCCGCCTCGGCTGAACACCGCAGGCAGGGCTGTATACGGAACGCTCAGAAGGACCCCAATCCTTCCTGTATACACAGCATATAACTCTAATCGTCGAATATAATATTACTTCAGGCTGTTCAGGTCCGAACCGCCTTCCACGCCGATCGGGAAGTGGCAGGCCACCTGGCGCCCAGGAAGCACTTCCGTCAGGGCCGGTTCCACTTGGCTGCATTTCTCCTGAGCAAACGGGCAGCGTGGATGGAAACGGCAGCCGGACGGTGGATTGGCCGGAGACGGCACATCGCCCTGTAGGACGATCCGGTTGCGTTTCTTCGTTGGCGTCGGCTTCGGAATCGCGGACAGAAGCGCCGCGGTGTAAGGATGAAGCGGGTTGGCGTACAGCGTTTCCGTTTCGCCGACCTCAACCATTTTACCGAGGTACATGACGCCGACGCGGTCGGAGATATGACGGACGACGTTCAGGCCGTGGGCGATGAACAGGAACGTCAGGCCCATTTCGCGCTGCAGCTTCATCAGCAGGTTGATGACCTGCGACTGGACCGACACGTCAAGCGCCGATACCGCTTCGTCGGCCACGATGAATTTCGGATTCAGCGCGATAGCGCGAGCGATCCCGATCCGCTGACGCTGACCGCCGGAAAATTCATGCGGATATCGGTTCCGACGGGAAGCGTCCAAACCAACCAGCTCCATCAGCTCAATGACGCGCTTTTCGATCTCCGAAGAAGACATCTTCGTATGGACCTTCAGCGGTTCGCCGATAATATCCTTGACCAGGAAACGAGGGTTCAGGGAACCGAACGGATCCTGGAAAATAATTTGCATTTCCTCGCGCATTTTGTTCAATTCCTTGGAGCCCATGGAATGAATATCGCGCCCGTTAAATTTAACGGCACCAGCAGTAGCGTTCTGCAGCCGTAAAATGACCCGGCCCAGCGTCGACTTGCCGCATCCGGACTCGCCGACGAGTCCGAAGGTTTCGCCTTCGCGGATCGTAATGGACACGTCGTCGACCGCTTTGACATTGCCCACAACGCGGTTCAGCAGTCCTTTATGGATAGGGAAATACTTCTTCACGTGCTCTACTTCGATCAAGTTCTTAGCCATTGGCATTTCCCCCTATTCCACCGCTTACCGAGACTCCGTTACGATCCTTGTCTTCGTACAACCAGCATTTCGTGCTGTGTTCTTCGCCGATCTGAATATCGCCCGGCTCCACCTGACGGCATTTATCCATCACATGCGGACAGCGCGGGTTAAAGCGGCATCCTTTCGGCAGGTTGCCCAGACCAGGGATGGTACCCTTGATCGTGTACAATTCGTTGCCGCGTTTGCCTTCAAATCCCGGAATGGACTGCAGCAGACCAACCGTGTATGGGTGGGAAGGGTTCGAGAAAATTTCTTCAACCGTACCCTGCTCGACGATCGAGCCCGCATACATAACGGCAATATGGTCAGCCACCTCGGCAGCCACACCCATATCGTGTGTGATCAGCAGAATCGCCATACCGAGTTCTTCTTTCAGCTTCATAAGCAGTTCCAGAATCTGTGCCTGTACCGTTACATCCAATGCGGTTGTCGGTTCATCCGCAATCAAGAGCTCGGGCTTGCAGGCCAGTGCCACCGCGATGACGACGCGCTGACACATACCGCCGGACAACTCGTGCGGGTACTGCTTGGCTCGCATTTCCGGAGCTGGTATACCTACCAGACGAAGCAGCTCGATTGCTTCTTTCCAGGCTTCGCTGTGGCTCTTGTTCTGATGCAGACGCAGGCTCTCTGCGATCTGCTCACCCACGGTAAAGACGGGGTTAAGCGCAGACATCGGGTCCTGGAAAATCATCGCGATCTTGTTGCCGCGGATCGATCTCATCTGGTCCTGCTCTTTAGTTGCAAGGTCGTCGCCATTAAACCGGATGTTACCTTCCAGTATACTGCCCCCTGCATAATCTATCAGACGCATGATGGATAAAGAGGTAACACTTTTTCCGCTGCCGGACTCGCCGACGAGGCAGAGCGTCTGTCCTTTTTCGATATTGAGTGAGATCCGGTCCGTCGCCTTGACGAAACCATTCTCGGACATAAATGCCGTGGTCAGATTCCGGATTTCGAGTAGTTTTTCCGCCATTTGTCCAGCCTCCTCCGGGAAATCTTCTTCTTCTGTCTAGGGTCCATCGCATCGCGGATACCGTCTCCGATGAAGTTGACGGCAAGCACGACCGCCAGGATACAAACCCCTGGATAAATGGCCTGCAACGGGTCAATCAGCATAAACTCCTGCGAGTTGCTCAGCATAAGTCCCCAGCTTGTGGCCGGTGCCTGGATACCCAGACCCAGGTAGGACAATCCGGACTCGGAAAGAATCGCGCCCCCTACCATCAGGGTGGCGTTTACGATAATCGGAAAGCTTGCGTTACGAAGCAAATGCCTGAAAATAATACCTGTTCTGGAAACGCCGATAGCGCGGGCAGCCTCTACGTACTGCATTTCACGAAGCTGCAGGTACGTACCGCGGACGAGACGGGCAACGCCCATCCAGCTTGTAAAGGCCAAAATCATGATCATATATTGGATTTTCGTTCCGAAAATCGCCATGACGAGAATGTTCAGGAACAGCGTCGGAATCGAGTTCATGACATCAATCAGACGCATGAAGATCGTATCGATCCAGCCGCCGAAGAAGCCGGAAATCGCGCCGACCAGTGTACCTATGATGACGGAAATCGCTGCGACGGAAAATCCGACCAGCAGGGAAATCTGACCGCTGTGCAGCAGTCTCGAAAAAATATCGCGGCCAAGTTCGTCTGTGCCAAGAAGGTGATCGCCACTGCCTGGCTTCAGGTTGGAGTTCATCAGATCGATCTTAGCCGGATCGTATGGCGTAATAACGTTTGCCAGTACGGATATCACGACAAAAAAGAGCAATACGATAAGTCCGGTTACGGCATAAGGATTACGGAAAAATTTCTTCACGACCGTCATCCACGGGCCCGGAGGCTTCTTGGAAGGGGGAAGTGGCGCGTTGGCCGGTTCCGGATGCTCAGATGCCTGAACATTGGGAGCTGTCTCGATGTTCATGTCACTCATGCCGATTTTCCTCCTTTACTTCCAAGTTTCACGCGTGGGTCGACGATTTTGTACAGAATATCGGCAAGGAAGTTGCCGGCAACGACGACCACAGCCGTTATCAGCGTAATCGCCATCAGGACCGAATACTCGCGCGCACGAGCCATTTCGACGAACAAGCGCCCCATGCCCGGCCAGTTAAATACGCTTTCCGTCAGCGTCGCACCGCCGACCAGAATCGGCAGATCCAGGCCGATGATCGTAATGATCGGAATCAGGGCATTACGCAGCGCATGCCGGAAAATAACTTTGCGCTCAGGAACACCCTTCGCACGGGCCGTACGGATGTAGTCCTGCTCCAGCACTTCAAGCATACTGGAACGCGCGTACTTGGAATAAGAGGCCAAGAAACCAAGCACCAATACGGAGCAAGGCAGAATCAAGTGATACAGCAGGTTGCCGAAGTTCCCTTGCTTATCCATGTCGTACATGTCGGACAGCGGGAGCCAGTCTAGTTTTAGGGAAAACAACTCCTGCAGGATGATGCCGAACCAGAATGCAGGCATTGCAAAGCCGATATAACTGACAAAGTTGGCTGTTTGGTCTGAAATACCGTACACTTTCGTACTATTATAAATTCCCCATGGAATAGCGATGAGCAGTGAAATAAACCAGGCAAACGCCATCAGTTTGATCGTGTTGCCAACCGTTGGCCACAACACTTCGCCAACCGGCAGGTTGTTTTTGAACGTATGACCCAGGTCGCCTTTCAGCATGTTGGTGAGCCAAATAACGTACTGGGTAGGAACCGGCTTATCCAGACCCAGGTTATGGGCTTGGATCTTTGCGGTTTCGGGTGATACTCCAGGGGCCATCATCATCTGTGTTGGACCGCCTGGCGCAGCGTGAATAAGGCCGAATGCAACCAAAGAGATCAGAAAGAGTACAAGAATGGATTGCAGCAAGCGGCGGATGAAGTATTCAGTCATTGTTGATCCTCCTAGAGATGATACGGACACGGACGCCTAACCATCATCCTTTTTTAAACACAAAAAAGGGTGGAGGGGAAGTTTCCTCCCCCTCTAGCACCGTTGTTACTTCCTATGTTGTCTATTATTTTGCGTCTACCCACCAGTTGATCAGGTGGAAGAAGTATCCGTAAGCCAGCGAAGATTCAGGAGCATCCTCTTCCGCAAATTTCACCTTGCTGTTATACGCGGTTGGCGTACCGTATTGGTACATGAACACGTATGGAAGGTCAGTCGAAATCTCCTTACCAATCTCTTTGTAAATCTCTTTACGCTTCTCTTGGTCTACGACAGCCGTTCCTTCTTCCCACAGCTTGTCGAGTTTTTCGTTCTTATAGAAGCCTTGGTTTTGACCAGCCGGCGGGAAGTATTTCGAACTGAACGTCGTTTCTCCGTCCGGATCCGGGTTGTTCAGGGACCAGCCCATCAGGATTGCCGGGTATTTACCTGGAGTCAGGTTTTGGTCAACCCATGCAGCGAAGTCGAGCGCTTTAGGAACAACTTCAATACCTACATCCTTCAGGTTTTGCTGGATTACGCTCGCCACTTGCTCACGGCGGCTGTTACCCGAGTTGTATTGAAGTTCGAAGGAGAAACGGTGTCCGTCTTTCGTCAGGATGCCGTCGCTGCCTGCAGTCCATCCGTCTTCAGCCAGCAGCTGCTTCGCTTTTTCCGGATCAAAGGCATAGTTGACTGCCGCATCGCCCGGATCTGCCCAGGAACCTGGCAGGAACGGAGCGTTCATCAGCTTGCCTGTGCCTTTCAGAACGTTGTCGATCATGCCTTGACGGTTAAGCGCGTAAGCAATCGCCTGTCTTGTTTTTTGTCCAGCCCAAGGAACGAATTTGTCCTTGAAGTTGTCCGGGTTGAAGTTGAATCCGAGGTACTCGTACTGCGGACCTGGCTCCTGGATAACGGTCAAGCCGTCTCTGCTCTTCACAGCGTCAACTTGAGTTACCGGGATACCACCCAGAAGGTCAACGTCGCCTTTGATAAGGGCTTGAACTTCAGTGTTTTGGTCAGCATAGATTTTATATACGATCTTGTCGATATGAGGTTTAGGACCCCAGTAGTTCGGGTTTCTTTCGAAGGAAAGGTACTGCTTCTGCTTCCACTCCTTCCATACCCAAGGACCGCTGGATACCGTTTTGGCCGGATCGGTTCCGTATACGTTCTTTTGCAGCTCTTCAGGCTTAACGTCCTTCAGGATGTGCTCCGGAACGATTTGGGTAGACAAAACATATTGGAATGGAGCGTAGACTTGTTTCAGCGTAATTTTAACGGTAAGGTCATCCACTTTCTCGATTTTCGTTACCTTGTCAAATCCGGACATTCCAGGGGATCCGACTTTAGGGTCCTTAATCGAATTGAATGTGAAGACAACGTCGTCGGCTGTAATCGCTTCGCCGTCGCTCCATTTCGCCGAATCTTTCAGCTTGATGGTATACGTAAGTCCATCTTCGGAAACCGTCATCGGCTCAGCAGCAAGAGACCAAGGCTCGGCTACGACTTCACCTGTACGGTTAATGTCATACAGCTTGGCATACATGAACTCCGCAGCATCACCAGAAGCTGTATCTTGAACGAACAGTGGGTTTACGCTAACGATGTCGGAGAAACTTCCGTAAGTCAGCGTTCCGCCGTCCACCGGACCGGTCGCCTCTTTCGTTCCCTCCGTTCCCGTATTCGTAGACGATTCTTTGTTCCCCTCGTCTTTAGGTGCGCTGCTTGCATCATCCTTGCTGCCGCATCCTACGAACAGCGTGCTGACTACCGATAATGAAACGAGTAATGAGAGCCATTTTTTCTTGCTTGTCATGTACCATTTTCCTCCCCTTTATGATTTGAAAAATAATGGCGTCCCGCATAAGATACGAGAACAACCCAAGACCTCTCCAATGGTCTTAAGCGATCTGGCCGCGAAAACCATTAGGGACTTTACACCTACTTCGGTTACCGTAACCGACCCCCGAATGACGTTGAAACAATTCCCCCTCTTGTAGACCTTTCATATTGCAACAAGACGACGGTAGCAAGGTAAAGCAATATATTAAAAAATAATATATCCAGAAGTAAGGCAGGACCGATGCGGGATCGTGCAGCAATAAAGGACGGTTGATTCCGCGACGTGGACGCGCAGTGCATTATAGCGCAATAAAGCATTAATGCTTTAAATGACCATCGGTCAATTTGAATCAGCAAAAAGGACTATATATGAAATGGTTAAAACTTCCTAATAAATTTAATGTAAATAATACGTGTAAATTAATATCACGTCAATATTTTTTTTAGGCGGTTTTAATATATTTTTTAAAATGGCTGAATATTAGCTGTATCAATGGGATTTTGATGAAAGAGGCAATCCGTTTTCACCAAATTTAAATGTTAAAAACAGGAAGGTTCGACGTCCGGAATATCCAAGTTTTCAAAATGTTCAAAGTATAAACCGCTTACATTGAGAATACATAAAAATGCATGTTAGGTTCTGTGACATAATAGCGAGGTTTTTTGTAAATTATGGAAGCCACAGGCTAACAGCATAGGAATCTTCCGCGTCATCTCTTGCAAATCAACAATTGATTACGTTCAAATTTACTGGAACATAAATCATCTGTCAATTATAAAAATAGCGGGTAATTCTGGTAAATAGATGGGAATTAGTATATTTAAATTGTCAAGGAGCCGGGGTTGCCGGAGGAGGAAAAAGCCCCCCTCACCCCCCTATTATAAATCACTTTTTGAATAAATCTATGAATACTAAATTATTCCATACAGTTAAACATACTAGCGCTCAATACCTATCGTTACGATTTCGCAAGGTCCCGCTTCCAGCTCCAAAGACTCAGACAGCTGTTCTACCGAAGCTCCTTCCGTCTCTTCCAGAATGGTCGTTTTATATGCACGGCTCACCGATTGAGGCCATTCTAACCGAAGGCTGGCAGGCTGCTGTTTCATGTTGTACCAGCGAAGCATATGATCTCCGGAATCCTCGTTGACGGTCCACGCCGAGAAAGCGACTCCCTCTCCGCTCCAGGCAAAAGGAGCATGAACCGCAGACAGATCGCCGGAATGGATACCCGTTTGCACGCTTGTCCATGGAATTTGGAATTGGTAGGCTTCCGCGTAAGCTCCGGAATCCTCCCCGCGGCCGTCATGCGGAATGATTTCAAGCTGAACTGCATGTTCGCCAAGGCATTGAGCCTCCGGCGTCGGGAACCAGCCCCAGTCGCCCAATTCTCCGACCGAACGCAGCAGCGTGACCGCGATGGTATTCCGGCCGTCCCGCAGCACTTCATACTCGTTCAAGCCGAGGTTGGCTACCGCCAGGCCGGCTGTCTCCCCGCTCACATCGACAAAAGCCTGCTGGTGCTGGGCGTTGCTCGGATTCTGCCATTCGATCGCGGGCTGATTATCCCGTGTCACGATTTCAAACATGGAGTCCACGCGGTGCCGGCTTGCTTCAATGTCAGTCGGGAACAATGCGCGGACGCGGTGATCCTTGGCCTGGTTGTTAAACGAGGCCTTCACTTTAACGCCCTTGCCGTCCTTCTCCAGACGTACCAGGGTACGGATCTTCATTGGCACGGTTTCTTTCACCCGTTGAGCTTTGCGCTCCGGATAGTAGACCACTTCGATCTGCTCTTTCTGAAGAAGCTCATCCGCCGATGCCGGTACCTCCCAGTCATGAACGATTTCGAGCGTAGCGCGGTAAGGCGTATCTTCCACAACCCGGATCGATGCTTGCAGATCGCGCGTCGTCAGCGGAGCTTCGCCTTCCGGCTGCTTGTACATGTATTCGTTGCCGATGTCCCCGGTATCCTCATAAACGAGCAGGTCACGGTATTCGCGTCCGTTTCGCTTGTCGGTTACCGTAAGGCTTCCGTTCGGCTGGGCCGCTACCCGCAGGATGCTATTTTCCATCACGTTGTTCCCGGTAATCAGCGTTGCTGAAGCATTGTCCGAGTGCTGCGCCGCTGCCTGGCCAGACACGAGTGCATACGCCCGAAGTCCGTGCGCCGGAACGGCGTCCGCCTGCAGCGTAATTCGCACGGCACGCGCCATATACGGCTGACGGAACCGGTCATCCGGCAGATCGTAGCCGAAGCGCTGGCCCAGATCCTCGAGCGTAAAAGGCACCTGCTTTCCGCTCGGGTCCAGCACCACACGCTCACCAAGCTCGAGCGCCTGAATCCGGCGGCTGATTTCGTCCAGCGGGATGCCGTCGCGGAAGTAAATCCGCTGTACGTCCAACTCGACGGATACGGTACCGGTCCGCTCCCATCCGGTAGTGTTAAACACCACAAACGGGAGCGCATCTTCGCCATACTGCGCGAAGGATGACGTATCCACCGCATCGGCCACCGCCCGCTTGCTGTCATCAATGATCGATTCCGCCACGTCGCGGCTCTTCGCAAAGCGGGTTACCATCTCGCGGTGAACCTCATCGACGCTGCAGCCGCAGATGCTGTCATGCGGATGGTTCTGCATCAGCGTTTTCCATGCATACGTAAACAGATGATGCGGGTAGGCCTGACCGGTCAGGTGGGCATACGCCGCCAGCGGCTCGGCTACCTTTTCCAGCAGCGCCTGGCCATGCTGGTTCATCTGCTTGAGATATACGCGGGCAGACGCCGTGTTCACAAGCGTCCCCCAGCCGTCGGTCCGCTGGCTCCGAAGCTCGCCGCGAACGACGGACAGCTCGTTCTCTTGATGGCCTTTGACCGATTCCAAATACTGCGGGAAGTTCGAGTGAACGAACTCGGTGTCCGGGTAGAGCTTGCGCGCAGTATCCAGCGCTTCAGCCAAATCGGTCTGGATCGGCTGGTGGTCGCAGCCGTTCATGAAGAGAAGCTCCGGCGTCGACGCGTACTTCTCCGCGTCCGCCAGCTTCCGGTCCCAGAACGCCTTCGCCTCTTCGGGATCGGCCGGAATTTCGTTGCCGTTGCTGTACCAGTTGGCAAACAGAATGCCGAGCACCTTGGAGCCATCCGGACCTTCCCAGATGAGCTCCGAGAAGGAAGACTCATATTCGGAGTCGGCAACGGTATTGTTAAAGCCGGTTGGCTTGACGCCGCGGCCGAACAAGGCGTTATCGATGCCGGATTGGCGCATCAGCTGCGGCGCCTGGCCGACGATGCCAAAGGTGTCGGGGAAATATCCCACCTTGGAAATTTGCCCGTAACGGCGGGCGTCCTTATGGCCGATTTGCATGTTGCGGATGTTGGCCTCGCCGCTGGTCAGGAACGCATCCTGCAGAATATACCACGGGCCGATGAAAATGCGGCCTTCGCGGATGTATTTTTCAAGCCGTTCCTTCTGCTCGGGACGCACCTGAAGGTAATCCTCCAGAATGATCGTTTGCCCGTCCAGGTAAAAGCTCTTGTACTCCGTATCGTTCTCCAACGTATCCATCAGCACGTCCATCAGACGGATGAGACGGACATGATGTTTTTCATAGGGCAAATACCATTCCCGGTCCCAGTGAGTATGGGAGATGATATGCGCCGTTCGTTTCGGCTTGTTTGACATAGAAATCGGTTCTCCTTTCCTTGGGCGGCTTGTTCCCGATCGGAACTCTCATCCCCTGCTTGCAGATCAACATATCGGGCTAAGGTCCAGCTTATAGCCAAACCCTGCCCTGGATAAATTTGCACTGTCATGGATAGCCGGACACTGGCATGGATGACTTACGGATATAATCAGCTCCTTCCGTAAGTGTCCATCCATCGCGTACAAATTAACATTCAAAGTAAGTCTTAAATATAACCTATATATAATAGAAGAAAAAAATTTGGCGATCCGTACATCAGACGATTTCTGCAGGCCTGAACCTTCGATTAAAAGTTAATAAAAAGCCCCTGCCGATTGCCCAGTTTTGGTGATCAATCCCAAAGAACTCCCCAAATAGGAGGACGCCAGGGGCTCAACATTCAAAAGCCGGCTATTGCTGCCAAAAGCCCTTTAATCAAATAAGCTCGCGGCCTTCCTGCCGGAACGGCATCGGCTTCGAAAAAAACATGTGTCCATTCACAGTGGACAAAAACTTCGCCTCCGATACGACAGTGGAAAGGCGCAGGATCCTGGATCCCGCACCAATATTATCCTTTTCCCCTGCCCTGCAAGGATTGGTTTGATGCCCATTCCGTTTGGCCGTGACGGCTCTCACCCCTGCAAAAACTCCTGACGATCGCCTATACCTTATTGTACAAATTAACTCAACATTCTTAGTCTACTTGGATGTCAACCTCGTCCGGCCGGTACACGGCGGTAATGCGGCCCTCCCGGTCGGCCGCAAACAACACGCTGCGGTCGCTCTCGAGCGTAAAGCTGTAGCGGGCTCCGGACTGCGGGTCCTTGACCTGTACCGGGGCATCCCAGCCGTACTCGGAGACGAACACGTACAAGCTGCCGTCCTTGAAGCTGAGCTTCCGGCCGTACACGCCAGGCAGGTCCCCACCGGCCAGCCACTCGAGCTCACGCTCTACGCCAGCTGCGGCAGCCGCGTACCGGTACAGCTCGAGGATCGGCTCGTCCCGGCCGTTCAGCTCGAGCGGCAGCGGGCTCCAGATCAGCCGGCCCTTGCCCAGCGGCACATCCACGAGCGCGTCCATGCTTGCGCCGGTCCCTGCGGCCGGGATTTCCTTCGCCACCTCGGCGATCCGCCGGTGCCCAAAGGATACCGGCAGCAGCCGGCCGTTCACGCCGAGCATTTCCTCCCGGCGCACATTGGCAAGCCGGCGCTCGCCGAGGACGGCGTCGAGGCGCGTAGTCGTACGCCAGTAGGCGTCCAGGCCGAGCGGGCCGGTGGCGAGCAGCGTCGCGCCGGTCTCCTTGACGAGCTCCAGCAGCTCGTGAAGCGCCCGGCTGTCCATGTTATGAGGGCTCGGCAGCAGGATCAGCTTCGGCGCCTTCTGCCGCAGCGCGTCCAGATGGTATTCCGACGCCGCACGGAATGGCAGCTTCAGGTCATAAGCCAGCAGCCGGGTCAGCCGCGTCGTTGACTGGAACGCAAATGCTCGGTTCGAGAAGTCGTTGGAGTACGGGAAGACGGCGACGATGTCCTCGAGCTCCCGGTCCGTAAACAAGTCCCGCGTGGCCGCGATGAAGCGTCCAAAGTCGTAGGATACGTCCGCTTCCGGCTTCTCCGTGCCATCGGCGCGGAGGGCTCCGATATGCGATTCGTTGGCGTTGTCCATATAGAAGTTCGTATTCCAGATCCAGTGGATCGCACCGGCTCCCCCGGTAGAGAAGGCATAAGCGTATTTCCGCTCCAAAATGCTGCGCAGCTCCGCTTCGGACCGCTTGGCGCGGCCGTCCGGGGTTTCGACGTACATAATGCCGGTCTCTTGAATCAGGTTCGGCTTATCCGGCGTTTTGGTGAAAATGCCGTCCCATACCAGATAGTCGTTCAACCACCAGGAGTGCACCGTCGTATAATCGACGGCCTGCTCATAGAAGAACGGAGATGGGCGCTGGGCGCCGAGCGCTTCGTCCTGCCCGACGGTCACCAAATGGTCAGGGCATAGCTCCTTGATCGTTCCGACGAGCTGCTTGGCCCACCGGTTGTGCATATCCATCGAGAACAGGCAGTAATCGAGCCATCTCGTTCCCTTCTTGGCTTTGTGCATATCCTGCACGTCGAAGTTGATCTCTTCCGCTTCCGGAATGGATGCCGAAGCAAAGTCGGGCAGCTGGTCCGGCGTCATGTTCCATGCTTCCTGGAGGCTGCGGATATCGCCGTGGCGGCGCTCTAGCCACTCCACGAACGCCTGGTGCTCAAACGGATCCCGGGCGGAACGCGGTCCCTCCGAGAAAATCCGCGGCGGATCAAACATCGACGGTTCGTTAATCAAATCCCAGTCCACATGCGTCGTGGCCGTATGGCGGCTGACGATGCTGCGGATGAAGCGTTTCTGGGCCTCGACGCTCTGCGGGTCGAGATAAGGGTTCAGCCCTTCCCACGTCTCCGGTGTGAAGGAGAAGAACGTAAAGGTCACCTGCAGGCCATGGCGCTTGGCCGTCAGGAAGAAGGCGTCGATCGCGCGCAGTACTTCCTCCGAGGCATGGCCGTCGACTTGCATAATATTCCGGTAAGCCGTCCAGACGCCGGTGCGGATCCAGTTGATACCCGCCTTGGCCATCTGGGCCATGTCCCGCTCCCATACGTCCACGTTCGGCAGGAACAAGAACTTGCGCGCCACGTCGGAGGTCATGTACGTCATGCCCACAACGGGCAGCGGCCGCCCGTCTTTGATGAAATAGTCGCGGCTGCGGGTAATCGGCGAGCCCTCGGCCAGAAGGAGGTCGTCACGGCCCCAGAAGCCCTGCCGCAGCACGCGAATCTCGCCATCCGGTCCCTCTGCGCGGCATACGATGCGGTACAGCCCGCTCTTCAAGGCCAGAGGCACCGGAATGCGCACGAAGTTCTGCTCCTTCGTCACCTGCGCCTGGAACCGGTGGCTCCAGGCCTCTCCGCTTCTACTCTCATGGCTTACTTCCAGCTCGAAGCTCCACAGCTCAGGTGCCGCACTGCGCGATTCCCCGCGCTGCAAAATCTGCGTCTGCAGCGTCAGCACTGCGTGTTCCCCGGCTTCGTACGAAGCGTAGTTTGGCTTCAGCGACAGCTCGGTCACGCCCCGGGCGCAGAAACGCGCCCAGTCGATCAGGTGCGCAGCACCCTTCCCGCTCCAGAACGCTTCCGTTAGCGGCAGGAACACGAACATCCAGCGCGAGCCGGCGAACGTCACGCGGGAGTTCTCCCACAGCACGATCGGCGCGGCGATCTCGCGCCCTTCGGCGCTGAGGCCGGTAAGCAGCGGATAAATCTGCGTGCTCATCGGGCCGGCTGAGCCCATCTGCTGCGGCAAATCGGCGCTTTTGGTCGTATGCGGCACCAGGTTCCAGGCATCTGCCATCTCAAACAGGCCTTCTTGGCCGTTCAGCAGCGGGATGCGGTCCGAAACGGCGAGTTTTGTGACTTTGCCTGCGTCCACCCGCAGCGCTTCGTGAATATAGAGTTCCTGATGATAAGCGGTTTGCTCGGTCTCCAAAACCCAAGACCCATTATCCCGTACCACAGGAATTTTAAAAGGCGCCCCGCCTGCACTGATCAGGCTGCCTCCCCGGTGCAGGAAGGCGGAAATTTCCGTCCAGGCAGCCTTTGGAAAATAAGGCGCGTGCAAATTGACAAAACAACCTTGATCCACTTCGCGAAGCGCATCAGCCAGTTCTTCGGCGCGAACGACCGCCACTTCTGCGGCATGCTGGAAGTCTCCGGCCTGCGGGAGCTTGCCAGCAGCCGGGAAATCCGGATCGCATAGAATGATGATATGCCGGCTCATAGCAGACCGTCCTTCATGGCCTTATACACGAGCTGGGAGAACAGGCTGTTGGACCAGGCAAACCATTTTCGTGTAAAAATGGTCGGATCGTCAGCGTGGAACCCTTCATGCATAAAGCCTGTATCCGCATCGGTCGCTTCCAGCATGGCGATCATCTCCAGCTTCTCTTCGGCCGTCTGCGCGGTCAATCCCTGCATGGACAAGGCCATATGCCAGATATAGTCCTCCGGCGTGTGCGGGCTGCCGATGCCCTTGGCCGCCTTGCCCTCGAAGTAGAACGGATTTTCTTTGCTGAGCGCAAACCGTCTCGTATTTTGATAAATCGGATCGTCCGCCGTTGTGTATCCCAGGTAAGGGATGGACATCAGGCCCGGCGTACCGGCGTCATCCATCAGGCAGTAGTTGCCGTAGCCGTCGGTCTCGTAGGCGTAAATCGGCCCGAACTGCGGATGGCGGTAAATGCCGTACAGCTGAATACCGTAGTTGACTTCGATCTCCAGCTCTTTGAGCTCGGCCAGCATGTCCATGTCGCGGAAGACCCACTCGGAGAACTCCTGCATTTGGCGCAGCGCCACGACCGCAAACATATTGCCCGGAATGTTGTAATGGAAGTCGCAAGCGTCGTCGCTGGAGCGGAAGCCCGACCAGATCATACCTGTGTAGTTAACCGGCATGCCCATTCCGTTATTGCGAAGGGAGTCGGTCAGGATGCCGTTGTTGCGCGTAAAACGGTACGGAGACTTCTCGAAGTGGTGCTGCTCCGTTTTGAACACGTCGATGATGGCGCGCATGGCCTTTTTGAAATTGGCATCGAAAATATCGGTCAGCTCGGTTTCCTTCCAGTACAGGTACGCCAGACGAATGACGAAGCACAGCGAATCGATCTCGAATTTGCGTTCCCACACCCATGGGGACATGTCCGTTTCGTCCGTCGTATTCCAGTGCCAGTCATTGGCCGACTCATTGAACGCATTGGCGTACGGGTCGATCAAGACGTAGTGAACATGGCGTTTGATCAATCCGCCGATAATGCGCTGCAGATCCTGGTCTTCCTTGGCAAAAGGCACGTAATGGACGACCTGCTCCACGGAATCGCGCAGCCAGGAGGCCGGGATGTCTCCTGTAATGACGAAGGTCGTTCCGTCGTCCATCAGCTTAGTTGTCGTTTCCAGCGTATTTGGAAAGCAGTTTTTGAACAGCTGCAGCAGCTTCGGCCGGTGGGCCAGCTTCTGCTCGGCTTCTTTAATTACGTCCTGGATCGCACGCGGCATCTCCAGCGCTGGCATCGGTATTTTAGGAAGTCTGAATTGTTCCAAAGCGATACGCCCCTTTACTTGGCTGAATTGTAGAGTGTAATGATGTCACATCAAATCATGTATTGTTATACGATCTATACCGAACTTCTATATATTGCGTTAATCAACCTGCTTAAGCAGGACGGTTTTAATTTCATAAGGGGCAAAAGACAATTGCAGTTTCCCCTCCTGAAGCTGCAGCGGATGGGCCGGCTCCTCCAGCGCGTTGGACAGATAAGCCTCTGTGATGGCACCCGGCCATGTCAGCTCGATCTGTTCGCGTCCACCGGTCGATTCATAAAACCGCAGGATGACGTCGCTTCCGTCCTCGGACGGTTTCACCGTGTCGAGCACGACGTGTCCACCGGATAGAGAAATCAGCGATCCCGTTGACGGACGACAGCCTTGTGCACCAGACTCCGCCTGGCGAACCGGCATGTCCACGTTCAGCTCCGCCGCCTGACGGACGGTGTGTGACTCCCTCCAGCCGCCTTGATGCGGCAGCAAAGAGTAGGTGAAGTCATGCTCGCCAAGGTCTGCCGTCACGTCCGGCCACTTCGGTGCCCGCAGCAGAGACAGACGGATCGTGCTGCCCTGAACGTCATAGCCGTATTTGCAGTCGTTCAGCAGGCTGACGCCGTATCCATGCTCCGACACGTCCACGAAGCGGTGTCCGCATACCTCGTACTGCGCCTGCTCCCAGCTCGTGTTCCGGTGGGTGGCGCGCTCAAGGGAACCAAATGGAATTTCGTAGGTCGCCTTATCGGTGACCACATCGACCGGAAAGCCCACTTTCAGAAGCTTGTGCGCCTCGTTCCAGTGGACATGCGTTTTGAAATCGATCCGCCGGTCATGGTGATAGAAGATCATGTCCTGCGTGATTTCGGACTGGCCGATCTTCCAGCGGAAGCGAAGCACATCTTTGGTGCTTCCGGCCAGAACCAGCCGCTTCTCGAGCAGCTCCGCCTCACCGGCCGGCTGCTGTTCGTAGCGGGTGTCAATGTCCCAGGCGTCCCACAGCGTCGGACGGTCGTGGAAGAAGTGGAACCGGTTGGCGCGTTCCCCTTGCTTCACGACTTCCCGGCCGGCAGCCTTATCCAGCAGGCTGGTGATTTCGCCCCGCTCGTTGAACCGCACGAGGTAAGCGGAAGTCTCCCACGTATCGCCGAACGATTGAACTCCGTCGGAGTCAGCATTCACAGCGGCTTCCGGCTTCACCCACACGGTTTTATAACCCAGTGCCGGTACGTCGGGAACCCGCACGGAGATTCCGCCTTCGACAGCGTCCGTCTCCAGGAGCGTGCCGTGCTCGTCATAAGCGGCCAAGGCGCATTCACCTTGTTCGGCTTCGATATGAACTACACTGCTCCGGCTCCATCCGAGACTGTTGAAGACAACGTACGGAGTACCCTCCTTGCCGGAAGTGTCGATATCCGACACCAGCGTGTTCAGCCCTTCGCTCAAGGCATGTTCTCCCTTGGCGAAAATTTCGCCGTATTCCTTGTCCGACGTTTCATACGTTTCGGTAATCGCCGATCCCGGAATGATGTCATGGAACTGATTCAGCAGGATCAGCTTCCAGCCGTCATGCAGCTGCTGCGTCACCTCTGTACGGTTGGCCGCATCCATGTTCGGCCCAGCCAGCGTGTTCCACAGCTCGGCTTCCCGGTACAGCACCTCCGCTTTGCGGTTGCTGCGTTTGTTGCGGGCATGCGTCGTATACGTGCCGCGGTGCAGCTCCAAATAGAGATCGCCGCGCCACGTCGGAAGCACCGGACCAGCCTGCTCGATGCTCTCGAAGAACTTGGCAGCTGTACTATAGCGGCTTGCCGGCTGCCCGACCATCAGATCGGACCGGTCGATGTACTCCAGCATCTCGCGGGTGACACCACCGCCGCCGTCCCCGTGTCCGTACAAGAGCATCTGCTCGGGATGCAGCGCCTTTTCCCGGTAGGACTGCCAGTGATCGTGAACATCCTTCGGCAGTGTGTGTTCGTTCACGCCATGGTTCAGATAAGACAAAATCGGCGTTCCATCGATGCCGACCCAATGGAACAAATCGTATGGGAACAGGTTGGTGTCGTTCCAACCGAGCTTGGTCGTCATGAAATAATCCACTTTGCCGTGCTTCAAAATTTGTGGCAGTGATGCGCAGTAGCCAAACGTGTCCGGCAGCCATTCGATATTCGACATCCGGCCGAATTCCTCCTGGTAGAACCGCTGGCCGTACAGCATCTGCCGGATCAGCGATTCGCCGCTCGGCAGATTCAGGTCGGGCTCGACCCACATGCCGCCGACCAGCTCCCAGCGTCCTTCCACGATCCGCGCCTTGACCCGTTCGAACAGCTCGGGATCGTTTTCCTTCAGAAACGCGAAGAGCTGCGGCTGGCTTTGTGTATACCGGTACTCCGGATATTCCTCCATCAGCCGGTCGACGGTCGAGAACGTGCGGCTCGCCTTGCGCACCGTTTCGCGGACAGGCCACAGCCAGGCGATATCGATGTGCGACTGGCCGACCATATGCTCCAGCCCCTCGGCATTGCCGCCTACTTCCTGGACGTCTGCTCTAAGCGCTGCCTCGATTTCGGCAACGTCCCTGCCATCACGGATGGCCGCCGCATCCAGGTTCACGAACCGGTCCATCGCCCGGTACAGTACTTCCATCAGGCGCACGCGGCGGAAGTCTTCCTGCGGCAGCAGCACCAGCGAGTCACGCACGACGGTGACCGTATACATCAGGCTCAGCACCGCATGATTCGGCCGCACAAGCAGACTCGTGACCGACGTGATCGGCGGGTTGATGACCGCCTGCTGGTTCAATGGATCGACCGGTTCCGGAACCGGATCAAACAGCTCGATTTCGAGTTCCGGCGTCTCTCCGATCACTGCAGGATCGAGCGTTACATACGTATGATTGCGGTCGAGGCCCTGGTAGGAAACCCCGTTGACGCGCAGAAGCCCTTCTCCGCCCGAAGCGAAGACGAGCCCGAACGGCTCGGATGGCCAGCCTTCCGGCAGCTCAAGCCGGGTCCGGAAGAAATATGTCGTTCCTTGCTTGCTTGGAAAAGAGGCCAGCCCCTTCCCTTCCGGGTAAGGAGCCGTATTTTCATATTCGCCAGGCAATTTGTAGTAAGAGCGGGCGATGTCCCAGCTGCGGAGCTCTGTCTGCTCCAGCCAGCGGTTGTCCGATAATTCACGGATAAAGCGTCTGATCCGTTCCATTTATTTACCCTCCCGCACGGCCAACTCCGTGCTCATCGTGTCGTTTACATGTCTGCCGACATGGATCCGGAACAGCCCCGGTTCCACGACGGGCTTCAGGTCCCTGCCCACGTACTGCAGCTGTTCCCTGCCGATCTTAAATTCCACGGTCCAGGACTCACCCGGTTCAAGTTCCACTTTCGTAAACCCTTTGAGCTCCATCAACGGACGGCTTGCGGCGCTCACAACATCTGAAATGTACAGCTGCACGACTTCCGCTCCGGTACGGCTGCCGGTGTTCGTCAAGTTCACCGACACGGTTGCCGTTTCGTCTTCCGTTATCGAATCGGCGCTGATGCGGAGCTGATCGTAACCAAAGGTCGTATAACTGAGGCCATAGCCGAACGGGTAACGCGGCTTCGAGTCCTCTTCCATATACCGCTTGCCCCGCGAGCGTTTGCCGTTGTAATATACCGGCAGCTGGCCGACATGCTTCGGAATCGATACGGTGAGCCGTCCGGACGGATTGGCGTCGCCGAACAAAATGTCCGCCACCGCGTGTCCGCCCTCCTGCCCCGGATACCAGGCCTCCAGAATGGCGTCGGCATGCTCGTCCACCCATGGTTCGGCAATCGGACGGCCGTTAATGTACACCACGACGAGACGCTTGCCAAGTTTGTGGATCTCCTGAATCAGTTCCAGCTGCACGCCCGCCAATCCCAGCGTCATGCGGTCGATGCCTTCGCCGCACTCCATGTCGTTCCAAGAGCTGTCCGACACCTTCGAGGCGCCGGTCTTCAGGTCGATCGTCCCTTCGCCGAAATCGCGGGCACTCGATCCACCCATCACCATCACCACGGTGTCTGCCTGAGACACGCAGGACAGCGCAGTGTCAAATCCTTCGCGGGAATCGCCTTTAATCCGGCAGCCCGGCGCATATAGTACCCGGCCGGATTCGGCGCCGAGCTTCGCCCGGATGCCCTTCAGCACGGTCGCCACTTTGTCCGCCGGCTGCGGCGACGTGTAATCACCCAGCTGGTTATAGCCGTGGTCTGCGTTCGGACCGATCACCGCAATGGTGCCCGCCCGCTTGTCCAGCGGCAGCGCATCCTTCTCGTTCTTCAAGAGAATGATGCCTTCCTCCGCCAACTTGCGTGCCAGCTGCACATGCTCGCTTTGGCCAATGACCTGCCCAGCCCGCTCCGGATCCACATATGGCCGGTCGAACAAGCCCAGCTTGAACTTGAGTACCAGCACCCGCAGCACCGCCCGGTCCAGGACACCAATGCCAAGCTTGCCCTGGCTGACCGCCTCCAGCAGATACCGGCCGAACATTTCGCCGGACATCTCCATGTCGATGCCCGCCTTGATGGCCTGAACGGCGGCGTCCATGCCGTCTTCCGCCACATCATGACCCGCGGCCAGCATGTCGATGGCCCCACAGTCGGTGATGACCATGCCGTCAAATCCCCACTGCTTGCGGAGGACGTCCTCCAGCAGTTCCGTGTTGACCGTGCATGGCACACCGTCAATTTCGTTATACGCCGGCATGATGGATGCGGCGCCGGCTTCCACTGCTTTCTTGAACGGATACAGGTCCACCTCAAGCAGCTCGCGCCAGCCCATGTGCACCGGGCCGGCGTTGCGTCCGCCTTCGGAGCTGCCGTATCCGACAAAATGCTTCAGCGTCGCGGCAACGCTCGCGTCGCTGTCCAAAGCATCGCCCTGAAGCCCCTGGACCGACGCGGCGGCAAATTCGCCGATCAGGTAAGGGTCTTCGGCGAAGCACTCCTCCGTGCGTCCCCAGCGGGGATCGCGCACGACGTCCAGCACTGGCGAGTATGTCACCGCCCCGCCCTGCGCCCGCGTCTCCGCGGCGACGGCGCGGCACATCTCGCGGTACAAATCAACGTTCCACGTGCTCCCGAGCAGCAGCGGCACCGGATACACCGTGCCGTCGATCGCCATATGCCCGTGCGAGCACTCCTCCCCGATCAGGATCGGAATGCCGAGCCGGGAATTCTCAATGGCATAACGCTGAATTTCGTTAACCGCCTCCGCACCTTCCTTGGCGGACAGGCCGTTCTCCAGCGTGACGCCGGTCCAGGGATCGGCGCGCAGCACCCCGTACAGGGAACCGACACCGCCATTTTGGACCTGCTGCTTAAAAGACTCCGTTAATTCAATTTTCCCATCTCTATGTTCATAGGTTTGCCAGCCGAACGGCTGCACGAGCTGGCCGACCTTTTCTTCCAAAGTCATCAGACCTAGCAAATGCCGGGCCCTCTCTACAGCTGGTCTCGTCTTGTCTTTGTAAATCAACATCTCGACTTCTCTCCTGTCTCCCTATAGTGATGTTGTTTATTATTCTTTGACGGCACCTACGGTAAGTCCTTGTACAAAATAACGTTGGAAGAACGGATATGCAAAAATAATTGGCAGCGTAGCGAGCACGACCATCGCCATACGGGACGTATCCTGCGGAATGGACTGCAGTGCAGCCATGCTGAGCGAGCTGTTGGCCGAGTTTTGCTGAATGAATTGAATGCTCGATTCGATCCGCATCAGCATCGATTGCAGCGGCACCAAGTTCGGATTGTCGATATAGAGCAAGGCATTAAACCAGTCGTTCCAATACCCTAGCGTACTGAACAGTCCGATCGTCGCCAGACCTGGCAAAGACAACGGCAGCACGATGCGGAGGAAAATGTAGAAATCGCCTGCGCCGTCGATTCGGCCCGATTCGATAATCGCCTCCGGTACGCTGGTGCTGTAGAACGTACGCAGAATCATGATATAAAAAGCGTTCATCGCGAGCGGTAATATCAGCGCCCACAGCGTATCTTTCAATCCGAGCAATTGCGACACGACCATATACGTCGGAATCATCCCGCCGTTAAACAGCATGGTAAGAATCGCGAATACGGAGAAAAATCTGCGGTAGCGGAAGCTTTTCCGTGAAATAGCATAGGCGTATAGCGAGATCAGGATCAAGCTGACGAGCGTACCCACGACGGTAACGAGGATCGTCACGCCATAGGAACGAAGCAGCGTGTCGCCGCTTTGAAATACGAATTTGTAAGCCTCGAAGCTCCATTTGGCCGGGATCAGACGGTAGCCGTCCGTTGCCAGCGTTTTTTCATCGGTTAACGAGATAATGACGACGAACAGAAAAGGAAATACGCACAAGAAGGAAAAGATCGCCGCAATCGTATGAAGAACAGCGTTCGCGCCGCGCGAAACATGATGAAAATCCCGTTTTTTTCTTTGAATGACCTCCGCCATAACCTGACACTCCCTTCAAAAAATGATTTAGAATAATGCGCTGTCCTTGTCGATTTTGCGGACGACAAAGTTGGATACGATAACGAGTACAAAGCCGACAACCGATTGATACAGGCCTGCAGCGGTACTCATACCGATTTCGCCAGTTGTTTTCAGACCGCGGTATACGTACGTATCGATAACGTTGGTTACGGAGTACAGCGTACCCGAGTCTCTTGGAACCTGGTAGAACAGACCGAAGTCGGCGTAGAAGATCCGGCCCACTGCGAGCAGTGTCATGATAATGATGATCGGCGAGAGCATCGGAATCGTAATGTTCTTGATTTGCTGCCACTTGCTGGCGCCGTCGATCATGGCTGCTTCATACAGGGATTTGTCGATGCCCATGATGGAGGCGAGATACACGACGCTGTTATAACCGACGGATTTCCAAAGACTGACGAAGACAAGGATATACGGCCAATATTTTGGATCGGAATACCACTGAACCGGCTCGGCGCCGAACCAGCCGAGGATTTGGTTGATCATCCCGCGGTCCATGCTCAGGAAGCTGAATGCAAAGTATCCGACGATGACCCAGGACAGGAAGTAAGGAAGGAACATCCCCGTCTGATAAATTTTCGCCATCGTTTTGCCGACCAGTTCGGAGAGCAGAACTGCCATGGCTACGGACAGAATCAATCCAAGGATAATAAAAGCCAGGTTGTACAATAACGTGTTACGCGTAATCGTGTAGGCATCATTGGTGCTGAACAGAAATTTGAAGTTGTCCCAGCCTACCCACTCACTCTTGCTGATACTGGCCCAGAAGCCTTCCCGGTTGAAACGGTATTGCTTGAATGCCACGATCGTACCCACCAGCGGCAGGTAGGAAAAGAAGAAAAACCAAATGGCACCGGGCAGCACCATAAACAGCATGACTTTGTTTCTAATGAGGTTTTTGAAAAATGCGGCCATTCTGTTTCCCTCCCATGATTGATTGGTTATACATTGAAAAAGGACCGGGCGCTAAGTCACCCGCCCCGATCCTTTCCGAATTTTTTTCTACATTACTTGTTGTTTGCAGCTTTCCAGGCGTCAAGCTGAGTTTGAGCTTCAGCGATGACCTTGTCCAGGCCGGCTTGCTTGAAGGCCGCAATCGCTTTTGGCAGGTAGGTCTCCGGATCAACGGTACCGGTCATCAGGGATGCCCAGAACTGTTCTTTCACGTTTTGTACAGCTGCCATTTCGGTTGCTACTTTCGTGCTGTCGAAGTTGAAGCTAAGGATTGGAGAATCCTTACCTTCAGCGTTAAATTTCTTGAATTGCTCCCACTTGTCATCCGGGTCATTCGGGTTCAAGTAGAGCAGCATGTTGTTGCCGAGGGAGTACGACGGCATGTCGTAGTTTTTGCCCTCTGGAAGGTTTTCAATGTGCTTGTCGTCAACCTTCTTGTAGTGCGTTCCTTCGATACCGGAATCCACCATGTTGCGAAGAACCGGATCCGTATTCAGCAGGTTCAGGAATTCCATTGCTTTCTCCGGATGTTCGGAGTTCGCGGAAATCGCCATGATCGAACCTTGAACCGAAGTATTTGTGATAATGGCATCACTTGCAGGTGTCGATTTAACCGGATAGCCATAGCTTGCAGACCAAGTATTGTCAGCCAGCGGCTGGGTTTGCGCACGGTCCATGAACCAGTTGCCGGAAGTCATCAGATCGCTAGTGGAGCCTGTTGTTGCTGCTTCCGGAGCCACATAGCCGGCTTGATAATATTTGTGCATCGTTGTCAGCGCCTGCTTCATTTCTGGCGTTTCGAGGATGTCGACGATTTTGTAATCGGTCGTATCCAGCTTCACGGCCATTGGCAGGTTCTGAATGATGTAGTCATAAGGAACATAAGGAACGTAGTTCTTGTCCATCGCGAACGGTGTTACGTTCGGTTCTTTTTCCTTAATCGCTTTCAACAGCGGCTCAATGCTATCCAGGGAACGTACATTGGAGGTATCCAGTTTGTACTTGTCCACCAGGTTTTGGTTAAAGCGCCATACTTCTTGCTGAGGAAGCTCTTTGTTGGCCGGAATGCCATAGTTGTGTCCATCGACTTTGGAGCCTTCCAGGAAGGCAGGATCGATGGTATCTTTGATACCTTTTCCATATTTATCAAGCAGATCGTCGAGTTCCATGAACGCGCCTTTTCTTGCGTTCTGTACGTAATCGAATCCGCCTGCGGATGTGAACATAATGTCCATCGGTTCGCCGGAAGCTACGTTTACCTGCATTTTTTGCTGGTAGTCGCCCCAGTCGATCATTTTCATGGTGACGGTTGCATTAATCTTCTCCTGCGTATACTTGCTGACCTCGGCCATAACCTTGTCAACGTCTTTTTGCGGCGTGCCGATCGTGTACCAGATCAGGTTTACCGGTTTCTCGGAGCTTCCCGAAGATCCGGAACCACTGCTTTCCGCGTCTTTGTTGCCCCCACCGCACGCGCTGAGTACAAGCGCGAAGGCCGTCAACATGGCCAGTGCGAACGAGAAGCTTTTCTTACCCTTGCTCATGTGTGTTCCTCCCTTTTTGTGTTGCAGTCAATGTTGTCTAGCTGTCTGCCCACCAAGCGGCCAAACCGGCTTTTTATTTTATTGTTTCCGGCTCGGTTTGTTTAACTAAGATAACCTTAACGGATGTAAGCCGTTACAAAAAGAAGATAAACTAAATAAAACCGTGTACAAATTAAAGAAAAGGTTTTCTTTTTGTCTAAATTTGTCATTTTTTCAGTGAAACGCTTACTTTTATTGTTTTTCTTTCATTTTCATTTGGTTTTTTCTGCATCAAACGTCACAAAAAAACCCTAAACCGGATGAGATGGTAGGTGTTTAGTCTCATCTGATTCAGGGTGTCTCCAGCCGGTCAACCCAGCCCCTTGTAATCCGTCGGCGAGATCCCGACATATTTCCTGAACTGTTTATAAAAATATCCGGTCTCCCAGTAGCCTACGTTCCGCGCAATCTCCTGCACCTTGAGGTTCGTGTTCTTCAGCTGCTGCTTCGCCTTTTCGATCCGGAACTTGTTGATGTATTCGGCGAACGTTTCCCCGGTTTCCTTATGAAACAGCTGTCCCAGGTACACCGGATGAATATGATACTGTGCCCCCAGTGTCTTCAGCGACAGTTCGTCCGCATAATGATTGTGAATATGGACCAGCACCTGATTCACGACGGGGTTCTTCATATCCTGAAGCAGCGACTGGACCGCAGCCCCAGCCACTTCCTGCAGAGCAGTAATGAGATCCTGCAGCGAGGAGCTGTCCCGGACCCTGCCTAAGCCGTTCTTGAATATATCCGACTCATCCGTATGCTTGATCTGCTCAAGCTCCATTTTGAAGCGAATCACCAGCTCCAGGGCCGCGTTCAGCAGATCCTCCGGGCGGATATGTCCCGCCTTCTGCATCTGCTCAAAGTCGTCTTGGATTTTTCGATTCAGCCCGGCCTCGTCCCTCGCCAGAATCAGCTTGGCGTATTCGTCCCAAGCGATGGCGATATGCCGCTCCGGGCCGCCGCTATTCTCCTCCAGGCTGGTGTAGTCGATGATCCGCCGATCCGGAAATACCATAAAATACTCCAGCGACTGCTTGGCCTCCTTATAGCTGATAGAAGCCTCTCCTGGCAGACTCACCGCCGAGCCGACACCGATATGCACCGTGCAGCCCTGCCTCGCTAAATCAGCCTCCAGCTGCTCCAGTGCTGTCATCAGACGAGCCTTCCCCTCCTGCGGGTTCTCCAGACTTCCAATAAGGACAGTATCCCCATCCACATCGCGGAACAGCGTCAGCTCCGTGCTGTCTTCCAGCAAATCGTCAACCTGCCCGAACAACGCCTCATCGGCTGCGGTCCGAAGCACCGCCACGGCCATATAGGGACGGTCCAAGTTCACGCCAAGCAGATCGGCTCTTTCTATAAATTCCGGAGGGGCGATCTGCCCGTTCATCCATCGATAGAGCGTATTGTCCTTCAAAATTTGCACATCGAACGCGCTGTACAATCCGCTCGCCCTCGTACTGTCCAGCTTGGACACGGTATTTCGGAGAGTCGATTCCAGCTCCTCCACATTGATCGGCTTCAGCAAGTAGTTCTCGATACCGAGCCTCATCCCCTGCTTCAAGTAATCGAACTCGTTGTATCCGCTTAGGATGATCACCTTGAGGTCGCTGCGGGTTTTGCGAGCCTCGCCGATCAGACTCAGGCCGTCCATCACCGGCATGGAAATATCCGTAATCAGCACATCCACGGGCGTAGACGCCATCACCTCGAGCGCCTGGCGGCCATTCTCTGCGTGCCCGACGATCTCCAGCCCCAGCGCTGCCCAATCCAAAATATCGTACAGCCCTTCGATAATGAACGGCTCATCGTCCACAATAAACACTTTATACATCTTCAGCATCCGTCCCTTCCCGGTTAGGATAACGTACGGTGACAACCGTACCGACTCCAGGCCGACTGTCAATTTCCACCCCGTAAGCCGGACCGTACAAAAACTGCAGCCGGCTGTGCACGCTGCGCAGCCCAAACATTTCGCCGGACTCCTCCGGCTTCCCGAGCTCTTCATGGATCTCAGCCAGGCGCTCAGGCGTGATACCTTTGCCATTATCCGTAATCACAGCCACCAGCATATCGCCTTCTTCCCTCACCCGAATGTCCAGATGATTATCGTCGCGATTGGTCTGGATGCCATGAACGATATAGTTTTCGATCAGCGGCTGCAGCGACAGCCTCATGACCGATTTGCCCTGCAGCGCCGGGTCTGAATCAATCGTATAGCCGAACTTCTCCTTATAACGGATCCGGAACAGCTCCAGATACAAGCGGCATGCCTCCAGCTCATCCTTGAGCGTGTAAATTTTTTTCTGCTTCACCAGGCTTTTGAAAAGCACGGACAAACTATAGATCATTTCCCCGACATCTTTAGCCCCTTGGGAAATGGCCCGCATCCGAATCACTTCAAGCGTATTGTACAAAAAGTGAGGATTGATCCGCGCCTGCAGCGCCACCAGCTCCGTCTGCTTTTGTTTAATTTCGGCTTTGTACACCCGCTCGATATACAGGTTCAGCTCGTCCAGCATGTCGTTAAAGCTTCGGGAAATCTGGCCAAGCTCGTCTTCTCCCGGGTTATCGATCCGTGCGGACAAATCCCCGTTTTTTACCTTGCGCGTAATCCTAATAATCCGGTTCGTCCGGTTGGCGAAATTAATCACAAAGAAGGCCGGGAAAAAGATCGCAAACAATATACAGATCCCGCTGATCGTTATAATCGTCTTCCGGATACCCGAATAGCTGGCCTCCACGTCCTTTTTCGGAACTGCACCAATCACGACGTACCCGTTGTCAGCCGAAGTCAGTTTGTTGATATACATTCGGCTGCTGACCTCAGCCGGGCGGGTATTCCCACCGTCATACAGCGAATCGGTCACATCCATATACGGATAGGTCTTTCCATAATATTTCCCTTCCGAATCATACAAAACCTTGCCGTCCGCCGAAAGCACCGCAATATCCCCTTTAAAGCTGTCCTTATAGCTGGTCAGGGCATCGGTGATGCCGCCCGAATCCAAATAAACGAGAAACTGTCCCGCATTTTTGAGCTGACGGTTATTGATCGGTACCCGGATGGCGTACAGCTCCGGCGCCCACTGGTCCGCTGCCTTCCGGATCCAGTAATTCGGAGCGGTGATGCCTTTATAATCCATCGCCATAACGTCCGGAATATAGGAGTGGGTCATATCGGTCGTCAGCTGCTTATACTGCTTGTTTGGCTTGAACACTGACAGAAACTGCTTCTCCGAACTGTACAGCATGATGTTGCGGATATCTCCGTTTTCATCCATCACCTGCTGGAAATACTGAAGCGGGTCCGTTGAGTCGTTGTTCGTTTCGTTGTAAAACTGGTCCATCCGATGCTGGACATATTGCGAATAAGGATGCTCCATCAAAAAGGAAATATTCGAGAACAGCATTTCGTTCCGGTACATATCCCTGGCAATATTCTCTACCGACTGGTAACGCTGATCCAGATACCGGCTGACATTTTCCATCGCAGCCTTTTGGTTGTTGAGTTCCTTCTCCACGATCGATTGGGATAGGGAAGAGAACATCAGATAGGACAGAATCACGATTGTTAGAATGGCAATGATCGTGAAAATCAGCAGAATCCTCATGAACATGTTATTTTTAAAATAATTCCTGTAGATTCTGCCCAGTCCCATCGTAATCCCCCTTTTCGCCGTTTTTCCATTATATCATACCCTCGTTGATCATTAAGGAACACGCTGTTTACGAAGCCTGTTTGCGAATCAATCCAGCCGGAACTTCACTATCATGAAATTGCCCGGGAAATGGAAAGCTGTGCCCTGCCCTTTCCTACGGGTACGCTTACAACCTTACCGCCACTGCTTGATGCAGCAATACCCCTATGATAACTTTTCCGTTTCCCGTAAGACAAATGGAATAATTTTGAACATGTTCATCACAGCAAAAAAGCCAGCACCTGGGATGTCCAAGGTACTGGCTTTCTCGCTCGCCATGATACAGATTACTCTGTAGTGTATGGCAGCAATGCGATTTGACGGGAGCGTTTGATCGCAATCGTCAGCATGCGTTGGTATTTTGCGCTAGTGCCGGTTACACGGCGAGGCAAAATTTTACCGCGTTCGCTGATAAATTTCTTCAGCAGATCGGTATCTTTATAGTCAATGTGAGTAATTTTGTTCACAGTGAAGAAGCACACTTTACGACGTTTGTTACGGCCGCCGCGGCGAGCCGGTCTTTTATCGTTGTCTCCGCCTTCTCTTTGTTTAAAAGCCATGCTGTTTCAGTCCTTTCCTTATTAAAATGGCAAATCATCATCCGAAATATCAATCGGTTTTCCGTCATCGGAAAAAGGATCCTGATTGGAATTGTTCCGCGAGTAGCTGTTACCGCCACGTCCGCCGCCTCCATCGTAGGAAGGCTCCTCACGCGGGGTGCTTCCGCCTCCACCGCCTTCACGGTTGGATTCCAGGAAACGTACGTTATCGGCAATGACTTCGGTGACGTATACACGTTTACCTTCGTTATTCTCGTAATTCCGTACCTGGATGCGCCCTTCTACAGCCGTCAGACGGCCTTTGCGCAGATAATTGGCGCAGGTCTCAGCAAGCTGTCTCCATGTGACCACCGGAATAAAGTCCGCCTCACGCTCTCCGCCTTGCGCCGTAAACGGGCGATCCACAGCGAGCGTAAACTGCGTTACGGCTACCCCTGAAGGTGTATAGCGCAGTTCCGGATCCCGGGTCAACCGGCCGATCAAAATAACACGGTTCAACAATCGAGTCCCCTCCTTTGAGCGAATTTCATCACTAATTCCGTAATCCGTAAACGGATATTAAGCAACAACGTCAAGCGTAATGAGATAACGAATTACTTCGTCAGAAATTTTCATGAGGCGCTCAAGTTCGGCTACAACGTCAGGGTTGGCGCTGAAGTTAACCAGAACAAAAGTACCGTCACGGAATTTGTTGATCTCATACGCAAGGCGGCGTTTACCCATCACTTCATGCTTAGTGATTTCTCCACCGTTGGAGATGATGCCTTGGAATTTTTCGACTGCGGCTTGAACAGCATCTTGTTCAATGTCAGGACGAATAATGTACATCACTTCATATTTGCGCATATGTTTCACCTCCTTATGGACTTCGGCCCCTGATCATGTCAGGAGCAAGGAACGAGTCTAAACTCGCACCATATTAATATATCAAATTGGCCCAATGATTGCAAGTACAATGCCGCATTGATCCTGTTCCACACATGATTCTCCGCCAAGGGTACAAACTACAGAGGCAGTCCATTTTAACGATTAAAGGAGGCCTTGTCCATGGGTGAAAGAACCGAATTTGAACCAGGCGACAAAGCGCCGAACCCCGGCGTATACATGGAGGTTGGTGAAAACAGCTTCCATACTGAAATCACGGATCCGCAGCGGGTCGAGCTGGCTAAGGGCGATACCTTTCCAGAGACCTCGAAGAAAGACCGCAAATGGAAACGGATGACGAAAGCGCGGGTCCACTAATTTTACAAATGGATGCATAAGCGCACGAAAACTGCGCATATTACAATCAGGCGGTGCTTGAGAGAGGTGTGGTTCCGTTGGACATGATCAACGCAACAAAGCACAGGAAGTCAGAAACAGCACGTTCAAGAAGCGGAGGGAAGTGCTAAAAACACTTTATTGTCTAAAGCAAAGATTTGCTAAAGGCTGACCCGAGTTTCACTTGCTGAAGTGTTGTGTGGATGAATTCCAAAAAATCATGGCATCGCCTGCCAAATCGGAGGACCTTCTGGGTCCTCCTTTGGTTTGTATATAGCAGTAAATGCTCCCCTCTTATTATGAAAGCAAAGGATCATAAAGGGAAACGATCCAACAACTAAGAAAACCTCCAGTTTACTCAACTGAAGGTTTTCACTGTATGTATTCTATGCGCAGTCACTTAAAAAAGGGAATGTGGCGGAAAGAGAGGGATTCGAACCCTCGCACGCCTTGCGACGCCTAACTGATTTCGAGTCAGCCCCCTTAGACCTCTTGGGTACCTTTCCGCAGCAAAATTGATTATAGCACATGTCCATCATTTGTGCAAGCCCTTTACCCAAAAGCTATTTATTTCTAAGCCTGCCCTTCCGTTCCTTCTTCCGATTTCGAACGAAGCACCTTTTTCATATTTTTCTCAAACTTCGCCCGCGGGATCAATACGCTGTGCTGACAGCCGACGCATTTGATCCGGATATCCATTCCCATGCGGATAATTTCCATTTCGTTGCTGCCGCATGGGTGGTTTTTCTTCATTTGGACGATATCTCCGAGCTGAAACACTTTACGTTCCACCGTTATCCTTCCCCCATTTCGTTGTTCCCTTCTTTACCTGCCGCAAGCTCGGCCTGTGCCTGTTTCATCATGTCCTCGTATTCCAAAGCCTGCTTCACGTCGGCCTGAATCTGCCGTTCAACATCGCCTTTGGTGTTCGGCATACACTCAGCTACGATCCGGATGACGTATTCACTCGTGTTCAAGGATTGCACCCCGAGTACATTCGGCACCGAAATGACATTAGGATCCCGCTGCTGAATGCCGGTAAGCGCCTGTTTAATCAGGGCTACGGTTTCTTCCAGATTTCGCTCGTTTTTCATGGGAAGGTCAACAACCGCGAGCGCATTGGATAAGGAGTAGTTCGTTACGCTAGCGATGGAACCGTTAGGTAAAATATAAACTTCCCCGGTAGGGCTTACGATGCGTGTGGTCCGAAGGCCGATCATCTCTACAGTGCCTTTGAAGGTCCCTGTCTGGATAACGTCCCCTACCGCAAATTGGTCTTCTAATATAATGAAGAATCCGGTAATCACATCTTTAACCAAACTTTGCGCGCCAAAACCTATGGCCAAACCAAGCACTCCTGCTCCCGCAAGGAGCGGTCCCAAATGAAAGTTGAACTCCGACAGAATCAGGAGCACCATAATAAAATTGCAGGTGACCGCCGTTACGTTTTTCAGCAGTTCGGCTACCGTGGCGAACCTCCGCGGATTGACGTTCATCCGGCTTTGCTCCTGTCTCGCCAGGGATTTGTCTATAATTTTGGAGACAACCTTGATAATGACTCGGGTAATAAAGAACAGGATAATGATCCGAATGCCCGAAAACAGCACGTTGGTCCACATATCTACATTCGTCACCCAATCCAGAAACTTATCGCCGATACTTACCGCCTGCTTGACAGCCTGCTCTGGATTGGGAATGGTATCCTCCAGCCAAAACTTACTCAATCAACTCTACCTCCTATCCTCGATGCTCTTATATCCCTCTATGCTGTCTTTGAAGTAGATTCCCCGAATCTCCACCTGCTCCTGCTGGATGATCGTCTGTACGCTATCCAGCTGGTCCGGCGGGAACTGGATTGATAATGCACAGCCCGCTGTAATTTCCTTTGGTGTAGGAAATAAATCAATTTCAACCTCCGCATATTCAAGCAGCATCTCGGCGCGCAGCGCCTGCTGTGTCGAATCAAAAGCAATCAGCATCCAGGTTTCCATCTCCGCCACCATCCGTTTCTCCCCCACCTTGATTTGTGCTGCATTCGTCAGAATTACTTTTTCTATGGAATTCCTGCATGAAGTATAAAAACCCTCTTCCTTCCATATACTAGTTACTACCAAATGCAAGGAGAGGAAGATTCTATGACTCAGTGGCCAAAAACGTCTCCCAAACAGGAGCCTACATGCTTAAAAATACCACATACCGACCCTGAAATCCATTCCGCTATTATTCATCGTCTTCTGTTTCATCTCTCTCAAGCCGGGGAAAATCAACAGGTTATCGTTGTATGTATCGGTACCGACCGGTCCACGGGCGACTGCCTCGGTCCTTTGGTAGGCACTGCATTGGCCCGGTATAAAAGTCCATGGTTTCACTTGTTTGGCACGCTGGACGAGCCCGTGCATGCCGTTAACCTCCAGGAGACGCTCTCCTCGATCTATTCGCTGTATGACAATCCATTTGTCATCGGCATTGATGCGTGCCTTGGACAATCCTCCAGCGTAGGCTGCATTCAAGTCGCCAACGGCCCGCTCAAACCCGGCGCAGGCGTACATAAAGAATTACCGCCGGTTGGCGATATCCATTTGACGGGTATCGTTAATGTCGGCGGCTTTATGGAATATTTTGTATTGCAAAACACCAGGCTGAGCTTGGTGATGCGTTTGTCCGAAATTATTGCCTCAAGCCTTCATTCCGCCATTAAGGAATGGAAAGCCCGTACTACGCTTTTTGCAAGGCTAGAGTAATCGCCTCTACCTCTTCCGGTGAAAGGGGATAAGTCGACTGCCCGGCTTCTACCGGCTTGGCATAAACATAGGAGCTGTCACGGCTGTACAGCGCAGTGATGACGACTCCACTTCGATCGGCATCAACGATCGCAATCGAAAAGCTTAGATCGCTCCCTCGTTCGCTGAATGCATTGTAGCGTTTAATACCGATATTACCCTTGATCGTTTGGAGCTTGTTCAATGCCAGCGACAAGGATTCACGCTGCTGCTGCTGCTCATCCTCCACGCTGTCCACCTGTGTCTTTAGATCGATGAGCAGTGTTTCTAAATCCTCCACCCCGCTGCCGGCCATCATCGTTTCGTATTTGCGGCGAACTTTTCTAAGCTTTGCCCCTTGTGTCAGCACCAACACGAGCAAGATCAAAATGAGGAGTACGATCCCGCCAATGATTCCTGGTAATTGTTCACTGATTAAATCATTTAAGTCCGACATGCTGTTCATTCCTTTTCCTCAATCTTGACCTACCCGTTCCCAAGACGTATCGTGATCCCATATATTCATGGTCCTTGATACTATACGGTTAAAAATCACAAACATTAATTCTACCGGTTGTCCCTTCAGCTTTACAGGGGAGAACCGGTTTTGTCTTGCCATCGAGGTTTGATTACAAATAGACTTCGAGGCTTGCGTCAGGCCATCTAGTTAACGAACCAGCTCGCGCATCGCTTCAACCATCCGTTGAACCTCCTGCTCCGTGCTGTTCGCACCCACACTCGCCCTCACTGCTCCGGTCTTATCCGTTCGCACCGCATAATGAGCTAACGGTGTACAGTGCATCCCCGCCCTGACCGCGATTCCATATTGCCGATCCAAGCGGAAGGCGATTTCCGTAGAATCCCGGCCCTCGATCGTAAAAGCCACAATTCCGGTCCTTTCCTTCCCTTGTGCCGGACCAAGCAAGTTCATACCTGGCAGACCCTTCAACCCATCGATCATCATTTGGGTCAACGCCCATTCATGTTCATAAATCCGCTGCGGGGTTTCCTTTAGCACATACTCTACCCCTGCTCTTAGTCCGGCAATTCCGACCGTGTTCAAGGTCCCCGCTTCATACCGGTCCGGCCTTACACTGGGCATTTCCTTTTCCTCTGATTGGCTGCCAGTTCCTCCGTGGATCAGCGGTTCCAGTTCGATCTCCGGCGATAAGTAAAGCCCTCCCGTCCCTTGCGGACCGAGCAGCCCTTTATGGCCCGGAAAAGCCAACATGTCGATGCAGCAGGACTCCACATCAATATCCAGCACGCCGGCGCTTTGTGCAGCATCTACCAAGAACACTGCCCCACTGCTGCGTGCCAGCTCACCAATTCGCTGGATTGGCAGAATACTCCCCAACAAATTCGAGCTATGGCTGCAAACCACCAATCTCGGATGTTTGGATAAGCATGCCTCCAACTGCTGCATGTCCAGTTCTCCTTGATCATTTACCCCAATGTAATCCACTTGAATATCCAGTGTCCGCATTAAATATTCCAACGGTCTCCGTACGGAGTTGTGTTCGATCATCGTCGCAACGACATAGTCACCGGACTTCAAGATCCCCTTGATCGCCATATTCAATGCCTGGGTTGTGTTATGGGTGAAAATGATGTTATTCGGGTTCTTCACCCGAAACAACTGAGCCAGCACCCGGCGGGTCTCAAAGCAGAACCCTGCTCGCTTGCACAGCCATTTGATGACTCCCTCGTCCTGGATTCGCTGCCGCTTCCTCCATCGCCTTTTGCATGGCTGCCAAAACACCAGGCGGTTTCGGCCAGGAAGTCGCTGCATGATCCAGATATACAACTGGGTTCATATCCCGTTTCACTCCGATCCAAGGAACAAAGAATGACGCATCTTCGGTCCTTTTCAGGAATCACCTAGACGCGTCATCCCATCCACTGATCTTTATTGCAACAACTCCAGCAGCCGTTCCAGGTCCTGTTTGCTGTAATAGTTCAATTCGATTTTGCCTTTATCTTTGTTTTGCTTGATCTTCACTGTCGTTCTAAACCGCTCCCGCAGGGACTCTTCCAAGTTATCGATATAAGGATCTCGCTTTTTGACTTTCACCTTGTTTTTATCCGCCGGTTTCCGGTCGAGCTGTTTCACAGCCTCCTCAAGATCCCGTACGCTCCACTCATTGTTGACGCATTGCTTCGCCAACTGCTTGATGAGGGACGGATCCTTGAGACCAACCAACGCTCTCGCATGGCCCATGGAAATTGTTCCACGTGAAACATAGTCTTTGACTTCATCCGGTAAAGCCAACAAACGAAGGAAGTTTGCAATATGGGATCTGGATTTCCCCACCTTCAACGACAATTCTTCCTGCGTCAGTGAGTATTGATCCATCAAGCCCTGGTAAGCAACAGCCACTTCCATCGCATTTAAATTCTCGCGCTGCAGGTTTTCAATCAAGGCAATCTCCATCACCTGCTGATCGCTGAATGTGCGAACCACAGCCGGGATGGTGGCCTTGCCGCAGTATTGCGAAGCTCTAAAGCGCCGCTCCCCTGCAATAATTTCATATCCCTTGAGCACGCTGCGTACAATAATCGGTTGAATGACCCCATGCTGACGAATCGATTCGGCCAATTCCTGAATTGATTCCTCGTTAAAGTCCTTGCGCGGCTGGTAAGGATTGGCACGAAGTTGGCTGAGTGGGATTTCTACGATTTTGTCATCTTCATTAATCGAAAGTGAAGGAATTAAAGCATCGAGCCCTTTACCCAATCGTTTACTCATACGAAATCACTTCCTTTGCCAACTCTAAATATACCTCAGCGCCTTTCGAACGCGGATCATAAGTAATGATCGACTGACCATGGGACGGAGCTTCACTAAGTCGAATATTCCTCGGAATGATCGTTTGGTACACTTTTTCCTGAAAGTATTTCTTTACTTCTTCAATCACTTGAATCCCCAAATTTGTCCGAGCATCCAGCATGGTAAGCAGAACGCCTTCAATTCGGAGCGAAGTGTTCAAATGCTTCTGGACGAGACGAATCGAATTCAGCAGCTGGCTTAATCCTTCAAGGGCATAGTATTCGCACTGGATAGGAATAATGACCGAGTCAGCGGCAGTAAGTGAGTTAATAGTAAGTATACCAAGAGACGGCGGACAATCGATTAAAATATAGTCATAATTTGCTTTCACCAACTGAAGCGACTTTTTAAGCCGAAGCTCCCTTGAAATGGTCGGTACCAGTTCGATTTCCGCTCCAGCCAATTGAATCGTTGCCGGAATAATATGAAGTCCTTCGATTTGCGTTTGCAGGATCGCATCCTTGGGATGTACATCATTGATAATCACATCATAAATGCAGTTCGCTACATCCGCTTTATTGACACCCACCCCACTGGTTGTATTGCCTTGGGGATCGATATCGACGAGCAGCACCCTTTTTCCGAGCGAAGCCAATCCTGCACCGAGATTGACGGAGGTTGTCGTCTTGCCGACTCCGCCCTTTTGATTTGCTATGGCAATAATTTTGGACACTCAATTCACCTCTATGTGTATGAAGACTCTTCTTGTAGGTCGCGGGATTGTGATCATCAGCAAAACAAACGGCTGCAAATACCTGTATGCCCCCCGGCGGTAAATCAGAAGTACCGGTGTTTCAAGTATACAGATACGCAGAAACGGCTTCGCCCTGCAGTAGTGCGCTTCCCCTTGCTGGAATAACAAGAAAAACCTTTACTCAATTATTCGGACACCATCAATGAACAACTTTGATTTCAGAACATTGACGAGAAAAATGGGAGATGCGAACTTTCCCTCTCCCCCTCTATTCTTCCATCTTATGAAATTCAGCTGCCTGGAACCTATGATTTCATGGTTTAGAGCATAAATTCATTATGACTTCCTAAAAAAAGCGGCCGCTCAGCCGCTCAGCTCCATCGTATTAGCGCTTAGGAATTTTGATCACGATCTCATAATGATCCTCATGGTCGTTTTCCTGCGTTTTAATGGCCATCCCGGATCCAGACACCATATCGATGGATTGGCGAATCGTGTTCAACGCCAACCGGACGTCCTTGGAGTAAGAGATGCGCTTTGCCTTTTTAATTTTTGCCGACTCCTTGTAAAAGGCAACTCTAGCCTCCGTTTGTTTCACGTTCAGCTCTTTGGATACAATCTCAGCCAGCACTTTCAGCTGCAGTTCCTCGGTATCGAGGGACAGTAACGCGCGGGCGTGCCGCTCAGTAATTTTGCGCTCCATCAGTGCATTTTTTACTTCATCGGGAAGATGAAGCAGCCGGATTTTATTGGCAATCGTTGATTGGCTTTTCCCAAGGCGCTGCGCCAAGCTCTCCTGCGTAAGCTGATGAAGGTCAATGAGCTTTTGATAGGCAACGGCTTCCTCGATGGAAGTCAGGCCTTCACGCTGGAGGTTCTCGATCAATGCAATGGAAGCAGCTTGGGAATCATTGAATTCACGGACAATGGCGGGAATGGTCTCCAAACCGAGTTTGGAAACGGCACGCCAGCGCCGTTCACCGGCAATAATCTCGTATTTGGCATTACGGATACGAACAACAATGGGCTGGATCACCCCA
This sequence comes from Paenibacillus sp. OAE614, assembly GCF_040546645.1. Classification (NCBI taxonomy): domain Bacteria; kingdom Bacillati; phylum Bacillota; class Bacilli; order Caryophanales; family Paenibacillaceae; genus Paenibacillus; species Paenibacillus sp. OAE614. The sequence goes on along the minus strand of NZ_JBEPOD010000001.1, from coordinate 6,906,938 downwards.
TGCGTCTTGATCGTTTGACAGAGTTCGTCGATTTTATCGTCATCAAAAATGGTCCGGGGCTGGTAAGGACTGCTTACGATTTCCTCCACCGGAATTTGCTTTACTTCATCCCCATTGCTTCGTTCCGTCAAACCAAACAATTTAGAAAATTGTTCTTTCATTCCGTATATTACCACCTAAATTCGTAATAGCACCGCTAGAGCACCTAACAACAATCTACAGATCATCGAGACATCCACGTTGGATATGGGTAACAACTAACCCTTGAGCTTTGACAGCTGCTATCCAGACATAGAGAGACGTTCAATGACTTCAAAATGGAAGATGAGAATCGTCAGATCCGAACGCAATTTATGTATAAGGTTCACATGACTGAACGGTCTGACAGTCAGACCACTTACCAACGATCATCCCTCTCTATCATACCATTTGAAGCCAGTTCATAGAATACAGTTTATACTCTATTCTACCACTTTTCTTCATATAATCCTATTCTCCAAAGTTCCCGATTTTTCCTGCCATTTATCCATTTTTTCACATTGGGAAAAGCATTTATCGAAGGAACGTCAAAGAAGACAAACCGCTTCTATCAGAAGCTTTTTTTGCGATTTTACAGTGATTCGGCACCGTTATATTTATCACTCTATAATCTTAGTAAAGCGACTATCGCTGTATCTTTATAGAGGACAGAACGCGTATTTCAGAAGTTTTCTTGAAATTATATAGGATCGAACAGCTCCGCTAATAATTTTTATATATCTATAATCTAAAAAAAGAGGACTGTTCCACGTGAAACAATCCTCTTCATTTTATATATGACTTAGTTTCAGTCGACTGCACATTCCATAGGGTCTGATACAGCTTGCTGAAACCGGTTTTTTCTTATACTAAGGGCGATTTAACCGCAGTTCCGGCCTTTCTCGGATATTTGCCTGGTGTAGGCGCAGTCTTACGGATCTGGACAATATGGCGAGCCGATTCCTCTACAGGTAGCAAGAAGCGTTCCACTTCGATCACCTTGCCCCGCAGTTCCTTCAAGCTTTTGGCTGCCTCCTGTACTTCCTCCGTCGGATCGCTTCCTTTCATCGCCGCAAACAGACCGTTCACTTTGACAAAGGGGAGACAGAACTCATTCAGGACGGCCTGCCTGGCCACTGCTCGGGCGGTAACGAGATCGAAATGATCACGGTACCCCGCCTTCCTTCCCCAATCCTCGGCCCGGCCATGGAGAAGTTCTACATCCTTAAGTCCAGTCTCCTGCACAATGTGCTGCAGGAAGGAAATGCGCTTGTTTAACGAGTCGATAATCGTCAGCTTCAAGTGTGGAAAACAAATCTTCAGCGGGATTCCCGGGAATCCCGCCCCTGAGCCGATATCGGCAAGTGTTCCGATCTCCCCCATGTTCACATAAAACGCCAGGGAGATGGAATCATAGAAATGCTTGGTGTACACTTGTTCCCGCTCGGTAATCCCGGTAAGGTTCATTTTCTCATTCCATTCAACCAGTTCCTTGAAATAAATTTCAAATTGTTCCAACTGGGATGGTTCGAGCGTAATGCCATGTTCTTTTAAACGCTGCACAAATTGCTCTTGTATCGGATCCATTCGTTAACCTCTTGCCGCTGTAACGCGATTATAGTGTTCCAGATACACCAGCAGAATCGAGATATCTGCCGGCGTCACGCCGGAAATGCGTGAAGCTTGACCGATCGAAATCGGACGGATGCTGCTGAGCTTTTGACGAGCCTCGATGGCGATACCTTGAACATCGTTATAGTCGATCGATTCCGGAATCTTCTTCTTATCCATCTTTTGCAGACGTTCCACATGGATCAGCTGCTTTTCGATATACCCTGCATACTTGATTTGAATTTCCACCTGCTCCTTCATTTCTTCCGTTAGTTCATATGGCGAAGGTGAAATTTGTTCAATATGACTGTGGGTTACTTCTGGACGTCGGAGAATGGTCAGCAGGTTGCTGCCATCCTGAATCGGAGCGGAACCGATCGATTCTAACAGTGCATTCACATGGGAAGGACCCACCTTCGTTGAACGTAGGCGTTCGATTTCCAGCTCCACCTTTTCCTTCTTATCCAAAAACTTCGCGAACCGTTCTTCCGAGATCAGACCAATCTCATGCCCCACCGGCGTCAACCGCAGATCGGCATTGTCATGGCGAAGCAGCAGTCTGTATTCCGCACGGGAAGTCAGCAGACGGTAAGGCTCGTTGGTACCTTTCGTCACGAGGTCGTCGATCAGAACTCCGATATAGCCCTGCGAACGGTCGAGAATGACCGGTTCCTTGCCCTGTACTTTGCGCGCAGCGTTAATGCCGGCCATGATGCCTTGACCTGCAGCTTCTTCGTAACCGGAGGTTCCGTTAATTTGACCGGCGGTGAACAAGCCCGGCATCTTCTTCGTTTCCAGAGACGGCCACAGCTGCGTCGGTACCATAGCGTCATATTCGATCGCATAACCGTTGCGCATCATTTCAACCTTTTCCAAGCCAGGGATACTGCGCAGCATCGCCAGCTGAACGTCTTCAGGCATACTGGTGGACAGCCCTTGGACATAATATTCAGAGGTGTTCTTGCCTTCCGGCTCGAGGAAAATTTGATGCTTCGGCTTGTCGCTGAAGCGCACGATCTTATCCTCAATCGATGGGCAGTAACGTGGTCCTGTTCCTTCAATAATACCGGAGAACATCGGCGCCCGGTGCAGGTTCTCGTTAATAATGCGGTGGGTTTCCACCGAAGTATACGTCAACCAGCAAGGAAGCTGCTCATTATCAGAAGATTCCGTTTCATAAGAGAAAAACTTCGGTTTTTCATCTCCCGGCTGAATTTCCGTCTTGGAAAAGTCAATGGTGGACTTGTGTACACGCGGAGGCGTGCCGGTCTTGAAGCGAACGAGATCGAAACCCAGCTCGCGCAGATTTTCCGCCAGCTTCACCGAAGGCTGTTGGTTGTTCGGACCGCTTTCGTAGGTCAGCTCACCCATAATGACTTTACCGCGAAGATACGTGCCTGTAGTCAGCACCGTAGATTTAGCACGGTACGAGGTGCCGGTTTTCGTCACTACGCCGACGCAGACGCCGTCTTCTACAATCAGCTGTTCCACCATGCCTTGACGCATCGTCAGGTTCGGTTCTTTCTCCATCGTTTCCTTCATCGTTTGTTGATACAGGAACTTGTCGGCTTGTGCACGCAGCGCATGCACCGCCGGCCCCTTCCCTGTGTTCAGCATCCGCATTTGAATAAACGTTTTATCAATATTACGGCCCATTTCGCCGCCCAGCGCATCGATTTCACGGACGACATGCCCTTTGGCCGGTCCCCCGATCGAAGGGTTGCACGGCATAAATGCGACCATGTCCAGATTGATGGTAATCATCAGTGTGTTGCAGCCCATCCGCGCTGCGGCCAAAGCTGCTTCACAGCCGGCATGACCTGCACCGATGACGATGACATCATAGCTGCCTCCATCATAACTCATTGGACAAACCTCCTTCATTTTTCTGAAAATAAATGCATGAATCTATATGAACGAACGACTTATTTACCTAAACAGAACTGGGAGAAAATTTGATCCAGCAGCGTTTCAGCCGCCGTATCACCTGTAATCTCACCAAGCTGTTCCCAAGCAAGACGGACATCGATCTGGATCATGTCGATCGGGATGAACTGATCCGCCGCTTCGTAGGCATCCTGAAGCGATTTGTACGCCTTTTTAAGGAGAGCGATATGCCGGACGTTGCTGACATAAGTCAGATCGCCCGACTCCAGCTTCCCGCTGAAAAAGAGCGATGAAATCGCCTTTTCCAAAAGATCGATCCCCTCTTCGGTCATCACCGACATCGGGACGATCAATTCATCCGGATAGTACCTGGACAGCAGATCCCTGTCCAATTGCGAAGGTAAGTCCATTTTATTCATAATGACGATGGATTGTCTACCACGGATTTGTTCCATTAATTCCAGTTCGTCCTCGTGCGGCGGTTCGCTTGCATTCAGCACGAGCAGGATGAGGTCGGCTTCCGTGACCGCATGCTTCGAGCGCTCCACCCCGATTTTCTCCACAACGTCCATCGTTTCCCGGATTCCCGCCGTGTCCAGCAGCTTGAGCGGAATGTTGTTGATCGTGACGAACTCCTCGATGACATCCCGCGTCGTACCCGGAATGTCGGTCACAATCGCACGGTTCGTATGCGCCAGCGCATTCAGCAGCGAAGACTTGCCTACATTCGGTCGTCCGACGATGGCCGTAGTGATGCCCTCGCGCAAAATTTTCCCTTCTTCAGCGGTCTTCAGCAGCTTCTGAATGCCTTCCATAACTTCGCTGCTCTTCTGCTTAATGAACTCTGCCGTCAGCGATTCCACATCATGCTCCGGGTAATCGATATTGACTTCGATGTGAGCCATCGTTTCCACCAAGGTGTGGCGCAGCTCCCCGATTTTCTGGGACAACGATCCCTCTACCTGCTTTAATGCGATCGAGAAGGCACGGTCCGACTTGGACCGGATCAGGTCGATCACCGCCTCCGCCTGGGAAAGGTCAATCCGGCCGTTCAAAAAGGCCCGTTTGGTGAACTCACCCGGCTCCGCCAGACGGATCTCCAGCTGCAGCAGCAGATCCATCACCCGTTTGACCGAAATCACGCCGCCGTGCGTGCTGATCTCCACCACATCCTCCGTGGTAAAAGACCGCGGCGCCCGCATGACGGTGACAAGCACCTCCTCCACCCGCTCCTGGGTGTCCAGGTCGACGATATGCCCATAATGAACCGTATGCGACTCCGCCTTCGTTAACGCCGTTTTGCTGTGAAAAATCCGTTCGACTTCGGAAATCGAGTCCGGTCCGCTCACGCGGATAACGGCGATTCCCGCTTCCCCTACAGCCGTCGATATCGCTGCGATTGTATCTGTAAGCAAGGCTGTCACCTCTTTTTTTCTATATTAAACGTTCATCCGTTTGTTAACTCTATTGTTGCCATAACAAGACGTATCAAGACCTGCGACGCCTAGGCCCGGCGCCTCCCGGTGATCCCATTCAGGATTCAAAAAAAACAATGACTTCATAAGCTAAAGGTAAGCTCAATAAAGTCATTGTACAGGTCTCTCTTTACTTTATCGTAATGACTACACGCCGGTTGGGCTCTTCCCCTTTACTGTAGGTCTTCACCTGCGGATGATCCTGCAGCTTGGAATGGATCACCTTCCGCTCCTGCGGGGACATCGGTTCAAGAACGACCTCTTTATGGGTCCGAATCACCCGTCCCGCCAACCGGTCGGCCAAATCCTCCAGCGTCTTCTTCCGGCGCTCCCGGAAGTTCTCGGCATCGAGCACAAGCCGCACGTAACTGCTTGACACCCGGTTCGCCACAATGTTAGCCAAATACTGCAAGGCGTCGAGGGTTTGTCCCCTTCTGCCGATGATCAGTCCCAAATCGGGACCGAAAATATGAAGTGTCGTAGCATCCCTCGCGTGCTGGATTTCAACGCTCACATCCAGCCCCATGCTCTTTCCGACGTCAATGATAAACTCGGCAGCCGTTTCGTAAGGGTCTTTCTCTTCTTCCTCTATGGGAGCTTCGGGTTCATGTAAATCTAGTGGCAAAGGTTTCGCCGTCTCCACTGGTTCCGGTGCGGGCTCAGGCAGCAGTGTAAGTTCCACCTTTGCTTCCTTGACACCGATCAGTCCCAGGAATCCTTTTGACGGCTGCGATACGATTTGGACCGTGACCCGGTCGCGGCTTACCCCAAGCTGGGCCAGCCCTTGGTTTACAGCATCTTCAACGGTTTTTCCTGAAGCGACGACTTTGCTCATTTAGATTTTTTTGCCCCCTTCTTCCCTTTGTTATTTCCTTTACCGCCTTTGTTGCTGCTGCCTTTGTTGCCAGACTTGGCATTTACGCTTCCTCCAGCAGAAGAAACGGCGGCTACGTTCGCAGTCGTATTGTTGTTACGATACAGGAAGTAGTTCTGGATAATGGTGTACAGGTTACTGTAAATCCAGTACAGCGGCAGTGCGGATGGGAACTGGTAAGACATGAAGAAAATCAAAACCGGATACACCAGCATCATAAATTGCATGGCACCCTGCTGCGGGCTCGGGTTCATCTTCATCATCATGCGGGACTGCAGGAATGTCGTTGCAGCAGCAAGCAGCGGCAGGATGAACGTATGGTCCGGCTTACCCAATTGGAGCCACAGGAACGAGTGGTCACGAAGATGCGAGTTGTACACGATGGAATTATAGAGTGCGATAAAAACCGGCATTTGGATAACCAGCGGCAGACATCCCGCCATCGGATTAACCTTGTTCTCCTGAAACAGCTTCATCGTTTCCTGCTGCTGTTTCTCCGGCTGATCCTTATACTTCTCTTTTATCTTTGCAAGTTCAGGCTGAATCGCTTGCATCGCCTTGGAACTTCTAACCTGCTTAATGGATAACGGCAGAATAATCGTACGGACGATAATCACCATCACGAGGACGGCTAAGCCGTAAGCTCCGCCAAACCAACCGGCGAACGTATCTAATGCGAGCGAGAAATAATAAACGACGTTAGCCTGCCAAAAGCCGCCGTTCTTCATTTCTTCTGTAGTATGCGTCACAGTGTTGCCTGTTCCGCACCCAGCTAGTACAAGCACTGCGAGCATCATCACAGCGATGAGGAGGATCCATTTCCTGCCTCGGCTAGTCTTAAGTAGCGACACTTCATAACCCCTCTCTTAACGCTTCCATTCACCGTAAATCATACCATAATTAATTGGACAAAGAAACCAGCATTCAGCGCCCCGGCGGCTTCAGCAGCGACGCTTTCCGCAGCACGTGGAGAACACTTTTTTCAAGGTCTTTATAGGACATTTCAACGGCGCCTTTTCTTACAATAAATACAAGATCGACATGCTCGATCAGCTTGTCTTCATGGTGGCGCATAATCTCCTTGACCAGTCTTCGCATCCGGTTGCGTAGAACGGCATTGCCGACTTTCTTGCTGACGGATATGCCGACGCGGAACTTCTCTACCTCTTTTTTGCGGAACCAATAAACGACGAATTGGTAATTGGCAAATGACTTCCCATGCCTATATACGCGGCTGAAGTCAGCCCGGTTTCGTAAACGTAAACTTTTATGCACGAATATCCCCTGCTTGCTGCCCGCCATCCCGATGTACAGCGGCCTTTCCTTCAAAAATATCAGCATTCGAAATTTTGCTTCATATAATATATAGCGATATTCCACTTCCTAGTATGGTCATCAATTGTGCGATATAAACCACAATAAGAACCATGAGCACTTCTCTGAGCACGGACCGTCCTCTTTCATTTCAACGGGATCGGGTCGTAACTACATCTTCTCCTCGGCGTAAAAGCCCGCTTCTCCCTCTTTTTCTTGAAAAAAATCTGTAGAAGTGAAAGGAAAATCTCACTTTTGTACGCCTATAGACGTTTTCTTATGAAAAAAAGACCACCTCGGTGGTCTTCATGTACGAAATTTACGCGCTCAGTACTTTTCTGCCCTTCTGGCGACGAGCTGCCAGCACTTTGCGGCCGTTTTTCGTGCTCATTCTTTTCCGGAAACCATGCACCTTTTTGCGCTTGCTTACATTCGGTTTAAATGTCGGTCTCATGTATTGCACACCCCCTTACAGGATTTCATAACCTTTATGGTTAAATATTCATTTTCATTCAACACAGAAAATGCCTTTATACATTTAATCATGAACAGGCCCAAAAGTCAACTCAAACCTGCTCCCCCACTTTCCGGAATTTGAATCCCTGCGATCGCTCTTCTCCCTCTTTTTACTGCTTCCCTCTCCCACTTCTCGATCTATCTGATCTGGAACGCCAGTTTCACCGCTTTCCTCATTTTCAGCAGCAGCTTCATTAAACGCTCCCTCTCTCTCCAGCCTCGGTTCTGTGGACACTTTCTCCTGGCATTCACTTCATTCGATGGCATTTCGCTAAAACCACATCATCTCATTTTAAAATCCAGCCATCCAAGTTTTCCACAGCCCCCGGCCCAACAAACCTGAAAAATCCACAATTCGGATTTATCCACTTGTTCACATCATTCGCAATAAAATTCTAAGATCCGGCATAACCTGTGCACAACTGATTTTTTATTTTGGGGGATGATGTCGAAAATTAAACACGTTATAAACAATATATAGTGGTGTGAATAAAAATTATACACAACTTATTGAATTTGTGGATAATTTCAGCCATTTCATTGATAAACGGGCGTTCTTTTGCTATGATTATATTGTTTTTGGATGTGAATATTTGATTTCACCCCATATATTATCAACAAGCTGTGGATAAACTTGTGAACAATTTCAATTTGTCCACTTTTTTTATTTTCCCCCGTTTTTGAAACTGGGGATATATTCTGCACCATTCATCTTTTTTCGACATTTCCACTCATGGCTCGATCCCAGCCACATTTGGAAGATTTAAAGGAGTGACAGTCTGTGGACAGCCATACTTCCGAATTATGGCAGCAAATCCTATCAATTATTCATACCAAGCTCAGCAAGCCGAGTTTTGACACCTGGTTTAAAGCAACCAAAGCGATACAAATGAGCGAGCATTCCATCGTAATTTCCGCTCCAACCACATTTGCTGTCGAATGGCTGGAAAGCCGCTACACAAAACTCGTTAGCTCCACCATCTATGAAGTGTTGGGGAAGCAGGTTGACGTGAAATTCGTCATCGAAGAGAACAAGCCTGCCGAACTCACCCCACAGCAGCCCGCGCCCATGCCTCAGGCGACCCCTGACGAGGCTCTAACCCATATGCTTAACCCGAAATATACATTTGACACATTCGTCATCGGTTCGGGCAACCGGTTTGCTCACGCGGCCTCTTTGGCTGTCGCGGAAGCGCCGGCGAAGGCATACAACCCTTTGTTTTTGTATGGAGGGGTAGGGCTTGGCAAAACCCACTTGATGCATGCGATCGGACACTACATTCTGGAGCACAATCCCGCCAGCCGGGTCGTATATATCTCTTCCGAGAAATTTACGAATGAATTCATCAACTCAATCCGTGACAACCGGGCCGAGAGTTTCCGCAACAAGTATCGGAACGTCGATATTTTGCTGATTGACGATATTCAGTTTCTGGCGGGCAAGGAGTCGACACAGGAGGAATTTTTCCATACGTTCAACGCCCTGCATGAGGAACAGAAGCAGATCATCATCTCAAGCGACCGGCCGCCCAAGGAAATTCCGACGCTGGAGGATCGGCTGCGCTCGCGCTTTGAATGGGGGCTGATTACGGATATCCAGCCGCCGGACCTGGAGACGCGGATCGCAATCCTGCGGAAGAAGGCCAAGGCGGAGAATCTCGATATTCCGAACGAAGCGATGATGTACATCGCCAATCAGATCGACACGAACATCAGGGAGCTGGAAGGGGCGCTGATTCGCGTCGTCGCCTATTCATCGCTGACCAATCAGGACGTGACCACGCATCTGGCTGCCGAAGCGCTGAAGGATATCATCCCGTCCAGCAGACCGAAGATGATCACCATTCAGGACATTCAGCAGAAGGTCGGAGAGTACTACAACTTGAAGCTTGAGGATTTCAAAGCGCGGAAACGGACTAAGGCCGTCGCTTTTCCAAGACAGATCGCCATGTACTTGTCCAGGGAACTGACGGATTTCTCGCTGCCCAAAATCGGCGAGGCCTTCGGGGGAAGAGACCATACGACCGTCATCCATGCCCACGAGAAAATATCCCAGTCTCTGAAAGAGGACCAGGATCTGTTCAAAGTCATCAATAACATCACGGAAAAAATCAAAAATCCAACCTGAACAAGTTCAAAGCCTATGCACAATCTATACACATGTGAATAGGCTTGATTTTATTGAGGTTTTTGGACTTATCCACAAATTCAGTGCGCCTACTGCTATTACTATATTATTTAAATAAAATAATATTCATAATAGGCTGCACGCAGCCGGCATACCGGAGTAGTCTTGCAATCCGAATTTCCTGCTAGGAGTGAAACTATGAAAATCAGCATCCTTAAAAACGTTCTTAACGAATCCATCCAGCACGTATCCAAGGCGATATCGAGCCGAACCACCATTCCGATCTTGTCCGGCATCAAGCTGGATGTGAATCATTCGGGAGTTACCCTCACAGCGAGCGACACCGATATTTCCATTCAGTCCTTTATTCCGGTGGAGGATAGCGAACGCACCATCGTTACGGTCGAACAACCGGGCAGCGTCGTACTGCCGGCCAAATTCTTCGTGGAAATTATCAAGAAGCTGCCTTCTCAGGAAATTCAAATGGAGGTCAAAGACCAATTCCAAACCTTTATTTCCTCGGGAGCCACCGAAATTCAGATGGTCGGACTGGATCCGGAAGAATTCCCGGTGCTGCCTGATATCGAGGGGAACCAAACGGTTTCCCTGCCGGGAGCGCTGCTCAAAAACATGATTCGCCAAACCGGTTTTTCCATTTCCACGCATGAGACGACACCGATCCTGACGGGGGTTCTGTGGAACCTGGATCAAAACGAGCTGAAGTTTACCGCTACCGACCGACACCGCCTAGCCACCCGCTCCGCTCATTTGGAAGGGGCCGACGAAGTGAAGTTTCATAATGTCGTTATTGCCGGTAAGACGCTGAACGAGCTCAGCAAAATCATTCCCGACCAGAATACGCTGGTCGATATCGTCGTGGCCGACAACCAGGTGCTGTTCAAGATCGACCGGGTCCTGTTCTATTCCCGCATCCTGGACGGCATTTATCCGGATACTTCTAGGATTATTCCGACAAACTACAAAACAGAACTGGTTTTGGACACAAAAAAATTAAGCGAGTCGATCGACCGAGCTTATTTGCTCTCCAGAGAGGAGAAGACGAATATCGTACGCCTGCAGACGATGGAGCATGGCGGTATCGAAATTTCTTCCAGCTCGTCGGAACTCGGTAAAGTGCGCGAAGAGCTGGACGTGATTGATTTTAAAGGGGAACCTCTGAAAATCTCGTTTAACTCGAAATATATGCTGGACGTGCTGAAAGTGGTGGAAAGCGAGCAGCTCAAAATTGCTTTTACCGGCATCATGAGCCCGATCATTCTGAAGCCGGTGGATGACAGCCAAAGCCTGTACGTTATTCTTCCGTACCGGACCACCAACTAAAGCAAAACTTGTCCACAGCGGGAGGATTCCTGATGAACAGAATAGTTATCCACAGTGAATATATTAAGCTTGATCAATTTCTGAAGCTCGCCAACTGCGTATCCACAGGGGGGATGGCCAAAGCTCTGCTGGCGGAGAATATGGTGACCGTAAACGGGGAGCCGGAAGACCGCCGGGGGCGGAAGCTGTATCCGGGCGATCAGGTCAAAGTGACGGACTGCGGCGAATTTGTGGTAGCACAAGAGGCATAAAGTGCCCCCAGGCCGCTGCTGTCTGCGGCGGCCGGCGAAGATGGGGAGGATAAGGCGTGTTTGTTAAAAATATCAGTCTGCAGCATTATCGCAACTACGAGAAGCTGCAGCTGGATTCTTTTGGAGACGTAAATCTGCTGATCGGACAAAATGCCCAAGGCAAAACCAATTTGCTGGAGGCTATTTTTGTGTTGGCATTAACCAAAAGTCACCGGACCTCAAAAGATCGGGAGCTGATTTCGTTTGAAGGAGGAAGCGCGCATCTGTCCGCGGTTGTGGATAAGAAGTACGGTCCGCTTACCCTCGATTTGACGATGTCCCCACAGGGGAAGAAGGCGAAGATTAACGGACTCGAGCAGCGGAAGCTGAGCGATTTTATCGGTGCGCTGAACGTGGTGATGTTTGCCCCGGAAGATTTGGAAATTGTGAAAGGCACACCGGGGATCCGCCGGCGGTTCCTTGATATGGAGATCGGCCAGGTCCAACCAGGATATCTCTATCATTTGCAGCAGTACCAGAAAGTTCTTAACCAGCGGAACAACCTGTTGAAACAGATGTGGGGGAAAGACAGCGTGAAGCCGGGCATGCTGGAAATCTGGGATCAGCAGCTCGTGGAGCACGGTGTTAAAATCATCAAAAAGAGGAAACAATTCATAATAAAGCTGCAGAAGTGGGCGGAAACGATCCACCAAGGCATCACAAGCGGCGGGGAATCGCTGAAGCTTGTCTATCAGCCGTCGTTTGGCGACGCCGAGGAGGAAGATGAAGCTTATCTTTTTGAACAATTTATGTTAAAGTTATCACAAGTGAAGGATCAAGAAGTGCGCCGCGGGATGACCCTTGCCGGGCCTCACCGCGACGACATGGCCTTTTTCATTAACGGCAAGGAAGTTCATACGTACGGTTCACAGGGACAGCAGAGAACGACCGCTCTGTCTCTTAAACTGGCTGAAATCGAACTGATCCAGGAGGAGATCGGAGAGTATCCGGTGCTCTTGCTGGATGATGTTCTGTCCGAGCTTGATCCTTACCGGCAAACGCAATTGATTGAGACTTTTCAGAGCAAGGTTCAGACCTTTATCACGGCGACGGGAATCGAAAGTTTGAATGCCGATAAACTGAAGAACGCGAACATCTATCATGTTCATGCGGGACAGGTCGACTCTTAAGGAATGGGGAATGGTTATGTATATCCATCTGGGCGGTGAAAAAATCATCCGTTCTGCGGAGCTGGTTGCGATCTTTGACATTTCGATCGAGAAATCCTCCAAAATATCAAAGCAGTTTGTAAACCATGCCCGGCAGGAAAAAAACGTGGAGTACATTGGCGAAGAGGAAGCCAAATCCATCGTCGTGACGAAGAGCACCGTCTATTACTCTCCAATTTCCTCATCCACGCTTAAGAAGCGGGCGAATGTCTTCTTCGCCAACGCTTAGGACACTGTGAACGCAGGTACACTCCAATCAGCAAACGTAGAATATATAGAAGTAGGTGACAGGCATGTCTATGAATCAACCGCAATATGATGAGAGTCAGATTCAGGTTCTGGAGGGTCTGGAAGCCGTCCGTAAACGGCCGGGCATGTATATCGGATCGACCAGCGTCAAAGGACTCCATCACCTGGTCTGGGAAGTGGTGGACAACAGTATCGACGAGGCGATGGCGGGCGTATGCGACCATATCGAAGTCATTGTCCACAAGGATAACAGCATCACGGTTGTCGACAACGGGCGCGGTATTCCGGTTGGTGAGAACGAGAAATTGAAAAAATCGACGCTTGAAGTCGTTATGACCGTGCTTCATGCCGGTGGTAAGTTCGGCGGCGGGGGATATAAGGTATCCGGCGGCCTGCACGGTGTGGGCGTATCCGTCGTTAACGCATTGTCCACCAAGGTCGTTGTCCAAGTTAGGTTGAATGGGCATATTTATCAGCAGGAATACCGGCGCGGCGTGCCCCAGTATGACGTCAAAGTCGTCGGGGATACCGACGATCACGGTACGACCGTTACCTTCCTGCCGGATCCGGAAATTTTCACGGAGACTACGGAATATGACTATAATACTCTCTTGACGCGGATTCGCGAGCTGGCCTTTTTGAACAAAGGCATTGCTTTGACGCTGACGGATGAGCGCACGGGGGCTTCCAACTACTTCAAGTACGAGGGCGGTATTATCGAATACGTCAAGTTCCTGAATGAGAAAAAGGAAGTTCTTCATGAAGAGCCGATCTATGTAGAGGGCTCCCGGGACAACATTCAAGCAGAGATCGCGCTGCAGTACAACGAGAGCTACACCGAGAACATTTATTCTTTTGCGAACAATATCAATACGCATGAGGGCGGAACCCACGAATCCGGCTTCAAGAGCGCCTTGACCCGGATTATTAACGAATATTGCCGCAAGAGCGGCCTCGTCAAAGACGGATCCAATCTGTCCGGTGACGATGTGCGCGAGGGCCTGACAGCCATTATTTCGGTCAAAATTCCGGAGCCGCAGTTCGAAGGCCAGACGAAAACCAAACTCGGCAACAGTGAAGTCCGCGGCATCGTGGAATCGCTCTTCTCCGAGAAGCTGTCCGAGTTCCTGGAAGAGAATCCTGCCGTATCCCGGCGGATCTTGGAAAAGGCGCTGCAGGCATCCCGTGCGCGCGAAGCTGCACGTAAAGCCCGTGAATTGACGCGCCGCAAGAGTGCGCTTGAAGTAAGCGCCCTTCCCGGCAAGCTGGCGGACTGCTCCTCGAAGGATGCGTCCATTTGCGAGCTGTACATCGTCGAAGGGGACTCTGCCGGCGGATCCGCCAAGCAGGGACGCGACCGGCATTTCCAGGCGATTTTGCCGATCCGCGGTAAAATCCTGAACGTTGAGAAGGCGCGTCTTGACCGCATTTTGTCTAATTTGGAGATCCGGGCGATCGTAACAGCGATGGGTACGGGCATTGGCGACGAAGACTTCGACCTCAGCAAAGCCCGGTATCACAAGCTCATTATCATGACCGATGCCGATGTCGACGGCGCGCACATTCGCACGCTGCTGCTGACCTTCTTCTACCGGTACATGCGCCAGCTGCTGGAAGCGGGATACGTATACATCGCGCAGCCGCCGCTCTTTAAAATTGAGCGCAATAAGACGATCCGTTATGCCGGTTCCGAGAAGGAGCGCGATGAAATCATCGCTGAGTTCGGAGAGGGGATCCAAAATTAATATCCAGCGGTATAAAGGTCTGGGAGAGATGAATCCGGAACAGCTGTGGGAGACAACCATGGATCCGGAGAGCCGCACCATGCTGCAGGTGACGATTGAAGACGCCATGCAGGCAGACCTTATTTTCGACACCCTAATGGGCGACAGCGTTGAACCGCGGCGTGATTTTATTCACGAACACGCAAAAACAGTTAAAAATCTGGACATTTAAGCTTGAAACCCACCTTAACTTGTTGGTGAGTCCAGTCCTAGATGATATAGACAGACAAAACAAGAGAAGTTTCCGGGAACCGGAGCTTCTCTTGTTTTTGTTAATAGCTGCCTCTCCTTTTACTTTTGCCGGGGAGCCTCCCGTAGTTGATCGCATACCGTTCTATGCGGCGGTAGATGCTTTTATCCTTGAAAAACTTTTTAAACGGAAAGATGGCCGGGAGCGTGTTTACTTCAAGGATCCAAGGATTGAGTTGTTCGTCGATGGCTACATCAAGACCGATTTCCTTGATGCGGGGGAATTGGGTCTGCAGCTGCTGTGCAGTGGCTACACCCAGCTCTAACAGCTTTCGTTCCAATAGCGGGGATTCTTCAGGGCTTACGTTCCCTTCTAGCAGCTCGTTCAGCAGGCGTACGGAACCTCCGCCGTGGTAATTCGTGATGATCATGTTCTTAGCGGCCACCCGGCCAATGATGCCAGTCGTTTCCCAATGGCGGTACGGCGTTTTTTGGGTCAGAATTCTCAGATCAAACTGGCGCTCCTCGTACTTTAAAGTCACGATCCCCTGCTGAATAATATAAAATTTTCCTCTTGTGTGCCTGAGTATGGCCAGATGCAGCGCATCGAGGTTCGGGTACGTCTCGGAGCGTGTGCCGTAGCGCAAAGTATATTCCACTCCACTGTGAGGAGAGCCCTCGGGGGGCTGCTCGCCAGCTGGAGCGTCAGGTTCACCGTGCCGCTGTACGTTCATGACCCCGTTGCCGTATGTGCCGCGGTCCGGCTTAATGTATACAAGAGGTGTGTTTTCAAGCATATTACCCAGCGTGGCGCGTGTATATTTTTGCGTTAAGGGAATGTAAGGAGATACCTGTGGATTCTGTAAAAGGACCTGGGTTTTCGCCCATTTGCTTGCAACACGTTGAATCGCCAAGAAATATCATCCTTTCTACGTGATTGGCCTTGTTATGTGCTTGTCGGCCGGAGCTTCTTCTCCGCGGTTCACAGGCGTTAAAACATAGGACAAGCAAGCAAAACAATGGTATAATATAAAGATGTGGTGTTTTGTTTGCTCAAAACAGTACTAGGCTTCCCTATTGCCCTACCAGTATATGTGGAAAAGGCACAGAAGGCCGGGCGAATCCCTAGAGAAACGGAACTTGGGCAGCTGCGGAGCAGCGGCGCTCAAACGTTTAATTGTGCTCTTTTTGTGAAAGTAATATAATAAAGGTTGGTGGGTTTGCGGATTCTCGTCCGTTGATTTCACCTTTTCAGCCCTGCGGTTATGCGCTTTTCGGTTCGCTCGGGCAAGAAGGAATTGAACTTTAACAGGCTTTGCATAAGCCTGAAAGTTATGGGAGCTTTTGCGGAAGTACGGGCGCTAGGCCCAGCCTGCAAAGACTGTACGTCGATAGACGTTTTTCCTCATATATTGATTTTTTATTTGCTGTACTAAATGAATCGTCTGAAAAGACATGTTAGTGGTTTGATAGAAATTGGAGGAGGTCCACCATGGCGGAAGAAAGAGGCTCGCAAATCAAAGATCGGGACATACGCGACGAAATGCGTGAATCCTTTATGGATTATGCGATGAGCGTTATTGTTTCCCGGGCTTTGCCGGATGTGCGGGACGGGATGAAGCCGGTTCACCGGCGTATCCTGTACGCGATGTCGGAGCTCGGTATGTATCCGGATAAACCATTTAAGAAATCGGCGAGAATCGTGGGTGAGGTCATCGGTAAGTATCACCCGCATGGTGACTCGGCTGTATACGAGTCCATGGTTCGTATGGCACAGGATTTTTCGATGCGTTATATGCTTGTTGAAGGCCATGGAAACTTTGGATCCGTTGACGGTGACTTTGCAGCCGCCATGCGTTACACCGAAGCGCGTCTTTCCAAGATCGCCATCGAGATGCTGCGCGATATCAACAAAGAGACAATTGATTTTACCGAAAACTATGATGGCGAGGAACTGGAGCCGGTTGTGCTTCCTGCACGTTATCCGAACCTGCTGGTCAATGGGGTATCGGGAATCGCGGTCGGCATGGCCACCAATATTCCACCTCATAACTTGAGCGAAGTGATTGATGGCGTACAGGCGCTCATCAAGAACCCCGACATTACGTCACTGGAATTGATGGAATATATCAAGGGTCCTGACTTCCCTACCCGGGGCTTCATTTTGGGCCGGCAGGGAATCCGCCAGGCATATGAGACTGGCCGTGGATCCGTCACGATGCGGGCCAAAGCCGAGATTGAAGAAGTAAACAATAAAGCGCGTATCATTGTGACCGAGCTGCCTTATCAGGTCAATAAAGCGCGTTTGGTCGAGAAAATCGCTGAGCTCGTGCGCGAGAAGAGACTCGAGGGCATTACCGATCTGCGGGACGAATCCGACCGAACCGGTATGCGAATCGTTATCGAGCTGCGCCGTGATGTCAATCCGAGCGTCATGCTGAATAATCTGTACAAACATACGGCACTGCAATCCACGTTCGGCATCAACATGCTGGCGATCGTGAACAAGGAGCCGAAGGTTCTGACACTGCGTGATGCGTTGTACTATTATTTGCAGCACCAGATTGAAGTTATCCGCCGCCGGACCGAATATGATCTGAAAAAGGCGGAAGCCCGCGCTCATATTTTGGAAGGCTTGCGAATCGCACTTGACCATTTGGATGAAGTCATCTCGATTATTCGTTCTTCTCAAACGACGGAAATTGCCCGTGACCGTTTGATAGAGCGTTTCAGCCTGAGCCTTGAGCAAACGCAGGCCATTCTGGAAATGAGACTCCAGCGCCTGACCGGTTTGGAACGCGAGAAGATTGAGGCCGAATACCAGGAATTGATGGTAAAAATCGCCGAGTACCGTGAAATTCTCGCGAATGAGCAGCTTGTTCTGGACATTATTACGAATGAGCTTCAAGAAATCAAAGAGCGCTTCGGCGACGAGCGCCGCACCGAAATTACCGTTGGTGAAGAGAGCATTCTGGATGAAGACCTGATTCCGCGTGAAGAAGTGGTTATCACGATCACGCATACGGGATACATCAAACGTCTGCCTGCCAATACCTATCGCAGCCAGAAACGCGGCGGACGCGGGGTGACAGGGCTTGATATGAAGGATGAGGACTTTGTCGAGCATCTCTTCGTTACCAACTCGCATAATTACCTGATGTTCTTCACGGATCGGGGTAAGGTGTACCGCCTGAAGGCGTACGAAATTCCTGAACTCGGCCGTACCGCCCGGGGAACGGCGATTATTAATCTCATCCAGATCGAACAGGGAGAGACGATCAATGCCGTGATTCCGGTCTCTGAGTTTGAGGATGACAAATACCTGTTCTTCGTTACCCGCAGCGGGGTTGTGAAGAAGACGCCTCTCGAAGATTACGTGAATATCCGCAAAGGCGGCTTGATCGCGATCAACTTGCGCGAAGACGACTGCTTGATTGAAGTCAAGCTGACGGATGGTAAGCAGGAAATGATCATGGGTACAGCCCACGGCATGTCCATCCGCTTCTCTGAGCATGATGTGCGGTCGATGGGGCGCGGAGCGACAGGGGTTAAAGGGATTACCCTGGATGAAGGCGACTCGGTGATCGGCATGGACGTCATCGATAAAGAGCTGGATGTCCTGATCGTAACGTCCAAGGGATACGGCAAGCGTACCCCTGCCAGCGATTACCGTTCGCAAACGCGTGGCGGTAAGGGGATTAAAACCATCAACGTCACGGACAAGAACGGACCGGTGGTTGGGCTGAAGGTCGTGAAGTCCGAGGAAGACCTGATGATCATTACCACCAGCGGCACGTTGATCCGGACCAGCATGGAGGGAATTTCCACGATGGGACGCTACACGCAGGGCGTGAAGCTGATTAACATCCGTGAGGATGATTCTGTAGCGACCGTATGCCGCGTGGATAAGAGCGACGATCCGGACGATGAAGACGTAGCATTGATCGAAGGGCAAGAGGTCGGTAACGGATCGGAAGAAGGCGCGGAGCCTGACGACACCGGAGCACCTGCACCTGAAATGACGGATGCTTCGGATGAGGCACCGGACGAAGAATAATTCCGTTAATACAGCAAACGCTAAGAGCATGAGTCTGATTCCATCAGATTCATGCTTTTTTTCTTGGCTTCATATGGCAAGCAGGCAATTGTACAGCGTTCTTATCCGTAATATAATTGGGGTATATTACCACCATATGAGTCGGAAATGAGTGAATGGATCAATGGCCAGCGTATCGATTACAGAAATCAAACCCGGTTTTAAATTATCCAAGGATGTTCACACGCCATTGGGCGGATTGCTCCTTCAGAAGGGAACGGTACTGCTGCCGAGAGACCTGGAAATCCTGCGTGCATTTATGGTGCAGTCGGTTGACGTTGACAACGGAGAGCAGGAAACGAAGAGTTCCGCTGACAGCAGAGCGGCGATACCGCAGCGGAGCGTCCCTTCAGTTCAGGCCGGAAAGGACTCAGTCACAACCGTCCAACGTTCCAGTTTTCTAGAGGAATATGACAGAATGATTCAGCTGGTAAAAAGCACATACCCTTCCGTTATTGCGGCAGAGATCCCGATTTTTGAACTCAGAGGCCAGCTGG
>NZ_JBEPOD010000001.1:5982500-6882500 GCF_040546645.1 Paenibacillus sp. OAE614 | reverse complement strand
ACTGCAGCTTGATATTGGATTTGGGTACGATCTGTACAGGATAGGTGGGAGCCTTTGAAACCTGAGCGCCAGCTTGGGTGGAGGCGCCGTTGGGATACCACCCTGATCGTATCTAGGTTCTAACCTGGTACCGTAATCCGGTATGGGGACAGTGTCAGGTGGGCAGTTTGACTGGGGCGGTCGCCTCCTAAAGAGTAACGGAGGCGCCCCAAGGTTCCCTCAGAATGGTTGGAAATCATTCGAAGAGTGCAAAGGCAGAAGGGAGCTTGACTGCGAGACCTACAAGTCGAGCAGGGACGAAAGTCGGGCTTAGTGATCCGGTGGTACCGCATGGAAGGGCCATCGCTCAACGGATAAAAGCTACCCTGGGGATAACAGGCTTATCTCCCCCAAGAGTCCACATCGACGGGGAGGTTTGGCACCTCGATGTCGGCTCATCGCATCCTGGGGCTGAAGTAGGTCCCAAGGGTTGGGCTGTTCGCCCATTAAAGCGGTACGCGAGCTGGGTTCAGAACGTCGTGAGACAGTTCGGTCCCTATCTGTCGTGGGCGTAGGAAATTTGAGAGGAGCTGTCCTTAGTACGAGAGGACCGGGATGGACGTACCGCTGGTGCACCAGTTGTTCCGCCAGGAGCATGGCTGGGTAGCTACGTACGGACGGGATAAGCGCTGAAAGCATCTAAGCGTGAAGCCCCCCTCAAGATGAGATTTCCCAGTATGTAAGACCCCTTGTAGACGACGAGGTAGATAGGTTGGAGGTGGAAGTGCAGCAATGCATGGAGCTGACCAATACTAATCGGTCGAGGGCTTATCCTAAAAGCTTTCTGAAAGAAAGCTTGCTACGGAAGCATATGCTTAGATTAATTCGCAGATTCGTTTCGTATCTAGTTTTCAAGTGATCAAACACTTGAACGTTTGGTGGCGATAGCGGAGGGGTTCCACGCGTACCCATCCCGAACACGACCGTTAAGCCCTCCAGCGCCGATGGTACTTGGACCGAAGGGTCCTGGGAGAGTAGGACGTTGCCAAGCGAAGGACCACTGTTGATAACATCGACAGTGGTTTTTTTGTTTTTTAATTATGTTTATGAGAGGAAATGGGTTATGAAAAACAGATCCTGTCGTATTCATTAACAAGAAGGATTGAATTTTTTAATTATGGAATGGATCCTGTAGACTAGGCGGTATGATAAAATTGGCCGTTAGGGAAGTCTTGAGAACATAGGATCGGGATAGACATGATATGGGTTTATGAATCTTTTGTCATTAGAAAAGATCGAGACACCGCAACTGCCTATTCGCTATCATGCATAAGGTTTGTATACTCTCTAAACGAAGTAACATTTTTGTTACCGACAGGGCAGAAGTAGTCAGTATAATATGTATGTACATGTTTGGGGGTGCCTAAGAAAACTGAATAATTATTACTTTTGCGATATAAGGAGGACATACATGCTCAATAGACCGTGGCTGCATGCTCTTCTTGTGTTTGGAGTCGTCTGTTTGCTGCTTACCGGCTGTATGAAAAGCGAACCCTCGTGGACATCCTTTGAAGGAGCTGCGAACGATAAAACCTTTCCGGTACCGAAGGAAGCGAACCGTACTGATCGGACATCCGGTAATTCTAAATTAGACTATGTACGCTACTCGATGAAAGGCCTCAAGGAAGATGAACAGATTCCGGAAGCTTACTTGAATAAAATCAAAGAGTGGGGCTGGAAGGAAAAAACGGAGGAGGCCGAAGGGAACTCGCACGTTTTTGAGAAGCAAAGCCGGGTAATTAACTTAACCATTCATAAAGATTATTTTACGGTGACCGTTTTAACTAAGGGGAAGGCGACAGTTGAAAGTGTGGATACCGATTTATAGTGACCTGCATCCAAGGATGCGGGTTTTTTAATTATGCGTGCAAGCCAAAGGCCCCTCTATGTAAGAGGGACCTTCAAGATCATCATAATGATGACGAGTGGCTACTGCTGATAATAGGAGATGTCCTGTGCGTTCAGTTTAATCATACCGTCTTTACGCTGCTTCAATAAACGAAGAAAAGCATAATATTGCGGAAGCAGGAACCAGAGATGCCAGAACAGCAAGGACAGTGTGAAGGGAACCGGTGACCAAAACATGATCACAGCCAGCAGGAGCAGGCCAAATCCAGTGATATAGATATAGACTCTCCGAAACAGGCGGTAGCTGATATGTTGATCGGTGATATATCCGAGCCAAGGCAGCCGCAGCGAAAATTTCCATCGTTTACGAAACGGTGTTCCTGATAACAGCAGAACCGATCGGGAGATAACATAATGAATCCACAGCATAACCGGTGCAGCGAGAACAAAATAGAAGCAGCTGGTCCAGGAAATGACGATCATGAATGAAATCACAGCTATGTAGGGAAGAAGCAGATATAGGCGCACAAGCAGCCGGGAAACCGGTATTTTTTTGATTAATTTATAGTGGTAAAAGGTTGCGTTAACGTGATTCTCATCCGGCATGGAGAACGCTCCACCTCCTAGAGGTCTTTAATTCATATATCGGCTGATTGAAAGACTTTTTTTAAAATTCCTGTACAGACACTCGCGGGGATTGCGGGGAATATGTATGTAAGGAATCAAAGGGGGATATGAAACCACTATGAAAAGGTTTAAAATAATAGAAAATGAGTCATACTTGATAGTAATTAATGAAATAAGGTGGGATGGTTGATGGAAAATCAAACCGAACACGTCTGTATTATTTGCGGGCAAGTCAAAGAAGAAGGAATCACCATTATATCACAATTTATTTGCGAAGAGTGCGAATGTGAAATGGTGCATACAAATGCCGAAGACGCCAAATATCATTATTTTATCCATCAGATGAGACAAATCAATTTACAGACCAACGCGTAAGCAGGTATTTTGTACAGGGGGACAGCGGGAAGCTGTCCCTTTTTTGCATAGGAAAAGGTATAAGCACGTAAAAGCTGCGGAGACTCAGCCGCCGCTGATTCGCAAGAGAAACAATTGATACATCTGGTCTGGCTACCATGAATGTACGTCGGTAGACGTTTCTTTTCAAGCTGTTGCGTAAATTGTGCATTTATTGAAGTAAATGACCCACTATTTCTAGTGACTTTATACGGTGAACGTTAGCCGGATGATTCAATATGCGATAAAATAGGGTAGAGATTGAAACCGGAAGGAATTATGGCTGGGGATGAAAAAGCAACATGTGAACAAGGAACGTGCACCTATATACGAGATGATGCAGGAGATGAAAGATAAAGCATATTCTTCATTTCATGTACCCGGACATAAAAAAGGACAGGCCTATACCGAATCCGGGGGAGCCGGATTTCTGCAGGATGTGCTGCAGGCGGATTTGACCGAAATCACAGGGACGGACGATCTGCATCACCCGGAGGGCGTGATCCGAGAGGCGCAAGCGCTGGCGGCGGATTGTTTTGGAGCCGAGGAGAGCTTCTTCCTGGTCGGTGGGAGCACATCCGGAAATATAGCGCTGATTCTGACGGTCTGCGGCAAGCCGGGGGATCTGCTGATCGTCCAGCGGAATGTCCATAAATCGGTGATCCATGGACTGATGCTGGCGGGGGCGAAGGCGGTCTTTATCCAGCCGGAGCCCGATCCGATCAGCGGACTGGCAGTAGCCCCGTCCGCAGCGACCGTCACCGCCGCCCTGGCCGCCTATCCGCAGGCCAAGGGCGTTCTGGTCACCATGCCAAACTATTACGGCATGGGCAGCGACTTGGCGCCGCTTGCGGAGGCGTGCCACGAGCACGGGGTACCGCTGCTGGTGGACGAGGCGCACGGCGCCCACTACGGGCAGCATCCGCGGCTGCCCGGAAGTGCCTTGGCCAGCGGAGCAGACGGCGTCGTACAGTCGACGCACAAAATGCTGGCCGCGCTCACCATGGGAGCCATGCTCCACGTCCAAGGGCCGCGGATTGACCGCGGCCTGCTCCGCCAGCGGCTCGCCATGGTGCAGAGCTCGAGCCCATCGTACCCGATTATGGGCTCGCTGGACCTGGCCCGGCGCCTGCTGCATGTGCAGGGCGCCGGCGCCTTCACGGCGGGGCTCGCCGCCGTGGACGCCCTGGTGCGCGGCCTGGCGGAGCTGCCGCGCTTCAAGCTGCTGCACCCGCAGGGGCAGCAGCCCCAAGACGCCGCCTGCGAGGCATCGGCGGGCAGCACGGCGCAGGCGGCCATCCGCCCTTCGGCAGCCGCATACACTACGCAGGACCCCTTCAAGGTCGTCATGTATGACGACACCGGCGTCCTGAGCGGATATGAGCTGCAGGAGCGGCTTGAGGCGTATGGCTGCGTACCGGAGATGAGCGATGACCGATACGTGGTCTTGGTATATAGCTTGGGGTCCACCGAGGAAGACACCCGTCACCTTCTGGATGCCCTCCGGCATATAACTGTAGAGAAGGCGGACGCCCAGAGATCAGCAGATGCCTCACCGGCAGCTGAAAGCCGCCATTCCGTTCAGGCGGAGGCGGAAGAAGATTTAAGTCTAACGGGAGCGTCCAGCCTGAGCAAGACGCAAGGCAGCCCTGCCGAATTTTCCACGTGGAACATTTTAGCCCAGGCCACCGTCTCAGAGCCCATTCCATTCGGCCTGCAGCCCATACCTCCTGAAGATACCGAGAGGGTTCCTCTTCAGGATTGCGCGGACAGAACCGCCGCAGAAATGATCATTCCATATCCTCCGGGAATCCCGCTTCTGTATCCGGGAGAGCGGATTACCGAGGATACGGCAGCAAGGCTTCGCGTCCTGTCCAATGCGGGGGCGAAGTGCCAGGGGGCGGCAGATCCGAATCTACGAACTATTATTGTATATAAGAAAAACAGAAAGCAGGGAAGCCATTTATGACTGGTTCAGGAGCATTTATTACGCTGGAAGGAGGCGAAGGGTCCGGGAAGACAACCGTGATCGGAAAAATTGGTGAATATTTTAACCGGCTCGCCATCCCCTATATGATGACCCGAGAGCCGGGAGGCATTGAAATTGCCGAGAAGATTCGGGAAATTATATTGAATCCATCTCATACGGCCATGGATGCCCGAACCGAGGCGCTTCTGTACGCCGCTTCAAGAAGACAGCACCTTGCTGAAAAGGTGGAGCCTGCCCTGGAGAAAGGCATCACGGTGATCTGCGACCGATTCGTCGACAGCAGCCTGGTTTATCAAGGATATGCCCGCGGACTCGGCATGGATGAAGTGTGGGCCATTAATCAATTCGCCATTCATGACCGGATGCCGGATCTCACCTTTTATTTGGATATCGAACCGGAGACCGGACTGCAGCGGATTGCGGCAAATCAGGGACGCGAGGTAAACCGTCTGGATCTTGAAGGTTTATCTTTTCATCAAAAGGTACGGGAAGGTTATCGTATCATCGCATCCCGTTATCCGGAGCGTATCGTCGTCATTGATGCTTCCAAAGAGCAGTCTGCCGTGGAACAGGATATCATCCGGGTGCTTCAGGAGCGATTTTAAAGGATTTTTGAGGATCTTTGTCAAATAAGTACAGTAGCAGCCTGCAGCTATATAGAATGAACTAAATTAATGATGCAAATGTGGACATCAATGTTATTTTAAAAGATTATTACATCTTACTTTGGTTCAATCTATATGGATGGGCAGGTCTAAATAAGCGAGGAGGGAATGCAAGATGAAACTGATCGTTGCGATTGTACAGGATAAGGACAGCAACCGTTTGTCGGCAGGTCTGGTCAAGGCAAACTTCCGGGCGACGAAACTGGCGAGCACCGGCGGGTTCTTGCGGGCAGGTAACACCACATTTAT
This sequence comes from Paenibacillus sp. OAE614, assembly GCF_040546645.1. Lineage (NCBI taxonomy): Bacteria > Bacillati > Bacillota > Bacilli > Caryophanales > Paenibacillaceae > Paenibacillus > Paenibacillus sp. OAE614. The sequence goes on along the minus strand of NZ_JBEPOD010000001.1, from coordinate 6,876,689 downwards.
GATCGGGGTGGATGACAGCCAGGTTGAAGCCGTGATGAACGTCATCCGCAGCAGCTGTAAAGTTCGGGAACAGCTCGTCACTCCCGTAACCCCGATGAGCGGTACGACCGATTCATATTTGCCGCTCCCCGTAGAGGTTCAGGTCGGCGGTGCTACCGTGTTCGTTCTGCCGGTTGACCGTTTCGAACATTTTTAAGGCAGGAGATATCCATTGAAGATTAATCCGGGGTTCAGACCCCTAAAGAGCGACTTGCAGATTAACGAGGGCAATGCGAAGCAGATTCAGCCCAAATCGTTTTCCGATATCATGCAGCAGCACGGCGAGAAGGTATCGCAGGAGGAGCTTGACCGCCGGTTTAAAGAGATTCAGATGCAGGGAGACCGCCTCGCTAGATCGATGACGATCCGCGAGTTGAAGGCCTACCGTATGCTGGTCAAACGGTTTCTGGAGGACACGGTCCGCCGTGGAGTCCGGATGAAGGAAGCTCGTGGCTGGGACCGCAGAGGCCGGGGCAAGCGCTACAATCTGATTGATGAAATCGACTCAGCCCTATTGGGACTGGCCGACGATATGCTGGAGAGCGAACAGGGGAAAATCGAGCTGCTGCAGCGGATTGGGGAAATCCGCGGTATGCTGATCAATTTGATGTTCTGACAGATTAGAAGAAATAGGAATAGGTAAAGCCCATGGTACATGATAAACTATAGGTATAGATAGAATGCCGTATTGTAACATCGATGTGCCGGCCAGGCGATCCGTCTTCCGGTCCATCGATATTGGGAAGAGAGGAAATATGTCTTTTGCAGATATTGCGGGTCAGGATGCGGCAAAGCAAATGCTGCAAAACGCCCTTCGCCGAAACTCCGTCAGCCATGCTTATATATTCAGCGGTCCAGCGGGGAGCGGGCAGATGAAGACGGCCCGGACGTTTGCCCAAGCACTCTTCTGTACTACGCTTGAGGACGACGCCTGCGGACAATGCCTCGAATGCCGCAAAGTGGAACACGGCAATCACCCCGATCTTCATCTCCTTGCTCCGGATGGATCGTCTATCAAAATCGACCAGATCCGCGACTTACAGCGGGTCTTTTCCTATCGCTCGGAATCAAAGAATCCGAAGGTATATATTATCGACCAGGCTGATACGATGACCGTGCAAGCGGCCAACAGCCTGCTGAAGTTTCTGGAGGAGCCGCCCATTCCGGCCGTGGCGATTTTGATTACGGAGAATGGACAGGCTCTGCTCCCAACGATTCAGTCGCGCGCGCAGCTGGTGCCTTTTACCCCGCTCAGCCCCGGGCTGATGCTGCAGACGCTGGTGGATGAAGGATACCCTTCACCGCTTGCCAGATGCGCCGTTCACCTATCGTCGGGACTGGACGGATGCCGCGAGCTGATGGAGCAGAATTGGTTTGCAGAAATTAGAAACGTAGTGTTACAATTAGGGAAGGAAACTCTAGGCCGCGGCAGCTCCGCTCTGGTGACCGCAGGGCAGAAGGTGTTCAAAGCCGGGTTATCCGATCACTTGGATACACTGCTTAATTTGTTTCATTTGTGGTTCAAAGATATGCTTCACGTCCAGTACGGTAAGCACGAAAGTATCGTTTTCATAGATCAGTTGGACTTTTTGTCTACACATGCTTTAACCCGCAGCACGGCACAATGGGTCTCCTATATGGATTTAGCCGCAGAATGCAGGAAGAAATTGCGCTACAATGTGAATAGCCAACTCTGTCTTGAACAGTTTTTAATCGGTTTGGAAGGATAGCTTCAAGGCTAGCCAATGGTCTCTGGCATATAAGGGGGTTAGTTTTTGTACAGTGTAGTGGGTGTCCGTTTTAAAAAGGCGGGCAAAATTTATTACTTCGATCCGCTCGATTTCCCGATTGAGAAGGATAACAGCGTTATCGTCGAAACGGCGCGCGGTATCGAATACGGCAAGGTTGTCGTTGGAAAAAAAGAGGTGCAGGAATCCGATGTGGTCCTCCCGCTGAAGAAGGTCATCCGGATCGCCGGTGATTCTGACGCACGGGTTGTGGAAGAGAACAAGCAGGCCGCCAAGGATGCTTTTGCCACCTGTTTAAATAAAATCCGCGATCACGGCCTCAAGATGAAGCTGGTGGATGTGGAATTTACGTTTGACCGAAATAAAATAATATTTTATTTTACGGCTGAGGGAAGAGTGGATTTTCGCGAGCTCGTCAAGGATTTGGCCGGTATTTTCCGGACTCGGATCGAGCTTAGACAAATTGGTGTGCGTGACGAAGCCAAGATGCTGGGCGGTATCGGCCCATGCGGTCGCATCCTTTGCTGTTCGTCCTGGCTCGGCGATTTCGAGCCTGTATCCATCAAGATGGCTAAAGACCAGAGCTTGTCGCTGAATCCGACCAAAATCTCCGGCTTGTGCGGAAGACTCATGTGCTGTCTGAAATATGAGCATGATAATTATGAAAGTGTGAAGGAAGAGCTGCCATCAGTAGGCAAAATCGTCATCACATCGTTGGGAGAAGGCAAAGTGGTCGGTATCAATGCCGGCAGCCGAAGCGTCCATGTCCAGCTGTTTGAAATCAGCAAGGTCAAGGAACTGCCATTGGATGATGTTGTCATCAAGTAAACCGTAGAGGTTACTTTCGGGGTGGAAACTTGGAAAAGAAAAATATTTTTGCACACATTCAAGAGATGGAAACACAAATGGAGCAGGTTCACAGTGATCTGGGTGAAATGAAGCTTCTCATCAAAGAGCTGCTGGAGGAAAACAACCGCCTGAGCCTGGAGAATGAGCAGCTGCGCAAAATATTAAAAGGAGCCATACCGGAGGAAGGATCCCCGCTGCCACAACCGGCCCATGCCACAGCAGAGCAGGAGCATGAGATCGAAGACGTGGTGGGGGAAGGATACGACAACCTCGCGAGGCTGTATCACGAAGGTTTCCATATATGCAACGTCTATTATGGACATTTGCGCACAGAAGGCGATTGCCTTTTCTGCCTGTCTTTTCTGAATAAATGAAGCCGTAGGATAACTCCCTACGGTTTTTTTTCAATGTTTTTATGGTTTACAATGGTTTTATGTATTACCAAGGAAGGTTACCCTATGCTGCAGAGAAGGAAAATGAAGAATGAAAATCGATAAATCACAGGTAAGCCTGCGGCCGACGGAACGTCTCGACGATCTGCTGACGCATGATTTGCATATTATCCAAAGCGACGAAGTGTTCAGCTTTTCCATGGATGCGGTACTTCTGGCACGTTTCGCAGGGATTCCGGCCAAGGGGAGAGTGCTCGACCTGTGTACGGGCAACGGCGTCATTCCGATGCTGCTCACCACCCGTACCGCGGCGGCTATTGAAGGTATTGAAATTCAGCCCCGTCTGGCGGACATGGCCCGGCGGAGCGTGGAGCTGAACGGCTTAAATGACCGGGTTCTCATCCGCGAAGGCGATTTGCGTGAGCTGCACAAGGAGACCGGGCACGGTGTGTATGACGCCATTACGGTCAATCCGCCCTATATGCCACTGAACGGCAGCGATATCAAGCTGAATCCTCACCAGGCGATCGCCCGCCATGAAATCAGCTGCACCCTGGAAGAGGTTATTCAGACCTGCTTCAGATTGGTCAAGCCCGGCGGGAAAGTCAGCATGGTTCATAAGCCGCAGCGGCTTGCAGACATTATATCGCTGATGCGGCAGCATCGGCTGGAGCCGAAACGGATTCGATTTGTTCATCCAAGGGCCCACTTGGAGGCGAATATGGTGCTGGTCGAGGCGATGAGGGAAGGCAAGCCGGAGGTGCGGTTGCTGCCGCCGCTCATTGTATATAATGAGAATAACAGCTACTGCCCGGAAATTCTGGATATTTACTACGGAGCTAAAGAGGGAAAAGAATGAGTCTGAGCATACAAAGCAGTTTTCAGGAAAAAGAAGAGGGCGCGCCGGGTTCGTTATACCTGGTGGCCACGCCCATCGGCAATTTGGAGGACATGACGTTTCGGGCGGTAAACACGCTAAAGGCCTGTGACATTATCGCCGCAGAGGATACAAGGCAGACGCGCAAGCTGCTCACCCATTTCGACATTTCCCCGTCTATGTTGTTCAGCTATCATGAGCATAATAAGGCGGCAAGCGGACCCGAATTAATACGCTATATAATAGAAGGAAAAAATTTGGCTCTTGTCAGCGATGCCGGTCTGCCGGCGATTTCCGACCCCGGGGCCGACCTCGTTCAGCTGGCGTTGGAACAAGGGATTTCCGTTATTCCGGTCCCGGGTGCCAATGCTGCGTTATCCTCCCTGATCGTGTCGGGACTTCCGACCGAGCGCTTTACGTTTATCGGTTTTCTTCCCCGGGAACGCAAAGAGATTCAAGCGGTACTGGAGCCGCTGCAGGCGGCATCCGGAACGCTGCTGTTTTACGAATCGCCTCATCGGGTAATGAAGACACTCAAGGCCATCCTTGAAATTCTCGGCAATCGGAGAATTGTGCTTGCCCGTGAGCTGACCAAGCGATATGAGGAGTTTGTCAGGGGAACCATTGAAGAGTGCCTCGAGTATCTGGAGGAGCATGCTCCGATTGGCGAATACTGCCTCGTACTGGAAGGCGCGGATCCGAAGGAGGAGCAGAAGCAGCGGGATGCTTGGTGGCAGGAGCTGACCTTGGAAGAGCATGTGGAGCATTACGAAGGGGAAGGGTTGCCAAGGAAAGACGCTATGAAGAAGGCGGCCGCCGACCGCGGCATTTCCAAAAGGGATGTGTATAACGCGCTATTGTAACAAATGCAGTGGTGAGGGAGCAGTAGGTAGAAGAGAGAAATTTGGTGGGTAAACCACATTTTTGAAAAGACAGTCGCCTTTTATAGGGATGAAAGTTCTTCCGAGGATAGGGAATTTGTGGCAAAATGGAAGCAGCCGGAGTTAGGATGCATCGTGCGGCTGCTTCTCTTCTCCTTGGAGCGGTCATATCGTCTTCAATCAAAAAAAATGCCTCCCACGGCCGGGTTCTAAGCCGAGGAGACACCAAGGAGATATGAAAAAGGTTAGAATTAACAATTTGAATTACTCTTATTATATACTAAAAATCTTAATTTGTCACAGGTGTTGGGATTTCTGATATGCAATCGTGACAAACAATTTTTCCTTTGAAGTAAGTAACATTCTCGGCATTGCCGCAGAAGATGCAGGCCGGTTCGTATTTCTTGAGCATAATACGTTCTCCGTCCACGTAAATCTCAAGTGCGTCTTTCTCTCCAATGCCCAAGGTACGGCGCAGTTCAATGGGGATAACTACCCGACCCAGTTCGTCTACCTTTCTTACAATACCAGTTGATTTCATCATAACTGATCATTGCTCCTCTCGCCATAGTTTTAAATGTCATAATTCGACAACGTTCTCTCTTTAATGATATCAATAATACCAACGATTCCCAAAACAGTCAACCAGTAAATTTGGTTCAATAACCTTACAAATAGCATAACAGCTAGGAAATCACTCATATCAGGATTCTTTTCCAATTATATCGCCTTGGTAGTATAATGTCGATTTGGAAAACCTTAATTCTGCTTATTTCGACATGTATCGACATCAATTGTCAAAAATATTTCAAAATTAAAACACTTAACAACCCGAATTTCACAAAATGAATGGAGTTGACCTGAACATGAACCCACTAAGTGAGGAAAAAGTCTTTAAAGATCCGGTTCACAATTATATTCACGTCCAGGACTCCACGGTTTGGAGGCTCATTAATACGACCGAATTTCAGCGCTTGCGGCGGATCCGGCAGCTTGGAACCTCGTATTTGACGTTTCATGGAGCGGAGCACAGCCGTTTCTCCCATTCTTTAGGGGTATATGAGATTACACGACGGATTATTTCGCAATTTGAGCGCAGCGGATATCCGGATTGGCCGAAAGAAGAGAGGCTGCTGACGCTGTGTGCGGCGCTGCTGCACGACCTGGGACACGGCCCCTTTTCTCATTCGATTGAAGAGGCCTTTCATATGAATCATGAAGACTGGACGCGCCGGATTGTCACCGGAGATACGGAAGTGAATGACATTTTGAGCGAGATTGCCCCGGACTTCCCGGACAAGGTTTCCGCCGTCATCGCGAAGACCTATGATAAACCGATTGTGGTGAACCTCGTTTCAAGCCCCTTGGATGCCGACCGGATGGATTACCTGCTTCGGGATGCCTATTACACCGGGGTGAACTACGGTACGATTGATATTGACCGTATCCTGCGGATGCTCCGTCCTTACCAGGGGAGAGTGGTGGTCAAAGAGTCCGGGATGCATGCCGTGGAGGATTATTTAATGTCCAGGTACCAGATGTACTGGCAGGTCTACTTCCATCCGGTAACCCGCAGTTCAGAAATTATTTTGCGCCAAATTTTCCGGCGGGCCAAGGAGCTGTACCAGGATGGTTATCCATTTGGCTTTATGGTCGAGCCGCTTCCGCAGCTCTTTGAAGACAAACTGGACGTGCAAGCTTATCTGAAGCTGGACGAGGCGCTGATTCAAACGGCCTTCCTCCAGTGGTCCTATGAGGACGACCGCATACTCAGCGAGCTGTGCACCCGATTTATGCACCGCAAACTGTATAAATATGTAGAAATGGACTCGGTCGATTTGGAAATGATCGATGAAATCCGCCGGGAGTTTGGACAAGCCGGAATGAACCCGGAATATGATCTGGAGATTGATTTTCCGACCGATCTTCCTTACGATGTATTTCGTCCGGGTGACGAGTCGAGCCAGAAACAGATCCTGCTGCTCGACCGCCAGGAGCAGCTGCGGGAAATATCCGAGGTGTCGGATATTGTCCGTTCCATCAGCGGCATTCACCGCGGGAAATATCACTTGTATTATCCGGAAGATAAACTGGAAAAGGCGATAACCGATCTTTCTCCTTCGATTTCCCGCATTTTCAAGCTTTAATGACAAAATACCGTACGAAAAGGAACATGTGGTACCGACAAGAAAGGAGTTCAAATTCATGGAACTGTTCGACACGCATACCCATCTGGATGCGCAACAATTCGACGAGGACCGGGAGCGGGTCATAGACAATGCCGTACAAGCCGGTGTAACACGGATGATCAACGTTGGTTTTAACCGGGAGACGATTCCATCGACGATGAAGCTGGTGGAAACGTATGATTTTATATATGCGGCCATAGGCTGGCATCCGCAGGACGCCGTTTTTATGCAGGAAGGTGATCTGGAGTGGATTGCATCCTTATGCAGTCATCCCAAGGTGGTGGCCATCGGTGAAATTGGTCTGGATTACTACTGGGACACCTCTCCAAAGGACGTGCAGCACCGGGTCCTCCGCCAGCAAATTGGACTGGCCAGAGAGCTGAACATGCCGATTGTTATACATAATCGGGACGCCCACGAGGATATTGTGAAAATATTACGGGAAGAGAAGGCCGGCGAGGTCGGCGGTGTCATGCATTCGTTCTCGGGGAGCTGGGAAACCGCGAAGCTGTGCCTGAATATGGGCTTCCATCTTTCGTTTGGCGGACCTATTACGTTCAAGAATGCCAGAGTCCCCAAAGAAGTCCTGGCTCAGGTTCCGATGGACAGGCTGCTCATCGAAACGGACTCTCCTTATCTCACGCCGCACCCTTTCCGAGGGAAGAGAAACGAGTCGGCAAACGTCCGTCTGGTCGCTGAAGCGGCAGCCCAGATTAAGGGGGTTGACCTGGAGGAAATTGCCCAGATTACCACCCAAAATGGGCTGGAACGATTTGGAATTGTGTGAAATCGGGAGAAAAACAGCCGAAAAAATGAGCATGAGCGAATGATTAAAGAATTTTAACAAACAAAACGCCGAATATTACATTTTTTTAACCACTTTTTCAATTAAACGTGGTTGATTACCGCTTTACAACATGCATCAAAACAGGATATCATCTTTTCAGTGAATCATTGAGCTGTCGTTAAGGTCTTACCTTCGCAGCTTCATGAACCAGTCTCGCTGAGTCTCCCGCATGGGAGAACGGGGGAACCAATACTGGAGCGGGTCATAACAGACCGGAAGCGGTCCCGTGCTCGCAAGCGTATTTGATTTCTTTCTTGGGTCTCTGGGGTGAATTGAACGGCTTTACGCCATGAGCGTAAGGACGCGAATAGGGCGGCTCTCTTTCGCCCGAACCCGACAGCTAACCCCGTAAGCGGATAAAGAGAGGTACCCTCGTGCATGACAATTCCGATATTCAGACATCCGGAAGCCACGAAAGAGTCCTCGTAAGCTCTTTTCTATCGGCTTCTTTTGTTTTGAATAAAGGAGAGGCAGTCATCATACTGTTGTATAACAGGAGGTGACAAATCATGATGGAGAGATTGGTTCATGGTGCAAGAACGCATGCTTTCTGTGGGTTCTTGTAAAAAATTGAGTATAGTCGCGTCAAATACAATCATGCATAACTCTAGACGGCGAGGCTATGAAGGAGGATCGAGAAAGTGGGCGTTTTCCAACCAGAGAAGACCCATGATTCAAAAATCTCCAGCATGTCTTACGCATTGCGATGGAAGCATGAGAATTTGCGCCAGATCTCCACTGCAGCTATCGTTTCAATCGCGGTTACCCTGATGATCTTGCTGCTCGTGTACAGTCAATCGCGAAAACAAGTTTATTTGGTAGTAGACGGTCAAATGAAATCTGTACAGACCAATACATCTTTACTTCAAGAAATGCTGGATGAGCAGGAAATCAGTCTGAAACCCGAGGACCAAATATCGATGCCGCTGAGCGGGGCTATATCCGACGGCGACAAGGTCGTGATCGACCGCGCGAGTCCTGTGAAGGTGACGGCTGATGGTGCAACGAAGCATTTGTATACAACGGCCAAAACGGTCGGCGACGTGCTGAAAGAAACCGGCGTCAAAGTCAAGGAAACAGACATTGTCACTCCGGCTGTCGAAACGGCGGTCTCCACCAACACGGACATCCGGATCGTCCGGATGAACAAACAAGTGGTACAGCGTCATGAATCCCTCCCCTTCCGGGTGGTCAAAACCTCCGACCCCAGCATTTACAAAGGCGAGTCGCGGGTGATTCAGCGGGGATCTCCTGGCGTCATGGTGCAGTACATCGAGAAGAAGTACAAAGACGGCAAGCTGGTGTCCATGAAAATGGTGGGCAAAAAAGTGCAGACGGTGACCAAGGATAAGGTCATTGCCGTCGGCACGAAGAAAAAGCCTGTTCCCGTAGTGACCGAAGTCAAAACAGCCGTTGCCAAAGCTTCTTCTACCCCTGCCAAGGTGAAGAAGGTCAGCAGCAGCAGCAGTAACAACCGGGTCAGCAAGGCCGGCGTTGACTTTTCCTACAAGAAGCTGATCAAAGTCTCCATGACCGCTTATTCGTCTGGCGAGTCCGGAGTCGGCACACGCACCGCCACAGGAACACGCGTCACGGAAGGCCGCACGATTGCGGTTGATCCAAGCGTCATTCCTTTGGGATGGTGGGTTTACATTGAAGGCGTTGGCTTCCGTCGTGCGGAAGACACGGGCGGAGCCATTAAGGGAAATAAAATCGATATATACTACGATTCCGTCCAGCAGGCACGCAACTTTGGCCGTAAATCCGGCCTTAAGGTGTACGTGATCGGTCCGGTCAAACCGGAGCTGAACTAATTTCGTTTTACTTTGCCATTCTAATGTTATAGTATTATGATCATGAAAATGTCATGCTAAAGAAGAGGAGCTTTCCTCTTCTTTTTGTTGTTAATTTACAGCAGTTTGTCTATACCGGGACCACGCAAAGTACCTGAACAGGCATCACGGTTTATGCCCACTTGCAGGGACTTGGCTGTCCGGCGGCATTGACGGGTATAATGTACTCGAAAGGAAGACAGGAAATCATGATTAAAGAAGTCATTGTGGTGGAAGGCCGGGATGATACCGTGGCCGTGAAGCGGGCGGTGGATGCCGATACGATCGAGACGGGCGGCTCCGCCATCAATGCGCGTATACTCCAGCGGATCGCGCTGGCTCAGGAGCGGCGGGGGGTCATTGTGCTGACGGACCCGGACCACGCCGGCGAAAGGATCCGTAAAATCATTTCGGCCAAGGTGCCCGGCTGCAAGCATGCGTTTATCCCGGAGGCCGATGCAACCCGCAAGGGGGATATCGGTGTGGAGAACGCCTCGCCTGCGGCGATCCGCAGAGCCCTGGAGCGGGTTCACACCTCTTATGAGGGGGCGGAAAGCCAGATCGACATGGAGGACCTGATGGAGGCGGGGCTGCTGGTGCACCCGGATGCCGCCGCCCGGCGGATGGCGATGGGCAACCTCCTCGGTATCGGCTACTGCAACGGCAAACAGTTTTATAAGCGACTCGCCATATTTCAAATATCCCGCGAAGAATTCGCGGATGCGCTTGCCCGTATTGAAGATGAAGGAGGCCGGACAACGTGAACGGCATGGACGACATCGCCACACCAAGGCGAACCAAAGAAATCATCCAGCGCCACGGCTTTTCATTCAAGAAGAGCTTGGGGCAAAATTTTTTGATCGACCAAAATATTTTAAATAAAATCGTGGATGCAGCAGGACTCGATTCCACCAAGGGTGCCCTGGAGATCGGTCCCGGCATCGGCGCCCTGACCGAGAAGCTGGCCCAGCAGGCAGGGGCCGTCACGGCGGTTGAGATCGACCAGAGGCTGATTCCGATCCTTGAGGAGGTTCTCGCCCCATACCCCGGCGTAAAGGTTCATCATGGGGATGTCCTGAAGACGGATCTCGCTGCGCTGTTTAAGAGCAATTTTGCCGGCGTATCCAAAGTCAGCGTCGTGGCCAACCTTCCGTACTATGTGACGACGCCGATCTTGATGAAGCTGCTGGAGGAGCGGCTCCCGCTGGAGAACATCGTCGTGATGATCCAGAAGGAGGTGGCGGACCGGATGGCCGCCCGGCCGGGCACGAAGGATTACGGCAGCCTGAGCATTGCCGTCCAGTATTACAGCGTGCCGGAGCTGGTGTGTATCGTGCCGAAGACGGTATTCATTCCGCAGCCGAACGTGGAATCGGCAGTGATCCGTCTGGCAGTGCGGGAACAGCCGCCGGTTGCGGTGGACGATGAGCGGCATTTCTTCGAGGTGGTACAAGCATCGTTCGCACAGCGGCGGAAGACGATATCGAACAATCTGAAGAGCCGCTTCTTCCCCAAAGAGGGCCGGGAGCGTCTGGATCAGCTGCTGCAGGCAGCGGGAATCGACCCGTCCCGCCGCGGCGAGACGCTCAGCATTGAGGAATATGCCGTGCTTAGCAACCTGCTGCGGAAGGAAGGCATCGGCTTAAATTAAACAAAAGATGAACCAATAGGGGGATTCGCCCATACCATGGGGTAGGGGTGATGTTCATGAATATTGGAGACCTGGTCGTGCGCAGATCCTACGGCGGCGATATCGCGTTCCGCGTCGAGGATTTGCGCAGGGACGAAGCGGTGATTAAGGGAACGGAGTTCAGACTTCTGGCGGATTCTCCGCTCGATGATCTGGTAAGGGTCCCTTATGCGCCGGTAAGCGAAAAAACCGAGAAAGCAAATATTAGAGCAAACGAGTCGCTCAGTTTACTGAAACGTCACCGTCAGGAGCAGACCCAGCGGAATCAGGCCACCTTGAGCGGAAGCGGGGAATGGGGAACAGCTGAGCCGGCTTATTTCGAAGTCCCCGGGAAGGTGCTTCATCTGGATGGAGATCCGAATTATTTGAAAAAGAGCCTGAGCCTGTATGAGCAGCTTCGGGTTCCGGCCGAGGGCCATTATGTGAATGAGGCCGGGATGGCGGACGCCCTGTACCGGCTGCTGCCTCGGGTCCGGCCTGATATTGTGGTGATCACGGGTCATGACGGCGTACTGAAGCATCGCCAGAATCATGATTTGTACAGCTTGAACAGCTATAAAAACTCGCAAAACTTCGTCAGGGCGATTCAGGTCGCGCGCCAGTTTGAGCGCCATTACGATCAGATGACGATTATCGCCGGCGCATGCCAGTCGCACTTCGAGGCGCTGCTGCAGGCCGGAGCCAACTTTGCCAGCTCCCCGGGGCGCATCTTGATTCATGCCCTGGATCCGGTATATGTTGCCGCCAAGGCGTCGTTTACATCGGTTAGAGATACGATCAATATGACGGATGTGCTTCACAATACGATCAGCGGCACGCAGGGCGTCGGGGGCATTGAAACCCGCGGGAGCTACCGGATCGGCCTGCCCCGGCTGAACGACTTAACCAAGCTTAAAGTGACGCCGTCGGCCATTTAACATGCCCGGAAATGCCATGCAAAGCTCTTGACCTGACAGCATAACGAAATACAGGAACCGTAATCTGCCGGCGGATTGCGGTTTTTTGTTGTTATCCGGGTGTAAGCAGAAATGAGCTGGGTTTCCGCAAAAAAATTCGTTGACAACATAAAATTGATGCTGATATAATTATTGTTTTGATTTGACAAATCCCTCTTTTCGAGTTATAATGGACAAGGAAAGAGGTGGTCGTCGACAATGGCTAAAAATACGCTGTTGGAAATCAAACGCAATCTCGAAGCTCACGTGGGTCAGAAGATTTCGCTTCGGGCTAACGGTGGTCGTCGCAAGACCGTCGAGCGTACTGGTGTTTTGGAAGAAACGTACCCATCTGTTTTTATTGTGAAATTGGATCAAGAGCATCAAACCTTTAAACGTGTTTCATACAGCTATGCCGATATTCTTACGGAATCCGTGGAGGTTATTATTTGCGATGATAATACCGGCACCCGGATCGAGTTGGAGAAAGCGTAACTTTAATGACAAAACAGCCTTCCTGATGGAGGGCTGTTTTTAGTTGGCAGGGGGATATGGAATGAGGAGCGGCCGGGAGCGGGATAATACTTATGCAGCAGCCTAATTCCGATGGAACCAAAGGAGGATGTTCATGAGCCGCAGACGCCGCAGTGTCATGTCGGATGAGCTGAAGAATGAGCTGGCTAAGGATTTGGGATTTTACGAAACTGTCCAGCAGGAAGGCTGGGGAGGTATTAAGGCCAAGGATGCGGGCAACATGGTAAAAAGAGCGATCCAGCTTGCCGAACAGGCCGCCGCACGTAAATCCTAATTCACACCAGCAATGCCGGCGGAGGCCTCCCAAGTGGGAGGTTCTCCGTTTTTGAATTAAAGGCTGTGTCCGCTCCGCCCTTTGTCTGTAAACGGAAAATGACTTGACTGGTTCAGTTTGATATAATGATTTGAAGTTGCAGATTTCTGGATTGAGCCCAAGAGAAAAAATGCTTGAGGTACATTCCAGGTTTCGGATTGAGCCCAAGGATTCGAAGCGGCTTGTGTCAATCCAGATAGAGGGAATCTTGAGGGTGGGTGAACGCCTTGAAAATTTACGAAAAAGCACCGGCCAAAATCAATTTGATGCTGGATGTATTACATAAACGGCCAGACGGGTACCATGAGGTGGAAATGGTTATGACGATGGTCGACCTGGCGGACCGGCTGGAGATGTCGGCTTTGCCCCGGGATACGATTATTATTTCAAGCCAGGCGGGATACATACCGCTGGATGAGAAGAACTTGGCGTTTCAGGCCGCAAGGCTGATTAAGGACCGGTATGACGTCAAGAGCGGGGTGCATATCCATCTGGATAAGAAGATCCCCGTAGCAGCAGGTCTGGCCGGAGGAAGCAGCGACGCCGCCGCCACTCTGCGTGGTCTAAACCGGCTGTGGAATTTGAACATTCCGGTAGAGGAGCTGCAGAAGCTGGGTGCGGAGCTCGGATCGGACGTTCCGTTCTGCGTGACTGGAGGTACCGCACTGGCGACAGGGCGGGGGGAAAAGCTGACGCCTGTGGCGAATCCGCTGCAGTGCTGGGTGATTTTGGCCAAACCGCCGATTAACGTATCAACCGCGGAGGTCTACGGCAAGTTCAGAGCGGCGCAGGTCAAGGAGCATCCGTCGGCCCAAGGAATGATCCGTGCGATCGAAGCGGGAGACTTTCATGGCGTATGCAGCCGCCTGGGGAACGTGCTGGAGGATGTGACTCTGAGGCTGCATCCCGAAGTGCAGCAGCTGAAGGAAGGGATGCTGCGTCTCGGCGCGGACGGGGCTTTGATGTCGGGCAGCGGGCCGACCGTATTCGGCCTGGTGTACAAGGAATCGAAGGTGGCACGGATTTATAACGGGCTGCGGGGCTTTTGCAAAGAAGTGTATGCGGTGCGCCTATTGACCTAACTTCGCCAACCATGTTGTACAAATCCGTACAAAAATGATATATTCTTACTATAATATTCGGATTTTCTGGGTGATTTTGCTTTAGATTCCGATGAATACAGCGATAGCGAGGAGTATTTCGTGAAAAAATTAAAGCGAAGCGCGCGTTTGGTGGAGATGACGCAGTATCTTTTGTCCAGACCGCATACATTGATCCCGCTCACCACATTTGCCGATAGATACGGAGCCGCCAAGTCTTCGATCAGCGAAGATTTGGTTATTATCAAGGAAGTGTTTGAGGAGGAAGGCATCGGGGACCTGCTGACGCTGGCCGGGGCCGCCGGAGGCGTGAAATATATTCCGAAAATGCCGAAGGAGCAGGCACTGGTGTTTGCGAACGATCTTTGTTCCCAGCTTCAGCAGAAGGACCGGATTCTGCCCGGCGGGTATTTGTACATGTCCGATTTACTGGGACAGCCTTCTCTTATGAACGAGGCGGGAAAGATTTTTGCCACTGCATTCTCCGGCAAGAACATCGACGTGGTCATGACCGTGGAGACCAAAGGGATTCCGCTGGCTTATGCCACCGGGGCCCAGCTGAACCTGCCGGTTGTTCTCGTGCGCCGGGACCACCAGGTGACGGAAGGATCTGCCGTGAGCATCAATTACGTGTCGGGATCGCATAAGAGCATCCACACGATGTCCCTTTCGCGGCGGGCGCTGAAGGAAAAGTCGCGCGTCCTGATCGTGGACGATTTTATGAAGGCAGGCGGCACCATCCAGGGCATGGTAGATCTGCTGGCGGAATTTGATGCCGAAGTCGCAGGCGTAGGCGTATTGGTTGAGTCGGGAGCGGTGGAATCAGAAGAGCGGCTCCTGCACGATTATGTGTCCCTGGCGACACTGACGGCGGTCGATCCAAAGACGAAAGAAATATTTGTGAGCCCCGGGAATTATTTTGACCCGTCTTAACGTTGAAAAGGCCTGCGGATTTTGTCGATAAAAATATTTTATCGGCGAATAGTTCCGAAGTCTGTCGACACTCACATTCTTATAAAAAAATTCCTGATTTTAGGACATTTTGTTAACTTAAAAAAGAGGATTTCGCGCATGCTGTGTGGAATTATACACCAAGTCTCTGATGGAAAAAGGTGGTGAACACACACATGCAAATTACGGATGTCAGACTCCGCCGCGTTAACTCCGAGGGGAGAATGAAAGCAATCGCATCCATTACCATTGATAACGAATTTGTTGTTCATGACATTCGGGTCATCGATGGAAACAATGGAATGTTCGTTGCTATGCCGAGCAAACGCACTCCGGATGGAGAATTCCGCGACATTGCCCACCCAATCTCTTCCGGCACCCGGGAGAAGATTCAAACGGCCGTCCTGGCGGAATATGAACGCGCTGCCAGTGAAGAAGAAGTGATCGAGGAAGGCGCTTAAGTTTACAATTGGGGTTCAAGGAAAGGAGAGCCAGGACTATGGCTCTCTTTTCTTTTTGTTTATAATACGATATATTCAGTATTGAGCGAGTTCTAGAGTAGGAGGTCAAGATCCTTGAAAAGAATGGCGATTGTTCTTGCCGCAGGGCAGGGAAAACGAATGAAATCCAAACTATACAAAGTGCTTCATCCCGTCTGTGGCAAACCGATGGTTGGGCACGTGGTGGATACCGTCAAACAGGTGAACTGCGAACGGAGCATTGTCATCGTTGGCCACGGGGCAGAGGCTGTCCAATCTTATCTGGGTGAGGCCGCTGAATACGTGCTGCAAGAGCAGCAGCTTGGTACAGGCCATGCGGTGAAGCAGGCCAAAGCTTTACTGGGCTCGGAAGAAGGCTCAACCATTGTCATCTGCGGCGATACTCCGCTGGTCACGGCCGAGACACTGCAGGGACTGACGCAGCTGCATGAAAGCAACAACGCTGCCGCCACCGTACTGGTTGCCTATATGGACCAGCCGCAGGGTTACGGGCGCGTGATCCGCAGCGAGGACGGAAGCGTACTACGTATCGTTGAACAGAAGGACTGCACGCCGGAAGAGGATGCGGTTCGTGAAATCAATACAGGCACTTATGTTTTTGATAATGCGAAATTGTTTGCCGCTTTGGAGAAGGTAACGAACAACAACGTCCAGCAGGAATATTATTTAACGGACGTGATCGGGATTCTTGTAGGCGAGGGAGAAACCGTTCTCGGCTATGTGACCGACGACTACGCTGAGTCGATCGGCGTTAATGACCGCCGTGCACTTTCAGAGGCTGAAGGATTAATGCGGGAACGCATTAATATCCGTCATATGCTGAACGGCGTCACGATCATTGATCCCGCTTCAACGTATATCGGTGCCGACGTGACCATTGGAGCCGACTCCGTGATCTATCCCGGCACGGTACTGAAGGGAAAAACGGTTATCGGTGAAGATTGCGTGATCGGCCCACAGAGCGATATCAGCGATTCTGTCATCGGCGACGGCGTGACGATCAAGCATTCGGTGCTGGATCAGGCAGAAGTGGGTTCTAGAACATCGGTAGGCCCGTATGCATATCTGCGTCCGAAATCCAAACTTGGGGAAGACGTCAAGATCGGCGATTTTGTGGAAGTGAAAAATGCAACGATCGATAACGGCTCCAAGGTATCGCATCTAAGCTATGTCGGCGACGCGACGGTAGGCAAGAACGTCAATGTCGGCTGCGGTGCGATAACGGTCAACTACGATGGGTATAATAAGTTTATGACTGAAATTGAAGATGATGCTTTTATCGGCAGCAATGTGAATCTGGTAGCTCCGGTGAAAGTGGGCAAAGGAGCCTATGTGGTCGCGGGCTCGACGATTACCCAATCGGTTCCCGAAAATGACCTGGCCATCGCCAGAAAACGCCAGGAGAATAAACCGGGGTATGCCGAGAAAATTCGCTCCAAGGCCAAAGCCAAGAAGGAAAGCAAGCAGCAGGTTTAAATGTAAAGCGTCCCCGACTTATCGGGAAGTGTGAGATACATGGATTCAAGCGGCATGGAGGCAGGCCAGAATTTCAATGAACCAGCACGGAGGGTTTTAATTCTATGACTTATTGTGATTCGAAGTTAAAAATATTTACATGCAATTCCAATCCGAAGCTCGCACAGCAAATTGCGGATTATATCGGCATCCCCATGGGGGATTCGCATACGACCAGCTTCAGTGATGGTGAGATTCAGGTAAAATTATCGGAGAGCGTTCGCGGCTGCCACGTTTATGTCGTGCAGTCGACATGCGGTCCGGTAAATGACAATCTCATGGAACTGCTGATCATGGTCGATGCGCTGAAGCGTGCTTCTGCGAAGAGCATTAACGTCGTAATCCCTTATTATGGGTATGCGCGTCAAGACCGTAAGGCCCGTTCCCGTGACCCGATTACCGCTAAGCTGGTTGCGAATCTGATTGAGAAGGCGGGTGCCCACCGTGTCATCACGATGGACCTGCATGCGATGCAGATTCAAGGCTTCTTCGACATTCCGGTTGATCATCTGCTTGGGGTGCCGATTCTGGCCCAGTATTTCCGTTCCAAGCAAATCGAGAATCCGGTTGTTGTGTCTCCTGACCACGGTGGTGTGGTTCGTGCCAGAAAACTGGCTGATTTCCTGAATGCCCCGCTGGCCATCATTGATAAACGCCGTCCGGAACCGAACGTAAGTGAAGTCATGAACATCATCGGTCATATCGAAGGCAAAACGGCCATTTTGATCGATGACATTATCGACACGGCCGGCACGATCGTGCTTGGGGCCAATGCCCTGATGGAAGGCGGCGTCAAGGAAGTGTATGCTTGCTGTACGCATCCCGTCTTCTCCGGCCCGGCGATGGAACGCCTGGAGAATTCTCCGCTCAGCGAAGTCATCGTGACGGATACGATTCCGATTACGCATCCGGAGCCGAGCAAGAAGATCAAAGTTCTGTCGGTAGCTCCGTTGATGGGTGAAGCCATCATCCGTGTGCATGAGGAATTGTCCATCAGCAAGCTGTTCGAAATCGAATAAGGCAAGGGAAGGTATATGCAAAGAGAGGGTTATGTTTCCTGGCTCCAGGAAATATAACCCTTCTCGCGCATGCTCTTTTAATATCCAGGAGTCGACACAAACGTATACAAATTCCGGTTGTAGAGCGTACCTTGAATTTCAACGAAGTGCTTGGTGAATGAGGTAATCGTTCCAATGTCCACGTGTACGCCCTGCCGGAGAACCTGAACGGGAATGCCGTGGATCTGGTGCTGCTGAAAGTGCCGGTGCAGCGTAAGCAATTGGCCGAATTCAGTCATGAACCGTACCACCTTCTTATGGTGATCATGGATGCCATGGCAAGAAGCGATGCAGCATCCTATACTCTATTGTAACAAAATTTGGTGCTAATGCTAACTTGCATAGCAGGCGTAGTGGCAGCAGCCGGTTTGGAGGATCGAATAACGCAATGAAGTGGATTGTAGGACTCGGGAATCCGGGATCCAATTATGAAAAAACGCGCCACAACGTCGGTTTTATGATGCTGGATGCGCTGGCGGAGCGGCATGGTATTAAGTTTGGGCCAAGCAAATGCAAGGCGCTGATCGGCGAGGGCTTTATCGGAACCGACAAGGTCGTTCTTATCAAGCCCATGACCTACATGAACCTGTCCGGAGAAGCGGTGCGGGCCTATATGGATTATTACAAGGCTAAGCTCGAGGACATGATCGTCGTTTATGACGACATGGATACGGCAACCGGCAAAATCCGCCTGCGGTATCAGGGCAGCGCCGGAGGCCACAACGGCATCAAATCGATCATTCAGCATACGGGGACGCAGGTGTTCGACCGGATCCGGATGGGGATTTCCCGGCCTGAGCCGGGATATGCGATCGTCGACTATGTGCTCTCGAATTTTCCGAAAAAGGAGAATGAGCTGCTGAAGACGATGATTGAGCAAGCCTGCGACGCCGCGGAGTTCAGTCTGAACCATACCTTTGAACAAACGATGGCCAAGTTTAACGGTTGATCTCGAGGGCAGGAATCGGGGGCTAAACGAATGTTTTTTCGGGCATACTGAAGTATAAACGACTTTCAGGAGGCATATAGATGGCAATAAATTATATTTGCCGGCACTGCCGCACGCCGCTCGGAAAAATAGATTCGTCCCTGGTTACCGACGCCCAGCTGGGGTTCCATTCCTTGACCCCGGCAGAACGTAGAGATATAATAGCGTATGATTTAAGCGGCGACGTAACGGTCAAAGTGATCTGCGATTACTGCAGAGAAGCGCTGGAGAACAATCCGGAGCTGAGCCTGTTGGCAAACCCGCTTCAATAATGCTGTGCGCGAAACCGCGAATAATGCGGACAGATACCGTGAATGGAAGGGCCTTGGCAGTGCTGCTGAGGCTTCTTTTGGGTATTCCTTTTGTCCGGTCTCCTAAGACCAGGGGATGTCCGCTGCCGGTAGATATATTTTAATGAAGCACAGCGAAAAATCACCGCAGTCAGGTATTTTATGGTAAAATTCAATCTACCATCCAAAAGATAACAAGTAAGCATAAGAGAGGTGCCCCCTTTGTTACATGCACTTATAGAAGCTTTCTCTAAAGATCCGGATTTGAAGTCGATTACCGCCGGGTTATCGGCCGGTATGAAGGAACAGCTCGTTTCCGGGTTATCGGGGTCCGCGCGTCAGGTTATGCTGTCGGCACTGTTTGAAGAAATCAAACGCCCGATGCTCGTCGTCACTCACAACATGTTTTCCGCCCAGAAAATCGCGGAGGATTTACAGGAAGCGCTTTCACCGGACCGTGTGCTGCTGTATCCGGCCAATGAGCTGGTGGCAGCCGAATCCGCGGTATCCAGTCCAGAGACCCTTGCGCAGCGTATTGATGTGCTGATGAAGTGCGCGCAGGGGTTTTCGGGCATTGTGGTGGCACCGTTTTCGGGTGTGCGCCGGTTTCTGCCTGCCCCGGAAGTGATGGCCAAAGCCCAAATTGTGATTCAGGACGGCGGCACACTGGACGCTCAAGCTTTCCTAGCCCAAATGATCGAAATGGGATACGAACGGGTAGAACGGGTCGAAGGCAAGGGCGAAATGAGCGTACGCGGGGGAATTATCGACTTTTACCCGATGACCTCCCTATTGGCCTACCGCGTCGAGCTGTTTGACGACGAAATCGATTCGATTCGCACGTTTGACCCGTCCGATCAGCGGTCAATCGATAAAGTTAAGGAAGTCACTATTACGCCATGCAAGGAGATCATCGCCGATCACCAGAGGCTGGAGCAGGCAGCTGCAGCCACCGCTCAACTGCTGGAAGAGCAGCTTGGCAAGATGACCGACCGGCAGGCAAAGCTGCGTCTGACGGAAGAAATGAAACGGGAGATGGAGCTGCTGCGCGAGCATGTCTATTTTCCGGAAATCTATAAATATATCTCTCTGCTCTATCCGGAGCGCAAGACGCTGTACGACTATTTACACAAGGACACCGTCCTCATTCTCGACGAGCCGGCGCGCCTTCTTGAAACAGCCAAACAGCTGGAGCGTGACGAATCCGAGTGGAACTTGCATCTGCTGCAGAACGGAAAGACGCTGCCGCAGCTGCATTTGTCCGTTGACGGCGACGAGATACTATACCAGCGTCCGTTCCAGACGATATTCATGTCGATTTTCCTGCGTCAGGTTCCGCATACCCAGCCTCAGAATATCCTGAACTTTATCAGCCGGGGGATGCAGGATTTCCATGGGCAGATGAACGTGCTGAAAGCGGAAATGGACCGCTGGCATAAGTCCGGCGTTCAGGTGATGATGCTTGCCAGCAGCGACGAACGGCTCGACCGGATGCGGCGGGTGCTGCAGGATTATAACATCGAGGAGCCGATTATGCTGCAGGGTAATTTGCAGACGGGCTTTGAGATGCCGTCCATTCATCTGGCGGTGATTACCGAGGGCGAAATGTTCTCCCAGAAGCAGCGGAAGATCCGCAAGCTGGGCAAAAACATTGATAACGCCGAGCGCATCAAGAGCTATACCGAGCTGAAGGTCGGCGATTATGTCGTCCATCAAAACCACGGCATCGGTAAATATATGGGTATCGGCACGCTGGAAATCAACGGCATCCACAAGGACTATATGCATATCCTGTATGCCGGCGGCGACAAGCTGTCCGTGCCGATCGAACAGATCGATCTCATTCAGAAATACGTCGGTTCAGAGGAAAAGGAGCCGAAGATCTATAAGCTGGGCGGCAACGAGTGGACACGCGTTAAAAATAAAGTCCGCTCTTCGGTACAGGACATCGCCGACGATTTGATCAAGCTGTACGCCGAGCGGCAGTCGACGCCGGGATACGGCTTTGAGAAGGACACCACCGAGCAGCAGGAATTCGAGGAAATGTTCCCTTACGATGAGACACGCGATCAGCTGCGGGCGATCGAAGAGATCAAGAAGGATATGGAGCGGAACCGTCCGATGGACCGGCTGCTGTGCGGAGACGTAGGCTACGGCAAGACCGAAGTGGCGATCCGCGCCGCGTTCAAGGCTGCCATGGAGGGCAAGCAGGTGGCCGTTCTTGTGCCGACGACGATTCTGGCGCAGCAGCATTATGAGACGTTCAGGGAGCGGTTCTCGGGATATCCGATGAACATCCAGGTGCTGAGCCGGTTCCGTTCGCGGAAGGAGCAAAACGAAACGATCAAGGGGATCCGCCAGGGGACGGTTGACGTCGTGATCGGCACCCACCGCCTGTTGTCCCAGGATCTGGTGTTCAAGGATCTGGGCCTCCTGATTGTGGACGAGGAGCAGCGGTTCGGTGTGACGCATAAGGAGAAGCTGAAGCGTCTGAAGACGAATGTCGACGTGCTGACCCTGACGGCGACGCCGATTCCGCGGACGCTGCATATGTCCATGCTGGGAGTCCGGGATCTGTCTGTCATCGAGACGCCGCCGGAGAACCGTTTCCCTGTGCAGACGTATGTCGTGGAATACAGCCAGACGCTGGTGCGGGAGGCCATCGAACGGGAGCTGGCCCGCGGCGGTCAGGTGTATTATCTGTTCAACCGCGTTCAAGGCATTCATGAAATGGCCGCCCAAATTTCGGCGCT
Source organism: Paenibacillus sp. OAE614 (assembly GCF_040546645.1). Classification (NCBI taxonomy): domain Bacteria; kingdom Bacillati; phylum Bacillota; class Bacilli; order Caryophanales; family Paenibacillaceae; genus Paenibacillus; species Paenibacillus sp. OAE614. The sequence goes on along the minus strand of NZ_JBEPOD010000001.1, from coordinate 6,854,408 downwards.
GGTGCCGGAGGCCAAGGTTGGAGTGGGCCACGGGCAAATGTCGGAGACGGAGCTGGAGAAGACGATTCTCGACTTTCTGGACGGGGAATACGACGTCCTTGTCAGCACGAGCATTATCGAGACAGGCGTCGATATTCCGAACGTGAATACGCTTATCGTGCATGATGCTGACAAAATGGGCCTATCCCAGCTCTATCAGCTGCGCGGCCGTGTCGGACGCTCCAACCGGATTGCGTACGCGTATTTTACGTACCAGCGGGATAAGGTGCTGACCGAGGTGGCGGAGAAACGCCTGCAGTCGATCAAGGAATTTACGGAGCTCGGCTCCGGCTTCAAAATCGCGATGCGCGACCTGGCGATCCGCGGAGCGGGGAACCTGCTCGGTGCGGAGCAGCACGGCTTCATTGCCTCCGTCGGCTTCGACCTGTACTCGCAAATGCTTGCCGAGGAAATCCAGAAGCGGAAGGTGTCCGTTCTCGGAGAAAAGGTCGAACCGGAGAAGACGTGGAACACCGCGCTCGATATCGGCATCGATGCGTATTTGCCGTCCGAGTACATTTATGACAGCATTCAAAAGATTGAAATTTATAAGAAAGTGGCGGCAGTTTCTTCGTTCGACGACGGGAAGGAGCTGGAGGATGAGCTGCTGGACCGCTTTGGGGAACTGCCTGAGGCGGTAACGAACTTGCTGACCGTCGCCCGGCTGAAGGTATACGGCAAGATGTACGGCATCGACTCCATCAACCGCCGTGGCGATGATCTGATCCTCAAATTTTACGAGGGGCAGGAAAAGGCGGTCAGCACCGCGAAGCTTGCACAAGTTGGCAATCGCTTCGAGAGACGTGTACAATTTGAGCAGGATGCCCAAATGACGATCCGAATTAAAGGCAAGGGGCTTGATGACAAGCAGCTGCTCGATCTGCTGGAACAATTCTTGGAAGCGATCCGTGAGCTGTTCAAATCGAAGGAGGAACTTCAGGATGTTGTTCAATAAGAAAAAAGCATGGAGAGGAATTCTACTGACTTTGGTGTGCGTACTGACCCTTTCCGTGCTGGCAGCCTGCGAGAAAGGCGGCTCCGATAAAGAGAAGGATGCCAGTAAAACGGTGGCAACCTACGAAGGCGGAGAGATTACGGAGAATGAATTTGAGACGCAGAAAAAAATCATGACGTTTATGTCTCCGGAATATGCCCAATTTATGGACATGGCCGATTTCCAGGATTATTTGGTGAAGCAAAAAATTGCTTTTAAATATTTGAGCGGCAAGGCTACGGACGATGCCAAGAAGGAAGGCGAGAAAAAGGCCGGCCAGCAAATCGACCAAATGAAGAAACAGGTGGGCGATGACCAGTTCAAGCAGCTTCTGGGCGACCAGAAGCTCAAAGAGGACGAGCTCAAGCAATATTTGGTGCAGGTTATGACAGTTATGGAGGACATGAACGCCAAAGTGACCGAAGACGACATCAAGAAGCAGTATGAGGCCAACAAGCAGGATTTCATGGTGGCCACGGTGCATCATATTTTGATCGGGCTGACCGATTCGAATAACAAGGAGCGCACCAAGGAAGATGCGCTGAAGATTGCCAAAGACGTCAAATCGCAGCTGGACAAAGGGGGGGATTTTGCCGAGCTGGCCAAAAAGTACTCGGATGATTCCTCCTCCAAGGACAATGGCGGCGTCTACAAAGACTTTACCGTTGGACAGTGGAGCGTGCAGGAGTTCAAGGAGCAGGTGCTGACCCTTCCGCTGAACAAAATCAGTGCTCCCGTCGAATCCAATCTCGGATACAGCATTATCAAGGTCGACTCTCGCAAGGACACGCCTTATGACAAGCTGACGAACGATCAGAAAGAAATGATCCGGAGCAACCTGGGCGCATCGAAGATCGATCAGTTTATGCAGAATGACTTGACGAAGATTATCAAGAAGATCGATCTGCCGAAAACGGCGGATACGTCCAAGAGCGGCACGGGAACAACCGGGACGGGAACGTCCGGCAGCGGTACGGAAGGCACTACTTCCGGGGGCTCTAATTCCGGTACATCCGGCACCGGTACAGGCACGACAGGCAGCAGCAGCGGAGATGCCAAAACCACCGATAAAGGTACAACTACTTTTGAAGAAAAGGTAACCGAGCCCGGCGAGGGATCGGGCAAATAATCCATATTCCGCATTGAATTGTGTGCAGGAAGGAAGGCGCGGGCCAGACCCGCGTCTTTTTTTGCGGCAATGAGCTGGATAAAATGTGCAGAACAACCGCAACTAATAGTTCCAACATCATGTATAAGGAATTGGGAATGGATGAATACTATGGGCAGATATCACAACTTATATTCCTGGGACTCACCTCTTCCCATAAGAACAGTAGTTGAAAAATCTTCTCTAGAAAGCGGGGCAACATGTTAATGAAAGCTACTGGAATAGTCCGCCGTATCGATGACCTGGGCAGAGTGGTCATCCCTAAAGAAATCAGACGTACACTGCGTATCCGTGAAGGAGATCCGCTTGAAATTTTTGTAGACCGTGATGGTGAAGTTATTCTGAAGAAGTACTCCCCGATCGGCGAGCTGGGCGATTTCGCCAAGGAATATGCGGAGTCGCTGTATGAAGGCACCGGACATACGACCATCATTTCCGACCGCGACACCTTTATCGCCGTTGCAGGCGGCTCCAAGAAGGAATACTTGGAGAAACCGATCGGATCCCTGATCGAGAACTGCATGGACAGCCGCAAGACGCTGCTGGAAACAAACCAAGGCAGCTACGAAATCAGCAAGGACCATCAGGAGAATCTGTCCTCCTTTGTGGTCGCGCCGATCATTTCCGGCGGAGATCCAATTGGTTCAGTGATCCTGCTGAGCAAGGACGAAGCGACCAAGATGTCGCAGCTGGAAGTCAAAATGTCCGAGACAGCCGCTGCTTTTCTTGGCAAGCAAATGGAGCAGTAATCCGGCAGCCCGGTACGGCTCTTCCTCGAGCACACGAAGCTCCCCCTTCATATTCACGGATGATCCGGGAATGAAGGTGGGAGTTTTTTGTGTCCGCTCTCCTCAGGTATAATAGGTGTATTCGTATCGAAAAAACGGAAGCAACGCCAAATGACCGAGGTTGAATCCGGGCAAAAAGTAGGGAAGAGGATGAAACAGACAGGTGCGGCATCGAAGATGCTGCAGGGGGCTTTGATTTTAAGCATGGCTATGGTGCTGTCGAAACTGATCGGCACGCTGCAGAAAATTCCGCTGCAAAACATGGGCGGGGATGCGGTGTTCGGCATCTATAACACGGTATATCCGCTCTATTCATTAATGATGACGATCGCACTCGCGGGTCTGCCCGCCGCGATCTCGAAATTCGTCGCAGAGGACGAAGCCGTCGGGGGGACGGGGGAAGGACTCCGGGTGATGAGGCTGTCCTCGGTGCTGTTGGCGCTTCTGGGCATCGTCCTGGGGGCCGCCGTGTACACCTGCGCTCCGCTTATCGGGACCTGGATCGACAATTCCAGCGTCGTGCCGGCGGTGCGGACGGCGTCCTTAGCGCTGCTGTTCGTACCGGTGATGACCGGGATGCGCGGCTTTTTTCAAGGATACCAGAACATGATGCCCACCGCCGTTTCGCAGATCACGGAGCAGTGTGCGCGGGTCGCCGTCATGATCGGGCTGCTGATTTACCTAACGGGGATCGGGGCGAAGCCGGAGACTATCGCAGCTGGGGCACTGCTGGGATCGGCCGCTGGCGGAGCCGCCGGCTTCATCGTCATGCTCGGCTATTGGCGCAGGTTCCGGCGGACTCGGCGTGGCTCTGCCGGCGCCGAAGGCGCTGCCGTGTCGGCGCACAAGGAGTTTATCGTTCGGACGGGTCAGCCGCGTCAAGCCGGGCGGGAGAGCAGCTGGAGCCTGCTGAAGCGGATCCTGCTGTACGCGATTCCCGTCTGTCTGGGTTCACTGGCCGTGCCTTTAATCGGCATGGTGGACAGCTTTACCGTACCGCGGCTGCTCAAAGCCGGAGGCGCCGGCGAGGCGGGGGCGATGATCCAGTTCGGCATCTATAACCGCGGCATCCCCATCGTCCAGCTGGTGACGATGCTGGCTACGTCGTTGTCAGTGCTGTTCATCCCCGCTTTGGCGGACGCAAAGGCGAGAGGAGACCGCGAGCTGGTGAGCGAGCGTACCCGGCTGTCCCTGCGCTGGTTCTGGCTGCTGGGCCTCGCCGCATCGGTGGGGATTGCCATTCTGGCCGATCCCCTGAATATCGCGCTGTATCAGGACACGGCGGGCAGCGGCGTCATGCGCTGGATCGCCTTCACTGCCGTCGGCAGCGCGCTCAGCATCATTTCGGCCGCGCTCCTGCAGGGCGTCGGCATTGTGCGCGCGCCGGCCATGCACCTGCTGGCCGCGGCAGCGGCGAAGACGCTGCTGAACCTGCTGCTGGTTCCGCAGCTGGGCATTACCGGCGCGGCCATCGCCGGCGTGGCCGCGCACTTCCTGGCGGCAGCGCTCAACATCGCGCTGCTTGCCCGCAGCACCGGCCTGCGCATTCGCGCCGGTGCTGCCTTGGCCAAGCCTTCCCTGATGCTGGCCGGCATGGCCGTGGTGGCGGGCGCTGCGGCGCTCGCGGCGGACGCGGTGCTGTCCGCGCTCGGGCTGCCCGCCCGCCTCGTGGCCGCCGCGGCAAGTGTTGCCGGTGCCGCGGCCGGAGGCGCCGTGTTCCTCGCCGGCGCCGTGCTGGCCAAGCTCCTTACCGAAGAGGAGCTTGCGATGCTGCCGAAGATCGGCCGTCCGCTGACCGCCTTACTGAAGCGGGTTCGGCTGCTGCGGTAATAACCGCAGGGGACTGAGGAATCTTCTATTTTTGGCCGTCATAGAGGGAGAATGATAGAAGGCGGCGGATTAACGGAGCCGCTGAACTAGCTTCAGTAAAGGGCCGGGCCTTGCGGGGACCCCCTTGCGCTTCTGGTTTTCTTTTAAAAAAGAAACCGTGATATAGTATATTTATGCCCCATTCCCGGAAGAATGGGAAATAGAGCGGAGGAATGACATATGAGCGCAGTACTGAAGGTTGTCGGTCTCGGTTCGGGCAACCCGGACCGGCTGACGATGGGTATTGTGAAGACATTGCAGCAGGCATCACAAATCTACGTCAGAACGAAAGAGCATCCGGTCATGTCGATGCTGGAGGAGCTGAAGCTCGAAATCAGTTCATTTGACCACATCTACGAAGCGCATGATTCGTTTCCGGAGGTGTACGCCTCCATCGCAGACCGGCTGCTAGAGCTGGCTTCGGCCGGCGATGAACAGAGCGTGATCGTCTATGCGGTGCCCGGGCATCCGATGGTGGCGGAGTCCACCGTTCAGCTGCTGAGGGAGCACTGCCCACAGAAGGGGATCTCCCTTGAAATCTTGGGCGGGGAGTCCTTTCTCGACGAAGCCTTTATCCGACTCGGTTTTGATCCGATCGAAGGCTTTCAGCTTCTCGATTCCACCGGCATTCGCAGCAGCATGCTGCAGCCTCAGCTGCACACCGTGATCGGGCAGGTATACGACGAGTTTACCGCTTCTGAGGTGAAGCTGTGCCTCATGGAGCTCTATCCTGACGATTACCAGGTCGTTGTCGGACATGCGCTTGGTGTCGAAGGGGAGGAGCAGGTGCTTCAGGTTCCGCTGTTTGAGCTCGACCGCGCCCTTGGCTATGGCAACCTCTCGCTCGTATACGTTCCTAGAAGTGACGACGAGAGCCTGCGCCAGCGGACCTTCGCCCGGCTTCATGAGATCGTCGGCATCCTCCGCAGTCCGGAGGGCTGCCCGTGGGACCGGGAACAGACGCATGCGTCGATCCGGAAAAATCTCATCGAGGAAACCTACGAGGTGCTGGAGACCATCGATGACGATGACCCTGAGCATATGCAGGAGGAGCTTGGCGATTTGCTGCTGCAGATCATGCTGCATTCGCAAATGGAGGAAGAGGAAGGCACATTCAGCGTGTTCGACGTCATTCAAGGGTTGAATGACAAGCTGATTTTCCGCCATCCGCATGTGTTCGGCGAGAACAAGGCCAAGGATGCGGAAGCCGCCTTGCAGAACTGGGATGCCATGAAGGCCGAGGAGAAACGCCGTAAAGGCATCGAGCCCGAGAAGGCGTCCGCCCTGGACGGGATTCCAAGAGACCTACCGGCGCTCATGAAGGCATATAAGCTTCAGAAGAAGGCATCCAAGGTCGGGTTCGACTGGGATTCCATCGAGGGCGTATTCGACAAGATCGAGGAGGAGCTCGGAGAGCTGCGGCAGGCTGTGGCGGAGGGACAGAGCGTCGACGAGCAGGTGGGTGAGCTGGGTGACCTTCTGTTCGCGGCGGCGAACGCGGCCCGGTTCCTGAATGCCGATCCGGAAGAAGCGCTGTCGAGAACGAACCGCAAGTTCGTCAGCCGGTTCCGTTATATCGAGGATGTGCTGCACGCAGAAGGCAAAACGCTGCAGGAAGCCAGCCTGGATGAGATGGAGAAAATTTGGCAACGGGCCAAAAATGAGGTATGATATGAAATCTCCGGTCCCGGAGGGACGGAGAGCGCCTTCAATGCCTGTGGAGTGAAGCCCTTTTAGCGAACAGGAATGAATGACTTTCGTATTTCATGGTTCCGATTTCGCGCAAAATTTCCGTTAGATGACACCCAGCAGCTTCTTTTTGCAGGGATTTCCTCGGAAATTATAAAAAAATGGCGGATTGAGGCAGGAATTCGGGCGGCACAGCAAGAATACCATACAGAACGCGCCAAAAGCGGTATGTTTTGGGGCTAAGCTCCTCTACCGCGCCAATACTTATTTCTTTGTATATTGGGAGGATTATAATTTATGAACAAGACAGATCTGATCAACAACATTTCCACGAAAAGCGGTTTGACTAAAAAAGACGTGGAGTCCGTTCTGAACGGTTTCCTGGGTGAAATTGAGGAAGCTCTGGCAAGCGGTGAAAAAGTTCAGCTGATCGGCTTCGGCACTTTTGAAACCCGCAAGCGTTCCGGTCGTACAGGCCGCAACCCGCAAACCGGCAAAACCATCGAAATTCCGGAATCCAACGTTCCTGCTTTCAAAGCGGGCAACAAGCTTAAAGAAGCCGTAAAATAAGATGCGCGTCGACAAATTCCTTAAGGTATCAAGGTTAATTAAGCGGCGTACCGTTGCGAAGGACGTCTCCGATCAGGGAAGGGTCCTCATTAACGGCAGGGAAGCCAAGCCCAGCAGCACGGTCAAGGTGGGCGATGAGATCACCGTCCAGTTCGGCCAGAAGCTGGTCACCGTGAAGGTGGAGCGGCTTGCCGAAACGACCCGCAAGGACGAGGCGAACAGCCTGTACACCTTGGTCAAGGAAGAACCGATCGCCAAAGATAACGGTTTGAACTGGTAAGCGGGCATTCCAGAAGGCATATACAGCAGCACATTAGAGGCATCTTCCGATCACGATCGGGGGATGCCTTTTTAGCTTGGCACTTTTGTTCAGCTCATGCTTAAAGTTCCTCCGTTTCACCCGGCAGGGCTGGTTCTAAACCCCGAAACCGCTCCATAAGCTATTGTTAAGAAGGAGGGGTACATGCCATGATCGAGCAAGCGAAAAACAAGCAGCATGAATTGCATATGCTGAATCGCAAGCAGCTGCACCTGACGGGGGTAAACAATGTGGAAAGTTTTGACAGCGAGGAGTTTCTTCTCCAAACCGAGCTAGGGCACCTGACCATCAAAGGCCAGAATTTACATATTAAAAATTTAAACCTGGAAGAAGGCCTGCTCTCGATCGAGGGCCACGTGAATTCCCTGGTTTATTTGGATCCCGGTTCGCACAGCAAAAACAAAGGAATGCTCGGCAAGCTGTTTAAATGAGTCCACAGATTCAATGGATTACCCTGCTGTGGATGCTGTTCTCGGGAGCGGCGTTGGGGGTGGCCTATGACAGTTACCGGGTGCTGTCGGGCCAGCTCCATTTTCCGAAATGGACCCTTCATGTATTGGACGTGCTGTACTGGAGCGCTGCGGCCCTGTTTGTGTTTCGGATGCTGTATATCAGCAATTACGGCCAGCTTCGGTTTTATGTATTTGTGGGACTCTTTATTGGGGTATGGTTATATTTTTTAATCTTGAGTGTTACAACCCAGCGTTTTGTGGTAATGTTAATAAGGACAGTACGTTACGTGATTGATGTGGTCAAGCGTTTGTTTCGGGCGCTCGTCTGGGCTCCGATCCGTGCGATCTTGAAACTGTTGAAGTGGATTGCCGTCATGCTCGGCAGCCTCCTGATGTTTCTTCTCCACGTGATCCTGCGCTGTCTCACGCCTTTCTGGAAGCTGCTTCAATGGATGCTCCGCCCCATCACCTCCCGTCTGAAGATGCCTGAGTGGTTCAGGAAGTTTCTCACCGCAGCTGCAGAGCTGTGGAAGCGATGGTTCTCCAAGGAGTAGACAAGGCTTAGGAACGGCCCGTTACGCAACGATTTCCGTATTTGTAAAGAGGAGGCATTCATGGGAAAATACGCTGCATCACCAGCCCAAACCCGTCCGCAGACTACACAAAAGAATGATAAGCAGCCTGCCGGTCATCATGCTGGCGCACGGAGGCGGATTTTTTTATGGCTGACTTTCATGATTCTGTTTATGGGGTGGGCAGGTTACACCTTTATTGACCAGAATTCGCAAATTGCGGACAAGAGTTCCGAGCTGTCGAAGAAGCTGAAGCTGGAGGCACAGACCACACAGACGAAGGCACAGCTCGAGCGGGATGTGAAACGGCTGAACGATCCGGAGTATATCGGACAGTTGGCAAGGAAAAATTATGGTCTGTATTTGCCGGGGGAAACCCCGATTCATGCGGAATCCACCAGCCCTTAATATAGGCGCTGAAGTGGGTTATTACTCAGTTGACCTGGGTTTACGCTTTATGTATAATCAAATCACCACAGCCAAGGTTTTATTAAATCTTGTTGTATATTTTTAAGGGAGGATCATTTTATTCTATGGCAATCGAAGTGGGCACCAAGTTAGAAGGCAAGGTGACAGGCATAACGCATTTTGGAGCATTTGTGGATCTGTCAGGAGGTGTCACGGGTCTCGTTCACATCTCGGAAATCGCCGATAATTACGTTAAGGATGTCAACGATCACCTGAAGATCAATGATGTTGTGACAGTGAAGGTGATCAATGTCGATAAGGACGGCAAGATCGGGCTTTCCATCAAACAAGCTGTTGATAAGCCGGCATCCGAAGCTAGGCCTCCAAGAGGACCAAGACCGGAACGTACCGGTGGAGGCGGCGGAGACCGTTTTGGCGGTGGTGGAGGTTACAATCGTGAACGTGGCGGGCGTCCGTATAAGCCTGCGGCCAACAAGCCTTCATTCGAGGATAAAATGTCTCGCTTCCTAAAAGACAGCGAAGAGCGCATATCGTCGATCAAGAAGAACACGGAATCCAAGCGTGGAGGCCGTGGCGCGAAACGCATGTAATTTTTACTAACAGATTAGAGCATACGATAACCGTATGAAGCAGATAACCGTAGAGGGCATGAAGCCTTCTGCGGTTTTTTTGTTTTTGTTGCGGGCCAGGCGCTGTTCTGCAGTCCTCTTCCCATCAAGGGCGGCATTCGGTAATTTTGTCGTTCTGCAAGAAATTACCGACAGCATCCAACGCCATTCCAGCTATCTCTGTCGCAATCGCTAGCCGAAGCGGTGATTTTATTCGGGAGATTACCCCGGATCGAACAGGCTGGAAACGAGCTGGAAGTGTTGGGGGACAACCAGTCGACCCGGATTTCCGATCATTCGGGAACGCAGGCTTTTTTGTCGGAAATTTCTTGGAAGCTTGTCCGCTGTTCTGACAAACTTTCATGTTTCACCGGTTCTATAATGGGTACCAACAAATCCTACGAAATGGTGGTGCCATGATCATGGAAAAATGGAATGTGATGGACGTGCCTGTCATGAAATCGGCAAAGGGGGAAGCGGTCGTGGACGGAATGAGCTGGTCGGAACGGATCCGGAACATATCGGCCGTACAGCGGCCGATGCAGTTCCTCGCAGCAAAGAAGTGGATGCTGCTGCTGACTTTTATGGGCTTCTTGCTCGGAAAAGCGATGATACTGGACGAGCTGTCGCCGTTTGCGGTCGCCTTCTTTGCAGTCATCGCCTTCATGCGGCGGGACTACATCCTGCCGGTGGGGATGGCCGTGATCCTGGGCTCCCTGTTTGCTCCGTTTCCGGCACCGCTGATTATCGCCGCCGAGCTCATCATCTTCCACCTGATGTATAAAGGGCTGAACGCTTTTGACCACGCCGAGCTCTCCTACGCGCCGTTAATGGTGTTCGTCTCCGCCTTCTGCGTCAAAATATTCATGGTGCTGATCGGTCCGCCGTTTACGTGGTATGCCCTGATGATGACCGCGGTCGATGCCGTACTCAGCTTTGTGCTGACGCTCGTGTTTATCCAGGCGATTCCGGTGTTTACGTACAGGAAAAAGAACTACCAGCTGAAAAACGAAGAAATTCTATGCTTGATTATCCTGCTTGCTTCCGTCATGACAGGTGCGGTGGGGTGGAGCGTATATAATTTGTCCGTGGAGCATGTCCTCTCCAGGTACCTGATCCTGGTGTTTGCGCTGGTCGGCGGGGCGCCGCTCGGGGCTTCGGTCGGCGTTGTAACCGGGTTGATTCTGAGCTTGGCGGATATATCGGCTATTTATCAGATGAGTTTGCTCGCCTTTTCCGGGATGCTCGCCGGCATGCTGCGGGAAGGGCGAAAAGGAGCCGTATCCATCGGCATGCTGCTGGGCTCTTCCATTCTGTCCATCTATTTCAGCGGTCCGGGCGACGTCATGCAGTCCACCTGGGAAACCTGTATCGCCATCGGACTGTTTCTGCTAACCCCGAAAGCGATGATTGCGGTGATCTCCAAGTATGTGCCGGGGACGACGGATCACAGCAAATCGCAGCATGAGTATGCCAAGCGAGTAAGGGATCTGACAGCCGAGCGGGTGACCCAGTTCTCGCAGGTGTTCCGTCAGCTGTCCCAGAGCTTCGGCCAGGTGTCCGGCACGGAGGAGGTGAGCAAGCGGAACGAAGAAATGGACCATTTTATGAATGCAGTGACGGAAGGGGCGTGTGCGAACTGCTTCAAGAAAAACCATTGCTGGGACGCGAAGTTCTATCAAACCTATAAATATATGACCGACGTGATGACTTCGGTGGAGGAGAATCCGGAGATGTCGGCTGAGGACGTTCCGGAGGAATGGAAGAGAATGTGCGCCAAAACCGGCGACGTTGTGGATGTCATGAAGCAGCAGTATCATCTCTACCAACATGATATGCAGTGGAAACGGCAAATATACGACAGCCGTCAATTGGTCGCCGAGCAATTATCGGGCGTATCCCAGGTGATGGAGGACCTGGCTAAGGAAATTCAGCGGGAAGGACAAGCGATGTACCGGCAGGAGGAGCAAATTCGGGACGCTTTGGAGAAGCTGGGACTGTCGATCCAGGGGATCGAAATCATCAGTCTGGATCCCGGACATGTGGAAATCGAAATTGTGCATGCGTATACAAGGGGGTACGATGAATGCCGTAAAATTATTGCGCCGCTGCTGTCCGATATATTGGACGAGCATGTAGCCGTGCTGAATGAAACGTTCAGCAGCACCAAAGACGGGCTTGCGACCGTGATGTTCGGGTCGGCCAAAACGTTTGAAATTACGACGGGGGTGGCCGGGGCCGCCAAAGGAGGAGATCTGCTGTCAGGCGACAGCTTCAGTACGGTCGAGTTGGGCAACGGCACTTTCGCTGTGGCGCTGAGCGACGGAATGGGCAACGGAGAGCGGGCAAGGCTGGAGAGCAGCACCGCGCTGAACATTTTGGAGCAGCTGCTGCAGTCGGGCATGGATGAGAAACTGGCGATCAAATCGGTGAACTCCATTCTGATGCTGAGATCCCCGGAGGAGATTTATGCGACAGTGGATATGGCGTTGATTGATCAATATACAGCGGAAACGACGTTTATGAAAATCGGCTCCGCCCCAAGCTTTATCAAACGGGGCAATGAAGTGATTCCCGTCTCGGCCAGCAACCTGCCGATCGGCATTATTCAGGATATTGAGGTGGATCTGGTCACCTTGAAGCTGCAAGCAGGGGACATCGTTATCATGATGACGGACGGCATCTATGATGCGCCGGGTTACGCCGTGAACAAGGAATTGTGGATGAAGCGGATGCTGCAGGAGATCGAAAGTAACGACCCGCAGCATATTGCCGACTGCCTGCTCGAGAAAGTGATTCGTTACCAGCAAAATCAAATTCATGACGACATGACCGTCGTTGTCGGAAAGGTGGAGCATTATCAGCCGGAGTGGGCTACCCTGCATGTGCCGGGCGTCGACCGCATGGAGCGGCCGCGCACGGTCAGCTGACCGCAATGCCGGATCACGATCGGAGGTGAATATGTAAAACTAGTTGTTATCCGTCCCATTGCCCGGGAAATGGGATGGAGGGGCCGGGCAGCCGTTTGAATCTCTCAAAAGTGGAAATACTAGAACCTAAAGGGTGATAGACACTTTTGGGAGGAATGATGCCATCATGAAACAAATTTTATTAATTACGGACGGTTGTTCCAATGTCGGGGCAAGCCCGGTCATGGCCGCGGCTCATGCGCTGCAGGAGGGAATTACGGTAAACGTCGCCGGTGTGATCGATTACGGAACGATTGGGGAGCTTGGCAGCTTGGAAATTGCTGAAATTGCCAAGGCCGGCGGGGGGGTGAGCCGCATCGTGGGGACCAGGCAGCTGGCCCAAACGATGCAGATGATGACGCGCAAAACGGTGGTTCAGACAATACAGCAGGCGGTTAATAAGGAGTTAAAGACGATTTTGGGGGACGGATCCCTGGAGGAGCTTCCGCCCCAGCAGCGGTCTCAGGTAGTTCAAGTCGTGGATGAGCTGACCGAAACGACACCGCTTCAAGTCGCCCTGTTGATTGATGCCAGTGCCAGTATGAAGCCGAAGCTGGCTGCGGTCGAGGACGCCATTCGGGATTTGATGCTCAGCCTGCAGGCCAGGGAAGGCATAAGTGAACTGGCTGTATTCCATTTTCCCGGACGGAACAGCGGAGAGGACGCCGTCATGGACTCCGACTGGATCCAGGATCTTGGCGGAGTGCGTAACTTGTTCCAACGAATCCAAATGAAAGGTGCAACGCCAACCGGACCGGCGATTCTGAAGGTGATTGATTTCTTCCGTTATGGTACACTAGACGGACAAACCTGGCGGGGAAATGACGGAGAAGGAGAAGGGATGCTCGGTGACTACGTCGTCTAGACCGGCATATCCGGCCGGAACGGTAATTACGGGAAAATGGCATAATAACCGCTTTGTGATCCGGCGAGTGCTTGGACAGGGCGGCAATGGCATCGTGTACCTCGTTCACAAGGCCGGATACCGGAATTTGTACGCGCTGAAAATGGGGTATGACACGCTGGATCTGCAGTCGGAGATCAATGTGCTGACCTCATTGCAGTCACAGAGCAGGCGCCAGGACGGGCTGAAGGGGAGCTTCAAAACTCCGTTTCTGCTGGAAGTGGATGATTTTACGGGGATGGGTAAAGAAGTGCCATTCTACGTGATGCGTTATATTGAGGGGAATCCGATCCATCATTTTATCCGCCGGCGGGGCGAGGAATGGGTTGGAATTACAGGGCTGCGGCTGCTCGAAAAGCTGACCGGCTTGCATCGGCTCGGGTTTATATTCGGAGACCTTAAGCCCGACAATGTCATGGTATCGGATTATGGGCAGGTGGAATTGATCGATTACGGCGGCGTCAGTAAAATCGGACGCAGCGTCAAGCAGTTCACAGAGTGGTATGACCGGGGTTACTGGAATGCCGGCAGCCGCAGCAGCGATGAAGCTTACGACTTGTTCGCTTTTGCCGTGCTGATGATCCAGCTTCTGAATGAAGAGGGACTGAAGGCGGCCTGCGCCCAGCTGCTTCCGCAGACGCGGAACCGCTCGGAGCTGCTCACCCTGATTAGCCGGAGCCCGAGGCTGAAGCCGTATGCCCAATGGCTGCGCAAAGCTATCCAAGGTGAATTTTCGGGGTCCAGGGAGGCGCTGGCCGCGTGGAAACAGCAAATTTATGCACCGGCCATTTCCGGCAGAGCCCCGGGCAAGACGCCGAGGTGGCTGATCAATACGTTTGCCTTCTCAGTCATTATGCTGGGAGCTGCGGTGTACTTTGTATTTTTTAAATGAGCAACACCAGATCGGTGAGCTGTATAATAGAAGATATTGATACATAGGCATGAATGCGAAAAAAGGAGAACATGGATGGAGAGCAGGCAGAAGTTCAGCACAATTAAAGAGCAAGTGCTCCGCACGGCGGAAGAGCACCGCTTATGGTCTCCCCATGACACCCTCGTAGTCGCAGTATCCGGAGGTCCGGACTCTGTGGCTCTTTTGCATGTTCTGAAGGACATTTCCGAAACGGCGGTCCCCCTTAACCTCATTTGTGCCCACGCTCACCATGGGCTGCGGCCGGAAGCGGATGAGGAAGCCGAACTGGTCCGGCGGCTGGCCGCGGAATTAGGCATCCAGTTTGAGATGGCCAGAGTAGACGTACCCTCTTATATGAAGGAGAGCGGCAAGGGGGTGGAGGAGGCGGCCCGGTTCAAGCGCTATGAATTTTTGTTTGAAACGGCGCAGGCCTGCGGCGCCAACACTATCGCTTTGGCCCATCACGCCGACGATCAGGCGGAGACGGTGCTGATGCATTTGCTGCGCGGAAGCGGGCCGGGGGGGCTCCGGGGAATCCGGTTCAAAAGACGGGAAAAAAATGTGGAACTTATCCGTCCTTTCTTACGTATATACAAAACAGACCTCGTGGATATGTGTGAGCAGAATGGTTATCCTTATGCTGTCGACCAGACCAACTTCCAGATCGAGTACAGACGGAATGCAATCCGTCTGGATGTCCTGCCTTATTTAGGGCAATATAATAGTCGGATTGTTCAATCGATCAATCAGATGGCTGACATTATCGGCCCGGAAGACGACTTCGTGGAACAGGCAGCGGTGAACGCATACCGCGAACTGGTACAGTGTAATCATGGAAGGCACGCTTTTCGGGCGCCTTCCTTTTTGGCCTTACATGTCGCTTTACAACGGAGGTTGATTAAACTAATATTAAATTATCTGTCGCCGGGTTCCGAAAACACCGATTATCACAAGATCGAAACCATTCGGCACGGGATTCACCAGAAAGACAGCACAACATGGCACCTGGACCTGGGCTGCGGCCTGGTCTGCATACGCGAATACGATTGGATTACGTTTATGCACGGGTTGCCGGAGAAGATGATTGGCTATACATATCGGTTGGATGCAATCGTCCCGGAGTTGTGGTTGCAAGAAATAAGGAAAGTCCTGAGAATGGCGGAGCATACGCCTGAAGTAAATCAATTGTCCAAGATGGCGTTAGACGGTCATCAAGCGGTTTTTGACGCCGATGAGCTGCAGTTTCCGCTCACGATCCGTTCAAGACAGCCTGGGGACACAATGAGAATCATGGGATTAAACGGAAGCAAAAAGGTAAAAGATATTTTCATTGACGCGAAGATACCTCCATCCATGCGCTCCCGCATACCGGTTCTTGTTGACGGTTCAGGCAGCATCGTATGGATCCCGGGTGTAAGGCGTTCGATTCATGCCGCTGTAGGTGCGCATACATCGACAGTGCTTCACTTTTCCCTGGAGGATACGGGGAATGCGGAGTAACTGTAATGGTCATTGTTAGGCTTTCATAGTATAACGTAGGAGGTTCGCTCAGTTGCAAAACGATATTCAAGAAGTTCTGATCAGCGAAGAAGAAATCCAGAAGAAAATTAAGGAACTCGGTGCCGAGCTGAGCTCGGTATATGAGGGTCGCAACCCTCTTGTGATTTGTGTACTCAAAGGCGCGTTTATTTTTATGGCGGATTTGGTTAAAAATATGACAGTACCTATGGAACTCGATTTCATGGCCGTATCCAGTTACGGGGCGCAGACCAAGTCTTCGGGCGTTGTCAAAATCATCAAGGATTTGGATGTCCCGGTTGAAGGACGTGACGTGCTGATTGTCGAAGATATTATCGACAGCGGTCTCACGCTGAGCCATCTGATTGAGCTGCTCAAGAGCCGCAACGCCAAATCGACGTGCGTGGTTACGCTCTTTGACAAACCTGCCCGCCGAACTGTGAAGCTCGAGGCGGATTATACCGGATTCGTACTCCCTGACGCGTTTGTTGTCGGATACGGTCTGGATTACGCTGAGCATTACCGGAACCTGCCCTACATCGGGATCTTGAAACCGGAAATCTATACCCACTAATTGCGCTACTCAAGCCCATGAGCTTAAGCACGCTCATGCCTTTACCACCTCTATTTGAGATGGTCAGACAGGCTATGGTAAAATAATTAAAGTGTTTTGAGAGGAGGTAGGGGATGAATCGGTTCATCCGGAATTCTGGTTTTTATTTGATTCTTTTTTTAGTTGTGGTGGGCATAGTCCAGTTTGTCAGCAACAGCGGTGAATCTGCTGACAGCCCTAGATACGATCAATTGCGCCAGCAAATCGCTGCTGGTAACGTATCGGAAATTACGGTTCAATTCGACGGTTACGCCTATCTGGTAACCGGTAAATATAAGAATAAACCGGCCGACGTTAAATCAGAGAATTTCTCGACCTACACTCCGGCTACAGATGCTGCAATCGAAGAGCTGGTAGCTGCCAGTGACAAAACCGGCATGAAATTCACCCAGAAGAAGATGGAAGGCGAAAGCGTCTGGCTGACGCTGCTCTCTTCCCTGATTCCTTTGGTTATTATGTTTATTCTCTTCTTCTTCCTGTTCAATCAAGCGCAGGGAGGCGGGGGCAAGGTTATGAACTTCGGCAAGAGCCGCGCCCGCCTATATAATGAAGAGAAGAAAAGGGTTACCTTTGAGGATGTTGCGGGAGCTGACGAAGAGAAGCAGGAGCTTGTCGAAGTCGTTGAGTTCCTGAAGGATCCGCGGAAATTTGCCGCAGTAGGTGCCCGTATTCCTAAAGGGGTTCTCCTCGTAGGCCCTCCAGGTACAGGTAAGACCCTCCTCGCCCGGGCCGTAGCGGGTGAAGCCGGAGTTCCGTTCTTCAGTATTTCCGGTTCGGACTTTGTTGAAATGTTCGTCGGGGTCGGTGCATCCCGTGTGCGTGACTTGTTCGAGAACGCCAAGAAAAACGCACCATGTATTATCTTCATTGACGAGATTGACGCCGTAGGTCGTCAGCGCGGTGCCGGACTTGGTGGCGGGCATGACGAACGCGAACAGACGCTGAACCAGCTCCTCGTTGAGATGGACGGTTTCGGCGGCAACGAAGGCATCATCATCGTGGCTGCAACGAACCGTGCCGACATCCTCGACCCTGCGCTTCTGCGTCCAGGCCGTTTTGACCGTCAAATTACGGTCGATCGTCCAGACGTGAAAGGCCGCGAGGCGGTACTGAAGGTTCACGCACGCAACAAGCCGCTGACCAAAGACGTTAAGCTGGATGTTGTGGCTAAACGTACGACAGGCTTTACCGGCGCCGAGCTGGAGAACCTGATGAACGAAGCGGCGCTGCTTGCTGCACGCCGTAACCGTAAAGACATCTCCATGCGAGAAGTTGATGAAGCGATTGACCGTGTCATCGTCGGTACCGAGAAGCGCAGCCGCGTGATCAGCGACCGGGAGAAGCGGATTGTCGCATACCACGAAGCCGGTCATACGATCGTGGGCTACTTCCTGGAGCATGCCGATATGGTACACAAGGTAACGATCATTCCGCGCGGACGCGCCGGTGGATATGTCATCATGATGCCGAAGGAAGACCGGATGCTTGTGACCAAGCAGGAGCTGCTTGATAAGGTGACGGGTCTCCTGGGTGGCCGGGTCTCCGAGGAGCTGTTTATCGGTGAAATCGGAACCGGTGCATACAGTGACTTCCAGCAGGCTACGGGCATCGTCCGCAGCATGATTATGGAATACGGTATGAGCGAGAAGCTTGGACCGCTTCAGTTTGGGTCCTCGCAAGGTCAGGTATTCCTGGGCCGTGACCTCGGTCACGAGCAGAACTACAGTGATTCGATCGCTTACGAGATCGACCAGGAAATGCAACGCATGACAAACGAGTCTTACGAGCGGGCGAAAGAACTGCTGACGAAGTACTCGAAAGAGGTTCACCTCATCGCCAACACGCTGCTTGAGAAGGAAACGCTGGAGCTGGATCAAATCAAGGAATTGATCGAGCAGGGTTATCTTTCCGAAGACGGTCCGAAAGAGGGCGGAGATGGTGAGGGTTCTTCCGAAAGCGGCGCCCCGGTGATCGATAACGTCGGTGACGTGCGTGTACGCATTCAGGGCAAGGATAATACCAGCCTGCCAACGGAAGAAATTCCGAACGATGTTCCATCCAACTTGCCGAATGACCCGCCAAGCGATATCAACACGGATACGCCGGGCGACATTCCAAATAACAATGATGGGACGAATGAGAATCCAGGTTCGGGCAACGGCGGAACACCGCCGGAATCCAGATCCTAATCCCAATACAACAACAGCCCGGAGACGGTTAGCCGTCCCCGGGTTTTTTGTGTCGTTTGCCAGGAAATAAGAGCGGCGGCCATTTGGGGTGTTTAAGCATTGAAGCCGACAGCGTTCCGCCTTAACTCTGTCGCACCAGTTAATTTTTTTTTGAGGCATAGTAGCGATTGGGGCGGCTGCAAGCTCCAAACAGAAGCGAGGCGGCCTAATCGGACGGAATCGAGCGGGAAGCTTTGTTTTCTTTCGGTTAGATAGCATATAAAGATCATTTTAGTCAATTGACAGTATCGTGAACCTTGTGTAAATTAGTTGATAAACAAGATGGTCTCGAGGTTGCAACGGGCAACTTTGGGAGAATTTTCACAAACTATTCATGATGTTATGAGGTTATGATGCCATCAACCGGGTAAAATCATGGGATTTCAGAGGGAGTGGGTTACTGGTGGAAGCTCTGGCACTGGAGCATAAGCAGGAACAAAAGCGGGAACTGACGGAGAAGCTGCTTAAGCTGAAGAAGGAAAGAAACGCCATTATTTTGGCGCATTATTATCAAAGGGATGAAATTCAGGAAGTAGCGGATTTCCGTGGCGATTCCTTCCTGCTTGCCCAGAAAGCGGCTCAAACCGATGCGGAAGTCATCGTCTTCTGCGGCGTTCATTTTATGGGTGAAAGCGCTAAGATTCTGGCTCCGAACAAAACGGTGCTGATTCCGGATGAGCGTGCAGGCTGTCCAATGGCCGATATGGTCAACGTGGACGGACTCCGCAAACTGAAAGCGCAGCATCCTAACGCCAAAGTGGTTACGTATATCAACTCTTCGGCAGAGATCAAGGCGGAAACGGATATTTGCTGTACCTCTTCCAATGCGGTAAAGGTGATTCAATCGGTCGATTCCGATGAGATCATCTGGGTACCGGACAAAAATTTGGGTCACTATGTGCAGCAGCATACCGACAAGAAGCTCATCATTTGGGAAGGGTACTGCAATACGCATGATATGCTGACGGTAAAAGACGTTGTGGAGATGAAAGCCAAATATCCCGACGCCGAGTTTGTCGTACACCCGGAATGCCGTCCGGAGGTCGTAGCCATGGGCGATTTCGTCGGCAGCACCACGGCGATTTTGGAATACTGCAAAAAATCAAGCAGCAAACAGTTTATCGTCGGAACCGAGGACGGTACCGGATACCAGCTTCGTCTCGACAGCCCGGATAAGGAGTTTCATTTCGCCACCAAGTTTTTGGTATGCCCGAACATGAAGGTGAACAATCTGAAAAAACTGGTGAAGTGTCTGGAAACCATGAAGCCGCAAATCTACGTGCCACCGGTTGTTGCAGATAAAGCCAGAACTTCTTTAGAGCGCATGTTACAAGTACAGTAGCATGCGCTACTCTTTCTCTTAAGACAGGTGAACAGGCACATGATTCCACAATATCTGGTTGACTTTGATCTGCAGACTTTGCCCCGGACCAAGACGGATGTCATCGTCATCGGCTCGGGCATAGCCGGGTTGTATACGGCGATTCAGGCAAGCCAGGACCGGCACGTCATCATGATCACGAAAAAAGCACTGCTCGAAAGCAACACCCGGTACGCTCAAGGGGGGATTGCCGCGGTCATTTCGGAGGATGATTCCCCGCAGTATCACCGGCAGGATACGCTGATGGCGGGGGCAGGGCTGTGTTCATCCTCCTCGGTGGACCTCTTGGTCAATGAAGGCCCGGAGGGCGTCAAGGAGTTGATCCGGCTCGGCACGACGTTTGACCTGGAGAACGGGGAGCTTGCCCTGACCCAGGAAGGCGCGCACAGCCACCGGCGAATTTTGCATGCCAACGGGGACGCGACCGGCTACGAAATTGTCAGAGCGCTGGCCGAGAAAGTGGCGGAGCATGATCATATTGAGGTATGGGAGCATCACTTTGTAATAGACGTTATTACAGAAGACGGCGAGTGCAAGGGAGCACTGGTTCAGCGTCCAGACGGGCAGCGGATCTTTGTGCAGGCGAACGCGACCGTGCTTTGTTCCGGCGGCGCGGGACAGCTCTACCGGTACACCACCAATCCGGAAGTGGCCACGGCCGATGGTGTGGCGATTGCCTATCGGGCGGGGGCTGAGGTACGGGATATGGAGTTTATTCAGTTTCACCCGACGGCTCTCTGTTATCCGGGTGCTCCGAGGTTTTTAATCTCCGAGGCGGTTCGGGGCGAAGGCGCCGTTCTGCGGAATATTAAAGGCGAACGTTTTATGGAAAAATACCATGAGCTGCTCGAATTGGCGCCGCGCGACATTGTCGCCCGGGCGATCCTCAGCGAAATGGAAGAAACGAAGTCCACCTTCGTCTATTTGGATATTACCCATGAGCCGGAGGATATGCTTAAGCATCGGTTTCCGACCATTTACGAAACGTGCATGACTTACGGATTGGATATGTCGACGGACTGGATTCCGGTGGCTCCGGCTGCGCATTATATGATGGGCGGCGTCAAAACGGACCTGAACGGCGAGAGCAGCATCAAGCGGCTGTTTGCCTGCGGCGAAGTGTCCTCGACCGGTGTTCACGGCGCCAACCGGCTGGCCAGCAACTCGCTCTCTGAAGCGATCGTGTTTGGACGGCGTATTGTGAACCGCCTGCGGGAACTGTCCCCGATGGACTGGGAACCCAAAGATATCCGGGTCGATGAGGGGCGCCTGGAATCGCCAAGGCAGGCCATTGTAGAGCGTCGGCTCAAGCTTCAGAAGGTGATGGTGCGGTACGTTGGACTGCGCCGGAACAAGACGCTGCTGCTGAAGGGTCTGGATGAACTGAAGCGCCAGCTGCCGATTTTCCAGTCCGGACTGAGCAAACGTGAGGAATTTGAATTTGCCAACATGCTGACCAGCAGTTTGCTGGTGACCAGCGCGGCATTGTCCCGGGAAGAGAGCCGTGGGGCGCATTACCGCGAAGACTTCCCCCTGCGGGATGACGAAGGCTGGCGCAAGCATCTGCTGCAGCGGCGGGATCAAGAAATAGTGGAGGAAATCAGCGATGACGTTTAACGGATATGATGAAAGTCTTGTGGAATCCATCCGGCTGTGGCTGAGAGAGGACGTCGGATCGGGAGATATGACGACGCTGTCGACCATCCCGGCAGGACATGAATCCAAGGGAATCATTCATGCCAAGGAAGATGGCGTGGTAGCCGGACTTCCCGTATCGGAGCTTGTGTTTCAAGTCGTGGACCCGGCGCTCACGTTCACGCCTCAAGTATCGGAAGGCGATTTCGTAAAGAAGGGAACGGTACTCGCTGTCGTGGAAGGCAGCACGCACCGGATTTTGACGGGGGAGCGGCTGGCCTTGAATTTGCTGCAGCGCCTGTCAGGCATTGCGACCCGGACACGTTCGTTCGTGGATGCGCTTGAGGGCCTGCCTACCCGCTTGGTCGATACCCGGAAGACGACGCCGGGACACCGCATGCTGGAGAAATACGCGGTGCGCGTCGGCGGGGGAGCCAACCACCGCTTCGGGCTGTATGATGCTGTGATGATCAAGGACAACCATATTAAAGGCGCCGGCGGAATCCGCCAGGCCGTGGAGCGTGCCCGGGCGTTTATCCCTCATACGATGACCATCGAAGTGGAGACGGAATCGCTTGAGCAGGTCGAGGAAGCGCTGGAAGCCGGTGCGGACATCATCATGCTGGATAACATGAGCCAGGATCTGATGAAAGAGGCTGTCCGGCGTATTAAGGCCAAGTCCCCGTATGTGACCGTGGAGGCCTCCGGCAACGTGTCTTTGAAGACTGTGAAGGGGATAGCGGCCTGCGGCGTCGACGTCATTTCGGTCGGCAGACTGACGTATTCCTTCGACAGCCTGGACATCAGCCTTGATCTCAATGCGGTGAAGGAGGGATAGCCCCCGTGATTCTGGTGATCGACATCGGGAATACGAACATCGTCTTGGGGATATACAGAAACCGGGAGCTATTGCATCATTTCCGTCTCAGCACGGTCAATCATTCCACGCCGGACGAGTACGGCATTATGTTCCGGAACATGTTTCAGATGTCCGGGATCCCGGTTAGCGATATTGAGGGCGTGATTATTTCTTCGGTGGTACCGCCTATGGTCCATGTCATTGAGGAGATGTGCCAAAAATATATCCACCATTCGCCGCTCATCGTGGGACCGGGGATTAAAACCGGGCTCAATCTGCGTTACGAAAATCCGCGCGAGGTCGGGGCTGACCGGATCGCCAACGCCGTTGCCGCCGTGGAGAAGTACCAGGGCCCGCTCGTCGTGATCGACTTTGGCACGGCTACCACATTTGACTGCATCGATCCCAAAGGCGCCTATCTCGGCGGCCTGATCGTGCCGGGCATCGGCATTGCGACCGAAGCGTTGTATCAGCGCGCATCGAAGCTGCCTCGGATTGAGCTGGAGAAGCCCAAAAAGGTCATCGGACGAAATACAGTCCATGCGATGCAGGCAGGCATTATTTTCGGATACGCTGGGCAGGTTGACGGCATTGTAGAGCGGATTCGCGGCGAGATGCAGGTGCCCTCACTGAAAGTGGTCGCAACAGGCGGATTGGCGGAACTGATCGCCAGCGAAACGAAGGTCATCCAGGAAGTGAATCCGCTGCTGACGCTCGATGGTCTCCGGATTATTTATGAACGCAACCGCTGAATTGCCAGAAAGATCAACCGGACCACCAAAAAGGCCTGTTTTGCGGTAAAATAGATAGATAATGGCAGAGCCTTCCCGGCTCATCCAATAAAGGAGGCAGTACACATAATGGAAAACAAACAGGACCGCCTCATCCGGGGCACGGCCATGAATGGACGGGTCCGGGCTTTCGCGGTGAGAACGACGGCTCTCGTGGAGGAGCTTCGCAGAAGGCATGATACGTGGCCTACCGCCACAGCGGCGCTGGGACGCACGCTGACAGCCGCTGGTATGATGGGCGCCATGCTGAAGGGCAAGGAAAAGCTCAGCATTCAAGTCAAGGGCGACGGACCGATCGGACAGATCGTCGTAGAAGCCAACTCCTTTGGCGAAGTGACGGGATACGTCACTAATCCGCATGTCCATTTGCCCAGCAACAGCCAGGGAAAACTCGACGTAGCCGGCGCGGTTGGCCGTGAGGGATACCTGCACGTAACGAAAGACCTGGGCCTCAAAGAGCCTTACCGCGGAAGCGTACCGATTATTTCGGGAGAGCTCGGAGAGGACTTTACGTATTATTTTGCCGTATCGGAGCAAACCCCTACTGCGGTTGGCCTGGGCGTACTCGTCGCTCCCGACAATTCCGTGCTCGTGGCCGGCGGCTTTATCATTCAGCTGCTTCCGGGCCTTTCCGATGAGGAAATCACAGCGATCGAGCAGGCAGTAAGCGCGATTCCGCCGGTAACCACCCTGCTGGACCAAGGGCTGGAGCTGGAAGATATGCTGAAGCAGCTGCTTCCCGATGTAGAGGTTCTCGAAGAGATGGATATCATGTTTCGCTGTCAGTGCTCCCGTGAGCGGGTAGAGCAAACGCTGGTCAGCCTGGGCCAAGCGGAACTGGAGCGTTTGATCGAGGAAGATGGACAGGCGGAAGTGGTGTGCCATTTCTGCAATGAAGCGTATGATTTTGACAGGGAACAACTGCAGCAGATTCTTGAACAAGCCATGAAGTAAGGGGCGGGTTCGATGATATGATAACCAGACAGGAGAAGGGGCTGTGGGCCGCGGTCATTATTTTGGCAGCGGGCGTGTTGTTTATGGGGAGTCTGATTGTCATCCGTGGACTTAAACCGGCAGATGAGCCGTCACCGGCTGAAGACAAGCAAGCAGGTGCGGATGCGGTGGCGTCTTTTAACGGCAGCACCATTACGGAAAGCGATTGGGTCGAGGAGCTGAAACGGACGCACGGGGAGGAAGCATTGACGCAGATGCTGAATCACAAGGCGGTATATGCGGAAGCCCAGTCCCTGAAAATTAAGGTGACCCCGGAGGAAGTGACGGAGGAGATTAACCGGGAAATGCAGGGTTACGCTTCCCCGGACGACTATTATCGGGAAATGGCCGACCAGCTGAACCTGACTCCCGAGGAAATCCGGGCGGAAACCGAGTACCGTCTCACACTGCAAAAGATCGCAACCGCAGGAATTCGCATCACGGATGCGGAGGTACAGCGTTATATCGATCAGCATCAAGAGGAGTTTGCAGCCAAGAAGGCTTATCATCTTGCCTGGATTCAGACGGATACCGAAGATGAGGCGAATCGGGTGCTTGACCGCCTGCAGCAGGGAGAGGATTTCGGCACGCTGGCGGCAACGTACTCCCTGGATGAGTTTACGCGCGATCAAGGCGGCGATCTGGGGACGGTGGAGGAGGATGATCCTTTTATTGCTCCGGAAGTAATGCAGACAGCCTCAACCCTGAAGCCAGGGGACGCAGCGGGTCCGGTACAGCTAAATGACGGATATGCGGTCGTCCAGCTGATCAGCGTGGTGAACGGCAGTACCAAGAGCAGCGAGGAGATCATTCGGGAGGCCCGCAAACAGCTGGCCCTAAGCGAGGCTGTTCCCCTTTCGCAGCTGGAAGAACAGTTGAGAAACAAATATGACGCCAAAATTTTGATCAAAATATCGCCATCCAAAGCATCCTGAAACGACAGAAGCGGCAGGCAAGATGATGAGCCCTGGCTTACATACGTTTTCAGGATGTTTTCTTTGTTTACAACCAGGCCTTACGTCCGGGTTCGTATTGACATTGAGGTGGAAGGTTGATAAGATGAAGGTATAAATACCTACTTATTTACTCGGATATAGTTTGATCCAAGCCAGCCAGATTCTCTTTCTAGAATTTTGTATACAGCAGTTATTCATTAAATTCATTATAAACAGGGAGGATTTACCTATGGCTAAGGTCGTCAACAACGTAACGGAATTAATCGGAGGAACACCCCTTGTCCGGCTGAACCGGCTTGCACCGGAAGACAGCGCGGAAATTTACTTGAAGCTGGAATATCAAAATCCGGGCTCCAGCGTTAAGGACCGGATTGCGATCAGCATCGTCGAACAAGCGGAGAAGGACGGCCTTCTGAAGCCTGGCGGTACGATTGTGGAAGCGACAAGCGGCAACACCGGTATCGGTCTGGCTATGGTAGCTGCAGCCAAAGGCTACAAAGCCGTGATCGTCATGCCTGAAACGATGAGCCTTGAGCGCCGCAACCTGCTTCGCGCCTACGGTGCAGAATTGGTTCTGACACCGGGAGCTGAAGGCATGAACGGTGCCGTTAAGAAGGCCGAAGAAATCGTGAAGGAAAATCCGGATTACTTCATGGCTGAGCAGTTCAAAAACCCGGCCAACGTGAAGATTCACCGCGAAACGACGGGTCCGGAAATTGTGGAAGCGATTGAATCCATCGGCGGCTCCCTCGACGCCTTCGTGGCAGGAATCGGAACGGGCGGAACGATTTCCGGTGCCGGCGAAGTGCTGAAGAACCGCTTCCCTGACATCAAGATCGTGGCTGTTGAGCCTGCGTCTTCTCCAATTCTGGCAGGAGGCAAACCAGGACCGCACAAAATTCAAGGTCTGGGCGCCAACTTTATTCCGGATATCCTTAACCGTGACATCTACGATGAAATCATTCACGTGGAGAACGACGAAGCCTTTGAAACGGCACGCCGTGTCGCCAAAGAAGAAGGCGTCCTGTCCGGTATTTCTTCCGGCGCTGCCGTGTTCGCCGCACTTAAAGTGGCCAAAGAGCTCGGTAAAGGCAAACGTGTCGTGGTAGTCATCCCAAGTAACGGTGAACGCTATTTGAGCACACCGCTGTATAACTTTGAGGCGTAATTAGCGTCTTATACATTGTAAAAACTCTCGCCCCTGCTGCCGGTATATCCGGCTGCAGGTTTTTTTTGTTCATACAGCCGCTCATTAGCAGCCAAATCAGGCATCTTTTTGGAAAAGGTCTTTTCAAACCTGCCGACTCCAAGTATACTGACAACCAATAGACGGGTCTTGTTACTAAAAGGGGATCAGAAAATGAAGAGAAACGAGAGCGGTTTGATCACCTTGGATCAATGGATGACTTGGGCCGCAGAGGGCATTACGATGTTTCCATATGTGCTGTCGTCCGGAGGATGGGACCGGCAGGAAGAAGGGGAGCTCCCGGCGGCTTGGACGTCAGCCTGGGAACAGGCTTCGCCCTATTCCTTCGTACTCGAGAGCGGTAAGGAGGGGCGGTATACCTACCTGGGGCTGCGGCCGGTGTCAGTTCTTCACGGAAAAGATCACGGTGGCGTCGTGACGCACCTGCTGAGCGGGGCGACTGAGAAGGTGGACGGAAGTCCGCTGCAGATGCTGCAGCAGTGGATGGCGCCGTACCGGGCTCCCCAGCAGCCGGATCCAGAATTGCCACCCCTTCTTGGAGGATGCGTTGGCTTTCTAGGGTATGACATCGTTCGTTCCCTTGAAAATCTGCCGTCCACCGCAGCCGATCTTCCGGCATTCCCGGATTATTTGTGGATGCGGATGGAAGAGTTGTGGGTACATGATGCAGACAGCCGGAAGGTGTACTGCACGGTCCATGTGCATTTTGATGCAGAAGGGCTGGACAGGGATCTGATCGGGCAAAGGCTAGGTGTGCTTTACGAAGAGGCTGCCGAGCGTGCCCGGTCCATGCAGTCGTTGTGGCTGTCCATGGTGAACCTGGACGACGGGATCCAGGCCGAAGCGGACCGGCGGCGAAAGCAGGCGGAGGAGCTGTCTCCACGGCAGGAGTGGCCGCAGCTGCGTACCGGATTCCCGCAGGAATCCTTTGAGCAGGCTGTGCGGGCCATCCAGCAGTACATTCGCGAAGGGGACGTCTTCCAGGTGAATCTGTCGCTCCGTCAGGAGCTGGACCTGCATTCGCCGCCGGAGCAGGCCTATGAATGGCTCCGCCTGCTGAACCCTTCCCCTTACATGGGGCTTCTGCGTTCCCCGGGATTCACGCTGGTCAGCGGCTCTCCGGAACTGTTGGTGAAGCTTCAAGGGGAGCGGGTCAGCACCCGCCCGATCGCCGGCACGAGGCGCCGAGGGCTTAACCCGGAGGAGGATGCGGCTATGGCGGCCGAGCTGCTTGGCAGCGAGAAGGAGAGAGCCGAGCATATCATGCTGGTGGATCTCGAACGCAACGATTTGGGGAAGGTGGCGGCGTACGGCTCCGTGCACGTTCCGGAGCTGATGACGGTCGAGCATTACTCCCATGTGATGCACCTCGTTTCTCAGGTGGAAGGCCGGCTCGCTCCGGGCAAAGGCGTGTACGACGTGATCGCCGCCTTTTTCCCGGGAGGAACCATCACGGGCGCCCCTAAGGTGAGGACGATGGAGATCATCGAGGAGCTGGAACCCGTAAGGCGCGGGCCATACACCGGCTCAATCGGCTGGATTGACTACAACGGCAATATGGAATTAAATATTATCATAAGAACGATGGCCGTCCTGGAAGGTACGGGATATATCCAGGCCGGGGCGGGAATCGTCATCGATTCCGACCCTTACCGGGAATACCGGGAATGCCAAAACAAAGCCAAAGGCATGATCCTGGCGGTTCTCGCAAGCGAAGAGGAATCCGCCGCCAAATCTGGGATAAGGGGATGAGCATATGATTTTGGTTATCGACAATTATGACTCTTTTACGTACAATCTGGTGCAGTATTTGGGGGAACTCGGACAGGAAGTGAAGGTATACCGCAACGATGAAATTACCGTATCCGGCATTGAGGAGCTTGCACCCGACCATATTTTGATTTCCCCGGGTCCCTGCACGCCGAACGAGGCGGGGATCAGCCTGGAGACGATTGCGTATTTTAAAGGCAAAATCCCGATTTTCGGCGTATGCTTGGGCCACCAGGCCATTGGGCAGGCATTCGGCGGCAATGTCATCCGCGCTGAACGGCTGATGCACGGAAAAACATCGCCGATCCACCATCACGGCACCTCCGTGTTCGAGGGTCTTCCTTCGCCATTTACGGCGACAAGATACCACTCGCTGCTGGTGGAGCGGGACAGTCTGCCGGACTGCCTGGAGATCACCGCAGAAACCGAGGAAGGCGAGATTATGGGACTGCGTCATAAGGAGTATCCGATTGAAGGCGTCCAGTTCCATCCGGAGTCGATCATCACCGATTACGGGCATCAAATACTGCGTAATTTCCTGAAGCAGACCGCAGGCGCCAAAGCATGAAGAAGATAGGATTGAACGGCGGGATCGTGGATGCCGCCGACGCCGTGGTACCTGTAATGGATCACGGCTTTTTATACGGAATGGGGCTGTTCGAGACGCTGCGGACATACCGCGGCCGGCCCTTTTTGCTGGAGAGGCACTTGAAACGGATGGCAGAGGGCTGCCGGATGCTGGGCATTCCCTTTTCGCCGGAGGATGCCCTCGCGTCCATGCCCGGCTGGATTGAAGCCTTGATGAAGGCGAACGGCCTTGAGGAAGCTTACATCCGTTATACCGTCAGCGCTGGCGTCAATGTTCTCGGGCTTCCCGGGGAGGAGTACAGCCGTCCCAATCATGTTCTGCTGGTGAAGGCGCTGCCTGAGGTGCCTGAGAACCTCTACACCCAAGGAAAAGCCCTGCAGCTGCTGGCCACGCGGCGCAACTCTCCCGAAGCTCCGATCCGCTTGAAGTCGCTCCATTACATGAACAACATTTTGGCGAAAAGGGAGCTGGCGGCTCTGAGTGATCCGCGTTCCCGCCAGGCGGAAGGCCTGATGCTCGATGAGCGCGGACATGTCAGCGAAGGCGTCGTCAGCAATGTGTTTTTTGTGAAAGAAGGGGAACTCTATACACCTGATGCATCCACCGGGCTGCTGCCTGGCATTACGCGCCAAGTTGTGCTTGAGCTCGCCGGTGCGGCAGGCATCCGCTGCACGGAAGGCCTGTATACGTGGGAAGATCTGCTCGCCGCAGATGAGTTGTTCGTGACCAGCTCCATCCAGGAACTTGTGCCCGTTACGCTCCTGCTGGACAGGCAGGGAACGGGTAGAACGGTGGGTCACGGCGCGGCCGGCCCGATCACCAGCAGGCTGCTCGATTTGTACCGACAGAAAGCAGGGATTTGACAGTGAAAACGACAATCTACGAACGTAACTTTACGATGGGCCAAGCCGTGCTGAGGCTCGGACAGTCTACCCAGGTGATGGGCATTTTAAATGTAACGCCCGATTCCTTCTCCGACGGCGGCCGGTATGTGGATCCGGACACGGCCGTACGCCATGCGCTCAAAATGATGCTGGACGGCGCCGACCTGATCGATATCGGAGGAGAATCAACCCGGCCGGGATATACGCCGGTGTCCGCGGAAGAGGAATTGGCCCGCGTGATTCCCGTGATTGAGGCGATCCATAAAGCGGCCCCGCACATTCCGATCTCGATCGATACGTACAAGGCGGAAGTGGCTCGCCAGGCTATATTGGCCGGTGCCCATATGATCAACGATATTTGGGGAGGCAAAGGCGATCCAGATATGCTGAAAGTGGCAGCCGAGCTGGGCAGTCCGATCATTCTGATGCATAACCGGCACGACATGGACTACACCGATTTTGTGGAGGACGTCGTCGCTGACCTGAAAGAGAGCGTGCGCCTCGCCTTGGCGGCCGGAGTTCGTCCGGAACATATTATTTTGGACCCGGGGATCGGATTTGCCAAAAATGGAGAGCACAACTTGAAGCTGATGACCCAGCTGGACCGTTTGAATCAGATCGGATATCCTGTGCTGCTGGCCACGTCCCGCAAAAAGTTCATCCGCAGCGTGCTGGATCTGCCGGTGGATGATCTGGTCGAGGGCACTGCGGCCACGGTGGCATTCGGAATCGCCCAGGGCTGCCAGCTGGTGAGGGTTCATGACGTGAAATCGATCAAACGAACCGTCAAAATGTGCGATGCGATGATATACACTTCGGCGGTTGTGAGCCGAGAATAGACGTTTTAAATACAGGAGTGTTTGGTACGATGTTGATTATTGGGGAGGCGGAGTAGAAAATGGATAGAATGGTCATTCACCGCATGGAGTATTACGGGTATCACGGCGTGTTCGAGGAAGAGCGCAAGCTCGGCCAGCGCTTCTACGTCGATCTGGACATGGAGCTGGACTTGCGCGCAGCCGGAGAGAACGACGATCTCACCCAAACGGTAAATTATGCCGAAGTCCACGAAACGGTCAAAAACGTGGTAGAAACCGAGTCTTTTCGCCTGATTGAAGCTTTAGCCGAACGTATTGCATCTGTTGTACTGGACACTTATACTAGTATCAATGCACTGACGGTCAAAGTGACCAAACCGCATCCTCCATTTGACATCCACTTTCAGGGTGTTACTGTGGAGCTGCATAGAACAAGAAAGTGAGACTCCACCATGAATGCACATTTCACCTCTGAGCTATCAGAGGCTTATATTGCTTTAGGGGCAAATTTGGGTGACCGCGAGCATACGCTGATGGAAGCCATCCGGCGCCTGGATGAAGATCCCCGCATTACGGTAGCCCGCTGTTCCCATCTTTATGAGACGGAGCCTGTGGGTTATGTGGACCAGCCCCTCTTTTTAAATATGGCCGTGTGCGTCCGCACAAGTTTGGATTCCCATGAACTGCTGCACGTGATGCAGGGGATTGAGAACGGGCTTGGGCGCATTCGGGAGATCCATTGGGGGCCCCGGACCGTCGATTTGGATTTAATCTGGATGGAGGGCCGCAGGGAGAACACGGAAGAACTGGTGCTGCCGCATCCCCGGATGGAGGAGCGCGCCTTCGTGCTGGTTCCCTTATCCGATATCGTTCCTCCCGACGAGCCTTCCGGCTTATATACAATCGTAGAGACAGCTCTGGATAAGCTGGATGGAAAGGAAGGTCTGCAGCTTTGGAAAACATGCAGCTGGCGAAGCGCGTCCGCGCCTTCCGGAAGCTAAAAGGCTACACGCAGCAGGAGCTCGCAGCCAAGAGCGGCATATCGCTTGCGGTGCTGGGGGCCATCGAACGGGGAAACCGTCGTGCAGAAGAACAGGTTTTGATCAAAGTAGCGGAAGCACTGGGTGTATCTGTTCAGGAACTGAGGAACGGTTAGACTTTTGAGAAGCAGGAATACTGCTTATGTATATACAATGAATAATAAGGGGGGAAATGATGCGATGCTGAAGATTGGCGATATTGAAATGAAGAACCAAGTCGTGCTGGCACCGATGGCGGGCGTGTGTAATCCTGCGTTCCGTCTTATCGCCAAGGAATTCGGAACGGGTCTGGTCTGCGCAGAAATGGTCAGCGGCAAGGCGATCGTTCACGGCAATCAGCGCACGCGGGAAATGCTATATGTAGATGAGCGCGAGAAGCCGCTCAGCCTGCAGATTTTCGGAGGGGACCGGGATTCCCTGGTGGAGGCAGCCAAAGTTGTGGACCAACAGACCAACGCCGATATCATTGATATCAATATGGGCTGTCCGGCTCCGAAAGTGACCAAAATCGACGCCGGTGCACGCTGGCTGCTCGATCCCCAGAAAATTTATGAAATGGTCTCCGCGGTCGTGGATGCAGTCGATAAACCAGTGACCGTGAAAATGCGAACCGGATGGGACAGCGACCACATTTACGCGGTGGAGAACGCCCAAGCGGTGGAACGCGCCGGAGGCCAGGCAGTCAGCCTGCACGGCAGAACCCGGGAACAGCTGTATACGGGACATGCCGATTGGAGCATTATAAAGCAAGTTAAAGAGTCGGTATCAATCCCGGTCATCGGTAACGGTGACGTGGTTACGCCGGAAGACGCGCGGCGCATGCTCGACGAAACCGGATGTGACGGGGTTATGATCGGACGCGGCGCTTTGGGAAATCCGTGGATGCTGTACCGTACGATTGAGTACCTCAAGAGCGGTGAGCTGCTTCCGGAGCCTGCGGCTGAGGAGAAGATCCGCATCGCGATTCTTCATATGGATCGTCTGATCGCGCTGCGAGGCGAGTTCGTGGCCGTACGCGAAATGCGAAAGCACCTGGCATGGTACCTGAAAGGTCTCAAAGGGTCCGCACGGATCAAGGATGAGATTATGGAAGGAACGAAGCGCGACGAAATGGTCGGAATATTGGAGGATTTTGTGGCAAACCTGAACCAGCGTGCCGAAATGGAAGCCGAGGAAATAGGTGTGGAAGCGGTGGCCCAATAAGATGGGCGGCCGCGGCTGCACCCCTGTCATTGACATTTTGAAACGGTTACCATATAATTTTGCAGTATAAATTCGACTCTTCGTTTAACAAGCAGCAGGAGGATGTTCTGATCCTTCAAATTTTGCATATAGTTTTGCATATATATAGATTGAACTAAAGTAAGCATTGCCATCTCCTGACCACGGAGCAAGAACGTAAGTTTCTTTAGTTCATTCTATGGAAGCAGGATGTTTTTTAATTTATTTACATGACAGGAGAATCGGTTAAGATGAGCGATAAAGAAGTCATTCTTACACAGGACGGACTTAAGAAGCTGGAAGACGAACTCGAGAACCTGAAATCGGTGAAGCGCCGCGAAGTCGCGGAGCGGATCAAGGTTGCCATCGGCTACGGTGATATCAGTGAGAACTCCGAATACGAAGACGCCAAGAACGAGCAGGCTTTTATTGAAGGCCGAATCATTACTTTGGAAAAAATGCTGCGCAATGCCCGGATCATCAATAATGATGAGATCAACACGGACATTGTGGGCGTAGGTGCAACGGTAACGGTGCAGGACCTGGAATTCGGCGATACGATGGAATATACGATCGTCGGTAGTGCCGAATCCGATCCGCTGAACAATAAAATTTCCAATGAAAGCCCGGTCGGCAAAGCAATCATCGGCAAGCAAAAAGGAACCGTCGTGGATGTGAACGTTCCTGCGGGCGTCATTCAATATAAAATCATCGATATCAAAAAGTAATATCCATGCTTTAGGATTGAAAGAAAGCTTCCTTGAGGAAGCTTTTTTTCAAGATTGTTGAATGTAACACTTGAACTAACGTCGAGGCAAAGGAAAGGCCCCACTTGGTGGGGTTATTTTCGGATATAGATGGCAGACTGCATGCCGCTTGGACAAGCGGGAGAGGTATAGCAGTGAAATGAAGGAGATGAAGACTGACCATGTCAGAAGAAGTGAACAACCAGGAACAGGAAATTGAATTAAGCGAGATGCTGAAAATCCGCCGAAGCAAGTTGGACGAGCTGCGTGCACTGGGGATCGATCCTTTTGGCAAGAAATACGACAGAACCAGCATGGCAGGCGATCTGCTGAGTAAATACGACGGCATGACAAAAGAAGAGCTGGACGAGCAGCACGCCGAAGTTCGCGTTGCCGGACGGATTATGGCCAAGCGTGGCATGGGTAAGGCTATTTTTGCCCATATTCAGGATCTCAGCGGCAAAAT
Organism: Paenibacillus sp. OAE614; assembly: GCF_040546645.1. Classification (NCBI taxonomy): domain Bacteria; kingdom Bacillati; phylum Bacillota; class Bacilli; order Caryophanales; family Paenibacillaceae; genus Paenibacillus; species Paenibacillus sp. OAE614. The sequence goes on along the minus strand of NZ_JBEPOD010000001.1, from coordinate 6,820,410 downwards.
CCAGATCTATGTGCGCCAGGATTCCGTGCCTGAGCATGCGTTCGAGGCGTTCCGCCTTCTGGATCTGGGCGACATTGTCGGCATCGCCGGAACGATGTTCAAGACGAAGACCGGGGAAACGACGATCAAGGCCAGCGAGGTGGAGGTTCTGTCGAAATCCCTCTATCCGTTACCGGATAAATACCATGGCCTCAAGGACGTGGAGCTTCGTTACCGTCAGCGTTATGTGGATTTGATCATCAATCCGGAAGTACAGCAGACGTTCATTGCCCGCTCGCGGATTATTCAATCGATGCGCCGTTACCTGGATTCACAGGGCTACCTGGAAGTTGAAACTCCGACACTGCATGCGATTGCCGGCGGAGCCGCGGCCAAGCCGTTTATTACGCATCATAACGCGCTGGACATGCAGCTGTATATGCGGATTGCCATCGAGCTTCACTTGAAACGCTTGATTGTCGGCGGTCTGGAGAAGGTATACGAAATCGGACGTGTATATCGTAACGAGGGGATTTCTACCCGCCACAATCCAGAGTTTACGATGATCGAGCTGTATGAGGCTTATGCCGATTACCAAGACATCATGAACTTGACCGAGAACATGATCGCGCATATTGCGCAGGAAGTGCTCGGCACCAAGATCATCAACTATCAAGGGCATCAAGTTGACCTGACTCCGCCTTGGCGCCGGGTATCCATGGTGGATGCGGTCAAGGAAGTCAAAGGCGTAGACTTCGGCGTGCATATGACGGACGAGGAAGCTCACCGTCTGGCCAAAGAGCATAACGTCAAAGTCGAGCCGCACATGACATTCGGTCATATTCTGAACGCGTTCTTCGAGGAATTTGTTGAGGAAACGCTGATTCAGCCGACGTTCGTGACCGGGCATCCGGTGGAAATTTCGCCGCTTGCGAAGAAAAACGAGCAGGATCCGCGGTTTACCGACCGTTTTGAGCTCTTTATCGTTGCCCGTGAGCATGCCAATGCATTCAGCGAGCTGAATGACCCGATCGATCAGCGCCAGCGTTTTGAAGCACAGCTGAAGGAACGCGAGCAGGGCAATGACGAAGCGCATGAAATGGATGAGGATTTCCTCACCGCGCTGGAGTACGGCATGCCGCCGACCGGTGGTCTGGGCATCGGTATTGACCGTCTGGTGATGCTGCTGACGGATTCTCCGTCGATCCGTGACGTGCTGCTCTTCCCGCATATGCGGAATCGTCAGGAGTAGTTTTCAGGTTTTTATGGAAAATAAATAAAAGGAACAGCTGTCGTGATCATGTATCACGTGGCTGTTCCTTTTTTGCGTTTGAGTCAGGCTTCTGTGCCATGGAATGGACATCCGGCCGGCATAAGGATAACAAATGCCGCTTGATGACCGCGACCATGACCTCGGGGGTCACACGCTCCGGACGCATCACGGCATGGATGGCCAGGCCGTCGAGGACGGCGTAGAAGCGTTCCACTTCGATGGCAAAATCCAGACCGGGAAGCAGGAGCTGGCTTTCCGATAAGCCGTTGAATACGGTAACGAAAATCGACCGCAGCTCGTCGTCCACCTGATGGCGCAGCGTACGCAAGGAATCATCCGACAGCGACTTGACGACAAAAGAAAACCACACCTCCATTTCCAGCCGCTTTTCGTTGTCGGTAGGGAGAACCTCATGCAGAAGAGAAGGAATGTCCTGCATCAGGTCACCGGAGAAGACCGTATCATATATTCGCTGCGATACCCGTTCGGATACCCGTTTCATGGAATAGGACAGGAGCTCGGATTGGGTTGAAAAATAATGCCGCATCGAGCCTACGGAGATCCCCGCCTCTTCCGCAATGTTTCGGACGGAAGCTTGCTCGATACCGTACTTCTGAATGACGCGCCAGGTGGCCTCGGCCACTTTGGCTTTCTGGAGTTCATGATCAACAATTTTAGGCATGTCTCCATTATACCACGTGCTTGATTTATTTAGTACGACTGTGGTAAATTGATTTTAGCACATTTGTATTAAATAAGGAGTGGGATAGGTTTGATCGGTATATGGATTGTAGGGTGCGAAATAGCCTTCTGGGTCTTGGTGTTAGCCGGGCTTAGCGTCCGGTATTTGGCAGGATGGAAAAAGGGCGGTGCCGCACTGCTGTTGATGACTCCTGTAGTTGACCTTCTCTTGATCATTCTTACGATTATGGATCTGCGCGGCGGAGCCGAGGCGGAATTTATGCATGGGCTGGCTGCGGTGTACATCGGTGTAACCATTGCTTTTGGCCACCGGATGATTCATTGGGCTGACGAGCGGTTCGCCTATCGTTTTGGAGGAGGGGCTAAGCCCCATAAGGCCCCCAAATACGGGAAGGCACATGCGAGACGAGAGCGGCAAGGGTGGTTCAGACATGCGCTGGCTTGGGTCATCGGTTCGATTCTGATCTTTCTCATGATTGTGGTCGTCAATGACCCTGATCGTACTGAAGCGCTTAAGCGGGTTCCATTACTCTGGGCATGCATTGTTGGCATTGATTTCGTTATAAGTTTCAGCTATACACTTTGGCCCAGGAAGGGCAAAGGCTACTGAATTATCCGTTATCCGCAGGTGCCGCAGTCTTGAAATGTATGATTAGGCAAACGGTCGGCACCTTATATATATAATTAAATTATAATTTCAGAAAAAGACTTGCATAATACAACAATGCGTGTTATATTAATATTCCGGCCAATGATTTGGTTGTTACTTGAATCAAATCACAAGCTTTCATATTAAATCCGAAAAAAAGATTTAAAAAAAGAGCTTGCTAAGTTGAGCCGCACATGATATACTATAAAAGTTGCTGAGGCGATGAGCTTCTGGTAACGAAACGAAGTTTGATCTTTGAAAACTGAACAACGAGTGAGTATAAACGCGATGGTCTTAGGACCGGAGCGATTGAGATTAAATCAATCTCGTCAGATTCAAAATGAGTCACAAACTTTCTTGGAGAGTTTGATCCTGGCTCAGGACGAACGCTGGCGGCGTGCCTAATACATGCAAGTCGAGCGGACTTGATGGAGAGCTTGCTCTCCTGATAGTTAGCGGCGGACGGGTGAGTAACACGTAGGCAACCTGCCTGCAAGACCGGGATAACCCACGGAAACGTGAGCTAATACCGGATATCTCATTTCCTCTCCTGAGGGAATGATGAAAGACGGAGCAATCTGTCACTTGCGGATGGGCCTGCGGCGCATTAGCTAGTTGGTGAGGTAATGGCTCACCAAGGCGACGATGCGTAGCCGACCTGAGAGGGTGAACGGCCACACTGGGACTGAGACACGGCCCAGACTCCTACGGGAGGCAGCAGTAGGGAATCTTCCGCAATGGGCGAAAGCCTGACGGAGCAACGCCGCGTGAGTGATGAAGGTTTTCGGATCGTAAAGCTCTGTTGCCAGGGAAGAACGTCCGGTAGAGTAACTGCTACCGGAGTGACGGTACCTGAGAAGAAAGCCCCGGCTAACTACGTGCCAGCAGCCGCGGTAATACGTAGGGGGCAAGCGTTGTCCGGAATTATTGGGCGTAAAGCGCGCGCAGGCGGTCATTTAAGTCTGGTGTTTAAGGCCAAGGCTCAACCTTGGTTCGCACTGGAAACTGGGTGACTTGAGTGCAGAAGAGGAGAGTGGAATTCCACGTGTAGCGGTGAAATGCGTAGATATGTGGAGGAACACCAGTGGCGAAGGCGACTCTCTGGGCTGTAACTGACGCTGAGGCGCGAAAGCGTGGGGAGCAAACAGGATTAGATACCCTGGTAGTCCACGCCGTAAACGATGAATGCTAGGTGTTAGGGGTTTCGATACCCTTGGTGCCGAAGTTAACACATTAAGCATTCCGCCTGGGGAGTACGGTCGCAAGACTGAAACTCAAAGGAATTGACGGGGACCCGCACAAGCAGTGGAGTATGTGGTTTAATTCGAAGCAACGCGAAGAACCTTACCAGGTCTTGACATCCCTCTGACCGGTCTAGAGATAGGCCTTTCCTTCGGGACAGAGGAGACAGGTGGTGCATGGTTGTCGTCAGCTCGTGTCGTGAGATGTTGGGTTAAGTCCCGCAACGAGCGCAACCCTTGATTTTAGTTGCCAGCACTTCGGGTGGGCACTCTAGAATGACTGCCGGTGACAAACCGGAGGAAGGCGGGGATGACGTCAAATCATCATGCCCCTTATGACCTGGGCTACACACGTACTACAATGGCCAGTACAACGGGAAGCGAAGCCGCGAGGTGGAGCCAATCCTATCAAAGCTGGTCTCAGTTCGGATTGCAGGCTGCAACTCGCCTGCATGAAGTCGGAATTGCTAGTAATCGCGGATCAGCATGCCGCGGTGAATACGTTCCCGGGTCTTGTACACACCGCCCGTCACACCACGAGAGTTTACAACACCCGAAGTCGGTGAGGTAACCGCAAGGAGCCAGCCGCCGAAGGTGGGGTAGATGATTGGGGTGAAGTCGTAACAAGGTAGCCGTATCGGAAGGTGCGGCTGGATCACCTCCTTTCTATGGAGAATCGCTTCCTGCGATGGAAGCATTCAAATACTAAATCTAGCCAGGTCGGCTAGTTACTCACTCGTTGGTCAGTTTTGAGAGTTCAAACTCTCAATTTGATCCTTGAAAACTAGATAACGAAACGAATCTGCGTTTTAGAAATATCCTTTTAGCTGAACTTGTGTCACAACAAGTTAAGTTTTAAGTAGCATGGTTAAGCTACTAAGAGCACACGGAGGATGCCTAGGCGCTAGGAGCCGATGAAGGACGTGGCGAACAACGATACTGCCTCGGGGAGCTGTAAGCAAGCTTTGATCCGGGGATGTCCGAATGGGGAAACCCGGCTGATGTAATAGTCAGTCACTCATAACTGAATACATAGGTTATGGTGAGGCATACCAGGGGAACTGAAACATCTAAGTACCCTGAGGAAGAGAAAACAAGAGTGATTCCGTTAGTAGCGGCGAGCGAACGCGGAACAGCCTAAACCGGTCAGCTTGCTGGCCGGGGTTGTGGGACGTCTCACATGGAGTTACAAAGGAATTGGTTAGGCGAAGAGGTCTGGAAAGGCCCGGCATAGAAGGTAAAAGCCCTGTAACCGAAAGTCAGTTCCCTCCGAGACGGATCCCGAGTAGTGCGGGGCACGTGAAACCCCGTATGAATCTGGCAGGACCATCTGCTAAGGCTAAATACTCCCTAGCGACCGATAGTGAAACAGTACCGTGAGGGAAAGGTGAAAAGCACCCCGGAAGGGGAGTGAAATAGAACCTGAAACCGTGTGCTTACAAGAAGTCAGAGCCCTGTTTATGGGTGATGGCGTGCCTTTTGTAGAATGAACCGGCGAGTTACGTTCCCGTGCAAGGTTAAGGTGAGAAGCCGGAGCCGCAGCGAAAGCGAGTCTGAATAGGGCGAATGAGTACGTGGACGTAGACCCGAAACCGTGTGATCTACCCCTGTCCAGGGTGAAGGTGCGGTAACACGCACTGGAGGCCCGAACCCACGAATGTTGAAAAATTCGGGGATGAGGTGGGGGTAGCGGAGAAATTCCAATCGAACTCGGAGATAGCTGGTTCTCCCCGAAATAGCTTTAGGGCTAGCCTCGGTTTTGCAGTCGTGGAGGTAGAGCACTGATTGGGTGCGGGGCCCGCAAGGGTTACCAAGCTCAGTCAAACTCCGAATGCCATCGACTGATCGACCGGGAGTCAGACAGTGAGTGCTAAGATCCATTGTCAAAAGGGAAACAGCCCAGACCATCAGCTAAGGTCCCCAAGTGTGTGTTAAGTGGGAAAGGATGTGGAGTTGCACAGACAACCAGGATGTTGGCTTAGAAGCAGCCACCATTGAAAGAGTGCGTAATAGCTCACTGGTCGAGTGACTCTGCGCCGAAAATGTAACGGGGCTAAACACACCACCGAAGCTATGGCTTGATGCTTGCATCAGGGGTAGGGGAGCGTTGTATACAGCGTTGAAGGTATACCGTAAGGAGTGCTGGAGCGTATACAAGTGAGAATGCCGGTATGAGTAACGAAAAGATCAGTGAGAATCTGATCCGCCGAAAGCCCAAGGTTTCCTGAGGAAGGCTCGTCCGCTCAGGGTAAGTCGGGACCTAAGGTGAGGCCGACAGGCGTAATCGAAGGACAACAGGTTGAAATTCCTGTACCACCGTAAACCGTTATGAGTGATGGGGTGACGCAGGAGGGTAGTGACGCGAGCTGATGGATGCTCGTCCAAGCAGTGAGGCTGGTGTGTAGGCAAATCCGCACACTTTAAGGCTGGGCTGTGACGGGGAGGGAAAATTATAGTACCGAAGGTCATGATCTCACACTGCCAAGAAAAGCCTCTAACCAGGTGAAGGTGCCCGTACCGCAAACCGACACAGGTAGGCGAGAAGAGAATTCTAAGGCGCGCGGAAGAACTCTCGTTAAGGAACTCGGCAAAATGACCCCGTAACTTCGGGAGAAGGGGTGCCCCGGTAGTGTGAATAGCACGAGGGGGCCGCAGTGAAAAGGCCCAAGCGACTGTTTAGCAAAAACACAGGTCTGTGCGAAGCCGCAAGGCGAAGTATACGGGCTGACGCCTGCCCGGTGCTGGAAGGTTAAGGGGAGCGGTTAGGGAGCAATCCCGAAGCTGTGAACCGAAGCCCCAGTAAACGGCGGCCGTAACTATAACGGTCCTAAGGTAGCGAAATTCCTTGTCAGGTAAATTCTGACCCGCACGAATGGCGTAACGACTTGGGCGCTGTCTCAACGAGAGATCCGGTGAAATTTTAATACCTGTGAAGATGCAGGTTACCCGCGACAAGACGGAAAGACCCCATGGAGCTTTACTGCAGCTTGATATTGGATTTGGGTACGATCTGTACAGGATAGGTGGGAGCCTTTGAAACCTGAGCGCCAGCTTGGGTGGAGGCGCCGTTGGGATACCACCCTGATCGTATCTAGGTTCTAACCTGGTACCGTGATCCGGTATGGGGACAGTGTCAGGTGGGCAGTTTGACTGGGGCGGTCGCCTCCTAAAGAGTAACGGAGGCGCCCCAAGGTTCCCTCAGAATGGTTGGAAATCATTCGAAGAGTGCAAAGGCAGAAGGGAGCTTGACTGCGAGACCTACAAGTCGAGCAGGGACGAAAGTCGGGCTTAGTGATCCGGTGGTACCGCATGGAAGGGCCATCGCTCAACGGATAAAAGCTACCCTGGGGATAACAGGCTTATCTCCCCCAAGAGTCCACATCGACGGGGAGGTTTGGCACCTCGATGTCGGCTCATCGCATCCTGGGGCTGAAGTAGGTCCCAAGGGTTGGGCTGTTCGCCCATTAAAGCGGTACGCGAGCTGGGTTCAGAACGTCGTGAGACAGTTCGGTCCCTATCTGTCGTGGGCGTAGGAAATTTGAGAGGAGCTGTCCTTAGTACGAGAGGACCGGGATGGACGTACCGCTGGTGCACCAGTTGTTCCGCCAGGAGCATGGCTGGGTAGCTACGTACGGACGGGATAAGCGCTGAAAGCATCTAAGCGTGAAGCCCCCCTCAAGATGAGATTTCCCAGTATGTAAGACCCCTTGTAGACGACGAGGTAGATAGGTTGGAGGTGGAAGTGCAGCAATGCATGGAGCTGACCAATACTAATCGGTCGAGGGCTTATCCAAAAAAGTACCCACCAAAGTGAAGAGCAGCGTTGAAGCTGATTCCGAGTACTTTGGCGGGGACCCGATAATTCTTAAAACACAGATTCGTTTCGTATCTAGTTTTCAGGTGATCAAAACACTTGAACGTTTGGTGGCGATAGCGGAGGGGTTCCACGCGTACCCATCCCGAACACGACCGTTAAGCCCTCCAGCGCCGATGGTACTTGGACCGAAGGGTCCTGGGAGAGTAGGACGTTGCCAAGCGAAGGACCACTTTTGATGAATATCAACGGTGGTTTTTTTGTTTTATTCAAACCCTTGGAATGGAATATTGAGCTTTTGATACAATTCAGGGCCTGGCAACCTAAAGGTAGTTCCTCCTCCAGTTTCATGTATGAACCGAAATGATTTTGGACATCCCACCAATGGGATGTCTTTTGCATATCTTGTCCGCTTCAAGTGGACATGTATTTGCCCCTGCAAGACAAGGGCGATTCCTCTCATTTTTACCAGACTGATTACCTTGACAGCTTCGAGTGGGCTTTGCTAAGATGGCAATAATATATTTTCAGAAACGATTTTCAAGCCTTGTTGCATAAGGATTTTAACAAATACATTACATGACAAATGAGGGGGAAATTACGAAGTGTGGGAACAAAAGTTTGCTAAAGAAGGATTTACATTTGACGATGTTTTGCTGGTACCCCGGAAGTCCGAAGTGCTGCCAAAGGAAGTCGATGTGTCCACGAGATTAAGCGATTCGGTTAAGCTGAACATTCCTTTGATCAGTGCAGGGATGGACACAGTGACGGAAGCTGCCCTGGCCATTGCGATTGCACGTGAAGGCGGCATCGGCATTATTCACAAAAATATGTCGGTTGAACAGCAAGCGGAGGAAGTGGATCGGGTTAAGCGTTCCGAGAGCGGCGTTATCACCAATCCTTTCTCATTAACAGCCGATCATCTCGTATCCGATGCCGAACAGGTCATGGCGAAATTCCGGATTTCGGGTGTTCCGATTGTGGACGAGCATAACAAACTGATCGGTATTCTTACAAACCGCGACCTTCGCTTCGTTCATGATTACAGCATTAAGATCTCCGAAGTGATGACTCGTGAAAACCTGGTAACTGCCCCAGTAGGTACGACGCTTCAAGAAGCCGAAGTCATTCTGCAGCAGCACAAAATCGAAAAGCTGCCGCTGGTTGATGAGAACAACACATTAAAAGGTCTTATTACCATTAAAGATATTGAGAAAGCCATTCAGTTCCCGAATGCGGCAAAAGATGCGCAAGGACGTCTGCTTGTAGGTGCGGCTATCGGTATTTCCAAGGATGGTTTGGATCGGGCCGCAGCTCTGGTCAAGGCCGGAGTTGACGTCATCGTCGTCGATTCTGCGCACGGCCATCATATCAACATCTTGGATGCGGTTCGCCATCTGCGCAGCTTGTACCCGGATCTTACGATCATTGCAGGCAACGTGGCTACGGGCGAGGCGACACGCGACCTGATCGAGGCGGGTGCTTCAGTTGTCAAAGTCGGTATCGGACCGGGATCGATCTGTACGACGCGCGTTATTGCCGGTATCGGCGTGCCGCAAGTCACAGCAATTTACGATTGTGCTTCGGTAGCCAAAGAATACGGAGTGCCGATTATTGCAGACGGCGGTATTAAGTACTCCGGTGAAATTACAAAAGCACTTGCAGCCGGCGGCCATGCCGTTATGCTGGGAAGCTTGTTCGCGGGAACGGAAGAGAGCCCTGGGGAATCGGAAATTTACCAAGGCCGCCGCTACAAGGTATACCGTGGTATGGGATCCATGAGTGCGATGAAACAAGGCAGTAAAGACCGTTACTTCCAGGACGACGATAAGAAGCTCGTTCCGGAAGGAATTGAGGGCCGCGTCGCTTATAAAGGTCCTTTGTCCGACACGATTCACCAATTGATTGGCGGTCTCCGCTCGGGTATGGGCTATTGCGGAACGAAAAACCTGCAGGAGCTGCGTGAAGATACCCAATTTATCCGCATTACAGGTGCGGGTCTTCGTGAGAGCCATCCGCACGACGTGCAGATCACGAAAGAAGCTCCAAACTACTCGTTGTAATATTCGACACGGTTTGCACAAAACCAACATCTTCTTGTACAGACAGGCCTAAATTAGGCCTGTCTGTCTTTTTTTGCAGTATACCCTGTGTTAGAATAGACAAGTAAGATTTAAGGGCAAGAGGGGAGTTAACAATTCATTGAGTAAGAAATGGAGCAAGTTGGGGAAACCATCTTCGCACAAACGCAAACGTCACTTTGTCAAAAAGAGCGTAGCCTCGGTTATGCTATTGAATATGTTAATGCTGTCCGCTCTACCGGCCATGGCTTTGGCTGAGGGAACAACAGCAACAACGACCACTACGAATACCGCATCGACTACTACGGCCAGCAAGGTGCCAAGCGTATCGTCTTTGCAGCTTCAAGTGAAATCCGCCGTGTTGATCGAACCAACGACAGGGCAAGTCCTCTTGTCGGTAAACGCGGATGATCCACTGCCGCCGGCCAGTATGACCAAGATGATGACAGAGTATCTCATCGCGGATATGGTTAAAAAGGGCAAGTTTAAATGGGACGATGTCGTGACTGTTGGCGATAATGCTTCCAAGACGATCGGCTCGCGTATTTTTTTAGATGCTAATGACCAACATACCGTAAGAGAACTGTACATAGCGATGGCGGTAGGTTCGGCGAACGATGCTACCGTAGCGCTGGCTGAATATGCAGCCGGGTCTGAACAGGAATTCGTCAACCTGATGAATGAAACAGCCAAGAAGTTCGGGATGAAGACAGCCCACTTTATCAACTCCACAGGGCTTGACCGTGCGGATATGCCTGAAAAGTATCGCCCTACGGCTGAAGGGGAGACGGTCATGTCCGCGATGGACGCTGCCATTCTGGGCAAGCATATCGTTCTTGACCATCCGGATTTTGCTGAGTTCACGGCCATCCAATCCTATAAATTCCGTCCTCGCGACAAAAATCCGATCATCAATTGGAACTGGATGCTTGAAACTAATAAGGATATTCCGAACTTTAAGGCTTACGCCTACCCAGGCTTGGATGGCCTTAAGACGGGTCATACCAATAATGCGGGCAACTGCTTTACGGGAACGGCCGAACGCGATGGGATGCGCCTGATCAGCGTCGTCATGGGAACGAAATCGGAGGCACAGCGCTTTACCGAGACCCGGAAGGTGCTTGATTACGGTTTCAACAACTTTGAGATCAAGCAGGCCGTGGCCGGCAAATCCAAGGTTGAAGGTCTGGACTCCGTTGAGGTCAAAAAAGGCGTCAAAACTTCGGTTGGCGTCGTAACAGATGCCCCGGTCTCCTTTATGGTACCTAAAGGCTCCGATGCCAAAGGCGTTACCTTCAAGACTCAGCTTGAACCGGCGGACAAGCTTGTGGCTCCGATCAAGCAGGGAACCAAGGTCGGTACCATCACTTATACCTATAAAGCAGATGGGATTGAGAAGCCTCAGACGAAAACCGTCAATTTGATCACATCGGACGAAGTGGAGAAGGGCAGCTGGCTGCGCCTGTTCTTCCGCGCCATTAAGGAAATGTTTGGTGATTTATTTGACGGAATCAAAAATCTTTTTTAAGATCAATATAAGATTTTTGCTTTAGTCAACAAAAGCAGCTCTGCAGAGTATGCAACCATCCTGCCATCCATAGGCAAGGGCGGATTACATGATATATATTTCGGGAGGCGTAAACCATTGGAAACGGGAACTTCGAGAGTTAAAAGAGGTATGGCTGAAATGCAAAAAGGCGGCGTCATCATGGACGTCATGAATGCCGAACAGGCAAAGATCGCTGAAGCTGCGGGCGCAACGGCCGTCATGGCATTGGAACGCGTTCCTTCGGATATTCGTGCTGCCGGCGGTGTAGCGCGTATGGCTGACCCTACAATCGTAGAAGAGGTTATGAAAGTCGTATCGATTCCGGTTATGGCGAAAGCCCGTATCGGTCATTATGTGGAAGCGAAAGTGCTCGAATCCCTCGGCGTCGACTACCTCGATGAGAGCGAAGTTCTGACGCCTGCCGATGAAGTATTTCATATCGATAAATGGGACTTCACCGTGCCGTTTGTTTGCGGCGCCAAAGACCTGGGAGAAGCGCTGCGCCGCATCGGCGAGGGCGCATCGATGATCCGTACGAAAGGCGAGCCGGGAACAGGCAACATTGTTGAAGCCGTTCGTCATATGCGTCTGATCAACAGTCAAATCCGCAAAGTGCAAAACATGTCGAAGGACGAGCTGTATGCTGAAGCGAAAAACCTTGGCGTACCTTACGACCTTCTGCTTGGTGTGCACGAGAGCGGCAAGCTGCCGGTCGTTAACTTTGCTGCGGGTGGCGTGGCTACTCCAGCCGACGCGGCGCTGATGATGCATTTGGGAGCCGACGGGGTATTCGTAGGATCGGGTATTTTCAAATCCGATAATCCAGAGAAGTTTGCCCGCGCGATCGTGGAAGCAACAACGCATTACCAAGACTACAAGCTGATTGCCGAAGTATCCAAAAACCTGGGTGCGCCAATGAAAGGCATTGAGATTTCGAAGCTGAGCCCGTCTGAGCGGATGTCGGACCGCGGCTGGTAAGAGAGAGAAGGCTGGACATATGAAAATCGGGGTACTGGCACTTCAGGGTGCCGTAGCAGAGCATATTCGCAGCATCGAGCTGGCCGGCGCTGAAGGCATCGCCATTAAAAAGGTAGAGGAACTGGAGCAAGTTCAGGGCCTGATTATCCCTGGCGGCGAAAGTACGACCATCGGCAAGCTGATGCGGAAATACGGGTTTATTGAAGCGATTCGCCAATTTTCGGAGGCAGGCAAGCCGATTTTCGGGACCTGTGCCGGATTGATCGTACTGGCGAAGTCGATCGAAGGCCAGGAAGAGCCCCACTTGGGGCTGATGAATATCTCCGTGGCGCGCAATGCTTTTGGGCGTCAACGGGAGAGCTTTGAAACAGATTTGGACGTCAAGGGGATTGAGGAGCCGGTTCGTGCCGTCTTTATCCGTGCTCCTCTGATCCGCAGTGTGGGCGATGGAGTCGACGTACTGTCCTCCTATAACGACGAGATTGTGACCGCGCGAGAGGGCCATTTGCTCGCCTCTTCGTTCCACCCTGAACTGACGGATGATTACCGGCTCCATCAGTATTTTGTGGATATGGTAAAAGCCAGTCAAGCGTCTTAAATCAGCAGGATAAACGATCGTAACACGATGACACCTTGACTCTTTTGATGATATCTAAACGCTGCCTCATGGGTAAGCTTTAGGTAAAGGTATTCCTCGGTTGGCGGCCTGAACGGCGGTCTGAGGATACCTTTCAAGGGGTCAGGGTTGTTTTTTGATTCAAGCAGGTCTCATCATGGAAGTACGTCGCACAAGACGTTTTTCTTTTTAGGAGGAATTGTCCAATGTTGGATGTGAAAATATTACGCGGTGATTTCGCGAGAGTGGAGCAGGCACTCAAAAACCGGAACAAGTCGCTGGATTTGATCGCTGGATTTCCCGAGCTGGATACCCGCCGCAGGGAGCTGCTGCAGGAGAGCGAGGCGCTGAAAAACCGCCGCAACACCGTTTCCGGTGAAGTAGCCAAGCGCAAAAAGAACGGGGAGAACGCCGACGAGCTTATTCTGGAGATGCGTCAGGTTTCTGACCAGATCAAAGCGATGGACGAGGAAGTGCGCGAATTGGAGGCGTCTATTTCTGATCTGACGATGGCCATTCCGAATATTCCGCACGAGTCGGTACCGGTCGGCCAGTCCGAAGAAGACAATGTGGAGCTGCGCCGGTGGTCGGAACCGACAACGTTTGATTTTGCGCCAAAAGCCCACTGGGATCTGGCCCAGGACCTGGGCATTCTTGATTTTGAAGCGGCAGCCAAGGTTACGGGTTCGCGGTTTACGTTCTACAAGGGGCTCGGCGCCCGTCTGGAGCGCGCGCTCATCAACTTTATGATGGATTTGCACAGCAGCGAGCATGGTTACGAAGAAATGCTTCCGCCTTATATCGTCAATGGGGACAGCCTGCGCGGGACCGGACAGCTTCCGAAGTTTGAAGAGGATCTGTTTAAAATCCGTGACACGGACTACTATTTGATCCCGACCGCTGAAGTGCCTGTGACCAACTATTACCGTGATGAAATTTTATCGGTGGAGGATCTGCCGAAGCACTTCGTGGCTTACAGCTCCTGCTTCCGTTCGGAGGCCGGTTCGGCCGGACGTGATACACGTGGCTTGATCCGCCAGCATCAATTCAATAAAGTGGAACTGGTGAAGCTTGTGCATCCGGATTCCTCTTATGAAGAGCTTGAGAAAATGACGGCAAATGCCGAGCGCGTTCTGCAGCTGCTGAAGCTGCCGTATCGCGTGATGGCGCTCAGCACGGGAGATATGGGCTTCTCGGCGGCAAAAACGTACGACCTGGAAGTTTGGCTGCCTGAGAGCGGTGCTTACCGAGAAATCTCCTCTTGCTCGAATACAGAGGACTTCCAGGCACGGCGTGCTAACATCCGTTTCCGTCCTGAGCCTAAGGCCAAGCCTGAGTTTGTGCATACGTTGAATGGATCGGCACTTGCCGTGGGACGGACCGTGGCGGCCATTCTGGAGAATTATCAGCAGGCAGACGGCAGCGTGGTCGTTCCGGATGTGCTTCAGCCTTATATGGGCAATGTTAAAGTTATTGTCCCTAAAAGCCAGGGTTGATATTAGAATTAAACTGTGGTAATATATTTTTGTTACGCGTTGCGTGACACTGATGTATTTTCCACGTGGAGGGGTACCGAAGCGGTCATAACGGGGCGGTCTTGAAAACCGTTAGGGCGCAAGTCCACATGGGTTCGAATCCCATCCCCTCCGCCATTTAGTCAAACCAATGACAAAGTCGATTCTGCTTATGCAGGAGCGGCTTTTTTTGTTTTTGCCAAACGCCGTTATCGCATAAAAAGAGCGCATCCTCCGCACATTAACAAAGGCAGGGGAGGTGTTCATTCATGAACCGAGACTTTGAATTGAACCAAAACAAATTGGTCCAAGCTTGGCAATCCCAGCTTCCTCAAACGCTTGACTCATCCGACCAGGCACAGGTGTTTGCCGACGAGGCAAATCCCCAGGCGCTGCGGATCCATATCGATACCGCGGGACGGTCGAAGTATTCATTCGACTTCCAGTGCTCCTACGTGGATACGCGGGAGGTTAAAGTGGATCTGGTGGATGTAGAACGCGAAGGACGCACGGTAGACGAACGCACGGATGTCATTCAGAATATGGCGCAGGATTACACCCGCCAAATTCACGAGTGCGCCCAAGCCCTTCACGATTTGACGCATCACTCTTAAGAAAAGAGGGACGACGATGACCAAAGCCAAACCGGGTGTCGACAAAAATCTCAGCAATGTCGTCGAGGATTTGGATCAAACGGCAGTGAACAGCCATCAGGCAAATCAGTTGCAGCAGAAGCGAAACGATCGCAGGCATGAAGATGAAATCAATCATCAGCACACGGTCGACCTGGAGCATCCGCATTCTTAACCATCCTAACGTATACAGGGGGAATCGCCGATGAGTAAACCAAACGCTGTTCCGGTACCTGAAGCGCAAGAGCAGCAGCCGCGTAACCGGGACCGGGAGCGGTCCGGCATGCAGGAGCCGTTGTCGGGATCGAAGAAGGTCAAGAACCGGAATCATGTTAGTCATTTGAATAGAGAAGGGTCCTAAGGTCCCGTCTAAAAAGGCATCCGGCTAAAAGCCAGGATGTCTTTTTTTGCGTTAAAAATGAAAATTCACAAATGATTTCCAAAAAAGGGTTCCGGTAACGGACGATATCGTTTATGATTACAAGGGGTATTTTTTTGCTTTTTAGAGACGAGAGGAGAGAGAGATTGTGATGAAGAAGAAATGGGCAGCCCTGATTCTTACACTGGTCTTGGCAATGACCGTGGTGCTTGCAGGCTGCAGCAGCAAGAAGGAACCGAAGGAAGCGCTGGAGGCTTCGGCCGTCAACGCGATGAAAATGACATCGTACGAAATGAAGAGCAAGGTAACGATCAAAGATCTGCAGGTTACCAGTGCAAGTGCTGATAACGCCGCAGCCAGCCAAGTGATGAGCATGCTGAAAAATGCGGAATTGACGATCGATGGGGTATATCAGAACGATCCACAACAAACGGAGATGACGCTCGGAATTAACCTGAAGGGCGACATGTCCATGAGCTTTAACATTCCGATGGTAATGACCCAAGATAAATTGTACGTCAAAGTGCCAAGCATCCCGATGCTGCCGCTGCCTGAAGACGTTGTAGGTAAATTCCTGGTACTCGATATGAAAGAGCTGGCGGAACAGCAGGGAACGTCCTTTAACCCCGACATGATGAATCCCGAAAAGACGAAGAAGCTCGCCGGCGAAATTATGAATACCCTATTTACCGAATATGACGGTAAGAAATATTTCAAAGACATTGCGGTTAAAGACGCTAACCTCCCGGATGGCGTGGATGCCAAGCAGGTGGTTCAATTCTATGTGACGAATGACAACGTGAAGGAAGCGGCTGACATTCTGGTGAACAAAGCGCTGCCGAAAATTCTTGATATTATCAGCAAAGATGAATACCGTGAAATGCTCGGCGTCAACCAGGAAGACATCGACGATATGAAGAAGGATCTGAACTCGACAGACAGCAAGGATGAAATCAGCAAAGGCCTGAACGATCTGAAGAACTACCTGAAAGTCAACCAGTTCGAAGTCAACACGGCCATCAATAAAAATAATTTCCCTGCTTATCAGGATGCTGTTATGAACGTAGAAATGAACGATCCGGAAACGAAGGACAACATGAAGCTGTCGCTGCAGGCGACGAGCCAATACAGCAAGATCAACGAGAAGCAAACCTTCAGCATTGGCATTCCAAAAGAAGCGGATGTTATTACGATGGAGCAGCTTCAGGAGAAAATGGGAGCTACGGCTTACTAAGCAAGCCCCGAACGAATTACAACAGCCCGGCCAGGGTTACTGGCCGGGCTGTTTGTTTTTGTCAGGCTTTGCCCCGCAGCTTGCGGAAAAACTGGGTCAGCAGCCCAGCGCATTCCTCCTGCAGCACATCGGCAATGACCTCGGTGCGGTGGTTGAAGCGTGGCTCCTGCAGCAGGTTCATCAGCGTTCCGGCGCATCCCGCCTTGGGATCGTAGGTGCCGTAGACGACCCGCGGGATGCGGGACTGGACGATCGCGCCGGAGCACATCGGACACGGCTCCAGCGTGACGTATAGCGTGCAGTCCAGCAGGCGCCACGATTGTACGGCTATACTGGCTTCCCGGATGGCGACAATCTCGGCGTGGGCGGTCGCGTCCTGGGACGTTTCCCTTAAGTTATAGCCCCGCCCGATGATTTCTCCGTTGCGGACGATGACCGCTCCGATCGGCACCTCCCCCAACTCCTCCGCCAATTTGGCTTGGTGGATCGCCTCGCGCATCCAGTGTTCATGACGATCATTATCCACAGACTCATCCACATGAAGCGGATGTTTCGTTTGATTTTCCAACGTAAATGTGCCTCCCTGTACCGAATTTCGGCTTATTCAGCGAACAAGCATTCTGTTGTTAACATGCTGTGCATAAATTTGTGGATAACTATTTGATTACGCACAGAATTATCCCCAATTTATTAAATAGTGCTGTGAATATGTTGATAAGTTGTGGACATGCTGCGTTATTTCGAGTTAAGCCGATCATTTTCGACAAGCTTTTCAAATATCGGCCTACAGAGTATGATGGAATAGATTATTCCAATTATCGCCAAGGCAAGATTAGAGGTGACCCGATGTGTCAATGAAGAAGAAACTGTCCCTCACCATGGCCGGTTCACTCTGTCTGATTTTACTTTTAAATATTATTCTTAGTTTGTACACAACGCAAGCCAGTTTACGCCGGGAAAGCGAACGCAAAATGCTGCTGGCCGCCAGGCAGGTGGCCGCCTCCATTGAGCAGAGCCAGGAGAGCGCCGGCATGGTCGAACGCCAGATCGGGGAGCTTCTGCATGTGGCTGCCAAATTGGCTGCCAAAGAGCTGGACCCGGATATCCAGAACATTACGAACGAGCAGCTGGCCAAGCTGAGCAAGCAGGTGGGAGTCACCCATATCGCCCTGCTAGTCCGAACCGGTGATGATATTATCATTGCCAAGTCCTCGGAACCTGCTGAGCTCGGTCTCTCCACCAAAGACTGGGGATACTGGTATA
This sequence comes from Paenibacillus sp. OAE614, assembly GCF_040546645.1. Lineage (NCBI taxonomy): Bacteria > Bacillati > Bacillota > Bacilli > Caryophanales > Paenibacillaceae > Paenibacillus > Paenibacillus sp. OAE614. The sequence goes on along the minus strand of NZ_JBEPOD010000001.1, from coordinate 6,802,506 downwards.
AGGCGTTTAAGCAGCTCTTCGAGGAAGAACGCGTAACGATTCCGTACGGAGCGGCTGCCGACCATTTTTGGACCGGACCGTTTGAATATTCGAACTCCAAGCCGAACGTAATCGACAAATGGGGTTATTATTATGACGCCAAACGAAACTATATCATTGATCCGTATATTCGCACCGATTCCCTCCATCAGATCGGCACTCATATCCCGAGTCCGGAGGAGGTGCTCGACAAAACGAAGAAAATCAACGGGGAGATTCTTGAAATCAGCTGCATCAATCCGCAGACCTTTGCGGGCGTCCGAATGTCCGGACAAGGATATGTCCATGATAAGACTAAGCTGCATAATCGGCCGATACGCTACGGTACCTATACATATATCGACCTCGAAAACGACAAACAGGCTGTGGAGAAAGCGGCACAGACAGGAGCGAATGTCGTTTATGAAACGCGCATCGATGGTAAAAAGCTGTTAAAGAGCTTTATCCCTGTGAACAGTGCATCCCAGGCATCCTACATCATCAGCATCGTCATGGATTATGCGCAAATATCCAAGGTATTGCAGAAGCAGCTTGTCTCTTATATATCGATTTCAGCCTTTCTGTTGATTCTGTTCGTCATTGTAAGCTATAAGCAGGCCGGATACTTCATTCGGCCGATCGATGCGATTCTGGGTAAAGTGAAAAACGTCGCCCAGGGGCGCTTTGATACGCCGCTCGTCATCAACAGCAAAGATGAGCTCGGATTGCTTGCCGCCAAAATCAACACGATGACCGATAATCTGAGCAGCTATACCGACCAGCTCAAGCAGGCCGTGGAAGAGAACCGCTCGGTGAAAGAGCATCTGGAGTCTGTTATCCAGCAGACGGCGGATGCGATTCATACGACGGACCTTGAGGGGAATATCCTTCAGGTCAATCAAGCTTTTGAAAAGCTGTACGGCTGGTCAAGCCATGAAGTGGTCGGTAAGCGGATCAACCTGGTTCCCGGCCATTTGGAGGGGGAAGTGCAGGCAAGGCTCGACGCTTTAATGCAGGGCGAACAGCTGCCGGCAGTAGAAACGGTCCGAATCAAGAAGGACGGGACCCCTGTGGAGGTCAGCATCAGCACGTCCGCGGTCAGGGATCCGGAAGGAAAGGTCGTATCGTTCATCAGCATCTCGAGAGACATGACGGAACGCAACCGGATGGACGAGCTGCTCCGCCGGTCCGAGAAGCTGACCACCGTCGGGCAGTTGGCGGCCGGGGTGGCGCATGAGATCCGCAACCCGCTCACGACGCTACGGGGATTCCTGCAGCTGCAGGAGTATAACAACCGCGTCGATCCGAAGCACAACCAGATCATGCTGTCTGAGCTGGAGAGAATCAATCTGATCGTGAGCGAATTTTTAATTTTGGCCAAGCCCCAGGCTGTGCACTTCCGAAATAAAAATGTTCGTGATATTTTAGAGGATGTGCTGTCGCTGCTGAGCAGTCAGGCCAATCTGCACGGCATTGAGTTTGTCATGTCCTCCCAGACGGCCGAGACGGACGTTCACTGCGAGGAGAACCAGCTGAAGCAGGTCTTTATCAATTTGCTGAAAAACGCCATGGAGGCGATGCCTGAAGGCGGCGTCATCCATATCGAACTGTTTCGGCCGGACCCGGACCACCTGGGGATTACGATTACGGATGAAGGTGTAGGGATTCCTGAGCACCAGATGGAGAAGGTAGGAGAACCGTTTTTTACCAACAAGGAAAACGGGACTGGCCTTGGCCTGATGGTCAGCCAGCGGATTGTGGAGGGCCATAAAGGATCACTTCAGATCGAGAGCGCCGTTAACAAGGGCACTCAGGTTACGTTAACGCTGCCGGCGGCACGGCCGGAGCATGGGGAAGGACCAGAACGGGAATGATCCGCACTCTTGTCCGGGGTAAACCATAATGAGATGGGGTTATAAGCTTTGAGAATTAACAAATATATCAGTGAGACCGGGTATTGTTCCCGGCGTGAAGCGGATAAGCTGGTAGAGAACGGGAAGGTGACGATCAACGGCGTTCAGGCGGTGCTGGGCAGCCAGGCGGAGGACGGGGACGACGTCCGCATCAACGGCCGGCCCCTGCAGGCGAAGAAGGAGACGCATGTCTACATTGCGCTGAATAAACCGGTTGGGATCACCAGTACAACGGAGCAGCATATCAAGGGCAACATTGTAGACTTCGTGGGCCACTCTGAGCGGATTTTTCCGATCGGCCGGCTGGACAAAGATTCCGAGGGGCTCATTCTCCTGACGAGCGACGGCGACATCGTCAATAAAATACTGCGGGCCGAAGGCAAGCATGAGAAGGAGTACATCGTCACGGTAGACAAGCCGGTTACGCCGTCCTTTTTAACAGGTATGGCTAGCGGGGTGAAGATTTTGGGCGAAATGACCCTTCCCTGCAAGGTGACACGGATCTCGGAGCGGGTGTTCAAGATCATTCTGACCGAGGGGAAAAACCGACAGATCCGCCGGATGTGCAGCGCCTTCGGCTACGAGGTGCGCCGACTGCAGCGGATCCGGATTATGAATATCCACCTGGGATCCCTGGGCAAAGGGAAATGGCGCGATTTAACGCCGCAGGAAAAGGAAGAGCTTGGACAGCTGCTGAATTACCGCCTAGGGTAGAGAGGGGCCAGGCCTGATACAGGGTAGGGCTTCGACCTATTATAAAAGGCCGGAAGCCCATTCCCTAAGACATGTGCCGTCTACTATTCAAAACAGGCTGCTCCCCTCTGCCGAAGGGAACAGCCTGTCCATTAGTTATCGCTATGCTATTTTTTATTCGTGGTTACCGGGATTTGCTCGCTGATATTCTGGTACTTCCGGATGATGGATACCTCGACGCGGCGGTTTTTAGCACGGCCGGCTGCGGTATCGTTGGAAGCCACGGGCCGGAACTCGCCGAAGGCGGTGGAGGTGAACTTGGCCGGGTCGAGCTGCTTGTTGGTGAGCAGAATCTTCAGGAAGTTCAGCGCTCGGTTGGAGCTCAGGTCCCAGTTGGACGCGTACTCGCTGTTCGAGATCGGCATATTGTCCGTATGACCGGACACGACGACGTCATACGTCGGGAACTGCTGCAGCATGCTGCTGATGGCGAGCGCCAGCTGGCGTGACTCAGGCTTCACCTGAGCGCTGCCTGAAGCAAACAGGGCGTTGTCGCTGATCGTGATCGTAAGCTGCGATTGGTTCAGTTTGGTATCCAGCTGGTTCGTCAGGCCGTTCGTCTTGATATATTGATCCAGCTGCTGCTTCAGCTTCTCCAGGTCTTCCTGTTCCTGCTTGGCCAGCTGGGCTTTCTGTTTCTTGTCATTGTTATTCGTGACGATGCTCTCTTGGGAGTCTTTTTTGCCCTGGTCCATATTTTTATCCATCGGCAAATTCGACCTGAAGTTGAGCACGCCGTTTCCGGTGCTGAGGGCATTGTTGAAGGCCTGGCTCATTTCCTCAAATTTCTTGGCGTCCGTGGCGCTCATGGAATAGAGAACGATAAACAAGGCTAGCAGCAGTGTCAGCAGGTCGGCATAGGGGAGAAGCCAGGATTCGTCGGCATGCTCCTCATGCGGTTCATGTCTAGTCTTCTTGGCCACCTGAACCATCCTCCTTCTCATTCATTTGAGCGCGCTCGGAAGGGGTTAAGAAGACGGAGAGCTTCTGGCTGATCGCAATGGTGGATACGCCGGATTGAATCGACAGCAGTCCTTCCACCATCATGAGCTTGAGCTCCACTTCTTTTTTGGACAGGCGTTTCAGCTTATTGGCGATCGGGTGCCACAGGACATAGCCGGTAAAAATACCGAGCAGCGTCGCAATAAAGGCCGCGCCAATCGCGTGAGCCAGCTCGGCCATATTCTCCATCTTGGTCAGAGCGGCGATCAGGCCGACGACGGCACCAAGCACCCCGAGGGAAGGAGCATACATACCGGCCTGGGAGAAGAGCAGGGCACCTGCACGATGACGCTCTTCCGTCGCCGCAATATCTTCCATCAAGACGTCGCGGACGAACTCCTGGTCGTTACCGTCGATAATCATGCGCATACCGTTGCGCAGGAAGGCGTCGTCGATTTCTTCGACCTTGGTCTCCAGAGCGAGAAGGCCTTCCCGGCGGGTGATGGAGGCCCACTCCATGAACAGGGTGATGAGCTCTTGACGCTGCATGAGTTTTTGTTTGACAAAGGTCATTTTTAACAGCTTCGGGAACTTTTTGATCTCAGACATCGGAAAGCCGATAAACAGCGTAGCGGCGGTTCCGGCGAGAATAATGACATAAGCGGCGGGCGTCAGCAGGCTGACGATCGGGGCGCCCTTCAGCACCATGCCGACTAGGACTGCAACCACACCGAGTATCAGGCCAACAATCGTTGAAATTTCCATTGCACACCTCATCCATGAGAAATAGAATTGAATCCTTTCGGAATCGACCGCGTTTACATCCATGCAACATGGTCGCTTTCACAAAAAACGGTTTATATTATTTATCGACACCATTCTCTTTTTTTTTAAGGGATATTTTCCGGTATAATGAAATGACAAGGTTCATCTGTCCTACAAAATCAAGTCTGAGCACCATACCCTGAAGGGAATAATCACAGCACAAACGGGTGACGAATGGCCCACTAGAGACCCTGACACAGGGGCGCATGGAGCAGGGCGTTCACCATTCACAATAACTGCTTATGGATCGTATGAGTAATTAAACTTCGATATGGAGGGAATGGCATGGGTGTTAAGCATGGTCGTGACTATGACGGCATATTGACCGATTTGACGGCAGCTGTCGGGGAAATTCCGGACAGTTATTTATTTTTTGAAATGTCGGAGCAGGATTGGATGCAGCTGGGCATCGAAGAGAAGCGTGAGGTGCATGAGGCGCTGGCGGAGGATTTGTTCTATGCGCTGGGAGCCGAACCTGTCATCACCGTTGGAAGCGGTGTCGTGATGTATGACAAGGACCATCACCGGATCAACCTCTTGATCGGCGACGAGGAGCTGACCGTAGTCTCACTGATATAGTCCCTGGGGCCGGATGGATTTTTTAAACCTGTCCATGGTAAGATATTATTCGTATGTACTCTCCTTGGAGAAGCATGATTACATTCAGGGATGAATACAATGGGTAAAGGTTTTTCGCCCGAGCATACATTAATGACACATCCTGATGAACCTCGGGGATGTTAGGTTTCAGGGAGGAACGGAAGAATGGTATATACGCAAGAAGAAGTAGAAACGCATTTGTCTAAGCTGGAAGGCTGGGAGCTTGAAGAGGGCCGCTGGATCGTGCGCAAATACGTTTTCTCCAATTTCATGAAGGGCATTTCCTTTGTGGATGAGGTTGCGGCCATTTCAGAGGCTTTTGGCCACCACCCCTTTATTACGATTGATTATAAAAATGTGACGCTGCGTTTGACTTCATGGGATGAAGGCGGGATTACGTCCCTGGATGTCAAGGAGGCTCACCAATTTAACGAACTGTTCGAAAAAATGCGTTCCGGCGAAAAAAGGTAACGAGAATAATGCAGCAAATAAAAACACGCTTTGCGATGAACGTCCCGTTCTTCCAAAGCGTGTTTCTGTATGCGTTACAACCGTTATTTCTTCTCAGCCAACCACTGGGCCACATTGGCGATCTCTTCAGCTTTCAACTTGTCTTTAAAGGATGGCATGCCGCCTTTACCTTTAGTGATAATGGTGTAAATCTCTTCAGCGGACAGTTGGCTTCCGATCTTTTGAAGGTTCGGGCCTACGGCACCCTGAAGCTGATCCCCGTGACAGCTAATGCAGCCCTGTGCTTTAATCGTAGATTCGGCCGCTGCGGCGTCCATCGTAACTTCCGGCATGGTCGGCTTCTCTTCTTCCGCCACCTGCTCTTTGCCTGGAAGCGTAAACATGAGCACAATTGCCATAACCACTGCGATCGTTAATACACCGCTCATGATCCATTTTTGCATCCGTTTTCGTCCTTTCTATGTAAACTGTCATTCTTCATTCCTTCATTATAACGGAACAAGCCATCACATCAAATAGTTTGTGTCAAAAAAGCAAACGAATCCAAACTTGGGGCCACCAAAAATACACAAATTTGTACCATTTTTATGATGATGGAATTTTCAAGTTAGATCCCTTCATAGACCATACAGTGAAACAGCTGTTCACCTTCAGGGGTCAGCTTGGGGTAGGTATCAGCGATGACAAACCCCGACTTCCCGTAAGCCCGGATGGCCCGCTTATTCCATGTATGCACTTCAAGGTCGATTTCGTCCCCAGGCCGTTTTTCACGGGCTGCGCCGACCACAGCCTGCATAAAGCTCTTACCCAGCCCCTGGCCGCATAAATCAGGCCGCATACCAACACCAAGCCGGGTCACGCCTGCCAAGGGAAAGAACTGCGCGAACCCGCACAAGGTATGTTCAGCATCCAGGACGGACACATATTGGCTTTGTCTCACCTCAGGATCACCAGATTCGACGCCAAGCGCCTCCATCTGATCCCACGGCAGCCAGCCGTATAAATCGTATGGAGGTTCGTACACCCAGCCGCAGACGGTCTCAGCATGCTCCCGGGTCATGGGAACGATCATGAAGCTCTCATGTTGGAGGTTCATGTGCAGATCTCCCTTCCAGACCTCCCTGTAGGATTTGAACATTAGAGAAAAAATATTCCGGATTGTCCCAGATATCTGTTTAATTTCGGAATAGCGGGGTAAATGAGGAGTAGCGGGCGGGGATGGAAAGGTTACCCATTTCTGTCCGCAAAAAATCCCGCAAAAGGAGATTTCGGCAAAAATCTCATTCTACGGGATCTCGTACCCTTGCTTTACCTGCATTACTGGACGTCATCTACGTCCTCGGAATCGACGGCGGCGGTTTTGTATTTATCCGTACTCATGATTCGTTTGGCGCCAACGTAGCGGTTGACGTAGTAGCTGTCGCTCAGAGAGCTGATGATCACACCGCGAGAAGTGGAGGCATGTGCGAATTTTCCGTCGCCGACGTAAATTCCGACATGGGATACTCCGGCTCCCGATGTATTAAAGAATACCAAGTCGCCTGCTCTCAGATCACTGCGGGATACGGCCGAACCCATGCTGAACTGGGAACCAGACTGATGGGGCAGATCGATGCCCAATTGATCAAATACGTACATTGTAAATCCCGAGCAGTCAAATCCGCTTGTTGTGGTTCCGCCCGTTCTGTACTTGGTTCCGATCGCGCTGTCGATCACTTTATCCATCTTGGAATCTGCGAAAGCGCTTCCTGTGCCGACCGTGAGCACAATGGCGAAACTCATGACTGCTGCTGCAAGCTTCTTCTTCAAGTAAAATACCCCTTCCGGCGCCTGCGAGGTTAGCTTAAGGATTCGGTAGAAGGCCCCCTATGATCCCTCTGGAGCAAGATCAATTCACCCATAACTGGTTCCCCCGCTTTCCTTAGTGTGAGGAAATTCGGCATGAACTTTTTACACTATGTATAATTCCCTGTTACTTCTTATTCGTTCGCAACTTTGTGTCAGGTAAAGATTACAAAGTTGTTACTATCGCTGGGACTATTGTAACAAAGGAATCGGACTTTGGCAATTGTTTCTAACAGAAAAAGAAGATTTGTAGGAAAATTTATAGGAAATGATGTTTATTTGTTGGACGAGTGGGTAAAAGAAATGACAAGGGTGGAAAAAACAGGAGAAAATCGTGGATTTACTCGTTTAAAAAATTTTTTTGAAATGCTGTTACCTTTTCGGTGGTTCTTACGTCTAATAAGTAACAACAAACCCGCGGGGCGATTTCGGCAAAAATCAGCGGCGCGGGTTGTTCTGGATATGCATTGTTTTCGAGAGATAATCAATTGTAAACCGCAGCTTGGTATTTGGCCGTACTCATGACCCGTTTGGCGCCAACGTAGCGGTTGGCGTAGTAGCTTTGGCTCAGTTTGCTGATGGTAACGCCTTTCGAAGAGGACGCGTGCGCGAATTTTCCGTTGCCGATGTAAATGCCGACATGGGAAACGCCTGCGCCTAGGGTGTTAAAGAAAACCAGGTCTCCTGCTCTCAGCTGGCTTTTGGAAACAGCGGTACCTGTTTTATACTGCGCAGCGGATTGACGCGGGAGGGTTAACCCCAGCTTTTGGTACACGTAACGGGTAAAACCGGAGCAATCGAAGCCGTTCGTAGTTGTCCCGCCGGTTTTGTAAGAAACGCCGATCGTGTTGTTAACGATGTGATTCAGAGATGAATCCGCAAATACGCTGCCGGTGCCCATGGAGAACGCAAGTGTAAGGCCCAGCGCTGCGGCTGCCAACTTCTTCTTCAAAAAAATAAACCCCTTCCAATGCCTGCGAGGTTAGCTTAAGGATTCGGTAGAAGGTCCCCTATGATCCCTCTGTAGCGAGATCAATTCACCCAAAATTGGATCCCCCGCTTCCTGGTGCCTGGGAATTCGGCTCGTGATGATTGCACCGGAAATGGACATGCTGACAAGTTACCTATAATCCTACATACCAATCAAATGAACGGACAAATGATGAAATCAGTTACAGCAAAGTCAAAATCGTTACAGCAAAGATTACAAAGTTGTTACTAAGTTCGTACTCGGATTATTTTAACAGAGGATTTATACTTTGGCAAATGGTTAACAATCATTTTACAACAAAAACCCCGCCTCTTTTCAACAGAAAGAGACGGGGTTCTTCTTTTATCAGCGGATTAAAGTGATGACAAAATTTTAACTATTCCGAAATATTTTTTTTCGTACGGTTCATTTGCTGATGCCACAAATCATATTGGGAGGAGATATTCCATAATTTAAAGATACAGCTGACCATATGATAGCCCTGCTGGATAATCAGAGTGGCAAGCCCTGCCCAGATCAGAGAGACACTGCTGGTAATGCCATACAAGAGCAGGCTGACCGCGCCCAGCAGAACGGATATGCCGATGACCGGCAGCGCGCTTCGCAGGCAGATCCAGAGCGAGGAGAACATGCTGGTTCCACCGGTTTTGCCAAACTGCATGAACAGAATCATCTGATGGACGATGTAGCAGTACAGAAGCCAGACTGCAATGTACGGGATGCAGTGAAGCAGCTGGGCATGGTTTTGGATCGCGCTGAGCAGGATTGGATACATCTTCGGGATCATCCAGTATAACGGAGCGGCGATAAGCACCCATTCGATCAGGTGAAAAAGAAACACCGTTTTGCCGTGCAGCTTCATACCCTGGAAGAAAAACAGTCCGCGTTCCCCCTGATGCTCCCGGTGCAGGCCGTAGAAGATGCCCGCGTGGATAAAAGGGGTCAGCAGCATGCGGAGGGCGACCATTCCCAGGAGAACCCACAGATAGGTATGCACGGTGCTGCTTTGGGTCAAGCTCATTTGTCCCTCCACATAATAGAGGACCTGGCTGAGTTCGGTCGGCGGGGGATCGGGATACCGCATCAGCAGCGGCACAACCGCCGAATCGATCAGACGGTACAGGAAGTAGCCCCAGAGCAGCTGGTACAGGAACATGATGATCATGACATAAAATTGGTCTTTGACGCTTTTCCAACCGTTAACAATATAGGATTTCACTGCTCTCACCTCACCAGGACAGACTTCCAAGCAGGGTTTCAATCAGCTTGGTAATGCTTACGTTCCAGCGGAGGAGCACTTTATGATCCATGTCCGCCTTCAGGTAGTTGTTCACATGTTTGTTTTCCAGCACGATCGTATAGCCGGGATCGATCATGGCCCAGGCCAGCGGGGAGCTGTATGTCAGCTTGAACTGGGTGCTGGCGTTTTTTACGTCCCAAACCTTTTTGATCTGATGCCCGTCCGTAAACGTGAACAGAATCGGCACCTGCGGCAGATCGCCGCCCTTTTTGCTGACCTTCACCAAAGAATCGTACCGGGGCTGCGCCGAATCCTTATCCTTGCGCACCGTAATTTCGTCGACCGAAAAATCGGCCATTTGGCTGCCGTATACATATTGATCGAAGAAGGTCTGCCACGACTTGCTGGTTACCTGCTCGACCACCTTTTGAAAATCAGCCGTGGCAGGATGTTCGAAACGGTATTTCTTCGCATAGGTGGACATGATTTTCTTCATGGTCTGGGCGCCGGTCAGCGTCTCCATTTCTTTAAGGACCATCTTGCCGCGGTAATACACGTTCAGCGCATATTGATTCTGCGACGTATATTTCCAGGCGTCCTGGGTCAGCGGCGCAGGCGAAGCGATGAGCGAGGACTGGATCGGCAGATTGGGGATGACGCCGTATTCCTGCTCCATCAGCTTATCCTCAGCGTAGGAGGTGAAGCCTTCGTCCAGCCAGGCCTCCTCGAACTCGTTGCTGGCGATCATGCCGTAGAAGTACTGATGGCCGATTTCATGGATGACGGTCCGCTCGAGGTCGTAACCCGGGGAGTCGTCCTTGGCCCCGAAGGCCGTAATCAGCGTTGGATACTCCATGCCGCCTGCCCCGTTGCCTGCTTCGGGCGGAACGACGATAGACAGGGTGGAATACGGATACTTCCCGTACCATTTGCTGAAATATTTAAGCGCGGCCTTGGCGGCGTAGAAATAGCGCTCCTTCAAATCCTTGTGGGCGGGATCGAGATACAGCTTGATCCGGACCCCGGGCACCTCCGCTGAAGAGAACGGCTCCTCGGCGACGATAAAGTCGGGGGATGCGGCCCAGGCAAAGTCATGTACGTCGTCGGCGTAGAACTGATAGATCTTCTCGCCGTTCTTGATTTGTGAGTTCTGCACCGGGAAACCGGTTGCGGCCACCGTGTAGTTCTTCGGCACGTGAATGCGGACGCTGTAAATGCCGAAATCGGAGTAGAATTCCGAATTTCCGTGGTACTGGTGCAGGTCCCAGCCCTCGCTCGTCCGGCCGCGCGTTCCTATGGGCTCGTAGACGGCGATTTTGGGGAACCACTGTCCGGCCATGACAAAGTTACCGGCGGTCCCCATTCGGGCGAAGATTTTGGGCAGTTGGACTTCGAATTGCATGGTCAGCGTGATGCTTTCGCCTGGTTTCACCGGCCGCGGAAGACGCACCTTCATCAAGGTCTTGTCCTTCGTATTGCCGTCATCTGGCTGCACGTATTGAATCCGGTGCATCAGCGACAGACCGTCGGCAGTCTTCATTGCAGTCAGTGTCATGGACCCAAAGCCGTCGGCAGGCATCGTGTCATTGCGCAGCTTCCCGCCGGATTCCTTCATAAATGTCGTATCCATGGAAGCGAAGGCGTTCGGATAGAGGTGAAAATACAGCTCGTTTACCGTTTTTTTGCCGGGATGGGTCCAGGTCAGGGTCTGGGTTCCTTTAATTACCCGGCTGTCCGGATCAAGGGTCGTATCGATGTGATATTCCACCACCCGCTTGCTGAGCACCTCCGCGGTCGGCTGCTGGACGCTCTCCATCGGTGACGGAGGCTTGTAAGCCGCTGGAGGCTTGGCCTGATCCGGAGCGTAGGAAGGCATGGACTCGGGCGAATCCTTAAAGACGAACCACAGTGTTCCCGTAATCAGGAGTACAAGAACGAGAAAGGATAAAAAGACGAGTTTGGCGCGTGCTGGGGCCATATACGAATACCTCCCGTTGACAAGCATCTACAGCATGTATATGTTGGCTTTCCAGCGATTATTAGTTAAAATAAAATTAAGTTGGACGGGTATCCACAAATCGCGGAGGCGCAGCGCAGCGTTTCTGTTTTCAAATAGGAGGAACATCGGAAATGGACAACAAGGAACAGGTAGGCAAGAAGCCCATCGCACTGAATATCGTCAGCGGCAAGAGCAAGCACAAGATGGGTTTTGGGGCAGGTTCTATCGATCTGAACAACATTTCTCCGGTCATTATCGACCGCGGCGAAGCCGTCATCGATATCGGAGCGATGCACGCCAAGAGCAAGCCGGAGCGCCGCATTCGCTTTACGCCGAACCGGGAGGAAGTCCCGAACGGACGCCAGGTGTGGATCGTATGGGTCGCGGTGGACCGGAACGAGGATGGACAATTCTACGGCGGTGCCACGGTCAGTGAGATGTGGATCGATGAAGAAGAGAGACGGGGCTGGAAAATCCTTGCCGATCACGTGAACCGGATGGATGCCGCGCTGAAGCGGAAATTTATGCTGGACGAATTGGGATCTGAGGAAAAGACGCTGCTGAAGAACCTGCTGGTGTCGCATAATGAGCAGTGGTGGGAAGCTTCGCCGGATGAGCTGAAGAAGGCGCTGGAGGTATAGCGTAAATCGCGGGCTCTCCTCGTTATAAGAACAAAGGACCTGTTTTCTGCTGACGGTGTTTCGTATCTGTCGGCAGGGCAGGTCCTTTTTGCATGGCATGAAGGGACAGGGACTCGTGTACAGCACGGAACTAACCCCTTAGCGAAAAAGGCAGCGGCTCAGGGGCTTTGACCGACACGTACGGATGGCCGTCGATATAAAACCGCCACGGCTTGAGGGCGTACTCCTCCGCGTAATCAATATTGATCCGTGGAGACTGGATGATCGGGAGCTCATCGGCCCGGTCGCCGGATTCAAGCCGCAGCGGGCTGTCGGCATGACGGAGCGCGCAGCCGTTCAGGCTGCGGTCGATCCGCAGCGCGCGGCACAGCTTGCCGGGGCCGTTGCACAAGTTGGCGGCTTTGCCGGAGACGCTGCCCCGGTACCGGCGCATCAGCTCGGCGTCATGCCCGCTTAGCGGCTCCACCGCCCGGATGAGCACGGCCTGCGGGTCGTCCGCGTCGCCGACGACAACGTTGACGCAGTGGTACATGCCGTAAATTAAATACACGTAGGCCAAGCCCCCGGCGGCAAACATCGTCTCGGTCCGGGCGGTGCGCCGGTTGCCGTAGGCATGGCTCCCTTTGTCTTCGGCGCCGCCGTAGCTCTCGGTCTCCACGATCCGGCAGCGGATTTCTCCGTCTTCGGTCTCCCGGACCAGCGTCTGGCCGAGCAGGCGGGGCGCGGCTTCCAGCGCGGTCATGGCGAGAAGCGAGGGGGAGATCAGCCGGCCGCCCTCGTTACCCGGGTTCATCATCAGGATCACCTCTTCGGGTTAGTTCATTCTATATATATAACCGGAATTCAGTGCGAAAGGCAAAAGGTAACCCCGCAAGCATGACTTGAATCCTTGGTCCGGTGTATTGGGCTCCCTGGGAGAGGGGGCCGCCAAACCGATGCACTTCAATAGAAGGCAAAAAAAAGGAGCGGCTTTACCGGCTCCCTTTTTCAAATATGGTTTTCGGGCGGCACTCAGCCTAGTCTAGCCCCCGTACCTTTATAACGCGCTGCGTTTAGTCGGTCAGCCACCGCTTAAAGTCGGACCACCAGGAGTGTTCCTCGGCCTTGTTCTTCACGTCCGGCTGTTCCTTCTCCCCCCCGTGAAGCGAGCAGTATTCGGTCGGTTCCGTACCTGCAATGAATACCTCAAGCTTCTTATGGGGACAGTCAGCTGTGGCGAGCTTGCCGGATTCTTCATCAATGTAGACACTGACGACGCCGCTAGGAATCGTGAAAATTTTGGGCGGTACGTTCTCCAGCGCCTTCTCGGTGTACTGGGCAAAAATGGGCGCTGCCCGGTGGGCGTCCGTCGTCGTAATCGTTTTGCCCTTGTCAAAACCGACCCATACGGCGGTCGCAAGCTCCGGCGTATATCCGACCAGCCAGGCGTCGGTATCGGTCGTTCCGGTTTTGCCGGCCACGGGACGCTTCATGATGGAGGATACGCGGTTACCGGTCCCGCCGGATTCAAATACGCTCTCCATCAGATGCGTCAGCACGTAAGCCGCCGCCGGATCGACGACCTGCTCGCCGGCGGGCTTGGGAGCCTCGTAGATTACCTCGCCGGCGGCATCGGTAATCTTCAGCACGGCGACCGGCGGGATCCGCTTGCCGTTGTTGCTGATCACCGCAAAGGCGGACGCCATTTCGAACGGGCTGATCGGCGAAGTCCCGAGCGCCAAGGAGGGGACGGACTCAAGCGGGCTGACGATGCCGAGCTTGCGCGCCGTGGCGATCACGTTATCCGCCCCGACCTTCAGCATCGTATTGACCGCGTAGATGTTGTCCGAGGCCGCGATGGCCTGCTCCATGTTGATCTCGCCCAAATATTTGTCTCCATAATTGCTGGGCTGATACGTTTTCCGGTTGTTGTCGTAGTGAAACAGGGTCGGTTCGCTGTTAAACGTCGTGAGACCCGTCATCGTCTTTGAAGACAATGCTGTTAAATACATAATCGGTTTGAAGGAGGAGCCGGGCTGGCGCGTCTTGGCCAGCGCATGGTTGTACTGGCTCTCCTTGTAGTTCTTGCCGCCGACCATCGCTTTAACATAGCCGCTCCGCGGGTCAATCGACACGAGCGCGGTCTCCAAATCGCTGGCTGAATCCATGCCTTTGGCCACCGCCTCCTCAGCCGCGGCCTGGGCATGCGGGTCCAGGGTCGTATAAATGTTAAGACCGCCGTGATCGAGCATGTCCTCGCTGATGCCGAGCTGGCTGGTCACCAAATTTTTTACATAATCCCGAAAATACGGCGCCGTCAGGTTGGACTTCTGCTGTCCCTGCGGTTTGATCGCCAGTTTCTCGGCTGCAGCCTGGTCCGCCTCCTTCTGGGTAATATCGCCGGTGGCCACCATGGTGCCCAGGACGATCTTCTGCCGCTTCTTGGCGTTATCCAGATGGGTGTAGGGCGAGTAATAGGTCGGCCCCTTGGGAATCCCGGCCAGCATCGCGCTTTCCGCCAGGTCGAGCTCCTTGGCCGGCTTGCCGAAATACATCAGGGAGGCTGCTTCGATGCCGTAAGCGCCGTGACCGTAGTAAATTTCGTTCAAATACATTTGAAGGATTTCATCCTTGGTATACTTCATCTCCAGCTGAGCGGTGTACATGGCTTCCTTGATTTTGCGTGACCATGTTTTTTCATGGGATAAATATAGATTACGGGCAAGCTGCTGCGTCAGGGTGCTTGCGCCCTGAACCCGGGCCATATGCTCCAGGTTGACGAGTGCCGCGCGTCCCATGCCCTCCAGGTCAAACCCGAAATGGCCGTAGAACTTGCGGTCCTCCACCGACAGGGTCGCCTTCACGAGCAGCGGTGAAATTTGATTGAGCTTGATGGGTTCGTAGCTGCGCCCGCTGGCCGAAAACGTGGCGATAATGTCGCCTTGACTGTCCAGAAGGCGCGAATTGCGGTCCGTATCGGCAAGCGGAAGGTTTTTTTGATACAGCCAGCCGAGCAGAACGCCCCCCGCGATCAGAAGGAGGACGATCATGCCGGTGAAGAGCTTTAGCATCAACAGGAACCGGTTTTTCCGTTTGGGCCGCCGCGTGAATAGGTTCGCCATGTACTGTAGCCCCTTTCCTTACTTAAGAGAATGGAATGTATAGCTTTTCAGCGGAACTGAGCAATCTGATACTTTCATTATGGGAAATGCAGGCAGCAGATATTCACGCCGGGCCCGGGATTCACGGGAAAAAGCGCTCGGCCTCCCGGTCATACAGGGCGAGGGGGCACACAGGACCACCTGAGGGATAAAAAGCCGGTGCTGACGCGGCCTTAGCCAGGGGACGAAGCGTTAGGAAAGTGTTTCTTTACACGAATTTCTTCTATCGCGTATAATTCAAAGGATGTGTTTATACATCGGCAGTTTGGTACAATAAAGAAGATGTACGTGCTACTCGAGAACATGCGGCAGGGAAGATCAATCCCTCCTTTATCCTGAGAAAGAAAGAAGGTAATGACGATGGAATTGTGGTTCACGGAGAAACAGACGCCCGCATTCGGTATTACTGCCAAAATCAAACAAACGTATGTAAATGAAAAAACCGATTTTCAGGATCTGGCCATGGTAGAGACTGAAGAGTTTGGAAATATGCTGCTGCTTGACGGAATGGTCATGACGACCGAGAAGGATGAATTCGTATACCATGAAATGGTGGCGCACCCGGTGCTGAATACGCATCCGAATCCGAAGCACGTCCTTGTCGTAGGCGGCGGAGACGGCGGCGTGATCCGCGAGATCATCAAGCATTCGAAAGTGGAAAAAGCCGTGCTCGTCGACATCGACGGCAAAGTCATCGAGTACTCGAAGAAGTACCTGCCGTCCATCGCGGGCAAACTGGAAGATCCGAAAGTGGAAGTACTGGTAAACGACGGCTTCATGCACATCCACGAGCACAAGAACGAATACGACGTCATTATGGTTGACTCCACGGAGCCTGTAGGCCCGGCTGCTCCTCTGTTTGAACGCGGCTTCTACCAAGGCATTTATGAAGCACTGAAGGATGACGGCATTTTCGTGGCGCAAACAGACAACCCTTGGTTTAAGGCCGACTTGATCCAAAAGGTGAACAAGGACGTGAAGGAAATTTTCCCGATCGTGCGCGTTTATGCGGCGAACATCCCGACATATCCGAGCGGCTTGTGGACATTTACGATGGGCAGCAAAAAATACGATCCGCTTGAGGTGGACGAGTCGCAAATTCCGGAGATGGACACGAAGTACTACACGCCACGCCTGCACAAGGCGGCTTTCGTATTGCCTAAATTTGTGGAAGATCTGACGAAATAGGGGGAGGCAACATCATGAAACTAGACCAAGCTTATTCGGGCAACGTATTTATTTGCAGCTCGGACGATTACGAAAATTCCAAGGCGGTCATTTACGGCATGCCGATGGACTACACGGTCAGCTTCCGTCCGGGATCCCGGTTCGGTCCGGCGCACATCCGCCAGGCTTCCGTGGGTCTGGAGGAATACAGCCCTTACTTGGATAAGAGCATTCTGGATCTCAAATACTTCGACGCCGGCGATCTTCTGCTGCCGTTCGGCAATGCAGGACGCAGTCTCGAAGTGATCGGCGAGTACGTGGGCAAACTGCTCGGCGACGATAAATTTCCGATTGGGCTCGGCGGCGAGCATCTGGTGACCTGGCCGGTCATCCAGCAAATGTACGCGAAGTATCCGGATCTGATCCTGATCCACATCGACGCGCATGCCGACCTTCGCGAGCAGTACGAGGGCGAGCCGCTGTCGCACTCGACGCCGGTCCGCAAAGCAGCCGGGCTGATGGGCGGCAAGAACATCTACCAATTCGGCATCCGCTCCGGTTCGCGCGAGGAGTTCCAGTATGCCCGCGAGAACATCAACTTCTATCCGTTCGACGTAGCGGCTCCGCTTCGGGAAGCACTACCGCAAATGGGTAATCGTCCTGTATACGTCACGATCGACATTGACGTGCTCGATCCTTCAGCGGCGCCGGGAACGGGAACCGCGGAAGCGGGCGGCATCACTTCCAAGGAATTGCTGGAAGCGGTGCACCTGATCGCCAATTCCGAAGTCAACGTGGTCGGCTGCGACTTGGTGGAAGTGGCGCCCGTCTACGACCATTCGGAGCAGACCCAGATCGTGGCGGCGAAGCTGATTCGTGAAATGCTGCTCGGTTTTGTAAAATAAATGAACGTAAAGAAGCACCCGATGATAACCGGGTGCTTCTTTGTTGTGTCATTGTGCGAGCTAGGATGGTGATCCGAGATTCATCTGTGAGAGCTGCCAAGCTAGTCCAGGCTCTTGCTCAGCTTGACGATTTGGTTCCAGCCGTCGTCGATGCTGATTTTTCCGAACATGATCGACTGCGTGATGTTATCATACTCCTTCGTGAAATTAGCCCAGCCGCCTTTATTGCCGGGACCCGGGTCGAACGCGGCCCCGTCCTTGGACACTTCGTTGATCAGGCCCAGTGCATTTTTGTCGACATCGGTGAACTTAGGTTTGAGCGCATCAGCGACGGTCTTGTTGACAGGAATCCCGCGGGAAGTGCCGAGGATGTCGCCGGCTTCCTGGCTGTTGACGAACCAGTCGATGAACTTCTTGGCTTCTTCTTTATACTGGCTGTTGGGGCTGACGCTCCAATACATGGAGGCTTTGAGCCATCCGCCCGCCTGTGTCCCCCGCGGCTGGGTCGTCAGCGCCATAACGCCCGGTTTCAGGGCGTCCGTTCCGCCGAATTCCGCGGCATGCGCGCCCCGGAGCAGAATTTTCTCCTGAATGAGCAAATCCATCTGCGCGTCCTGCGACTTATCCGACACCGTCACATCCGGCGGAGGCACGAGATGGTCTTTGCGCAGCTGTGCCCATTTGTTCATCCAATCTTTCCAGGTGGTTTCGTCGTAGTGGAACTTTCCGTCCTTGCTCATCGAGAAGCCTTTGCTCATGCTCAATTGATAGGACATGTAGGAGGCGCCGTCTGCCGTCAAATCCCGGGTAAGGTATTGGTCTTTGGCCAATTTCGGCTTCAGGTCGCGCGCCATGGCGAAAAACTCATCCCATGTCTTTGGAGGCTGAACGCCAAGGCTGTCCATGATCGTCTTGTTATATACCATGCCCCAGGCGTTGTTGCCGAGCGGCATCGCGTACAGCTTGCCTTGATAGGTGCCGGTTTCGAGCAGGGCCTTGTCGATGTTATCCGTCGGAATGGACGAGAGATCCTCCAACCGGCCGCTGGAGGCCCAGTCGTTGAACCAGGCGGCATCCATCTGGAAAATATCCGGGGTGTTTTTCCCTGCGGACTGGGTCGAGAGCTTGTCTTGGTATCCGTCGAACGACTGGTATTCCGGCTCGAATGTGATACCCGGGTTGTTTTTGGAGTATAAATCGAGCGCTTTCAAAGTTGCGTCGTGACGGGCCTGTGAACCCCACCACATGATCCGCAGCGTGATGGACTTGCCGTTTCCGGTGCCCGCAGCTCCGGTTTCTTCCTTCTTGACCCCGCTGCAGGCGGACAGGACGAGGGACAGCATAAGGACGGCCGCAGTGCCTGCGGCAACACGTTGCCATGATTTTCTCATTAATTGAACCTCCCTTAAGTAACGGATCTCCTTCTTGCTCTAAGGTACCAAGCCAAGGGACAACCGCGTAGCAGACAATACAACAAATCGTTTCAGTATTTTACGAATATCGGTGAACTGCCGGCTGCGCTTGTCCTGTATGCTGGGCGTATCCAAGCGGCAGTAGCTGCATTAGGCCCGGTAGAACTCGGTCGGACTGCGGCCGGTATGCTTTTTGAACAGCGTAGTAAAGTACGGTACGTTGCGGTATCCGACCCGCTCGGCAATTTCGGCGATAAACAGCTTTTTCTCCAGGACCATGCTCTTGGCTTTTTCCATCCGGACCCGGGTCAAATAATCGCCGAACGTCTCGCCGGTGAACTGGCGGAATAGGGTGCTCAAATAATTTTTGGAAATATAGACCTGATCCGCTACATCCTGGAGGTGGATGTTTTCGGCGTAATGCTCGTGAATGTACTGAATGATAAACTCCACCGTTTCCTTATGCTTCAGGTTCTCATTGGGAGTAAACCGGCGGCAGATCCGCTTAACCTTCTCGGCCACCCAGGCCTTCCACTGCTGCGCGTTTTCTATCAATCCCAGCTCCTTCGACAGATCCGAGGGAGGCAGCTCGTCGTCAAGCTTGTGGCCGGAATCGTACAGCGTGAAGGAGAGAATGGCAAACAGCTGTGTTCCGAGGGCTGCCAGCTCGCCGGGAGAAAGCTGTGCCACGCCGCTGTCGCTGCTTGCGAAATCCTCCAGCGCGAGCAGGGCCCGCGGCTCATCGAAGGTCCGAACCGCATCCGCCATTTCCTGAAAAAATCGGACCGGACGCACGTTTCGCGCTGCCGGATGCCGGAAGCCGGCTTCGGTATAGACGTAGATGCAGGGATGGTTTGCATCCGGCTCACGCCGCTCGGCCAGGGCCTGAAAGGCCTCTTCCGTGGAATCCGCAATAGCCGTCCAATCGTCTTTCCGGAGTCCTGCCCCGATACGCAGCTTGACCTGAAGGTAACGGTCCACTGACTCAATGATGCGCCCGGCCAGTGCCAGTACCTCGGAGCGAAACGCTTCCGCGGGCCAGGGAAGGGGCTTATACAGCAGCAGAGTCATATGGTGACTATGCAGCTCTAAAAAGTAGCTCCTCAGTCCATCCTGCCTGGCCAGCTCCTCGACCGTATTACCGACGGCAAAGCGGAACAGGTGCCAGTCCCGGGCAGAGATGCCCTCCGTCCGCCCCTGCCGCTTGATTTCCAGGGCCAGCATCATGAACTGGGCGCCTTTCCAGCCAAGCCGGTCCAGCATCCGGTACGGCCCGGTCGGAGGGGAGAAGGTCCCGCCCGTGAGGACCGATTTCACCCATTCCCTCTCCAGGTAGGGCTCGTACTGCATCAGCCGGTCCTGAAGCTCCTGCTCCCGGTTCTCTGCCGCTCTTTTCTCTGACAATTCGGCGATTACGCGCTGCAGTACCTCACGGATCGTAGCCGGTGAGGCCGGCTTGGGCAAATAATCGTCGACCTGCAGCCGCAGCGCTTTGCGGGCATAATCAAAGTCCGAGTAGCCGCTTAAGATGATGATTTTGCCGTCAAACTGCTGCTTGCGAAGCTGCTCGATCATTTCCAGCCCGTTCATGACCGGCATATAGATGTCCGTAATGACGATATCCGGCTTGGCAGCTCTAATCAGCCGGAGCCCCTCTTCACCGTCCATGGCCTCCCCGATGGGTCGGATGCCGAGCTGCTCCCAGGGAATGAGCCGCGACATCCCCCCAAGCACCTGCCGGTCGTCATCCACGATCGCGAGTGTCCACATCACTTCGTCCTCCTTCCAAATCCGGCTGCTGCGTCAGCTTCGGAAGATAAATTTCCGCCTCGGTGCCTGATCCGGCGGTACGATTCCGGAGCGATACGCCGAAAGGCGGACCGAAAAATACTTGAATGCGCTCGGTTACATTACGGATGCCGTATCCACCCGTCGGATGGCGCCTCCGGGTCTTCCAATCGTCCCGCAGGCCGACGCCGTCATCCCGGATCCGGATCCGGATGCCGCGGTCCTCTTGCACGGCATTCAGGACGATTCGGCCATGGCTGCGTCCATGGAAGCCATGCACGATCGCGTTTTCCACAAAGGGCTGCAGGGTCAGCTTCGGAATCAGAAGCTGCCGCAGTTCCTCCGTACAGTTGATCTCCCAGTCCAGACCCTGCCCCCTTTTGAACTGTTGAATTTTCAAATAGCATTCAACGTGAAGCAGCTCATCCTGCATCGGGATCAAGGATTCGCCGCCGGACAACCCGATACGGAACATTTGCCCCATCAGTTCAAGCACCCGGCTGATCTCCTCCTGGCCGGCCTCCAGCGCCATCCAGTTCAGCTGATCCAAGGTGTTGTAGAGAAAATGGGGGTTGATCATCGCCTGCAGCGCCTTGATTTCCGCCTCGCGCTGCGCCTTGTACTGCTGTTCCAGCGATTGGTACAGCGTCTCGATCCGCTCGGTCAGTTTGCGGTAGCCGCTGAAGAGACTGCCGAATTCGTTGCGGTATTCTGTAGGCAGCGGCAGCCCTTTCTTGCCGGGATTGAACGCCTGCATCAGCTGGACCAGCTTCCGGATCGGCACCGTGAAATTCCTCGAAAGGAACAGCGTGAAGAATACCGACAGCAGGATGGCGGCAGCTCCGATCGTAGCCATGGTCCATGCCAGGCGGACACTTCCGCCTGTGATGTCCTTCCATGGCGTAAGCTCGACCAGCATCCAGCTGCCGGGGGCCGTGCGGGACCAGACGGTCAGCATGTTCTTCTCCGGAAGCGAGCCTGCCGCTTCCAGCAGCTGATGCGCATGGCCGGCATCTCCGCTGACCTCCTTCAGAATGGCATCGATTTCTCCAGGAGGCGGAGCGATCCGGGTGTGCATGATCATCCGGCCGCCGGAATCGAGCAGCAGCCGGCTGGCCGAGGAATTGTCCTCGGTCAGGATATCCTGCAGAAATTTGACGCGGACGTTGATAATGAGGATTCCGCGGTTCACCCCGTCCGGCGTCGTGATTTTACGGATAAAGCTGATGACCTGCTGCTTCCCCTGCGGCGAGCCGACCTCGCGCTGTCCGATCCAGACGAAGTCGGCCTTGTCGACGGCCGGATACCAGCTTTCCCGGCTGGCGTAATTCAGCGGAAGGTACTGAATGTTCGCGTTGGGGTCGACTTGCAGCGGATCTCTCATATAAATCTGAAAGGAGAACATCGAGCGGGAACTGTTCAGCATCGGCGCCAGATAATCCCGGTTCAGCTCGTCCCTGGCCGTTTTGCGGGCATAATAGTCTCCTTTCATTGTCAAATAATTGACCAGCGGGGAGTTGATGGCTACGGCGAGCGAGGTCTGCTCCACGGCGCTCATCTGGTCGGTGAGCTGTTTGTTGAGCTGCTGCAGCACCGCCTGTTGATACATGGAGGCGCTGTCCGCCTGCTCATTGGCGGAGAACCGGTAGCTGACGATCATCATGATAGTGATCAGGACCGCGATAAAAGCGGCAAAGCTGAAGAAAAACACATAATCGATACGGAACATGCGAAACGGATTCATGGCTTTTCCCCTCCTCTTGGGTGCGGCGAGGCCATAGCGTTAACGCGCTGCTATCCCAAAGCGGCCGTTCACGGCGCGCCGGGGGAGAGAATTACGTTCACGATACGGTCCGGAAGAAAAGCATGGAATGAGCGATTCCCCTGTTGCTTTCGTTTTATTGCGCTCCAGGTGACTAGCCTTTCAGCCCTGACGTAGCAATGCCCTCGACAAAATGCTTCTGCGCCAGGAAGAAGATCACGACCGGCGGCAGCACGGAGAGCAGGGACACGGCGAGCAGCTGACCCCACGGCACGGCCGACTGGGAATCGATGAACATTCGGAGCGCCAGCGGAACGGTATATTTGTCCACGGTATTCAGATAAATCAGCGGACCGAAGTAATCGTCCCAGCCCCAAATAAACGAGAAGATCATGACCGTGATCAGCGCCGGCAGGGTCAGCGGCATGACGATGCGCAGGTAGATGCCGAACCAGGTGCAGCCGTCAATTTTCGCCGACTCGTCAAGCTCCCGCGGAATGCCCCTGATGAATTGGACGATCAGAAAAATAAAGAAGGCTCCACCCATGGCCGACGGGACGATCAGAGGCAGATACGTGTTGATCCAATCGAAAGAATGGAACATCGTATACTGCGGGATGAGCGTGACCTGGCCCGGCAGCATCAGGGTCATCATCAGGATGGAAAACCACAGCCCTTTCAGCGGAAAGGTCAGCCTGGCGAATCCGAAGGCCACCAAGCTGGCGGAGATGACGTGCAGCACCGTGGTCGCCACGTTCAGCTTGAGGCTGTTCATGAAGAAGCGTGTAAACGTATACTTGGGCAGCGCGTTCCAGCCTTCCGTATAATTCTGCCACAGCCATACTTTGGGGAACAGGGAGGGCAGGCTAATCTCGGCTGTCGATTTGAAAGAGGCGCCGATCCACCAGAGTACGGGGTAGAACATCACAAAGCAGAACACGATCATCAGAATATGAACCAGCCAATTTTGTTTTTTCAGAACGCCTGTCATTTGCGACCCTCCGTTTCCGTTTCGTAGAACACCCAATATTTAGATGCGAAAAAATTAATCGCTGTGGCGATGCCGATAATGACCAGTAGGATCCAGGCCAGTGCCGAGGCGTAGCCCATCTGCAGCGAACCGAAGGCTTTGTTGTACAGGTACAGGGCAAACATTTCGGTCGAATTGACCGGACCTCCGTTGGTAACGACAAACGCCGAGGTGAACATCTGGAACGCGTTGATGATCCCCATGATCAGGTTGAACAGGATGACGGGCGACAGCATGGGCAGCGTAATCCGGATGAATTTGCGAAAAGGTGTGGCCCCGTCCACGGAGGCTGCTTCGTACAGCTCCCCGGGAATCTGCTTAAGACCGGCCAGAAAAATAATCATCGACGAGCCGAACTGCCACGCCGTCAGCAGGACCAGGGTTCCGAGGGCAGTGGAGGGCGTTCCAATCCAGTTCTTCGGGGCGATGCCGACCAGAATCACAAGATGGTTGATAAATCCGTTGAGGCCGAAAATGTTGCGCCACAGCACGGCCACCGCCAGGCTTCCCCCGATCAGGGACGGCAGATAAATGATCGTGCGGTAGAAGGAAATACCCCGAATATTCCGGTTGAGCAGCATAGCGACCAGCAGCGCTGCCAGCAGCTTCAGGGGAACCGAAGTAATGACGTACAGGAAGGTCACCTTCAGCGAGTTGAAAAAGAGCCGGTCCTGCGAAATATCCTGATAATTTTTGAGCCCGATCCAGCGGGCTGGTTCCAGCAGGGAAAACTCGGTGAAAGATAAATAGAAGGATTGAATAATGGGCCACAGCTGTAAAATGAGAAAACCTAGCAGCCAGGGGGCGATGAACAGGTAGCCGGCCAGCGGGGCGTTCCAGCGTCCTTTCAACGTTTTGGCAACCGTTTTCATGTTTTTGCCCGGCTGGGCCTTGTCCGCCGCCGGTATCGTTTGTGCATTCAAAATCAATCACCTCACGCCTTTTAGTAGCTCTCATTGTATCGTGGGCTGAACCATGCCTGTAGTCGAAGGATGCACAAATTCTTTCACTATTGAATGGTGTTTGCTCCTGTTTGGCTTGCTTCGCTCTCTTGTTTTGCGCTGTGCGCAAAGCCAAAGTCGCTCACCAATCCAAACACTCGCATGCTATTTTTGGAATGAAGATGAGGACCTTTTTTTTGCGAGTGGGGAATCCCCAAAGAGGGTAATGTAATCGATATGGAGGTGTCGTTATGATCATGAAAAAGCTGCTTAGAAACTCTTCCTTGGCTGCCGCTGCGCTTATGCTGCTGATGATGGCGGGCTGGGGATTATCCCCAACGCAGACTTCGGCCGCCGCCGCGGCGCCTGCTCCCTGCGGAAGCGGCGATCACGGCCTGCTTCAGCAAGAGCAGAAACAGCATATGGGGGAGGGCGCGGACCCGCTTCATTTTACCGATATTCAGTTTCTGAACGGGTCGACGGGCCGGGCGGCAGGAACCGGGTTTATGATCGGCACATCGGATGCGGGGTGCCACTGGCAGGAAATTTACACGGGGAAATGGAACTTTGCCCAGATCAAATTTACGGACAACGTGAACGGATGGGCCATCGCCACCCTTCCTTCCCACCAGACCACGCATATGCTCAAGACGGTGGACGGCGGATCGCATTGGAAACAGGTGTATACGGCCAATCTGCCGTTTAACCGGCTGGAGGCGCTCGGCAAGAACACGGTGTATGGCTACACGCAAAATGGCGCCTACCGGACCGATAACGGCGGGAACAGCTGGGTGAAAGTCCCTACGCCGGCCAATACGAGATATGCCACGTTTCGGGATAAGAACAACGGGTATGTCCTGGTCATTGTTCCCGGCTCTGGCTATAAAGTATTGGGCACGGCCGACGGCGGGCACAGCTGGGGCACGAAGCTGAACGTGAAGTTTGACTCCCCGTACCCTGCGGGCGGACAAATTTACAGCAAGGACAATCAGGTCTGGGCGCTGTTTTATGGCGGTTCAGGCATGTCCCAGGTATCCTATTCGCTGTATGGCAGCTCAGATCAAGGCGTACATTGGAAGCGTGTCATCGCCCAATCCACGGCAGGCGGAGGCCCGGCTCCCGGCAGTGGGGCCGCTGTCGTTAATCAGGGGCCGGCCCAGCCAGGCGGACACCCCGGCAACATGCAGCTGATCGGCAAGGAGACGTCCTTTCTGTCCGGCGGCTCTCCGGCGGGCGGCATGGTGTCTGTCGGCGTGACTTATAATGGAGGAAAAACGTGGAAGAACGTAAAGCCGTCCATTAATGGTTACGATTCACGGATCTCCTTTACGGACGGCAAGACGGGCTGGCTTGTGGTGACTAGCGCCACCAAATCGTCGATTTATGCCACCCATGACGGCGGTGCCAGCTGGAACCGGAAGTTCGCATTTAAGGAAGCGTTGAATCCTTAAACGGAAGTAACATGGTACGAATGAAGTTGCAGTAACAGTCATAAGGCGGGGCTGCCGGTTATTACTGGCGGTTCCGTCTTTTTTTCGATGACGGCGTGGGTTTCCCGGAATACGAATCCCCGGCGCTGTGAAAGCTGTACAGTAGAGGCAGTCTGCGGCAGGCACGGTTTGTATTGAATTGATACAGCGAACTGGATATAGTAGTACAATAGGAAAGAATAGATTGGAGTATTGCGTAATGCCACATGCCAGAAATGCTACCGTCCGTCTGCGCAGCCGTCATGACGGCCAGGAGGTCAACCAGGAGATGACGGCGCAGGTATTTGCCCGCGGACAAGCTCTCTATGTGATGTACGAGGAGCCGGAAGCGGATTTGCAGGGGCGGAAGACCAAAACGACAGTGAAAATCGGCGCAAACAGCCTGAAAATGATCCGGCACGGCGCCGTGGAGTCAGAGCAGTCTTTTCAGGAGGGGCAGCGGCTTCCCGGCTTTTACCGTTCGCCTTATACGTCCTTTAACCTATCGACGGATACGCGTTCCCTTAAGATGGACCTGGACGGAATGACAGGGGAAATCAGCTGGGCGTACGATCTATATGTATACGAGGAATGCACAGGGCATTTCACCATCAGCTTTTTTATACAGGAGGATAATCAATCATGACACTCAATCCACTCGAACAGATTCACCAGCTGGTTTTGGAGGCGGTCAAGGACGCGGTGGTCGCCGCCGGGCTGGCCAGCCGTGAAGAGCTCCCCAGCATTACGCTTGAGGTGCCGAAAGATAAATCTCACGGGGACCTTGCCACCAACGCCGCCATGCAGCTGACCCGGATCGCGAAGAAAAACCCGCGCCAGATCGCCGAAGCGATCCTGGAGCATATCGACGTAAAGAAGGCGTCCATCGAGAAGGCCGAAATCGCCGGCCCGGGCTTCATTAACTTTACGCTGAACAAAAGCTATCTGTACCCCGTGATCGAACAGGTCTACGCGCAGGGCGAAGACTATGGACGCGTACAGCTCGGTCAGGGACAGCGCGTGCAGGTCGAGTTCGTCAGTGCCAATCCGACAGGCAGCCTGCACTTGGGACATGCCCGGGGAGCCGCCGTCGGCGACGCCCTGTGCAATATTTTGGACTTTGCCGGGTATGAAGTAACCCGCGAATACTATATCAACGATGCGGGCAACCAGGTCGAAAACCTGTGCAAGTCGATAGAAGCCCGGTACCTGCAGGCGCTCGGACAGGATGCGGAAATGCCTGAGGACGGATACCATGGCGAAGATATCAAGGGATTTGCCAAGGAACTCGTCGCCGAGAAAGGCGACTCCCTGCTGTCCATGGATCCGGGCGAGCGGACGGCGTTCTTCCGTTCGTACGGCCTGGAGAAAGAGCTTGGCAAAATCAAACGCGATTTGGCACGCTTCCGGGTACATTTTGACGAATGGTTCAGCGAGACTTCCCTGTACGAGAAGGGACTCGTTGAAGCATCTCTGGACGAACTGAAAGCCAAAGGCCAGGTGTACGAGCAGGACGGTGCCACTTGGCTGCGGACGACTGAATACGGGGACGACAAGGACCGTGTATTGGTGAAAAATGACGGCACCTATACGTACCTGACACCGGATATCGCGTATCACCGGGACAAATACAACCGCGGCTACGACCGCATGATCAATATTTGGGGAGCCGACCACCACGGCTATATCCCGCGGATGAAAGCAGCCATGCAGGCCATCGGCAACGATCCCGACAAATTGACCGTGCTCATCGCGCAGATGGTCAGCCTGTTCCAGAACGGGGAGAAGGTCAAGATGTCCAAGCGTACGGGGAAAGCCGTAACGATGGAGGACCTGATGGAAGAGGTCGGCATCGACGCCATCCGCTACTTCTTCACGATGCGCAGCATGGACTCCCATCTCGATTTCGACATGGATTTGGCCATTTCGACGTCCAACGAAAATCCGGTGTTCTATGTGCAGTACGCGCACGCGCGGATTTGCAGCATTTACCGTCAGGCGGAAGAGCAGGGCGTTGCGCTGCTACCGCTGTACGAAGTGGACCTCACGGTGCTGAACACGGAGCATGAGTATGACCTTCTCCGTAAAATCGGCGAGCTGCCGGAGGAAATCGCCACTGCTGCAGCGGGCTACGCGCCGCACCGGATGATCCGTTACGTGTATGACTTGGCTTCCCTGTTCCACAGCTACTATAAGGCGCAGCGCGTTATCACCGAGGATGCCGCTCAAACGCAGGCACGCTTCGCCCTGCTCGGCGCCGTGCGGACCGTTATCGCCAACGTGCTGAGAATCGTGGGCGTATCCGCTCCGGAGAAGATGTAATTCCTTCTTCCCCTTTTGAATACGCCGAACATATGAAAGGCCGTCTCCGGTATTTGCCGGAGGCGGCCTTTTTCAACAAATGCTAAATATTGTAGTTGTTTGGCATGTACGTGAGCAGAAGCTCCGTTTGTCCTGAGCGGTACAGGCCGCTCTCGTCTAGCTTGGATTATTTTTGCGTTTGATGCCTTCACGCAGCAGCCGGTAGGCATTGATTTCACCGGTGTGCACGACGCGGGATTGCCCTTTTCTCGGGCGCAGCGGCGTGGCGGTTGCGACGAGGAGCTCTTTAATTTCAGCCGGCGACAGGTCGGGATTTTGGGCAAGCAGCAGCGCGATTGATCCGCTGACATGCGAAGTCGCCATGGAGGTGCCGCTCATCTCGTGGTACTTGCCGCGCGTCCAGGAAGAAATGATTTTATCGCCCGGCGCATAAATATCGATGAGGTCGCCGCGGTTGCTGAAGCTGGCGATGCGGCGGTTCCGGTCGGTCGCTCCCACGGATATGGTCTGCCCGTACCTTGCAGGATAGTCGATGCTTCGCCGTTTCCCGTCATTGCCGGACGAGGCGACGATCGAGATCCCGGCCGTATAGGCCTTGCCGACGATGTCCAGTAGCGCCTTGCTTTTGGTCTTCATGCCGAAACTCATATTGATGATGTGCATGCGGTTGCGGACGCACCAGTCGATCCCCTGGATAATGTCCGAGACATAGGCGGATCCGTTGTTGTCGAAGGCTTTGACCGGAAAAATCATGGCCCGCGGGGCGACGCCGATCATGCCGTCGGGACCGTTCGCGGCAGCAATGGTTCCTGCAATGTGGGTGCCGTGCCCGTTGTCATCGAGCGGCAGCAGATGCCGGTGCAGCAGATTGATCCCTTTGGCCAGCGACTGGCGCAGATCGGGATGATAGTAGTCGGCCCCGGTATCGATCACTCCAATCCGGATGCGGTAGCCCGTCGAAGTGGACCAGGCTTTGGGAGCCTGAATTTGCTTGACTCCGTACGGAATGCCTGGGCTTTGGTTGACTTTGTTGTTCACCAAGGTATGGACCTGCATTTGGGTGTCTTCTTCAATAATAAGATCGTCATGATACTTGGACATCAACCTGCTGCTGACCGGAAACGGAGCGATCATGGCCTCGAGGAGATCGGACACCTGGATGCCGGGCATGTTCGGATACCGAAGGTGAAGCGTCTGCAGCCGATCCTGACAGGCATAGAAATGCCGCGGTTCGCGAAACCTGATAATATTTTTTTCTCCGGACGATACGGGACTCTCCATATCTTCAAGCAGCATCTGGATAAAATTGGTGTAGTCCATGTTGGGCAGTCCCCCTCATAATGAACCCTGCTTTTGCATTGTATGAGCGGGGAGTGCGGCAGGAGTGGGAACATGCCCTTTTTTGACGAAATAGGCCCTGCCCCGATGTCAAAAGCCGGAGGCGGACATAATATAGACTGAAGAGGCCATGGGCGTCTCTTTCCAGGTCCCGTGAGGAGTTTCTCCTTCGTGGGCGGATACAGTCGGAAGGCGGAGGATACTCCGCCTTTTCATTCGCCTTTTTTAGGACAACCTTGCAGTCTTCCTTTATGCACTTAAAACTTGCATTTTATTTATAAATAGGTTTTACTTAGTTTTGATAATGGATATGTTGTTATAAGTAACGATATATAAGGTGAACTTTGCGTGAGAGGAAGTGTCCGTAAGTGAGTAACTCACTCCAGCTTAAAATGGATCCCGAGAGAATCCGGGAAATGCCAATGGTCGACCTGGCCTTTGCCATTTTGAAGGCGGCGAATACGCCGTTTTATTATCTCGACCTGATGAAAGAGGTAGCCAAGCTTCGCGGTTTGACGGATGAAGAAGTTAAAGAGACCGTTGCGCAGCTATATACAGAAATTAATATCGACGGCCGGTTTGCCTGCGTAGGAACGAACCTGTGGGGACTCAAGCGCTGGTATCCGATTGACCGCTCCGAAGATCCGATCAGCAGCGCCAAGCGTCCGCGCATCATTAACGATGACGACGATGATGAGGATGACGATTTCACGGACGAGGAAGATACGTTTGCTGAGGACAGCGACGATGATTTCGACCGGATCGACGAGGATCATGACGACATCTATTCCGATGACGATTCCGAGGAAGAAGTGGAAGAAGACGAAGACGTGATGCTCGACGACGAGGACCTGGAAGATGAAGACGCCGTTGAAGAGGATGAGGAAGAGGAAGAAGAAGACGACCTCGATGAGGACGAAGATTAATTCCATCCGCAGAATCGCCAATCCTCTCTTGACAGGGGACAAGGCACAGAGTAAACTATTGCATGGGCTTATGATTGAGATTTAAATATGCGTAAAATAATAAAAAGTGCCCCGTACTACGGGTGTCACTTTTTTGTTTTTTAATGCGGTATGTCATGGAAGCGGAACTCTCCTTCCACCATATTCGCGGGGGTAGATGAACTGGGAATGGAATGGAAATGATTCATCTTTTTTAGTTCAATCTATATAATGTCGATTACCCAATTGTGCCATTTGATTTCAAATGGCGCATTGTTGTTCACAGAGAGAGAAAGCAACAAACTTGTTTCGGCCCGATTCCGATGAAAAAACGTGAATTGGGTTACGCTAAACATCATATGTCGCCTGAATTTCTGGACTTTAATAGGAGGGTTTTTACAGTGACAAAGTATATTTTTGTGACGGGCGGGGTCGTGTCTTCCTTGGGTAAAGGGATTACCGCCGCTTCACTCGGAAGGCTGCTTAAAAATAGGGGTTTAAAGGTGACGATCCAGAAATTCGATCCGTATTTGAACGTAGACCCCGGCACCATGAGTCCTTACCAGCACGGTGAAGTATTCGTAACGGACGATGGCGCCGAGACCGACCTTGATCTGGGGCACTACGAAAGATTCATCGACATCAACCTGTCCAAGAACAGCAATGTCACGACGGGGAAGGTGTACTCCTCGGTGATCAGCAAAGAACGCCGCGGGGAATATTTGGGCGGAACGGTTCAAGTCATTCCACATATCACGAACGAAATTAAGGAGCGGGTGTTCCGTGCAGGCCGCGAAGCAGGCTCTGACGTCGTGATTACGGAAATCGGCGGAACCGTCGGCGACATTGAAAGTTTACCGTTTCTTGAGGCCATCCGTCAGATCAAGAGTGAAATTGGCCGCGAGAATGTGATGTACATCCACGTGACGCTGATTCCTTATATTAAAGCTGCAGGGGAAGTGAAGACCAAGCCGACCCAGCACAGCGTGAAGGAACTGCGCAGCATCGGCATTCAGCCGAATGTGATCGTATGCCGGACGGAGCATGAGCTGTCTGCGGATATGAAGGCGAAAATCGCACTGTTCTGCGATATCGACGAAAGTGCGGTCGTGGAGTGCCGCGACGCATCTACGCTTTACGAGGTGCCGCTGAACCTTCGCGATGAAGGGCTCGACGAGATCGTGGTCAACTACTTGAAGCTGACGACGCCGAAGCCGGACATGACCGAGTGGGAAAGCCTTGTGGATCGCATTAACAAGCTGGAGAAAACGGTGGAAATCGCCATCGTCGGCAAGTATGTCGCTCTGCATGACGCTTATTTGAGTGTGGTTGAGTCCCTTTCCCATGCAGGCTTTGACGCAAACGCGGATGTAAAAATCCGCTGGGTGAACGCGGAAGAAGTGACCGATGAGAACGTGGGCGAGCTGCTGCACGGCATCGGCGGCATTCTGGTTCCAGGCGGCTTCGGTGACCGCGGGATTGAGGGTAAGGTATCGGCGATCCGCTACGCCCGTGAGAAGCAAATTCCGTTCTTCGGCATTTGCCTCGGCATGCAGGTGTCTGTGATCGAATACGCCCGTTCCGTGCTGGGACTCGAAGGAGCGAACAGCTCGGAAATCAACCCGTCCACCGAGTATCCGGTGATCGACCTGCTTCCGGAGCAGAAGGATATTGAAGATCTGGGCGGAACGATGCGCCTTGGATTGTATCCTTGCAAGCTGGCCGAGGGCTCCCTGGCGATGCAGTGCTACAATGACGAGCTCGTCTACGAGAGACACCGCCATCGTTATGAGTTCAATAATGAGTACCGCGAGCAGATTGAAAAAGCGGGCTTGCGCATTACCGGAACGTCCCCGGACGGACGTCTGGTGGAAATTGTGGAACTCCCGGGCCACCCTTGGTTCCTGGCTGTGCAGTTCCATCCGGAATTCACGTCACGTCCGAACCGTCCGCAGCCGTTGTTCCGTGAATTCGTGAAGGCTGCGCTGCAAGTAGAACGTTAATATACAGCTATGGGTCTCCCTCAGGAGGCCCATTTTTCATTTATATGAAGTTGCAGGAATTTGTATCTAGAAGGCGAATACCTTTAAATGGAGATTGCAGGAGTATGGAATTAACAGTTTAGTTAGGAATTAGGGGTTTGATTCGGACGCAGCTGATTGTTGGGAGGTAAGTTTGAGTGGATAACAAAAAGGTATTGATCGTCGATGACCAGAACGGTATTCGCATTTTGCTCATGGAAGTGTTCAACAGTGAAGGTTATACGACGTTTCAGGCGGCCAACGGCAAGATTGCACTGGAAATTGTGGAGAAGGAATCGCCGGATCTGGTTCTGCTCGATATGAAGATTCCCGGAATGGACGGGCTTGAAATCCTGAAGCACATCAAGGAAATGAATCCATCCATCAAAGTGATCATGATGACGGCCTACGGAGAGCTTGATATGATCAAGGAAGCGACCGAGCTTGGAGCACTCATGCACTTTACGAAGCCGTTCGATATCGATGAGATGCGGGTGGCGGTAAACATGCAGCTCAAAGACAGCCCGGTTCAATTTGGCTAAAGCGATGGAATTCTGCTGACCTGGCAGAATTCTTTTTTTTGCCCTGCCCTTCCTATATCTGCTTAATTTCAAATGCTTGTTTAGCATTTACAATATGATGTGGTATAATAGCGCTGAATGCAATGCGAATTTCGGCTTAAAACCCTTAGATCAGACAAACACTTTTTAGGAGGATTGGAACCATGCCATTAGTATCCATGACAGACATGTTAAACAAAGCACTTCAAGGGAAGTATGCGGTTGGTCAATTCAACATCAACAACCTTGAGTGGACGCAAGCGATTCTTGCTGCCGCCGAAGAAGAGAAATCCCCGGTAATCCTGGGCGTATCCGAAGGCGCGGCTCGTCATATGGGCGGATTCTATACCGTTGTAAAAATGGTGGAAGGCCTGCTTCATGATATGAAGATTACGGTTCCCGTAGCCATTCACCTGGACCACGGTTCAAGCTTCGACAAATGTAAGGAAGCGATCGACGCTGGATTTACGTCCGTTATGATCGATGACTCTCACAGCCCGATCGACACCAACATCGAAACGACGCGCAAAGTTGTTGAATACGCGCATTCCAAAGGGGTTTCCGTTGAAGCCGAAGTTGGAATGGTCGGTGGTCAGGAAGATGACGTAGTCGGATCTGTTATGTATGCCAAACTGGATGACTGCGTACGCATCGTCAAAGAAACCGGAATCGACACGCTGGCTCCGGCGCTTGGCTCTGTTCATGGACCTTACAAAGGCGAACCAAACCTCGGTTTTAAAGAAATGGAAGAGATTCGCGACGCCGTGAACCTTCCGCTCGTTCTTCATGGCGGGACAGGCATCCCGACGCATGATATCAAGAAAGCCATCTCTTTGGGCACATCCAAAATCAACGTCAACACAGAGAACCAAATCTCGTTCACCAAAGCGGTGCGTGAAGTTCTTGCTGCTAAACCGGACGTATACGATCCGCGTAAATACATCGTTCCAGGCCGCGATGCCATCAAGGCAACCGTTGTCGGCAAAATCCGCGAGTTTGGATCCAACAACCAGGCTTAATGTTACACAAGGTTTGAAGTAGGGCCCAGCCCTACGGTGTGGTTCATGATATAGAGGGCTGCCCCGCTCCGGGGCGCCCAATTGAATAGCAAGGAATGGAAAGCACACCGCTTAGCCGGTGTTTTTCCATTTCATACACCAAAATGGACACAGAACTATTTTGCGGCTGCGAAGTATGTGGGGGGAACCTTAGCTTATGGAAAAATTGATGATCAGCGGTGGACGCCCACTGCAAGGCACCGTTTCAATCAGTGGGGCGAAGAACAGCGCCATCGCGTTGATTCCCGCGGCTATTTTGGCGGAGTCCGAAGTAATACTGGACAACCTGCCGCTGCTTAGTGATGTGGCGGTTTATGCAGAAATACTGGAGGAGCTTGGGGCAAAGGTGTCTTGGGATGGGAGCCAGATGAACATCGATCCTTCGCGGATCGTATCCATTCCGATGCCCAACGGGCCGGTGAAGAAGCTGAGAGCCTCCTATTATATGATGGGTGCGCTGCTTGGCCGGTTTAAGGAGGCTGTCGTCGGTCTGCCGGGAGGATGCAATTTCGAGCCCCGTCCGATCGATCAGCATATTAAAGGTTTTGAAGCGCTGGGCGCGACCGTGACGAACGAGCATGGCGCGATTCATCTCCATGCGAAGGAGCTGCGCGGGGCAAAAATTTACCTCGACGTATCCAGCGTAGGCGCGACGATTAACATTATGCTGGCGGCTGCCAGAGCCAAAGGCTCCACAATTATTGAAAATGCGGCGAAAGAGCCTGAAATTATAGATGTGGCCACGCTTTTGAACTCCATGGGAGCCATTATTAAAGGCGCCGGCACGGAAACGATTCGTATCGAAGGCGTATCCGAGCTGCACGGCTGCCGCCATTCCATCATCCCGGACCGGATCCAGGCGGGAACATATATGATTGCCGCCGCGGCAACGCGCGGTGACGTATTGATCGACAATATTATTCCTAAGCATTTGGAAGCTGTCACAGCCAAGCTGCTGGAGATGGGGGTCCAAATCGAGGAGCTCGACGAGAGCATTCGCGTGATGGGGAGTCCATCATATGGCCATGTCGATGTGAAAGCACTGATATACCCAGGATTTGCTACAGATTTACAATCGCCCATGACCAGTCTGCTAACCCAGGCCGAAGGCGTAAGCGTGCTCAGCGATTTTGTCTACAGCAACCGGTTTAAGCATGTGCCGGAGCTGGTCCGCATGGGAGCTAAAATTCGCGTCGAGGGCCGTTCGGCCGTCATCGAGAAGAGCCGCCTAAATGCGGCCAAAGTCAAGGCTTCCGACCTCAGAGCGGGGGCTGCGCTGGTGATCGCCGGCCTTACAGTTGAGGATGGCGTGACGGAAGTGACCGGCGTGGAGTACATCGACAGGGGTTACGATCACCTCGTCAGCAATCTGCGGATGCTTGGCGCCGATGTTTGGCGCGAACAATAATCAGGGTGCTGTAATATTAGGAGAATGCGGGAAATAGATTGAGTGAAGCTGATTTTTTCATCATGACCTGCATATCTCCTTCTAATTTGGGTAATCCTATCCTAATGAGGATTTTCATAGACTCATAGATTAGCGTCTTCATCCATTTGATGCTAAGCTCTTGTCAGGACTTATAAAATTGAATAGGTGGTTATTACATGGATTTACAAATTGCCGATTTGGAAGAAATGAAGCTGACCGAATTGTACAAACTGGCGAAGAAGTACCAGATCCCTTATTACGGTCAGTTGAAGAAGAAAGAACTGATTTTTGCTATTTTGAGAGCGCAGGCCGAACAGAGCGGACTTATGTTTATGGAAGGTGTGCTCGAGATTCTCCCGGAAGGTTACGGCTTCCTAAGGCCGATCAATTACCTGCCAAGCACCGAGGACATTTATATCTCCGCCTCCCAGATTCGTAAATTCGACCTTCGTACGGGAGACTTGGTATCAGGGAAGTGCCGCGCACCGAAGGAGAACGAGCGGTATTTCGGTTTGCTGCAAGTCAATGCGGTCAACGGGGAGAGCCCGGAGACGGCATCCGAACGGTTACACTTTCCGGCACTGACTCCTCTCTATCCGCAAAAGAAACTTGTGCTTGAAACATCCCCTAACCATTTGTCTACTCGAATTATGGATTTGCTCGCCCCGGTCGGTCTGGGACAGCGCGGTTTGATCGTTGCACCTCCAAAAGCAGGTAAAACGCTCCTCTTAAAAGAAATTGCCAACAGCATTTCCACCAACAATCCCGAGATTGAACTTTTTGTACTGCTGATTGACGAACGTCCTGAGGAAGTGACGGATATGCAACGTTCCGTAAAAGGAGAGGTGGTTGCGTCAACGTTTGATGAGCTGCCGGAGAACCACATCAAGGTTGCGGAACTGGTGCTTGAACGCGCGCTGCGTCTGGTTGAGCATAAGAAGGACGTTGTCATTTTGATGGACAGCATCACCCGTCTGGCCCGTGCTTACAACCTGGTCATCCCGCCTTCCGGACGTACGCTGAGCGGCGGTATCGATCCGGCGGCATTCCATCGTCCGAAGCGGTTCTTTGGTTCTGCCCGGAACGTCGAGGAAGGCGGCAGTCTGACCATTTTGGCCACAGCGCTGATTGATACCGGTTCGCGGATGGACGATATCATTTATGAAGAGTTTAAGGGAACCGGCAACATGGAGCTGCACCTAGACCGCAAGCTGGCTGAGCGCCGCATTTTCCCGGCCATCGATATCCGCCGTTCGGGAACGCGTCGTGAAGAAGTGCTGTTAACGAAGGATGAGCTCGATACCATTTGGGCGATCCGTAAAAATATGAACGAATCGGCCGACTTCGTAGAGGGATTCTTGAAGAAATTGCGTGACTGCAAAACCAATGCCGAATTTTTGGCTTCCTTTGACGTGCATGGAGCAGGAAACGGCCATAGCCGCAGTTCCTCCTCGTCCTCGAACAGCCACAGCAGCAACCGGCGCACCTCACGCCCGTCGACGGCTTCCGTGCCGCTGACTTAAATTTAGAGCATAAAGAGGAGAACATCATGTATCTGGTATATGCCGATGAAAAAGGCAACGTATTTGATCATCCGACACTGTACGGTCTCGGCCGCAGCGCGGATATGATCGTGGAAATTATGGAAGATGAGCTGATTCCCCTGCCGGAAGGCGCGACGCTGGTCGGCCTCCCCAACACCCGTGCCATCGGTATGGATCCGGAAACGGGTGAGATGACGGCGCTCCCGGGAGACGCTCAGGCTGTGGGGGCACTGCTCCCGCAGGGTTACACCCGGTTATGCCTGCCCGGCTATGTGAAGACGGACAAGGACTACAAGCTGCCGCTCTTTGGCTACTCGGCTGTCGTGTGGAAGGACGGACAATTTTACACGACGGGCAGACTGTCGGACGACCCGGAGAAGTGGAACCCGCTGAACTGCGATGTAGAGGAATTGGAGCTTGGCGTGAAGCGCCTGACGGAGAAATATCCGGAGAACCGGCTGTACCAGCATTTGTCCAATTGTGCGCTCGGTTATGAATGTCTGACCGCATCCAATACCTTTTTGAATCGATGGGAAGGGGCTGTTCCGGTATCTTATTCTTGTAATGCCGGCTGCTTCGGATGTATCTCAGAACAACCGGATGACAGCGGATTTGTGGCGCCCCAGACCCGGATGAATTTCAAACCGAGGGTGGACGAGCTCGTTCAAATTATGTTGGAGCATTTAAAAACGCCGGAGTCGATCATCAGCTTCGGACAAGGCTGCGAAGGCGAACCTTCTACACAGGCCAAAATCATCATTGAAGCGATGCGCGAGGTGCGTTCGATCACGGATATGGGATATATTAATATCAACACGAATGCCGGCCTGACGGATTTCATCCGCGGCATCGTCGATGCGGGTCTCGACCTGATGCGGGTGAGCACGATCAGCGCGCTGGACGACCATTACAACGCCTACTATAAGCCGCGTGGTTATACGCTTGCCAATGTGGAGAAATCGCTGAAGTATGCGTCGGACCAAGGCGTTTACACGTCCATCAACTATTTGATTTTCCCTGGCGTCACAGACCGCGAAGAGGAAATCGAGGCGATGGTGGAGTTTGCGCGCCGGACCAATCTGAAGCTTATTCAGCTACGCAACCTGAACATTGATCCGGAGAGCTATTTGGAATTGATCCCGCCGGCCAAAGGCGAAATTTTGGGGATGAAGCAGGCGATTGAAATTTTCCAAGCGGAGCTTCCGGATGTGGTCATCGGATCCTATACCCATGTTCCGCCTCCAAGCTTGATCCGCCCGAAAAAGCCGATTCTGTCTTAATCCGGCAGCGCCTGGAACGGGAAGAAACCATTGATTTATAGGCGCGTCCCTGCTATAATGAATTTATGTGTCAACATAACTCTGGGTCCGCCTGAGGCTCAGGGCAAAAAGAGGTGAAAGTCATGAAAACAGAAATTCAACCAAAATACCACGTTACTACAGTAACTTGCGCATGCGGCAACACGTTCGAAACGGGTTCGGTGAAAGAAGAGCTTCGCGTCGAAATCTGCTCCAACTGCCATCCGTTCTTCACTGGTAAACAGAAATTCCTGGATGCTGGCGGCCGTGTTGATAGATTTAAGAAGAAATACGGAATGTAATTGCTGCCTGGCAGCATAGATCCGTTATATTTTATCAAATGACAATCCCCGGTTCGATGAACCGGGGATTTTTTCTTTAATAAGATCAATATAATTACAATAAACTCCGATCCTGTATTCCGTAGGAAACCTTCCTTTTACGCACCATGCATGTATTCCGCGTCTTAATTGTTCAAGTCGACCGATTGGCCGATTTTTGCCCATACGTTGGTTTTATTAAAGCCGAGGCGCCATAAGGCGATACCTTTCAGATTGTACCGTTTGGCCAGGCCAATTTTGGTGTTCACGGTGTTTTCGTTTTCGCTGGCAAGGTTAACGCCGAGAACCAGTTTGCTGGCAGGCACCTGTTTGAGCGCAAGCTGGATGGCCGCATCCACTTTGTCGTTAGGCTGTGGGTTTTTCTCATCGGTATAGGCATAAGCCATGACGATAAGCTCATCGGCCAGTGTGCCAAGCTTTTTATAATCGTATCCATGAAAAGAACCGTTCAGAGGCGGCAGGGCGATCGACAGTTTCAGGCCCTGGGCGTGAGTAGCTGCCGCTGCTTTTTGGATGAAAGCATTATAGGATGCCTGTACAGCCGCTGCGTCCCCCGTAAGCCCGAGTCCTTCCAAATCAAGCAGGATGCCTTGGAATCCGTTAGTTTTGGCCGTATCTACCATCTGCTGAATCAGGCTTGCCTGAAGCTCAGGATCCTGGGTCGCCTTCGTCAGTTCCAGCTTGGTGTCGCCGGAAAATACCATCAAATAGGGGGTGGTGCCGGCTGCTGCGGCGGAGCTGACGAGGCTCTCCGGCGTCACATCGCCGGCCGCTTGCGGCCATTTGAAATCCTGGCCTGTCGTCGTGAACCGGCCCTGATCGTCGATGCGGCTCCAGCCAAAGGCGGCTGCGTCGAAGCTTGGAATCAGGCTCGACTCAGAAAACGACGAGATGGCGTAAAAGGCCAGCGTATACATTTTTTCTTGGGGGGACAGGATAGTAACGGTATGCGTGGCCTGATCCCAGTTGACGCCGGCGCCGAACTGCTGGCTGAAGAAGCTGAGCGGAATTAGGACACTTCCTCCGGACATTTGGGGAGCTACGGTCAGCGCCGTTTTGGTCCCGTCTACGGTCGCGCTGCGGCTGCCGACGGTCAGAACGACCTTTTTCGTGGAATCC
Source organism: Paenibacillus sp. OAE614 (assembly GCF_040546645.1). Lineage (NCBI taxonomy): Bacteria > Bacillati > Bacillota > Bacilli > Caryophanales > Paenibacillaceae > Paenibacillus > Paenibacillus sp. OAE614. Next base: position 6,762,680 of record NZ_JBEPOD010000001.1, on the reverse strand, counting down.
TTGTCTGTCTTTACTGCTGTGATCTGCTTGGCCGAGGCATTCCACTGCACGCTGATGCCCAGCGCTTCGGAGATGGCCCGGAAGGGCACAAGTGTAGTTCCTTGAACGACTTTGGGTGCAGCCGGGAAAGGCAGCGGATATCCGTCCAGCACGATGCTGACGGGTGCAGCGGCGCTAGCCGGCTTCTGGCCGATGCCGCTCCAGGCAGTGGCTGCAATGAGCAGGCACAATGCGGTTTTGGTTGCTTTATTCATGCGCGATGTTCCTTTCCGTTTTAAATCGTATGTGTAGGATTGGTTGTGGTATAGGACCACTATATCAATAAACGTTTGCTAGATGAATATGGAACGAGAATAATAGATTTATTTTTGAGCGTTTATCCACTTTCTGCCGGGTGGTTGCTTTTTGTACAGGCATGCGATATACTTATTTTCACCGTGCTAGATGGGGAGGTAGCGGTGCCCTGTAACTCGCAATCCGCTGTAGCGAGGTTGAATTCCTGTTAGAGGTATTGTCGATGTGAGGTTTGGTCCCTGCGTGCAATGTTGACGGTTGGGTCCTCCGCAATGAGTACTTGTGAACCTGGTCAGGTCCGGAAGGAAGCAGCCATAAGCAAGCCCACTCTTGTGCCGGAGGATAGCCTAGCCCGAGTTGTTACGCAGGGGTGCCGCTCGGATCGCAATCATCAATAACAGGTGCACGGCTTAAACTTGACAATTATTTCAGCATCTTTGCCATCAGGTGGTAAAGATGCTTTTTATTTATTCCGGATGTTCTCATGGCGGCCTTTCAGTCACGGACGCAGGCGGCGGACAGGTAAAAGCCTGCTGCAACATGCGTGTTGGACGTTTTGCATGACGCCGGATTATAGTATAATGATGAGGCAACGAACCCACGCTTAGTGGAAGTTGAAAGAGGGTAAGCGAAGTGGAACATATAGCGTTGTACCGTGCCTGGCGGCCTCAGTCGTTCCAGGACATGGTGGGACAACAGCATATCATTCAAACGCTGCAGAACGCGATCCGCGAACAGCGGGTTTCCCATGCCTACCTGTTCAGCGGCCCGCGCGGAACCGGTAAAACCAGCGCGGCCAAAATTTTGGCCAAAGCGGTGAACTGCGAGCGTGGACCTGCAGCGGAGCCGTGCAATGAATGCGAATCCTGCCGCAGAATTACTTCGGGTGCGGTGATGGACGTTCAGGAAATTGACGCTGCTTCTAACCGCGGCGTGGAAGAAATCCGCGATCTTCGCGAGAAAGTGAAGTACGCACCGACCGAAGTAAGGCAGAAGGTTTATATTATTGACGAAGTGCATATGCTGACGACAGAGGCGTTTAATGCGCTTCTGAAGACGCTGGAGGAACCCCCTCCGCACGTCATGTTTATTTTGGCGACGACCGAACCGCACAAGCTGCCGGCGACGATTATATCGCGCTGTCAGCGCTTTGATTTCCGCCGGGTATCCCTGGAGGAGCAGACGGATCGGTTAAGACAGATTTCACAGGAAGAAGGCATTGAAGCGGAGAATGAAGCGCTTCAATATATAGCAAGGCTATCCGACGGCGGGATGCGGGATGCGCTGAGCATCTTGGATCAGATTGCGTCGTTTACCGGCGGTCATGTATCTTATGAACAAGTGCTGAGTATGACCGGCGGGATTGCTTCGGAGCAATTCGGCAAACTTGCACAGGCCATTCTGGAAGGTGACGTGGGCCAGGTGCTCATGCTGGTGGAAGGTTTTATGCAGGAGGGCAAGAGCGCCGATAAATGCATGGAGAACCTGCTGTATTATTTCCGTGATTTATTGATGATCCAGATGATTCCGCAGGCAGACAAGCTTACGGACCGCGTCCTTCATCCGGAAGAATACAAGGAGATGGCTTCTGCCTTTTCCCGCAAACAGCTGTTCCAAATGATCGATACGCTCAATCATTATCAGAGTGAAATGAAATATGCTTCCCAGCCTCAGACCTTGTTCGAGGTTGCACTGCTCAAGCTGTGCGGCATTCCCCGTGAAGCGGGGGACAGCGATCGTCCTCAGGAGGCGGCTGCCGATTCGGCTGTGATCAATCAGCTCAAGCAGCAGGTCGCTTCTCTGGAGAAGAAGCTCGAGCGCTTCATCAAGTCCGGTGCGGCTCCGGCCGCTGGTAATAACGGACCATCCAGGCCTGCAGCTCCGCCGGCCCCGCGCATGTCGTCGGCCGCGAAAATTCCGGCGAATATGGATCAGTTTGTAGCAAGTAAGGGAAGTCCTGAATTCATGGAGATTCAGCGCCAGTGGGCTCATATTCTGCAAGGAGTCAAGGAGGAGAAGGTGACGGTCCATGCCTGGTTTATGGACGGCGAGCCGGTTTCCGCGACTGATGACACCGTGCTGGTTGCCTTTAAAAATAATATCCACCGGGAAACGACCGAGAAGCCGGCCAATAAGCAGGTGATCGAGGGCGTGCTGCACTCCGTGCTCGGCAAACCGTATCATTTGGTTACCATGATGCAGCGGGATTGGAGCGCCTCGATGGAAGGGGCTGCGCAGCCCAAGGAAGAGCTGAAGCTCGAGCATGAGCATGAATCGAAGGATCCGAATTCAAAACCATGGATTGATGAGGCGCTCCAGATGTTTGGAGAGGACCTCGTTGTCATAAAAGATTAACCGCACCTTGAAGTGCACTCAATTAATTAAAGGAGAGATGACCCATGAATAATATGAATCAAATGATGAAGCAAGTGAAAAAAATGCAGGAGCAAATGCTCAAGGCACAGGAAGAGCTTGCTGACAAAAAGGTCGAAGGTACTTCCGGCGGCGGCGTGGTTACCGTGGAAATGAACGGCCACAAAAAACTGCTCTCCATTACGATTAAGCCGGAAGCTGTTGATCCGGACGACGTGGAAATGCTGCAGGATCTGGTGATGACTGCCGTGAACGATGCGCTGAGTAAAGCTGACGAAATTGCGAATGCCGACATGGGCAAATTTACAGGCGGAATGAAAATTCCCGGCTTGTTCTAAAATTTAAGCTGAAGGAGATCCTGCGCTTTGTATTATCCCGAACCGATCTCGAAGCTGATCGATGCGTTTACGCGACTGCCGGGCATCGGGCCGAAAACCGCGGCCCGGCTTGCTTTTCATGTACTGAACATGAAAGAAGACGACGTCATTGACTTTGCCAAGGCCCTGGTCAGCGTTAAGCGGAATCTCACCTACTGTTCCGTATGCTGCAATATTACAGACACCGATCCGTGCCGGATTTGCCAGGATAAAACGCGCGATCCGTCTGTCATTTGCGTAGTGCAGGATCCCAAAGATCTTGTCGCCATGGAGCGGACCAAGGAATTCAATGGTTATTATCACGTTCTTCAGGGAGCCATCTCTCCGATGGAGGGAATCGGTCCCGATGATATTCGGCTGAAGGAACTGCTTACCCGGCTTAGCGATGAGCGGGTCAAGGAGCTTATTTTAGCGACGAATCCGAATATTGAAGGGGAAGCGACGGCGATGTACATTTCGCGGCTGGTACGCCCTTTTGAAATCGTTGTGACGCGTATCGCGCATGGTCTGCCGGTAGGTGGGGACCTGGAGTACGCGGATGAGGTGACCTTGTCGAAGGCCTTGGAAGGACGGCGTCAATTGAATTGATGTAAGTTTAGTGTTTAGCGTTTTTGTTAAGCGATTATATCCATAAAGAATAGTGCACTTATAGAAGGAGCCTCCTCGGAGGCTTCTTTTTTTGTTCTAAGTTTGTCCCTTTCCCGAATAAGTATGAGAATGGAGACGGTATGAGGTACTTTGTGCTTTAGCCGCCCATAACTTTCGTGTACAAGGGAGGGGTCTGGGACATGACTTGGTTCAAAAAGAATAAATCAGGAATGTCTGCCCGGCAGTACAAAGAGGAACAGGAAGAGAAGTGGATCGTTTATAACGATGTCCAAAATGCTCATGCGGAATGGGAACGCGCTAGGCTGCGGTTTGAGGAGGCGCTCGGACAAGACCAGATCGATTATGCCATTTATATGCTGGAAGCAGCGGAGCGCAAGTATCAAATGCATTTGAAGCAAGCCAAAGACATCGGCCTCAACCGAGTGCAAATGATAACAAGGGAAGCATCGGCGGCAGCCAGAGGGATGGGCACCCGGACGATGTCCCATTAATTTAGTGGAGGTAACGTTGTATTTATAACGATTTGATTGGGAGGAGATCGATCCATGACGGTAAAAATGTTGATTTGGGGTGTGCTTGGCGTCTCGCTGTTTCTGCTTCTGTTCATCGTCTTTAAGAAAAAGCTGGGATTTGGCTGGTTGACGATGTTCGGAGCGCATTTGGTGTTGGCGGCAATGGGACTTTACCTGGTAAATTTCTCAGGCTTGATGTCCGAAGTATACATTCCGCTTAATCCAGCAACGATAGGAACGGTAACGGTGTTGGGACTGCCTGGCGTTGCACTTCTTTATGGTTTAAAAATAACTTTAATGGGGTAGTTGACGATTGGTTGCATTCTGTGGTAAATTAATTCTCGCCCCTTTCGAAAAGGTACAAGCCTGCCGGACTGGCAGGAAGCGAAAGAAAAAAGAAATTAAAAAAAGTGCTTGACGAATTGCTGGGTAACATGATATATTATAAGAGTTGCTGCTGAGATAAAGCGGCGGCGCTGAAAGAGAAGTTTTGATCTTTGAAAACTGAACAACGAGTGAGTATAAACGCGATGGTCTTATGACCGGAGCGATTGAGATTAAATCAATCTCGTCAGATTCAAAATGAGCTACAAACTTTCTTGGAGAGTTTGATCCTGGCTCAGGACGAACGCTGGCGGCGTGCCTAATACATGCAAGTCGAGCGGACTTGATGGAGAGCTTGCTCTCCTGATGGTTAGCGGCGGACGGGTGAGTAACACGTAGGCAACCTGCCTGCAAGACCGGGATAACCCACGGAAACGTGAGCTAATACCGGATATCTCATTTCCTCTCCTGAGGGAATGATGAAAGACGGAGCAATCTGTCACTTGCGGATGGGCCTGCGGCGCATTAGCTAGTTGGTGAGGTAATGGCTCACCAAGGCGACGATGCGTAGCCGACCTGAGAGGGTGAACGGCCACACTGGGACTGAGACACGGCCCAGACTCCTACGGGAGGCAGCAGTAGGGAATCTTCCGCAATGGGCGAAAGCCTGACGGAGCAACGCCGCGTGAGTGATGAAGGTTTTCGGATCGTAAAGCTCTGTTGCCAGGGAAGAACGTCCGGTAGAGTAACTGCTACCGGAGTGACGGTACCTGAGAAGAAAGCCCCGGCTAACTACGTGCCAGCAGCCGCGGTAATACGTAGGGGGCAAGCGTTGTCCGGAATTATTGGGCGTAAAGCGCGCGCAGGCGGTCATTTAAGTCTGGTGTTTAAGGCCAAGGCTCAACCTTGGTTCGCACTGGAAACTGGGTGACTTGAGTGCAGAAGAGGAGAGTGGAATTCCACGTGTAGCGGTGAAATGCGTAGATATGTGGAGGAACACCAGTGGCGAAGGCGACTCTCTGGGCTGTAACTGACGCTGAGGCGCGAAAGCGTGGGGAGCAAACAGGATTAGATACCCTGGTAGTCCACGCCGTAAACGATGAATGCTAGGTGTTAGGGGTTTCGATACCCTTGGTGCCGAAGTTAACACATTAAGCATTCCGCCTGGGGAGTACGGTCGCAAGACTGAAACTCAAAGGAATTGACGGGGACCCGCACAAGCAGTGGAGTATGTGGTTTAATTCGAAGCAACGCGAAGAACCTTACCAGGTCTTGACATCCCTCTGACCGGTCTAGAGATAGGCCTTTCCTTCGGGACAGAGGAGACAGGTGGTGCATGGTTGTCGTCAGCTCGTGTCGTGAGATGTTGGGTTAAGTCCCGCAACGAGCGCAACCCTTGATTTTAGTTGCCAGCACTTCGGGTGGGCACTCTAGAATGACTGCCGGTGACAAACCGGAGGAAGGCGGGGATGACGTCAAATCATCATGCCCCTTATGACCTGGGCTACACACGTACTACAATGGCCAGTACAACGGGAAGCGAAGCCGCGAGGTGGAGCCAATCCTATCAAAGCTGGTCTCAGTTCGGATTGCAGGCTGCAACTCGCCTGCATGAAGTCGGAATTGCTAGTAATCGCGGATCAGCATGCCGCGGTGAATACGTTCCCGGGTCTTGTACACACCGCCCGTCACACCACGAGAGTTTACAACACCCGAAGTCGGTGAGGTAACCGCAAGGAGCCAGCCGCCGAAGGTGGGGTAGATGATTGGGGTGAAGTCGTAACAAGGTAGCCGTATCGGAAGGTGCGGCTGGATCACCTCCTTTCTATGGAGAATCGCTTCCTGCGATGGAAGCATTCAAATACAAATCTAGCCAGGTCGGCTAGTTACTCACTCGTTGCTCAGTTTTGAGAGAGCAAACCTCTTTCAAAACGCGTTTGGTGGCGATAGCGGAGGGGTTCCACGCGTACCCATCCCGAACACGACCGTTAAGCCCTCCAGCGCCGATGGTACTTGGACCGAAGGGTCCTGGGAGAGTAGGACGTTGCCAAGCGCAAACCCTAACGGGTTTCAAATGAATAATTCCCATACACGATATGGGCCCTTAGCTCAGTTGGTTAGAGCGCACCCCTGATAAGGGTGAGGTCGGTGGTTCGAGTCCACTAGGGCCCACCATATAAACTTCATTCAAGTGTAAATCACTTATTGGGGTTATTTATGGGGCTATAGCTCAGCTGGGAGAGCGCCTGCCTTGCAAGCAGGAGGTCAGCGGTTCGATCCCGCTTAGCTCCACCAAATATTTGATCCTTGAAAACTAGATAACGAAACGAATCTGCGTTTTAGAAATATCCTTTTAGCTGCTTGTGTCTTCATTGTAAGACCAAGAAGTAAAAAGTAGCAGACGAGTGTTTGGATTGGTGAGCGTCTTTGGCTTTGCGCGCAGCGCAAAACAAGAGAGCGAAGCAAGTCAAACAGGAGTCATTATGGTTAAGCTACTAAGAGCACACGGAGGATGCCTAGGCGCTAGGAGCCGATGAAGGACGTGGCGAACAACGATACTGCCTCGGGGAGCTGTAAGCAAGCTTTGATCCGGGGATGTCCGAATGGGGAAACCCGGCTGATGTAATAGTCAGTCACTTCTGTCTGAATACATAGGACAGATTGAGGCATACCAGGGGAACTGAAACATCTAAGTACCCTGAGGAAGAGAAAACAAGAGTGATTCCGTCAGTAGCGGCGAGCGAACGCGGAACAGCCTAAACCGGTCAGCTTGCTGGCCGGGGTTGTGGGACGTCTCACATGGAGTTACAAAGGAATTGGTTAGGCGAAGAGGTCTGGAAAGGCCCGGCATAGAAGGTAAAAGCCCTGTAGCCGAAAGTCAGTTCCCTCCGAGACGGATCCCGAGTAGTGCGGGGCACGTGAAACCCCGTATGAATCTGGCAGGACCATCTGCTAAGGCTAAATACTCCCTAGCGACCGATAGTGAAACAGTACCGTGAGGGAAAGGTGAAAAGCACCCCGGAAGGGGAGTGAAATAGAACCTGAAACCGTGTGCTTACAAGAAGTCAGAGCCCTATTTATGGGTGATGGCGTGCCTTTTGTAGAATGAACCGGCGAGTTACGTTCCCGTGCAAGGTTAAGGTGAGAAGCCGGAGCCGCAGCGAAAGCGAGTCTGAATAGGGCGAATGAGTACGTGGACGTAGACCCGAAACCGTGTGATCTACCCCTGTCCAGGGTGAAGGTGCGGTAACACGCACTGGAGGCCCGAACCCACGAATGTTGAAAAATTCGGGGATGAGGTGGGGGTAGCGGAGAAATTCCAATCGAACTCGGAGATAGCTGGTTCTCCCCGAAATAGCTTTAGGGCTAGCCTCGGTGAATAGAGTCGTGGAGGTAGAGCACTGATTGGGTGCGGGGCCCGCAAGGGTTACCAAGCTCAGTCAAACTCCGAATGCCATAGACTTGTAACCGGGAGTCAGACAGTGAGTGCTAAGATCCATTGTCAAAAGGGAAACAGCCCAGACCATCAGCTAAGGTCCCCAAGTGTGTGTTAAGTGGGAAAGGATGTGGAGTTGCACAGACAACCAGGATGTTGGCTTAGAAGCAGCCACCATTGAAAGAGTGCGTAATAGCTCACTGGTCGAGTGACTCTGCGCCGAAAATGTAACGGGGCTAAACACACCACCGAAGCTATGGCTTGATGCGTATGCATCAGGGGTAGGGGAGCGTTGTATACAGCGTTGAAGGTATACCGTAAGGAGTGCTGGAGCGTATACAAGTGAGAATGCCGGTATGAGTAACGAAAAGATCAGTGAGAATCTGATCCGCCGAAAGCCCAAGGTTTCCTGAGGAAGGCTCGTCCGCTCAGGGTAAGTCGGGACCTAAGGTGAGGCCGACAGGCGTAATCGAAGGACAACAGGTTGAAATTCCTGTACCACCGTAAACCGTTATGAGTGATGGGGTGACGCAGGAGGGTAGTGACGCGAGCTGATGGATGCTCGTCCAAGCAGTGAGGCTGGTGTGTAGGCAAATCCGCACACTTTAAGGCTGGGCTGTGATGGGGAGGGAAAATTATAGTACCGAAGGTCATGATCTCACACTGCCAAGAAAAGCCTCTAACCAGGTGAAGGTGCCCGTACCGCAAACCGACACAGGTAGGCGAGAAGAGAATTCTAAGGCGCGCGGAAGAACTCTCGTTAAGGAACTCGGCAAAATGACCCCGTAACTTCGGGAGAAGGGGTGCCCCGGTAGTGTGAATAGCACGAGGGGGCCGCAGTGAAAAGGCCCAAGCGACTGTTTAGCAAAAACACAGGTCTGTGCGAAGCCGCAAGGCGAAGTATACGGGCTGACGCCTGCCCGGTGCTGGAAGGTTAAGGGGAGCGGTTAGGGAGCAATCCCGAAGCTGTGAACCGAAGCCCCAGTAAACGGCGGCCGTAACTATAACGGTCCTAAGGTAGCGAAATTCCTTGTCAGGTAAATTCTGACCCGCACGAATGGCGTAACGACTTGGGCGCTGTCTCAACGAGAGATCCGGTGAAATTTTAATACCTGTGAAGATGCAGGTTACCCGCGACAAGACGGAAAGACCCCATGGAGCTTTACTGCAGCTTGATATTGGATTTGGGTACGATCTGTACAGGATAGGTGGGAGCCTTTGAAACCTGAGCGCCAGCTTGGGTGGAGGCGCCGTTGGGATACCACCCTGATCGTATCTAGGTTCTAACCTGGTACCGTAATCCGGTATGGGGACAGTGTCAGGTGGGCAGTTTGACTGGGGCGGTCGCCTCCTAAAGAGTAACGGAGGCGCCCCAAGGTTCCCTCAGAATGGTTGGAAATCATTCGAAGAGTGCAAAGGCAGAAGGGAGCTTGACTGCGAGACCTACAAGTCGAGCAGGGACGAAAGTCGGGCTTAGTGATCCGGTGGTACCGCATGGAAGGGCCATCGCTCAACGGATAAAAGCTACCCTGGGGATAACAGGCTTATCTCCCCCAAGAGTCCACATCGACGGGGAGGTTTGGCACCTCGATGTCGGCTCATCGCATCCTGGGGCTGAAGTAGGTCCCAAGGGTTGGGCTGTTCGCCCATTAAAGCGGTACGCGAGCTGGGTTCAGAACGTCGTGAGACAGTTCGGTCCCTATCTGTCGTGGGCGTAGGAAATTTGAGAGGAGCTGTCCTTAGTACGAGAGGACCGGGATGGACGTACCGCTGGTGCACCAGTTGTTCCGCCAGGAGCATGGCTGGGTAGCTACGTACGGACGGGATAAGCGCTGAAAGCATCTAAGCGTGAAGCCCCCCTCAAGATGAGATTTCCCAGTATGTAAGACCCCTTGTAGACGACGAGGTAGATAGGTTGGAGGTGGAAGTGCAGCAATGCATGGAGCTGACCAATACTAATCGGTCGAGGGCTTATCCAATTATATTAAAGCGCAGATTCGTTTCGTATCTAGTTTTCAGGGACTCAAATTCCTGAATGTGTTTTGAAACCACTCTTGGTTATACAATTTGTATACCGAGGTTATGCTTGGAGAGATACCCAAGTGGCTATAAGGGGACCCTCTGCTAAGGGGTTAGACTGCGTAAGCGGTGCGAGGGTTCGAATCCCTCTCTCTCCGCCATTTGAATCACATCTTAGCAAGTTTTAGTATGGCGGCGTAGCTCAGCTGGCTAGAGCGTACGGTTCATACCCGTGAGGTCGGGGGTTCGATCCCCTCCGCCGCTACCATACATACCTGGAGGCTTAGCTCAGCTGGGAGAGCATCTGCCTTACAAGCAGAGGGTCGGGGGTTCGATCCCCTCAGCCTCCACCATCATATGCCGGTGTAGCTCAATTGGTAGAGCAACTGACTTGTAATCAGTAGGTTGGGGGTTCAAGTCCTCTCGCCGGCACCATCTAATAATGTGGGACCGTGGTGTAGAGGCCTAACATGCCTGCCTGTCACGCAGGAGACCGCGGGTTCGAATCCCGTCGGTCCCGCCATTATTATTTACTTCATCTATATGCTTGATATAGATTGAAGATGATGTTTTGCATAGTGAATTTCCACAGCGTAAAGTGGGAAGATTAAGATCACCCGCTTTATTTTTGCATGTATGGCTCGGTAGCTCAGTCGGTAGAGCAGAGGACTGAAAATCCTCGTGTCGGCGGTTCGATTCCGTCCCGAGCCACCTTATATGGAGGCTTAGCGAAGTGGCCAAACGCAGCAGACTGTAAATCTGTTCTCGTACGAGTTCGGTGGTTCGAATCCATCAGCCTCCACCAGTTGTAAGAGCCATTAGCTCAGTTGGTAGAGCACCTGACTTTTAATCAGGGTGTCGAAGGTTCGAGTCCTTCATGGCTCATCACAAAGACCATTAACCTTTCGGTTGATGGTCTTTTTGTTTTCTTTTTGGCTGACGATCTGATGTGCATAAGAAGTGTGGTTTTCGATTTTATATAGGAATATGGTAAGATGATTAATAAAAATGGCAAAGTGGTGGATGACATCAATGGTGGAGATGGAAACATTACGAAGCAAGTTGGAGCAGGTCGTAGGCGGAACGTTACATATCAAGGAGCTGAGCAAACAGCAGTCGGAGGCGGTTTATTTACCCGTTTCGGTATCCGGCAAAGCTTCTTCGAAGAAAGGGAAGCAGACCGAGCATAGAAGCCTCCAGGATGTGGTGATGGTGGAGGACAAGGTTTGGTTCCCGCTGTTTATCAAGAACGGGCGGGTACACGTAATTGAAGCCAGTTCTGAGCTGGTCAATAATGAAGTATCCCGCTTGATCGGTGTACTGCTGTCTGCGGTAAGAGAACAAACGGGTGATGCCGTGGAAGCCCAGGGTGATGAGGAACGGGAACTCCTGAGGCTCAGTCAATGGATTCAAGAGCAGCTCGACCTGGGACACGGCGATGCCGAATTGCCTGACGATTTGGAACTAAAACGTCTGCTTTCCGCAGAGATGACTCCCTTTTTACTGACTTGTGAGAGTATCCATGCCTCCGATGTTAAGGGGAGCCAGCTGAAAAAGCTGCTGCGCAGCTACTTCGATGGAGAGGTGGTGCTTGCGGCTCTGCGCGACAACGAGTGGCTCATCTTGGCCAGAAAAGAACTGGTGGCCGGCAGCAATGACGAGAAAGAAGAGGATAACGGCGAATCGGAAACAGACATGCTCTCCGCGTTCTGTATGGGGCTCTATGAGCTGATTGCAAGCGAATGGGTTGGTGCTTTTCATCTATCCGCCGCGCCTTCGTTCATCCCCTTGAAGTCACTGCCGGGCACGGTAGGCATGCTTCGAGAAACCATTTTCTTGGGACGGACGTTTCATGTGTCGGAGCATGTTCACTTTCCATGGGAGCTGCTGTTGGAGCGTTTAATCTACAGCATCCCGATGGAGCAGCGCCGCCGCTTTCTCGAACAGGCAGGGGACCACGGCGTATTGTTCAGCGATAACGAGACGTTGTCGACGCTGGAGACTTTCTTTCAGCTCGACTGCAATGTCAGCGAGACGGCGAAGCGACTATATATTCACCGGAATACCCTTTTATACCGGCTCGATAAGATCAAACAAGAGACCAATCTGGACGTTAGAAGCTTTGGGGACGCGGTTTTGGTGAAGCTGACGATGCTATTGTATAAAGTGACGAAAAGAAAATAGGTTTTTTGTGCAGATTGTGTATAGCCAGTCTGCGAGATGTTGGGTAATATATAACTATCATAATGTATTCGATTTCATAACTATACACTAAGGGGGCAAATTCACATGGCAGGTGTACGTTTAGAGCATATTTTCAAAAAGTATCCGGGTTCTGACAAAGCAACAGTTATGGATATCAACCTTGATATCAAGGATAAGGAGTTTCTGGTGTTGGTAGGTCCTTCCGGTTGCGGTAAATCTACGACGCTTCGTATGATCGCCGGTCTGGAAGAAATCTCTGACGGTAAACTTTACATTGGCGACCGCGTCGTGAACGATGTAGCTCCTAAAGACCGCGATATCGCGATGGTGTTCCAGTCCTACGCTTTGTATCCACACATGAACGTATACCAAAACATGGCCTTTGGTCTGAAGCTGCGTAAAGTGAAAAAGGATGAAATTGATAAACGTGTACGTGAAGCTGCGAGAATCCTCGATATCGAGCATTTGCTGGATCGTAAGCCAAAAGCTCTTTCCGGTGGTCAACGTCAGCGTGTTGCCTTGGGACGTGCGATCGTGCGTGATCCTCAAGTCTTCCTGATGGACGAACCGCTTTCCAACTTGGACGCTAAACTTCGTGGTCAGATGCGTGCGGAAATCACGAAACTGGTGAAACGCCTTGAAACCACTTGTATCTACGTAACACATGACCAGACGGAAGCCATGACGATGGGTGACCGTATCGTGGTTATGCAGGACGGCATTATTCAACAAGCCGCTTCTCCGGAAGAGCTGTACAACAATCCAAACAACCTGTTTGTTGCCGGCTTTATCGGATCGCCTACCATGAACTTTATTAACGGAACACTCAGCGAGTCCAACGGTTCTGTACGCTTCAAATCCCAAGGACTTGACGTAGAAGTTCCAGGCGGTAAAGCGCAAATCCTGAAGAGCAAAGGCTACATCGGCAAAGAAGTGATCATGGGCGTTCGTCCGGAAGATATTCATGAAGAGCCTGTATTCTTGGAAGCTTCTCCGAATACGATCTTCACGGCCCATGTAGACGTAACAGAAAACCTTGGTCACGAAATGCTCCTCTACCTGAGCGGATTGGGTAACGACACCGTTATCGCCCGTGTAGACGGACGTTCTACGACTCGTGAAGGCAACAGCGCTCGCTTGGCTGTCGATATGAACAAAATTCATATCTTTGACAAAGAGTCTGAGCTGAACGTATTGTTGGCTGACTAATTCCAGGCGGAATGCCTGAAGATGAAGAGCCGCCCTTTCGGGCGGCTCTTTTGTATTTGGAGCGAATAGGCGGCTGACATTGCATTCATGGGAAATATCATTTACGATGGGTACATTAGAAAATTCATGGTTTGACCGGCGGCAGTCGGCTGACAGAAGAGCCAGCTGATAGAAAGGGAGACGTGAAATGGCTAAGAAAGTAAGAGTATCTGAATTGGTCCAGCAATTTCAGCTGGAGGTCATTTCAGGGGAACACGGCCTGAGACGGGCCATCACGACAGACGATTTAAACAGACCGGGTCTGGAAATGGCAGGTTATTTTGAATATCATCCTGAGGAACGGGTGCAGCTGCTGGGACGAACGGAGCTGGCCTTTTTTGCCATGCTTACGGCAGAAGAACGGAAAGAACGGATGGAGCGCCTGTGCAGCAGTGAGGAAACGCCTTGTATTGTTGTTACGAGAGGGCTGGAAGTGCCCGAGGAACTGATCCATTTTAGCCAGGAAAAGAACCTGCCCATCCTGCGGAGCAATATGGCGACGACCATCCTGTCCAGCCGGATTACCGGCTTTCTGGAGAGAAAGCTGGCGCCGACCACTACCATTCATGGCGTATTGTGCGACGTCTATGGGGTAGGCATGCTGATTACCGGCAGCAGCGGCATCGGCAAGAGTGAAACCGCACTGGAATTGGTCAAACGGGGTCACCGGCTGATCGCTGATGATGCAGTGGAAATTCGGCAGACCTCGGACTTTCAGCTGCACGGATCGGCTCCTGAGCTGATTCGCCATCTGTTGGAGATCCGCGGTGTCGGGATCATCAACGTCATGACCCTGTTCGGAGCCGGGGCAATCCGGAACAACAAACGAATTACGCTTGTCGTCAAGCTCGAGGCCTGGCAGCAGGATAAACAGTACGACCGGCTCGGACTGGATGAAGAAACGACCAAAATCATCGATACCGACATTCCTCTCGTGACCATTCCAGTACGTCCGGGACGTAACCTTGCGGTCATCATCGAAGTGGCGGCCATGAATTACCGGCTGAAGCAAATGGGTCTGAATGCGGCCCTGCAGTTTACGAATAAGCTCACAGCCACCATTGCAGAAGATATGGACGATATGGACTAGGAGAGTGGATACATGGCTACATTGCTAATTAATCCGATCGCTTTCTCGATTGGATCCCTGTCGGTTCACTGGTACGGTCTGATCCTGGGCTTGGGGGCGCTGGTTGGCCTCCTCCTGGCCATCCGGGAAGGCAGAAGATTCGGCATTATGCCTGAATTTTTCATGGACTTGCTGCTGCTGGGAGTACCGTCGGCTATTATCGGGGCGCGGATCTATTTCGTGGCCTTCATGTGGGACGATTACAAGAACAACCTGCTGGACATTTTTAAAATATGGAACGGTGGGATTGCCATTTACGGTGCGCTGATCGGAGCGATCATTTGCGCCATCATCTATTTCCGTTACAGAGGGTACAACTTCTGGCGCATTGCCGACATTTGTGCACCCAGCCTGCTTACGGGGCAAATGATCGGTCGCTGGGGCAACTATGTGAACCAGGAAGCGTACGGCGGTCCGGTGAATGAGTTTTTCCTGCGGAACAATCTGCATTTGCCTGCTTTTATCGTAGACCAAATGAACGTCGAGGGCGTATACCACCATCCGACCTTCCTGTACGAATCGTTATGGAGCCTGGTGGGCATCATCATTTTGTTTATTCTCCGTCGTCAAAAGTTTTTGCGCGCGGCTGAATTGTTCCTTTCTTATTTTATTTGGTACTCGATCGGGCGGTTCTTTATCGAAGGACTGCGGACGGACAGCCTTGCTTTTAAGGGTCCGGAATGGCTGGCATCGATGGTTAACGGTTTGTGGAAACCGATGGAGTGGATGGGATTCGAGCATGGTGCGCTTGACCCGAACTACGGAAATGTCCGTATTTCCCAGCTGCTAGCGATCCTGATTATCGTCGTCGCCATTGTATTGATTATTGTGCGCCGTACAACCGGTCAGGCGAAGGAGCACTATCTGGATCCGATCGTCTCGACGAAAGCGCCGAAAGATACGGTGCCGGAAGCAACCGCGCTGGATCATGATACTAAAGTAGAACCCGTTGCTACCCCTGAGTACCGCGAGGAGAACGCCGTAGTGGAGGACAAAAAGGAGTAACGACAGCATGATAGATACCGTACTGTTTGATTTGGACGGAACGATTATTGATACGAATGAATTGATTATCAGCTCGTTTATGCATGTACTAGAGAAGCATGTGCCGACTCCCCTGACCCGGGAAGTGATCATTCCCAAAATGGGGATGACGCTGGAGCAACAGCTCCAGTTTTTCTCGGGGAGCGAGGATGTGACCCATTTTCACCAGGCTTACAGGACGTATAACGACGCTCATCACGACGAGATGGTGCAGCCTTTTCCGCATGTGCTGGAGGTAATCAAGGAACTGGACCGGCGCGGCATTACGATGGGGGTTGTGACCACCAAAAACAAGCCGGGGACGTTCCGCGTGCTGGAGATGTTCGGGCTGGACAAGTATATGAAGGCGATTGTAACGGTGATGGACGTCGAGCATCCCAAACCGCATCCGGAGCCGGTGCTGATGGCCATCAGCCAGCTTGGAGCGGATCCGGTAGCAACGTTGATGGTCGGGGACAGCCCGGTGGATATTCAATCCGCCAAGGCGGCAGGCGCCCGGTCTGCAGGGGTCGCTTGGTCGCTGAAAGGCGAGAAGGTGCTCCGCGAGTATAATCCGGATTACATACTGCATGATATGACCGATTTATATTCCTTGGTGGAACAGGAGTAAGGCGATTGTGAGCAGAAACGTGACCCGTTACCCGGTCGAAGGCCCGAACGCGCTGTGGCAAATCTATAGAACGGTCAGCCCTTGGAAAGGGGTTAAAAATTTCATATGTATACAGGCGGCCCGGTACTGCCCGATTCTTCCGCTAAAGAATTGGATCTACCGTCACCTGCTGGGGATGAAGGTGGGAGAGCATGCCGCATTTGGTCTGATGGTCATGGTGGACGTGTTTTTTCCGGAGAACATTACGATCGGGGACAATTCGGTGATCGGGTACAACACGACGATTCTCGCCCACGAATATCTGATTAAGGAATACCGGCTGGGACAAGTCCTGATCGGCAGCAATGTGCTGATCGGAGCGAATACGACCATTTTGCCGGGAGTCACGATTGGAGACGGCGCTGTCATTGCCGCCGGATCCGTCGTGCACAAGAGCGTACCGGCGGGTGCCTTTGTCGGCGGAAACCCGCTGCGCGAGCTGAGACGTTCGGATTCGAAAACGGAGGAGGATGCGCATTCCTCGTCAGTGCCGGCATCGGATGAATAAAGGCAGCGGCCGCACATACGAAACATTCAAAAGCTTGGATTTTGAATGTTTTTTTTGTATCAAGCCGAAGCAAGTGCATGGAAGTGAAACGTATGGCAATTGACGAATCTGCCTTTTCATGTTAATATAGCCATTATTCTTTACTTTGGTAGTATGGTAGCACTTTAACGTGATGAAGAAATATAACTGTTCGAGGTGATGGGACGTGACCAAGCCGAAGGGTTTTGAAAAGCCTTCAGGCGTCCGCGATTATGTGCCTTATGCGGTCTCCAAGCTGCGCCGGATCGAGCGCGACGTGCTTGACTGCATGAGCCGCTGGGGTTACCGGCAAATCATGACGCCGACGATGGAATATTACGATACGGTAGGCGTGGCAAGCTCCACGTCGGACCGCAAGCTGTTTAAATTGTTGAATAACCGGGGCACCACACTGGTGCTTCGTTCGGATATGACGGCTCCGATCGCCCGGGTGGTCTCGTCGCTGCTGAAGGAAGAGCCTCTGCCCATCCGGTTGTCTTACCACGCGAACGTGTTCCGGGCCATTGAGGAAGAAGCCGGACGGGAAGCGGAGTTTTTTCAGACCGGCGTCGAGCTCGTCGGTGACGATTCTCCCGAAGCGGATGCCGAGGTCGTGGCGCTGGCCATCGAATCTTTGAAGGCGGCGGGTGTGTCTTCTTTTAAAATCGCCATGGGCCACGTTGGGTTTCTCAACGGGTTGTTTGATGAAATCCTCCCCGGATCAACCGAAGCTCAGCAATCACTGAAAGAGGGCCTGCTCAGCCGGGACTTCGTCGGTTTCCGTAAAACGATCAGCGAGCTGGGTGTAACGGATGAACAGCGGAATTGGCTCGAAGGACTTCTCCGTCTGCGCGGATGCCAGGAAATTTGCGATCAGGCTCTGGAGCTGAGCGGTCATCCGCTCGCAAGAGCATCCATCAGCCATTTGTGCAAAGTATGGGAGGTGCTGGAGGCGTATGGCGTGTCGGAGCACGTGCTTATCGATCTGACGATGATCGGAGACTTTTCCTACTATACAGGAATGACGTTTGAAGGCTACGCCTCCGAGCTTGGCTTCCCGGTCTGCAGCGGCGGACGATACAACAATCTGCTGAAGCAGTTTGGACGGGACGTTCCGGCGACGGGATTCGCGCTGAAAACGAACCGTATTCTGGATGGCGTCAACGGCGTGCAGGAAGCGGCTGTGCTGCCTGTTCTCGTCCGTTATGACGCAGCTCATCGCAAGGAAGGCCTGGCGGAGGCGGCGAGGCTTCGTGCGCAGGGACAATCGGTTGTTACGCTGTTGATCGACGGAGATCATACCGGCCCGGATACGGCGCAACCAGGGGCGACCAGCCAAGCTTATGGAGAGGTTATCACTTTTGGCGAGAGTTTGGGGTAAAGGGAACCTGGGGCCGGATTAGAAAAACATAAACAGCGAATTGAGATAGATAGATCAACAATTAGAAGCAGGAGGGAGAACGTTGGCAGAAACTTTAAAAGTGGCGATGCCGAAAGGGCGGATCTATAAAAAAGCGTCGGCATTGTTCCGTGAAGCCGGTCTTCCGATCCCGGAAGAGGTCGATGAGTCGCGCAAACTGGTCATTCCGCTGCCGGAGCTGGACATGGAATTCATTCTGGCCAAACCGGTGGATGTGCCGACCTTCGTGGAATACGGCGCCGCGGACATCGGCATCGTCGGCAAGGACGTACTGATGGAAGAAAATCGCGATGTCTACGAGCTGCTGGACTTAGGTATCGCCAGATGCCGGATGTCCGTGATCGGTCTGCCTGACTGGAAGCCGGGCATTCAGCAGCGCGTGGCAACGAAGTACCCGAACGTGGCGTCGCAGTACTTCCGCGAGCAGGGGCAGCAGGTCGAGGTGATCAAGCTGAACGGCTCCATCGAGCTTGCGCCGTTGATCGGGCTTTCCGACCGGATCGTCGATATGGTGGAAACCGGTCAGACGCTGCGGGAAAACGGTTTGGTGGAAATGAACAGCATCTTTGAAATAACGAGCCGTCTGGTGGCCAACCGGGTGAGCTACCGGATGAAGAACGGGCAAATCCAGTCGCTCTGCGACCGGCTTCAGAAAGTGATTTCCGCTTCGGAATAGTTCGGGATAAAGCCAAGCAGAGTGGATGGCGAAGAGATAGCAGAGGGGGAGAATGGGATGAAAATCGTACCGGTTGAGGATTTTGATCTGCGGCGGGAGGTCGAGTACGGCACGCCGGAGCAAAATGCAGCCGCCAAACGGATCGTGCAGGACGTAAAGCAGGAGGGCGATGCAGCGCTGCTCCGGTACACGGCAGAGCTCGACCGCACGAAGCTGACGGCATCGGGCCTGCGCGTGACCGAAGAGGAGCTGAAGGCGGCCTACACAAAGGTTGAGCCATCGTTCGTCGAAGCGATTTCGGCTGCGGCGCGCAATATTCGCGCGTTCCACGAGAGAGAGAAAAGAAACTCCTGGATGGATCTGCAGCCTGACGGCAGCATCTTGGGGCAAATCATCCGTCCGCTGAAGCGGGTCGGCGTCTATGTGCCGGGCGGGAAAGCGGCCTATCCGTCATCCGTCCTGATGAATGTCATTCCGGCCCAGGTGGCGGGCGTCCCGGAGATCGTCATGGTGACACCGCCGGCGACGGGCGGAAAAGAGGGCATCAACCCGTATATTCTGGTGGCGGCCGCGGAAGCCGGCGTCCATGAAATTTACCGGGTTGGCGGCGCCCAGGCCATCGCGGCACTGGCGTACGGCACGGAGACGATCGCGCCGGTGGATAAGATCTGCGGGCCGGGCAATATTTATGTCGCGCTGGCCAAGCGGGAAGTGTACGGTGCGGTCGACATCGACAGCATCGCCGGGCCGAGCGAAATCGTCGTGCTGGCCGACGAGCAGGCCGACCCCGAATTCGTGGCGGCCGACCTGTTGTCCCAGGCCGAGCATGACGAGATGGCGTCCGCGATTCTGGTGACGCCTTCGCGGCAGCTGGCGGACGCGGTCGCTGCCGAGGTGAAGCGGCAGCTGGAGAGCCTGCCCCGCCGGGATATCGCGGCGGCTTCGGTGGAGGGTTACGGAGCCATCATCGTGGTGGAGTCGCTGAAGGAAGGCATATCGGTCGTCAACCGGCTGGCGCCGGAGCACCTGGAGCTGATGGTCCAGGATCCGATGGCGATCGTCGGGCTGATCGAGAATGCCGGGGCGATTTTCCTCGGAGCGTACAGCTCCGAGCCGGTAGGGGACTATTTTGCCGGACCCAACCACATCATTCCGACAAACGGCACGGCCCGGTTTTCTTCACCGGTCGATGTCGATGATTTTATTAAAAAGTCGAGCATGATCTATTACAGCAAGGAAGCGCTCCTGAAAAACGGCGAAGCGATTATGGAGCTGGCGCGCGGCGAGGGGCTGGAAGCGCATGCACGGGCCATTGAGGTCCGGCTGAAACGCGAAATCGAAGGGAGAGACTAGAACATGACTAATCAAAGCAGCGAACGCCGTGCAAGCATCAGCCGCAAAACGAACGAGACCGACATTCAGCTGACGTTTGGCGTCGATGGCACCGGGGTATCCGAACTGGAAACGGATGTGCCGTTCTTGAACCATATGCTGGACCTGTTTACGAAGCACGGCCAGTTTGATTTGAAAGTGAAGGCCAAAGGCGACATCGAGATTGACGACCACCATACGGTGGAGGACATCGGCATCTGCCTCGGCCAAACATTAAGGGAAGCCCTCGGTGACAAAAAGGGCATCAAGCGCTACGCGAACGTGTTCATTCCAATGGATGAGGCGCTCGCTCAGGTCGTGATCGACGTGAGCAATCGTCCGCATTTCGAATACCGGGCGGAGTATCCTTCCAGCCAAGTCGGAAGCTTCTCCACTGAAATGGTGCATGAGTTTCTGTGGAAGCTGGCGCTGGAGGCACGCATTACGCTGCATGTCATTGTTCATTACGGCCAGAACACGCACCACATGATCGAAGCGGTGTTCAAGGCGCTGGGACGCGCGCTGGATGAGGCGACCAGCATCGATCCGCGGGTTACGGGGGTTCCATCAACGAAGGGAGTGCTGTAACCGTGACGATCGCCATTGTGGATTACGGCATGGGCAACCTGCACAGCGTCAGCAAGGCCGTCGAACGTCTCGGCACCGAGGCGCTTGTGACGGGCGACCGTGAAGCCATTCTTGGGGCTGACGGCGTCATCCTGCCCGGCGTTGGCGCGTTCGGCGACGCGATGGAGCACCTGCGCGAGACCGGGCTTGACCGGGTAGTCCGGGAGGCCGCTGAAGGCGGCAAGCCGCTGCTTGGTATCTGCCTCGGCATGCAGCTGCTGTTCAGCAGTAGCGAGGAGCATGGACAGCATGAGGGATTGAACATCTTACCGGGCAAGGTGGTCCGTTTCCCGGATGGGGCACTGAAGGTGCCCCACATGGGCTGGAACCGGCTTCAGTTTATGCAAAAGGACAGCCCGCTCTTGGCCGGCCTGACGGAGGGCCATGTGTATTTTGTCCACTCGTATCATGTGCTGCCGGACGAACCCGCCGATTTGCTGGCGGTAACGGATTACGGCCGTCCGGTGACCGCGATCGTGGGCCGGGGATCGGTATATGGCATGCAGTTTCATCCGGAGAAAAGCGGTGAGCTGGGCGTGCAGCTGCTGCGCAGCTTTTTGCGGCTGACGGGAGCGAAGGTCTAACGCCTTCTTGACCGGCGTGGAATAACAGGAAAGCGGGGAGAACGATGTCTTCATTTATCATTTATCCGGCCATCGATATTCGCGGAGGCAAATGCGTACGGCTGGTTCAAGGGGATTACAATCAGGAAACGGTATATAACGACAGTCCGCTCGAGGCCGCCAAGGCTTGGGAAGCACAGGGCGGTGCCTATATTCATTTGGTGGATCTGGACGGCGCCAAGGCAGGACGCCCGGTGAACGACGAGGTCATTGGAGCCATTGCCAAAGGCGTTCAAGTCCCCGTTCAAGTCGGGGGCGGACTGCGCACCCTGGATGACGTGAAGCGCCTGCTGGGCCTTGGCGTGAGTCGGGTCATTATCGGCACGGCGGCGATCGAGGACCGGGCCTTTACTGAGGCGGTGCTCGGCACTTATGGAGACCGCGTGGCGATCGGAATCGATGCGCGGAACGGTTATGTGGCGACACGCGGCTGGCTGGAGACATCGGAGGTTAAGGCAGAGGAACTGGCTAAAGAGCTGGCGGCCAAAGGAGCGGAAACGTTCATCTTCACCGATATCTCCCGCGACGGCATGATGCAGGGGCCGAACATCGAGGCCATCGTGTCACTGGCCAAAGCCAGCGGACGCACCGTGATCGCTTCGGGAGGCGTGACGGTCACCGAGGACCTGCTGAACCTCAGCGGACACCGCGGCGACGGCGTGGGCGGAGCTATCGTCGGAAAGGCGTTGTACACGGGCAGCATTCAGCTTACGAATGCGCTGCGGCGAATCGCTGAACAAGCATAAGCGTGAGGATAGAGAGAGCGGAAGCTCTCTTTTGCAGATATAAAGGGATAAACGGTAGTCAGACTACCATGTGAGCACGAAAAGAGAGGGAGCGAGGCCCATGCTGGCAAAACGAATCATTCCCTGCCTGGACGTTAAGGACGGCCGTGTGGTGAAGGGTGTTAATTTTGAAAATTTGCGGGACGCGGGCGATCCGGTGGAACTCGCGGCGCTGTACGACAAGGAAGGCGCGGATGAGCTGGTATTTCTGGACATTTCGGCGTCGGTGGAAGGACGCGCCACCATGGTGGAGGTCGTGCGGCAAACCGCAGGGGAAATCGCGATACCGTTCACGGTAGGCGGCGGCATTTCCCATGTCGATGACATGAAGCGGATTCTGCGCGCAGGCGCGGACAAAATCGGCATCAACACGGCGGCCGTCCTGAATCCCCAGCTCGTATCGGAAGGCGCACGCCGGTTCGGCTCACAGTGTATCGTCGTGGCTGTAGACGCCAAGTATAACGAAGCTTGGGGCGAGTGGGAGGTCTACACGCACGGCGGACGCAAAGCCAGTGGCATCCGGGCGCTGAACTGGGTGAAGGAAGCGGAAGCCCTCGGAGCGGGAGAGATTTTGCTGACGAGCATGGACGCTGACGGCACGAAGGACGGCTTTGACCTTCCTCTCACCGCAGCGGTCGCGGACGCTGTCCGGATTCCGGTGATCGCTTCAGGCGGAGCGGGGACGAAGGAGCATTTTGCCGAAGTCTTCACGCAGGGGAAGGCGGATGCGGGCTTGGCAGCTACCATTTTTCACTACAAGGAAATATCGATACCGGAATTAAAGCAGGACTTAAAGCAAAAAGGGGTTGAAATCCGATGAGCAGCAACATACAGCAATTCTCCCTGGAGCAGGTGCAGGGGCAAATCCGTTATGACGAGGCCGGCCTCGTACCCACCATTATTCAGGACGCCACGACGCGTAAAGTGCTGATGATGGCTTATATGAACGAAGAATCGCTCAAGCGGTCGATCGAAACCGGGGAGACCTGGTTCTGGAGCCGCTCGCGGCAGGAGCTGTGGAACAAGGGAGCGACGTCGGGCAACACTCAGCGCATTGTGTCTGCCAGCTATGACTGCGATGGTGACACGCTGCTGTTCCTGGTCCATCCGAAGGGTCCGGCATGCCATACCGGCGAGGAAACCTGCTTTTACCGCGGCATTGCCGTTCCGGGACAGGAGCAATCCGCCGATGGCGTCGGTGCGGCGGGCGAAGGAAGACACCGCTTTGCGGTGCTGGAGGAGCTCGAGCAGGTGATCGCGGAACGCGAGAAGGAGCGTCCGGAAGGCGCGTATACGACCTATCTTTTTGATAAAGGCGTCGATAAAATTCTGAAAAAGGTCGGCGAGGAAACCGCAGAGACGATCATCGCAGCCAAAAACAAGGACAACGACGAGCTGCGCCTTGAGGTCAGCGACCTGATCTATCACCTTCTGGTGCTGCTGCAGGAACGCAAGCTGCCCCTGGATGATATCATGGCCGAGCTGGACCGCCGCCACGAGCGTCCCCGCCGGGATTAGGGGGAAAACGCTATGTACATCGATTATCATACCCATCATGTCCGGTGCGGCCACGCCGTAGGCGAGCTCGAGGAATATGTGCGCCGCGCGGTTGACATCGGGCTGGGACAGATCGGTTTGTCCGACCATATGCCGCTGCTTCATGTGGACCCGGCTTCGTATTACCCGGAGATGGCGATGCCGATGGAGGAGCTTCCGCGATATGTGGAGGAGTGCCTGTCTTTGAAGGAGCGCTACCGCGGCCAAATCGACATTCGGGTCGGCCTGGAGGGCGACTATATCGAGGGCTATGAGGCGGAAATTGAGAAGATCGTGAACGCATACCCTTGGGATTATATTATTGGTTCGGTGCACTTTTTGGGCGAATGGGACATTACGGATCACCGTCAGGTGCAAGGCTGGGAAGGCAAGGATGTCCTGAAGGTATACGAAACGTATTATGATGCGGTGAAAAAGGCGGCTGCCACCGGCTTTTACGACATTATGGGCCATCTGGACGTGATCAAGCGGTTCGGGTACCAGCCAGGCCCCGAGGCTGCGAGCGAAGTAGAAGCGCTGGAAAACGCCGCCCTTGCCGCTGTCGCGGCCAGCGGGGTGGCGATGGAGCTAAATGCGTCGGGATTGTCCAAGCCCTGCGCAGAAATGTTCCCGTCCCGGCGCATGCTGGAGGAGGCCTACCGGTTGGGGATTCCGCTCACGGTAGGCTCAGACGCTCATGACCCGCTCAAGTTGGGCGAAAATCTGGAAGCCGCCCGAAACATGCTTTGGGAGGTTGGCTTCCGCGAACTCGTTGTTTTCGAAGGGCGGGAGCGCAGTCGGATTCCGCTGGAGCTATAAGCAGCCTTGTAAGTGTACGGTCTGCTGCAGGCAAGGGCCGTCTGAAGTGGCGCCGATGACAGGGGTGGAAACATTTTTTCCGCCGGACTCATCGGCGCGATTTCATTCCGGGAGCGAACCGATGTATAATCTAAGTATAGAAGACGGGTTATCAGGAGGGTCGTATGCAACATAAGCTGCGTATTTTTTCCGGATCATCGAATCCTGTTCTAACTGAAAAAATTTGCGATATGCTGGGTGCGGAGCTGGGCAGCGTTAAGCTTTCCCGTTTCAAAAGCGGGGAAATCTATGTGAACTATGAGGAAAGCATCCGCAACTGCGACGTCTTCCTCGTGCAGTCCCTGTCTCATCCCATTAATGAACTGTTCGTCGAGCTGCTGGTCATGATTGATGCGGCCAAGCGTGCTTCGGCCCGTACGGTGAACATTATCGTTCCTTACTACGGATATGCTCGCCAGGAACGCAAGTCCGCACCGCGTGAACCGATTACGGCCAAAATGGTGGCGGACGTGCTGACAACGGCCGGGGCGAACCGGGTCATTACTGTTGATTTGCATGCACCTGCTATTCAGGGCTTTTTTAATATTCCCGTCGACCATCTCACGGCGCTGGACCTCATCAGCGGTCATTTGAAATCGCTTCAAATCGACCGGCCGGTCATCGTGTCGCCGGACGCCGGAAGGGCGTCCACCGCGGAGAAGCTGGCGAATCACCTCGATTCTCCGTTTGCGATCATGATCAAGAAGAGACCTGCGCATAACGAGTCCGTCATTACGCATGTCATCGGCGATGTGAAGGGACGGACGCCGATTATCATCGAGGACCTGATCGATACGGGATCGACGATCGTCAATGTGGTCGAAGGCCTGAAGGAGCGCGGGGCGTCCGAGGCGATTGTATGCGCCACGCACGGCTTGTTCTCGGGCGACGCGCTGCAGCGGCTCGATCATCCCCATATCCGGGAGATCGTGGTGACGGATTCGATCGCCATCCCGGAAGCACGGCCGGAGAAGCTGCACATCTTGACGATTGCGCCAATGCTGGCGCGGGCCACACGGATTATTATCGAGGGCGGGTCGATCGCCACTTTGTTCAAGGACGCCGGGGTATAGCTGCCCCGGGGTCTTTTTGCGCTTACGCGGGGGATGGATGCGGTCTGGCCCCCTTGAATAAATTTCGATTGTAGATTTCTCTTTAGATATAAGAAAGTATAAGCTTCGAGGACACGGACTTCCTTATATCGCAAGAAAAGTTACCCATAAACGCGGTCTGTCTTCAATGAATTTACGTCGACGTACACTTTTCTTATAGTAGATTATGGCTTAGATGCCCCTTGCATCTTATGGTATACTGTTCTGGATAGATTGAACTTAAAGTTCGGCGTATGTACTCTCTGATTCCAGAGGGGCGAAGCGGTGGCTTCGGTTCGTTCTATCCAGCAATCAAGGAGGTGCCTTGCTTAGGAATGAACGATTATCATCTGCGGGCGGAGGACCTACACCAAAAAGTAATACCCATTCAAATGGATGCCAATTTCTTTTTTGAACGAGCGGTTCGGTCTCTGGACCGGCACCGATACGATAAGGCATTAAAATATTTTCGCAAAGCTGTTGAATATGAGCCGGAAAATCCGGTGAATCATTGCAATATGGCGGGTATATTATCAGAGATGGGCGATTATGAAGGATCGAACGCCGTTCTTGCGCACATTTTGGAGCATGTGGATGCGACCATGACAGAGTGTTACTTCTATATGGCCAACAATTACGCCAACATGGAGAACTTTGAGGAAGCGGAACGCGCACTGGTCACGTATTTGGAGGAGGACCCGGCCGGGCAATTTTTGGACGAAGCTGAAGAAATGATGGAGCTGCTTCAGTATGAGCTGAAGCGGCCGACCAAACTGAGCCGGATCAAGAGCCGCGGAGGCATCGTGGAGCACGAGCGCGCGCGGTCCCTGATGGAAGAAGGGAAGTTTGCCCAGGCGGCCGAGCTGCTGGAAGGCATCGTGAAGGAAGACCCCGACTTTCTTGCGGCGCGCAACAACTTGTCCCTTGCTTATTATTACATGGGCTTGTTCCGCAAAGCCAAGGAGACCATCGGCGAAGTACTGTCCCTGGAGCCGGGAAATTTGCATGGACTGTGCAACCTGGCGGTTTTTTACCAGCATGAAGGGGATACTGAAGCTTTAGATGGCATGATGAAGATGCTGGAGGTTACGGTTCCTTTTCATCAGGAGCATGTATTCAAGCTTGCGACGACGATGGGGATTCTGGGCCGGCATGAAGCGGCCTACGGTCATTTCCGCCGGCTGTTGAAGGATGACGAGCTCAACGATGATCCGAGCCTCTACCATTACACAGCGGTCGCCGCTTATAATAGCGGCAGAGGCAAGGAGGCGGCTCGTTACTGGAGCACGGCCATGAAGCTGGACCCGGAATCGGAAATTCCCCGGTTTTATTTGGACCAGCTGAAGGAGGGCTTTGGCGGAAGCGTCAAGCTCAGCTATCAATATCATCTGCCCTTTGAAGAGCAGCTGAAGCGGTGGGAGAAGGACGGGGAGGGCATGTCCGAGGAGATCAAGAACAACCCGCTGATTCGGTCTTCCTTCTCCTGGGCGCTCCGGTATGGAGATTCCGGTACCAAGCTGCAGGTCATCCGGGCCTTGGCCTGGATTGCCGATGACGAAGTCAAGGAGACGCTGATGACCTTCCTTGAAGACCCGGACGTGCTGAGCGAGCTCAAAGCTGAAGCGCGTCGGGTGCTGCGGGATCTCGGGGTTGAGAGCTCCGAACTTCCTGGCACGGCCGTCGGGGCAGCGGCATACCGTGAAGTGGCTGCGGGTCTGCCCAAGTGGAACGTGACGCTGCAGTCCGTCGTCGACAAGGCCCTGAAAAGCATGGAGACGGTGGCCGACCGCGCACAGAAAAACCATGTGCAGCAATTATGGCACCAGTTTATCAATAAGCTGTATCCTGAGACACCTCTCATCAGGCAGGCGGAGGGCTGGTCGGCGGCTCTGGAATACTTGACGGCCAAGAAGCACGGACGCGCCCTGACTTACCAGGAGGTGGCCCAGCGCTATGGCGTTTCGGTCTCCACGGTGAGCCGCAACGTCAAGCGGATCGACAGCGTATGTTCACTGGATGAAGAAAGCGATGATATTTTCCGGCCATTTACGGAGAATATCTAAATAGACCCATTCATTTCCGTTCGAAAAGGAGGCAATTCTCATGTACAAATCCATCGTTATCGGAACAGGACCTGCCGGCCTGACGGCCGCGATTTATCTGGCACGCGCCAACATGAAGCCGCTGGTTATCGAAGGCATGCAGCCCGGCGGACAGCTGACCACCACGACTGAGGTAGAGAACTTTCCGGGGTTCCCGGAGGGCATTATGGGCCCTGAGCTCATGGACAACATGCGCAAGCAGGCGGAACGTTTCGGCGCCGAGTTTAAAACCGGCTGGGTCAACAAAGTCGATTTCTCCAAGCGCCCGTTCAAGCTATCCGTGGAAGGCATGGGAGAGATTGAGGCGGAATCCGTAATTATTTCCACAGGCGCCTCGGCCAAATACCTGGGCATTCCGGGCGAGCAGGAAAACGTCGGACGCGGAGTCAGCACATGTGCGACCTGCGACGGATTTTTCTTCCGCGGTAAAAAGATCGTCGTGATCGGCGGCGGGGACTCTGCCATGGAGGAAGCCAGCTTCTTGACCCGTTTCGGCTCCAGCGTCACGCTGGTTCACCGGAGAGAAGAGTTGAGAGCGTCCAAAATAATGCAGGACCGCGCCCGCGAGAACGAAAAGATCATCTGGTCGCTTAACCGTACGCCGCTTGAAATCGTGGCCGGTGAGCACGGCGTGAAGGGACTGAAGGTCCTCAACAATGAAACGAACAAAGAAGAGCTGATCGAAGCAGACGGCGTCTTCGTGGCGATCGGCCATACGCCGAACACCAAGTTCCTCGACGGCCAGATTACGACCGACGAAATCGGCTACATTCAGGTGAAGCCGGGAACGACCGAAACGAACATTCCAGGTGTATTCGCCTGCGGCGATGTGCAGGACGTGCGTTACCGCCAAGCGATTTCAGCTGCCGGTACCGGATGCATGGCCGCCATGGACTGCGAGAAGTTCCTGGAAGGCAGCATGGTGCATGACTGGAGCGAAACGCTGTAAAGCGGATCAATACGAACATAGAAAAGGAGCCGGGGACGGCTCCTTTTTACATAACAATGGGGGAACGAGCCGCTACCTGATCCTGCCGAGGAGAGGTTTCCTCCTGTATGCGTGCAAATTTCTGTGAATGATTTGCAGGCAGGCGCTCGCCGGGCTCCACATTTATTCGACCAGGATGGAAACCGCGCTGTAGGCGAGAAGCAGGCCCATCGCGACGTTAAACGGGGTCTGGTATGCTGACAGCCATCGCTGAAATATGGAGCCGAACATGCTCCAACAGAAGGTGCTTATCACGCTCAAGAGTGCCAGAAACAAAGAGAAGCCGATCAAGGCCAGATGGGAAGAATGGTACGGGAGAATAAAGGTGGATACGGACGTTATGGCGTACAAAATGCCTTTGGGATTGATAAACTGCAGCAGCACCGCCGTCAGAAAGCGGTTGTTTTTGTCCTCCCTGCTGCTCGCTGCCTTCTTGCGGTGGAACATGATTTTAACGGCGAGATACAGCATGTAGGCCGCTCCAAGAATCGTCATCCACCACCGGATGCCGGGAATGAGATTCTTGAGCAGCAGATTGCAGTAACTGCACAGCAGTGCAACGACAAAAAAGCCGGCGCCAACGCCCAGACAAAATCCGATCGTTCGTCGAAAACCGTACCGGTGAGCAAACAGCATCGCCATAAAGTTGTTGGGGCCTGGGGTAAAGGTGCTCACTACAATATAGACCAGAAAAGAAAATACAGGCATCTTGGGTCTCCTCCGTTTGTATGTTATAATGTCCGAAAATTACGCTATAACGCATTTATACTTCATATTGTACATTGTGATCGTTATATTGTACATAATCGATTGGAAGAGGTGTGCCCATGGAAGAAATCAATCTGATCATCGCGCGGAATTTGAAGAGCATCCGTGACAATAAAAAGCTCAGTCTGGAAAAAGTAGCCGAGCTCACCGGGGTCAGCAAGACGATGATCGGCCAAATCGAAAGAGGCGAATCGAGCCCGACAATCACAACCATTTGGAAAATCGCCAACGGTCTCAAAATTTCGTTCACGTCGCTGATTAACCAGCCCCAGCCTGACACCAAAGTAATTCAGAAAAGCGAGGTCCAGCAGCTATCTGAAGACAACGGCAAATACCGGGTCTATCCTTATTTCCCGTTTGATGAAGAGCGGCGTTTCGAGATGTATGCGGTCGAGATCGATAAAGGAGGATTTCTCGCTTCGGAATCGCATGGTGAGGGAACGGAGGAGTACATTACGGTGTACGAGGGGGAATTGACCATCCGCGTGAACAACAGCGAGCATACCATTGGGAACGGCGACTCGATCCGGTTCAAGGCCGACCGGCCGCATACGTACCATAATTCCGGCGGCTCGCTGACGAGATTAAGCATGGTCATCTATTATCCGGCTTGAAGCTGGAAGAAGGCGACGCGGGTGCAAATCACTCGGTAATGAAAAGAGGAGAACTCAAGCGTACACCGACGGCAAAAAAGACCGGCTGCATGAGCCGGTCCCCGTTCATATTGTCAATAATGAGGCTTTTCAGTCCCTCTTAGAGCCAACCCTTCTGTTCGGCGATACCGATCGCTTCGATTCGGTTCTTGGCCGACAATTTGTTCAGCGTTTCGGAAATGTAGTTCCGAACGGTGCCGTGCGACAGGTGCAGGGTCGCCGCAATTTCGTTCGCTGTCCTGCCTTCCGCAATCAGCCGTAAAATGTCGCGCTCCCGCGCGGTGAGCGGGTTTTCCTGGCGGAACGAGCCAAAGACGAGCTCGGGTGAGACCTCGCGGTGGCCGGCCATGACCCGCCGGATGGCTTCGGCCAGCTTCTCGCTCGGCTCATCCTTCAGCAAATATCCGCAGGCGCCTGCTTTGACGGCCCGTTCAAAATACCCCGGCCGGGCAAACGTCGTTAATATGATGATTTTACAAGCCGCCATCTGCGCCTTGAGCCTTTCGGCGACCTCAAGCCCGGTAATGACGGGCATTTCAATGTCCAGCAGACAGACGTCCGGCTGTAATGACAAGATCTGGTCCAAGGCCTCCTGGCCGTCGCCAGCTTGGCCCACCACTTCCATATCCTCCTCCATATCGAGCAGCGAAGCGAGAGCGCCTCGCAGCAGACGCTGGTCTTCAGCGATCAGAATACGGATCATGCCGTAACACTCTCCTTCCCTTTAATAATAATCGGTACGGTAATGATGAGCTTGGTCCCGCCGGAAGTGGACAGCTCCAGCGTTCCGTCGATCAGCGCCAGCCGCTCGGACATGCCTTTCAGCCCATTGCCCTGACTCGTAGACAGCCCGCTTTCCTCCAGACCGACGCCGTTGTCCCGAATGATCATCCGGACGTCGGAAATTCCCTGCCGAATGGTAATACCGCATGCCGTGGCCCGGCTGTGCTTGATGATGTTGGTCGCTGCTTCCTTCAGGCACATGCTGAGGATGTTTTGCGTCAGATCGGGAATCCCGTTCAGGCGCGTATCCCCCTCGGATTCCAAGGTGATGTCAGCGCTGTGCAAAATCGAGCGCACTTCTTCGATCTCTTCCGCCACCGTTAAGGTCCTCATATCGGAAACCAGCTCACGTACCTGTCTTAAAGCCGCCCGGGAGGTCTCTTCCATCTCACGCGCTTCCAGCCGCGCCTTCTCCGGATCCTTCTCCGTCAGCCGCTGGACCAGCTGGCTTTTTAACGTGAGCAAGGATAGCGTATGTCCCAGCGTATCATGAAGGTCACGGGCTATGCGCAGCCGCTCCTCCTTTTTGACCAAAATTTCGATTTGCTCCTTGGCCTCGTTCAGCTGCAGCTCCAGCTGCTTTCGATAATTCATGGAACGCATGCCGAAGGGGGTCATCAACATAATCATAATAAAGGGAACGAGCGTTAAGTAGTCCGATACAGTCAGATGACGAACGTTTCCAAGGATCGGAAGCAAGATGGATGCCGCAAAGGCAGCCAAGGCGATCCTGAATTTCCGGTCATCCTGATAATTGCCGATAAAGTTGGCGGTAAAAAAGCCCATAAACGAATAAAAAGGGAGGTATAGCAAAGACAGCGTCACAATGATAATCATCTGAACGGCAAGCCAGAAGGCCGTTAACCTTTCGGAGAAAAAGAGCTGACGATACGACACGATAAAGATCGCGATCATGGCATAGCCGAGCACCATTTTGATGCCGCGCTCATAGGCCATATTAAACAACGGAATGACCATATACACGAGCCATACATAGGGGGAAAACCCGAGCGCTCTTGGGAAAATCTCTGTTTTTCGACGTGCCAATGGCATTACACCGCTTCCTGTTTCTTTCGTATATAGGTGGATAATACCATAAACAAGATGAGATATCCCAGCAAAATCAATACCGGCTGCCAGCTGGGGGAATGACCCGCGGCAATATCCCAGGCCCCGCTTCCAAAGTTATAGGAAGGCAGCCACTTGCCGATGCTCTGCAGGATGGCCGGGAAGCTGTCGATCGGAAACCACATGCCGCCCACGATCGCCAAAATCATATACACCATGTTGCTGACACCGCTGGCAGTATCGACCCTTTTCATCGTCCCGACCAGGGTACCGAGGGCCAGAAAAGGGATGGAGGCGAGCCATATCCACAGTCCGCTGCCAACCCACTGGCCAGCCGACAAATGGACGCCGTTCATAAGAAAGCCTGCAGCAAAAATAACAATAATGGAGAACATGTGCATAACCATCTGGCCAAACATTTTTCCAAAGAAATAAATGCTGAAGGGCAGCGGGGTAATCCGCATAAAGACCGACCAACCGTGCGTGCGCTCCTGGACCATGCGGATGCCCAGCGTCATGATCGCTGAACCCATCACGCTGAAAGAAGTCATCGACATCAGGTAACGCGCCTGCCATTCGGAGGCCCCTTCAATACCGGAATTGACGAGACGGGTAAAAATGAAATAGAACACGATCGGCATCAGCAAGGACCAAAAGACGTAGTACGGATTGCGGATAATCCGCAGCATTTCGGCCCGGCACTGCATGAATAACATCTGCATTAGGAAACAGCTCCCTGTGTGTCGTCATTATGAATCATGATTTCAAAAGCGTCGTCGAGCCGGCCCTGCTGGGTCCGGATATCGTGGACCGGAAGATGGTATCGGAAAATCGCGGCCAGCACCGCATCGGTATTGTCCGCCGTGACAGTCCAGCGTCCTTCCTGGCAGGTGCAGCCGTGGACGCCGGGAACCGGGATCAGGCGCTCGCGGATGTGCCGTTCGGTATCGGCACTCATCAGAGCGTGGCCCTCGAGCGACCTTGTATCGGTCGTAAAGGTCACGGAGCGGCTCGTCAGCTGGGCCGTGATCGCCTGTGGCGTGCCGTCGGCGGCAATTTTGCCGCGATTGAACAGGATCACGCGGTCCGCGGCGTCCTCGGCCTCCTGCAGGTAGTGCGTGGAGAAGAGGATGGTCTTGCCCCGGTCCGAGAGCGCTCGGACCTGTTCCCAAAAGGAGCGGCGCGCCGGTGTATCCAGGCCGACGGTCGGCTCGTCGAAGAACAGCAGATCGGGATTCCCTGCCAGCGCCAGCGCGAACCCGAGCCTCCGTTTCTGGCCGCCGGACAGCTTCTCCGCCCGTTTGCCCAGGTCTTCCTCGGTGAACCCGGCCAGGGCAGCCAGCTCCTCCAGCCTCATCGGCCGGGGGTAATAGCTGCGGATCAAGGCCAGCACCTCGCGCACCTTCAGGCCGTCGATCACGCTGACATCCTGGAGCATCGCCCCGATGCGCTGCTTGACCTGCGGCTGCTTCGGGTTTTGCCCGAACAGCCGGACAGAGCCGCTCGTCGGCTCGAGAAGCCCCAGCATCATCGAGATCGTCGTCGTTTTCCCGGCGCCGTTGGGCCCTAGGACGGCCACGATGGATCCTTTATCAATCGTGAATGAAACGTCATCGACCGCGGCTTTGCTTCCAAAACGTTTCGTGACATGCTGCAGTTCGGCAATATGTTCCATTGTGTCATTTCCTCCTATTGATCGGGTGAATCCGCATTTGATTGATCTACCGTTATCATAGACGCGGAGGCATCCCTTCGTTAGTGGACTCTGTCATGGAATGGAGGTGACAATTGTCATGTTTTTTGAAGAGATCAGGAAGTATAAGTTACGGGGCTTCTGCTACCTGTCTCGCAAGAAAAACTTCCTTTAGACGAGGTCTGTCTTCTTCGAAGGTACGTCGATAGACGTTTTTCTTACAGGATTTTCATATAGGGGGTAGGTCCGTCAAGCCTTCTGACAGAAGCGCTGGACCCACTTTCGGGTAAGGCCCGCTTCTCTTGACCGGAGAGAGGGCTTCAATTATAGTTGGTACAGTAGGAGCAAACTATTATTGAGGAAAAAAGGTGGCTTGTAACATGTCTGAGCAAATCTACGTCGGTGTCGACTTGGGCGGAACGACCATTAAAGTGGGCATCTGCAATCAAGCGGGACAGCTGATTCAAACGTATGAAGGTCCCACGGAAACAGATAAAGGCGTCGATACGGTTATCAACAATATTGAGAAATATGTGCGCCATATCGTGGAGCAGTCCCCTTACAGCTGGGATCAGCTGGCGGGCGTTGGGGCTGGGGTTGCCGGATTTACAAACGTCCGTGAAGGGATCATCATCCTCGCGCCGAACGTAGGTTTCCGGGATGTACCGATTCGTTCCATTCTGGAGCAGAAGATTGGCAAGCCGATCAAAATAGATAATGACGCGAACGTGGCGGCCCTGGGCGAGGCTTGGAGCGGCGCCGGACGCGGCATCGACAACTGCGTGTGCTATACGCTCGGAACTGGCGTTGGCGGCGGTATCATCATTAACGGCCGAATCTATCAAGGCTTCTCCGGACTTGCCGGTGAGCTGGGACATATCTCCGTCGTGCCGGATCTGGAAGCCATTCAATGCGGATGCGGCAAAATGGGCTGCCTCGAGACCGTCTCTTCCGCAACGGGCATTATCCGTATGGCCAAAGACGCCGTTGAGCGCGGGGACCGCACTTCCCTGTCGATGGTTGAGAACATCGCGGCGAAGGAAGTCTTTGATGCAGCCAAAGCCGGCGACGAAGTGGCGCTGCGGATCGTGAACCGCGCCGCCTTCTACCTGGGCAAGTCCATGGCTGCGGTTGCGGCGATTCTGAATCCGGAAGTATTCATTATCGGCGGCGGCGTATCCAAGGCTGGAGACATCCTGTTTAACGAAGTTCAGGAAGTTTATGCGAAGCTGACGCCGGAACCGCTGCAGCGCGGGGTATCGATCCTTCCTGCCGAGCTCGGCAACGATGCGGGTATCGTCGGTGCGGCCGGTTTGCTGCTCCGTTCGTAAGGAGATCCTGCGAGGTCGCCCATGGGTTAAAATGAGGGGTGACCTGGGTATACCAAGTATTAACGGGCCCATATTCCATAAGGGAGGGGAAAGCTGATGCTGGAGGAGAATAATACTGCGTCGGCCATGGCCACCCTGATTATTATTACAGGCATGTCGGGGGCGGGTAAATCCTTGGCCGTACGAAGCTTGGAGGATTTGGGATTTTTCTGTGTGGATAATTTACCGCCGGTGCTCATTCCCAAATTTGCGGAACTGATTGAACAATCGAAGGGGAAAATCGCCAAGGTGGCGCTGGTCATTGACCTGCGCGGCCGGGAGTTCTTTACGGCCTTATCCGAATCATTGAATTATATTAAGGACCATTTCACGATTCATTGCGAAATTCTGTTCCTGGAGGCGACCGATTCGGTCCTCGTGCAGCGTTACAAGGAGACCCGCCGGCGGCATCCGCTTGCGCCGGAGGGCATGCCGCTGGACGGCATTCGGCTGGAGCGCAAAATGCTGGAGGAGCTCAAGAGCTCGGCCACAGTGGTGCTCGACACGAGCAATATGAAGCCGGGACAATTGAAGGACAAAATTATCTCGAGATTTTCCCACTTGGAAAGCAATACCCTTTCGGTCAACGTAACCTCATTCGGATTTAAGTACGGTATTCCGATCGACGCCGATCTGATCTTTGACGTCCGCTTTCTTCCGAATCCCCACTATGTGGATAGCCTGCGTCCACACACCGGTCAGGACAGCGATGTGTATGACTATGTCATGAAGTGGCCTGAAACCCAGGCTTTTCTGACGAAGCTGCTGGATATGCTGCATTTCTTGATTCCCCAATACCGTAAGGAAGGCAAGAGCCAGGTGATCATCGGCATCGGCTGTACCGGCGGGAAGCACCGCTCGGTGGCGATCGCCGAGTACCTGGGCAAAATGCTGGGAGCCAGCGAGACCGAGACGGTCTCCGTCAGCCATCGGGATTCCGAACGTGATCGGCATTAAAGAGAGTGGAAGTGATGACAGTGGCAGAACAAAGAAGTGACCGTCCGCGGATCGTCGTGATGGGCGGGGGCACCGGACTGTCGGTCATGCTCCGGGGACTGAAGGAAATGCCGCTAGACATCACGGCTGTCGTCACCGTAGCAGATGATGGAGGGAGTTCGGGCATCCTTCGCAGCGAGCTGCAGATGCCCCCTCCCGGGGACATCCGGAACGTCCTGACGGCACTGGCCGACGTGGAGCCGCTGCTGTCGGAAATGCTGAGATACCGGTTCTCCAGCGGCTCGGGCCTGGCCGGACACAGCCTGGGGAACCTGATTTTGGCGGCCATGACCGACATCAGCGGCGATTTTGTAACGGCTGTGCGCGAGCTCAGCCGCGTTTTTGCCGTGCGGGGGCGGGTGCTTCCGGCGGCGGGCGAAGCTGTAATCCTGAACGCGGAGATGGAGGACGGCACCATTGTGACCGGTGAGTCGAAAATTCCGGAAGCCGGCGGTCGGATCAAGCGGGTGTTTCTGGAGCCTGCCCATGTCGAGCCGCTTCCGGAAGCGACCGAGGCCATCCGGGAGGCGGATGCCATCCTGATCGGCCCGGGAAGTCTATATACGAGCATTCTGCCGAATCTGCTCGTTCCGAAGTTAGCTGAAGCGGTCATGTCGTCGGACGCTATCAAGATTTTTGTATGCAACGTCATGACGCAGCCCGGGGAGACGGACGGCTACACCGTAAGCGACCATCTTCAGGCGGTATATGACCACGTCGGCAAGCATCTGTTCGATTATGTCATCGTGAACAGCGGTGAAATTCCGCCCCAGGTGCAGGACAAATATGCCGAGAAGGGCGCGAAGCCGGTGGAGCTCGATTACGACGAGGTCACCAGTCTTGGCTATAAGGTCATCGCCGATACGCTGGTCCTGTTCCGGACCTATCTGCGCCATGACGCCGACAAGCTGAGCCGACATATCTACCAGCTGGTTCAAAATTGGATTAAACGAAAGAGGTGAGTCCCGTGTCGTTTGCGGCGCTGACTAAAAAAGAACTGACCATGATCGAAGCAGAGCCCTGCTGCGAAAAGGCTGAATTGTCGGCACTGATCCGGATGAACGGGGCCGTCCAGCTTTCCAATAAAAAGGTGATTCTGGATATATCGACAGAGAATGCGGCCATCGCAAGACGCATTTACACATTGATCAAAAAGCATTTCCAGGCGCATACCGAGCTTCTTGTGCGTAAAAAAATGCGTTTGAAGAAAAATAATGTGTACATCGTACGTATTCCTGCACAGGTTCAGGAAATACTGAAGGAGCTGAAGATTGTCTCCGAAGGCTTCCTGTTCACCTCGCATATCCATCCGGATTTGGTCCGCAAACCATGCTGCAAAGGGGCGTATTTGCGCGGTGCCTTTATGGCAGGAGGCTCCGTGAACAATCCGGAAGGGTCGTCATACCATCTTGAAATTGCCTCGATGTACGAGGAGCACTGCCAGGCCCTTGTAGACCTCGCCAATGAATTTCATCTGAACGCCCGTTGTATAGAGCGCAAGAAGGGGTTCATACTGTATATTAAGGAAGGCGAGAAAATCATTGAATTTTTAAGCCTGATTGGGGCCCATCAGGCCTTGTTCAAGTTCGAGGACGTGCGGATCATGCGGGATATGCGGAATTCGGTCAACCGGATCGTGAACTGTGAAACCGCGAATTTGAACAAGACAATCGGGGCCGCCGTCCGGCAAATCGATAACATCAAGCTGCTCCAGAAGGAAGTGGGCCTTGATAATCTGCCGGACAAACTTCGGGAAGTGGCCGAAGTGAGATTGGCCCATCCCGATATGAACCTGAAGGAAGTCGGTGAACTGCTGAAGGGCACCGTCAGCAAATCCGGTGTGAACCACCGGCTGCGCAAGATCGACGAAATGGCCGAGAAGATTCGTGGCGGCTGAGCCTTTTTTCTTCTAGTTTCCTTCATGGTATAATGGTATAATGTTATAAAATGTGTTGTGTGTGAGCTATACAGATTGATCTAATAGGGGGTAAGTTTCCATGACAAAGCACCCGGTAGTTGTCCGTTTGAAAACGGGTCTCCATGCCAGACCGGCAGCATTGTTCGTCCAAGAAGCGAATAAGTACTCGTCTGAAATTTTCGTGGAAAAAGATGATAAAAAGGTGAATGCCAAGAGTATCATGGGAATTATGAGCCTTGCCATTAGCTCGGGTACGGAAGTAAACATCAGTGCTGAAGGTGCGGACGCAGAACAGGCTGTAACCGCTTTAGTCAACTTGGTGGGCAAAGAAGAGCTTGAAAACCAATAATAAACAATTATAGAATGGGCCCTGCGGCTGCGAATGATGCGGCGCTGAGGCCATTTTCTGCACAAAGCAGTCCGTTTCTCCTTGGGGAGGGCGGGCTGTTTTTTGCTGTCTGGCGGGATCTGGGACGATTTGGCTCTTATAAAAATAAATCCGCCATCCGATATCATAGCTATAGCCGTTCATGCAAGCGGCGGCAGCGGGGAAGCCCGGATGCATTTATTTTGATAAAGAGGGGTCAACGTATGGGGAAATGGAACAGTACCACAACCAACACAGATGATGCTGAAGGATCGGGGAAACGACGGAGGCTGACGATCGCGGAGCGGGACGCGATGGGCAGAAACCGGATTCTGCTGATCGCGATTCTGATCTCGACGCTGATGGCCGTGTCCACGGTCAAGCTGGGAAGCCTCGATAATCTGACGAGTCTCAACAACTTAAGCTTCTTGATTGATTTGGTGGTTCTGCTGGTGATGGTGTACAGCCAAGTCCGGCGTAAGCTGATTCATCAGGCGGCGGTTATTGCCATTACGGGGGTGGCGCTGACGATCCTCATTCAGGCGTTGGATTCCACCAGCCCGAGCAGCTTGTTTTCCATATACTATTTGCTCGTGTTGGCGCTGATCACCTTGCGTATCGTATTAACCTCGATCACAATGCTGTACGGCTTGGGGTTGATGCTCTACCTGTGCCTGCAAAAGGCTGATGAGGTTCAGCTCGGAACCAGTTCGAAGGACGGACCTTTAACGGTCATCATTATGTATGCGCTTGTATGTGTCATGGTGTTCCTGCTGCTGCGGGTGACCCGGTCCTTGATGAACAATATGAAAGTGGCAAGCGATCAGACCGAGCGGCTGCTGGCCGAGCAGAAGGAACAAAAGGAGCACGTGCTGGGCAGCGTTGCTGCGGTGACAGGCAGCATCGACGACCTGACGCAGGCGGTCGAGGATAACACCGCCTCGTTCCAGCAGATGAACGTCGCCTTTCAGGAGATATCGGGCGGGGCATCATCCCAGGTGGATTCCACCTATGCCATTAATGAGTCCATTAAGCAGATGAACGAGATGATCAAGCAGATGTCGGGCTCGACGGAAACGCTGCTGAGCCAGACAGGTACGGCGAACCGGCTGTCGGAATCCGGCAAGGACAAAGTGGAGCAGCTGAACGAAGCGATTATCGAATTTAAGGAAGAAATCGGCGCCATGTCGCAGGATATCCAGAGCTTGACAGGAAAGGTTCATGAAACGACGCAGTTCAGCCAGACCATTCAGGAGATTGCGAACCAGACCAACCTGCTGTCGCTGAACGCCAGCATTGAGGCGGCACGGGCAGGCGAGCATGGCCAAGGCTTTGCCGTGGTCGCCAGGGAAATCCGCAAACTGGCGGAGAATGCCTCGGACTCGGCGGAGAAAATTTCGCTCCAGCTTCACAGCTTCTCCGAGCTGATGAGCGACACCCTGATGCGGATGGATCAGGTTGCGGAGCGGATGCAGAAGAGCAGCGAGATGACGCATGAGACGTACGAAGCCTTTGAATCCATTAAAGAATCGGTGGCCGGACTGCTGCAAATTTCCGACGGATACCGCGGATTGCTTCAAGAAGTGGAGACGTTCTCGGGTTCCATTGACGAGTCCACTTCGCATCTCGCGTCGGTGAACGAGCAAACGTCGGCGACGCTGCAGGAATTGTCGGCTACATTGCAGTCCCTCCTCGGCAACAATGAGCAGAGCCTGGCCGGCATTAAGGAAGCGCAGAGCCACTTGAAATCGATCGTCAGCTGACCGTTTCATAGGCAGAAGATTATTTTTCTAACATGTGCAACATTTAACAGTCCCCTACGTCTAGTAGACAAATACAGTTGGAAGGTGAGGGCGGCCGCGCAGGCGGTTTGACCTACAGGCTGCGACCGTGCTTGCGCTTTCGGCTATATGGATACACTGGAAGTATATAAAGGGAGGCTGAAGGTAATGAAAACATGGCTGAAACCGGTAGGTTCCGTGCTGATCGCAGGGGCGCTCTTGGCTGGAGGCACGGGCGTCACCGGACTGGGTGGCTCGACCACCGTCTATGCGGACCAGGATGTACAGCGCAATGTTATCAATGTTGTAGGCAAGGGTGAGATTTCGGTCAAGCCGGATATCGCATACTTGTCGATCGGTGTGGACTCGCAGGCGGCAACGGCACAAAGCGCGCAAAAGGCAACGGCAGACAAAATCCAAAAGATCACCGCGCTGCTGAAGACGACGTGGAAAATCGAAGACAAAGATATCAAGAGCACCACGTTCTATGTGCAGCCGAACTACACCTACAACGAGAAGGACGGACAAAAAGTGACGGGCTATACGGCCCACCATACGCTGCAGGTATCGTACCGCGACCTGTCCAAGGTTGGACAGCTGCTTGACGCCGCTTCCGGTGCGGGCGCCAACAACATCGAGAGCGTCCAGTTTTCCGTCGAGAACCGTGACCAGTATGAGGCACAAGTGATTGAGAAGGCGATGGCTAACGCTGACCTGAAGGCAGGCGCGATTGCCAAGGCCGCCAAGCGTCAGCTGGGAGTGGTTCTGGTCGTGAGCCAGGGCGATGCGCAGAACCCGATCATTTATGCCGAATCTTCCATGGCCAAAATGGATACGGCCGGCACCGCCGACAACGCTACTTCGGTTGAGCCTGGCGAAGTAAAAGTATCGACGCAGCTGAGCGTGCAGTACGAAATGAAATAAGAACGGGCTGATTTGGTCCGAGCCAAGCCGCCGCTTCGGGGACAGACGTCTCTTGAAGCGGCGGCTTTTTGCGCAGATGTGGGTCCCGATCCCCCCTTTTCCAGCGGGAAAACGTAGAAAGGTATTGTACCACGGGTCAAAAAACGTTATAGTGAATATGCGAAAATTTGTACATGCAGCAACAGTTATAAACAACTTCCGTTGATCGTAACGGAGAAAAATAATTTACCGAAAAAGCCATACCCATGGATATGGCTTTTTTCTTAGTAATGGATAAGGGGTTGATGCATATGATTGAACTTGTCCAGATTGAAAAGCAATTTGAAGGACAAGTTGTCGTGCATCCGCTGTCACTGAACATTGAAGAAGGGGAATTCCTGACTCTGCTCGGGCCTAGCGGCTGCGGTAAGACGACCATACTACGCATGATTGCCGGATTCGAACAGCCGACTCACGGCGAGATTATCCTGGAAGGGCAGAACGTCACGAAGCTTCCGCCTAACCAGCGGGATTTGAACCTGGTGTTCCAGCACTACGCGCTGTTCCCGCATATGACCGTCGGAGACAATATCGCCTTCGGTTTGAAAATGAAAAAGCTGCCTCAGGCAGAGCAAAAAGCACGGGTTGCTGAAGCCGTCCAGATGACTCAGCTAACCGCGCTTACTTCGCGTTATCCGCATCAGCTGTCCGGCGGACAGCAGCAGCGGGTGGCCATCGCGAGAGCGATCGCGAACAAGCCCAAAGTGCTCCTCCTCGACGAGCCGCTGGGCGCGCTCGACCTGCAGCTGCGCAAGAGCCTGCAGTCTGAGCTGAAGCATCTGCAGCGCTCGCTGGGCATTACCTTTGTCTATGTCACGCACGACCAAGAGGAAGCAATGATGCTGTCCGACCGGATCGTGATTATGAACAGCGGCAAAGTCGAGCAGATCGGCACGCCGAAGGACATCTATGCCGCGCCGAAGACGCTTTTCGCCGCGACCTTCGTCGGGGAGAACAACATTTTCAGTTCAGGTTCGGAGCTGTTTGCCGTACGGCCGGAGAAGCTGCGTCCGAAACGGGAAATCGAAGGGGTCCGCAAGACCGGAGTCATTCAAGATGTGCTGTATCTTGGCAACGTCCATAAGCTTATCGTGCAGCTCGATGGCGAACCGATGATGGTGACGATCGCTCTGGACTTCGAAGATGAGATCGTTTGGAAGGTTGGGCAGCGGATCGGGGTGGACTGGAATCCGCGGGATGAGGTGGTCATCGGGGCATGAGACGATCTAAGTTGCTGATTACGCCGGTTCTGCTGTGGCTGGCGCTGTTTCTGCTCGTCCCGATGGTGATCGTCGTGGTCATGTCCTTGATGAGCCGCGACACACTGGGCAATGTTGTCTTTCATTTCTCGCTGAACGGGTATAAAACCTTTTTCGACTCTTTGTATCTCGGCATCTATTGGGATACGTTAGTGCTGTCGGTGGTGACGACCGTCGTATGCTTGTTGGTCAGCTACCCGCTCGCTTATTTTATCGCCAATGCCTCTCCCAGGGTGCAGACCTGGGGACTGGTGCTGATCACGATTCCGTTCTGGATCAACTTCCTGATTCGGACGTACGCCTGGGTGCTGCTGCTGCGCACGCAGGGCGTAGTGAATACGCTGCTGATCCATTTTGGATGGATTCAGGAGCCGCTGCAAATGCTGTATACCAAAGGCGCGGTGCTGCTTGGCATGGTTTACAACTTCATTCCGTTCATGGTGCTGCCGATTTACGTCGCGCTGGAACAGATGGACAAGCGGCTGCTGGATGCGGCCAGCGACCTGGGGGCTACCCGCTGGAAAGCGTTCCGGCACATCACACTGCCGCAGAGCAAGTCCGGGATCATGACCGGCTGCGTGCTGGTCTATGTCTCCACGACGGGGATGTTCGTTGTCACGGATATTCTCGGCGGTGCCAAGTCGACGATGATCAGCAACATTATCCAGCAGCAGTATCTGGGGGCGCGCAACTGGCCGTTCGGCTCGGCGCTGTCCGTGATTTTCGTCATCACGTCCCTCATTCTGATCCTGCTGTTTAACCGGGCGATGCAGTCCCGGGCGGACCGTGCGAAGGAGGGGAGAGCATGAAGAGAAAAAGTCATCCCCTGCTGGGGATTCACTCCGTGCTGATGATGATCTTTATTTATGTGCCGATCCTGCTGATTATTATTTATTCATTTAATAACACGAGGCTCAGCGGGGACTGGGAAGGATTTACGTTCGACTGGTACGCCTCTCTGATGACCGATGACCATGTGCTTGAAGCGCTCATGAACAGCTTGACCGTCGGGATCGTATCCACGATCGTAGCGACGCTGCTCGGGACGGTGGGCGCCTTGTCCCTGCGGGGGCTTGGCCGGCGATGGAAGGGCAGCATGAACGGACTCATGTACCTGCCCGTCATTATTCCCGACATCATCATGGGGCTGTCGCTGCTGGTGCTGTTCAACCAGATGCATGTTCCGCTGGGTAAAGCGACGGTCATCATCGCCCATATCACGTTCAGCATGTCGTACGTCTATGTCGTCGTGACGGCCCGCCTTGCGGGAATGGGCAAGCAGCTGGAGGAGGCGGCCGCCGACCTTGGCGCCACCCCTTGGCAGACGTTCCGCCATGTAACGTGGCCGCAAATTTTCCCGGGCGTCATCTCGGGGGCGCTGATCGCGTTTACGATGTCGCTGGACGACTTTATGGTCAGCTTCTTCGTAGCCGGGCCAAGCTCGACTACGCTGCCGATTTACATCTACGGCCAGGTGAAGCGGGGAATCTCGCCGGAAATTAACGCACTCTGTACGCTGCTGATTGTGGTGAGCGTCGTGCTGATTTTGCTGGCGCAGTTTTTCCTCAACCGCGGCAAGGGCCAGAAGAAGCATAAAATGCTGCCGATTTAACGCAGCTGCTAGATAGTGAACTATTGATTGGACTACATGCTATAAGGAGAAAGAGAGGAGATATGTTACTGTGAAAAGAAAGGGTATCGCCGGTCTCGTACTGGCTGGGGCACTCGCCCTCGTGTCGGTTGCATCCCTGGGAGGATGCTCATCTTCCAAGGAGACGC
Source organism: Paenibacillus sp. OAE614 (assembly GCF_040546645.1). NCBI lineage: Bacteria > Bacillati > Bacillota > Bacilli > Caryophanales > Paenibacillaceae > Paenibacillus > Paenibacillus sp. OAE614. The sequence goes on along the minus strand of NZ_JBEPOD010000001.1, from coordinate 6,718,460 downwards.
TTCATATTTACAGCTGGGCTGACAATTTTGACGAGCAGGTGCTCAAGGACTTCGAGAGTAAATTCAACGTCAAGGTTACGTATGACAACTATGCGAACAACGAGGATTTGCTGGCCAAAATCAAGGCGGGCGGCGGCGGATACGATCTGATCCAGCCTTCGGACTACATGGTCCGGACGATGATCGAGAACAATTTGCTGGAACCGCTGGACAAGAACAACATTCCGAACTTCGAGAACATTCAGGAATCGCTGAAGAACCCTGATTTTGACCCGGGCAATAAATACTCGATCGTATACACTTCCGGCGTAACGGGTATCGCGTATAACAAAAAATACGTGAAGGACACCATCGACAGCTGGGAGGATCTGTGGGACCCTAAATACAAGGGCAAGGTCCTTCTGCTGGACGACAACCGCGAAGTGATTGGCATGGCCTTGAAGAAGCAGGGGCACTCGAACAGCTCCCAGGATGAAGGCGAGATCAAGTCGGCCGTGGACGACCTGAAGAAGCTGCTGCCGAGCGTTCTTGCTTTCGACACGGATACCATCAAGCAGAAGATGATTCAGGAGGAAGGCTGGATCGGAACGGTATGGTCCGGCGACGCGGCTTTTATCGCGAAGGACAATCCGGATGTGGAATATGTCGTGCCAAAAGAGGGCGGGACGATCTTCTCGGACAACTATGCAATCCCGAAAGGGGCCGAGCATAAGGAGCTTGCGGAGAAGTTTATCAACTACATGCTCGATCCGCAGGTCAGCGCAAAGAACTATGAGTCGATCGGATACAGCGATCCGAACGCCAAAGCGATGGAGTTCCACAGCGAGGAATACCGGAACAACCATATGATCAACCTCTCCGAAGAAGAGCTGGGCCGGACGGAATGGCTCGGCGACGTAAAGGATACCCTGCAGCTCTATGACCGTTACTGGACGGAGCTGAAGAGCGGACGGTAGTAAGCAGAGGCCTTACAACGACCGTTATATCGTTTAAGAACAATTGCCCTGTTTCGGGATCCATGCTTAAGCTGGCTTCCGGAACGGGGCATTATTTTTATGACTTCATGATTGCAAGGCCTGTGGCTGATCGGATGAAAGAACACAAAGTTAACGTAAAGGTTAAGAGAGTTATACTTTTGGCTGGCGTAAACGACAATACTGTAACCCCGGTTGTAAACAAATCGGCTGAGGTCTTTTTTATAATAGGGAAGTGGTGAATTTGGGTAATAAATCATATGACTAGCACAAGCAGCAATGTTTGGAGAGGAGATTTGATAGGGATGAACAAGGGAATGAAATGGGGAGCCGCGGTGCTGGCCGCAGGCGTATTGATCGGAAATGCCGGCGTGTTCGGAGGTTCGCAGGTATCGGCAGCAGCCTCAAAGCCAGTCGTGAAGCCGGCTGCGCAGCCGGGAGTGGCGTTAAAATATAACGGCAAGGTGCTATCGCTGCAGGGGAAACTGGTTGACGGGGTCACCATGATTCCGGTGTCCATTTTGCGCGATGCCGCCGGTCTGCCGCTGTCTTATAATCCGGGTATCAAGACGTACACTGTCGGATCCGGGGTAACGAAGCTGAACCTGGAGGTTTCCGACTACGGGGTCAGCGCTTATATCAACGGAAGCTATGTCGGGGACAATTCGTACAGCTATGATGGAAAATTGATCGACGGCAAGCTGTACGTTCCTTTCAAGCTGCTGAACGACTATATGGGCTTCCAGGGCGTGTTTAACACGTCTTCCAAGACGTTGAGCCTGTCCAAGCGTCAGATGAACCAGGTGACAATCTCCACCGAACTCATCAAGGCGAGCGACGCCAATGCAACGATTCTGATCCGTTATCCTCAGTTAAGCGGGCTGGCTAACGCGGACGCCCAGGAGGCGATCAACAAAGTATTTAAAGACAAGGCGGAAGCGTTCGCCACAGAAGCCAAGGCCAAGGCGAAAAAGCGCGACGCGAAAGTGGAGCACCCGTATGAGTTCGACGGAACGTTCCTGGTTACTTATAACCGCCAAGGCGTCCTGAGCATCGTGACGGATTCTTATGAATACACAGGCGGAGCTCACGGGATGACGGCCCGTGAAGGGTTTACGTTCTCGCTGAAGGACGGCAAACAGCTGACGCTGGACAGCCTGCTCCACAATTCGGCCGACGCCAAGACCAAGCTGGACAAACTGCTGAAGCAAAGAGCGACCAAAGACGGCTTCACTGACGGATTCAACGGTTTGAAAAAGGACGCGGACTTCTATGTGAAGGAAAGCGGATTGACGATCTTCTTCCAGCAGTATGAAATCGGGCCGTATGCCGCCGGCTTCCCGACCTATACGTTCAACTTCAGCGACCTGCTGCCGAAGGGAACGGATCCGTTCGAAGCAGCGAAATAATGGAGCCGATGCAGCTGAGATGATGTAAGCGAGTCTGATGATATAGAACATTTATCCCAACGAGCGTCGGTCAACGGTCCTCAAGGGATACTTTATGCGGCTAAACCCCCGTTAAACCTATAACGGGGGTTTGGCTGTTTTTGCTGCGTGGCGACAGCCGGTCATATTTTTCGTTTGCGGGGCAAAAACAAGGCGACAAGCGCGCCGAGGAGAATGCCGAGCGCCGCAAGATAAATGGCTGTCCGATTACCCTCAGCTAATGCTTGGCGAAAAGCTTCACCCGTCATTTGATGCGTACCCGAGTTGGCGATGGCGATCAAGATGGCAAGCCCGATGGCATTGCCGATGTTTAAGGTGGTCGAGGCCATCCCGGACGCGACGCCTTGGTCCTCCGGGGCTACACCGTTTGAAGCCGTGATCCACATGGCGGTCCAAGTGATGCCCTGGCCGATCCCGGAAATTACAAGGCCCGGAACGATCATCAGATAGCTGCTGTCTGTGTACGCACCTAATGGAATCAGTATGGTCCCGACAATTCCGATGATCATGCCGATAAGCAGCGTGCTTCGCGCCTCCAAACGGGACGCCAGCCGCTCGCCGAGCTGGGTGCCTGCGGCAATCGCCAAGGAAGGGATAATGAAGGCAAGCCCGGTTTGCAGAGCACTGTATCTGTGCACATTTTGAAATAAGGTTGTCAGGAAGTAAGGTAAGGCACCAAACGTCCCCATGTAGATGAATGTAATGACCATGCTGGCAGCCAAGCTGCGGTTACGGAAAAGATGGATCGACATTAAAGGAGCGGTACTGCGTATTTCGATCAGGGCGAAGATCGACAAGAGGATCAGGGAAAGGGCAGCACATATGATCATTTCCGTGGAGGCCCAGCCCAATTCGGGCCCCTGGACAAGAACATATACCAAGAGAGTAGCGCCTGCGGTTACCGTGGCGGCGCCGGGCACATCGAAATAGCGCTTTTGATTCCGCCGTTCGTCGCGGGGAATAACGAACAGCGCGGCTAGTGCAACGATTCCTGCTAATGGAACATTCACCAAAAAGACCGCTTCCCAGCCGAACGCATTGGTCAATACCCCACCTAGAATCGAGCCAATCGTCAGGCCGCTGGCTCCTGCCCCGCCCCATACGGCAAGAGCGCGGTTTCGGCGCGGGCCTTCCTCAAACAATCGGTTGATCAGCGATAACGTAGCGGGAAACAGGAACGCCGCTCCGATACCTTGGATGGCACGGGCTATAATGATGACGAGCGGGTCCCAAGCCAAGCCTCCCAATAGCGAAGAAAGGGCGTAAAGGACCAACGCAAAAATAAACATTCGCTTTTGTCCCAGCATATCGGCAGCACGCCCTCCAAGAAGCAGGAAGCCCCCGCAGAAAACCGTGTAAGCACTGACCACCCATTGCAGGGACTGTTCCGAGAAGCCAAGGCCATGTCCGATCTCAGGCAAAGCGACGAAAACGATATTGATGTCGAGCCCGTAAATCAGCTGTGCTAGAGCAAGCAGTGCCAAACTCCATCCCATGCCCCGCTGCTTGACAGCAGCGATCTCGGTTGTAGAGCCGCTTAGCCGAGTTTGTTGATCAGTAGACATTCGTAGTTCACCCCTATAATTCAAATTATTTTGAAATGATTGGATCGGGAACATTATATTTCAAAATAATTTGAAATGTCAACAAAGAAAAAATCCCCTCTGAGCAAACGGCAGTGCGCTTTCCTGCACTTGCCTGCTCAAAGGGGATTTTGTTATGGAGCGGAGCTCCTTCTGTTTACTTGACGGAACTTATACGTCAAACACGAAGTCGTCGTCGGACAGCGGCTCGATGTTGATCGCGCGGACGTAGCCGTTGCCTTTTTTTGAGAAGAAATCATGCTGCTTGGTGTGGGTGCTGATCCCGTTGAAGACGATCGGGTTGATCGGCTCTTCCGGGAAATGCGGCTCGAAGCCGAGATTCATCAGCGCTTTGTTGGCGTTATAGCGGACATAGGTTTTCACTTCCTCCTGCAGTCCGATCGGGCTGTACAAGTCATCCGTATATTTCACCTCGTTCTGATACAGCGTCTCAAGCAGCTCGTACAGCTCCCGGCGCAGTTCCTCCTGCTCTTCGAAAGAGAACTCCTGGAACAGCTCCTGGGCCAGCGTGCCGACGTACAGGCCGTGAATGCTCTCGTCACGGATGATCAGGTCGATGATTTCGCCGCTGCTGGTCATTTTGCCCTGGCCGGCCAGGTAAAGCGGATAGAAGAAGCCGCTGTAGAACAGATAGCTTTCCAGGAAGACGGAAGCGGCCATCGCCTTGTACAGATCGCGCTTGGTTTGAATGTTTGCGTACCAGGATTCGATGCTCTTCGCTTTGAACTGCAGCTGCTCGTTGTCCTCCACCCAGCGGAAAATGGCGTCGATCTCTTCCGTCGAAGCGAGCGTGGTGAAAATGCTGCTGTACGATTTGGCGTGGATTTGCTCCATCATCGACATGAAGCCGAGCACGGCTTTGCGCTGCAGGCCTTCCACATGCTCCAAAATTTTCGGCATGCCGACGCCGCCCTGCAGCGTATCCAGCAGCGTCAGTCCGCCAAGAACATGCTTGTAGGCGGTGCGCTCCTCGTCGGTCATTTTGATCCAGTCCATTTTATCGTCGGACAAAGGGATTTCGTCGTCGGTCCAAAACTGCATGATGTTCTGCTGCCAGAACATGAGCGTAAAATCGTCGTCAGGCCGGTTCCAGTTTACTGCTTTCATCAGGCCATTGCTCCTTTTATAGAAGAAGGCGACAGGGGCTGTTCAAGCCCCCGCCGTCGCCTTGCGTAATATTCGAATTTAGACGGCGCAGCTGGTGCACTCTTCGATGGACAATTTTTTCGTCCGGGTGTAGTACAGCGATTTGAGCCCCTTCTGGGCGGCGTAAATATAGAAACGGGACAACTCCCGGGTCGATACGGTGCTGTTGACGTGCAGCACGGTGGAAATGCCTTGGTCCACATGCTGCTGGATTTCCGCGATCATGTCGATCAGGCGGAACTGGTCGATATTGTAGGCCGATTTATAATACCACTGCGTTTCCGCGCTGAGGAACGGCATCGGGTAATATGTCGTCGAGTTCGCGTAGGTACGCGTTTCGATATGCTCGACGATTGGCATGACGCTGGACGTCGCGTTCTGGATGTACGAGATGCTCTGCGTCGGCGCGATCGCCAGACGGTAGGCATGGTACAGTCCGTGCTTCTGCACAAGCGCCTTGAGCTGTGCCCAGTCCTCAGGGGACGGGATCTCGATGCCTTCAAACAGCTGCTTCACGCGTTCCGATTGCGGCCGGAAGTCCTTTTCGAGGTAGCGGTCAAAATAGGTACCCTTCGCGTACTCGGACTTGTCGAAGTCCCGGAACGTTTCGCCGCGATCGCGCGCGATTTCCATGCTTTGCTCCAGCGAGTAGTAGTTCATCATCATGAAAAAGGTGCTCGCAAACTCGCGCGCTTCCGCGCTCTCGTATGCGATTTTGTTTTTGGCCAGGTAACCGTTCAGGTTCATGGCTCCAAGGCCGACGGAGTGCAGCTCCTTGTTGGCGAGGCTCACGCCCGGCGCGTTCTCCACGCGGGAGTGATCGCTGACGACGGTAAGGGCCTCGATGCCGACACGGACGGATTCCTTGATTTTGCCCTGCTCCATCACGTTCACGATGTTCAGCGAGGCCAGGTTGCAGCTGATGTCCCGGCGAATCACATCATCGACACCGTAGTCGTTAATTTCCGATGTCTCCTGCAGCTGGAAAATTTCCGTGCACAGGTTGGACATTTTGATCTGGCCGACATCCTTCAACGCATGTACTTTGTTAGCGTTCGATTTGTTCACGATGTACGGATAACCGGACTCGAGCTGGATCGAGGCGATTTTCGTCAGCATGTCGCGGGCGCTCATGACGGTTTTCTTCGTCACCTGGTCATTGGCGAGAAGCTCGTCGTACATTTCGTCCATGTCCAGGTCGTCCAGATGCTTGCCGTAGGCTTTGTACACCGAGTAGGGGCCAAAGACCACAAGCGGCTTGTTCTGGGCGGCGAGCTCGTAAAATTTGTTCGGGACAATCAGACCGATCGACAGCGTCTTGATGCGCAGCTTCTCGTCGGCGTTGATTTTCTTCGAATCAAGGAACTCGATAACATCCCAGCCGAAAATGTTATAGTATCCAGCACCCGAGCCTTTGCGCTGGCCCATTTGGTCGGCATAGGAGAACGCGTCCTCCATCAGCTTCAGCACCGGCATGATGCCTTTGGCCGCTCCGGCCACGCCTTTGATCGGTTCGCCGCGCCCACGCAGCTTGGACAAATTGACGGCGACGCCGCCGCCGATTTTGGACAGCTGCATGCAGGTGCCGAGCACGTAGTTGATCGAATTGAGCGAATCGTCCATTTCCAGCAGGAAGCAGGAGACCAGCTCGCCGCGGCGGCTTTTGCCGGCATTGAGGAAGGTCGGGGTCGCAGGCTGCAGCCGCTGCTCAATCATCGCTTCGGCGATGCGGAGCGCTTTACCGATATTTCCTTCGCCCAAGTACAGCGCCACGATGGCGACGCGGTCCGGGTACTGCTCCAGGTACTGCTTCTTGTCGTTGGTTCTCATCGCATAGTCCTTGTAGAACTTCGAGATCGCCATGTAGGACTGGAATTGGAAGTCGCTGCTCGCCGTCAGGTTGAACACGGACTCGACTTCGTCGTAGGTGTAATGCTCAAACACGTTCTCATAGTAGTCGTTGCTGATCAGGTAATCCAGCTTCTCGCGCAGGGAGCCGAACTTCATCGTATCGCGCTCCACTTCCCCCATAAAGGCGGCAACCGCCTCCCGGTCTTTTTCCAATAGAAAGTAACCGTCCGATCCGCGCTGCATAATTTCGTTGTTGAGTTCAATATGCTTCAATGCTCCGCACCCTCTCTTTGAAAATCTCCGTATCCCGCATCGTTCCCGATAGTTCGAACTTGGTGATGACCGGCACATGGTACATCTCTGATATCGTATCCGCGCTCTTGGCAAAACGAGGCCCCCAGTTCCGGTTGCCGCTTGCCGACACGCCGCGAAGCATGCGGTTGTTCTTCGACAGGAAGTTGGACACTTTCTCGGGCACCTGCCCAAAACCCGTTGTATACGTTACGAGCACGTAAGGCTCATTCACCTGCTCCTGCTCTTCGATCGGAATGGCTCTCATGTTCAGCTTGTTGATAAAGCGTCTGACATTGCCGGTCTTGGAATCATAGACGATCAGCATGATCCTTCACTCCTGAATAATGTTCTCTGCCGTGGTCACGGGCGCAAAAAAAACGTCTATTGACGTCATTGTAGATAACCACACCACATATCGTGGTCGTTATTCTTGTGATCACAGAATGGTTCAGCTTCGCTGAAAATGAAATCCCTTAATCCTAGAACTACACCGAATAGACTGGGATAGAGGGAAAATATGTTATATATACTATGCCGATGGAAATCAATATGTAGATGATATTTGGCATGTATTAAGAATAATACATCAATATATTGATGTGGTCAAGCCTATGAGAATCATGTTCTAATAGCGCGTCCGCTCCTGCGCGGGGCCTTGATAAACAAAAAAACAGGGAGCCTCCCGGCGATCCGTAAGCGGATCGATTCGGGGAGATTCCCTGTTTTTCTTCGGTTCCAAAGCCGCGAATATTTACACGCCTTGGATTGGAGTGCTTTCCAGAACTTTATCGATCAGTCCGTATTCCTGCGCTTCAGCTGCGCTCATGAAGTAGTCACGGTCGGTGTCTTTCTCGATGCGCTCCAGCGGCTGTCCGGTACGTTCGGACAGGATGCGGTTCAAGGTGTCGCGCATTTTCAGAATGCGGCGGGCGCGGATTTCGATATCCGTAGCCTGGCCTTGCGCACCCCCGAGCGGCTGGTGGATCATGATCTCACTGTTCGGCAGGCCGAAGCGTTTGCCCTTGGCGCCGGCGTTCAGCAGGAACGCGCCCATGGAAGCGGCCAAGCCTACGCAGATTGTAGATACGTCCGGTTTGATGAACTGCATTGTATCGAAAATCGCCATACCGGCCGTAATGGATCCGCCGGGGCTGTTAATGTACAAATGGATGTCTTTCTCCGGATCTTCGGCTGCGAGGAACAGCAGCTGGGCGATGATAGAATTGGCGACCACGTCATTGACTTCGGTGCCCAGGAAAATGATGCGGTCTTTCAGCAAACGGGAATAGATGTCGTAAGCCCGTTCACCGCGGTTGCTTTGTTCGACGACCATAGGAATATAACTCACGTGGAAAACCTCCCTTAATTGGCTCAAAATAGGTCATTCTATACATACTGTTACCGTATTAACCACATGATAAACAATTTCAAACAAAAAGTCAAAGAAAGTCAAACTCAAGGTAAAAAAAATAGCCATCTGATTGGCTGTGGTACGTTTGGTTAAAAACATAACGTAGAACGGTTGCCGTTCTGCGTTCTCTTCTATTGAAGAAAAATGGCGCGCCCGCGAGGAATTGAACCTCGATCTCAGGCTTCGGAGGCCTACGTCATATCCATTGGACCACGGGCGCAAAATTCAATAGCAAGAGTTATTATATGATAGCTTGCCTCAAAATGCAAGGGTTAAGTTATTAATTTTTTTGGATCAGGAAAATGCTGTATAGGAGGAAAGGCTGATGTGAATTATAGTCAGTGGACTACTTGCAACCAGCCCCATTATTGAGTAGAATAGTGGTGGGACTTAAAACGTTGACCCGGGACATTTTAGGGCCAGTGGAGAGAGGGAAGCGAAGTTGCAGGAGTGGAAAGAAATGCGGGATATATTAGAGATACAAAAGCAGCTTCTGCCTGATCTCGTGGACGTTCTCAAGACCAGATATACCATTCTTCATCAGATCATGCTGTCGGAGCTGATCGGCCGGAGAACGCTCGCTGCATCCCTGCATATGACCGAGCGGGTGCTGCGGGCCGAGACGGATCTTCTCAAGTCCCAGGGCCTGATTGAGATCGAGAGCTCTGGGATGAGGGTCAGTGAGGCGGGAAGCAAGCTGCTCGAACAGATGGAGCCGATGGTGAAAGTGCTGTTCGGCCTCAATGATCTTGGCGAGAAGATCCGCCAGACGTACGGCTTGCGCAAAGTCGTGGTCGTGCCCGGGGATTGCGAATCGTCGCCGCTCACGAAGCGTGACTTGGGACGCGCGGGTGCCAAAGCGCTGCTTGGCGTCATGAACCAAGGGGACACCGTAGCGGTGACTGGAGGCTCAACGCTCGCCGAAGTGGCGGAGCAGTTGACGCCGCAGGCGGCCGTACCGATGAAGAACAGCTGGTTCGTGCCAGCTAGGGGCGGACTTGGCGAAAGTGTGGAGTTTCAGGCGAACACGATCGCATCCACCATGGCCAAGCGCGTCGGCGCGCAGTACCGGCTGCTGCATGTGCCGGACCTCCTGAGCGATGAAGCGTATCAGTCGCTGGTGCAGGACCGCAACATCCAGGAGATCGTGCAGGCGATCAGGCACTGCCGCATCATCATGCACGGCATCGGGGACGCGATGGAGATGACCCGTCGCAGAAGGCTGGATCCCGCCGCCGTGGAGGAGATCCGGTCGGAAGGAGCCGTAGCCGAATCCTTTGGCTACTATTTCAATGAACAAGGCGTTGTCGTTCATAAAATGATGACTTTGGGGCTGCGGCTGGAGGACATTATGCGGACCGAGACCGTCATCGGCATTGCGGGCGGCCGAAGCAAGGCCCAAGCGATCCATGCGGTGCTCAAGTTCGGCCACGAGGACATTCTGGTGGTTGACGAAGCGGCCGCAATCGAGATCTGCCGGGAAATCGACGGCGAGTAAACAACATTCCTTTTGATGTCATGACAGGTATCTACCTGTTTTGAATAAATAAAATACGAACTTTTGGGAGGACTATTCAATGAGTGTAAAAGTAGGCATTAACGGTTTTGGACGTATCGGACGACTCGCTTTCCGCCGTATTCAAAATGTGGAAGGCATCGAAGTTGTAGCCATCAACGACCTTACTGACGCTAAGATGTTGGCCCATCTGCTCAAATATGATACAACGCAAGGCACTTTCAACGGAGACATCGAAGTTCACGACGGCTTCTTCAAAGTGAACGGCAAAGAAGTTAAGGTTCTGGCGAACCGTAACCCTGAAGAACTTCCTTGGGGCGATCTTGGCGTAGACATCGTTCTCGAGTGCACAGGCTTCTTCACAACGAAAGAGGCTGCTGAGAAACACCTGAAAGGCGGCGCTAAGAAAGTTGTGATCTCCGCTCCGGCTACAGGCGACATGAAGACGATCGTATACAACGTTAACCATGAGACACTGGACGGAACTGAGACAGTAATCTCCGGCGCATCTTGCACAACGAACTGCCTGGCTCCTATGGCCAAAACGCTGAACGACAAGTTCGGTATCGTTCAAGGTTTGATGACAACGATCCACGCTTACACTGGCGACCAAAACACCCTGGACGCTCCGCATCCAAAAGGTGACTTCCGTCGTGCGCGTGCAGCTGCAGAAAACATCATTCCTAACTCCACTGGCGCTGCAAAAGCGATTGGTCTGGTTCTTCCAGAACTGCAAGGCAAACTGGACGGTGCCGCTCAACGCGTACCTGTACCAACAGGTTCCCTGACTGAGCTCGTTACAGTTCTGAACACCAAAGTAACGGCTGACGAAGTGAACGCAGCAATGAAAGAAGCTTCCGATCCAGAAACTTACGGCTACACTGAAGACGAAATCGTATCTTCCGACATCAAAGGCATCACGTTCGGTTCGCTCTTCGACGCTACTCAAACTAAAGTGTTGACTGTTGGCGACCAACAGCTGGTTAAAACCGTTGCTTGGTACGACAACGAAATGTCTTACACTTCCCAATTGGTTCGCACATTGGCATACTTCGCTAAGATCGCTAAGTAATATCGGCCATCCCATAGCGAAAACATCCCGAGCGGAAACAGGCATCCTATGTTTCCGCTCTTTAAAATATAGAATGCATAAATTTTCAGCGGAGCTGAGCCATTCTATGATTGCAAGATAATGTCCTAACATGCTGAACCACGGGCTGAGGAGACTGTCCCGTTAAAAATATGGGTGCGGAGGGAAACAATACGATGAACAAGAAGTCTGTACGTGATGTAGAAGTAAACGGCAAGCGCGTATTCGTGCGCGTTGATTTTAACGTGCCATTGGAAGACGGCAAAATTACCGACGATACACGGATCCGTGAAACGCTGCCAACGATCAACTACCTGATCGAGCATGGCGCGAAAGTGATTCTGGCCAGCCACATGGGACGCCCGAAAGGCGAAGTGGTAGAATCCATGCGTCTGACACCTGCGGCAGAGCGCCTGTCCGAGCTGCTCGGCAAACCGGTTGCCAAGGCTGACGAAGCAGTTGGCGACGCGGTCAAAGCGCAAGTGGAGAAGCTGAACAACGGCGACGTGCTGCTGCTTGAAAATGTCCGCTTTTACCCTGGCGAAGAGAAAAACGATCCGGAACTAGCGAAGCAGTTCGCTGAGCTGGCTGACCTGTTCGTAAACGACGCGTTTGGTGCTGCTCACCGTGCGCACGCTTCGACCGAAGGTATCGCCCATTACCTGCCGGCTGTTTCCGGCCTGCTGATGGAGAAGGAACTTTCCGTACTCGGTAAAGCACTGTCCAATCCGGAGCGTCCTTTCACAGCGATCATCGGCGGTTCCAAGGTTAAGGATAAAATCGACGTTATCGACAACCTGCTGAACATCGCGGATAACGTACTGATCGGCGGCGGCCTGTCCTATACGTTCATGAAGGCACAGGGCTATGAAATCGGTCTGTCTTTGTGCGATAATGAAAAACTGGATGTCGCGCTCGGATTTATCCAAAAAGCGAAGGATCTCGGCAAAAACTTCCTGCTTCCGGTCGACATTGTCATCGCGGACGATTTCAGCGCCAATGCGAACGTGGACATCGTAGAAGTCGGCAACATCCCTGAGAAATGGGAAGGCGTGGACATCGGACCGAAAACCCGTGCCAAATATGCGGAGATTATCAAGAACTCCAAGCTCGTGGTATGGAACGGACCGATGGGCGTATTTGAAATCGATCCTTTCTCCAACGGTACACGTGAAGTGGCGGAAGCCTGCGCTCAAACCGAAGGCTACACGATCATCGGCGGCGGCGACTCGGCGGCAGCTGCAGAGAAATTCCATCTGGCTGACAAAATGGATCACATCTCCACTGGCGGCGGAGCATCCCTCGAATTCATGGAAGGCAAGGCTCTCCCTGGCGTCGTGGCACTGAACGACAAGTAAGCAAGAAGCGCCGAAAGAGCGCGGAACGTACGGACCCGTAAGGACAAAAAAGGAGTGAAAAGTGTGAGAACACCTATCATCGCCGGCAACTGGAAAATGTTCAAAACCGTTCCGGAAGCCAAAACGTTTATCGAAGAAGTCAAAGGCAAAGCTGAAGTTGAAGGCGTGGAGAGCGTCATCTGCGCTCCGTTCACGAACCTTCCCGCTTTGGTGGAAGCCGTGAAAGGCACATCGATCAAAATCGGTGCCCAAAACCTGCATTTTGAAGACAACGGTGCGTTCACCGGGGAAATCAGCGGCGTGATGCTGAAAGACCTTGGCGTAGACTACGTCATCATCGGCCACTCCGAGCGCCGGCAATATTTTGCCGAAACCGACGAGACCGTAAACAAAAAGGTTCAAGCGGCTTTCCGTCATGACCTGACTCCAATCGTGTGCGTCGGTGAGAAGCTGGAAGAGCGCGAAGCCGGCCAAACGAAAGACATATGCAAAGTGCAGACGGAAGAAGCGTTCCAAGGATTGTCCGCAGAACAGGCGGCTCAAGTGGTTATCGCTTACGAGCCAATCTGGGCGATCGGAACCGGCAAGTCCTCGACTGCACAGGACGCTAACGAAGTGATCTCTTATATCCGCAGCCTGGTAGAAGGCCTGTATGGCAAAGAGGTAGCGGATCAGGTTCGTATCCAGTACGGCGGCAGCGTGAAGCCGGAGAACGTAAAGGAATATATGGGCCAAAGCGACATCGACGGCGCGCTCGTCGGCGGTGCCAGCCTGCAGCCGGCTTCGTTCATCCAGCTCGTTGAGGGGGCGAAGTAAGATGACCGCACCTAGACCCGTAGCACTGATCATCATGGACGGATTCGGGCTGCGCAGCACGGACGAAGGCAACGCAGTAGCGCAGGCCAAGAAACCGAACTACGACCGATTGATGGCGAAGTATCCGAACACGACGCTGACCGCTTCCGGCGAAGCGGTAGGTCTGCCGGAAGGGCAAATGGGCAACTCCGAAGTCGGCCATTTGAACATCGGCGCAGGCCGCATCGTGTACCAGGATTTGACCCGGATTTCGAAATCGATTCGCGAAGGGGAGTTTTTCAACAACCCGACGCTGGTCGAAGCGGTGCAAGCTGCAAAGAATAACAACAAGAAGCTCCATCTGTACGGCCTCTTGTCCGACGGCGGGGTACATAGCCATATCGAGCATATGTTTGCTATGCTGGACCTTGCGAAAAAAGAAGGGCTGGATGAGGTTTACATCCATGCCTTCCTGGACGGACGCGACGTGGCTCCGGATTCCGGCAAGAAGTTCATCCAGGATCTGCAAGCCAAGATCAAGGAAGTTGGCGTCGGCAAAATCGCCACGGTACAAGGCCGTTACTATGCGATGGACCGCGATAAGCGCTGGGAACGCGTAGAGAAGTCCTACCGTGCGATTGTGTACGGGGATGGACCGAAATACACCGATCCGCTGGTTGCCGTAACGGAATCCTACAACAAGTCGGTATTCGACGAGTTTGTGGAGCCAACCGTCATCGTTGACAAGCAGGGCAACCCGGTATCGCTGGTGGAGAGCGGAGACTCCGTTATCTTCCTGAACTTCCGCCCGGACCGCGCGATCCAGCTGTCCCAGGTGTTCACGAACAAAGACTTCCGCGGATTTGACCGCGGGCCGAAGTTCCCGGAAAACCTCCATTTCGTCTGCCTGACGCTGTTCAGCGAAACGGTGGAAGGCTACGTAGCCTACGAGCCGAAGAACCTGGACAACACGCTGGGCGAAGTGCTGGTGCAGAATAACAAGAAGCAGCTGCGTATTGCCGAAACGGAAAAATATCCGCACGTTACCTTCTTCTTCAGCGGTGGACGCGACGTCGAGCTGCCTGGAGAAACGCGCATTCTGATCAATTCGCCGAAGGTCGCCACTTATGACCTGAAGCCGGAAATGAGCGCTTACGAAGTAGCGGACGCCTGCGTGAAGGAAATCGAAGCCGAGAAGCATGATGCGATCATTCTGAACTTTGCCAACCCGGATATGGTCGGACACTCCGGTATGCTGGAACCGACGATCAAAGCGGTTGAAGTCACCGACGAGTGCATGGGCAAAGTAGTGGACGCCGTCATCGCCAAAGGCGGGGTAGCGATTATTATCGCCGACCACGGAAACGCCGACATGGTATTTGACGAAGCAGGCCGCCCATTCACCGCTCATACGACGAACCCGGTGCCGTTTATTTTGACCGATGAGAACGTAACGCTGCGCGAAGGCGGCATTCTGACCGACGTGGCGCCGACGATTCTCGATCTGATGCAGCTTCCGAAGCCTGCCGAAATGACCGGCGAATCGATGATCGCAACCCGCAAATAAGCGGAAAATTCGATTCCGGTGATCCGATGCGTTATAATGGCTGTAGAAGCTGACAAGCAATATAGAATGAACTCAAGAAGTTCGTGTTGCAGGGCTTGGATAAGGCCGTTACAGCAGGGTTCTCCATTCGAGACTTGAGTTCAATCTATATAATGTGGTCTGAATAACCAATTACGAATGTGGAAAAGGAGATTAGCACAAAATGACTATTATTTCTGACGTGTACGCACGCGAAGTCCTCGACTCCCGCGGTAACCCTACGGTTGAAGTTGAAGTATATCTGGAATCCGGCGGCCATGGCCGCGCCATCGTACCATCCGGCGCATCCACAGGCGCTCACGAAGCTGTAGAGCTTCGCGACGGCGACAAAGACCGTTACCTCGGCAAAGGCGTTCTGAACGCGGTGAAGAACGTGAACGAAATCATCGCTCCTGAAGTCATCGGCATGGACGCGCTCGACCAGCTCGGCATCGACAAGCTGATGATCAAACTGGACGGAACACCTAACAAAGGCAAGCTGGGCGCTAACGCCATCCTGGCAGTATCCATGGCCGTAGCCCGCGCGGCTGCTGACGCTTTGGACCTTCCGCTGTACGTATACCTCGGCGGATTCAATGCCAAACAACTGCCTGTACCAATGATGAACATCGTCAACGGCGGCGCTCATGCCGACAACAACGTCGACGTTCAAGAATTTATGGTACTGCCGGTTGGCGCTCCTACGTTCAAGGAAGCTCTCCGTACAGGTGCAGAAATCTTCCACAGCCTGAAATCCGTACTGAAGGGCAAAGGCCTGAACACAGCGGTTGGCGACGAAGGCGGTTTTGCTCCGAACTTCACGTCCAACGAAGACGCATTGTCCTCCATTATGGAAGCTATCGAAAAAGCCGGCTACAAGCCAGGCGTTGACGTATTCCTCGGTATGGACGTTGCTTCTACTGAATTCTACAAAGATGGCAAGTACCATCTTGAAGGCGAAGGCAAATCCTACACATCCAGTGAATTCGTTGAGCTGCTCGCTTCTTGGGTCGACAAATACCCGATCATCACGATCGAAGACGGCTGCTCCGAAGACGACTGGGAAGGCTGGAAACTCCTTACCGCGAAACTCGGCGACAAGATCCAGCTCGTTGGCGACGACTTGTTTGTAACGAACACTGAGCGTCTTGAAAAAGGTATCGAAGAAGGCATCGGCAACTCCATCCTGATCAAAGTAAACCAAATCGGTACGCTGACAGAAACGTTTGATGCGATCGAAATGGCGAAACGCGCAGGATACACAGCGGTTGTCTCCCACCGTTCCGGTGAGTCCGAAGACAGCACGATCGCTGACATCGCCGTGGCAACGAATGCCGGCCAAATCAAAACCGGTGCTCCGTCCCGTACGGACCGTATTGCGAAGTACAACCAATTGCTCCGCATCGAGGACGAATTGGGCGAACTGGCGCAGTACAACGGCCTGAAGTCGTTCTACAACCTGAAAAAATAAGGCTGTACAGCCTTGTGCAAGAGCGTTCCGGGTAACTCCGGGGCGCTTTTTTTATTAAAACAGAAAGTATAAGTTTTAGCGGAGTGTTTCCTTGTTATGGGGTCCCCGCAAAGTATTTGGAATAGGCATCGAAGCATAAGCCTCACTTTGTGGGGCTATTTTAGCTTGTGATTGGTGCCATAAACAGCGGTGCAGTGCGGGTTTAGCTTGTGTTCGCAAATAGGCTATGATACAATAAGAATGCTGTTTGTGCAAGCTGGGCTGCGGTTTAAGTCCGGCCATAACGGAATTGAAATTTTGACATTCATATAATTGAGATGTTAAGCCATTGGGAGGTGGAACAAATGGAAATCTTGTTGAAGGTGCTGCTCGTGATTTTCTCCATCGCGTTGATCGCGATTGTTCTTTTGCAAAAAGGGAAAAGCGCGGGTCTTTCCGGGGCCATCTCCGGTGGCGCGGAACATCTATTCGGTAAAACGAAAGCACGCGGCATGGATCTCGTGCTGCAGCGCGTGACGGTTGTCGTCGCGGCATGCTTTTTTATCCTGGCCATTGTGGTGGCCGTCGTCGTCAAGTAAAGAATAGCAGCACACCAAAACCTCCGCTCTTTTTCGATTGGAAGATGAGCGGAGGTTTTTTAGGTTGATTAAGGCTTACGGGCAGGGATGCAACCGATTAAATTCGTGTATACTAGGGTATGTGTATATTACTGGACAAATACAACAAACGAACGATTACATAGTCACTTGCGGAAGGCATTCCTGCAAGTCACCTGAGGTGATGAAACGATGATTACGGAACAGATGATACTTGATTTGATGCAGGATCCCGAATATAAACCGATGACGTATCAGGAACTGGAACAGCATTTCGCGATTGACGATGCGCTGGATTTCAAGGATTTTCTGAAAACGCTGAACGCGATGGAGGAGGCAGGGACCATCGTGCGGACCCGGTCGGAACGGTACGGTGTGCCAGAACGGCTGGACCTCCTGAAGGGCCGTCTGCAGGCCCATGCGAAGGGCTTTGCATTCCTGATCCCGGAAGACCGGGAGCATCCGGATGTATATATTGGAGCCAATGATATGAAGAGCGCCATGAACGGGGATACCGTTCTGGTACGGGTTACGGCCAAGAGCCCGGCCGGCGGCAAGCTGGAGGGGGAAGTGGTGCGGATCGTCAACCGGGCCATTACCCAGATCGTCGGGGTCTTCCAAGGGCATGAAGCGTACGGCTTTGTGCTGCCTGACGATAAACGGATCAACCGGGATATTTTTATTCCGAAGGATGCCTTTAACGGGGCGGTCGACGGCGAGAAAGTTGTCGTCAAAATCGTCAATTATCCGGAGGGCCGATCCGCCGCGGAAGGCGAAGTGGTCGAGATTCTCGGGCATAAGGATGATCCGGGAGTCGATATCCTGTCCATTATCCGCAAGCATCAGCTGCCGGAAGCTTTTCCGGAAGAGGTCATGGCGGAAGCGGAGCAGGCCCCGGATTCAATCACCGAGGAGGAAATCGTCCAGCAGGGACGGCGTGACCTTCGCGGCAAAACGATCGTCACGATTGACGGAGAGGACGCGAAAGACCTCGATGACGCAGTAAACGTGGAGCGTCTGCCGAACGGCAACTTCCTTCTGGGCGTTCATATCGCCGACGTCAGCTACTATGTCCGCGAGAACTCGGAGCTCGATAAAGAGGCGTACAACCGCGGATGCAGCGTCTATTTGGTGGACCGAGTCATCCCGATGCTGCCGCACCGCCTTTCCAACGGCATCTGCTCGCTGAATCCGCAGGTGGACCGCCTGACGATGTCCTGTGAAATGGAATTCGACGAGCATATGAAGCTCGTGAGGCATGATATTTTTACCAGCGTGATCAAGACGAAGGAACGGATGACGTACAACAACGTCCGGAAGATCCTCAACGACGAGGATCCGGAAGTGACGGAGCGGTACAGCTATCTGGTCGACACCTTCAAGCTGATGAAGGAGCTTGCGCTGCGCCTGCGGGCAAGACGGATGAACCGCGGGGCGGTGGACTTCGACTTCGTGGAGTCTAAGGTGATCGTCGATGAGAACGGCAAGCCGGTCGACATCGTAAAGCGCGAACGCTCGATCGCCGAGCAGATCATCGAGGAGTTCATGCTGGCGGCCAACGAAACAGTGGCCGAGCATTTCTACTGGATGAAGGTGCCGTTCCTGTACCGGATTCACGAAAATCCGGATCCGGAGAAGCTCCAGACGTTCATGGCGTTTGCGGCCAACTTCGGTCACCATGTGAAGGGCCGGGGCAACTCCGTGCATCCACGGGCGCTCCAAAGCCTGCTGGAAGACATCCAGGGCACGAAGGAGCAAAAGGTCATCAGCACGGTGATGCTGCGCTCGATGAAGCAGGCGAAATACGATGCGGAAATGTCCGGACACTTTGGACTGGCCGCCGAATATTATTCGCACTTTACGTCTCCGATTCGCCGTTATCCGGACCTGGTCATTCACCGGGTGATCCGGGAAGTGCTGGAGAACAAGGGCGTCCTGCCGGAGAACCGGCTGGAGTACCTGGCTTCCCGGATGGCGGACATCGCCCAGCAGTCCTCCGAGCGTGAGCGTGTGGCGGTGGATGCGGAGCGTGACACAGACCAGCTGAAGAAGGCCGAATACATGCTCGACAAGGTCGGCGAGGAATTCGAAGGCATCATCAGCAGCGTGACGAGCTTCGGCATGTTCATCGAGCTCGAGAATACGGTCGAGGGCCTCATCCGGCTGAGCGCGCTGACGGACGATTACTACCATTTCGATGAGGCCTCCATGGCCCTCATCGGGGAGCGCACGTCACGCGTGTTCCGGATCGGCGACGAAGTGAAGATCCGTGTCGAGCGCGTGAACATGGACGATCACACCATCGACTTCGAGATGGTGGACATGAAGCCGCGCAGCGAAGGCCGGCGCGGCGGAAGCTTTGGCGGCCGTGGTGGCGGCCGCGTGGGCAGAGGCGCCGCCATCCGTGAAGGCGGCGAGAATGGCCGCGGCGGGCGCGGTGCGGCCCGTGGCGGCGGCAAGGGCGCGCGGCCGGGCAAGAGCGCCCGCGAGGGCGGCGCCGGCGCAGCGCAGCAGGGCGCCGCGCGGGAAGGCGGCCGCAGCGGCGAAGCCAAGCGGCCGGCGAGCTTCGGCTTCGGCTCCGGCAAGGGTGGCTACGGCGCCCCGGCGCCTGGCGGAAGCCAAAGCGGCAGCAGTAGCAAGCCGTCCAGCGGCCGCAAGAAGAAAACGTCGCGCAGCGGTATTTTTGTCGGGGATGGGGCGGCTGCCGCCCGCGAAGACAATGCCGGCAGCGGCGAGAGCGTCGTCCGCAAGCGCAAGAAGAAGGGTGCGGCCAAGAATGGCACAGCCGCCTTCGTGCGCAAGAAGAAAAAGTAGAAGGGTTCCTGGGCA
The DNA here is from genome assembly GCF_040546645.1 of Paenibacillus sp. OAE614. NCBI lineage: Bacteria > Bacillati > Bacillota > Bacilli > Caryophanales > Paenibacillaceae > Paenibacillus > Paenibacillus sp. OAE614. The sequence goes on along the minus strand of NZ_JBEPOD010000001.1, from coordinate 6,698,492 downwards.
GTATCTTTTAAATCAGGCTTCGCCTGAAATGGGCGCCACACCGTGCGCCTTTTCGCCGAAATCTTGATTTTGCCCAGTCCAGTTGATACAATGGATTTCTGGTATACCGGCCGGGTTTGCGGCCTCTAGACGCTCTCGTTAGGGCGCTTGAGCTGCTTCCCCTTGTGCTGTACACCGGAAGTCCATTGTTGTTATAGCAAGTGTGGGAGGAGTGATAGCATGGGTGGTAAGAAGAGTGACGGGAAGGTCCTGGCCCAGAACAAAAAAGCTTCCCATGATTACTTCATCGAGGATACGTACGAAGCCGGCATGGTGCTGACCGGGACCGAGATCAAGTCGATCCGGAACGGACGGGCCAATATCGGGGATGCGTTTGCAACGATCCGCAATGGGGAAATTCATATTCATAACATGCATATCAGCCCGTTTGAGCAGGGCAACCGCTATAATCCGACGGATCCGACGCGGACCCGCAAGCTGCTGATGCACAAGGAACAGATCCACAAGCTGCTGGGACAGACCAAGCAGGAAGGCTATACGATCGTTCCGCTTAAGGTATATATCCGCAACGGCTATGCGAAGCTGCTGCTTGGCCTTGGCCGCGGTAAGAAGCAGTATGACAAGCGTGAATCGGCCGCCAAACGCGACGCGCAGCGCGACATTCAGCGGGCACTCCGCGAGAAGCAGAAGATCGCGCGTTAATTTGGGGTTAAGTGAAGTTACAGGCAAGTTTCACCTGCGTTTCCTTCAACCTCTGTGTCATTTTGGCCGGAATGTGTGATATACTATGTATGTAAGAGGTTATGGCTTGACCGGCCTTTTACGTGACAAATGCTTCTGATCATCCTTTCTTCATGGAGGGGAAGGATGCTGGATAGATTGCTTCTTATGCTTCAACGGTTCTAATCTAATCCAATAGAAGCCCTTTTTAATAAGGGGGCGTTCTTGGATTCGACGGGGATAGTTCGAGCATGAGTAGCGGGTAGTGGGGACGCGTCCACTTCATCAACGCTAAAGCCAATAATAACTGGCAAACAACAAACTTCTTACGCTGTAGCAGCTTAATAACCTGCACACGTGCTCTCGCTCTGCATCGCCCATGTGCCGGGATGAGGGCTCAACTTTAGTGGGATACGCTGTCTAGTCTCCGCCTGGGGCTAGCTGAAGAAGACAAACAGGCTGACCCTATCGGGATCCGGTGACGGGGAGCCTGGTGGGGTGACATCAAAACTGTCACTACACCCGTAGAAGCTTATGTGGCGTTATCTTCGGACAGGGGTTCGACTCCCCTCGCCTCCATAAACGAGTATCAGAAAAGCGACCCGTTACGGGTCGCTTTTTGCATCTCCGTTTTTATTAGGATGGCTGCACAATGTCTCTTAATCAATATTTTTCTCCACTTTAATTGTGGTTTACTAAGTATACTACCCGGGGAAGATTATACAGTGTCATACTGCAGATAAGGTGAGTTCCAATAAAATGGAAGCAAAATTCAAAAAAACTTGTAAATCAACTTCAGCTGTGTTATAGTTAATTTATTGGAATTTCGACCTGAGATCACATATTGTAGAGGGTTAGATTTTGATGATGTAACCTTGTACAATATGTGATTTTTTTTTGAAACTCGAAGATCATGTAAAAAATAGAATTATGGAGGTAATGGACTATGCAACAAGGAACAGTAAAATGGTTTAATGCGGACAAAGGTTTTGGTTTTATCGAGGTTGAAGGCGGAGACGACGTATTTGTGCACTTCAGTGCAATCGTGAGCGACGGCTTCAAATCGTTGGATGAAGGTCAAAAAGTTGAATTTAATGTAGTACAAGGCAATCGAGGCCCACAAGCCGAGAATGTTGTAAAACTGTAAGGCTGTAATTTAGAAAGGTCCCGCACATCGTGTCGGGGCCTTTTTTCACTTAGGATTCCAGAAGAGAAAGAGGGATGCTGCTTGTACTATTCACGGAAAAGACTGATGATCGATCTTCCTGAGGAAATGACAACGATATGGTCGTGCACCAATGAAAAGTGCAACGGATGGATGAGGGATAACTTTGTTTTTCTGATCCAACCGATTTGTGGCCAATGCAATTCCTTCATGGAAAAAAGTGAGAAAATGCTGCCTATTTTAGCCAATACAAGCCCAAATCAGACGAAGCATTAAAAAAGCGAGGACCCGCAATTCATCACGATGGTCACCATCTATACGCGAAAAAAGGTGGCGTTATGTCCGGACAGGGGTTCGGCTCCCCCTCGTCTATCACGTAAATGAAATCCACAACCTCAAGGGGTTGTGGATTTTGCATTTCTGACGAGCCTACTTCAAATCAAACCCTTTGCTCTTCACATACTCCGTATACCCGCCCAGCGGCAAATCTCGGTCCAGCATCGAGACGAATTTCCCGGACCAGCTGGCCTTCTGCTTGTTGTTGGTTCGAGCGCCATAATATTCTTCTATTTCCCGGTCATACTCTTCGACTTGTGCTTTAAGATCACGATCATACTGGTTTTCAAAAAATACGGCGGACCGTGGCAGGCGCGGCTTTTGTTCTGGGGATTCATCGGGGATGCCTACCGCAAGACCGACCAAAGGAATGACAAAGTCCGGAAGGTCCAGCCATTCGTCCAGTTCAGGCAGAGCACTGTTAATCCCGCCGATAATAACGGCCCCGAGACCCATCGATTGAGCCGCCAAGTTAGCGTTTTGCAGAGCAAGCGCGGCACTTAGCACACTGGTTTGATAAAAATACGAGTAGTTCAGGTTGCGGCTCATTTTGTCCTGGTAATCTGGGCCGGCAGCCAGCATCATGCGGTGAAGATCGGCGCAAAAGATAAAAAAGTATCCGCATTCCGCAATCCACGGATTTTCAGAATGCTCCGCAATTCTCTTGCGCAGTTCCTGATCGGTAACGCCGATGATCGAGAACGGCTGCATATGCGCCGAGGTTGGTGCCATTTGCGCCGCGTCGACGATGGCTTCGATTTGCTCGCCGGTTAACGGCGTATTTGTAAACTTGCGGATGGAGCGATGCTGGCGGATCAATTGAATGACCTCATTCATAAAAATTCCCTCCAAATCAATGTAATGTGATTTCTGCAGAAGCTGCATGAAGACCACGTTCCAACTAAATGGTTTCCATGGAAACCACAATAACAAGAAAATGGTGTTCTGTCAAATGGTTTCTGCGGAAACCATGATATAATGAAAAGAAAAAAAGGTAGGCTTGCCTTATGCCTGATATGAATGATGATTTGCTTCAGCTCAAAAACCGCATCGAAAAATCCATATACCAGATCCTCGTCAGCGAAGCCGAGGATGACAGTGACCGGCTCTGGCTCATGGAGCGCATTTCCGACGACCGGCTGAAAAAGCTGCTGCCCCGTCTATCCGTCTCAAGCCTGCACGTTCTGGACGTCATCTATGCGCATGACGGCATTAAAGGGATCGATATCGCCCGCGAGATGGGTTTAACAAAAGGCGCCGTCTCCAAAATCACCCGCAAATTGCTGGAGCAGGACCTGATACGAAAAAATCAGCTGCCGGACAACCTGAAAGAAATTTATTACTCTGTGACACCGCTTGGCGCCGAACTGGCTGAGCTGCACCGGGTTTTTCACGAGGAGAAGGATCATAAAGCGATGGAACTGTTGGCTAGTTTCGACGAGGCATCGCTGGAAATCGTGGCAGACTTTCTGGAGAAGCTGGCCCGTCTGCGGTAGATTTAGCCCTACAGATCTATCGGTAAGAAAATTGAAAATCGCCGTCACCGACGGCGATTTGGATATATTTTAGGAATTGGTCGGACTCCTCCCCAGCGTACGCCTTGAGAATGAACACCTTTTTTCAATCCACGTCCTCCCTATGAGCTCCACCTTAATTTGGACCAAAGACCTCGCTCCGATAATGTTTCGGCGAGGCCCCCTTCACCTTTTTGAACATTTTGGAGAAAAGGAGCGGGTCGGCATAGCCGACCGAGCGGGCGATATCGCCGATTGAAAGGTCTGTGTTTCCCAGCATTTTAGCCGCCATACCCATTCTGTAGCGAATCAGGTAATCCTGAATGCTTATGTTCATTTGCTGTTTGAATAACGAGCACAAATAGCTTCGATTAAGCCCAATCAAATGCGCGATGTCCTCGATAGTTATTTTTTGAGAGAAGTTCATTTCGATAAAATCGATCACTTGCTCCACGTAAACCTCAGCCCGGCTTTCCCTTTGAACGGTGGGCGTTTCCGGACCAGATTCCACCAGCAAAGATAACATCAAATACAGCAGCCCCGTTAGTCTGGTTTCCCGGGCTTTATGGCTTTGTCTCGACTGGGCCATCAACTGCAAATACTGATGGATCATATCATCTCGGTCATAATGCAGAATTGGAGATGAAGGGGTTAGCCCTGCTTGCATAAGGAGGGGTTCGGCCAGCGTGCCGTTAAAACCAACCCAGCCGTATGACCAAGGGTTGACCTCGTCGGCTTGATAATAGGTAACGAACGAAGATGGTGCCTCACTCCCCCTACCTCAAAAACCCCCTCCCCTTTGAATATATAATGGAGCAAATAGTGAGTCCTTACGGCGGGCCCGAAATAATGACCGGATATACAATCCTCCATGCCAAATTGCGTCAGATGCAGCTCGGTATGCTGTTTACTTCGCGGCAGATACTCTAACACAAGCAACCCCCCTCCCCTTAAAAATAGAATACCTGTCAATTATCAATCATAATAACATAACTAGTGAGCACCATGCCATGTACGACCTATCGTATGATCATATATGATTTTTGTATATAAGCCTGTATTTCTGGAATCGTAGATCAATCCTAAAGCCATGTTTCAAAGAAAGATTGAATACAGAGATGCCGGAGCATTGCCCCGGATGGCGGAGATGTAATGGTTCATAGATACGAATATGGCACAAGCCATTTTCTAGACCATGTTACGATGCGTGAAGTACCGATAGGCAGGAAAGAAGGGATGTTTACCAATGGGCGTAATCGTTCAAGAGCAAGCAGGGTTGTTTCATCTACAGTCGTCCGGCATGAGCTATTTGATTCAGATCGTGGACGGTTATCCTGTACATGGGTATTGGGGAGGGAGACTGAAGCATCGGGATACGATGGGCGATCTCCTGATACACACTCCCGCGAGGGCTGGACTTGACCGGCTGCCGCAGGAATACCCGCAGTACGGCAGCGGAGACTTCCGGAATCCGGCGTACCAGGCCGAACTGGAGGATGGGACGAGGATTACGGAGCTTAAGTACGACGGTTACCGGATCCTAAAGGGAAAGCCGCCATTAAGCGGACTTCCGGCCGTTTATACGGAGGACGAGTCCGAAGCAGAGACGCTCGAGCTGGTATTAAAAGATGCCTACTCGGGACTTAAGGTCGTCATGCTTTATTCCATCTTCACGGATCGCAATGTGATCATTCGGTCAGCTCATTTGATCAACGAAGGGGACAAGAAGCTCCGGCTTCGCCGTGCCCTTAGTGCCAGCGTCGATTTCTCCGGTCATAGCGATTTGGAGATGGTGTACCTTTCCGGGGCGTGGGCCCGGGAAGGAAATATGAAGCGAAGACTGCTTGAACAAGGCGAAACCCGGATCGACAGCAAAAGGGGCATGAGCAGCCACCAGTTTAACCCTTTTGCCGCTCTGGTCACACCGGAAACGACGGAACGACATGGGGAAGCCTTTGGCTTTAGCCTGGTGTACAGCGGCGGATTTGAAGCAGGGGCGGAGGTAGATTCCTTCGGCTCCACAAGGTTTAGCATTGGCGTGAACTCTTTTGATTTCGCGTGGCAGCTGAATCCGGGGGAGAGCTTCCAAACGCCGGAAGCGGTCATGGTGTACTCCGCGCAAGGATTGGGAGAGATGTCGCGGACATATCACCGCCTGTACCGGACCCGGCTGTGCCGGGGGAAATACCGGGACGAAGAACGGCCGATTCTGGTCAATAACTGGGAGGCCACGTATTTCGACTTCAATGCGGACAAGCTGGTTTCGATTGCGGAAGAGGGGGCCAAGCTGGGCATTGAGCTGTTTGTCTTGGATGACGGCTGGTTTGGCAAACGGGATGCGGACAATTCGTCGCTGGGGGATTGGTACGAGGACCGCCGGAAGCTGCCGGACGGACTGGCGGATGTCGCGGAGCGCATCAACCGGCTGGGCCTGAAATTCGGGCTGTGGTTCGAGCCCGAGATGATTTCGCCGGATAGTGAGCTGTACCGGAAGCATCCGGACTGGTGCCTTCACGTCCCGGGGCGGAGACGCAGCGAAGCCAGGTGGCAGCTGGTGCTGGACTACACGCGCCAGGAAGTGCGCGATTACATCTATGACTCGCTCTCTGCGATTTTCTCCACCGTGCCGGTTGCATATGTGAAATGGGACATGAACCGCGCTTTGACGGAAATCGGGTCTGCCGCCCTGCCGCCGGAGCGCCAAGCTGAGACTGCTCACCGCTATGTTCTTGGGCTGTACGAGCTGCTTGAACGAATCACCACCGATTTTCCGCATATTTTGTTCGAGAGCTGCTCCAGCGGCGGTGGACGCTTTGATCCCGGCATGCTGTACTACATGCCTCAAACCTGGACCAGCGATAATACCGATGCGGTGGAACGGCTGAAGATTCAGTACGGGACCAGCCTGGTCTACCCTGTAAGCGCCATCGGAGCGCATGTGTCGGCGGTTCCGAACCATCAGGTCGGACGGATCACACCGCTTGATTTTCGCGGCAATGTCGCCATGTCGGGAAATTTCGGGTATGAACTGGATCTCACCAAATTTACCGATGACGAAAAGGAAACGGTCAAACGCCAAGTTGCCGCCTACAAGCAGATTCGCAGTTTGGTGCAGAAAGGCGATTTGTACCGTCTGAAAAGTCCGTTCGAGGGAAATGAGTCGGCGTGGATGTTTGTTTCGGAGGATCAAGAGGATGCCTTGGTCTACGCTTTTCAAGTGATGGCCGTGCCAAACGCACCCCAGCGGACCTTGCGCCTGGACGGACTTGACCCCGAACTGGAATACGAAGTGGAGCCCGGAACCGGCGGGGAGATTTCGATCTTCGGGGGAGACCGGCTGATGCAGCTCGGTTTGCCCCTTGCCTACGAGCATAAAGATTATCAAAGCCGATGGTTTAGACTGCGGGCCCTCAAGCCCGGCAAGGCGTAACCATTGATCTAAGCCTGAAAGAGCATCAATGGATGGAGTTTAAGCCCCTTTTTTAAGCGAAAAAGGGGCTTTTTGCGCGCAGCAGAACAGATAACACGGGAGGTAGCGCCATGTTTTTTTATCCGGATGATGAATGATATGAAAATAAGGAAGAAGCTAGCCGTTACGTTTATATCGGTGGCAAATCGTTATTGAAAACGCTTTTGTGCAGGTCTCCACTAATGTGGAGCGCGTTTCCGAAGAAACGAAATAAAAAATGAACTAAAAATAGACTGCGAAGTAAGCAGTCTATTTTTTTGTTAATTCTTGTGAATATGGTGATTGATTTTTTATCGCTTAGGGATTTAGATTAAAGCAATCGCGAGCAGCGTGAACAGGCTTAACGTCAAAATGGAGTTGCGAGCCCTGAATCCGAAGGGGAGGAAAGCGGAGGTCGTAACAGGTCCATCTCTTCGATCTGTCTCCAAGTACACATTATCACGATCCACTTTTACGATTCTTCCTTCGTGCACATAACCGTCTCTTGTTATAATGCGGACTCTCCGGCTCATGAATCGCGTGCAGCTATAATAGGCATCCATCTCATCATTCCTTTCTTTGACAAAGCATCATATGAACGCGTTGGACAAGGGGTCACGGCAGTTATACCAATGAATGAGGCCGATTCCGCTAGTTTACGAAATTTTGAGAAACGAACTTTAAAGTGCAACTTTAAACCTTATAAAAAAGATTCAGAAATAAATTAAACCCTGCAGCACAAAGCTGTCAGGGTTTAAAAATGCTATTTGTTTAGAAAAAGAAAGATCTAATGCTTTCAGATCACAACGGCGCGTCCGCCCTGCCAACAGGTAGCCAGCAGGGTTTTCGTCAATACTGATATTTGGTTTACCAACAAAATGCTGCCAAAATAATTACCAACAGAATGAACAACACAAGGATAGCACCAACATTGTTGTGCAAGCCGTAACCGTACCCTGCGCCAACTCCTCCTACAACTCCACTCATCCCTTACTACCTCCTTGAGTTTAAAGTACAATGTATCTTATGATTTAATCTGGATTGGGTATGGGCAAAGCGGTAAATAGATAATCATATCTTATGGATAATGAACATTTGGGGAAGGGAAAACACTCATTTTTAAATTTCGGACTATAAATTTAGAATGAATCAAAAAACGACCCTGCCAGCTAATAGCCAACAGGGTTTTCGTCACTCCTCGTTCCTTATTCTTTATTTCCAACAAAATGCTAGCACCTATATTAGTAGGGCAGCACCCATTTTCAACACCTTTGACGTCGCTCATGATAGACCTCCCTGCGCCGGCACATACGACAGATTCGAGCTATGAGCTCAACGGCGAATGGATGATATCCCTTGCGAAAGCAGAACAATACCCTCATTTCGAGGAATGGGGAACCGTGACAGGTTTAATAAATATGAGTGGTCCTGATGGCTTACCGCGATTTAGCGGCACGTTCCGTTATGAAATCGAATTTGAATGGAACGAGTCGACGAAACAAGTCCTGCTGGATCTTGGTGAAGTCTATGAAACGGCGGAGGTATGGTGGAATGGCGAGCAGGCAGGAGTGCGCATTTGCCCTCCCTACACCTTCGAGATCCATGGCATGATCAGAAAGGGTACGAATAAGCTTGTCGTTGAAGTGACAAATACGCCGGTGAAGGAGCAGCGCGACTTCTTGTCGTCCTTTGCGCAGCAGGAGCCCAGCGGGCTGATCGGGTCGGTGCGGTTTTGCTATTAAACAGCGGATCTTCAGATAAGTCTCCTTGATAGGAGGCTTTTTTTGTTATGTAAAAATATTTTTCACCCGTACAACTCTTTATGCCAAGTCATACTTTTTAGGGACACACAAAAACTGTTTCTCTGGACCCACACGGTATTTATACGCTACTATTAAAACCTATCGTTTCAACACGGATGCTACTGAATGTGTAAGGAGTTAAAAACGTGAACCATGAAGACAAACAATCGACATTTGCCATTTGGCTAAGCTTCATAAGTAATATCGTGTTAACCGCTATTAAACTCGGTGTTGGATTCTTATCCAATAGTCCGGTACTCATTGCCGATGGCGTTCATAATGCAGGAGACGTCGTCGCCACAGGCGCAGCCCTCAGCTCCATGCGAATCTCCAAGCAGCCTCCGGATGAGGATCATCCTTATGGTCATGGAAAGGCAGAGGTGCTGGGGGCAGGGGGCGTGGCCATCATTTTAGCGCTGGCTGCTCTATATATGGCCTATCATTCCGTGATGGTGCTGTTCGAACCCCCGCACAAAACGACCGTCGTCGCGCTGGCAGCAGCGGCTTTTTCTTTGGTTTTGAAGCAAGTTCTCTATGTTTATACCATGGCTATCGGAAAACGTCACCGAAGCAGCGGGCTCATTGCCACAGCTTATGATCATCTGGCAGACGTCTATGCTTCCATTGCCGCGGTCATCGGCATCGCATTGGGCATGCTCGGCGATCATTACGATATCGCGATTCTCTCTTATGGCGACCCTATTGCCGGAATCGTTGTTGCTTATTTGGTGTTAAAGCTGGCGATTCATATGGGAAAATCCTCGGTCGATGTTTTGATGGAGAAAAACGTGGACTTGGAGAAAATGAACGAGCTTACGGAGTTAGTCAAAACGGTTCCGGAAGTAAAGCGTCTGGATCGCCTTCGTGCGAGGGACCACGGCCATTATATTATTGTTGATATTCGAGTCGGGGTGGCGGCTGAGCTTAGTGTTCAGGAAGGGCATGATATCTCCAGAAATATTAAACAAACGATTATGAAGCATTGCTCCGATGTCGGAGAGGTTATGGTTCATTTAAACCCATGGTATGAAGAGTAGTCCGCAAGCAGCCAAACCCCGCTCATTGAGCGGGGTTTAGCGCATCCTCATCCTTAACCGTAACTTCCTCCACCACGCCGTACCTCTCCAGCGCCTTCACCGAAGCCTCCAGCATGCGTCTCTTCACATAGTCTCCTTCAAGCACCCGCACCCGTTTGCCCAAGAAGCGCAGCTTGGACAGCAGAAATTCCCTCTCATCGCCCATAACGCACACCTTGACCGTATAGGTATCGATTTGAGCGTCATACTGCACCTCCTTGTCAAAACAGCACAGCGCATACAGAATACGCGAAAGCTCTTGGTTATACTGCGGCATGATTTGGACGAACACCTCGGCTTTGCGGTTCTCCAGTGTCTCGCTAATCCGCGTCAAAATATCGCTCACCCGCTCAAGCGGCAGCTCCTGCTCGGTGACAGAGAGGATGTTATCCAGCTTCGTGCTCATGAAGGCGCGATTGCGGATATGATGCCACAGCAGGTACCATTCCCGCTTCACCATGGAATACTCCAGCCGATACGGCACGCCGAGTTGGTTGGAGTAGATCTGCCCGCTTTTCAGGGCGTGGGTGACGCGGATGCCGCTCCGGTTCATGATCAGGCGGCGCAAGGGCCGCAGGAGGGGGTGGTACACCTGCTTTTCCCGGCTCCGCGCTTTCTCGATCAGGTGAGCGCCGGTGTCCATCGCTTCATCTTCGGCCAGCAGAGCCGCCAGCTTCGCCAGCGTTTCGGGCGTAAATGCTTCGGAAGCGGCGGGGTGCTCCAGCACGGTTTTCAGCCAAGCGCGTTCGTGGGCGGTGACCATGAAGGTGCCGGAATCGTCGAGGCGCGAGATGATCTGGTAGTTAAAAATCTTTTCAAACAGATTCATAATAGGCGCGTATCTCCTTCCATTCCGCGATCATTTCGCGGCGCAGCCGGATCGGCTCAAGCACCTCGCAGCTGGAACCGAAGCTCCGCAGCCACGGCTTGATTTCCGTCGTGCCGTTTACAGTGATCTCGTAAATAAAGGCCACGTCGTCTTCTTCGACGATTTGCCCCCACTGACCCTGCAGCAGCACCCGCTCTTTGATGAAGTTCGGTCCGTCGCCGGGATTGTAAAATTTAGCGCGGACCGTGACCGGTGCGCCGGTGTCGATCAGCCAGCTGTAGCGCAGCTTCTCCAGCAGCTCCTGCTGCTTCTCCGCAAACCAGACGGGATCCGCCTCTTCCGCTTCCTCAAACTGCGTGATGCCTTCCATCCGGTATTTCCGGATGCCTTCCCGGCCATAGGACAGCAGATACCAGCGGCCGTATTGATGGTCGTACACGACCTTTAGCGGCAGCGTCTGTTCCAGCTTGCCCTGCGTTTTCCGTTCAAACAGCGGGTTAGTGTTTTGGGAGGCGTAGCTTTTTTCCGCTTTGGGCGAGAAGTACAGGAACCGGACCTTCCGGTGCTTGCGGATCGCATCCAGAATGGAGAACAAATGGGCTTCGTCCAAAATCCGCGAGTGGTAGTGATATTTATATAAAAAGGGCTCGACCGCATGCCTCTCCGAATGGCTTCGCATCAGCTGCTTCTTCAGTCCGTCCCGCAGCAGGTAGCCCTGGACGGAAGGAATTTGGGTGCCCGCCATGACGTCCACAAAATCGTACAAATCCAGCAGCTCATCCTCGGTCAGCTCCTGAACGAGCTCGCCGCGAATGGCGTATCGGTAAGGGCGCGCTCCGCCTATTTTGCGGATCACCCCTACTTCTTCCAGGTACTTCAGATCCTTGCGGATCGTCTTCTCATCCGGGAGCGGGAGATGGGCGGCCATCGCGTTCGTGCAGCAGTCCAGCAGCTCCAGCGCAGTAAGGGACTGCGTACCAAGCGCTCCAAGCAGCAGGGACAGCCGCTCGCTTTCCGATTCTTTCAGCGACTTGGCGCGGAACAGGAACAGCAGCATCGGGTCGGCCGAATCGTAGTAGTTGTAACGCAGCCCTTCGTTGAATTCCTTGCCCTGTTCCTCCGGCAGCTGCTGGTACGTGGTCTGGACAATCTCCTTGAGGCGGCGGATCGTCTTATCGAACGTGTTCACGGAAATCCCCAGCCGCTTGGCGAACTGCTGCCGGTTATACGCCCCGCTCGTCAGCACCAGCAAGCGCAAAAACTGGATTTCTTTATCAAAGCTCTCTTTGGCCATCTGGCGGTTCTCCTTTTCCGTATCGATCTCATTCTATTGTAGCAGGCGAACCGGCTGGTTAACACGTGAACCTTACCATGAGCGTGCCGTGATCGTGCGAGCGGAAACATGAAAGGCGCCTGTTTCATCAGATTTCTATGCCAGGTCGTAATACTTGCGCCATGTTCGTGCGCACGAAAATAAGCGATGATGACAACAAAAGAATTGAAACCCGCAAGCAAGGAGAGTGCAGTATGGCGATCGTGCAAATCAGGTCCACGAACCCGCAGTTTTCATTTTTGATCAAAAAGAACCCGCATTCCGGCATGATTCTCCGCAGCATCCGCAAAGGGATGGCCTACGGCTGGTATTCGGATGAGCAGACGTTCAACGTCTATTTCAAAGACGCCGATAATGAAATTTCCTATAAGCAGCATGCCGACGAGAAGTTCGAATATTTGAACGTGTCGCGTTACAACACGCCGTTATTTCCGCTCAACGCGATCAGCGAGTTTTTCGCTCACCCGCTCAAGCACCATGACGAACGTGATACGGAGGGGTATGAGCATACGTTGATGATCGGCATGATTCATATCGAGCTCACGCGCTACATCGATTTTTTTGAAAAGCATCTCAAGGACTTCACGTTTCAGATTACGCATCAGGCGCATAAGAGCTACTCGCTCACGGTGACGACGCAGCGCAGCCTTTATAAGCTCCTTCACGCCGTGAGCGTGCTGTGCCTGTTCCTGTCCATGTTCGGCAACGAATATATCGACATTTCCGAGCATGTGCTGGACAAATACATCCGCAGCATCAACGTGATCGACGCACCGTTTTACATCCGCAGCCTGTTCGTCCGCAATTTCCTGGCTTCCCGGGAGCGGTATAACAAGTACAAGACGGAGCTTGAAGCATCGACCCGTTACCGAATCCAATTTGCTTACGGGGGTACAGCGCTGCAGCGCCGAAATTACATCGGCGGCGTGCTGCCTTTCGATAAGTCCATTCTCGACGTCGGGTGCGGTGAAGGCTTTTATGCGCTGCCGTTTGCCGGCAAAATCGAAGGAAGCTACTACGCGGTCGATATCGACGAAGAGAGCCTGGCGGCCCTGACCCGCAAAGCGGAGTCCCGGCAAATCGATAACATTGCGCCCTTCCACTCGATGGTCCATTTTCTCGAGGACTACAACGGCGAACGGGTCGACGTGATCCTGACGGAAGTTATCGAGCATATGAGCAGAGAGGAGGCGGCGCAGCTGATCCGGCAGATCGTGGCCAGGGTCGATTTTGATCATTTGGTGATCACGACGCCGAACGCGGACTTTAACCGTTATTACGAGCTGTCCGGCTTCCGCCATGACGACCATATGTGGGAGATGGGGCAGGAGGAGTTCCAGACGTGGATGCTGGATGTGATTCAGGGGCTCGGACTGTCGCATGATTTCGCGGCGATCGGGGATGAGGTCGACCAGATCCGGACGACGCAGGGCGTTATTTTGAAGAAAGAGGGGGCTTAGAGCTCATGGAAATCCGCACAAAAATGCATACCATCTTCATGCTCGTCGGTTCTACGGAATGCGGCAAAACGACGTTTGCCCAAGACGTGCTAATCCCGGGACTGCGGTTTGAGGATGAGACATCGAAATTAAAAGCAAACATTCAATACCTGTCCTCCGACCGGATCCGCCAGGAGGTGCTCGGATATGATTACGATAAATATGATCAAGTGATGCTGGAGGCGAGCGAGCAGGCTTTTCACCTGCTGTTTGAGCGGTTGAAGATGGTTACGTCGTTTCCGGTCAATGCCGATTTCGTGGTGGTGGATACGACGGGGCTGGCGGAGGATTTTCGCGAAAAGGTGCGGGAGATCGCCCGCAGCCATCACTACAACCTTGAGGTGATCGTCTTCGATTACCGGAAAAGGGAGGACTACTACGCATCGGAGCGCTCCAAACGGCTCATCACGAATCATATCAACCGCCTGAAAAAAGACGTGCTCGGCGCGCTGCCGCGCGAAGGCTATGAAAAGATCCATAAGGTGCGGGCCAAGGACTTTTACCGGCCTGAAGAAAGCACGGCCAGTTCCGACTACCGCGTGATTATCGAGGATTTGGAGGCTTACCGGGAGACGGTTCTCCCGCATGGCCCGCGGTACATCATTGTGGGGGATGTTCATGAGTGCGTGGAAGAGCTGAAGGGCCTGCTGCTGAGCTACGGCTTCCGGATGGAGGCAGGCAAGCTGCTCGCAGGGGAGAAGCTAAGGTATACGAAGGTCATCATGGCTGGCGACTGGATCGATAAAGGCAAGCAGACGCGTGAAATCATCGAATTTCTGTATGAGAATCAGGAGCATTTCCTGTTCGTGCTGGGGAATCACGAAAATTTCGTCTACAAATACTTGCGGGGCGAGATCCAGGGCGTGGATCGGGAGCTGCTGCAGACGTATTTTGATTCCACCGAGACATTGGCAAACGATGCTGAGCTGCTTGTGATGTTTAACGAACTGGTGGAAAAGGCAAAGCCCTTTTACCGCTATGTAGGAACGGACGGCCCTTCCTACTATGTAACGCATGCACCGTGCATGAAAAAGTATATCGGCAAGCTGGACGCTCAATCGGCCCGCCATCAGCGCAATTTCCGCATCGACCGGGAAGCGCCGCTGGAAGAGCAGCTGTCCTTCCTGAAGGATGAGGCGGTGGGGAACCATCCGTATCATATCTTCGGTCATGTGGCCGCCAAGCAGGCTTTCCGGATCCGCAACAAAATCCATCTCGACACTGGCGCCGTGCATGGAAACGGGCTGACGTCCGTGACGGTCTCGTTCAAACCGTTCATGAAGTCGCATAAGTCGCGTACGTCCGTGCTGACCGAGGAACTTCCGGCGCTGTTCCAGGAAAAGCGGAAGGTATCCGTGCAGGATTTGGGGGAGGACGATATCCGCAGGCTGCACTACTGTTCCCGGCATAAAATCAACTTCATTTCCGGCACAATGTCCCCGGCGGATAAAGATATGGAGAGAAGTGAGCTGGAGTCGCTGAAGCGGGGCTTGGATTATTTCAAGGAGAACGGTGTCCTGAAGGTGGCGCTGCAGCCGAAATATATGGGATCGCGCTGCAATATTTATTTGCATCTCGACATAGAGCAGTGCTTCGCGGTAAGCCGCAACGGTTACAAGGTGAAGCAGGTGGATCTGACGGAAGTCTACCATCGGCTGCTGGCCAAGTTCGGCCCTTATATGCAGGAGCGGGGAATCCGCATGCTCATCCTGGACGGCGAGCTGATGCCGTGGAACGCCCTCGGCGAAGGGCTGATCCAGCGGCAGTTCAAGCCGATCGAGAAGGCGCTGGAGGGCGAGCTTTCCTTTTTGCAGCAACATGGTTTCGAATCCGCTCTGCAGTCATTGACCGAGCAGTATCAGGCCAGCGGCTTTGAGCAGGATCAATACCGCATGCCTAAAAAAGACCTAAGCGACAAATACGGCGCCAACGTGTACCAGAACTACAAGCATATACACGAAATTGTGGAGACGTCCGTATCGTTGGCACAGCATATCGCAGCTTACGAAACGTACAAAAGACAGCTGGAGCTGTATGCCGAAGCAGGGGAGATGGAGTATAAACCGTTCGCCATCTTGAAAATCGTCTTTGAAAACGGCGGGGAAGAATTGCCGCAGTGGACGACATCGGAGATGTACGGCTTCTTGTCGGACGATGAATCGGTCTCGCTTGATTTGTCCGAACCGGAGAGTTATGCAGAGGCGGAGCGGTTCTTTGCCAAGCTGACGACGGAGAAGCACATGGAAGGCGTCGTTATCAAGCCCGAGGCTTGGGACGGCCGGACAGTACCGTACATGAAAGTGCGCAACCCGGACTACCTGTCCATTATTTACGGCTACGACTACCGGTTCCCGCATAAGTACCGGAAGCTGCTGAAGCAGAAAAGCATCGCCCGCAAGCTGCGGACCTCGCAGAACGAATACCGGCTTGGCCTCCGGATGCTCGGCGTGAAATACGACGAGATCGAACCGATGCATGCGGCGTACCAGGAAGTGGCGGCCAATCTGCTGTTTGAGGTGGCCCAGGAGCAGGAGATCGATCCACGGCTGTAGCGTTCGATTCTTCCCTTGTAGATCCAATGAGAAAGACCACCTCTATAGGTGGTCTTTTTAAAGACTCATTCTTCTTCCTCCTCTAAAAGCTGCTTCAAGCGCAGCATATTTGTACTCCAGAATTGGGTATAATAAGCCACCCAATCTTGAATTTCTTGGAGCGGGGAGGCGTTCAGCCTGAATCGTGTTTCTCTGCCGACTTTCCGGTCAACGACCAGTCCGGCCTCTTTCAGAATGCTCAAATGCTTGGAAACCGCTGTCCGGCCCATCTGGAAATGTGGCGTCAGTTCATGAAGCGGGAGCTCCTCCGCCTCGGATAACAGACGAATCAGCCGGCGTCTGGTTGGATCTGCAACGGCGTCAAATACATCCCGGTTCTCATTGTTCTCGCTCACAGCACTCTCTCCTAAGCCTTATTGTCGTCTCATGATGTGACACCTTTTGGTGACAACTTGATTGTATGACACCATTTGGTGTCGTGTCAATGTTCTGCAATATGAAGCGAGAGCGTCACCGGGGTATCCCGTGCATAACCATCCGTTGGTTCCCAATAACTTCTTGCGTCACTTTACGGTCCTTTTACAAACCGAATGTATACTAGAAATACAGCAGTATATCAACCATTTTACACAAAGAAAGGGTGCAGCTATGGGAATTCATACGTACTTTCAATCGCTGAACGACCTCGAACGCATCATTCGTTGTCCCGGCAAGTTCAAATTTGAGGAGCACAGCGTTTCCGCTCATTCCTGGAAGGTTGTCCAGTACGCCAAAACGCTGGCTGACATTGAGGAAACCAACGGAGTCACGGTGGACTGGAAGAAGCTGTACGAAATTACCAGCAGTCATGATTACGGCGAGATTTTTATCGGGGATATCAAAACGCCCGTGAAGCACCACTCCCTCGAACTGCGTGCAATGCTTCAGCAAGTGGAGGAAGGTATGGTCGCTCATTTCATTGATGAGCATATTCCGTCTGAGTTTCAGCCGATTTTTCGCAGACAACTGCGTGAAGGCAAGGATGATTCCGTCGAAGGCAGAATCCTGGAAGTGGCCGATAAACTGGATCAAATCTACGAGGCCTTTACAGAACTGCAGCGCGGTAACACGGAAAAAGAGTTCGTCGTCATGTATAGAGATGCTCTCATCAAAATTAAAGGAATCAAGCTTCATTGCGTCGACTATTTTTTGCAGCATATTCTCCCCGATTTAGTCAGCGAAGGGTCCAGATCCCCGATCGATATCGAGAAAATTACGAAAGAAGCCTTAGCCACATAAGTCATGATTTGCATCATTGGTTGTATCCTCCTACCTTTCAATCTTTTTGAACCTCAGTTCATCCTCTCAAGCTTCACAGCTTCAATAGATTTGTCCTCTCTTTTTTAAAAAATATTTCCCTACATATACGCTTCGAACCAAGATGAGGCCATGCGGCTCTATGGCCACCTTCGTCAGATCCCCGCTTTTTGCACCATTCCATCAGCTTCATATCCCATTTAAGTTCCATTTAAATATTCGGGTTTACTCTAGGGCTATCCCATTACAGCCACAAGGAGTAAATCATCCATGAACAATAAGAAAAAGAAGTCCAAGCGCACTCTGCTCATCAGTCTCACGTTGTCCGTTGCCACGGTCGGCAGTATCCTGTACGGGCTGGCCGACCGGTATTTGATCCCGCATGTGGAGGAGGTCGTTGCCCAACCCAGCACGGCAGCAGCCATATCGTCGCCCGCTTCTGGTACGCAGTCGGCGGGTACAACGAAAACAGCTGCTACGAATACATCGACGAATACAGAATCTGCGGAATCCACGGCCTCAGCAGTAAACGCAACCTCTGACGATTGGAACTACAAGAGCGATAACGTCGATATTTCGATCAAGCATGTGGAGACCGGTACAGGCGCGGATAAAATTACGTATTACGTCGCCGATGTTCAGCTGAAGGACGCGTCCAATCTTCGGACAGCCTTCGCGGACAATTCCTTCGGCCGCAACATTACCGAGCATACCTCGGAGATCGCATCCGCCAACAACGCCATTTTTGCCATCAACGGGGACTATTACGGGTTCCGGAATGACGGCGTCGTCATCCGTAACGGCACCTTGTACCGTGATGAGCCTGCGCGTGACGGGCTGGCGCTGTTCGGTGACGGCACGATGAAATCGTATAACGAGGAGGAGGTTTCCGCCGACGATTTGCTTGCCGAAGGGGTAACGAATACCTTTTCGTTTGGACCGGTACTGGTGAAAGGCGGCACCGCGGTGCAGAACTTCGATAACGTCAAAATCGATACCAACTTCGGCAACCGCACGATCGACGAGGCGAATCCGCGGACGGGGATCGGCATTATTTCGCCGAATCACTACGTGTTTGTTGTGGTGGACGGGCGGCAGCAGAATTACAGCCGGGGCATGACGCTGAACGAGTTTGCGAATCTGTTTGAGGACCTGGGAGCGACCGAGGCCTACAACCTCGACGGCGGCGGTTCATCGACCATGTACTTTATGGGCCGGGTCGTCAACAGTCCTGGGGGCAAAGGCCAGGAGCGCGGCGTCAGCGACATTATTTATGTTGGCGAATAACGGACCGACGAAGCTGAAGGAGGTTACCGACATGACAACCGTATTGATTCCGGCCTATGAGCCTGACGAGAGACTGCTGCAGCTGATTGCCGACCTAAAGGCGGCTTGCCGCTGCAGGATCGTCGTGGTCGATGACGGCAGCGGGGAGGACTATGGAGAGCTGTTTCATTCGGCTCGCCAGGCCGGCTGCATCGTGCTGACCCACGACCACAACCTTGGCAAAGGGCGGGCCTTGAAGACCGGCTTCGCCTTCCTGAAGAAGGCGGGTGAGACGGGAGGGATCGTCTGCGCGGACAGCGACGGACAGCACCTTCCGTCCGATATCGTCCGGATTGCCGCGGCGGTCGATGAGCATCCGGACCATATCGTGCTCGGCTGCCGGCATTTTACCGGCAGGGTACCGCTGCGAAGCCGGTTCGGCAACCAAGCGACGCGCTTGGTGTACGCCTTGACGACCGGCCGCTCCGTCACGGATACGCAGACGGGCCTTCGCGGCTTCTCGCCGGAGATGCTGGACTGGCTGTGCGGCATCCCGGGGGACCGTTTTGAGTATGAAATGAACATGCTGCTGCAGGCACGCGGAGACGGCTACCCGATCCATGAGGTGCCCATTGATACCGTCTATTTGGAAAAAAACAAGTCGTCCCATTTCCGCCCGGTGGCGGACTCCATCCGGATTTATGCCCCTATCCTAAAGTTTTGCTCTTCGTCCGTACTCTCGGCAGGGCTGGATTTCCTGATGCTCTTCGTGCTTCAGTTCGTTACCGGCAGCCTGCTGGCTGCCGTAGTCGGTTCGCGGTTGTGCAGCGCCATATTCAATTACGCCATGAACCGGCGATATGTATTTGTGAAAAAGGACGCCCCCCGACTGATCGAATCGGCTCCGAAATATTTTGCGCTGGTCGCGCTTATTATGGGATTAAATTACGGGCTGTTGGTATTGTTCCACGAAATGGTGGGGATTCCGCTTTTCATCGCCAAGCTGCTCACCGAAGGCTCCTTGTTCGTGTTCAGCTACTGGTGCCAGCGCAAATTCGTGTTCCGTCCCCGGTCGCGAGCCGGGGGAAGGCCGCCCAAAGCTTATTTTAAGAGGTATAAGAAAGTGTGAGCCTCGCGAAATTCAGGTTCCTTATATCGCAAGAGAAAGTTTCGCTAAATGCGGGCCAGATTTCTATAAAAAGAGCGATCCAATATGGACCGCTCTTTTTCGTCTATTTATGCTTTTCGAACAGGTTTAGCTTCTATTAAATTCCTCGTTTAAACGGCTCACGTAATGTTCGAGCACGTAATCCCTCACAAATTTTTCCTTAGCCTCGCTGTCCTCTTTCCTTTGAAACAACACGTTCCTTTTCGTTCGTTCTGGCGCAGGCTTGTTAAGCCAGAGCTCCAAGGCCTCGCTCTCCAGCTGACGCTTCACTCTTCGTTCCGTTAGGTGATCCGCCTGTTTCCGGCTCTGGGCTTGAACAGCTGGGGACAAGGACGCCGCCGCTTCGGTCTGTTTCATAAGGAGCTCGGTAAGACGTTCGACTTTTTCCTGCTCACGCTGCAGCAGTTCGAGCAGATGCTGATTAAATTGCTCCTGGTTGTTAAAGTGATCGATCACGGATTTCTCCAGTTCGGACAAGGCTTCGGCAAGATTATCGCTCACGCGCTCATCCTTATGGATGCTGGTATCGCTCACGGTCGTGATCGTGGATGGCTGGCCCAGCAGCACCTCCTCGACCTGCTCCCCGTTCAGCCCCTTGGAGTATTCGTCACGGATCCGGGCCAGCGTGGGAATAGACGCGGAAGATATCAGATAACTTTTATGCTGCTTTTTCGTATGCAAGTGATGTCTGTGCCGGTCCATGTATCGCCTGATAGTTGGCTGAGGGATTTCAAGCTGTCCCGCCAAATCGGAAACTTTCAGCCATTGCTCATCGCTCATGTGCGCTCACTCTCCCATCATCATACGCTCATAGCTGATATATTCTGGACGCGGGGGGCTTTTTCCTTCGAGCGTGGAGCAATTAGGCTCACTCAATCGTTCACGGCTGGGGTGGCTGGACTTCAAGAGCTGGATAATTCAGTCCTCGGCATTCCCTGGGCGTTACTTCTCACGACTAGCAGCGTTTATAGATAAGAGGTTACGATATTGTGCATCAACTAGCGAAAGTGAGAGGATGGTCATTAACAAGCTCGCATTATTTTCGGCTTCGATTTTAATGTTCGGTTTTCTTGTGGGTTGCAGCAAAGATCAGACGATAAACAGTCCCTCAACAGGTACGGAAGCAACAACAGAATCTCGGGTAACAACACTTTTGCAACAAGAGTCTCATGTGGACACGGCGAATCCGTCACTGGATACGAAATCTTGGTCTTCGGAGAACAAGGAGGTAAAGCTGACGCCGGTTAAGGAAGGGCAATATTCGTATGAATCCGTAGCCGTTGATGTGAATGGTGTGAACAAGGCATTCGACTGGAGCTTTTCGATGATTGAGGACCCGCGGATTTACTACACGGATGTTACGGGCGACGGGAAAGAAGAAGCGGTGATCATCCTTAATAAGGGAAAAGGGACAGGACTGAATATTGATGAATTACATGTGCTGGACGGGATGGATCTCTCCGAAATCAAAGTGCAAAGCTACCAGGAGATTGTCGCCGGCCAGATCGAAACGGGGGTCACCCGGAAAAATGATCAGACTTTGGCCATTAAGGTAAAGTCACAGGGAAAAGAACATCAATTTGATTATCATGTTGCCGGTGTAAACTTTAAACAGGACAAGCTTAGTTTTGGCGGCGTCGTCTATTATTGGATGAAGAATCAACAAATCGTCACCACGTTAGGCGCGAGCGTTGGCATTTCTCCGCAATACGTAGGCGATTTTCAGATCACCTATAAATTCAATCAAGCAGAAAATAAATTGATTGCTGATCAAATCAGATTTGAACCTGTTCACAGATAAGATGATCTGGGGTTAAAAAGGAGACACCGGTCAACTAACCGGTGTCTCCTTTCCATTTCAAAGTTTGACTCCCCAATGCTGCAACTTCCAAATCCGATACAAAATGACCGCCGCCTCAGCCCGGGTGAGCGGACCTTGCGGCGCGATCTTACCGTTGCTGCCGGTAACGATGCCGGCTTTCACGAGCGCAGCCGCGCTGTCCTTGGCGTAGCCAGCAATGCTTGAGGCGTCGGCGTATTCGCTCAGGCTTCCGCTGCCCTCAACTGTTTGTCCGGCCGCTGTTAACGCGCGTGCGGTGAGCACCATCATCTCCTGGCGGGTGATCGGGCTGTCCGGCTTGAAGGTACGGTCTGGCAAACCAACCGCAATGCCCAGCTCATTGGCAGTGTCCAGCTCGCTATGATCATAAGCGTTCGGATCGACATCGCTGAATGCGGTTTTTGGACTGCCTGTACCTTGGAGCTCCAGCGCTCGAACCAGAAGGGCCACGAAGTCGGCCCTCTTGATTAACGCTTCAGGGGAGAAGCGGCTCTCGGACATTCCATGGATGACTGCGCGGGCGGCCATGGCGTCAATGGCTGGCTTGGCCCAAGGGACGTTTTGCAGGTCTGTGAAGGCAGTGGACGCATAGGCGACCGCATAAGTACTGAAATGGGTGGTGTGGAAAACCACCGTTCCAGTGGCGGCATCATAGCGGCCGTTAGGAATAGGGGTTGCCTGGCCTTGGCCGTCGACATACCAAACTACAATCTGATCCGGATAGCTTAACTCCTCAGCAGTCGGCTTGTATGGGATTTCCACCGTCACAGGCGCTGCAGGATTGTTCCAATCCAAGGTTCTGCCGCCTGCTGCAAGGTTCAGCTCGATTACCGGACGGCTGCCGATCCGTTCACGATCGGCTGCGCTTAGGTTCAAATGGTCCGTCGAGGCGGTTCTGATGCGGACGGATACCTGCCCGGATAGATCTGTCTGATTGGACAGCATGCCGCTTGGAATTCGAATGATTGCGGAATCCGTCTTCAGCAGCAGATCGAAGGATTCTTTTCCACTAAGGCTTTGAGCCGGAAGCTGGACTTCAACGGAACCGGTGCCGGGCGGCTTTGCCGCTTCGATCACGATTTGCTTCTTCCCATTGCCGGGTACAGCCGCTTGCTCCAGCGCCTTTTTCAGGCTGTCGGCAGAAATGGTACTCACGGCTCGTCCGTCTTGGATTTTCGCTTCCGGCTTGATTGTAACGACACCATCGGTGCTCACGGTAATCCGAGTTTGCGGGCTGCCGCCGCCGTTGCTGTTATTGCCGCTGTTGTTGCTGCCATTACCGCTTCCGCTATTACCGCCGTTTCCGTTACTGCCGCCGTTACCTCCGTTGTTTCCGCCACCGCCCTCATTGCCCGAGCCATTGTCGCCCGGATTGGCGGGTTTGCCGGTGAGGGTCAGTACGCCGAACACGGATGGATCCTGGTAGCCGTTGCCGGTCGTGTCGTTCCAAGCGGCGACGCTTTGACGGGCGCTGTCTTTTGCGTCATTGACCTGGGCGTCGAAACCAAGCTTCAGCTGATTGGCCGGCGTTACCGTCTTGAGCGGAATCTTCATTTCTACGGTGTAGTTTGTGCCGGCTGCTTTGGTCGCCGACTCGAAGCCATCTGCGATCTTGGCCGGATTAAAGGAAGTTTCGTTATCAAAGTTGATGCGGAACTGCCCGTCGTCATCCTGGTAGAACGTAGTTTTTGCGTTGTTCTCGTCCAGGAAGACTTCGACGGAGTCCTGCTCCCATGCGTTCGCGCTGGATTTGTCCAGCTGAGCGTCGCTGACCTGGATCAGCACGTACAGGTTGTGGTCGTCCCAGAGCGCATTGGCTGTGCCAGTCGCGCCCTGCCACGCCATCTGATAGCGGTTGACCGGCATAGCGGCCGCTTGGTTCCATACCGCGTCGACCGTCCCGTCAATCACCGGCGTGCCGTACGCCGCGGTAGATTGGTTGGCATGGCCCGACTCGGGCGGATGCTCCGTGATAAATTTGTCCGGATCAATGACGCCGTAGTATGCCGGCTTGGCTTGAAGATTTTTATCAAACAACAGCGGATTTGATGCAGCTCTCCAGCTTGTACCGTCGTCCATTCCCCAGAAGGTGACCCGGCTGATGTCGGCGGCATGGTCCTTGAATATCCTCATCAATTGCGCGTACAAGTAGCCCTGGGCGTTGGCCAGCTTCTCGGGGAGCTCGTAGTTGCTGCCGGCTTGGATGTCCAGCTCGCTGATACTGACCTCGATCCCTAAGGAGATGAACTTCTCCAGGGAAAGCTTCACATTTTCCGGATTCGTGTTCACAGTGTAGTGCCCTTGCATGCCGACACCGTCGACCAGCTTCTTACCGGGATGCGCTTCGGCATATCTGTCGTTCATGGCTTTGACCATGTTGTAAATGGCCTGGGCCTTATTCTGGTTGTCTTCGTTATAATCGTTGTAATACAGCTTGATATCCCAATCCGGATGATCGTCCAGCACTTCCCTGGCCGCAAGGAACGCCTGCTCGACATAGTCCGGCCCGATCGCGTTATACCAAGGGGATTTGCGCAGCGACGCTTCCCAATCAGCCGGATTTGGCGGGTTGTCGTTCATCGCTTCGTTGACGACGTCCCAGGAGATCACCTTGTCGCCGAAATGCTCCATCACGGTTCGAATATGGGTCCGCAGGTTGTCCAGCGCTTCCTCGCGGCTCAGAGGGACCGTGTTACCCTGCGCGTCCTGAGCCGTATTCATCCACGCCGGCGACTGCTGATGCCATACCAGCACATGCCCGTGCATCTGCATGCCTGCAGCCCGAACTTTATCGACCATTGCATCGGCTGCGGTGAACGTGAAGTTGCCCTTCGTCGGCTGCAGCGCATCCGGCTTCATGGCGTTCCCCGCCGTGGCGACGTTGTGGTGCATGGTTAACAGCTCCAGCCGTACGCCTTCCAGATCCTCCGCCGAGATGGCGTTTCCGATCAGAAAATCGCTTTGGTACGCTTTCTTGACCGGAATCAGATCTTTCTGGATTTCGACCGGCGTCGAACCGGTTTTTTCGAAGCTGATATCGTCGATATAAAAGGAGGCCTCCGCATTACTCGAACTTTCCAAGTAAAGGGTCAAGTATTCGCCGCCCACGCTATTGTAACGGTACGTTCCTTCAAATTGGACCCAGCCGTCATCGGTGCTGATCGTTTTCGGGGCCAGGGTCGCATAATTTGCGCTGCCACCGCTGCCGATCTGGGTGGAGAGCTGAATCTGCGAGCTGGCGGGGCTGATTAGCTTGACCCAGGCGGATATTTTATACTCGGCGCCTTGATCCACGTATTTCTCCACGTGTAATGACGGCCCATGCCAGGCGGCTGTCCTGTTTTCCACTTTAAGGGCGTACGCACCGTCTGGTGCATGGTTGGCTTCATCCGTGACGGTTAGCTTCTCTGTGCCGGATCGGCCTTCAAAGCCACCGAGGGTCTGATCCTCAAAAGTGATCGTGCTGAAAGGCAGGGCCGGATCTCTAGGCGGCTCTTCGTTTCCGTCCCCGCCGGAGTCAGCCTTTTCAGTGATGAGGATGTCGCCGAGGTAGAAGGGGACTGTGGCACCGGCGCTGTTGGATTGAACACGCAGTCGAGTATCGCCGCTGCTGGTATCCAATGTGAATTCTTTGGTCAACGTAAAAGCTTCCCCAGCTCTGAAAGCTGAGCCGGCCAGCCAGCCGTAGCTTTTGTCAACGGTTTGAAGATACGCTTGGGCGTCGTCAGGAACGGTGGCTTCAGCGTCCACATATCCTTTAACGGTGATCGTGTAGGTTTTGCCGTTTTGGATTCCTAAGTCGGTGTAATTGAAATCAGCCGCATCGTAATCGTGGGTACGGTTGCTTACATAAAGAGCACCTCCGTCCTCATTCCCGTCAAACACTTTGCCCGACACCCGTGCGAGGCTGGCGCCTCCCGATTGAACGGCTTTGCCAATCCCGTCCGCAAAGGTTTCATGGCACACCACCGTTACCGTATCGGCATCCGGCTGCTCTGCATCCGCGCTTACATCCGAGGCCAGCCAGCCCGATGGCATGAGCAGAGCCGCGGCGATTACGGCCGAAAAGGCTTGTTTCATCCATTTACTCATTCATTGCACTCCCCCTGCGTCAAATGGTTTGTTTATTAAGCGCTTACATTTTACTCGACGAATCCTCCTTTCCCGCCAAGATGATACCATTCGCCTGAAATGTGCGTCTTACAGCAAATGAAAGGAGATATCGTACTTTTTTGATATATTTCTGAGAGCAGAAGAAAAGGGGAATCACGCGAAGTTCGGTCGGCCGGGCCGCCGGAAGTTCGCTGCATCTATGGAATGGATGATGTAGAATGCACTTGCTATAATCATAACTAATAGAACAGACTTCTTTTCAAATATTTCATTAGAACGCGGGGTGTTGGCATGCAGGACCAAATGCTCGACCGCTTGAAGGGCTGCCTCTTCGGCGTGGCTGTGGGTGACGCGCTTGGCGGAACGACGGAGTTTATGAGTGTCCGGGAAGTAAAAGCCCAATATGGCTATTTGACGGAGATCATCGGCGGAGGGGTATGGCAGCTCGAACCGGGGGAAGTAACCGACGATACGATGATGACGCTCTGCGTGGCGGAAGGGATTCTGGAAAATCCCGCGGAGCCAATGGAGGCGATCGGGCGTCATTTTCTCGAATGGTATCAATCGCGGCCCAAGGACATCGGGAACATCATCCGGCATGTGTTTGAAAAATATGAGGGCGATTGGCTCGAAGCCGCTTTTATTGCTCACGCAGACATGGGTCAGAGCGGCGGGAACGGCTCCTTGATGCGATGCCTCCCGGCTGTGCTGGCATACAACGACCCGGCTGAGGTTGAGCGGGTGACAATCATGCAATCACGCATGACGCATTACGATCCAAGGTGCGCGGAAGCTTGCGTTATCTATAATCGCATTGCCGATCGTCTAATACGCGGTGAGGATCTGAGCGAAGCCATCCTGGCTGAGATCAAGGGCAGCGAGTATGAAGGGATGATCGAAGACGAACCAGAATGTCCTCCCAGCGGGTTCGTGGTCCATACGTTCCGATGGGTGCTGCATATTCTGCTTCACGCGACCGACTTCAGCGATGCGGTGCAGCGGGCTGCTAACCTGGGCGGCGATTCCGATACAATCGGGGCGATCGCCGGCGGGTTGGCGGGCATCTATTACGGCTATGAGGGGATCCCGGCGAAGTATGCGGAGGCCATCCTGATCAAGGATCGGCTCGAGCGGGTGGTCTCGCAGTTGTATGAGTTTAGGAATTCAACGTCATCGTAAAAAGAAGCCGCAGCAATAAAAGGGAAAAGGGCACCGCTCAGGTGCCACCCTACATTTATCCACTTTAACTGTTACAGCACATTCCGAAAAAACGTACGGATGTCCTTGATCATCAGATCCGGTGCGTCGATCGCGGCAAAATGCGTACCCCGCTCGAACTCGCTCCAATGTACGATGCGGTTGCCCTGCTCGGCGAAGCGGCGGATCGCCACATCGGATAACTGGAACATCGCGACACCGACAGGAGTTGGCGACATGTCTTTCGGAGCCCAGGCACCCGGGTCGTGTGCGCCTTCGTAATACATGCGCGTAGAGGAGTTAGCCGTTCCCGTCAGCCAGTACAGCATAAGGTTGGTGAGAAACGTATCACGGTCCACGGCATCGACCGTATCGCCAAAACCGTTAAACAATTCGCAGGTCCAGGCCAGAAGTCCGGCCGGAGAGTCGTGAAGCCCGTAAGCGAGCGTCTGCGGTCTGGTGGACTGGATCATGTTAAACCCGAATCTTTCCTTCATAAAATGCCCCAACCGACCGACCCGCACCTTTTCGGCATCGGTCAGCGATGCAAATACGTCGTCTTCGATAGCCCCGAACGGCACAAAGCCCATGGTCGCCGCGTTGACATGCACCCCGATGACGCGGCCGGCGGCGATGCGGCCGATTTCCGGTGCGATCATGGCGCCCATATCCCCGCCCTGCACACCGTACTGCTCATAGCCGAGGAGCGTCATGAGCGCATCCAGCGCCTGGGCTGCACGGGATGGGCTCCAGCCCGTATCGGTTGTCGGGCCTGACAGGCCAAAGCCCGGCAGCGAAGGGATGACCAGGTGAAAGGCATCTGCGGCGTCGCCGCCGTACGATGTGGGATCGGTCAACGGACCGATCAGCTTCAGGAATTCCACAGGGGAGCTGGGCCATCCGTGAATGAGCATGAGCGGCACTGCACCCGGCTCGGAGGAACGAATATGGAAGAAGTGGATGTTCGCACCGTCAATCGTCGCCGTGAATTGAGGATAGCTGTTGAGGCGCTGTTCCTGCTTGGACCAGTCAAAGGAGTGCTCCCAGTAAGCTGCCATGTCCTTCACAAACGAGAGCGGTGCTCCGTAATTCCAGCCTGCGCCCGGAAGCTCATCCGGCCAGCGGGTCATGCTTAAGCGCTGCTTGAGGTCCTGGATCTCTGCCTGCGTCGTCTCCAAGCGGAAGGGGCGGATCGTACCTGGATTGGTTGGGCTACTAGCGAACATTTTCATTTTTAACATCCTCCTTGGGGATTCTTATGTCTTTATTGTAGGCGCCCCATCTTGACAACAGTATGTCAGCGAGAAATGCAGTGGATATAAAAAGTGATCTTTTTTTGTGAATCGCCATTTCTTAGATGAAGGAGAGGGGTAGCTTGAAAGTAGAACGGCTGCTTGGCATTACGATGATCCTGCTGAGCCGGCGCAGGGTGAACGCCCAAACCTTGGCCGATAAGTACGAGGTGTCGCTGCGCACGATCTATCGCGACCTCGAGACGATCAACGCCGCGGGCATTCCGATTGTCTCCTACGCGGGAACGGATGGCGGCTATGAAATTATGGAGAAGTACCGGATCGAGCGGCAGATCGTCACTTTGGAAGACCTGAAATCGATTCTCGTCGCCTTAAAAGGCGTACAAGCTTCGCTGGATGACCGGGAAATGGACGATCTGCTGACCAAGATCAAGGCGCTTGTCGCCAAATCCGAGCAGGACCAAATGGAGGAAGAGGGCGAAACGCTCGTGTTTGACACCAACCTGTGGCATGGAGGAGGAATCAAGGACAAGTCGGTCCTCGTTTCGCTAAGGCAGGCGTCTAAGCACCGGTCGGTGGTATCCTTCCTATACACCAATACGGAAGGGACGGCCGAGCAGCGCGAAGTCGAGCCTATCGGCCTGGCTTGGAAGGGGTACGCCTGGTACTTATACGCCTACTGCCGAACCCGTCAGGATTATCGGACGTTTCGGGTTTCCCGATTGAGCGGCTTAAAGGTGCATCTGGAACAATTTCCGTCCCGCGGCGTGCGCATGGAAGAACTGGATGCAAGGTGGGGCAACCAGGAGACCGGACCGGCAGTTTCCCTCCTGCTGCGTTTTAAGCCGCGGCTGAGAGTACGGGTAGAGGAGGCTTTTGGCGTTGACAACGTGGAGACGGAAGCGGACGGATCGCTGCTGGTCCGGGCGAGTTACCCGGATAATCATTGGATGTACGGCATGCTGCTCAGCTACGGACCGGATTTGCGGGTGCTTGAGCCAGCCTATGTAGCCGAGAAGATCCGGCATATGGCGGTACAAACGGCGGGGAATTACGAGGATTAAGGCAGAAAATTTACATACGATTATCTAAAGGTCAAATAAGGTCAAAATAATAATTTTCACGATAAATCCACCATAAAACGAGTCAAATCAGGCTATAATCGCGTGTAATCATCTGTAATCGTTTTTGTCATTTCACACCCACAGGCATATAATAAAGTCGTAAGGTCAAACAAGGTCAAATTGAAAGGGGAAATGAAGCATGTTTGACTTGATTCCTTTTGGAAAACGCAGAGAAGATGCCTTTGGACAATTGGTGAAATCCTTTAACGACGTGTTCAGCGACGATTGGTTTACATCTTTCAAAGGATCGTTGACGTCCTTCAAGACCGATATCCGGGAAACGGAGCAATCGTATCTGGTGGAGGCGGAGCTGCCCGGTTTTCAAAAAGAAGATATCGAGATCAGCTACGCTGAGCCTTACCTGACGATCAAAGCCGTTCGCAAGGAAGACCATAGCGTGGACAACCAAGACGAACAAGTCGTCCGCAGAGAACGCCGCTATGGCGAATACACGCGCAGCTTCTACGTACCTGATATAAATGCAGACGGTATTAACGCATCCCTGAAAAATGGCGTACTGAACATGGAAATTCCAAAACAGCCGAACAACCGCACCAAACGCATTCAAATTCGCGAAGACATCTAATCATATAGTAAATTGATATGAAGCATCCCGGACGGGGTGCTTTTTGTTAAGATAATAATTTTGAGATTTTTTTCACAAACCCCTTGCAAAGGTGAGAGGTAAGGTGTATGATTAAGCCATAAAGAGGTTGTGATATAAATCACAAATAGATCAAGGCAGCTAAATCATCGGAAATATTTTTTTAAAGTATATTGTGCATTATTTCACAAATGAGCAGTGTCCTTCATTCCGCTGCTTATCCATTAAGTTATCCATTCCGTTTCACATTATCCATTTCATTCCCTATAAGGAGGAATTACCATGAAAGTCGCAGTCATTGGATGTACCCATGCCGGAACCGCCGCTGTGAAAAGCATTGCCATGCAGCACCCGGAAGCCCAAATTACGGTGTACGAACGCAACGATAACATTTCGTTCCTGTCGTGCGGCATCGCCCTTCACGTCGGAGGCGTCGTTAAGGACGCTGGCGGATTGTTCTACAGCAATCCGGAAGAGCTGGCCGGTCTCGGCGCTGTGACCCGGATGCGGCACGAAGTTCTGGCCGTCGACACCAACGCCAAGACGCTGAATGTCCGCAACCTGGTGACCGGCGAAGAGTTTACGGACAGCTATGATAAGCTGGTGGTCACCACAGGCTCGTGGCCGGTTATTCCGAAAATGGAAGGAATCGATCTGGACAATGTCCAGCTGTGCAAAAACTACGCTCACGCCCAGGACATCATTGCCCGCGCTGCGGATGCAGAGCGCATCACCGTCATCGGCGCCGGGTATATCGGCATCGAGCTGGTCGAAGCGTTCCGCGAGCTTGGCAAGCAGGTCACTCTGATCGACAACATGGACCGTGTCATGGCCAAGTACCTTGACCGCGATCTGACCGACTTGGCCGAGCAGACGCTGAAGGACCGCGGTGTGCAGCTGGCGCTGGGCCGGACGGTGGAAGGCTTCCGCGGCAGCGAAGGCAAAGTGTGCGAGGTCGTCACCACAGACGGCACGTTTGAAGCCGATATGGTTGTGCTGTGCATCGGCTTCCGCCCCGGCACAGATCTGCTGAAAGGCCAGGTTGACATGCTGCGAAGCGGCGCGATTATCGTCGACGACTATATGCGCACGAGCAACCCTGATGTACTGGCCGCTGGCGACAGCTGCGCCGTACGCTACAATCCGACGGGAACGGCGATGTACATTCCGCTGGCCACCAATGCGGTGCGGATGGGTACGCTGGCAGGTATGAACTTAGTGCAGCCGACCGTGCGCTACCAAGGTACCCAGGGAACGTCGGCCATCCGGCTGTTTGACTGGAACATCGCTTCGACGGGCATGACTGAGGCCGCCGCACTTGCTGCAGGCTTGAATGTGAAAACTGTAACAATCCATGAAAACAACCGTCCGGAGTTCATGCCGACCTACGATGATGTCATGCTGAAGCTGGTCTTCGAAGCGGACGGCGGCCGGATCGTCGGAGCCCAGGTGATGTCGAAGGCGGATATGACCCAAGCAGCCAATACGCTGTCGGTGTGCATCCAGAACCGGATGAAGGTGCAGGAGCTGGCTTTTGTAGACTTCTTCTTCCAGCCGCATTACAACAAGCCGTGGAATGTGCTGAATACGGCCGGACTGGCCGCCATGGAGGAAATGAAGAAGGAGCAGACGGCTCCGGAAGCCGCGGTCCAAACGAAATTAGCCGTTTAATGTAATAACGAGTTATTTACTGAATCATTCCAACCACGAGGAATTCCATTCCGGCGGGAAGCGGGATTGCCAGCCTGCTTCTTGCCAACACCATAACCATGCTTGATTCCGGCCCGAAGGGGCCGGGATTTTTTTTGCTTTTTCGCTGACGGGGGGCGGAATGTACTTTATTTCTTTTAAAAAAAACTTAAGGAATCTATTGACAAATCACCTCCGTCCGCATATTATCTTAGTTAATCAAGATATTATATGTATCAAGATAATTAATGGGTCCAGTTAATGTCAGCGAACCGTTTCTTGAATAGCAAAGAAATCCGCATAATCAGGCGGCCATTCAATCAAAGGAGATGAAGGAAGATGAACATGAATACAAATCAGGCGCAAGACCGGAAAGAAATTGAGCAGCTGTTTGAAAAGCTGAAATGGGCTTGGGGAAAAGGGGATGGCGAGGCCTACGGAGCATGCTTTACCGACAAGGCCGACTATGTTACTTTTCAAGGCGAGCATTTGCAAGGAAGAAAGGCGATCGCCGATGTGCATCAGAAGCTGTGGAACGGCGTATTGAGAGGGTCTACGCTGGACGGGGAGATTGCGAAAATCGATTTTATTACGCCGGAGCTGGCGATCTTTCACGGACTGGGCGCCGTCAAAATGAGATGGCAGAAGCAGGCGCCAAAGAAACGTGACTCCATTAACACGAATGTGGTTGTAAAGCAAAACGGCGAATGGCGCATCGCCGCGTTTCAGAACAGCCGGATTTCCGGACCGGGTTTGATGCAAAAAATATTCACGAAGATGAGCTCGCGGCGGGCTGTTCAGCAGCAGCTTCGTTGAGACAGGTACAGGAGGATGGCCTGATCGGTGCATCAGCCTGGGAACGATTGAAGCATTACCCGAAAGAGCAGCAGAGCAGCCGGTCTTTTCCCTCACCAAAGAACCCCTTTCGTCCGCCGGCTGTCGCTGCATCTAACCGAAAAAACGAAAGGGGAAACTATTATGATGATCACCTTAATACCAAACCTGACGGTTCCTAATTAAAGTCACGAGGGAGTATCGGTTGAAGATCGCCGTATCAGGCTTTCTTTTTCCGCGACCAGACGACAACCGGAATCAGAAGCAGGGACAGGAACCCTCCGGCCAAAGAAAGTGTAGAGTAGCTGGATTGGGCCACAACCATGCCGGATAAAGCTCCTCCAGAAGCCCCGGCTAAGGCAATGAGCACATCCACCGTGCCTTGGGTCTTCGCCCGAGTATGTGGAGGCGTCGCGTCAACAATGGCTGCCGTTCCGCTAATCAGACCAAAGTTCCAGCCCAGCCCAAGGAGGGCAAGCGCAAGAACGAGAAATACCATCGATTCTCCGGGCGCGAGCCCAGCCAACAAGCCTGCCGCAAGCAAGGTGATTCCGGAAGCATAGGACATCAGAGTGTGTCCGTACTTATCGACTAGAACGCCGGTAATCAGCGAAGGCAGAAACATCGCAGCCACATGGATGCCGATGACGAGGCCGACCTGGCCCAGCCCGTGTCCATGATGCTTCATGTGGACCGGTGTCATGGTCATAATGGCCACCATCACGATTTGGGTCAGCACCATCACCGTCGCACCGATCATGATTCCAGTTTTATTAATGGCCGCGTCATTTACACCGGTGTTCTGCGTTCCGTTCAGGCTTTCATCTGCCCGCTGTGCCTCCACCATGGCCTTGGCTACGATCAGCGGGTCTGGCCGAAGGAAGATGAGGAGGACGACGCCGGCTATAATAAATGCTGCAGCAGCCAGCATGAATGGACCCGAAAGCGCTGGGAAACCTATGGAAGTGGCAAACCGTCCCGTGATATTGACCAGATTCGGTCCGGCCACTGCACCGAATGTGGTGAAGACCATAGCGGCACTGATCGCTTTAGCCCGCTGTGTTGGCAAGGCCAAATCCGTTCCGGCATATCGAGCCTGTAAATTTGTAGCCGTACCGGCGCCGTACACCAGCAAAGAAATAAAGAGAAGTGCCAGATTGCTTATGAGGGCTGCCAAAACGACGCCTAGCGCACCAAGCCCACCTGCCAGGAAGCCCGCTGCCAACCCCGTCCGACGCCCTAACCGCTGGGACAGACGGCCGACGATCAGCGCTGCAGCTGCTGATCCTAACGTAATTAATGCGGAAGGAACCCCGGCATAGCTGTCGGATCCAAGCATGTCTTGGGCAAGCAGCGCTCCTACCGTAACCCCTGCAGCAAAACCGGCCCCGCCGAAAATTTGCGATATGATGACGATCAACATCGTCCTTTTATGGAGCTGCCGCTGCCTCTCAGGCGATTCAACGTACTGTCTTAGAGGTGCAGGGAGGGGATTCACCCTTTCTACAACCGTGGTCTCTGACATCTATTTTTCCTCCCTATATTAGACGAACCGATTGAAATATGATTGACAGCTCCCTCACTTCAGACGGTCCTGGAATAAAGAAATGACGGTCTCCACTTCTTCTGTGGTGGTGTACCGGCCCAAGCTGAACCGGATCGCTCCCAGCCCTTCGTAATCGCTAAGGCCCATCGCCCGCAGCACCGGTGAAAGGGTTGTGCTTCCGGAGTGGCAAGCGGATCCGGTGGAAGCGGCGATTTCCGGAAAACGGCCCAAAATCTCCTGCCCGCTCAGCCCGAGGAAGCTTACGTTGAGCGTGTTGGGCAGATGGTTGCCGGGATCGCCATTAAACCGGACCCGGTCTCCAAAGGCTTCCTTGAGCCCTTCCTTCAATGCCTCCCGGAGGTGTCGGATTTCACGGGAACCGACCTTCTGCGCTGCCAGTGCTGCGGCTTTGCCCAAACCGACGATATAAGGCACATTTTCCGTTCCTGCCCTCCGGCCGGATTCGTGACCTGCCCCATGTACGAACGGGGCAAGCGCCGTGCCTTCACGCACATACAGTGCGCCGATGCCTTTGGGGGCGTACAGCTTATGGCCGGCGATGGATAACAAATCGACGCCCAAGGCATCGACGTTCACCGGGATTTTGCCAAAAGACTGTGCAGCATCCGTATGCATCAGGATACCGTAGCGTTTGGCGATACTGGCCACCTCTTCAATGGGCTGAATCGTTCCAACCTCGCTGTTGGCGTGCATGACCGAAATGAGGATGGTATCCTCGCGGATGGCACGCTCGATATCTGCCGGTGACACCCGGCCCCAGTGATCAACGGGAACGTAGGTCACTTCAGCGCCCAGCGTTTCGAGGAAGGCACAGGGATTGAGAATCGCCGGATGCTCAATGGTTGTCGTGATGATATGTCTGCGGGGCTGGTTGGATGCAAAGTAAACCCCTTTTAAAGCGTGATTGTTGGCCTCGGTTCCTCCACTGGTAAAAATCACCTCACTGGATTTCGCCCCGATCGCTGCGGCGATCCGGCTTCTGGCGTGCTCGATCGTTTCTTTGAGTGAAGCCGCCGCCCAATGCGACGAAGAAGGATTGCCATAGTGCTGCTCGAAAAACGGCAGCATTTCCTGGAGCACTTCTGGATCTAACGGAGTGCTGGCGTTATGGTCCAGATAAATGCGTTTCGTTACCTCTGTGCTTGAAATTCCCGCCATTCGTAAACTCCTTCCTCCACCCGGAATGCTGTAAAGCCCTCACGCTGCAATTTCTCAACCGCCTCGGCCGCTGCAACGCAGTAAGGTCCGCGGCAATATGCAGCGATTGGAGTTTCCTTGGGCAGACTTTGCAGATATTGATGAAGCTCCTCCATCGGAACGGAGATCGCCCTGGGAATGTGTCCTGCCTCAAATTCATCGGCCGGGCGTACATCCAGTAAGATCATGCTGCCTTCGTCCATTTTGCGCAATACTTCATTTAAAGACAGGGTTTGTACATCCTCGCACTGACTCAGAAAGTCGGTTTTCACCCGGGTGATGTCGGCCAGCTGCGTTTCGCTCATTCGCCATAGAGCATTCAAAAAGCCCTCAATATGGGGACCAGCCAAGCAGTAGATGACATACGTCCCCCGCTTGCTATACTTCACCAGGTTGGCATCCAGTAAAATTTGGAGATGCCGCGATACGTTGGCTACGCTCATTTCAGTGGCCTCGGCCAATTTTTCAACAGACTTGGGTCCTTGGGATAACAAATGCATGAGCTCGAGCCGTTTATCGCTGGACAGGCATTTCCCGATTCGGGCAAACTGCCGGTACAAGTCGTCTTTGAAAGCACGAACGGGAAAATCATGGTCCATATCTATTCCCACCTTGCTATAATATTCAATTAATTGATTGAATTATAGTCGCGGTTATCATTGACCGTCAAGATCATAATGAGCTCATAGCTTGACTATATTTTACGAAAGTTCTAATGATGGTTAGGCAAACTTGTCTTGAATGGGTAATGAATGATAGCTAACTTGCTTCCTTTATCTGCAGACTGTGTTAGTCTTAGTAGTAAATTTCTTGGTTAATGGTTAGATTGAACTAAAGTACTGCACACGGGATTTCTATTATAGCGGTTCAATATGGCTTATATCATTCATTTCTTTAGTTCATTCTAAATGGTTGAAAATGTATTTTTAGGAATGATTGGTTTTTTGGTAAAATAGGATACTAGGTGGGAGAATACCTGCCACCAAAAAAGAAAAAGTATGAAGGGGACAACATTCGGCGTTGACCGAGAAGGGGAGGACACATGAAATTATCCAAAAAGGTATCATTATTTTCATTAGCGCTGCTGCTCCTCGTGGTGACCGGATGGTCCGGTTGGACGGGGAGCGCCGCAGCTGCGCCGGATTCCGGCAAAACCTATGTCATCGGTACCGACATTACGTTTGCTCCGTTTGAGTTTCAGGACGTCAGCGGCAAGTTTGTCGGGATCGACATGGATCTGATGGAGGCCATCGCCAAGGATCAGAATTTCAAGTATGAGATCAAGCCGCTGGGCTTTAACGCAGCCGTCCAGGCGCTGGAGTCGAACCAGGTGGACGGCGTCATCGCAGGGATGAGCATTACCGACGAACGGAAGCAGAAATTCGACTTTTCCGAGTCCTATTTCGAATCCGGAGTGGTGATGGCCATCAGCAAGAACAATGACACCATCAAGAGCTATGAGGATTTGAAAGGGAAAAAGGTAGCCGTAAAGACAGGTACAGAAGGCTACAGCTTCGCTGAATCCATCGCTCCGAAGTACGGGTTCACCATCGTCCCGTTCGACGATTCCTCGCAAATGTATGACGATGTCAAAACTGGAAACTCCGTGGCCTGCTTTGACGATTATCCCGTGCTGGCTTATGGCGTGAACCAGAACAACGGTCTCAAAATCGTAACCGAGAAGGAAGCAGGCGGCTCCTACGGCTTTGCGGTCAGCAAAGGCAAGAACCAGGAGCTGATGCAAAAGTTCAATACCGGCCTGACCAATCTCAAAGCCAGCGGGGAGTATGACCAGATTCTCGAGAAATATCTGGGTGAAAATGCGTCCGGACCGGCAAATCAAAGCCGCTGGGGACTGATTCAGGATTCGCTGCCACCGCTGCTGACGGGTCTGGGCAAGACGCTGCTGTACACGATCGTATCGCTGTTCTTCGCCTTTATCCTGGGGTTGATCTTCGGCTTTATGAAGGTGGGTCGCAATAAGTTCCTTCGCGGCTTGGCAACGGTATTCGTCGACGTCTTCCGCGGCATTCCGCTGATCGTCCTGGCTTTCTTTATTTACTTCGGTATTCCTCAGGCGTTCGGCTTCACGATGCCGCTGTTCCTGGCGGCCATTCTGACGCTGACCCTGAATGCCGGCGCTTATGTAACGGAAATCATCCGGGGCGGTATTCAGTCGATCGACCGCGGCCAAATGGAAGCGGCCCGTTCGCTCGGTCTGCCGTACCACAAGGCGATGATGAAGATCATCATCCCGCAGGCGATCCGTGTCATGATTCCGGCGTTTATCAACCAGCTGGTCATTACGCTGAAGGATACGTCGATTCTGTCGGCGATCGGTCTGGTCGAGCTGACGCAGTCCGGCAAAATTATTATCGCCAGAACGTTCTCGTCATTTGATATTTGGCTGGTTGTAGCCATCATGTATTTGATTGTGATCACGATCTTAACGAAACTTTCAGGCTTCTTGGAAGGGAGGTTGCGCCGTGGGTAAAATCAGAGTTGAAGGATTAAAGAAGAGCTTCGGCGCCAATCAGGTGCTGAAGGGAATCGATATGCAGGTCAAGGAAGGCGAGGTCGTGTGCGTAATCGGTCCTTCCGGATCGGGGAAAAGTACGTTTCTGCGCTGCATCAATCGGCTTGAGGACATCACTGCAGGCCGTGTCATCGTTGATGACCAGGATCTGAACGATTCGAAGACGGACATCAACAAAGCACGTGAGAACATCGGCATGGTGTTCCAGCATTTTAACCTGTTTCCGCATTTCAACGTGCTCAAGAACATCATGTTCGCTCCGATGGAGCTGGGCAAAATGAACGCGAAGCAGGCGCGCGAAACGGCGATGCGCCTCCTGGAGCGCGTCGGACTCGCCGACAAGGCGGACGCGTTCCCGAGCCAGCTGTCGGGCGGGCAGAAGCAGCGGGTGGCGATCGCCCGCGCACTCGCGATGAATCCCGACGTCATGCTGTTCGACGAGCCGACGTCGGCGCTCGACCCCGAGATGGTCGGCGAAGTGCTCGGCGTCATGAAGGATCTGGCCCGCGAAGGCATGACGATGATGATCGTCACGCATGAGATGGGCTTCGCCCGCGAGGTGGCGGACCGGGTCATCTTCATGGACGGCGGCTACATCGTTGAGGAAGGACCGCCGGAGGAAGTGTTCGGCCGGCCGAAAAACGAGCGTACGATCAGCTTCCTGGAGAAGGTGCTGTAAGCACGCTATAAGCATGAGTGAAGCCGCGTACGTGATGAACCGTTACCCGGTGATCACAGCGGTTTGGATGAAAGCCCGGTCGGGCAGCGTTGGCTGCTTGGCCGGGCTTTTGTCATTTTGTCCCCATCTATTGCCAATCCAAATGCTGTCCGATATACTCATATACATAGTATTACGATGTATTGTAAATCTAGGTATTAGGAGAAGATCATGGCGATTAATAAAGAGCTTCTCAAGGGCAGCACGGTCATTTTGCTGCTGACGGTGCTGAACAAGAAGGAAATGTACGGTTACGAATTAATCAAGGAAATCGAGATGAGCTCCGAGGGCGTCTTTTCCATGAAGGAAGGAACGTTATATCCCATCCTGCACTCACTGGAGTCGGAAGGCTGGCTGGAAGCGTACTGGAGCACACATGACGGCCGCAAACGGAAGTACTACCGGATAACCGACCAGGGTCGGAGTCAGCTGAAAGAAAAGCAGCAGGAGTGGGTCCGGTTCCGCACGGCGGTCGATACGGTGATCGGGGAGGGAATCTGATGCGGGCTGTGGAAAAGGATGCGGCGGTTCAGGAGTTTCTCGACCGGGTGTGCCGGCATATCCGCGTGAAATCCATGCATGCCGAAATACGTGAGGAGCTGGGGAGTCATATTGCGGAACGGATGGACATGCTGGCATCCGAAGGAGTTGCAGAAGAGCATTGCGCGCAGGAAGCGATTAAGCTGATGGGCAATCCCGACGACATCGGACGAAGCCTTCACCGGGCGCATAAACCTGCGTTCGACTGGAAGCTTGTTGTTCTATTAGGGCTGCTGACGATTGTGGGGTTGTTTGGATTACTGAATGTGCAGATGTCTGGTTTGCAGCTGTGGAGCTCCATCCAACTGGTCGAGAAGAAGCTCTTTATTGTTGTATTGGGGCTTGCAGGTCTGTTTATTTATTATTTTCTGGACTACCGAAAGCTGAAAAAGTATTCCGGTAACTTGTTCTGCGGGACCATCGTTTTAATGGTTTTACCGATGATGACAGGCAACAACATAAACGGGGAAAACGTGTACTTGGCCTTCGGTCCCTTCGGCATTAATGTGATGGCTGCATCCATATTGCCATTGCTCATTGCGGCTTCAGGACTGAACTATAAGTTCCGGCGCAGCGATATTGTCGGCTGGATCAAGTTCGGGGTCCAAATGGCCGTTCCGGTCGTGCTGTATTGGCAGAGCGGCTCCTTGCTGTACGGCTGCATTTATTTAGCGGGGTTCGGAATCATTGCACTGCGGCACAACCGGTTTCCACTGCTGGCTATCGGACTGCCGATCCTTTGTTTGTACATACTCAAACTGACGCAGACCCCTTACCTTGTGGAACGCCTGCACTCCTTTTTGAGCGAAAAGGATAAGGATTACCAGACCTTGCAGACGATCGGAGCGATCCGTTCGGCGGGGTGGACGGGCCACGGATTTGCGGCAGCGAACGAGACCCTCCCGTTTATCTATGACGAATCGATGTACCCGTATCTCATTTACTGTTTTGGATGGGGTGCCGGGATCGTCATCGGGCTGCTGGTCATTGGATTCATGATACGAATTTGGAAGATGAGTGTGTCCATTAGGGATGAATATGCCACCTGTATATTTTCCGCGTTCATCGTCGTATTTGGCATTCGGCTGTTGTGGCCGCTGCTTATGGCGTACGGCGTGGTGCCCATCGTGGGGCAGAGCCTGCCCTTTGTCGGCTATGGCGGGTTCACGCAGGTGATTGATTTTTGCGCCATGGGGCTGCTGTTATCGATCTATCGGCGCAAGCAGATGCTTCCCGCAAGGATGGAGACCGTTTGAAATTTAGGCCAAGCCCAATACTTTCGGGTTTTGGTCTTTTTGCTATTGCAATATACAGTGACACTGTATATAGTGTAATTATACAGTTGAACGATATAAAGTGTGACTGAGCAAAAGGGAGGCACTTCATTGAGCAGAGATAAACATTTACCGCTGACCGAAACGGTATATTATATTTTGTTGGCGCTGCTGGAGCCGGCGCATGGTTACCTGATTATGCAGAAGGTGGAGGAGCTCAGCGCGGGGCAGGTCCGGATGGCGGCCGGCACGCTGTACGGGGCGGTGGACAACCTGCTGAAGCAGAAATTCATCCAGCCGACTGCGAGCGAGGACAGCCGCCGCAAGGTGTATGTCATCACGGATCTGGGACGGGAAATGCTTAGACAGGATTACGAGCGGATGCGCCACATGATCGAAGTGACCAATATGCAGTGGGGCAAGGAGGAGTTGCTGCATGAAAAAATATAAATTTTTTACGAATTTGGACCAGGAAGAACAGTGGCTGAACGACATGGCCCGGCAGGGCTATACGCTAGTCCGGAAATCCTTCGGCTATCAATTCGAGCGAAGCGTACCGGAGGAAGCCAACTACCGGATCGACTTCCGCACGTTTAAGAATCAGCGGGACTTTGAGGATTATGTTGCCCTCTTCGAGGACAGCGGCTGGACGCATGTCGCCGGCACGAAGGGGTCGGGGGCTCAATATTTCAAGCAGAACGGTGACCAGGGGAACGAAGATATTTTCTCCGATGCCGACTCCAAGGCGGCACGGTGTAAGCGGATTTCCGACATGTGGATGACGCTGTGCTGCTGCTTTATCCCGATTTTCGCGGCGCTGATTTCGACCGATGCCATTGACGCGTCCGTCATCATGAAGCCCCAATCGCTGTATTACACGCCGGGATTGTGGGAAATGAGCGGCCCAAGATTTTGGCAGGCGTTCCTGTTCGAGACGCCGTTTGCGCTGTTCCGCGGAATCGTCTGGATGGTCATTCCGGCCATGATTATCGTCTACTCGGTTTTCGCTTACAAAGCCAAAAAGGAATACGACAAGTCCCAGCAGCAGTAATGCCGAATGGGAGTCAATAGGGAGGATGCTGCGCTTGCCGGCATCGTCCTTTTTTTTAAGCAGACGGCCCGGTGTATTTCTCCGGCTCCAGAAAAGCGCGAAGCGCGCTGCTCAACGGTACATCCCGGCGATAGATAAAATAGACCACGACCTCGCGGTAGGACTCCGGCAGCGTCAAGGCTTCAAGGTTCTTCTCGTTGGGGATCTGAACGGTGTTGGACCTTGGGAGAAGCGCTACTCCGAGGCCCGAAGCCACACCCCCAAGCACGGCTTCAAGCGAACCGAACTCCATGATTTGCGGATGCTGAACTCCGGCTTCGGCCAGCAGGCGCTCCACTCTGGAGCGGTGGGTGCAGCCTGTCGATAAAATGAGCATCGGCTTCTGCAGCTGTTCCTGCAGGCTGGCCGCTCCGGCCTCGGAGAGCAGCACGAGCTCTTCATCGTAGGAAGGAATCTGCTCCAGCTGGGAATGCGGGACAGGGCCGTACACAAAAGCGCCGTCCAGCTCGCGGTCCAGCACCTGCTGCATGAGCACGCGGGAATTGCCCGTGGCGAGGGACAGGCTGACATGAGGGTAGCGGGCGTAGTAAGCGGCCAGACGTTCCGGCAGATGAGCTGCCGCGGCCGATTCAATTGCCCCGATCCGCAGCGGCCCCCGCGGCGCATCCTCCGCCTGCACGGATTTCTCCGCTTCATCAAGCAAGTTCAGAATTTGACGCGCGTATCCAAGCAGGCGCTCGCCGGCCGGTGTCAGCTCCATCCCCCGGTTGCTCCGGATAAACAGTGGAGTCTGTAAACCTTCCTCCAGCTGGCGAATCCGGCCGGTGACGTTGGAGGGAACATATTGCAGCCTTTGGGCCGCCCGTGTAATGCTTCCTTCCTCCGCTACCGCACGGAATATACGCAAATCTCCACTTTCCATTCGGCTCACCATCCTGACTTCATTTTGACTGAACGCCATATTC
Source organism: Paenibacillus sp. OAE614 (assembly GCF_040546645.1). Classification (NCBI taxonomy): domain Bacteria; kingdom Bacillati; phylum Bacillota; class Bacilli; order Caryophanales; family Paenibacillaceae; genus Paenibacillus; species Paenibacillus sp. OAE614. Next base: position 6,655,986 of record NZ_JBEPOD010000001.1, on the reverse strand, counting down.
ACTACTAATCATTTTACATGCTCTAAAGCGGCCTATACAATGAATCCCAAAACGGCCCTACACAGGCCGGAAAAAAGGGAGAGATTCATTTGAAAGCAGCTATTCATCATGGCCGGAGCGGTCTGGACGGACTGCGGGTCGCCGACGCGGAAACGAAGCGGCCGGGTCCCGGGGAGATCAGGGTCCGTGTAAAGACGGCCGGACTCAATCACCGTGATCTGTTTCTGATGAAGGGACGCCGTGCGGCGGATGCACCGCTCATCCTGGGCTCCGACGGCGCAGGCGTCATCGATGCTGTAGGCGATGGAGTGGCTGGTTTGACCGCCGGTACGGAGGTCATCATCCATCCGACGATCGGTTGGGATCGAACCGAAACGGTACCGGTGGTGCCGCAAATCCTGGGCGGGCCTACGGACGGGACGTTTGCCGAGACGGTCGTCATCCCCGTGGACAACGCCTTCCGGAAGCCGGCGTACCTGACCTGGGAGGAGGCGGGAGTATTGCCCTTATCCGCGCTCACGGCCTACCGGGCGCTGTTTACGAGGGCGCAAATCAAGGCTGGCGAGCACGTGCTTATCCCGGGCATTGGAGGCGGGGTTGCAACCTGCGCCATGCTCATGGCCCAAGCTGCGGGGGCTGTCGTCAGCGTCACGTCCCGAAGCGAGGCCAAGCTTGAAGAAGCGCGGCGTTATGCTGTGCGGGGAGCTTTTTCCAGCAGTGGAGACTGGAACGAGGGGCTGCAAGGGGAGAAGGTAAACGTGATCCTCGACAGCATCGGTCCGGCCACCTTTTCCAAATACTTGGAGGTGATCAAGCCGAACGGCCGGATCGTGAGCTTCGGGGCCAGCTCCGGTGACACGGTGGAGGTCCCGCTAAGGGCGTTGTTTTTTCCGCAGCTGTCATGGATCGGTACGTCGATGGGGAGCCGCGAGGAGTTCGGAGAGATGCTTCGGTTCATGAAGGAGCACGCCATTCGGCCTCTGATCGACCGGATGTATCCGCTGGACGAAGCGCCGGCTGCGTTCCGGAGAATGACTGCCGGCGAGCAGTTTGGCAACATCGGGCTCTGCATCGGTTGAGCATGGATGCCCGTTCATGCCAGCGGACCGGCTCTTTAATCTTTCTTTAGATTTCCTTTAATATTAATTTCTGTTTGCTTAACATCCTCTCCCTATAATCAAAAGCATCTTAGGTTCACGCTCAGGCGCTCACGCGGAGCGGGCACCGGACCGGAAATGGGGAGAAAGAGATGCAGAAAAAAACGATCGCCGTGCTGTTTGGCGGCTGCTCAACAGAATATGAAGTCTCGCTGCAATCGGCGGCTTCCGTCATAGATCATTTGGACAAGGCCAAATATGAGCTGGTGCTCATCGGCATTACCCGGGAGGGAGCCTGGCTGAGGTACCACGGAGATCCGGAGGAGATCCGCAGGGACAGCTGGCATCAGCATCCGGGTTGCATCCCGGCATTTCTGCCGCCAAGCAGGGAAACGGGCGGAATCGTGGAGTTGGTCGGGACGGAATACCGATTGACGCCGGTGGACGTCGTATTCCCGGTTCTTCACGGCAAAAATGGGGAAGACGGCACGCTGCAGGGGCTGCTGGAGCTGTCGGGCATTCCTTTTGTCGGCTGCGGCACACTATCTTCCGCCCTTTGTATGGACAAGGAGGTTGCCAGCAAGCTGGTCAAGGCGGCCGGAGTGGAAGTGGCGGGTTCGGTCACGGTCCTCGCAGGAGACGACTTGTATGCGGCCGCCAAATCGGCTGAGACGCTGGGCTATCCCGTCTACGTTAAACCGGCCAAGTCCGGTTCTTCTTTCGGTATTACGAAAGCGTACGACAGGCTGGCGCTAATGGACGGCATCCGTGAGGCACTGCAGCATGACGACAAGGTGGTGGTCGAGCAGAACATTGCCGGATTTGAAGTGGGCTGCGCGGTTCTGGGTCATCGGGAACCGTTCATCGGAGAAATTGACGAGATCGAGCTGCAGGGCGAGTTTTTTGACTATACGGAAAAATACCAGCTGATTTCGTCTAAGATCCATCTGCCTGCCCGGATTTCGGAAGAAACGGCGAACCGGGTCAAAGAGACCGCGCGCCGCGTCTATCGGACGCTCGGCTGCCGAGGCCTGGCCCGGGTGGACATGTTTATTACCGAAGGGGAGCGGATTGTATTCAATGAGGTGAACACGATGCCCGGCTTCACGTCGGCCAGCCGCTATCCGAACATGATGCGGGCCAGCCACCTGCCGTACCCGGACCTGATGGACCGGCTGATCCAGCTGGCCGAAGCGATGGAGGTGGTCCGATGATCGGGGTTGTAGGCACGGAAGGCCGCGTGATTCATATCCAGCCGAGCATGGTTCACCGGGGTCACCTGGTTCTCATTAACAGCGAGCATCCGCTCCGCCAGGCGCCTTATTCCAAGAGCCTCGCTCCCGTGGAATCACTCGCTCATGCCAGCACTCATGAGCGGGTGATGCGTCTGGAACGCAGCTGCCTGCAGCAGCTGGAGACGCTGCTGGACGCCTGCGGGGGCCGGGGAGGCATCGGAGTGGTCAGCGGCTACCGCACCGCGATGGAGCAGCAGCGCATCTACGACCGGTCGCTGGTGGAGAACGGGGAGATTTTTACTGCGAGTTACGTGGCTCGTCCCGGAGAAAGCGAACACCAGACCGGGTTGGCGGCCGATGTGGGCGATAAGCATACGGGGGTCGACTATTTATGCCCTTCGTTTCCGGAGGGTGGCGTTTATGCCTCTTTCCGGAAGCTGGCAGCGGAGCATGGCTTCATTCAGCGTTACAAGCAGGGCAAAGAGCATCTGACGCACATTGCCTGCGAGCCTTGGCATTTTCGCTATGTGGGCGTGCCGCATGCCATCATCATGGAGCAGTATGGGATGTGCCTGGAGGAATACACGGACTACTTGAAGCAGTTCACCCTAGATGGTCCGCATCTGTTCAAAAAGGTGAAGGAACATCTTGTGGAGATGTACTATGTTCCTGTTCATGAAGAAGAGCAGGTGCTGACGATTAAGGTCCGCCCCGAAACGAGGGTGGAGTGCTCAGGGAACAATGTGGACGGCTGCATCATCACCGTCTTCCATGATTTGCGGAAGGGGCTGGTGGGTTGAGGGCGCATCGTCTTCGGGCAGATACATTCCCTGTGAGATGGGGATACTCGCTTACTTCTCCAGGCGAAAGGAGAGAGGCCCGGCCTTCCTTATCCCACCGGGCGTGGGCGGAAATCAGCCTGGATCACTTGCGGCATAACGCCGCAGAGCTCCAGCGGCTTCTCCCTTCCGGGTGCCGCCTGATGGCGGTGGTTAAAGCTAATGCATACGGACACGGTATTACGGAGATCGCGGGGCATTTGAACCGTTCGGGGATGGATAGCTTCGCTGTGGCGGAAATCGGGGAAGGGATCCTTTTGCGGGAACAAGGCATCCAGGGGGAGATTCTAATCCTTGGCTACACCGATCCAGAGAGGGCCGCTGATTTAGCCAGGTACCATCTGACGCAGACGATGGTAAGTTTGGAATACGGGCAGGCCTTGGAGGCGCTCGGTATCGACCTGGAGGTTCATGTCAAAATCGATACCGGCATGAACCGGCTCGGCGTGCCCCACCAGGATACGGAGTCGATTCTGCAGTGCTATGACTTTGTCAATCTTCGGGTGACGGGTATATTCAGTCATTTGTCCATGTCGGACGGACTTGGACCGGAGGAGACCGAATTTACGCGCCGGCAGATCGCTCACTTTGATGGTGTGGTCGCGCAAATCAAGGAAGCGGGCATCGATCCGGGCCTTGTGCATCTTCAGAGCAGCTACGGCATGCTGAATTACCCTGAGCTGCGCTATGACCGGGCCCGGCCGGGGATCGCACTGTACGGCCTGCTCAGCCAGGAGGGCGACGCCGTGCGGTGCCAAGCCGAATTGCGGCCTGTGCTGGCGCTCAAGGCGACCGTGACGCAGGTGAAGGAGGTGCAGGCCGGCCAGCCGGTCGGCTACGGACGCCGCTTCGTGCCGGAACGCGATATCCGGATCGCGACAGTGTCCATCGGCTATGCCGACGGCGTTCCAAGGATGCTGTCGGACGGGGGTGGACAAGTCCTGATCCGCGGGCAGCGGGCCTCCATCATCGGCAGCATCTGCATGGATCAGCTGACCGTCGACGTCACCGGTATCGACGGCGTAATGCTAGGGGACACCGTCACGCTGATCGGCCAAGATGGCGATGAGCAGATCACCGCCGGCGAGATCGCCGCACGCTGCGGAACGGTCACTAACGAAATCGTGAGCCGGATCGGCAGCCGGGTGCAGCGCATATATGTTGAATAGCCGCTGGGGACAGCGGCTTTTTTGCGTTTATAGCTATGGTTGGGTTACCCCGTCACTTCGTTGTATTTCGGCGCTTGAACTCTTTTATGATGAAGTTTTTTGCGGAGACGATCAGCATTTCCGGGATGAGAACGCACCCGATGTATAGCAGGATGATGAACGGAAGGGAGGCCGTGAAAATAGCGAAGGTTTGTTCTTCCTTTGGTGCTACGATGACCAACCATAGAGGAATTGCGATCACCCAGGTGAATAGGTTGGATATCAGCAGATAGGTGAGGTTTTCCCACAGCAAGCTAAATAGAATCAAAACGGTAATAGGGATCGCCCACGATTCCAGCGGCTGATAGAGACTCAAAAAGCAGAAGAAAGCCATGGGATAGAACAGAGTAAGAACGATTTGACTGGCCTCAATTCGACTCCGTTTCATTTGGCTCCCCTTTCTTTTCCGTGATGTAAAAAAACCACCGCCTTGTGAATGAACCTCCAACGGTTAGCGGATGCCTAACTACGAGAGAATAGTTCAATGCAGGCGGTGGTTCTTTACATGTTAGACCATTTTTAAGCGCAGAACCCTAGGATTGCTGATCGTCCATCAGGCGAAGCAGCATGACAATGGCCTCGGCACGGGTCGTTCTGGCAGCGGCCGCAAAGTTCCGGCCGTCGCGGCCCACGGTCAGGCTACGCTCCTCCAGGGCGACCGCTGCGGGCTTCGCCCACGCCGGAATCAGGGCGTCGTCGTTAAACGAGGTGCGCCCCGCGGCTTCCTGCGTCAGGCCCAGTGCCTTGGCGGTCATGACCGCCATCTCCGCACGGGATATGGGTGCCCAGGGCCGGAATTTTCCGTCCGGATATCCGGCAGTCACGCCCGATTGGTACGCGGCGTTCACCGCATCTACGGCCCAGAACCCGATCGAGTCCTGATCGGTAAACCGGTGCGGAGGGTTATCCTGACGAGGCTGCAAATTCAGCGTATGCGCCAGCATGACGGTGAATTCCGCCCGCGAAACCGGCATGTTTGGCTCAAACGTACCGTCCGGGTAGCCGCGGACCAGCCCCAGCTCCACCGCCCGGAGGATATCCGCACTGGCCCAGTGGCCGGCGATATCGCTGAACGGATCCGGTTCAGGCGTCGGCAGCTCCGGCTCAGGGTCCGGCTCGGCAGGAGGCTTCAGCTCCTGAAACGGCTGGGCAGGCGTAGTAGAAGGCCAACTGCTCGAGGAGCCGGATCCTCCGCCAGGCTTGCTGGCGGTTACGGCACTTCCCTTCAGCGGCAGGCTTTCGTTGCCGGCTGCATCCAGGGCGGTGACGCTGAACGTATAGGCGGTATCGGCCACCAGCCCGGCAACGTCATACGCATAGACACTGCTGCTGACTGTCACTGCGTCGCCTGAACCGGACGTGACACGGTAGGATGCTACGCTGGTGTCGTCCTTCGCCGCCGGCCAGTTCAGGGTCAGGCTTCCTGACGTGACACCGGAAAAGGTCAAGCGGCTATCGGTCGGCCACGCGGGAGCTGTGCAGTCGTCCGGATGGGATGCTTCCACTGTATACAGACCTGTCGTCCCATCCTGTGCGGTGACGATCAAGGAAACTTCCGTCGAGAGGGGTTTTAGCGAGACACGAGTCTCCTGTCCGCTTACCGCCAGACTGCCGTTGATCGTCATCGTTGCTTTCGAATCCGCCACCGTGGCTTTCAACGTCACTTCTGAAACGCCACAGGGCACCGACAATTTGTAAGCCGAGGCGGCAGGATCAAATTCCGGACTCAACTGCCCCGCCGAAAAAGTCAAACTGCTCAAATTAGCATTATTACTCAATGGTTGTTCTTGGATCGTAATATTGACTTTAGCTTCCGTGGAGACCAGGCCTGCATTGGTCTTGGCTCTCCAGGTGAATGAAGCCGTGCCTATGAAATCGGGTGCAGGGACAAATCTCAAATTCCCCAAATCGGAAACATCAATTTCTTCAGCCTCGACCACGTCTTTCGAGGTGTCCCCGTCTGTAAGCTCCAGTTTCCCCATAGCAGGATCAGGCAGTGAGACAATCCGCACGCTGTTCAAAGCGTCTTCTCCGCTCCCGCTAATGTGGCCTGCAAACATGTTTTCCGTAAACGCTAGAACCGAATTCTTCGTGGTCGCCAGATCAAAATCGCTCGCCTGGAGAGAGGACCTAAGCACCAAATGGATCGTGGATTCCTTCTGAATGTTATAATCCGCGAGCGTCCGGCCATCTTCAAGCTGCTTTCCGGCAAAAATCAGGCGCTGCTGGTCGGGTGGAATGCCCTCCTTATCCTGAATCTTCTGTTTAACCTGCTCTATTGAATCCGACGGTTCAACGTTCAGCGTAATGGTTTTTCCAGTCAGCGTTTTAATGAAAATGATCATGCCACTTTCCAGAAAAGCCCGCTGCGGAAAGGCCAGCGTAAGCAGCATGATCAGGGCAAGACACGCTGCAACAATGCCCGGCCTTATTTTTCTTGCCATCGATGAATCCTCCATCCTTATTCGTTTCAAAACTCCATTGTATTCGCTGCAGACCAACGAAATCCCTTTTAAACGGACCGGAATAAACTATATTTTCATGCCTTGAAAAAAACACAGAAATTAACCGTTGACAGGGACCACCCCCGGTGATAACCTCAACCAGAGGAAAAAAGCCAACCTGCTATACGATATGTAAGATTGATCCACGCGGCAGACCCTTGAGGAGCCGTTTTCTAAAGATTATAGAATATATAAATTTTCAGCGAAGCTGAACGATTCTATAATCGCAAGCAAAACTTCCTCTGGACGCGGTCTGTCTTCTTTGAAGGTACAGAATAGACGTTTTGCTTATGACGTTATGTCCTTTGTGGACCCCTAGATCCGCATACCTGGCAAGCCGACTCTTCTTTCCGAAGGGTTTTTTCATTTTATAAAAACGTGGGCATGCTGCCAGATGCCTAATCCGACAAAAAGAAAGTGATCCCTTGTATCAGCTAAAGTTTAAGGCGAACACCGAGCGCCTGCTAGACAAACATCTTACCGGTGAATCGATCGATTACCGGCAGATTATTTCCCTGTTCATTCCGATTCTGATCGACCAGGCGTTTATTATTTCGCTGAACATGGTCAACGCCGCCATGATCAGTTCGGCCGGAGTCGCCGCCATCAGCGCCGTCAATATGGTCGACTCGCTCAATATTTTTCTGGTCAGCGTCTTTATCGCCATGTCGACGGGCGGAACCGTCGTCGTCGCGCAGTATAAAGGCAGCGGCAATGACCTGATGGTTTCCAAAGCGGCTTCCAGCACCGTCTCCGCCTGCGCGATCCTGGCGCTGGCTCTCAGTCTGATCCTGGTCTTGTTCCACCAACCGCTGCTCAGCGTGCTGTTCGGAGCGGCTTCGCCGGAAGTGATGGACAATGCCAAAGTGTATCTGCTCGGAGGCGGAGTGTCTTTTGTGGGGATCGCCATTACTGAAGCGGTGTGCGGGGCGCTCCGCGGGATCGGCAAATCGAGGGCTTCGCTCATGCTGTCCCTGTTCATGAACCTGACCTACGTCGCGCTGAATTTGGTGTTTATCAACCTGCTGCACATGGGCGTGCTTGGCATGACGATCGCGATCAACATCGCCCGGTACCTGGCGGCCGCCTGCGCGCTGTACTTCCTGGTGAAAAGGGACACCGATCTGCATTTCCAGCTCCGGTCCATCGTTCAGGTGAACCTGAAGATGCTCCGCAAAATCTTTTCCATCGGCATCCCGTTTGCAGCGGAGCAGATGTTCTTTAACGGCGGTAAAATGCTGACCCAGATCTTCATCGTCGGTCTCGGCACCTATGCCATCGCCACCAATGCGATCAGCGGGTCGCTGGCAGGCGTCTCCCAAATTCCGGCGAACGCTCTCTCGCTCACGCTGGTGACGGTAGTGGGGCAGTGCATCGGACGGAGAAACGTGGAGGACGCGCGCAAGTTCACCAAGACGTTCCTGTGGCTGGCGTCCTTCTCCTTCGTGCTGACGGGTGTGATCATGATGGCCTTGTTCCATCCGCTGGTCAGCCTGTTCCACCCGCCGAAAGAGATCGTCGGGGACATCTTCACGGTCCTGCTCATCAACCTGATCGCGCAGGTACCGCTTTGGGCTATCAGCTTTATTATGCCGTCGGCGCTGCGGGCCGCGGGGGACTCCAAGTTCACTTCGCTGGTCTCCATGCTGTCGATGTGGCTGTTCCGGGTCATCCTGGGCTATGTGCTCGGCATTGTGCTGCATTGGGGAATCGTCGGCGTCTGGCTGGCGATGAACTGTGAGTGGGGTGTGCGCGGCACCGTCTTCCTGCTGCGTTTCATGGGCAAAAAGTGGTATCAGCACCGCTTGATCGATTGAATATATACGATATCCAGATTTACGGTAAAAAAAGGACTTTCCCCGGCTTGTCAGCCGATCAGGGAAAGTCCTTTCGCGTTAGGCGGTTTCTCCGCTATTCGTCCGCTATTCGTCTGCAATAATAAGCTTCGTCTGCGTCTTCTTAAATTTGGCGGCATAGCTGCGGTCCACCAGGTTGTCTGTCACGATCGCATCGATTTTGTCCAGCGGCGCGATCGCAATGGTGACATCCCGGCCGAATTTGCTGCTGTCGGCGGCGACGAAAACCTCTTTGGACAGCTCGATCATCTTTTTGCGCGTGGTCGCTTCCTCCAGATTGTAGTCGGAAATTCCCCGTTCGGTTGTGATGCCGCTGCAGCAAATAAACGCCTTGAGGACGTTCAGTTCATGAAAGTTGAAAATATACTCGAACGATACGACCGACTGCTCGTCTTTGCGGATTTTCCCCCCGATGATCATCAGCTCGATGTCGGTGTTCATCAGCTCGGTAATGACCGGGATGGAGTTGGTAATGACCGTCAGCTTCTTCTTGTCCTTGATGTATTTGGCAATATGGTACGTCGTCGAGCCGCTGTCGATATAAACGCAATCCCCGTCTTGAATGTATTCGCAGCATTTCCGGGCGATGGTTTCTTTCTCCTCCAGGCGGTCGATCATACGCTCATCCATGGAAGGCTCGCCATACTTGGGCTCGGCCAGCTTGATGCCGCCATAGATTTTGACGATTTTCCCTTGATTGGCCAGCACGTTGATGTCCCTGCGCAGTGTGTCCACGGAGATGTCCAGCTCTTCGGTCAGCTCGTTCATCTTCAGCACCTTGCGGACGGTCAGCAGGTCGATGATTTTCTTTTGTCGTTCTAATGGCAGCATGTTTTTCACCTGTATTTATGACGTGGAAGCCTCGATATTCAAAGTTAAGTCAATTCCAGTGTACTGATTACACCTTGCAACTTCAATACCGTTTATACCTTGGAGCCACAGGTTTCTGTTGAGCATCCTGCCCGAAACTGCATGGTCTTGCTTCAGCTAAAAAGGGCCGTTGCCGGCCCTTCTGAATTCAATCCGTGACCCGAAGCACGATTCGTCCCCGTCCATGGCCGGTTTGGCATAGCTCGTGAGCTTGCCTGATCTCATGCAGTGGAAATTCCCTTCCGACCGGTGCTTGTATTTGTTCATCCGCGATCAACTGCCCTATTTGCTGGAAAACGGTATCGGGTGCGAGCTCATTGCTGAACCGCGCAGTAATGCCCAATTGCTGAGCCCGCTCCGTAGAGGGGACGTCTACAAGCGAGAGCAAGGTTCCCCCGCGTCTCACGATGGACCAGGAGCGCTCCAGCGTGTCCCCGCCAACTCCGTCCAGAACCAAGTCCACGCCCTGTACTCTGTCCTCAAATCGGGTTGTTCGATAATCGATGACGGTGTCGGCACCCAGCGATTTGACATAATCGATATGGTCCCCCGAACATGTGCCGATGACTTCGGCGCCTTTCCATTTGGCCAATTGAACGGCATACGACCCGACTCCTCCGGCCGCCGCATGAACCAGAACACGCTGGCCTGGCTGCAAATGGCCATGAGCGAACAACGCCATCCATGCCGTGGTAGCACCTCCTGAGATGGTGGCTGCTTCGCGGAAGGAGAGATTTGGCGGCAAGCTTGCGAGGGTGTTCACCGTTGTTGTAATGAACTCCGCGCAAGCGCCTTGACTGGCTCTGCCGAATACCGCCTGACCTTTCCGAAATTTCGATACATGGGAACCGACATCGGCGACGACTCCTGCTACAGCTGAACCCGAGATAAAAGGAAGCTGCAGCGGGACATGCTCCTTCATCAGTCCTTGACGATACGCCCAATCCACAGGCAGTACGCCGACGGCGTGAACACGAATTAAAACTTCCTCCGGCTTAGGAACCGGTACAGGCAGTTGTTCCAGTCTCAGCTCCTCCGGTCCTCCATACTGGTGAATACGAACAGCTTGCATCAAGTTTGAAGTCATTCTTCCATCTCCTTCGAAATCATTTTTGTGTGCTGGATATGGATGATCCAACGGTTTTACGGGCCCGCAGCAGAATAGAATAAAGCGCGACAACTACGACCAAGACGGTGAAAAGCAGGGAAAACGCGTTGCTGTAGCTCATCGCTTGCTTGTGATAAAGCAGCGGATTCAGCTGTACGGATGCTCCTCCATCAAGTACTTTGCCAATCAACGAGGTAGAGATGGCCCCGAATATAAACGTCATCATGGTAAGAAAGCCCATCCCAACACCCACATGCTCCTGTGTCAAAGTGAGGGAAACGCTGTTTGACGTAGCTACCTGGATAAAGGTCTGCCCCGTGCTGGCTAGAATCAGGAAGATCCATATATAGGCGGGCGGCATCCCGGGGAATACGGACAAGATACCAAAGGAAACTAATAGCGGGGCTGCAGCCAGATAGAAGAGAAAGCCACTTCCCTTTTCATCGGCGAGTTTCCCGCCTGTTCTTCCCAGCAAAGCGGATGCCATGGCTCCCGGAAACATGACAAAACCAATGAATGCGGGAGATACGTGGCTTATGTTCGTGAGCAGCTGCGGCATAATGAAAGGCATCCCGGAACTCAGGCTCGCCGCTAACAAAGCAATCCCTACGCCCAGGACATAACGCCGATTATGAAACAGGGCGGGCTGAACAAACGGCTCCTCTGCGGACCGGATGCGAAGGATGAATAGAGCAAAGAAGACGAAGCCGGTACCAAAGAACAGCCATGAACTATAAGTGATAGCAAGAAGGATTAACGCAATGGTACCTGCGAGCAGAAATCCGCCGATCCAATCCAGCTTGCTCCCTGTCCGCTCCGGTTCTTCCTGCAAATATTTGCGAAATACAGGCAGAACCAGCAGGATGAACAAAGAAAAACAAAAAAGCATACGCCAATGAAGCATACCTGTCACCAGACTAGCCGCTATAGGGCTAATGGCCGTCCCAAGAGCCAGCCCGCTTACCATGGTGCCAATGGCCCGGCCTCTGTTTTCCGGAGGGAAATATTTGGCCGGTATAATCATGGATACGGCGGGGATCACCGCTCCTCCGGCAGCCTGCAACATCCGTCCAGCCACCATCATCCCATAATGCTGTGCCAACAGCCCTAAGAGCGAGCCCGTGACCATAAGGATGAAGCCGAAAGTCAGCAATTCCTTCAGACGGTAACGGTCTGCCAATTTACCGTAGGTCACTGAACCGATCGCATACATGATTCCATAGCCCGTGGTCATCCAGCTCACCTGTGAAGCCGTCAGCATAAACTCCTCGCGAATGGATGTGAGCACCACGTTAAAAATCGTTGCGTTCATGACCGATATGATCAAGGTGAAGTACATGATATGAAGCAGCTTATTGGCTGCATCCTTTTGACCCTCCATCTCCGTAAGTCCCCTTTCCTTTGCGTTCCATCGTGAAGATGGAGATTCATCCACATTATAAAGTTGATAAATGACCGTTAAAAATATAAATTGGTCATAAGTTCATAACTCTAAAGATATAAACTTGATTCGGTCCATCAGAATGGAAGGGTGGAATCCATGGAATTATTGCAATTGAAGTATTTTCAAACCGTCGCCCGGCTGGAACATATGACAAAGGCAGCCGAGGAATTGCATATCGCCCAGCCCGCCCTTAGCAAAACGATCGCCCGGCTGGAGCAGGATATAGGAGTTCCGCTATTCGACCGCCACAAACAAAAAATCCGCCTCAATTCGTATGGCAAGCTGTTTTTACAGCAGGTCGAGCCGGCCCTGACGATGCTGGAAGAGGGGAGACGCCAGGTTGCCGATCAGGCTGGCCTCGAGCAGGGACGTATTGTGTTGGCCACAACGAACCACAAGTGTGACGCGGAGTTTATCAGTTCATTTTTATCGGCGTACCCGAAGGTCAATCTTCGCCTTACCCAAACTACCTCGCACGAGGAGAAGATCGAGCTCCTTCTTGACGGCGAACTGGACTTTTGCATTACTTCACTGCCGATTGAACATGAGGAGATCGAAAGTATTGAATTTTTGCGGGAGGAGATTTTTCTGGCTGTACCCTCCGGGCATCCTTTATCGAATCGCACCAGTATCTGCTTGAGCGAGTTGGCCGGGGAACCCTTTATCGGTTTGGACAGGAAGCACAGCTACCGGGTGTTAACCGATCAATTGTGTAAATCGGCGGGTTTTGAACCAAAGATTTCATGCGAAGTTGACGATACGACCGTTATGAGTGCTTTTGTCAAAGCGGGAATGGGGGTTGCCTTATTAACCGAGCCGGCGAAATTAAAAGAACCCTCCCTTGTCCTGCTTCCGATTGAGCAGCCTGTGTGCCAGCGCACTTTTTTGTTGGCCTGGTCGAGACATCATTACCTATCCAAAGCGGCTCATACGTTTCGTGATTTCCTGATCCGCTATTATGCCGACTTCACAACAGAATTAGCACAGTAAGCCTGGTCAATGCCATAGCGCCAAATCGGTACTCCAAAGTACTGGTTTGGCGCTTTTTTACGTATATATGAGAAGAAATTAAGTCGATTTAGGATAAAGTTAGTCAAAATATATGAATAACATATGCATAATTTACTTCTATTTTACACAATGGCCGATTTGGATTGACATTCGCTTTTTATACTGGGGTTGTGTTTATGGGAGGTGAGCCGTCTGCTCAAGCTGCAGCATATTCGTAAACAATTCGACGAAAAGGTAGTTTTGGAAGACATCAGTCTCGAGATCGGCACGGGCGAAATTGTATCGCTCCTCGGTCCGAGTGGAAGCGGGAAGACGACCCTTCTCGGCATTATTCTCGGGTTAACCGATATGGATCAAGGCAAGATCCTGTTTAATGGCAACGACATCAGCCGGGTGCCCATGAACAAGCGGGGTTTCAATATCGTGTTTCAGGATTATGCCCTGTTCCCGAATTTGAACGCTTACGACAATATCGTATACGGGCTTCGCAACAAGAAGGGCATCAGCAAGGAGGAGGTTCAGGAAACGATCGATTTTCTGGAGCTCGGGCCCCATCTGAAAAAAAGAATCAGCGAGCTGTCCGGGGGCCAGAAGCAGCGGGTGGCTTTGGCCCGAACGCTGGTCACCAAGCCGAAAATCCTGCTGCTGGACGAGCCGCTCAGCGCCCTCGACGGGGTGATCAAGGAGTCGATCAAGCAGCGGATTCAATCGATCGCGCGGGAGTTCAAGCTTACGACGATCATTGTGACTCACGATCCGGAAGAGGCGCTGACCCTGTCGGACAAAATTCTGATTATCAACCAGGGCCAAATCGCCCAATACGGCACGCCGCAGGACATCATCCAGCAGCCGGCGGATGCTTTCGTGGAACAGTTTATTATCCGGCAGCTGCTAATCAAACGGCAGAACATTTACCAGCTTTTTGGTGCGGCTCATGCTTAAAGTCAAGCCTGAAATGCGGGTGATCTTCATCCTGATCGTGCTGCTGTTCGCCGTGTTTCTGTTCATCCCGCTGGTGGTGCTGCTCATTCGCTCTTTGGAAAATGACCAGGGCTTTACGCTTGCAAACTATATCGATGTGTGGAGCAACCGGGACCTGCCCCGTTCCATTCTGAACAGCGTCAGAATATCGGCGCTGACCGCACTCATCACGACGGTGCTCGGCTTTATTCTCGCTTATGGTATTCACTGTACCAACGTGTACCGGCCCATCAAGGGCGCAGTAAGGATTTTGGTTGCGCTCCCGATGCTCCTGCCCACGATTACCTACGGATTCGCCATTATGTACTCCTTCGGCAACCAGGGGCTGATCACCCGGATTACGGGACGGAACTGGTTTGAAATTTACGGATTCAACGGACTGCTGCTCGGCTATGTCATTTACACGCTGCCGCCGGCCTTTCTGCTGATCCACAATGCGTTCCGCTACGTGGACCGGAAGTTCATCATCGTGTCCAGATTGATGGGGGACGGCACGCTGCGCAGCTTCAAAAATACGGTGCTGCGGCCGCTGGCGGGAGCGCTGGGCGGTGCGTTGATCCTGTCTTTTATCCTGAGCTTTACCGATTTCGGGATTCCGGCATCGGTCGGCGGCACCTACGAGGTCGTTGCAGGGCAGCTGTACCAGGTGATGCTCGGCTCCATTCCGGATTTCAACCAGGGGGCGGTCGTTGCGATCGTTATGCTGATCCCGGCGGTGTTCGGTATCTGGCTGCTGCAGGCGCTGGAGAAGCTCAATTTCCACGTCGACAAAATGGCCGATACGCCGCTGCCCAAGCACCGCATACGGGATACAGGCTTCGGGATCCTCTCCCTGGTGGTCGTGCTCGGCATGCTCTCTATCTTTGCGGTTATGTTTATCGCGCCGTGGATGAATGGATATCCGTACGACCTTACGTTTACCTTCAAGCATGTGGCGAGTGTGCTGGAATCCGGAGATCTCACAGGGGTGTACAAGCATTCACTGTGGGTCGCGCTGTTGACGTCCGTCTTTGGCACCCTGGCTGCTTATGCCGCAGCGCTGCTCAATGTGCGTACGAACCTGCGGTGGCGGGGAGTTACGGATACCATCTCGATGATCACCAACACGGTGCCGGGCATGGTGCTGGGGATTTCGTACCTGCTGTTTCTGAACGGGAGCAGTCTGAAGGGGACGTTTACGATTCTCGTGCTCTGCAACATCGTCCATCTGTTCACGACGCCATATCTGATGGCCAAAAACGCCCTTTCCCGGATGAACCCTTCCTGGGAAACGACCGGGGAACTGCTTGGAGACAGCTGGCTGCGGACCGTCCGGCGGGTCGTGCTGCCGAATTCGGCCGCCACGGTGGTCGAAATGTTCGGGTACTTCTTCGTCAACGCGATGGTGACGATCAGCGGAATCATCTTTCTGGTATCGGCGCAGACGTCGGTGGTGGCGAGCAAAATCAAAGAACTGCAGCATTTCGCCAAGTTTAATGAAATTTTCGTACTGTCCATGCTGATCTTCGCAACCAACCTGTTTATCAAGGTGCTGTGCGAAATATTGCAAAGACGGAGGGCGGTGCAGCGGTGAGCCAGGTCGCCAAGCCCAGCGGAGGGGCCGAAATCGGTTTGGAGAAGCGCAGCGATCGGAAACCCGATTCGGACCCGGAGCGGCCTCAGAAGGCACGCAAGCAGCAAGCCAGCATTACCATCATTTTATTTGAAGCGAGGGAATTTACCCATGTCCATGTCCAAGTTCAAAACGTTCAAAGGCCTTCTGCTCACCCTGCTTGCCATCAGCCTCGTATTCGCACTAGTCGGATGCAGCAGCAGTAAAGCGGAGGAGTCCAAGAAGGTCGTCATCTACACCAACGGCGACGAAGAAGCGGTGGCCGCCATGGAGACTGCGCTGAAAAATGCCGGTTACGACGGCAAATACGTGCTGCAGTCGCTCGGCACTTCCGAGCTCGGCGGAAAGCTGATGGCGGAGGGCAGCGATATCGAGGCCGATCTCATCACGATGAGCTCGTATTTTATCGACAGCTCGCAGAGCAAATACCACATGTACAAGGACCTGTCTTTCACCACGAACGCTATGGATTCCTACCCTTCCTACTATACGCCGATTCTGGCCAATACCGGATCGATCTTCGTGAATACCGAGGTACTGAAGCAAAAAGGATTGGAGAAGCCGGCATCGATCAAGGATTTGACGAAGCCGGAATACAAAGGCCTGGTATCGATTCCGAACATTATGGACTCCTCCACCGGCTGGCTGCTCGTGCAGGCCGTCATCACGCAGTACGGAGAAGTAGAAGGCAAGCAGGTGCTGCACGATCTGATCGCGAACGTCGGCCCGCATCTGGAGAGCTCGGGCTCCGGCCCGATCAAGAAGGTCGAAGCCGGCGAGGTTGCTGCAGGCTTCGGACTGCGCCACCAGGCGGTCAAAGCCAAGGCTTCGGGCGCGCCGATCGATTATGTCGACCCGTCGGAAGGCAACTTCTCGCTGACCGAATCGATCGCGGTCGTCGATAAGAAGAACGCCACGACCGACCTCGCCATGAAAATGGCCGAGACGATCATCAAGGATGCGCGCAAGGACCTGATCACGAACTATCCGGTCGCCCTCTACCAAGGTGAGACGGTCGAAGACATCAACAAGCCGGCCAAATCGATGAAGTTCGCCAAACCGCTGACAGTGGAGCTCCTTGAGGAGCACCAGAAGTTTTTTAACGATGCCAAATAACAAGTGACGACGACCCAAGAATGAACCCAATACACCGCAGGGAGTGACTTACCCATGAACCAATACAAGCTGTTAACCCCGGGTCCGCTGACCACGACTCGTACGGTGAAGGAGGAAATGCTCCTGGACCGCTGCACCTGGGACGATGACTATAAATCGATCACGCAGCGGATCCGGTCCCAATTACTCGGCATCGCCGGTGCCGATCCCGCACAATACACCGCCGTGCTGATGCAGGGCAGCGGCACATTTGCAGTCGAATCGGTCATGACTTCGGCCATTTCTGACCAGGATAAGGTGCTGATCATCACGAACGGCGCCTACGGCGAGCGGATCGTCCAGATGGCGCGGTATATCGGCTTGAACTATGCGGAATATCGCATCGACTATAACCGGCATCCCGAAGAAACGGAGCTTCGTGGCTTGCTTGAAGCCGATCCTTCCATTACCCATATCGCGATGGTTCACTGCGAGACGACGACGGGCATATTAAATCCGCTCGAAACCGTATCTGCGCTGTCCCAAGCGTATGGCAAAACCCTGATCGTCGACGCCATGAGCAGCTTCGGCGGCATCGCGATCGATGTGCCGGGCCTCGGTATCGACTATTTGATCAGCAGCGCCAATAAATGTATTCAAGGCGTACCCGGCTTCGGGTTTGTCATTGCCAGGCTGGAGAAGCTGAAGGAGCTTCAGGGCACAGCCCGCAGCCTGTCGCTGGATCTCTACGACCAATGGAAGGGCATGGACAAGGACGGCAAATGGCGGTTTACCTCACCCACCCATGTAGTGGCAGCCTTTGCCAAGGCGATCGACGAGCTGGCGGAGGAGGGGGGCGTAACGGCCCGGTTTGAACGCTACCGCCGGAACAACCGGCTGCTCCGCGACCGGCTGGCTGGAATCGGGCTGTACGCCTACATCGAGGAAGCGAAGCAGTCGCCGATCATTACGACGTTTTTATTCCCTGAGGGGCAGCATTTCAGCTTTGCCGACTTTTACGCCTACGTGAAAGAAAGGGGCTTCGTCATCTACCCCGGCAAGCTAACGGACGTCGATACGTTCCGCATCGGCAACATCGGGGAGATCTATGAGGAGGACATCGAGCAGTTGTGCGGTATAATCGAGGAATATATGGGAGGGATGAAGCGATGAACCGGATTGAGGGCGTGATTTTGGATTGGGCCGGAACGGCCGTGGACTTCGGCTGCTTTGCGCCGGTGAACGTATTTGTCGATATTTTCAACCAGGCTGGCATTGAGGTTACGATGGAGGAAGCCAGAGCACCGATGGGCATGCTCAAAATCGACCATATCCGCGCCATGCTGTCCATGCCGAGGATTTCCGCTCTCTGGAAGGAGAAGTACGGACGGGGTTTCAGCGAAGAGGACGTGCACCGGCTGTACGCCGCGTTTGAGCCTGCGCTGATGGCCTCCCTGTCCGAATATACGGATCCGATACCCGGCGTCATCGAGGCGGTGGAAGCGCTGCGGTCGAACGGACTGAAGATCGGCTCGACTACAGGGTATACGCGCTCCATGATGGACGTCGTCACTCAGGGCGCACGGGACAAAGGGTATTTTGCCGACCATCTCGTCACCCCCGACGAAACGGGATCTTACGGCAGACCGTATCCGTACATGATTTTCCGCAACATGGAGCATCTGAAGCTGTCCGCATCCTGGAAGGTGGTCAAGGCCGGCGATACGGCCTCCGATATCCAGGAAGGCGTACAGGCCGGCGTATGGTCGGTCGGCGTCGTCATCGGCAGCTCGGAGATGGGCTTAAGCCAGGAGGAATACGACCGCTTGTCCGCGGCCGAGCGGGCCAAGGCGATTGAGCGCACGAGACGGGCGTTCCTGGCGAACGGGGCCGATTTTACGATCGATACGCTGGCAGAGCTGCCGGCCCTCATCGGAACGATCAACCAGATGTTGGCCAAAGGCGAACGTCCCGGCCAAGCACAGCGGCTGCAGACCGCAGAGCTGTAATAGCATACAGTGCAGCTGTTATCCAACCGCGCTTCGGCGCGGTTTTTTATATTGGCCTGCCCTGTTGAGTTCATGCAACCCTAAAGTTGCTTATTGTTGACATGCAACCTCGGAGTTGCCTATAATGGGTTTATGAATGGGGACAAAGACACTATATTCAAAGCTCTTGCCGACCCGACTCGGCGGCTTATGTTAGACGAGCTATCCGAGCGTAACGAGCTGACGTTGTATGAACTTACGGCACGTCTCATTATGAAGCATGAGCTCTCCATTTCGCGGCAGGCAATTGCCAAACATCTTGCTGCATTGGAAGAGGCAAGGCTCGTCAAGACTGAAAAAAAGGGAAAGTATCGAGTCATTATTTTCAACAACGAGCCGCTTAAACATTTGCTGGAAGGATGGGAGAGTAATTTAAAGGCGCCGGATTGTAACGAGAGCACCAACACCACAATTTCAAAGGAGGCACAAAGGATGAAAATCGTTGTGACCAGTATTTTTGTATCAGACCAGGATCGGGCACTTCAGTTTTATTCGGAAAAGCTGGGGTTTGTCAAAAAGGAGGACGTTCCCGTCGGCGAATACAGGTGGATCACGCTTGTTTCTCCCGACGATCAGAACGGCACCGAGCTCTTGCTCGAACCGAATGACCACCCTGCCGCTAAAGAGTATCAAACGAAGATATTTGCTGATGGCATCCCGGCAGCGATGTTTGGTGTGGAGGATATTCATAAAGAGTATAAGCGGCTGTTGGAAAAGGGCGTGAAGTTTACGATGGAGCCGACCCAAATGGGCGATCTTACGATAGCCGTCTTCGACGATACATGCGGCAACCTTATTCAGATTGTGCAAAAGTAAAATAGGAGGGCGGCTGAAGAAGCCCTTGCAATAATGTACTATCCGCCTGCCGGCTCCGCACCCTATAATGCTAAAAAATGATGGTGTGAGGAGTATCCAACATGAACATTGCTTCTTTTCTGCTGTACTGTGTCATTGTTACCTTTACGCCGGGGCCATCGAATATTGTGATTTTAGCGGCGGTCCGGCAGGAGGGCTTCAGGCAGGCGGCCAGATATATTGCCGGGGCTTCTATCGCTTACTCTTTGCTGGTGGCTGCTTCGGTCGTGGTGAACCGGGAGCTGGTTACGGGGATGCCCGTCGTCCTGACGGTGCTGCGGGTCGCCGGCAGCTTGTTCATTCTGTACCTGGCTTATCAGATTTATCGCATGGACGTGTCCAAGGCAGCGGCCAAGCAGACGGCGTCTTTTATGTCGGGTTTTTGGATGCAGTTTTTGAACCCGAAAGTGGTGCTGTTCACCATTACCGTCATTCCCATTTACGTCATGCCGTATTATTCATCAGGTTGGGTCTTGGCCCTGTTTGTGGGATTGGTCTCGCTGATCGGCGTTGCCGCCTATTTTTCCTGGGGACTGTTCGGCACGCTGCTGAAGGGTATTCTGCAAAAATACCAAAAAATCTCGAATATCGTTTTCGCCCTGCTTCTGGTATACTCGGCCATAATGGTATCCGGGATCACGGACATCGCGAGGGGGTGAGCGGAGGATGGAGCGATTCGAGTATAAGCAGGCGGCGGGCATTACCGCGCTGTCGGCGAGCATTGCCGATTTTACGTACAAAAAGCACTGCCACGAGGAGTACGCGCTCGGCGTCACTCTCCGCGGCGTTCAGCAGTACGACCTGGAAGGGAGCCTGCAGTCCTCCCACCGCAGCGGCGTAATGCTGTTTCATCCCGAGCAGACGCATGACGGCTGGTCGCAGGAACGCTCCGGCATCGATTATGTCATGCTCTACATTCACCCGGATCAATTCCTGGAGGCTTTGGGGAAAAAGGAAGTGCTCCGCTTCTCCGACCCCATCGTGTACGACGCGGGGCTGCGGCGCAGTATTCTCGATCTGTCCACCGCCATTGCCGGCGGCCAATCCGAGGATGTATGCAGCGAGCTGCTGTTTCGGGTTGCGGGCCACTTTTCGCAGGATATTTTGCGGCCGATGGACATCAAGGCCCCGTCGTTCACCCGCAAAGCCAAGGAACGGATCCACGAAAACCTGGAGCATGTGCTTCGCCTGGATGAAATCAGTGGAGAGTTCGGGATGTCCAAATACCAGTTCATCCGGGCATTTAAGGCCAATACCGGGCTCTCCCCTTACCAGTACTTCCTGAACTGCCGCTTGGAGCGGGCCCGGCAGCTGATTGAAAAGCACCGGGACATTTACCTGGCGGTGAGCAGCTGCGGTTTTGTGGATCTGGCCCATTTGAACCGCCATTACAAGCATGTGTACGGCACGACGGCATTCGAATATTTGTCTTACTTGGAGGGGAAGATCTGACCTCGTTAGATTCGTTCTAATAAGTTCGTTATACGGCATGTCATCCGAAAGGATGGCGTGCCTTTTTGCGTTTTGCGTTGGAGACACCGGACTGGCTCCCGGATGGCGCCCCTGTCTTACAGAGAGGTTCTTTCGTCATTTCCCCATGGATCTTCGGATTGAACGGTTGCTTATGTGAGCGACGTTTTAAAAGAGAATGTATCGGGAACAATGGATGTCATGAAATGTTCATGATTATAGTATAGGGTACTAGGGTATATTAGAAGAGGACAGTCATTCTGAAGACGAAAAGGAGTGCTGACATGCTGAAAAAACAATGGCTTATGCTCATCGCCGCGGCTATGCTGGTGCTGGGAGGGTGCCAGAACAATGACACCGCGTCGGAGCCGGCATCCGTGACCCCATCGCAGCACGAGCAGGCAGCGGACGATTCGGACATGAACATGGACCAGATGGACGAGATGCATCATTCCGGCTCCGGGGAAGTCCCCGCGGGGCTGAAAGAAGCGACGAATCCGGCTTTCAAAGTAGGAAGCCAGGCGATCATCGAGGCCGGCCACATGAAAGGGATGAAGGGCGCCAAGGCTACCATTGTCGGTGCCTATGACACGACGGCCTATGCCGTCTCCTACACGCCGACGGCCGGCGGTCCCAAGGTGACGAACCACAAGTGGGTAATCCACGAGGAGATCGAGAACGCCGGTGCCGAGCCGTTCAAGCCGGGAGATGAGGTTGTTCTGGAGGCGGACCATATGCCGGGAATGAAGGGAGCCAAGGCGACGATCGATTCCGCCGAGAAAACGACAGTGTATATGGTGGATTATGAGCCAACGACGGGCGGCGATCCGGTCAAAAACCATATGTGGGTTACGGGAAGCGAGCTGTCGGCTGCCAAATAACCGTCCCGAATACCCCTAGACCATCCAGGGCCACGATCAAGTGGCCCTTTGTTATTTTCCAGGCCGATGCTCGTAGAAAAATTTCTATTATGGATTCATCGCCCTCCTCGCAACATTGGATAAGCCTCGAAAATAAGAAAGCACCCTCTAAGGGTACTCACGCAAATTTGGATCGGATCCCAATCCCTACTTTCCGGAAAGGCTAATGAGTTACTCTCCGGAATATAGGCCGATACGGTTCCCGAGGGTCGACAGCCTCTTCGGCTTTTGGTCCAGCTCACCGGCCAAGACGGTCAGTGCTTCTTTGAGCTGCTGCTCGTTCCAATACACATAAGGACTTTTCCACTGGCCCTCGACGGTCTGCATCTGGATTTGGTCCGGTTTCATTTTTTTGTAGTTGAGGAGCCACCGCTCCATGTTCTTGGCGGGAATGTCCGTCTGAACCTGTTCCCCGATAATGTCCAGCACCTGCCCCCATTGGCTGATGCCTTTAAATGAAGTGAGCTTGTCCAGGACCTGGTTCAGCACCTGCTGCTGACGCCGGTTCCGGTCGAAATCCGAAGACGGCGACGAACCGTCGTTGGACTTCCGGTAACGGACGAAGTCGAGCGCCTGTTTGCCGTCCAGATGCTGCATACCCTTGCGCAGATTGATATCCGTGCCGTCCGCCGTATCTTTGTAGCGCATGTCCATGTCGACGTCAACATCGACGCCGCCGACGGCATCGATGATCTGCCGGAATCCTTCAAAGTTGATCATAACCATATAATCAACCGGAATGTGGAACAAGTCACCAAAGAACTCCTTCGTGTCGGCCATAGCCGCCTTTTTGTCCTTGATATAGTAATGGGCGTAATAGTAGTTGGCTTTGTGCGTCCCCAGCTGGGATTGGCTGACTTTTAAATCCCGGGGGATGGATATTAAGCTTGCCGATTTCTTTTCAGGATTCAGCGCCCCCAAAATCATCACATCGGTATTGATCGTTCCCCCGCTGCCTTCGCGGTTGTCGATTCCGGCGAGCAGAAAAGTCATCGGCTTCATGTCGGCCTCGGTTACGCTTTCAACCAGCGGCTCGCTGACGGCCTCCCCCTGTTCCTGCTGCTGGGACTGGGGTGCGTAATATTCGGCGGCAGCCGATATTTTATGTAAGGTTGATATCGCTTTATGATGCAAAAATCCAAGGAATCCGCCTACTCCGATCAGCAGGAGCGCGATTACAGCCGTGATGCTGAGCATCCACTTGCGGAGCCGGCTCATTTTCTTCTTTTTTTTGGAACGTGGTTGCATAACATCCTCCAATCCTGTTCTATATAGAATGAACTAAAGAAATGAATGTTCTAGGCTTCTATTAGGCCGCTATAA
Source organism: Paenibacillus sp. OAE614 (assembly GCF_040546645.1). NCBI lineage: Bacteria > Bacillati > Bacillota > Bacilli > Caryophanales > Paenibacillaceae > Paenibacillus > Paenibacillus sp. OAE614. The sequence continues at coordinate 6,632,510 of NZ_JBEPOD010000001.1, read as the reverse complement.
CCGAAAGTTCAATGCAAAACTTTAATTCATTCTATCTATCAAAAAAAGCACTATACATATGTATACTATAATTTTTACAAGCGAGCAACTTTACATAGGTTTCATTATACAATGTACAAAAATCTGCTTTGAATACATCCGGCGAGTGGAACTTCAACCAAATGATCATTCGTTCCCTTGACAATCGGCATATTCTGGAATAAGATGGTTCCATGAATGACAGTAAGTACTGACAGTCATCTTTACTTGGTATTTAAGGAGGAAAGGAAATGGGAGATGATAAAATGGGCGGAAAACCGGTCGTGTGGGTCAATGCCTTTCAAGTGAAGCCGGGCAAGCTGGACGAATTCATGCGGATTCAGTCTGAGGAGCTGCGTTCTTTTGCAGAACAGGACACCGTAAACGGAGCGCTTGGGAGCCGACTTCTGCGCGCATCCCATCGGGACCGGGCCATAGCCATTGCACTGTTCGAGAGTGTAGAGGCCCACCAATCCTGGCTTAAACAGGCGGATTTCTCAGCGCATTACGACAAGATCAAGGATCTGATCGAAGGGGCGGAAGGCGATTATTATACGGTTGAGGCCGCCTACGGGGCAACCATTGAGTAAACAAGGCGGCGAGAGTCGGGTGACGGGATGGCTGTGAGTGAGTACCTGTGAATGAAATGTACCCTTAATGACAGTAAGTACTTACTGTAATCTATGAATGAACATTTATGAGCTACTAATCTATTTTGAATAATGGAAGGGGTTATTAAGTCATGATGAATATTGGAATTATTATTGGAAGTACCAGACCGGGACGCAACGGGGAGGCGATCGGCCGCTGGGTGCATGAAATCGCAAGCAGTCGGAGCGACGCCAGATTTGAACTGGTCGATATCGCGGATTACCGGCTGCCGCTGTTTGATGAGCCGATGTCCCCGATTATGGGGCAGTACTCCAAGGAACATACGGTGACGTGGTCGAAGAAAATCGCCGAGTTTGACGGCTTCGTGTTCGTGACTCCCGAATACAACAAATCCATACCCGGAGCACTGAAGAACGCCATCGATTTCCTGTACCATGAATGGAACAACAAGGCGGCAGGCATTGTGGCTTATGGCGGCGGCGGAGGCTCGCGTGCAGCGGAGGCGCTTCGATTGATCCTTGGTGAGCTGATGGTAGCTGATGTTCGCGCACAGGTGGGGCTGTCCCTGCATACCGATTTTGAAAATTACACGGTTCTGAAGCCGGGCGCCCATCAGGAAGCGGCGGTTCACGCCATGCTGGATCAGCTTGTGTCCTGGAGCGAGGCGCTGCACACCGTTCGGCAGAAGGAGAAAGCCCACGCCTAAAAGGGCTCTCCATGTTATGTTCTTTAAAGCCAATCCGGAGGATGATGCCGGGTTGGCTTTTTTTCTACTATATATATTGATGTTTGGAGCAGGGCAGTTTATCCTCCGACCGAGTATCCCTTGACAAGACGACCAGGGATCGTTAAGATTAGAATGAACGTTCTATCGTGATTCAAATTTCGAAAGCAGGCTGGAGGCTAAACCGATCATGTTTGAGAAATATAACAAAGTTCAGCAGGCAGTGCTGGAAACGACGCTGCGCATTATTATCGAAAAAGAGCTGCAGGCGACGTCGATGGCGCTGATCGCCAAGGAATCGGGCGTGTCTACCGGAAGTATTTATCATTATTTTTCAAGTAAGGAAGAAATTATAAACGAATTGTATCGAGCGATCGTTCTATACAACGGAGAGTATGTAACACGGGGGATGGACGCCAAGGAACCGATCCGGACCCGTTTTAACCGCGCCTGGGAGAAGGTGTTCCAAGTCAGCCTTACACATCCGGAAGGTTTTCAGTTTATCGAACAGTATTCGTTCTCCCCGTATATTAACGATGCCGTCAAAAGGGAATCGTATGATGGCGGATGGTGTAAGCCGATGGCGGCTTTGTACGCGAAAGCGATCGATTACCAGCTGTTCATTGAGCAGGAGCCGGCCATGATGGTGCAGATGCATTACGGCACGATGGCTTATCTGGTCAAAGGGCATTTGCAAAAGCATTTTACGCTGACGGATGAAGTGATTCAGACGGTCATTAACTCCTGTTGGAAGTCGGTTGCCAAATAACGCCGCACCATAGGTGTGGTTTTTTCAGCCTGTTAGAATGAATGTTCAATATAGCAATCGAAAGGAGCTTATACAATGAGCAAAACGATATTAATTACCGGAACCAGCTCGGGTCTGGGCAAATTAACGGCCATCCATTTTGCGAAAATGGGCTGGAATGTAGCGGCGACGATGCGCACGCCGGAAAAAGAAACGGAACTGACGGCATACAGCAACATTCAACTGTTCAAAATGGATGTGACGGATGTAGACCAGGTTCAAACCGCCGCGAAGCAGGCGATCGATGCCTTCGGCACCATCGACGTCGTCGTTAACAACGCCGGGATGGGCACTTACGGGGCGCTTGAGCTGGCAGAAGAAGAGGCGATTGACTGGCAGTTTGCCGTAAACACACGGGGACCGATCAATGTGATCCGGGCGTTGCTGCCGCATTTTCGGGCGAACGGGGGAGGGATGTTCATCAATATCAGCTCCTTCATGGGCGTGACGAGCGCGGTTCCGCTGGGCTCCTTGTACAACATGTCCAAGTTTGCTCTTGAGGGATTGACGGAGGGGCTCTATTACGAACTGAAACCGCTGAATATCGAACTGAGGCTTGTGGAGCAGGGAGGATCGTCGGGGAACAACTTTATGAACAATATGGTCTGGAGCACGAATCCCGACATTCACGACTACGATGAGCTCACGGCCCAGCTGAAGAAGCGGTTAGAACAGCCGGAGGGGGCCGACGCGGATGATCCTCAAACGATCGTGGATGTCATTTCGGATCTGGCGACCGGCAAGAACAAGCAGTTCCGTACGCTCGTGGGGAATGCGGCCCATGAATTGATGCGGCTCAGACAGTCCGTGCCGATTGAGGAATACTTGGAGACGATGCGAAAGACATTTTTGTAAAAATCGATCCCCTGTTCAACGCATGCGGCATGTCATGTATAAACAAAACTGTACGGCTTTGTTCCAACCAGATTAGAATGAACATTCTATCGGTAACAGCGGCCATTTCATATCTAAAAAAGATCAACTCCGGTGGGGTTGATCTTTTTCCTTTTCGCAAATGATAAGACATGATGATACCGGCTAGGGTTAGAACCATTTCTCGGCCCATTCTTCCACGGCTTGAAGTGCTCTGCCGAGTTCGGTTCCCTTGCGTGTCAGAGAATACTCCGTACGGATCGGCCGCTCGGTAATGACATTGCGGATAATGATCCCGTTATCCTCCAGCTCTTTAATGCGTTCGTTGAGCATGCGTTTGCTGAGATCAGGGATGTATGCATGAATTTCGCTAAAACGCTTTGGTTCCTCCATTAGGGTATGAACAATCAGGCTGACCCACTTCTTTCCCGTAATCTGGTGTGCGAGCTCGACCTTTTCGCATAAAAGCCTGGCGCGTTTCTCATCCATAGTGCTGACCCCCCTGTGTGCACTGGTTACTTAATATTAACAAGTTATGATCTCTGTGATCTCTGTCAGGATTCCCAAATCCAGCCGCCAATGGCCATACATTGCCATTATAATATCATAGAAAGCGCTGTCATCAAAGGGATTTTATTTCCGTTCATAATTTGGACAAGAATCTGTTGACTAATCGCTTAAATGGGTTTATGATTGCCAATGTGAATTCAACAGGTTATTAAAAGTAACCTTGTTGCAACGGATTTATCTGCCAGCATGCGCATGGTTTTTGGTGGGAATGGAATGGAGGAGTCATACGTGGACAACATGACATTTGTCTTGTTTGGAGGAACAGGGGACCTGGCAAAGAGAAAAATATACCCTGCACTCTACAATCTGTTTATAGATAAAAAGATGCCTGAAGCGTTCTCGATTATTGCCTTGGGCCGCAGAGAACAATCTAGTGCAGATTTTCAGCAAAACGTAGCGAAATCGCTGCAAACTTTTTCAAGAAGAACCGTAAACGATCCGGCCGCTTTGGAAGCTTTTCTCCAAACGATCCGGTATACCGTCCTTGATGCCAATCAAGTGGAGGATTACCATAAGCTGCGGAGCCTAGTAGAGTCGCGTGAACAGGAATTGAACATTCCTCAGAATCGCATGTTTTATCTCTCAGTGGCGCCGGAGTTTTTTGACGTGATCGCCTTAAATATTAAAGACAGCGGACTTGGTTCGACAAGCGGATGGAAACGTCTGATTATCGAAAAGCCTTTCGGACACGACCTGCAGTCTGCGCGCCATTTGAACGAGCAGCTCAGCAAAGCGTTTGATGAAAGCGAAGTGTACCGCATCGACCACTACCTCGGTAAGCCGATGGTGCAAAACCTGGAAATCCTCGAGTCTTCTAACCCGATTCTCAAAGCGCTGTGGTCCAACCATCACATTGCCAACGTCCAAATTACGGCAAGTGAGACCGTCGGCGTGGAAGAAAGAGCTGGATACTACGACAACTCGGGCGCAATCCGCGATATGGTGCAGAATCATTTGCTGCAAGTGCTGATGATGGTTAGTATGCGTCTTCCAGGCAGAGGCGATGCGAACGAAGTCCGCATGAAGAAGAAGAACGTCATGCAGTCCCTTCGTCCGCTGCAGAAGGAAGATATCGCGAAGAACGTGATTCGCGGCCAATATGCCGCCGGTCAAATGCAAGGGAAGCCGGTTCCCGGTTATCTTGATGAGCCTGGCGTCCCTGCGGGCTCGAAGAACGATACGTTTATCGCTACACGCCTCTGGATCGATAACTACTTCTGGAGCGACGTTCCGTTCTACATTCGCACAGGCAAGAGAATGAAGGAAAAATCTACGCGGATCGTCATTGAATTTAAGGAGCCGTTGAAGGGACAAAATACCACCAACGATCCGAATCTTCTCGTGATTGAAATCAATCCGAACGAAGGCATCTTTATGCAATTGAACAAAAAGAATCCGCGGAACGATTCCAAGCTGGAGCCGATGCGCATTCACTTCCATGAAAATGGAAAGGACGTACCGGAAGCTTACGAAAACCTGATTTTCGATGCGGTTCGCGGGGATTCCACGTTCTTTGCCCATTGGGATGAAGTCGAATTGTCCTGGCAGTACGTGCAGCCGATTCTGGATGCTTTCGAGGAGGACAGCGTTCCGCTTCATCAGTATCCTGCAGGTTCGAACGGACCTGAAGCGTCTGACCAGCTGCTGGCCGAGGACGGCTTCAAATGGTGGCTGGATACAGAGCCTGAAGTTGTGAAAGAAGAAGAAAAGGTACTTGTGGGTCAATCTTGATCCAGGTTGTAAACCATACTGGTAAAGGTTTCAATAAACAAAAATAGAGAAAATGCATGGTGTGGAGGGAATTATAATGAAAGTCGGATTGATTGGATTAGGCAAAATGGGTTTGAATTTGGGACAAAATTTGATGGATCATAACCACAGCGTCGTTGCATTCGATTTGAACACAGCCGCTGTTGAAGACATGAAGAGCAAAGGCGCCGAAGGCGCTGCAAGCATCAAAGAGCTTGTGTCCAAGCTGGAAACGCCAAGAATCGTGTGGATCATGGTGCCTCACTCCGTTGTAGACTCGGTTCTTGACGAGCTGAAACCACTGTTGTCCAAAGGCGACATCGTGATCGAAGCCGGCAACTCGCACTACAAAGAGTCGATTGAAAGATACAATCAAATGAAGGAATTCGGCGTAAGCTACCTCGACGTAGGTACTTCCGGCGGTATGGAAGGCGCTCGTAACGGCGCTTGCTACATGGTCGGCGGAGATCAGGAAGCATGGGACATCGTTGAACCGATCTTCAAGGACACCGCTGTAGAGAACGGCTATCTGTATGCTGGCAAATCCGGCAGCGGCCACTTCCTGAAAATGGTGCATAACGGCGTCGAATACGGCTTTATGGCTGCTATCGGCGAAGGCTTTGAAGTTTTGGAGAAGAGCGATTTCGATTTTGACTACGAAAAAGTGGCCCGTGTATGGAACAACGGCTCCGTTATCCGTTCCTGGCTGATGGAATTGACGGAAAAAGCCTTTGCCAAAGACGCGAACTTGGACGAAATTAAAGGAATTATGCAATCTTCCGGCGAAGGTAAATGGACTGTGGAGACAGCTCTTGACCTGCAGACCGCTACACCGGTTATCGCTCTGTCCCTGCTGATGCGTTACCGTTCCCTGGAGAACGATACGTTCACAGGTAAAGTAGTTGCCGCGCTGCGTAACGAATTTGGCGGCCATGCTGTAGTTAAGAACTAATCCTAAATAAAAGAAAAAATAAGTGGAGGTAGTGAAATCATGAAATTTTTCATCGACACTGCAAACCTGGACGACATTAAAAAAGCATATAAAATCGGCGTTCTTTCCGGCGTAACGACAAACCCTTCTCTGGTTGCCAAAGAAGGCGTGAAGTTCGAAGACCGCATCGAAGAAATTTTGAAGGCTGTTCCTGAAGTGGAATCCGTATCGGCAGAGGTTACTCCAGATGCGGAAACTGCGGAAGATATGATCGCACAAGCCGATGAACTGATCAAAATCAACGGCGGAGACAAAAACATCACGATCAAGCTGCCAATGACGCTGGCTGGTCTTGAAGCTTGCCGTTACCTGACGGAAAAAGGCGTAAAAACGAACGTAACCCTGATCTTCACCGTGAACCAGGCTCTGTTGGCTGCACGCGCAGGCGCAACGTACGTATCCCCATTCCTGGGCCGCCTGGACGACATCTCGGAAGACGGCGTGCTGCTCGTGGCCAAAATCGCTGAGCTGTTCCGCGTTCATAACCTGGACACTCAAATCATCGCTGCTTCGGTTCGCCATCCGGACCACGTAACCCGCGTAGCGATGGCCGGTGCGCATATTGCTACCGTTCCATTCAGCGTCATCGCTCAACTGGTAAAACACCCGCTGACAGATCAAGGCATCGAGAAATTTGCTGCTGACTGGAAAAACGCAACGAAGTAATACCTTAATCAACAGCTAAATAAGCTTTATATTAGGATAAGAAGGCTTCCTTTCTGCCGGGCCGCGGCGGAGGGGGGCCTTTTTAGCTTTTAGAAGTGGATGTGCTCAAGAGGCCCGCGCCAAAGGATCCGAATCAAGGCCGGTGCAAAAATACCGCTGGCAGGGAAATCTGCAGTCGTGCAAACCGAAGGGAGCTGGTGCTGACCAAAGTTCGATGTGTAAAATTTTTGTTATAAGTAAATTTTCCCTTTCTTGGGAGGGGCAAAGGGTGTATGATATTTCGTACCTAATAAGACGACTGAGAAGACAACAGAATTTGGAGGACTCATGGATACACTTCCAAAGGCAATCATGAACGCACTTGATCAGCACGGTGTGGCAAGCGAAAGCGTGCTCTGCTGGCTGCTGTGCGACCGGGCCCTGGAGAACGGGTTCAGGGATACGTATGTACTTTTGACCCGTGAGGAGCTGTTGATCTTGTCCCATGACGAGGCGCCGGCGCGGGAGAAGACATACAGCGGGTACGCGGCAAACAATTCATTGAAAGGGCTTTCTCCGGAAAAAGAGGCCGACTGGGAGCTGGAGGCGCTGAAGGTTCGGGACATCGAATCGCTGAGCATCGTCAATCTGGTAGCCTCCGGCATGGTCGTCATCAAGGCACCGGAGGAGAGGGCCGTTGCCGCGTTCACAAACGGCGGCATGCGGAGCGCAGCCAGGCTGGCCAAAATTTTCGAGAAGCTGAAGAAAAGCGAAGAGCTCGGTCCGGAAGAGCTGCGGGACGACCAGGAGCGGGCCACATGCCCGAAATGCGGCATGATCTACCCCGAAGAGGGGCGCCAAGTTTGCCCCAAATGCATGAAGAAGCACGCCGTCTTCGGCAGGCTGCTATCCTTTGCGGGCAAGTATAAAGTTTCAATGTTCTGGATCGTGCTGTTTATGCTGCTGAACTCGGCGGCGGGATTGGTCATTCCTTATTTTCAAGGTACGCTGCTGTTCGACCAGGCATTGGGCGGCAAAGGCACGTTCGCAGGCCAAATCGGGCTGGTCATCGCCCTTATTATCGTGTTCCGGACGCTCTCGCTGTTGTTTGGGGTCATCTTCGGCGTCATCAACGCCAAGATGGCGGCGAATATTGCCTTTGACCTGAAGTCGAGCGTGTTCCATGCCATGCAGCGGCTTTCCTTAAGCTTCTTTGAGAAGAAGCAGACGGGGCAGCTGATGACCCGCATCAACAATGATGCGACCGAACTGCAGTATTTTTTCGTTGACGGCATTTCGTATTTCGTGGTCAACGCCATGAACATCATCGGAATCGTCACCGTTCTGCTGATCATGGATTGGAAGCTGACCCTGCTGTGCCTGCTTCCTCTCCCCTTCGTGTTCCTGCTCGTCCGCAAAGTATTTCCTAAGCTGTGGAGGCTGTCCATCAGGCGGCATAAGCGGGTCAGCGCGATGAATGCCATCATCAGCGACACGATCCGCGGCACGCGGGTGGTGAAGGCGTTCGGGAAGGAGCAGATGGAGAATGCCCGTTTTCAGCGGGCCAGCGGGGCTTTTTCCGATGCGGAGCAGTCTTTTAACAAAATGGGCGTAACCTTGTTTCCGGTATTGAACATTCTGACGCAAATTGGCGGCATTCTCATTTGGGCCTTTGGCGGCTGGAAGGTCATGCAGGGGGATTTTACGTTCGGTAAAGTCATGACCTTCATGAACTACATGCTCCTGCTGTACGGTCCGATCCAGTTTATGAACAATATTATGAACTGGTGGTCCTACTGTATGTCCGCGGCACAGCGGATTTTTGAAATCCATGACGCGGTGCCCGACGTAGTGGAAAAGCCGAACGCGATGCAGCTTACGGAAATGCAGGGAGAAATCCGCATATCGAACGTCACCTTCGGCTACGAGCCGAACAAGGCGATCCTGAAAGGGGTGTCGCTGCATGCAAGGCCCGGTCAAATGATCGGCGTCGTCGGGCACTCGGGGGCCGGAAAATCGACGCTGGTCAACCTGATTCCGAGGCTGTATGACGTCAATGAAGGAGAGATCCGGATCGACGGCATCCCGATCAAGGATGTGTCCATGGCGTCCCTCCGGACGCATATCGGCATCGTATCCCAAGACGTCTATGTCATGTCCGGAAGCATCGCGGAAAATATCGCCTATGCCGATCCGGACTGCACCTTGGCCGACTTGATTCACGCTGCCAAAGTGGCCGGCGCACACGACTTCATCGAGAAGCTGCCGGACGGCTACGATACCATTGTCGGGACCGGAGGGCATAACCTGTCCGGGGGCGAGAAGCAGCGGCTAAGCATTGCCCGGGCCATTTTGCACAATCCGAAAATACTGATTCTAGATGAGGCCACCGCCTCGCTCGATACGAAGACCGAGCTCCAAATCCAGGAGGCGCTCGATACGCTGATCAAGGGAAGAACGACGATTGCGATTGCGCACCGCTTGTCCACGCTAAGAAACGCCGACTATCTGGTCGTGCTGGAGCAAGGCAAGATCGTGGAGGAAGGGACGCATGAACAGCTGCTGGTGAAGGAAGGGGCTTACTACGACCTGGTCAAAAAGCATGACGAGGCGCTGAAGATGAATGAGGTGATTACGGCATGACGCTTAAGGATGTAAGTGTTAGCGAGATTCTAAGGCCCGAGGACGGCGGGAGCAGCCCTGGCCTCGCGGAGGCGGCGCAAATCCGTTATTTGGCCCCGGACGATACGGAGTTTACCCTGACGGAAGGCCATATGCTGAACGTGAAGGCGGGGGGCAAGGAGCACGCCGGAGTGTACGTGCACTGCTCTTTTCCGCATACGAATAAGCGGATCTACCTATCGGTTCGAACCGTCGAGAATGAGGAGATCGGGATGATCCGCTCCCTGGACGAGTTCCCGGAGGAAACGCAGCGGATGCTGGAGGAGCAGGTGGAGCTGCGGTATTTTGCCCCGGAAATCTCGAAGGTTCTCTCCGTCAAAGAAGAGTTCGGATATTCGTACTGGGATGCGGAAACCACATCGGGGCGCTGCCGCTTTACGGTTCGCGGCGGCGGAGGGAGCGTCAAACTGATGACCGCAAGCCGGCTGCTGATCGTGGATGTGGACGGCAACCGGTTCATCATCCCGCATCTGGACCGACTGAGCGACAAGGAATACAAGATGGTTGAGGTATGCATGTAGGTTGAACTTCGACGCCTGTCGATACAAGGACGGAGGTATTCATGAACCTTAATTTTACACTGCCGGAGCGCGAGCTGGAGGCCGCCTCGCAGGCTGTGGGGGAGCATATCCGCTACTGCGTGCCTGTCGATTTGACGCTGGGCGGGCAGCGGACGGAAGGTTATTTCATAATTGGAGAGCAGAAATGGGCTCTGCTGCTGGAGGGCCGTGTGGTCGACAGCCGTCTGATAACCGACGCGAAGGAATACAAGGTGGTGCCGCTGATCGGCAGTGCCGTGCTGGAAGGGGACGAGGCCGGCACCAAATTTATTCTTACGAGGCTGTCCATGAAGCACGCAGCGAGGTACGGTTATATCGCCCAAATTCTGAACGATCTGTCCAGGCAGCGGACAATCCGCATTTACAACGATGAAGAGGAGCCGGTCTGCGCCAGCTGCGGCGGTTCGCTCATTCCGGGAACGAGGGTGTGCCCGAAGTGCATGAACAAGGCAGCTGCTTTCAAGCGGCTGGTCTCGGTAGCGATGAATCACAAAAAAACCTTTGCGATCGGGCTTGCAGTGACATTTGCGGCTTCCGCCATATCGATGGCCGGCCCTTACTTTCAAAAGCTGCTGGTGAATTCCTCGCTGCAGCCCCCTCCCGGCCAATCACCGAGCGTTCCCGTGTTCATCTGGGCCATTCTCGGCCTGCTCTTCGTCCTCGTCGGCGGAGAGGGGCTCGGCATCATCAAAGGGCGGATCATGGCTGGGGTCAGCTCGCAAATCGCGGCCGACCTGCGCAAGCTGGTCTATGAGCGGATTCAGACCTTGTCCCTCGGATTTCTGACCACGCAGCGGGCCGGGGACATCATGAACCGGGTCACCTCGGATACGGACCGGATCCGCAATCTGGTCCAGGAGCTGTTTACGACGGCCGTCTTTCAGCTCATTATTCTCGTGTCCGCGAGCGTGTTGCTCTTCTCAGCCGATTGGCGCCTGGCTTGCGTTGTGCTGCTGCCGGCGCCGCTCGTCGCCTACATCCAGCGGTATATTTGGAAAGGCGTGCTGTGGAAGCTGTTCCGCAAGCAGTGGAGAGTGTACGACAAGGCAAATTCCTTCCTGCATGACGTGCTGAGCGGGATCCGTGTCGTCAAGGCGTTCGGCAAGGAAGAGCGCGAGGTGAAGCGGTTCAAACAGTACAACGCCGAGTTTGCTGCGGCGACCATCCAGACCGAGAAAGTATTCAGCATCCTGTCGCCGATCTCGAACTATTTGATCCAGATGGGGCAGTATCTCGTGCTCCTCATCGGTTGCAGTATGATTCTCGGCAAGCAGATGTCCCTTGGGGAGCTGGTGCAGTTCAGCGGTTACGCCGGGATGATATACGGGCCGATTGCGTGGCTGATGTTTATGCCGCGATGGCTGTCCAATGCGATTATTTCGGTGGACCGCATCTTCTCGGTGATCGATGAGCAGCCGGAGGTAATGGATTCCGAGGCGTCCGTCAAGCATTCGATTCAGGGAACGATTACGTTCCGGAATGTGATATTCGGCTACAAATCGTATGAGCCGGTGCTGAAAGAAATTAATGTGGAGATCAAGCCGGGGGAAATGATCGGTCTGGTTGGGCATTCCGGATCAGGGAAGTCGACGCTGATCAACCTCGTCTCCCGGTTCTATGACGTAAATGAAGGCGAGATCCTCATCGACGGAGTGGACATCCGCCGGATCGAGCAGGCGCATCTGCGCTCGCAGATCGGCGTCGTGCTGCAGGAGACATTTCTGTTCAGCGGCACGATCCTGGACAATATCCGGTACTCGAAGCCGGAAGCGACGTACGAGGAAGTGCTTGAGGCGGCGAAGATCGCCAATGCGCATGATTTTATCCTGCGCCTGCCGGACGGCTATGATACACGCCTGGAGGAGAACGGCGGCAACCTGTCCGGCGGAGAGCGGCAGCGGCTGGCGATTGCCCGGGCGGTGCTGAACGACCCGCGGATCCTGATCCTCGACGAGGCGACGGCCTCGCTCGATATCGATACGGAGAGCGCCATCCAGGAGGCGCTGCAGCGGGTCACGCGCAACCGGACGACGCTGGCGATCGCGCATCGCCTGTCTACGCTGCGGCATGCCGACCGGCTGATCGTCCTCGACAAGGGCGAGATTGCCGAAATCGGCACGCACGCCGAGCTTGTGGCTAAAAGAGGGATCTACTACAACCTCATCACCGCGCAGCGAAACATGTCCAAGAAGGCAGAGGCGGTGGGGTAGACCGGTGGGGGGGATGGCTGCGCCGGGTGGCCTAGATCGATGTATGTGAAAAATGTATAGTTGTTAATCGCACTCCGACTCTACTACGTAGAGCCGGAGTATTTTTGTTTTAGTACGGGATGTCTTGGCAATTGTACTTATTGCGAATGTATCCGAATGAGGAAGGATCACAGCTAGTTATCTAGCTTTGCTTCTCCTTCATAAAGAGACCGATCAGCAAAAGAATCACCCCGGTCAAAAAGAACAGCGGAATCAGGAGCATCATGAGGCCGATGGCGGCGAACCCGTCATGGGCGATCCAGTCCCCATATATCAACGCAACGAGCCACGAAAATACAAATGCGATCGGCAGCATAGTCGTGATTCCCCACACCATGTATTTTCTTTTCGCCGATTTCCCCCGGCTGAGCTCAAAGGCTAAACTTAACGCAGCGAGTACGATGATCGCTCCGACGACTAATGCCATTGGTATCCCTCCTGGTAGTTAATTGTCTTATTTTTTGCTTGTCATAGATGAACTGCATGGCGACAAAGCTTAGGATGACCTGCTGATCCAAATTATAGCTTATGAATAGAACGCTTTAACATCCGAAGGGTTGGTTAAAAAATGGTTTTTCGCTGAATCGCAAAGGTAAAATCATCCATTTGTTGAATAGTATTTCAGTAAGGCCTTGGGCCAAGAAGCCTATTCTCGTAGGGGAGGAATACACATGGCGCGCCGATGGGTAAATTCGCCGTACGCCTTTGCGCTGGGGATGTTTGCGATGATGGTTCCGAGTCAGGCATTCAGTTCGTTTTACAGCTATTTTTACGTGGAAAAGCTGGGACTCGGCGTCGGGCTCGCCACGCTCGCCAGAACCATTTTCCTGATCTGGGATGCGGTAAACAATCCGCTGTTCGGCTATTGGTCGGACCGGACCGAAACGCGCTACGGCCGGCGCAGGCCGTGGGTATTTGCCTCCATTCCGCTGTTTATGCTTACCTTCGTGTTGGTCTTCTCCCCGCCGGGAGGATTATCGCAAAACGGGCTGTTCACCTGGTTTCTGGTGACGCTGGTGCTGTATGAGGCGGTAGCGACCGTTCTGTGGGTCAACTACGGGGCGCTGTTTCCCGAGCTGTTCCGCGGCGACCGGATCCGGGCCAAAGTCTCCGCCATCCAGCAGGGCTATCAGGTGCTGGCTCTTCTCATCGCCACTGCCCTGACGCCTATCATTTACGCGGCGATCAACCTCTCCAATATGGCGATCGTGTATGCTTTCGTGTTCGGCATCTGCATGCTCATCTGCATGCTTAGCGTGCGGGAGCAGCGGGACCCTGGCAATGCGGAACCGATGAAGCTGGGCGCCGCCTTTAAGGAAACGCTCAGCAACAAGAAGTTTTGGGTCTTCAACATTTCCAACTCGTTTGCCCAGACCGTGAACGGACTGGTCAGCTCCATGATCCCGTTCTATGCCAAATACGTGCTGCGGATTTCGGAGGGGCAGGTGTCGATTCTGCTGGCGGCCGTGTTTGTATCGGTCATTCCGCTCGTGGGCGTATGGTACTGGATCGTCCGCCGGATGGACGGCGTGAAAGCCTGGCGGCTGTCGCTCATCCTGTACGGTCTGTCGGTCATTCCGCTCTGGTTCGGCTACAACCTGGTGAGCGGCGTGGCAGCCGGCATTGCGGTAGGTTTTGGTTTGGCCGGTTTCCTCGTCACGCCGGCGATGGTCAGCGGACGTATTATCGACGAGGATGCGGAGCGGACCGGGCGGCGGCGCGAGGGCATTTATACGGCAGTCAGCGGGTTCATTACCCGGTCAAGCGGGCTGATTTCGGCGCTGGCTTTTTACGTAGTCGGCCTGATCTTTGGTTATGAAAGTGGTGACAATCCGGGATCGAATCCGGAAGCGACGTTTCGTTACCTGATCAGTGTCGTGCCGTTATGCTTATTGGTCGTATCGGTTGTGATATCTTTTATGGCTCGGTTTGATTTTCATATGACGGGGAAAGGAGAGGTGAAGCATGGCCAAGAGGCTCATCATCAACTGTGACGATTTCGGGCAGAGCCCGGCGATGAACCGGGCCATCATGCATCTGCTCGAGGAGGGCAAGGTCTCCTCGGCGACGATCATGGCGGTGGCGCCCGGTTTTGAAGAGGCGGCCGACTGGGCTGCGCGCCGGCAGCAGCCTAATGTGGGGCTGCACCTGACCTTGACGAGCGAGTTCGACGCCCTGCGCTGGAGCAGTCTGACCGGGCACCCGTCGCTGCATGACGCCGAGGGCAAGCAGTACCGGACGGTCAGGGAATTTGAGCTGGGTGCAGAGACGGGCGCTGTCGTGAAGGAGATCGACGCCCAGTACGAACGGGTCAAGCAGGCCGGCATCCGTATCAGCCATGTCGACAATCACATGGGCAGCCTGTACGGTATGGAGACGGGGCGCAGCCTGCTGCCCCAGACCTTTTGGAAAATTTCACGCTGGGGCCTGCCTTCCCGCTTTTTCCGCTACATCCACCCCGATGACCCGCTCCTTCGTTCGCTGAGCGGCATTGAACGCCCAGTAGCCAAAGCGGCGGCGTTGGCGGACACCTTCGGGGTGCCGATCCCCGATTATCTGCTGTCCCATCCCTTCGGATTGGTGGAAGGGGAAACGTATGACAGCTTCAAACGGTCGATCATTGCCAAGCTGTACGCCCTGCCGGAAGGGGTATCAGAGACCTACATTCATCCCGGCGCAGAGGATGCGTGGATGCTGGCCAACATTCCGCAGTGGGAGAAGCGGGTGTGGGAGTTCCGGCTGCCCTTTGATGACGACTTTGCGTACGGCTTGAAGGACGCAGGTGTAGAGCTGACCCATTACGGCTATGTCCAGGAGCATTTGAGACGGCCGCGCTTCAGGTCGGCTTTCCGGCTGATCCGGGAGCTGACCCGGAAATAGGGCGGCGGATTAGAGGGCACGGCAGCCGGTTGTGCGGAGAGGCTAGGGCTTCGATTTTTCGGCATAAATATGATCCTTTCGTGCATAGAAAACAGCCCTTCGCACACGATTGCGAAGGGCTGTATTGGCTTGTCCGGTTTATTGTTCGCTGCCCGCTGAGAATCAACGGTTCTATAAACCGCTCAAGCCGAGTTTAGATGTCCGACCAGTTCCGGTCGCCCGTCAGGAACTTCTCCGTCAGGATCGACAGCAGCTGAATGCCGACTTCGTTTTCCCCGCCTTCGGGAATGATGAGGTCGGCGTATTTTTTGGATGGCTCGATAAAGGCCTCGTGCATCGGCTTTACCGTCGCCAGGTACTGCTGGTGAATCGACTGGATGCTGCGTCCGCGTTCCTCAATGTCGCGCAGGACGCGGCGCAGAATGCGGACGTCCGGATCGGTGTCGACGAACACCTTGATGTCGAGCATCTCGCGCAGCTTCTCGTCCGAGAGGACGTGAAGGCCTTCGATGATGACGATATTGTTCGGCGTCAACTCCACCTTGTCGACTGAGGAGCGGGCGTGAACCGTAAAGTCGTACACCGGCGCGTAAGCGGTTTGGCCTTCTTTTAACTGGCTCAAATGCTCGATAAGTAGTTCATTATCAAAGGCGAACGGATGATCATAGTTGATCAGCTCCCGTTCCGCCAGGCTAAGATGAGGGTTGTCCTTGTAATAATTGTCCTGGGAAATGAAGGTGACCTTTCCCGAACCGAGACGATCGATGACCGAACGGGCCACCGTCGTTTTGCCGGAGCCAGTGCCGCCGGCGATACCAATAATAAGCATGACGAGTCGTGTACCCCCTAAATGAATTGCCACCTGCAACTATAACCCAAGTATTGTAGCACAGCTGCTGCTTTTTTTCACCTTATCGGGGTTATGAGAAAAATGGTAAGGTAGTTGAGTGAGCAAGGCGAGCGCAATGGAAAAACTTGTTAAGGATGAGTTAGCAAACCTTGTTGAGGATAGCTTCTTATTGGTTGCAGGCACGGGCAGGAAATAAAACGGTAACGGGCGAATGTAAGTAAGATTAAAAATTACTAAATTGACTTTGTAAACAAAGGAAGGTTGATGATTGTGCCACTCGTAGATATGCCGCTGTCCCAGTTGAAGCAGTATGAAGGAAGAAATCCGAAGCCGGATGATTTTGATACATACTGGTCGCAGGCACTGGAAGAAATGCGGGCTGTTGATCCGCAGGTAGAACTCGTTCCAGCGGATTTTGAAGTGCCGTTTGCCGAATGCTTTTCGCTGTATTTCACCGGGGTGAACGGCGCGAGAATTCATGCCAAATATGCCAGGCCAAAAGGGGCTGCCCAGCCTCACCCGGCCGTGCTGCAATTTCACGGTTATACGGGAGACAGCGGGGATTGGATGGATAAAATGGTCTACCCGGCGATGGGTTTCTCCATCGCGTCGCTGGACGTCCGCGGCCAAGGCGGCTTGTCCGAGGATAAGGGTGGTGTGGTCGGCAACACGCACCATGGACATATTATCCGCGGCCTAAGCGACAAAGACCCGCACAAGCTGCTTTTCCGTGACGTGTTCCTGGACACCGCACAGCTGGCGGCGATCGTGATGGGCTTCCCGGAGGTCGACGCAGACCGCGTGGGGGCGACGGGCTGGTCGCAGGGCGGAGCACTGACGATTGCGTGCGCCGCGCTGGAGCCGAGAATCAAGAGGGCGGCCCCGGTATATCCGTTCCTGAGCGATTATAAGCGGGTATGGGAGATGGATCTCAGCGTTCATGCGTACGAGGAACTCCGTACCTATTTCCGCAAGTTCGACCCGCAGCATCAGCGCGAGGACGAAATTTTCACCAAGCTTGGCTATATTGACATTCAGAACCTGGCTTCGCGCATTGAGGCCGACGTCATGGTTGGCGTAGGACTGATGGACACGATCTGCCCGCCATCGACCCAGTTCGCCGCCATTAACAAAATGAAGTCGCCTGTGAAGCTTGAAATCTATCCGGATTTCGGCCACGAAGGTCTCCCTGGCCTGAACGACAAGATCGTGCAGTTTATGAAGGGGCTCCAGCAGGAATAGTCGCGTATCATAGCCGCAGATGATAGCGGTGGATTGATTGGCTAGCTCTTAGGCTGTAAAAGAGGCTGCGTTTCATTCCGGCGTTGCTGTAATCGGATGCATGGCATCGTTCGGCAACCGGCTGTCATTGAGCGGATTTTTTGCACTCCTTTGTTTTTCTAACCTACATGCTCCTTAATCAAAGGCATTTCTTGAGGCTAAATATCGGCCAGGGAATGCCTTTTGGCGTCTGTTTAATGGTACGGGTTACGGAAATGGACAGTTTTTAGAATGGGGGTACGACCGGACAGAAAAAAATATCGAATTTTGGCGGCTCAGTTAACTTTCGTTAATTGTTGGTGCCTGTTTGCCTTGCTACGATAGGGATGCCTTTTTGATCCCGATTCAAAAGACCTAGACGGAAAGACTCATGCCGGCTTGGGGTTGGGACAATTTTCATATCCGAAAGAGCAAGGAGAGATAGGAAATGCACCGATTAAGAAAGCTAAGTCTGGGAGCCGTGCTTATGTTCGGCCTGCAGCAGCTGTACCCGGTGGCGGCATTTGCCGAAATTGCAGTGGAGCCACAGGAGGACCCGTTTGTTTTTTATGTTAGCGACAACGATTATGGCGAGGGATACAAGCTGAGGGTTAGATCCTATAACGATCAGGAAGACCTTTTGCACGAGGAGACCAGCGAGAACCCGCCGAATGAGCCTTTCGTCATTTCCATTAATCCGTACGAAAATCCATGGATTCCGCACGTTGATCTGGATGACCCGCATCCAATTACGTTCCGGGTGGAGACGATTAAAATGAACGGCAGCGGTTCGGAAGGGGATGGAGCATCCCCTGAGACCTCTGGCGGCACCGGCGGATCGAGCGGAGCAGATAGCGGCAGTGAAGAGCCGGGCAACCCTAGCGGCGAAGTCGGCGACGGCACCGGCGGAAGTGAAAGCGGCGAAAGTGAAACCGGAGATGCGGGGCAAGGCGATCCGATTCCCGGGAACTCCGGGGAGCCTGAAGGTTTGCCTGGAATCGGTATCGAATCGATTAGCTCCGATGTACCTCAAGGGGATAGCACAAGTGTGGCGGCGGTTCCCGGCAATGAAAACAGCGAAGAGATTGTGGACAGCGTCGATTATACGTGGAGCCCAATGGCGACCGTCGAAGGGGATATCCCTGCTGCACCCGGATCGGTGGACGACCTGAGAGTGTTGGTAGCGAGCGGAGACAGCCTCGGGACCTCCGTAAGCGAAGGCGATGAAGGATTTAAATACGATGAAGAAACACACATGGTCCATTATAAGGTAAGCCTGCCGAAGGGCGGACCCTACCTTGTGGAGGCCTCAGTTGACGGTGACCCTTATGGATCAGCTCTGGTGAAGCCGGTTACCGGGGTGAACCGTTTCCCAAGTAAAACGCTGCTCGAGGGCAACGAGATACATACTTACTTTGAAGTAGACGCTGATCATCTTGTCCCGTACACTGTAGAACAACTAAATGGGATGGACGGCAGCTTGAATGCGGCCGATGGACAGGCGGTCGATTTCGGCGGGCAAACCTATAATACGTCCAAGGAGGTCGAACTTCCGTTCGAATTTCCGTTTTATGGGGAGAAGCATGGCCAGATCTGGATCGATATCAACGGAGGAATTTATTTTGACAATTATTTCACTCCGGGTCCAGAGAATTATCCAGATGTAGATGCACCGCCTGCTCTGCAGGCCTATGTATCCGGTCTGAGGCTGAATCCTAACGATCCCGGTTCCAAAATCCTGACGAAAACGATCGGGGAGGAAGGGGACCGGAAGTTTATCGTCCAATGGAACAATATGTATTTTTATAACGCCGATGCCCCGATTACGTTCCAGGCGATTCTATTCGAAAATGGGGATGTCCAATATCAGTATCCGAATATCACGATAGAAAACCTCGAATACGATGACGGCGAGGCTTCAACGATCGGCATTCAAGCCGCTCAGGGCTTGTCCCTAAATTACCTCCTCTATTCGCATCGCATGTCCATGATCGAAAGCAACCAGGCGATCCGCTTCAGCCCGGTAACGGTCTCGGACGAGAATCCCTCCGATCCCGGTCATGGCCAGTACACAGTGACTTACAACGGTAATGGCAGCACAGCAGGCGAAGTCCCTGTAGACGAACAAGCTTATGGTACTGAGGATAGCGTAACCGTTCAGGGGAACTCCGGCGGCCTTAAGAAGGATGGGTACGATTTTGCCGGGTGGAGCCGGCATTCGGACGGAAGCGGTATGCTGTATAAGGAAGGCGACACCATTTCGGTCGGTTCGGAAAATATAACGCTCTATGCGGTATGGGCACCGGTAACTCCTCTAGGTAACGGTAGCGATAATGGGAACGGCGGAGGAGGAGATAACGGCTCCGGCGGAGACGGCGGTTCAGGTGGCGGAGGGGATCATGGCTCCGGCAATAACGGCGGTGGAAGTAACGGTGGAAATAATAGCTCGGGCGGCAGCGGCGGATCGAATAACGGCGGCGGCAGCACTGGCGGCTCAATCACGCCAGCGTCTTCGGGAAACGCCAGCGTTCCTTCGCCGATCGTGGTGAACGGTAAGTCTTACGATGATGTGCTTCAAACGACGGCTTCTACCAATAACGGGCAGACGTCCGTAACGGCGGTCCTTGATTCGTCGAAGCTGCAGGCCATGCTGAGCCAGGCCGGACCGGGACAATCCGTCACCATTCCGGTCATGCAGGCGGCAAATACAACGACGGTGGGGCTGACAGCAGAATCGCTGAGGGTTCTGGAAAACGGCGCCAGTCAGCTGGTGATCCAAACCGCAAACGGAAGTTATCAGATTCCGGTTTCTGAGATCGGCACGTCAAGACTAACCCGGCTCTTCCAAGCTTCAGGTGATGTTACGGGCATGAACGTCCAGATCACCATCGCCGGGTATGAAGCGGCAAAGGCAGCACAACTGCAGGCAGCCGCCCAAAAGATGGGGCTGCAGCTGGTGACCGGACCGGTCGATTTCCGGATTGCCGCTTCGTTCCAGGGTCAAACCTTAAACGTTAGCCCGCACAGCACTTATGTGCAGCACGTCCTGCCGATTCCGGCAGCAGGTGAAGGTATTGTGTCTACGGGAGTCATGCTGGACGAGAACGGAACCGTGCATCCGGTGCCTACCCGGTTGACCGGGGAGAACGGCAGCCGCAGTGCGGTCGTGAGCAGCGTAACCGGCGGTACGTTCGCCTTGGTTGCCTACAGCACAACCTTCAGCGATGTGAGCGGGCATATCCAAGAGGTCGTACAAAGCCTCGCGTCCCGCTTGATTCTGCAGGGAACGGGGGATGGCCGATTCAATCCTGACCATACGATTACCCGCGCAGAATTTGCGGCCATTCTGGTTCGCGCGTTAGGGCTTGTCGGCGGAGGCCAATCAAGCAGCTATGCCGATGTGAAGACGGGCGACTGGTATACGGAGGCCGTCACCCTCGCCCAAAAATACGGTATCGTGAACGGTTACAGCGACGGCACGTTCCGCCCCGGCCATACGATTACCCGCGAGGAGGCGCTGGTCATGTTCAACCGGGCCGGTAAGCTGACCCGCCTGAAATCCGGTGCCGATCAGGAAGGCTTAGGCCAAGCATTGTCCGTATTTACAGACAGCCAGGCTGTGTCGGGCTGGGCGGCCCAGGCCGTGGCCGAAGCGGCTCAGAACGAGCTCTTGAACAGCCTTGGCGCTCAGCTGCAGCCGAAAAAAGAGATCACCCGAGCGGAAACGGCTGAGATCCTTCAGCGTCTGCTGGAGAAGTCAGGCCTCATCTGATCTTATAAACACTATAGAACATGCAGAGGCAGCTGCCGGGAATATCCCGGCAGCTTTTTTGTTCCAGCTGCTGGGGCTCAGTCCATACCCACCAGCGCTTCAAGTTGAGCCCAAATGGCGCCGCGGGCGAATCCCCCATGATAACAAATGACGTTCTCGATCTCGTAATTCAGATACCTCTGCAGCGAACGTACCGCCGCGTCCATATCCGGCGTGGAAGGGCGGTGGGGTCCCATCAGCTTGCCGTTAACGCTGAACATCGCATCCCCGGCAACCAGCGTTTGGCTCCGGTGCAGATACAGACTGAGGTGTCCCGGCGTATGTCCCGGTGTATAGATCACCTCGATTCCTCCGCAATGGGGCAGCACCTGCCCGTCTTCCAGCGTGTGATCGACCCTGCCCTTAGGCAGGTTGGCGATCAGGATGGAGACGATCTGCGTGCGCTCACCTTCCGGCAAGCTTTCCAGCTGCCAGGCCATGTGCTCCATTGTGGCCTTCATTAGTGGGAGCTCGCCTTCGATATACGGCTTCTCCAACGGGTGGGCGTATACGGTGATGTTGAATCCGGCTTCCTCCAGAATCTCCGGCAGGCTGCCGATATGATCGATATCCTGATGGGTCAGCAATATTGCCCGCAGTTGCTCTGCCGGAACGCCGTGCCGCTCCATTTCGTTCCGGATCTGCCCCCACTGGCCGGGCGTACCGGTATCGATCAGCACCGCGTCTTGTCCGTCCCAAACAAGCGTAGGGTGTAACGTTTGGGGCCCGCCAAATCCGTCAATCTGCAGTTCCAGCATGATTGCACCATGTTCAATGATCAAGGGAACACCTCCTTTATAGTCAGTTCATAGCGAATGGGCTGCGAAGATACATCTCCCTAACAGAATAACGATCGAAGCGGGCGTAAAGATACGTGAACAGCGCGCCGCTCGAAAAAAACATTCCCGGACCAGGCAGCGAAGGGACCGGACAACACATAAAAAAAAGCGGCAAGGCCCATGGGCCTCCCGCTATACTCGCAAAACGTTAGGATTTTTTCTTGTCGGAGCCTCCAAAGTTCAGACCGAGCTCGCCGTCATGGCTGCCCACATTGCCGCCGACCTTAAAGCTGACGCCTTTACCGCCGCCAACCTGCGCTCCGGCATGCGCTCCAAGACCGTGATCGCCGCCCACATGGGCACCTGCGCTGACGCCGGCCCCCTGCCCGCCGCCAACCTGGCTGTTCACATAGGCGCCGACGCCGTGGTCTCCGCCAAGCTGGGCTTCCGTATTCAAGCCGATTCCCTGCTTGATGCCGACATGACCGTCGGCATGGACGCCCAAGCCATATTTGCCGCCCAGTTGGGCGCCGGTATCGAAGCTGAGGCCGTGGCTGCCGCTGACTCCGGCTTCACCTTGCATGCCAAGTCCGTAAGACTCGCCGCCGACATGCGTGCCGGCTTGGGTGCTGACGCCGGTGCTGTCCATCTGGCCACTGGCGCTGACTCCAACGCCGTGCTTGCCGCCGATTTCCATCGAGGTGTTCATCTGAACACCTTTTGTGGATTCGGCTTTTTGCTCACCCTTTACGGATTCGCTTTTCACAGGTTCTTCTTTTGTGGCCTTTTCCTTGACAGGTTCACTTTTTGCCGCTTCACTTTTCATGGGAGCTTCCTTTACGGCCTCAGGTTTGACTGCCGTATTCTCGGGCTTTGCCAGCTCCGTTTTCTCGGTAGCAGGATTAATCTTGAATTTGTAGCCTTGGGGCGTAGGTTCAACCCGGTTCCAATCATAGGGAAACGGTTGTGGAGCGATGGGGGCAAACGGATAAGGATAGGAGTTGAGCTGCCCGTTCGTGTCATATGCGTAGTACGTGCGGTAGGGAACCGGATAGACGTACTGGGGCCACGTATAGGGAAGGGCGTATGGATAAGAGGATCGCTGGTTGTAAGCATAAGCATACGGGTCCACGCATGGCTGCCAGCACGGCCCGTACGGATGTCCATTCGTAATCATGGGGAACCTCCATATTTGAATTTAATACTATAACCTATTCACATGGAGCCCGAGGTGACACCCGCCTATGGGTTGTTTCTTCGAAAGAGAAGATGTATTATTTCCGAGCCTCGCTAAGGTGCCTATTTCGCTTGTCTCTCACACCCCCGTATATGACGTTTGTCATACTCCCTACCTGATGTTCATGACTACTCGGTGACGGTTTGGTTTTCTATACTTAGGTATAAGACGTCCTCGGATGCCCCGAGTATGACGGCATGCTTCATTCAGGGAGGAAGACAGATGAAAACACAAACCAAGGTCACCAATCTAAAAAAAGAAATGGCCCCCTATGAGAAAAGCAATACGAAATCGAGCATCATGCAGGTTGTAACAACCCTAGGACCTTTGTTACTGCTCTGGTACGCCGCATATTTAAGCTTATCCGTATCATATTGGATAACGATTCCTATAACCCTTATTGCTTCCGGATTCGCCATTCGGACCTTTATTATTTTTCACGACTGCTGTCACTATTCTTTCTTTCAGAATCGGCGGGCCAATGAAATCATCGGTATGATTACAGGGATTCTGACGCTTGTTCCGTATCAGCAGTGGAAGAACGAGCACTCCATTCATCATGCCACGAGCAGCAACTTGGATAAACGGGGGATCGGCGATATGTGGGTGATGACCGTGGATGAATATGCCGCGGCGTCATGGACGAGGAGACTCGCTTACCGTTTCTATCGCCACCCGGTTGTTATGCTCGGACTCGGGCCGATCTTCGTGTTTGTCATATCGTACCGTTTTAACCGTAAAGGAGCGAAGCGGAAGGAGCGCATCAACACCCATGTGACGAATGCAGCGATCGTCGGTTTGTATGCAGCAATGTGCTGGGCGGTAGGCTGGGAGGCGTTCCTGATGGTACAGCTCCCGATTTTATTCGTATCCGGGATGCTGGGCATTTGGCTGTTTTACGTGCAGCATCAGTTTGAAGATTCCTACTTTGAAAATGAGGACGAATGGAGCTACGTAAAAGCTGCGGTGGAAGGAAGCTCATACTACAAGCTGCCCAAGGTGCTGCAGTGGATTACAGGCAATATCGGTTTCCATCATGTTCACCATTTGAGCCCGAAGGTGCCCAATTACAATTTGGAGAAGGCGCATAATTCGACGCCGCCGCTTCAGAAGGCTACGACAATTACGCTCGCGACGAGCTTGGCCTCTCTTAAATTCCGGCTGTGGGATGAGGAGAACAAAACATTTGTCAGCTTTAAGCAGATCAAACTTGGTCGGCGGCAAACCGAGCGTGGAGCTAAACCGATCAAAGCCGGCAGAGCAAGCATACAAGGGGAATAGCGCTGTTATCCGGCGTTTATGATAAACTACAAGGAAAAACTATCGTTCGTACGTCGGGGGGCAGCGGCCTTGCAGAAATGGTATCAAATTTTCCACAGGAGCACAGGACTGAGTCCTTATGTATGGGTCATCTTTTATATTGTCCCTTTTTACTTCATATTCCGTTCTTCGTCCACGGTTCATGTGGTGTTTGGCACTCTGATGATTCTGGCGTTCTTCGGCTGCTATGTGTTGTCGTTTGTATCCAAGGGCTGGTGGTTGTATTTTTGGACGTCCATTCAGATTCTGATATCCTTGGCCATGACCCTGATCTTCGGATATGTCTATTTCGCGCTCTTCGTTGCGTTCTTTATCGGAAATATTCATCACTGGGTTGGATTCGTTACGCTGTATACGATTCACCTCGTCACGACAATGGTTACGGTGAATTATGAATATGTGACGCAGAATCCCGTCATGATTACCCAAATTCCGTTCGTTCTGATCAGTCTGATTGCGGTGATTCTGCTGCCTGTCACCACATACTATCGGAACAAGCGAGGGAAACTTGAGGTACAGCTGGAGGATGCGAATAAGCGGATTTCCGAACTGGTGAAGCTGGAGGAACGTCAAAGGATTGCCCGCGACCTTCATGATACGCTCGGTCAGAAGCTGTCCCTTATCGGGCTGAAGAGTGATTTGGCCGGCAGATTAATCAGCACAGACCCGGCTCAGGCGCAGTCCGAGATCAACGATGTGCGTCAAACGGCAAGAAACGCTTTGAAAGAAGTGCGGGACATGGTCACGCAGATGCGCGGCACGCGCCTCGAAGATGAGATGTTCCGCATCAAGCAGATCCTTAAAGCGGCCGAGATTGAATTTGTCATGGTAGGAGACCCGATACTCAACAATACCTCGCTTCTGGTTGAAAATGTGCTGAGCATGTGCCTGAAAGAAGCGGTGACGAATGTAGTCAAACACAGCGGCGCCACCGTCTGCTCGATCGTCATCGAGTCGTCTGCAACCGAGCTGACGATGAAGATCATCGACAACGGGATTGGAATCCAGACGGACTCGGTCCTGGTCAGAGGAAGCGGTCTGCGCGGAATGAAAGAACGGCTGGAGTTCGTAAACGGCAGTATGGAAATCGCCGCGGGCGAAGAGCATGGCACGAAGGTGGTCATTAAAGTGCCGAACGCCGTTAAACACCCGGATAAGGAGGTCGTCATATGATCCGAATCGTTATAGCCGAGGACCAACGAATGGTGCGGGGCGCGCTTGCCTCGCTGGTCAATCTGGAACACGATATGCAGGTTGTGGGCCAAGCGAGCAACGGCGAGGATGCCGTGAAGCTGGTTCAGCAGCTGAAGCCGGATGTTTGTATCATGGATATTGAAATGCCGGGGAAAAGCGGTCTGGAAGCGGCCGAGGAACTGAAAGGCAGCGGCTGCAAGGTGATGATTCTGACGACCTTTGCACGCTTTGGCTATTTCGAGCGGGCCATTAAGGCCGGGGCATATGGATATTTGTTAAAAGACAGCCCCAGCGAAGAATTGGCAAGTTCCATTCGGAGTATCGTGGCGGGCAGACGGATTTATGCGACAGAGCTCGTCGACGATGCTTCCGGGCAAGAGAACCCGCTTACCCCACGGGAAAAGGACGTGCTCGGCCTGATTGCCGATGGCAAGAACACAAAGGAAATCTCCAGTCAATTGGATATCACGCAAGGAACGGTCCGGAACTACATTTCCGTCATTCTGGATAAGCTTCAAGTCACGAATCGGGTGGAAGCCATCACGCGCTTTAAAGAGAAGGGCTGGTTCAAATGATTCGATCCCGATGGCCCCTTGGAATGGATTTTGGATGAACCTTAAGGTTTGCCGGGTCCGTTTCCAGGGGGCATTTTTGTATTGGACCCTGTAGCCGTTGGAGCTGCCGGAAAGCTCATCGAGATCACAGCCCCGCCTTCCTGCCGGTTGCCTGCGGCAATGATCCCGCCGCAACGCTCCACAATCGCCCGCGAGATCGCCAGCCCCAGGCCGGACTCCCCGTCCTTGCCCTTTACGAACCGATGGAAAAGAAAAGGGAGAAGCTCATCCTGAATGCCGGGCCCGTCGTCGCTGATGGTCATTTCGATCCGACCCTCCACGACCTTGGCGTGTACATTCATTTGCTCAACGGCATAGCGGGCGGCGTTGGACATGATATTCAGCAGCGCCTGAAGCAGCTTGTCCCGGTCGGCAACGACCTCGAACGGCCCGGACGGCGGGGCGTAATCGATCTGCAGCCGGATCCCTTTCTTGACCAGCAGCGGATTCATGCGTTCCGAAGCTTCGGTGATCAGTTCCTTCAGGGACACAGCGTTCTTGCGGAATACATCTTCCTCGCTGTCCAGCTTCGCAAGCAGGGTCATCTCCGTCACCAGCTTCTTGAGCCTGCCGCTTTCGCTGATGATGATATCGAGGCCTTTGCGGATGCGCTCACCTTCAAATACCCCGTCACGAATGCCTTCCGCATAACCCGCGATGGACATCAGCGGGGTTTTCAGCTCATGCGACGCGTTTTGGAAAAACTGCTTCTGCACATGGTTAAACCGGTCCAGCTCCCCGGCCATGTCATACACGGACTCCGCCACGGAGCCGATCTCGCCCCCGGCTCTGACGAAGCGGACCTCGGAAAACCGGCGCTCCTTGACCTTGATCAGCTCCTCCTGCAGGCTCATGAGCGGTCTGATCAGCTTCTTTGTAATAAACAGGCTGAAAGCGACCATGAACGCGCCTCCGACGCCGAAAATAATCAGCAGCCGCTTCAGCAGCGCCTGTTCAATCGTTTTGACGCGGCTTAACGGCGTAAGCAGCGTAAGCGTTCCCTGCGGCATGACGCTCACGGACGTAATAAACCTCTTGTCCGTCCCGTCTACGATGTCCTTAAAGACCTGCTCGCCGGAAACGCCTTTTACAGCCTCAGTGATTTTCATGGCACTGTTCGGAGCGGTTACAGGCATGCTTTTCCCCTGGATATCCGTGAAAATGGCCGCAACTCCGCTGGTTTCCGCCATTTTAACCGGCAGGGCAGGGGCTGTGGACAGCTCCGCCGCAACGGTTTGAATGCTGTCGACCCGCAGCTTGGCGGATATGACGGCGCCCATAGCCTTCAGGTCCTCCTTCTGGGAGCCGATCAGGTGGTCCAGCAGGACGAAATGGATCACCACGGCCGTAACGGACAGGACCAGCAGCAGTGCGATCCCGAAGGCCAAATTAATCTGATGCACGAGCTTCATCGTGAGCGTCTCCTCCTTCGTGTCTTAACCGGTAGCCATGTCCCCAGATGGCTTCGATCGGCACATGCTCCAGCTTTTTACGCATCCGTTTGATCAAGTGGTCGACCGCCCGGTCGCTGCCGAAATAATCGTCACCCCAGACCCGGGTCAGCAGCTCGTCCCGCGTGAAGGCTCGGTTCGGATGCTCGGCCAGCACCTGAAGCATCGCGAACTCCTTGCTGGTCATGTCCACTTCTTCCCCGTGCCAGAATACGCGCCGTTCGTCGGGGATCAGCTGCAGCCCTCCCGTTTCGATCCGGGCCGGATGGGACAGGCCCGCTGCGGCATCGCCGGATCCGCTCAGCTTGTACCAGCGCTGGAGCTGCCGTCTGATACGCGCGACGAGCTCGCGGGGGCTGAATGGCTTGACGAGGTAATCGTCGCTGCCCAGCTCCAGGCCCAATATTTTATCAACCTCGTTGTCTTTGGCCGAGATCATGATGATCGGCACTTCCGCCTCCTGCCGGATCCGCCGGCAAAATTCGTAGCCGTCCATGCCCGGAAGCATGATATCCAGGACCCACATGTCCGGCGGTGACGTCCGCCACAGATTCCAGGCTTCCTCGGCGCTGCCGAGGCCGACCGTGCGGTAGTTTTCTTTTTGTAAATACGCCTCGACAAGATCCCTTATATGCTCATCATCATCGACCACGGCGATGACGTAACTGTTGATCATCCCATGTACCTCCCGGATTGGAAATTCATCTCCAGTATATCAAGCGGGCGCCTGCGTATGGAGCTCTGCCATTGTTTTTCCATAATTTCACCGGCGGGCTGCCACAATCGTTCCGTAGACTGGGACATGTAACACCCTATCCGAATTAAAGGAGTGCTGAATCAATGATTCGAAACGCATGGTTTAAAAAGACGGTCGCCTCTGCGCTGCTCATGTCCGCCGTAGCGGCCCCGGCCGTAACAAATGCAGACGCGAGTGAACAGCCCCAGGTTCCTTCCGATGTTCCAGCCAAGGTGGCTGCGATACCGGCAATCAAGGGAGCGGTTATAAAATCCGCCATAGCAGATCCGCTCGAGCTGGCCCAAAAATATGCGCCGGACACCGTAGAGGACTGGAAGCAGACATTGGAGCAGTTCAAAAAGGTGGCGGGAGAAGGTCCACGCTTCTTCAGCGTAATCAAGGCGGTTCCGGTGGAAGAAGCAGCGAAAGTAAAAGCGGGCGAAGCATCTCCGGTTACGGAGACGCTTCAGCCGGCAGCGGCAATTCCGGGGGAGAAGATCCGGATTGAAATCCTGGATAAGCTGAAGGACAAGGCGGCCGAGGTGCTGGGTCAGGCAAAGGATCTGGAGCTGGCCGATGTGCCGGGTCAGATCAAGGTGTTCGATAAAGCCGAAGTGCCAGGCCAGATCCTGGAATTGGACAAAGCTGAGGTATTGGGCCAGATCAAGGAGCTGGTGAAATCCGAAGCGGCGGAACAAGCCAAACCTGTGGATGAGGCCAAGGCGCTCGGACCTGCCAAGGTCATCATCTCCAAGCTGGGGGACCTGAAGGCAGAGGCTGCTAAGACTGAGCCGGCGGCGGCAGGCGACTCAGAGCATTCCAAAACTTTGAGCATTGCCGTCAGCAAGGAAGCAAGCGAGTCCGCCATTGCTTTTATGAAGGCCCACATCGCTTTGCATGACGCCGTGGAGTCCAAGGACGAGGCAGCCATCAAGGACGCGCTCGCCAAGCTGCTCGTTCAATACAAGGCGCAGATCAAGGAGCTTGAAGTGGCGGCTCAATCTTAATTGTTTCATTGAGCAGTCCATACAGACACATACAGGAGATATGAAGGCAGTCCCTGCTTCAGCACCGGCTGGAGCGGGGCTGTTTGCGTGCGCAAAAAATTTTGCATCTTCCTTTCAAGATTTAGTATGCTAAAGACAGCAAACAACGATCGTTGTTGAACATGCCACGTGAACGGCCGGACTTATGCATCGTCCGGTTGCAATGCGCGAGTTGAAAGGGAGTCGGTCCGGACGAATGAATACGGGTAAAACATTGGCAGAAGCAGGCAAGCAGGCAGAATATGTATTGGGAGGGCACGGCCCCCGAAATCTGGAAGTGCTGAAGGAGGCCTTCCGGGAGGTGGACGGGTCCCTTGGTGGCGATGCCTACGGCAAAGGCAAGGTAATTGAGGATTTTCAGAACAAGATGGCGGCGTACCTGGGAAAGGAATCGGCCGTCTTTTTCCCGAGCGGGACGATGGCCCAGCAGATCGCGCTGCGGATCTGGTGCGATGAGAAGCAGGTGAAGAAGGTGGCATACCACCCGCTGTGCCACCTGGAAATCCACGAGGAAGACGGTTTGAAAGAGCTGCATCATATTGAACCGGTGCTTCTGGCGGACAAGGATCGCCTGATCCGGCTGGAGGACGTTCAGCGGATGCCGGAGGACGTCTCCTGTCTCCTGCTGGAGCTGCCTCAGCGCGAAATCGGCGGCCAACTGCCGGACTACGGCGAGCTCGAAGCGATTTCCGCCTATTGCCGCGAAAAGGGCATTCGCCTGCATCTCGATGGAGCGAGACTGTTCGAGGTCACGCCTTACTATGGAAAAACCGCCGCGGAAATCTGCTCGCTTTTTGACAGTGTCTACGTTTCTTTTTATAAAGGCATTGGAGGCATTTCCGGTGCGATTTTGGCAGGAAGTCAAGATTTTACAGAGAATTCAAAGGTATGGAAAAGACGGCACGGCGGGGATCTGTTCAGCCTGTATCCGTATGTAGTCAGCGCCGATTACTATTTTGACCGGCGCATTGGACGGATGGAGCAGTATTATGAGGAAGCCAAAGAGCTTGCAGCGCTGTATAACGAATGCCACGGCGTCACCACAAGGCCGGCCGTTCCCGTATCGAATATGTTTCACGTCCATATCCAGCTTGGCAAAGAGCGGCTCGAAGGGCTGCTGGTGGATATCATCAGCGAAACAGGCATTCAATTGAATCATTATGTGAAAGATAACGGGGATTCGGAGTCCTCCTATGAAGTCAGCATCGGGGACTTGTACGCCAAGGTGCCCAAAGAACGGATCCGGGACACGTTTCGGGCACTTGACCGGAAGCTGAAGGAAGAGCTGGGCTAAGAAAGGGTCAAACTGTTGAGGATGGGATTCTCAATGGACCGGAAGGCGGCATAAGTTAAAAGGGGGGCCTGTCTGGCAGCGTGCCTTCAGGGCTTCAGCATGGACTATTTTTGCTGGGTATGGGAGGAACCGAAAGAGTATGGATACGTTGATGGGACTCATTGAGCAGGTGGGTTATTTTGCGTTCTTTTTCGTATTGTGCTTAGGCGTTATTGGCCTCCCGCTTCCGAACGAGGTGGTGGTCATGATCGGCGGGGTGCTTGCCGGGACGGGGCATCTGGCACCGGTCTCTTCGTTTATCACGATTTACCTGGGGATCTGTTCTGGCTTGACCGTCGGCTTTGTCGTCAGCCGTCTGGCGGCAAGCCGCCTGCTCGACCGTCTGACCAGGTCCAAGCGGATGGCCAGGTATATCGATAAAGCCGAGCTGCTGAACCGGAAATACGGTAATATGGCGATGTGCATCAGCGTATTCCTGCCTGTTCTGCGAAACGTGACGCCGTATGCCGTCGGCATGAAAGGAATGGCTTACCGCCGTTTTGCCCTGGTCTCTTATACGACGGCGTTCGTGTGGACGCTGCTGTATTTTCTGATCGGCAGCACGCTCGGCCTCCAGGTCGACGATATCAGTACGATGTTCGCCTAATGTTGAAGGGGGTGAAACCATTGCGCATACAGGATTCCGGATCCCATCATTCTCAAGAGCCAGGTGTTGCTCCGGAGATAGTGACGCTGGGGATGGGCTGTTTCTGGAGCCCGGAGGCATTGTTCGGCCATATGCCGGGGGTGATCCGAACGCGGGTTGGCTATGGAGGAGGAACGACATCAGACCCAACGTACCGGAACATGGGTGATCATACAGAGATGGTCGAGGTCGTGTATGACCCTGGCGTCATTTCTTTGTCCGACATTCTGAACGCGTTCTGGGACAATCATAACCCTTATAATATTAACGATTACAAAGGCAGGCAGTATTTGTCGCTGCTCCTCTATCGCGGTGAGGGACAGCTGAAGGCGATTCGCCAGGTCCTGGCCCGGAGGGAGGAGCAGGGCAAAGGACGGCCGGATACGGAAATCGCTCCCTTTACGGCCTGGTACCCGGCGGAAGAACGTCATCAGAAGTATTACCTGAAAAGGCATCCAGATGCGATCGAGCAGTTGAGCCGGCTCTATCCGACGCCTGAGGAGCTGGTGAGTTCCACGCTGGCCGCCAGGCTGAACGGACTAGCCAAAGGATACACGAGCCTGGAGCGAATACAAAAAGAGATCCATACCTGGCCACTCGCGGAAGAGGTGCGAAGCCTGCTGCTGGAAACGGCCAAGCGGATTAAATGGTGATATATAGCGGACGAAAAGACAAACCGAAGGAAGATAGGCTCCTTTGGTTTTTTTTGTGTAAACGTACAATTCACTTACAAATTGTTAGTTGGTCAAAATGGTAGGATTATCTCCAAATCATTTGCGTTCTTACGATTTGTTTGTACCTTTCATATAATTCAATCAAGCGAAAAGAACGACGCACGTTGATGTGCCAGACGTGGCCCGGCGCTGTGTCGGTCTTGCGCTCATTGAATCTATAATGTACCGGCTTCAGGGTGCGCCCAGGCATTGTGCCGGCTATGCCCCGGATTCACCGGCTGCCGGTCGTATATATGGAGGGTATGAATATGGTCCAACGAATGAATCGCTTATATATTTACTTATTGACGCTGGGCGTCTTCCTGACGGCCACATCGGAGTTGATCGTCAGCGGCGTGCTCAGTGAGATCGCTGGTGATATGAACGTTACCGTCGGTGCGGCAGGGCAGCTGATTACGGCATATTCCTTAGCTTTTGCGATTGGCACACCGGTCTTGATTTCGCTGACCTCCCGTCTCGGCAGAAAAAAAGTTATGCTGGGCGCGCTGCTGGTTTTCGCAGCCGGCTGCGGACTGTCCTTTGCCAGCACCCATTTTGTCCTGCTGATCGCGTCACGCATTATTCTGGGCATCAGTTCGGGTATGTACCTGGTGGTCGTGTTCAGCGCCGCTGCCAAGCTCGTTCCGGCGGAGAAGGTCGGCAGCGCCATCGGCACCATTATTCTGGGCTTCAGCTTGGCCATGGTGCTGGGAGTCCCGCTTGGCATCGCCATTACCGGCTGGATCGGCTGGAGAATGATCTTCGTCCTGCTGGGAGCGCTGAGCCTGCTGATCATGGCGGCGATTTACCGGCTTCTCCCGGCCGTGGAAGGTGATGAGCCCGTCTCCTTGGGACGCCAGCTGCGCCTGCTGGGCAGCGGAGTTATCGTGAGTGCCCTGTTCATTACGCTGTTCCGGGAGACCGGGAATTCGGTGATGTATACCTATATGACCCCGTTTTTGCAAAGCGTACTTCACATGAACGCCGCAGGCGTGGCGGTGACCATGCTGGGCTTCGGCATTCTCGGGGTGATCGGCTCCCGTCTGGGAGGCTACGCGGTGGACCGGTGGGGGGCCGTACGCATTCTGCTGGCCGGTCTGCTCGTCCATGCCGCGGCCCTGGCGCTGCTGCCGGCGTTTTCCTCCTGGCTCGTTCCGGACCTTATTCTGATCGGCGTGATGATGTTCGCCATGTTTGTAACGGCACCGGCCATTCAAACTTACTTTATCCAGCAGGCGCCGGAATCCTCCGATCTTGTGCTCAGCTTGAATACGTCGGTGACGCATTTAGGGCTGGCGGCGGGGGCAGGCATGGGAGGAGCTGTGATCAGCGCCACCTCCACCGTGCTGTACAATCCCTGGGTCGCGGGTCCGGTGGTCGCGCTGGGTTTGGGAGCCGCTATCGTCTGCTTCATTCTGGGCAGGAAGGCATACCGGAGGCTGGCGTGACGGTTGCGGCTGCGGCTGCCATCCTGAGCGTGTATGATCCATGCTGAGCGTGTATAACCCATGAAAAAGCGGCGGTACGCCGGGAGCGTCAGGGACGCTTTCCGGATACCGCCGCTTTGTCGTGCAGCAGGTGCTTCTAGAAGCAGGTGAACGATTGGATGGTTCTGAGGTCGAGCCCCGAGTACATCCAGAAAAATCCGTTCCAGCGGAATCCGGCAACGGAAGTCCGGCCGACGAAGACGGGATAGAACCAGAAGCCCGGACCGCGTACGGGCCAAATGAATGTATTGCGGAAAAGGCAGCCGGAGATCGCGCCGGGATCAACGGCGAGCGCCGATGCGCCGGTTTGTGCAGGCGTAAATTGCGGCGGCGGGGATGAAGGCGGCTGCACCTGGCCTTGAGGGCCGAAGGGAGGCATGAATGCCATGGGAATGACTCCTTTCTTTGCTCATTTGAGCATAGTTATGGCGAGCTTACGCTAATAAGCTGATGACTAGCAGTTCGTACAGGACCAGAGGCAGGATGGTTTGGTTAAAGAAAGGGGGGCGTCCGGGGATGAAAGCCCGGTGTCCGGATGACTGCGGAATTTGGATATACACGATACCCTTGTCGCAGTGCAAGAGGGTTCCTTCAAATACATCGCCGTCCAGCGTTTCGATCCGGACATGCTTATTGACATGTTGGCGGCACAACTGCTTGAAGCGCTCCCGAGCCGAATGAAGCGTTTGGCTCATATGAGGCTCTGCCTGGTACAGCGTTTGGTGCTGATAGCCTGAATATTGCACACTCATGACGTTGACCTCCGTTTGGAATTGACCTGCTGCATCCTATGCAGATGCCTAGACGGAAGTGTCTTAAAATAAACGAAATGTCATAAACATTAGTAGGGACGTTCCTTAATGACCGTGGATCAATGGATGTCGCTGAGTTTTTAAATAAAAATTTCTAGATATACGCTGTAAGTTGAAATAAAATTTCGCAAGCGATATAATAGGCACCAGAAATGTTAACATCTCAAGGCAGCATACAGGGCTTTTCGGCTCATTCGCGGGCGGTTACGGATTGCACCGTCTGTTCGGAGCATTTGCGCCTTTGAGTCTGCCGACGACCCTGGAGGGAGCCTGAAATCGGGAGGGAAGATCATGTACGCTGGTATAGCGGAAGGCGCCAAGGCGCTTGGCCTGGACCCAAAAGGGCTCGAGGCCGCCGGGCGTGCCATTGAGCGGGAGATGGCCGCTGGGGTGATACCCGGGGCGGTGCTGGCCGTCACCCGGCACGGGAAGGAATGGGTTTATGCAGCGGGGAGCGCAAACCCGGGTCCGGATCATCCGCTCCCGGCCGGGCCGGATGTCCTGTATGATTGTGCTTCGCTGACCAAGGTGAGCGTCACGCTGCCGCTTGTGCTCGGACTGATCGATGACGGCGTCCTGACGCTGGGTACAAAGGCTGCCGCCTGGATCCCTGAGTTTACCGGTGAGGGGCGGGAAGAGGCGACGATCGGGCAGCTGCTCACCCATACCTCCGGTCTGCCGGCGGATCGAAATATCCACGCGCACGGCTGGACGCAGCCCCAAATGTGGGAGGCGGTCACCGGCGTGGCTCTGCAGCATCCGCCGGGTACGGCCGCCGTCTACAGTGATCTCGGCTTCCTCCTTCTCGGCCGGATCGTCGAGAAGGCGGCAGGCATGCCTCTGGACCAGGCGGCCAAGGCTCGCATTTGGGAGCCGCTCGGCATGGCCGGCGCCGTCTTCGCCCCGCCGGCCGGGCTGCAGGCGCGGACCGCCCCGACGGAATATGACCGCGCTGCCGGAGGTCATCTCCAGGGGGTGGTCCACGACGAGAAAGCCCGCGCCCTCGGCGGCGTCTGCGGGCACGCCGGCCTGTTCGCCACCGCCGGCGACCTGGCGCGCTATGCGCGGATGTGGCTGGCCGGCGGAGCCGTGCCGGAGCCGGCCACGCCGGGCGGCCAGCCGCAGCGCGTCTTGTCGGCAGCGGCCGTGAGGGCCGCGATCCGGACCCATACCGCTGGCATCGCCGGGGCGAACCGGGGGCTCGGCTGGGTCCTGAAAGGGGACCGCTGGGACGCCTCTGGCGACTGGATGGGCCCGCGCAGCTACGGGCACACCGGGTTTACCGGGACCAGCCTGTGGGTGGAGCCCGATCTGGACCTGGCGGTGGTGCTGCTCACCAACCGGGTCTATTACGGCCGAAGCGGCAGCGTCAGCGTGCTGCGGGCAGCGGTGCACAACGCGATTACCGCCGCCGTTAGAGATTGATAACGATGCGAACGAGAACGAGCAGGGATGAGATCTGCTACGATACGATACGGGCAAAGGAGAGAGCATCATGAACGGGGGACTAGTCAGACTGCGAGAGATTTTGGACGACCTTACGCCCTCAGAGCGCAAAGTGGCTGAATACATTATCAGCTATCCGCACAGCATACTCGACATGTCCGTAGCGCAGCTGTCTGCGGAAAGCGGCGGCAGCCAGGCGGCGATCATCCGCTTGTGCAAATCCATGGGGGTGAAAGGATACCCGGAGCTGAAGCTGAAGGTGGCCGGGGACCTGAACCAGAACGAGGAGCGCTATGAGTACCGGGAGATTCGTCCGGGCGATTCCATGGAGCAAATTATCCAAACCGTGTCCGCCAACAACATTCAGTCGATCCGGGACACGGTAACGATTCTTGATCCGAAAACCGTGGACCTGGCGGTGGAGGCGTTAAGCCAAGCCTCCCGAATTTTTTTCTACGGCCTCGGGGCTTCCCATCTGATCGCGCAGGATGCGCATCACAAATTTTTGCGGATCAACAAGACAAGCCATTCCTTTACCGATCCGCATCTGGAGCTGACCTCGGCGGTCATGCTGAATCCGGGCGACGTGGCGGTCGGCATTTCGTATTCCGGCGAGACGGCCCACGTCATCGAATGCCTGAAGGAGGCGCGCGCCTGCGGAGCCAAGACAATTTCCATCACCAAGTACGGCAACAATGCCGTGTCGGCACAGGCCGATTATCCGCTCTACACGTCATCGACGGAGAACGAAATCCGCAGCGGCGCGATGTCGTCGCGGATGACCCAACTGAACGTCATCGATATTTTATATTTGGGCGTGGCCAGCCGGGAATACGATCAATCGGTCCGGTATCTGAAAAAGAGCCGGGAGATTATCAAGCGCCTGACGGGCCGCTGATCGAAACAGGTTATTGCTTATCCTTATCCTAGTACATCCTCTTTCCTGGGGCATTGACGGCTCTGCGGGAAGGGGATGATTTATTTTCAGGTAAAATCTTCATATTATGCGGACGCTTTCGTCCCAAAGGATGATAGAATAGAGGGAATTGAACGTCATCTTGGGATGGAATATCGGCATAAATGGGGTATAGGCAATGGATAAAGAGATAGACCAAATGGATGATCAGCAGATCATTGCAGCTTTTAACGCGCATTACAGGCAGCGGGGCCTCGATCCCGCCAAGTTTCCCGTTCTCAGCAAGCGCTACACCAAAGAGGAACTGGAGGAACGGTTGTCCTTTTATAAGGAATATATTGATATTATTCTTTTTTTCGTCAACAAGTTTCTGTCGACCATTCAAGGGACCCCGATCCTGGTCACGGTGACCGACCAATGGGGATATCTGCTGGAATGTTACGGCGAGCCGATGTTTCTCGAGGCCATCGCGGAGCTGGGCATTACCAAAGGGGTCCGCTACAACGAGGAGACCGGCACGGGCTCGGTCCCGCTGTGCCTGCGGTTTAAGCGTCCGTTCCAGACCTTGGGCGAAGAGCATTTCTTCGAGGCGCTCCATGGCATGGCCTGTTACTCGGCCCCTTTCCACCGGGAGGACGGGGCGGTGCTTGGAACGCTTTCCCTGATGACCGGGGTCGATTCGGCCCATCCGCACCTGCTGACCCTGCTGTGTACCATGGTCGATTCCGTTGAGCGGGAAATGCTGCTTCGCCGGAACAACGCCCACCTTCACACGTTGAACCAAGTGCTGCTGGAGGCGAATTATCAGGGGGTTGTCGTGACGGACGCCGCCGGCCGGATTATCGACATGAACGATCAATACTTGAGGATGCTCCGCTTGGACGGCGGGGACAAACATCTATACCTGGGCACGCCGGTGCTGGAGCACCGCCTGGTTTCCCCCTATTTCGAGCGGGTGCTGGCCAGACAGGAGGAATGCATCGGCGTGGAGCTGCAGGACACCCGGATGGACTCCGACAGCTATTATATGCTGGACGTTCTGCCGGTTTTTGATATGGGCGGCTGCCTCTGCCGCATTATCGGCACCCTGCGGGATATTACGGAAATGAAGAGGACCGAGGAGGTGCTGCGGAATACGGAGAAGCTGGTATTCGCCGGCCAGCTTGCGGTCGGGATTGCGCACGAAATCCGTAATCCCCTGACCACCGTCAAGGGCCTTATCCAGCTGGCGGGACCGACCGCGGGACTGCGGCATTATGACCTGATTATGTCGGAGCTGGACCGGATGAACCTGATCGTTGGCGAGTTTCTCATTTTAGGCAAACCGCAGGAAATCCGCTTCCGGGAAGATTGGTGCATGACGATTCTGCAGGAGGTGCTGAGCCTGATCGAAATCGAGGCGGCGAAGAGCAATGTCCGCATCCGCTGTACCTGCATCCGGGAGGAGATCATTTCCTGCGACCGCAATCAGATCAAGCAGGTGTTTCTGAACATCCTGAAAAATGCCATTCAAGCGCTGCCCGGCGGGGGCCGGATCGACATCGTGCTCGAGGCAGACGGCGATTACCAGCGGATCCGGTTCATGGACAACGGAATCGGCATGCCCGAAGAGGTGCTGGAGCGGATCGGGGAGCCATTCCATACGACCAAGCTGGAAGGTTACGGTCTGGGCATGATGATCGTGAAGAAAATTATCGCTTCCCACCGCGGCATCCTGAACATTACAAGCGAGCCCGGCAAGGGGACGACGGTCGAAATGGGACTGCCGATCGGCTGATCGGACAGTCCCTGATGGATAAAAATGGAGTTAAGCGAGGTGTCGCGAGATGAAGGCCATCTGGAGTTTTGTGGAAATCGTCAGAAATGTCGTGTATTTATTCCTTGGTTTATGCGTGTGCGGTTTTGCAGAAAAAAACCTGACGGCGAGAATCGACGGCAGAATGGATCTGGTGCTGCTGGTGCTGCTTGCAGATCTGATGCTGCTGTTCGTCTTCCACCGTCGGGTCATCGGCCCAAAAGCCAGCAAACTTCCCGTTAGAACGAGGAATTATTTAATCATAGCTGCGGTGCTGATCCTCCTCGCGGTTTATATGCTGAGCTGACATCCCGTTGACCGCTAAAACAACAGGTACCAGAAAACAGCCGTTTCCTGCGAATGCTCTTTAAAACCCCGGTATAGATAAGAATCAAAGCCTCCGATAACAAATCCGCAGCTTTCATAAAATTGGCACGCCCGCACGTTGTTGCTCTGCGTCTCCAGCATGAGGCCGGGCATATCACCGGCTTTGGCCCAAAGCACAGCCTGCTCGATCAATTTCCGGCCGACGCCGTGTCCCCGGGCACTCCGGTCCACCCGAACATCCTCGATATAGGCATACCGGTTCCAATTTTTCGCCAGCATGATCCGGCCGACGGCCCGATCTCCCGCTAAGGCCAGGTAGACCGCACGGTCCGGACGGCCGATGTACTCCGACAAATTTCCGCTGTCGCCCTGGTCCGCCTCGTCGGGGTAGCTTTTTTGGTAACTGGGCACGACGGGTTTAACCGTATAACCGATCCCTTGGTCCGTAACGGATAGGACGAGCTCGGAATCTACCGTAAAGCTGCCGTCGATCTGAATGTGCTCCGGGCGGTCCCGGTCTGTCATTTCCCTAATCTGAATATCCATTTTTCGTATCCTCCTGATTCGCGGTTGGATTTTGAACATAGGCCAAAATGTTACCGTGCAATCCGAAGGCGGGGCTCTGACTTAACGAAATACAAGCTGTGCCGTCATTACGGTTCTCCTCCTATTGGGCAGAATAAGGACACACCGGCTCTATCACAGCAAAATCCGGTGATCCAATATATTTTTCAGGCTGATATGCGATTTCGACGGGCCGAACCTTGCCAGGGCATCCTGGAAGTCGGCTATCTCGTCGACGGACCCCGTCTGGACGTGAATGAGATAGTTGTACTCCCCGCTGATACGGAACAAGCCCGTCACTTGCTTGGACTGCGTGCAAAATTCCACCAGCTCGCTGCATTGCTCGGTTTTCATCAGAATAAAAGAGGTCGTTCCCCGCTGCAGCTCCCGCAAATTCAGATCCGTGCTGTACCCTATGATCACACCCCGTTCCTCGAGCTTAACGATCCGCTCCTTCACGGAAGGCTGGGACATGGCAATCTGCTTGCTGATCTGGGCGATCGGCATTCGCGCTTCATGCTGCAGAAGCTTTAAAATTTTCAGGTCGATCTCGTCAACTGCCATGCTCAAATTCGCCATCTCTCCTGTACTTGATCTAAAGATAAGGTAAGCATACGAAAATAACTTATTTTATGCAAATCGGAAAGGCCCAATTCCTTATATCATGCATGTCGATCGCGGTAATGAATCTATAAAATGAAAGCGATACGAAAAGCACAAAAGGAGAGATGGTTATGAGCGTGAAAGGACTGGCCCATGCGGCCATTCAGGCAGAGGATTATGAAGGAACACTTGATTTTTATATCCGGGTTCTCGGGTTTACGGTCGGTCACTCATGGAGCCTGCCTGCGTTTAAAATTATGACGGCCTCGATGCTGGTTTCGCCTGACGGGCGGACCTGCATTGAGGTGTTCGACCGCGGCGCCGAAGTTCCGGCCGAGGGGGATAAGGCGCCTTCGCGCGAGGAAGTGAAGCACGGCGCCCTGCTCCATCTGGCATTCTACGTGGATAATGTGGACGAGATGGTGGACAAGGCGCTCGCTCACGGGGCGCGAATTTATGTGGAGCCGGGGAATTTGGAGCTGGGTGAGCCGCCGCTTAGGGTCCGCAATGCGGTCCTGCACAGCCCGAACGGCGAAATTATCGAATTGATCGAGGAAGTGGATTTTAACGTGGGAACCCGCTGAGGTTCTGTGTGATATGGAGGCAGCCGAAGGTTTCGGCTGCTTTTTTGTATGTCATATAACCTTACAAACTCGTTGATAAAAAATATGAAAGCACTTACAATATTGTTATTTAGACATGTTTCGCGTTGTGTTTTGTCGAATCGGCATCCCAGAATGAAGAGAGGAGAAGTGATCCATGCGATGGGCCAATGGATGGAAAATCCAGTACATTTTCGTTCGATTCATGATCCCTTATTTCTTGTTCATGCTGTTTACCCTGCTTGCAGGGGCCCTGTTTTACAGGCAAACCTATGATGTGGTGAAAAAGGAAGTTACGCACAGTAACTTGCAGATGCTGGATCAGGTGAAGGAAACGGTCGACAGCCGCTTCAACGAGATTAACCGGATCTCCCTGCAGCTGCAAAGCGATCCAGCCGTTCAGAGCTTTCAGCAGGTGAAGGAACCGTTCCGGGACACGACGGCGTACAAGGTGTATCGGACGCAAAAAAGCCTTTACAGCTACAATGCAGCTAATGGATTTATTCTTAACTACTATCTGATCTTCAAAAATAGCGATTTGGCGCTATCCCCGGATTCCACTTATGAACTTCCCTCGTTCTATCGTTACATGTTCTCTGAACCCAGCAAGGATTACACGACCTGGAGGAACGATCTCCTTGATAATTTCCGCAACCGGGAAATCATGTCGTCCGGATCCACGGTGTATCAAGGCAAGACGACGGATCTGCTGACATATGTCCAGTCTCTCGGATACCCCGGTCATATTCAGGGGGCGCTGATGATTTTGGTGGACAACCAGCGCTTGCAGTCGCTTCTTCGTGGAATTGACATATCCGACGGGGGCTGGGTATCCATCGTGGATGAGAAAGGACGCCTGGTTACATCCCTGTCAAGCGGTGGCATAGTGACCCGGCAGAGCCTGCCGCCGGGAGCGAAATCCGGAGTGATCGAAGCTTCAGCGGCTACCGGCGGCATGATGATGACCTATACCACCTCGTCCTATAACGGATGGTCCTATGTCGTCGCCCAGCCGCCCCATGTCGTTCTGAGCAAAGTGCTGGCCATCAAGCATACCACCGTGACCATCCTCCTGGCGTTCCTGATTTTTGGCCTCGTCCTTGCCTATCTGTTCGCCACCCGGAGCGGAAGGCCGATCGTGAACATCACGACTGCCCTGACATCCCGGCTGAACGGCGGGGAGTTGAAGCGGCCAAAGGATATGTACGGCTATATTCAGCACTCACTCGCACGCCTGATCGACAACAACGATGAACTGCAGCAGGAAATCGAGCGGCAGGCTCCGCTGCTGCGGGAGTCGTTCTTCGGGCGGCTTCTTCAGGGGGAATACCTGATGGCCGAACACGTTGAATCCTTGCTGAAGCATCAAAACGCCGATATTCAGGGCAGAGGCTGCGCCGTCGGAATCGTTCAGTTTCACCACGGCGGGCACCGGTTTCAGGAGGAGGAGCTGCGCGAGCTCGATATCGAACGCGTGATCATCCAGGATATGCTGGGCCGGACGCTGAAGGGCTGCCCTTTCACCTACCCGGTCGCCGAGGATAAAATCGCCGTCCTGTTCGTCAACGGACAAGGCGATCCCGGCGCCTTCCGAAAGACGGTGGAACGGGAGCTGCAGCAGCTGACGCTGGAAATCAGCCGCCACGGGCTTCAGGCGGGCTTTGCAGTGGGAGGCTACCGCCCTTCGCTCCTTGAAGTGCCGGAGTCCTTTGAAGAGGCGAGGCAGGCACTCTCCCGGCTGTATGAAGCCGGGACCGGCCAGTCCGTCTGGTTCGAGGATCTGGCCCATGATCACCGCGGTTTTTATTTTCCGGCGGAATCGGAAAACCGCCTTATGAATTACATCAAAGCAGGCGAGACGGATGAGGTCCGGAAGCTGCTCGCCTCCCTGTACCGGGAAAATTTCGAGGAGCGGCACCTTTCCTTGGCGATGCAGCAGCTGTTCGTTCTCGACCTGGTCGGCTGTCTGGTCAAAGTGCAGGATCAGCTGATGGTGAAGGAGCAGGCGGACATGAGGCATCTGCTGCAGCAGCTCGGCACGGCCAATCACCCGAAGCAGGCGTTTGATAACGCGACGGAGAGATTCGCGGAAATTTCGGACGACATCGATCGGCGCAAGAAGAGCCGCAACGTCCAATTGATCCGCGATACGGTGGACTACATTCATCACCAGTACGGACAGGCTGATCTCAGCCTGGATGCCGCGGCGGATCATCTGAATATATCCAAGGGGTATCTGTCGCAATTTTTCAAAGAGCAGACAGGGGTCAATTTTTCCGAATACGTTGAGAACCTCCGGATGGACAAAGCCAAGCAGCTGCTGTCCGAGACCAGGCTGCCGATCCGGGATATTGCGCAGCAGGTCGGGTACCACGCGTCCAGCACCTTCTGCCGGGCCTTCAAGCGCGGCAGCGGCATCAGCGCAACGGCGTACCGTGATATCGCACATAAGAAACCGGCTTCCCCTCTTCACCGTCAGGATGCATAAGCGTTTTTGGGCCAGGGATTTCCTGGCCTTTTCGCTTTACAGAGAACATCTCGCCAGCGGCCGCTGCCTAAGGCAAATACGCCCGAATCTAACGAAATGTATACAAGCCGGGCAAAGGTCAACGGCCTTTCTGAACGAGGGTTAACCCGCCGGGGAACAGGCAATTTACACCTTGGGCGGTCCCGGTCTATGCTGGGTCCAATCAAGGGGGTGAAAGTATTGAGCATGTCGGTGACCGAGCGAAAGACAAGGGCAGCGCGCAGAACGGGAAGGAGACCCGCCGTAAAGAAGCTGATCCACAGCTGGCAGTTATACGTGCTGATGGCGCTGCCGCTCCTGTATTTGATCATTTTCAAGTACGTACCCATGTATGGCGCACAAATCGCTTTCAAGAACTTTATTGTGACCAAAGGCATTTGGGGAAGCGAGTGGGTCGGACTGAAACACTTTGAGCGCTTTGTTCACTCGTACGACTTCTGGAGGATTTTGAAAAACACCTTGATCCTCAGCTTTTACAACCTGGCTGCGAGCTTTCCGTTTCCCATTCTGCTGGCGCTCGGCCTCAACTATTTGCGGGGGCGGGTATTCAAGCGGGCGGTGCAGATGGTCACGTATGCCCCGCATTTCATCTCGATCGTCGTCATCGTCGGGATTATCCGGGAGCTGCTCGACCCGAGAACGGGCATCGTCAACAAGCTCCTCGGCTTTATCGGTGTGGAACCGGTCAATTTTATGGGCGAGATTTCGATGTTCTCTTCCATTTATGTCTGGTCGGATGTCTGGCAGCATGCGGGCTTTAACTGCATCATTTTCATTGCGGCGCTTGCCGCGATCGACCCTGCCCTGCATGAAGCGGCCGTAGTCGACGGGGCCAGCAAGCTGCGCCGGATGTGGCATATCGACCTGCCCGGCATCATGCCCATGGC
This sequence comes from Paenibacillus sp. OAE614, assembly GCF_040546645.1. NCBI lineage: Bacteria > Bacillati > Bacillota > Bacilli > Caryophanales > Paenibacillaceae > Paenibacillus > Paenibacillus sp. OAE614. The sequence goes on along the minus strand of NZ_JBEPOD010000001.1, from coordinate 6,588,193 downwards.
GATCATCCTTCTGATCCTGAGCACCGGGCATGTGCTCGACGTCGGCTTTGAGAAGGTGCTCCTTCTCCAGAATCCCATTAACCTGAAGGCATCCGAAATTATCGACACGTACGTGTACAAGGTCGGTCTGACCTCGCAGGTGGCGAATTACTCGTATTCGACCGCCATCGGTTTGTTCAAGTCGGTCATTAACCTGGTGCTGCTCATCGTGGTCAACAAGATCGCGCAGCAGTCGAAGCAGGCAAGTCTGTGGTAAGGAGGGAAGCCCATGAACGGCACTTTGCGCAATGACTCCCGGGGGGACAAGATGTTCTCGCTCGTGAACGGCGCCATCGTCACCCTGTTTTTTATCAGCGTGCTCTATCCGATCGTGTACATCGTCAGCGCGTCTTTCAGCGACTCTAATGCCGTTGTGTCCGGCAAGGTATGGTTGTGGCCGGTTCGTCCGACGCTGGAAGGTTATGCCGCCGTGTTTGACTACAAGATGGTATGGACCGGATTCAAAAACTCCGTCGTCTACACCGTGACAGGCACCGCCCTCAACGTCTTCCTGACGGTGCTGGCCGCTTATCCGCTGTCCCGTAAAGACCTGTACGGCAAAAACGTATTCATGATTCTGTTCATGTTCACGACGATGTTTACGGGGGGACTGATCCCCAGCTATCTGCTGGTGCGGGAGCTCGGTATGCTCGATACGATCTGGTCCATGATCATTCCGGGAGCGCTGACCGTTTGGAATGTCATCATCGCCCGGACTTATTTTCAAATGTCCATACCGGATGAGCTGCTGGAGGCGGCCCGGCTGGACGGATGCAATGACTTCCAGTTTTTATGGAAAGTGGTCATCCGGCTGTCGGGACCCATTCTCGCTGTGATTACGCTGTATTATGCGTCGGCTAACTGGAACCAGTATTTTAACGCGATGATTTATTTAAAATCCCAGGACCACTACCCGCTGCAGCTCGTGCTTCGCGATATCCTGATCCAGAACGATGTCGACACAGCGATGCTGGCGGCCGATCCGCAGGATGCGGCCCGCAGGGAGGCACTCAAAATTTTGCTGAAGTATTCCTTGATTGTGATTTCCATCTTTCCGCTTCTGGTCGTGTATCCTTTTGTTCAGAAATTTCTGGTAAAAGGCGTCATGATCGGCTCATTAAAGGGATAAGGAGATGATCGGTGTGAAAAGAAAGTTCCTGTCTTTACTACTCATATCCGCGGTCATGATCGGCCTGCTCGGCGCATGCGGCAGCGGGGATTCGGGGGGCGCGCCGGCGGCGGAGCCGGGTACCGGTGAAGCAGTGAGCGATGCGGGCGTGTTCCCGATCGTGAACGACAAACTGACGCTCAAGGTCATGATCGGCGCCAATCCGGCCGTCGAAGATTTCAACACAAACGAATTCACCAAATACTTCGAGGAGAAAACGAATATTCATGTGGAGTGGGAAATCGCCACCGCCGAGAAGCTCAACCTGGCGCTGGCGAGCGGCGACCTGCCGGACGTCATTATGAGCATGAACGTCACGCCGGAGCAGCAGGCGCTGTACGGGGAACAGGGGGTCATTCTTCCTCTGAACGATTACATTGAGAAATACGGCCTGAATACGAAAAAAATGTTTGAGGAAAGTCCGCTGGTCAAACCGACGATCACCTCGGCCGACGGGAACATATACGCCCTGCCGGCTCCGAACGAATGCTACCACTGCTCCATGCGCCAGAAGCTGTGGATCTACGAGCCGTGGCTGAAGGCGCTCAATCTGGAGATGCCGACCACGATCGATGAATTTTATAAGGTGCTGAAGGCGTTCAAGACCCAGGACCCGAATAAAAACGGGAAGGCCGACGAAATCCCGTTCTCGGGAGCGCCGCAAACGACGCAAAATTCGACCCTGACGACGAGCGTGGAAAACTTCCTGATGAGCTCTTTCACGTATGCACCGTATACACGGATGTATGTGAATGATGAGGGCAAAGTCGACGTTCCGTTCGTCAAGGACGGTTGGAAAGAAGGGCTGGCCTTCCTGCACAAGCTGTACGCCGAAGGCTTGATGGATCCGCAATCGCTGACTCGGGATCCCGCGCAGCTCGTTCAGCTGGGGGAAAATCCAGACGTGCCGATTCTGGGCGCCGCCTCCGGCCCCAATATGAGCGTGCTCACCCAACTGAGCGGTGCTAGTGGCCGGTGGAAGGATTATGTCGCCGTACCTCCGCTGAAAGGCCCGGAAGGGCTTCAGGTGACGCAGTACGATCCTTACCAGGTGGCTCCGGGGCAGTTCGTGATCACGAACAAGGCGAAAAATCCGGCTGCGGCCTTCCGCTTCGCGGACGCCCTGTACGACCGGGAAATGACGCTGCGCTCAACGATCGGAGAGCCGGATAAGGACTGGAGATGGGCCAAAGACGGCGAAATCGGATTAAACGGCAAGCAGGCGGTCTATAAAGACATGTCCCAATTCGGGGTGACGCAGAACAAGCACTGGGCGCAGACCGGCATCGCCTACCGTCCGAATTCGCTGCGCCTCGGCGCGGTGGAGGACAAGGAGAACCCGCTGGAATCGATCCTGTACAACGAGACGAAGACCAAATACGAGCCTTATCGCGTCAAAGTCGAGACGGTGCTGCCGCCGCTCAATTTTACAGTGGACCAATCGCAGGAGCTGGCTGACCTGTCCAAGACGATCTTCGATTACACGAACGAAATGATGGCACGGTTCATTATCGGCGACGCCGACCTCAGCGCCCAGTGGAACGAGTACCAGTCGACACTGAAGAGCATGGGGCTGGACCGGTACCTGGAGATCTACCAAGAAGCGTACGATGCGCGCAAATCCGTGACATCCGAGACCCAATCGTAAGGAGGAAACTTCGATCATGACCGCTATTCAATCGCAAGCCTTTACTGTTCCGGACAAGTGGAAGTGGTTTACCGAGAGCCGTTACGGGATGTTTATCCATTGGGGGCCTTACGCGCAGTACGGGCGCGGAGAACAGGTGCTGTTCCGTGAGCATTTGGATCACAAGGAGTATGCGGAGCAGGCCTGCGCATGGAACCCGAAGCATTACGATCCCGAACTGTGGGCCTATACGGCGAGAAAAGCCGGGTTTAAATATGCCTGCTTTACGACCCGGCACCACGACGGCTACTGCATGTGGGACAGCGTTTATACGGACTACTCCAGCGCCAAGCAGGCTCCGCAAAGGGATTTTGTCCGTGAATACACCGAGGCCTTCCGCAAGGAGGGGCTGCGGATCGGACTGTACTATTCGTGGATCGATTGGCGGCTGCCGGCGTATTTCGACGGTCCGGCCAAGGATCCGGAGGGGTGGGAGAAGGTCCGTGCCTATCTTCACGCCCAAGTCAAAGAGCTGCTGACGAACTACGGAAAGATCGACCATTTCTTCTTCGACGGAGTATGGCCGCGGAATGCGGATGATCTGCAGAGCGTGAAGCTGGTGGAGGAAATGCGGGCGCTGCAGCCGGATATTCTTATCAATAACCGGCTCGGTTATTCCGCCGCTCATGACGGGTATCGGGCTGACGGGGGCGTGGGTGCCGGCGATTCCGATACGCTCGGCGATTTCGGTACCCCGGAGCATGTGATCCATGCCGAGCAAAAGCGGCTGTGGGAGTCGTGCCAGGTGACGACATGGCGGCTCTGGAGCCATGTAATCGGCGAGCGGTGGCGTCCGGCGGACGTGCTGCTCGACATGCTGTGCGAAAGCGCCGAGAAAGGCGGCGGCCACGGAGGCAACCTGCTGCTCAACGTCGGCCCGACGGCGGACGGCCAGCTCCCGCCTGAATTCGTGGAGCGTGGGCTGGAGATCGGGCGCTGGCTGGAGGTACACGGCGAGGCGGTGTACGGCACGGACGGAGGCTCCGTCACCGAGTTTATCACCCGCGGACGGCAGACGACCCGCGGCAATAACTTGTATTTGATCATCCGGTTCTGGGACGGACGCCCGGACATGAGGCTGGCCGACTTGAACACCCGGGTGAAGGGCGTCACGCTCCTGACCACAGGGCAGGAGCTCGCGTTTGAACAGAACGGCGATGAGCTGTGGATTCACGGGCTGCCTCGGGAGGCGCCGACGCGGCTCTTCCCGGTGATCCGCGTGGAATGCGAAGGCAAGCCCGAGGCGAATCAGTGGGGCAGGGAGCGGCTGTGGGAAGGCGATCCCGCCCGGGTAGCCGACTGGGCGCGCTTGCGGGGCACATCGGTATTCGCCGATGGGGCCGAGCGTTAGTTCTCTCGGATTTAACTAAAATGCAAACCCTGACCCTGTAACCTTAGGGCCATCTCATACTAGGCAGCTGTGTGCTTTCCCTTGGAGTCTTTCTTCCGAGGAAGCATGCGCTGAGCCTTGGAGGGATGGCCCTTTTATTGTGAAGAACGATTCGGCGTTATTATATTCCTTTACATTTATATAACCAAAAGGTAATATAATAAGCATGAACACGGACAAACTGTTTGAAGCGTTATCCGAACCGAACCGGCGGAGCATTCTGGAATATTTACGAATGCGGGACCGTTCTGTGGGCGAGCTTGTGGAGCTGTCGTCCTTAAGCCAGCCGGGGGTGTCCAAGCATTTACGGATTCTGCGGGAAGCGGGGCTTGTGACCGTCCGCAGCGATGCCCAGAAGCGGATGTACAGCCTGAACGCGAAGCCGCTGGAGCAGCTTGACGATTGGCTTGGGCCCTACCGCAGGTTCTGGTCCGGCAAGCTGGATGACCTGGAGCGCTTCCTCGATGAAGAAGAGCCCTGAGCAGGAAATACCTGCCGCAGGGTATGGCAGAATTTAAGTTCTGTTGGGTATCCTGGCGGAATGACAAACTTTAAAGAGCATGTGAAAAAGGAGGATCAGCCGTGAATTCCAATGAATTGGCCGTGGTTGAGCAGGACGAGCAGGGAACCCGTGTGCGGTTCGTGCGGCATTTGAAGCACCCGGTGGAAAAGGTATGGGCGGCGCTGACCGAGAATGACCAGCTGAAGCAGTGGTTTGCGGAGCTTCGCATCGAAGATTTGCGTGAAGGCGGAGTCATCTCATTCGATATGCAGGACGGTACTTATGAAAAGTTCGAAATTTTGGAGCTGAAGCCCTTGTCGGTACTTGAGTATACTTGGGCGGAGGACCGCGTCCGGTTTGAGCTGTATCCCGAGCCGCAGGGCTGTCGCCTCGTCCTGATCGAGACGATCGTCCGAGTCACCGATCATACGCCTAAGGACGTTGCCGGATGGGATGTCTGCCTGGACGTTATCGAGGCGCTGCTCGACGGCCGGACCATTGCTTCCCGGAAGGACATCTGGGAAGGGAAATACGAGCGATACCGCAATCGGTTTGCGGAGCTGCGTCAGGGATAAGCCATGAGCGGCAGGCAGCCGAGATGTACAGCCAAGGAGCCCCCAGTCTAATAGGACTGGAGGGCTTTTTTTGGCGTGGCGTTGGCGTTGGGGACGATCTTCAGCCGGCGTTTCGGGCACCTCAAAGTGCACAGTCGACGGGCCGAAAGCCGGAGTCTGCAAAAATGGAAGGCGGTGCTTATCATCCATCCATCATGCTTATGCGAATTTCTGCTCCTCAGCTGCCAGAAGGCATCTGCTGCTCCCGGTAGGATCGGGGCGAGCAGCCGATTGTTTTTTTGAACATTTTGGAGAACAGGAACGGATCCGTGTAGCCGACCGAGCGGGACACGTCGCTTACCGACAGCTCCAGGTTGTGCAGCAGCACAGCGGCGCGCTTCATCCGGTACTCCAGCAGGAACGCCTGCAGCGACACGCCGAACTGGTCCTTGAACAGGCCGGACAGGTATGTCCGGTCCAGCCCGACGGAACGGGCGATGTCCTGGATGCTGATCTTCTGGCTGTAGCTGCTCTCGATATAGCCGACGGCCTTGCGGACGTAGGCTTCCTTCGAGGTGGTGGGCCGCGGGGCTTCGCCGTTGTCACGGCAGTCCCGAATCAGTTCGCCCAGCAGCCCGTACAGGATGCCCTGGCTGAGCACGTCGCCGCCGGGCCCTTCCATCGCGGCGCGCAGCTGTCCGTAAAACCGCGGAAAACCGCCGTCCGGACCTGCCTCGTAGACTGGATGGGACGCATTCAGGTGGGCGCGCTGCAGGAGCGTCTTGGCCAGCACACCTTGAAAGCCGAACCATGTATACGTCCACGGATCCGACTCGTCGGCCGTATATTGCACCAGCATATCCGGCACGATCAGGAATCCCTGTCCCGCGCCGAGCCGGTAGGTGGTGCCGCCGGTGGTGAAAGTCCCCGTGCCGCTGTGCACATAGTGCAGGATGTAGGCATCCCGCAGTCCGGGTCCCCACGAATGGTTCGGCAGGCATTCCTCCATGCCGAAAAAGTGCAGGCGGAGATCGGTTTGGCCCTGCAATGCGGGCATATAGTAGTCGACATTGATCCGGGTCATTTGCGCTCTGAGTCCCTCCCGTCTGTCTCGCAAACCTTTTTTAAGAGATCAGAAAGTATAAGTTTCGGAGCTTCCACTTCCTGATCTCGCAAGAAAAACTTCCGCTAAAGGCGGTCTGTCTTCTGTGAAGGTACGTCGATAGACGTTTTTTTTATAATATCAGAAAGTATAAACTCCAGAGCCACGGCTTCCTGATATTGCAAGAAAAATTACCTTTAAATGCGGTCTGTCTTCTGTGAAGGTACGTCGATAGACGTTTTTTTACATTATAACAGGTAAAACGGCTGTAAAACGAGATGAAAGCGAATTCTGAAATGGGATTATGACAGGTATTGCAGGGGTTGCTCCATGTTATTTCCAGGGCCGGGCCTATATATTTAGGTCATGCGACGGGCTTGAAGAAAGCCAACATTTACGGGAGGGATTGAATCAATATGGCCAAAATTACGTTTATCGGTGCAGGTAGTACCGTATTTGTAAAAAACGTGCTTGGAGACGTCATGTCGACTCCGGCGCTGCAGGGGTTTGAGCTTGCTCTTTTCGATATCGACATGGAGCGGCTGAACGATTCGGAACGGCTCCTGAACAGCATCAAGGAGACGCTGGGCAGCACATGCCAGATCAAGGCGTACACGGACCGTAAAGAGGCGCTGCGCGGCGCCAAATATGTCATTAACGCGATCCAGGTAGGCGGGTACGATCCTTGTACGATCACCGATTTTGAGGTGCCGAAGAAATACGGCCTGCGCCAAACGATTGCCGACTCGCTGGGCATCGGCGGGATTTTCCGCAACCTGCGTACGATTCCGGTCATGCTGGACTTCGCGAAGGACATTCAGGAAGTATGCCCGGACGCCTGGTTCCTCAATTACACGAACCCGATGGCAGTGCTGACCAATGTCATGAACACCGTGGGCGGTGTGAAAACGGTCGGTCTGTGCCACAGCGTGCAGCACTGCGTATCCGACCTGTTCAAAACACTCGAAATGGATCCGACCGGCGTGGAATCCAAAATCGCGGGCATCAACCATATGGCCTGGCTGCTCGAGGTCAAGAAGGACGGGGTGGATCTGTACCCCGAAATCAAGCGCCGTGCGGCTGAGAAGCAGAAGGAGAAGCATCATGACATGGTGCGCTTCGAACTGATGCTGCGTTTTGGCTACTATGTCACGGAATCGTCCGAGCATAATGCCGAATACCATCCGTATTTCATCAAGCGCAATTATCCCGAACTCATTGAAAGATACAACATTCCGCTCGACGAATACCTGCGCCGCTGCGTTAACCAGATCAACGGATGGAAGGAAATGCGCGAGAAGCTGTTTGCGAGCGAAAGCATTGGACACAGCCGTTCCAAGGAGTATGCATCCTACATCATGGAAGCGATGGAGACGAACCAGCCGTTCAAAATCGGCGGCAACGTCATGAACACCGGCCTGATCACGAACCTGCCGAAGGAAGCCTGCGTCGAAGTGCCATGCCTGGTGGATGCCTCCGGCGTGACTCCGACGTACGTGGGCGATCTGCCGCCGCAGCTGGCCGCGCTGAACCGGACGAACATCAATACGCAGCTGCTCACCGTCGAAGCGGCCGTCACCGGGAAAAAAGAGCACATCTACCATGCGGCCATGCTCGATCCGCACACGTCTGCGGAGCTGTCCATCGACGATATCGTGGCGCTGTGCGACGATCTCATCGAGGCGCACGGCAGCTGGCTGCCTGAATTCAAATAAAGGCGTCGCTGTGATGTAAAAAATGAACGGGCTTACCTCTCTCTGCTGCTTCATGGCAGAGACGGGTAAGCCCGTTTTTGCATTCCGGCCGATATTCGAGTGGCGAACGTGCCGCTGCGTTTCCCACCGATTAGTCCCGTACATCAAAACAGCCATACCAGCAGGATGATCACGGCCACAATGGCTAGACCGATCAGCAGATTGACCAGGTTCCAGAGAAATCCGCGGCCAGCACCTTGATTTACCTTTTCATCGTGGCGCTTCTTGTGCACGTCGGGGTCATACTGTCCGGGAGGGTTACGAAAATCCATAGCCATTCTCCTTTCGGTTGGAAATGATCTGGCCCTTGTTAGTGCCTGGCTCAGGCGACGGGAAGGGATATCCGGCATTTTTTCAATCGGTTGTTATTTATTATAACGTTTCCGGATACCGTTTTGTTGGAAGGTTTTCTAGCGCTTGGAAATATAGCGTCACGCCTCATTACTTTGGTTCACCGCAGTCTTTCTATCATTGCTATTTCATATGAATAATTAGTGGCTTATCTATCATAAAGTATCCTACTTCGAAAGTTTTGGGCTGCCTTCGATGCTCCTATCAATATATCGAAGAAGTACCGTTTCATAGAGGAGGATGCAGATTGAAAAGAAACCGATTGTTTTTTGCCGGAACAGGAACTATTCGCCCCATCGTACTAAGCACTCTCATTCCCGTAATTTTGATCATGGCCGCTTGCGGTTACTACGTCTTGAACAAGACAGAGCCGGCCGCACATGTCGTCGAAGCGGGAAGAACAACGGCTCAACCGGTGCAGCGTACATATGAGCCCGACGAAGAAAAGACGAATGTGAAAATGAATGAAAAGGTGAAAGAAAAGAAGGATGACAAGACCGACAGCGAGGCGATCGCACCGAACAACAGAGCGGACAAGCCGGTTGAGGCCACGGAAGCAAAAGAGCCAAACGGGCGGCCGGCTTCAGGCGCAGCCAAGACCACTGATCAGCTGCCGCGTTCCGGCAAAGGCATCACCGCCATCGGCGATTCCGTCATGCTGGACGCCGCGCCTTTCCTGGAAAAGATGCTTCCCGGCATCGTCGTGGACGGCAAGGTCGGCCGGCAAATGCGTCAGGCAGGGGAGGCGGTCGACCGGCTGAAAGCCCAGGGCCGGCTCGGCGACCGGATTATCATCGAGCTCGGCACCAACGGGCCTTTTAACAAAAAGCAATTAAGATCTCTGCTGCAGTCGCTGGGCGGCGACAAGCGGGTCCTGCTGGTGAATACGCGTGTTCCGCGGCAATGGGAGGCTGCCGTTAACAGGGATATCGCAGAAGTTGCCAATGAATTCAGCAATGCTGAGGTAGTAGACTGGTATTCGGCCAGCAAAGGCAAAGACGGCTTCTTTTCCCGGGATGGAGTGCATTTGAACCGCAGTGGTTCGGAATTTTACGCTACCCTGCTTGTAAAGACCCTTATGGCATACAACGAATAATTTATGTGCTCTCCGTGGTTCATCATTCCGACCGAGGTGATTTCAGACGCTTGGGTAAGCCGCAAGTATATCAAGTCATGCGAAGACCGGTAAGGGGGACACCTTTTGCCGGTCTTTATGTTTCCCGTACGGTTAAATTCACCAAAATCATAGGAACAGACACAAAAAGCTTACAAACACGCATCGTCATACGTAAGATTTTTCCAGTATAGTGAATGCGTAACTTGACATCTCCTTCCTAGAAACACAAATCCGGCACCAAGGCCCCGCCACAGATCCAACCATTTGTAGCGGTGGACTCTGCAGCAAATCAAAACCCCTTCGTATTCCAACAATTCGTCCCAGCCTGTCTTCCCATACCATCCCATCCCGAGAAGGGCGTCCGAACGAACACCAATATCTATCAACCTTGCTAAGGAGGTGAGGTCCAGAAATTACCGGGTTCCCAAAGAAATGAAAGCGGTTTATTTTTAGAAGCGGGGCAACTCCCATCGCAAATAGTCCAGATCCAAGTATCCCATTCAGGAGGATGATTATGAGGGCTCATCATTTTCAGGCTTTACGGAAAACGGCGCCTCTGTATGCGCTGATCTTTGTGTTCCTTATTTCGCAGTTTTTTTATTCCCCGTCTTGGAGTTATGCAGAACCCGTGGGGGCTGTACCTGCCTCCGGGAGCCAACAGCCGGGCGGCAATGACACTCCGGATCCGGCCGCCGGTAAGGGCCAGGTTGATTCTCCGGGCGAGGCTGCAGGCTCTGCAGACGCGGGCAATCCGGCCAATGGAGCTGCGGATACGCCGGATGGAAGCTCCGCCAGCGGGCTGAAGTCCCCAGAGTCTCCAGCCGCGGCAGAGGGCGCCGCTGCGGCCGCCGAGCCGGGCAACTTGGCGGCGGGCAAGAACATGAGCGCGAGCTCGTATACCCAGACCTACGCGCCGGCGAATGCGGGCGACTCCAATCAGGCTACATACTGGGAGAGTAATAATAACGCTTTTCCGCAGTGGCTTCAGGTTGACCTTGGCGGGTCCTACAATGTTAACAAAGTGGTCCTGAAGCTTCCGGTCAGCGGCTGGGAGAAAAGAGCTCAGACGCTGTCGGTACAGGGCAGCGCGGACGGGGCAGCCTTTACGAATTTGGCCGCCTCGCAAAGCTACACCTTCGATCCGGCCGGTAACAATACGGTGACGGTCAGCTTTACCGCGGCTTCTGCCAGATACGTCAAGCTGGTATTTACGGCAAACACGGGCTGGCCGGCAGGGCAGATTTCCGAGTTTGAGGTGTACGGCTCCGCCGCAGGCGGCGACACACAGGCCCCGTCCGCCCCGGGAAACCTGGCCTTTACCGAGCCGGCTTCCGGACAGATCAAGCTGACGTGGACCGCTTCCACGGACAATGTGGGGGTAACCGGATATGATATCTACGCGAATAACGCCTTGCGTGCGAGCGTTGCCGGCAGTGCTCTGACGTATACCGACAACCAGCCGGCATCGGCTACCGTCTCCTACTACGTCAAAGCCAAGGATGCGGCGGGCAACGTATCGGCCGCCAGCAACACCGTGACCCGAACCGGCACGGGCGGGGGTACAGGCACGAATCTGGCGCTGAACAAGCCGATCACGGCGTCCTCGAATGAATACATTTACGTGCCGGCCAATGCCAATGACGGCAGCTTGACCACCTATTGGGAAGGAGCTGCCAATGCGTACCCGAATACACTGACACTCAGCCTGGGCGCGAATGCGAATATTTCGTCCATCGTGCTGAAGCTGAATCCGGACAGCGCTTGGGGACCACGCACCCAAACGATCCAGGTGCTGGGCCATGACCAGAACTCGACCAGCTTCACGAATTTGGTCTCCTCTGCGCAGTACAGCTTCAGCCCGGCGTCCGGCAACACCGTGACGATTCCGGTGACGGCTACCGCCAGCGACATCCAGCTGAAATTCACCGCCAACTCGGGTTCGACCGGCGGCCAAGTGGCGGAGCTGCAGGTCATCGGAACGCCCGCTCCGAATCCGGACCTGACGATCACGGGCATGTCCTGGACGCCGGCATCTCCGGTAGAGACCGATGCGGTCACGCTGACGTCCACGGTCAAAAACGTGGGGACGGCTTCCTCCGGAGCAACGACGGTGAACTTTTACCTGGGCACGATCAAAGTCGGTTCCGCACCGGTGGGCGCTTTGGCGGCAGGAGCTTCCACGAACGTAACCCTGTCCATTGGCGCCAAAGACGCCGGGAGCTACCAACTGACCTCCAAGGTGGATGAAGAAAAGTCGGTCATCGAGCAAAACGAAGACAATAACGCCTTCACCAATCCATCCCCACTGGTGATTGCACCGGTATCGAGCTCCGATCTGGTAGCTTCTTCGGTGACCTGGACGCCGGGCAACCCTTCGGCCGGCAACACGGTGAACTTTACGGTGACGGTCAAAAATCAAGGAACGGCCGCCTCGGCGGGAGGCGCTCATAATATCAAGCTGACGTTAACCGATGCGACGACCGGCGCGGTGATCAAGACCTTGACAGGCTCGGTCAGCGGCGTCATCGCCAGCGGGGCTTCGGCTGCACCGGTCAGCTTAGGCAGCTGGACAGCGGCGAACGGGAAGTATAACGTCAAGACGGAAATCGCCGTTGACGGCAACGAACTGCCGGTGAAGCAGGGCAACAACGTCACAACGCAGTCCTTCTTTGTCGGCCGCGGCGCGAACATGCCGTACGATATGTACGAGGCCGAAGACGGCGTCGTTGGAGGCGGCGCGGCGATCGTCGGTCCGAACCGGAACATCGGCGACCTCGCCGGTGAGGCTTCGGGACGTAAAGCCGTGACGTTAAACAGCACGGGCAGCTATGTGGAGTTCACGACCAAAGCCAACACGAACACGCTGGTGACCCGGTTCTCCATCCCGGATGCACCCGGGGGCGGTGGTATCGATGCGACGCTGAACGTGTACATCAACGGCACTTTCGCCAAGACGATCAATCTGACGTCGCGCTACGCCTGGCTGTACGGCGACGAAGCGAACCCGAGCAACAGCCCGGGAGCCGGTGCGCCAAGGCATATTTATGACGAGGCCAATATCATGTTCGACAGCACCATCCCGAAAGGCAGCACGATCCGGCTCCAAAAGGATGCGGCCAATACGACGAATTACGCGATCGATTTCATCAGCCTGGAGCAGGTTGCGCCGATTCCGAATCCGGATCCGGCCAAATACGCGGTGCCGGCCGGCTTCACGCATCAGGACGTGCAGAATGCGCTCGATAAAGTGCGAATGGATACGACAGGCAATCTGGTCGGAGTATACCTGCCGCCGGGAACGTATCAGACCTCGAACAAATTCCAGGTCTACGGCAAGCCAATTAAAATCGTCGGCGCCGGCCCATGGTACACACGCTTCGTGGCCCCGGCGAACCAATCCAACACAGATGTCGGATTTACGGCCAACTCCACGGCGAACGGCTCCACGTTCGCGAACTTTGCCTACTTCGGCAACTATACCTCACGTATCGACGGTCCGGGCAAGGTGTTCGACTTCTCGAACGTGGCGAACATGACAATCGACAACATCTGGACCGAGCATCAGGTGTGTATGTACTGGGGAGCCAATACCGATTACATGACGATTACCAATTCGCGCATCCGCAACACGTTTGCCGACGGTATCAACATGACCAACGGCAGCACGAACAATCTGGTGCGCAACGTTGAGGCGCGGGCTACCGGCGACGACAGCTTCGCGCTGTTCTCGGCGATCGACGCGGGCGGGGCGGACGAAAAGGACAACGTCTATGAAAACCTGACGTCGCTCTTGACCTGGCGTGCCGCAGGCCTCGCCGTCTACGGCGGATACGCCAACACCTTCCGGAACATTTACATTGCCGATACGCTGTGCTACTCGGGCGTGACGATCAGCTCGCTGGACTTCGGCTACCCGATGAATGGCTTCGGCGCATCACCGACGACCAATTTCGAGAATATATCGATCGTCCGGGCCGGCGGGCACTTCTGGGGCCAGCAGACCTTCCCGGCGATGTGGCTGTTCTCGGCATCGAAAGTGTTCCAGGGTATTCGGATAAGCGACTTGGATATCGTGGACCCGACCTATCACGGCATCATGTTCCAGACCAACTATTTTAACGGACAGCCGCAAAATCCAATCAAGGACACCATTTTCACGAACGTTACGATTTCCGGAGCACAGAAGAGCGGCGATGCATTTGACGCCAAGTCGGGCTTTGGCATCTGGGCTAACGAAATGCCTGAGCCCAATCAGGGGCCGGCGGTCGGATCGGTGACCTTCAACAATCTGAAAATTGTGAACACGGCCACGCCGATCAAAAACAATACGTCGACCTTTACCATCAACGTGAATCCTTGATATCAAACGTTATAAGTTGAAAAATTGAATTGGATGATGGGGCAAGTACGTAAAATGCCCCTACGATCATTCTTGTTTTCGGATTTCCTGATTTGATTGAACCCGTGCAAGGTAGAAATCCGAAAGCCAGATACTCCCTTGCTTGCATCGGTATTCTTTAGTTCAATGGATATAGCCAGTAAAAAGGACGTACAGCCCCATACCGTTTCTTTGGGAATGGGGCCGTACGTCCTTTGCTGATTTTGTTAAAAAATAAAGAGCGTACGTCGTTAATAGACGTTAGTCTTTAGATATAAGAGCATATCGGTATTGGAGACTTTGCTTCTTTATATCGCTTCAGCCGAAGACGAGCTGCTGCCGGCCTTACCGGCTGCGCCCATGATCACCGAGTCTTTAGGCAGAAGCAGCGCGAACAGGCCGAGCAGCGGGAGAAAAGCGCATACCTGCGTCATCAGCGCAACCCCGTGCGAGTCCATCAGCCAGCCCATGATGACCGAACCCAGGCCGCCCATGCCGAAGGCCAGTCCGAAGAACAGTCCGGCGACGGTTCCCACATGTCCCGGCAGCATCTCCTGTGCGTACACGATAATGACCGAGAAGCCTGACATCAGGATCAGGCCAATGACCGCGCAGAGGATCACCGACCCGATCGGCCCGGCATAGGGCAGCAGGAGGGAGAACGGGGACGTGCCGAGGATGGAGAACCAGATGATTTTTTGACGCCCGAACCGGTCCGCCAGCGGACCGCCCAGGAACGTACCGGCCATGCCGGCGAACTGCAGGGCAAAAATACTCAGCTGCGCGCTGGTTAGCGGAAGGTGGTATTGATCCATGTAATAGAAGGCGTAATAACCGGTCATGCTGGCGAGATATACGAACTTGGAAAACAGCATGAGGATCAAGATCGCGAGCACATACACAATAAACCGCTTGCTGAAGCGGCTAGGCTCCTGGCGATGGATACGGTTTGCAGTCCGGGCGGGACGGGTCTGCCGGCTGTACCAGCGGCTGACGCCGAGCTGCAGCGCGATGCCGAGTCCGGCCAGCACGATAAACCATAGAAAACCGAGCTGCCCCTGCGGACTGATGATGAACGCGGCCATCAGCGGAGCAAACGCCTGGCCGGTGTTGCCCCCGACCTGGAATACGGACTGCGCCAGTCCTTTCCGCCGGTTCATGGCCAGGTGGGCGACCCGGGACGACTCGGGATGGAGCACCGAGGAACCGATCCCGATCAGGGCCGCCGACAGCAGCAGGTACCAAAACGATGGTGCCAGGGCTAAACCTGCCATACCGAGCAGGGTGAACAACATGCCAAGCGGAAGGAGCAGCGGCAGCGGGCGGCGGTCGGTATAGTACCCAATGGCCGGCTGCAGGATGGAAGCCGTAATATTGAGCGTGAAGGCAACCCAGCCGATCTCGGTATAGCTCAGGTGCATCTGCTGCTGAAAGAGCGGAAACACCGCGGGAACAACCGACTGCATCGCATCGTTCAGCAGGTGGGCGCAGCTGACGCCGAGCAGAACGGCCAAAGCCGTATTTTTCGCCGTATCCATGGTCATTTCAGATTGTGACATTTCTCCACATCCTCTTTTTTCTACCCATCATAGCGGATCAAACCCGAAGCTGTCGCAGCGAAAATTGCCTTTTGGACAGAGCACGATATGCTATACTGAAGCGGGGTGAGGGTACATGAGAATGCAGATCGTAATGCCGCAGCTGGAGGTTCACCGTTTCTCCAGCCCGTTCGTAAATACACCGCATACGCACGACGATCAATACCAGATCACGATTCCGCTTCAAGGGACCTGCCATTTTACACATGAGCATAAACAGCTGGCGCTCCCTCCCGGCGAAGGAATTGTGCTTCAGCCTAGCGACCGGCATTCCTTCTACATCGGCGACGGCACGGGCGTGATGGTGATCCGGATCCGGCCCGAGAGCCTGTACCCGGGTGATTCCTCGGTTTACAGTGAGCCCCGGCACAGAAAGCAGTTTGACGTGAGCCGGGTATCGAGGGTGTTTCGGCAATGGACAGCGGACATGATGGCTCTCGACATGACTGATCCGCTCGTGGAGGAGGAGCTGGAAGCCCGGATGATCTGCGATCTGAGGGAGCTGATTTGGGAGGGGACCGTTCCGGCCAGCCCCAAGATGGCCCATGCTGCCGCCGACCGGCATCTGGCACAGGTGCTCGAATATGTGCATGCGCATTTCACGGAACAGCTGAGCGTCAGCAGCCTCGCAGCGATGGCGATGCAGAGCCGGTACCATTTTATCCGGTCGTTCAAGTCCATGACGGGCGTGCCCCCGTATCAGTATGTGCTGCAGCTCCGGGTGAGGGAAGCGATGAAACAGCTGAAGAAGTCCGCGGACACTGTCACCGATATCAGTTTCAACCTTGGGTTCTCGAGCACGAGCCAATTTTTCCGGGCCTTTGCCAAAATGACCGGCATGACGCCGGAGCAGTACCGGAAATCGGGAAGACACCGCTTGATCTAAAAAACTTAAATTTGAGCTGTGATATCGAACCGTATCCGAGAGGGATGCGGTTTTTTGACGTTTTACTTGAAGCGGGGGAACATGGCTGGTAGACTCCTTGTAACCTGGTAATTAAAGGAGGAAGCCCCATGAACACAGATCTTCTTGGTGCAGTCCGGTTTATAAACAGCCGTTTCGGCAGCCGGGCCAAGGACATTGCTCCGGTGGGTGCCGGAGACTGGTCAACGGCTTACGGATTCACGCTGGACGGTCAGGAAATGGTGATCCGTTTCGGCGCTCATGTGGAAGATTTTCAAAAAGATCAGGTCATGGGTTCACTCGCCCCGCCAATGGTACCCGTTCCTGAGGTTACCTTGATCGGAGAGACATCCGAAGGTTTCTATGCCGTATCGAGGCGGGTCCGTGGCGGACATCTGGATGAGCTTGAGGCTGGGGAAATGCGGCTGATCCTTCCGGGGCTGATTGATGCGCTCTCGGGACTCCAGCAGGTAGATACAGGAAGTATAAGCCATGGTGGAGAGTGGCGTCTTGGGGGCCGTCGCGCAGGCTGGAGTGAGGAGCTGTTGTCCGTGGCCGGACCGAGGGACCGGCTTCCCGGCTGGCGGGAGCGGCTGGATTTATTCCCCACGGAGTCCAAAATCTTTGATAGCGGCGTCTCGGCTTTGCGGCGTCTCTCCCCCCGTCTTCCAGAGTACAGAGGTATCGCTCACTGCGATCTTTTGAACCGGAATGTATTGGTGGACCGCGGCGGGTTGACCGGTATCATCGATTGGGGAAATGCCATTTACGGCGATCCCTTGTATGACATTGCCTGGCTTTTATACTGGTGGCCTTGGTATCCGCAGTGGCAGGAGATCGATCTGCAGGAGGTTCTGAATGATGTTTGGGAACGGCAGGGAGGCTTTCCTTCGCAGATGGAGGAGCGTCTTCGCTGCTGTTTGCTCCACATTGGCTTGGACCATATCGCCTACTGCGCTTTTAGGCAGCGCACGGAGGATATGCGGCGTAATGCCGTGCAGCTGTTGGATTACATATAAAAATATATTTTACAAATAATTGGAAATCAGATAAACTAATAGAGAAACTAATATTAAAGCGCTTTAACTTTCGGAGGGGGTGGGACTGTGTTAATCCTGTGATCTGCTGCCCGCGCCGATGGCGTCCCGGGCGGTTACAGCTGAGATGAACCGAGGCATAACCTGTTTCCTAATCTATGAAATTAAAGGAGCGTAATGGGTGATGAAAAGAAATAAGAGATTTTCATTAAGCGGCAAAGCCGTTCTGATCTGTTGTCTCGCTTTTCTGATGGTTCCCGCCGGATTTGCGCTGGCGGCGCCGAACAAGCCTTTTCCTCAGCATACGACTTACACCAGCGGCTCAATCAAGCCGAGTCATGTAACCCAGACCACGATGGACGATGCAGTCAAATCCAAATGGGACAGCTGGAAATCAGCTTACCTGAAGCCAGCCGGGACCGGCAAATATTATGTGAAGTATGATGCAAGCGGCGCGACGGTGTCCGAAGCGCATGGCTACGGCATGCTGCTGACCGTGCTGATGGCCGGATACGACAGCAGCGCGCAGACCTATTTTAACGGCCTGTATAAGTACTACACCGAGCATCCCAGCGACAATAATCCGTACTTGATGGCATGGAAACAGAACAGCAGCTTTCAGAATGTTGAAGGAGCCGATTCCGCCACCGACGGCGATATGGACATCGCTTATTCGCTCCTGTTGGCGGACAAGCAGTGGGGCAGCAGCGGCACAGTGAACTACTTGCAGGCAGCCAAAAATATCATCAACGCCATTATGCAAAACGACGTGAACCAGACGCAATGGACCCTCCGGCTTGGCGATTGGGCTACCGACGGTTCCTACGCTACGGCGACCCGTCCTTCAGACTTCATGCTAAACCATCTGAAGGCATTCCAGCAGGCTACCGGCGATACCCGGTGGACCAAGGTCATTGATAAAACCTACTCCATTATCAATTCGATTTATACGAATTACAGTGCATCGACGGGATTGCTGCCCGACTTTGTCGTCTACTCGGGAGGCGCGTACAAGCCGGCGCCGGCCGACTTCCTGGAAGATACGACCGACGGCTCCTACGCCTATAATTCCTGCCGTACGCCTTGGCGGATTACGACCGATTACCTGATGACCGGCGACAACCGGGCCTTGAATCAACTGAATCAGATGAACAGCTGGATCAAAGGCAAGGTGAACAGCAACCCGGGCGCCGTCAAGGACGGGTACAAGCTGAACGGAAGCGTCATCGGTTCGTATAACAGCGGCGCCTTTTTCGCCCCGTTCGGCGTCAGCGCCATGACTTCCTCGTCGAACCAAACCTGGCTGAACTCCGTGTGGACGTATACGGCCGGCAGCTCAAGCGAAGGATACTACGAAGACAGCATCAAGCTGTTCTCGCTCCTTGTGATGTCCGGCAATTGGTGGACGTATTGATTTCTGGGGAAGCCTGTCTATGGGAAAATAACATGAACAGCCCCGGCCGCAATTTGGCCGGGGCTGTTTGGCTATCCCCAAGTGATGAAGTGGTTCAGACCTTCACCGTCTCGTTTTTGCTGTCAGTTTGCTCACCCGACTCCGATGAATCCGTCAGTTCCCCCTGCCACAGCAGCTGCATTTCCGTGCTGGACTCCAGCAGTTCGGCAAGGCTGCCTTCCGCTTCGATGCGGCCGTCCTTCATCACGATGATATGGTCGGCCTGCGCCAGCGCCGCCCGGCGGTGGGACACGGCGATGCAGGTGACGTCGCGTTCCTGAAACAGGCGCTCCCACAGCTTCTTCTCCGTCTCCACGTCGAGCGCGCTCGACAGATCGTCGAAGATAAACAGGTCCGACTCGGTCATCATCATGCGCGCTGTGGCAGCGCGCTGGATCTGGCCGCCGGACAGCATGACGCCTCTCGGGCCGACGAAGGTATCGAGGCCTTTCTCCAGGTCCTCGATATCTTTCTCCATGACGGCCAGCCGGATCGCCCGGGCGAGCGCATCCGCCTCGGGCGGGCTGCCCTGGACGATGTTCTCCTGCAGCGTATCGCTGAACAGCCGCGGAACCTGGGGCGTATAAGCGGAGCGCGGCGGAACCAGGAACGCCGCCGGATCGATGTCGCGGCCGTTCCAGCGCACATCACCGCCCGATTTGGGCAGCAAGCCGAGCAGCGTGCGGACGAGGGTCGATTTGCCGGAACCGATCCGTCCGGTAATAACGACGAACTGACCCCTTGTTACCGCAAAGCTCACATCGGCAATGCCATTCTCCGAGCCCGGATAGGTGTAGGAAAGGTTTCGGATTTCCAGCGTTTGCAGCTGGTCATCGGAGTTGCGCTCTACCACCGGCAGCTCGGGCGGTTCGCCATAAAGGTACGTTTCGCTGAAATCCATGATTCGCTCCTGCTCCCCCGGCCGGAAGAGAACGCTCATGCGGTCCAGGGACACCTTAAGTCTTTTATGCTGAAAAACCATATATCCAAACAGGGAAATACTGAACGCGATATTGGTCAAATAGGAGGTGAACAGGGCGAAATCGCCAACGGTAAACTGCCCGGCCTTCATCGCCGAGGCGCACATCAGCAGGATGATCCCGGTACAAATGCTGAGCACATGCTGATTGAGCGAGCGCATCCACTGCTTGAACAGGTTATCCTTCAGCGCTGCCTGCCGCCGCGATTCATTCAGCTCCACAAAGCGCCGGTGGACATGCTCCTCGGCCTGCCCCAGCTTCAGCGCCTGCACCGCGCCGAAAGACTCGGCAATGAAACTCGTAATGCGCCCGGTGGCTTCACGGTTCTGCTGGCCGTAGCGTCTCGCCCGGTTGCCGGACAGATTGTTCAGCAGCGTTACCGCAACCAGCGGCAGGATCGCGACCAGAGTGATCTGCCAGTTGATGCGGGCCATGATGACCAGGGAGATGACGGTAAACGCAAACCGTCCCCAGAAGTCGACCCAGGACTCCACATATTCGACCACTTCATCCACGTCTTCGCGGAACCGGCTCACGGCTTCGCCCGGTGAAGCGGGGAGGTTGCGTCCGGGCCAGCGCATGATGCCTTTCAGCATATTCGTGCGGAGAATCGCCTGGATGTCGTAAATATAGGTGACCCATTTAAAAAAGGCCCAGAAGAAGACGCCGGTCCGGGATATGCGGACGATCGCGATAAAGATGAGCGGGGCGACAAGCCACAAATAGTTATGCGACTCGCCGGTCGCTCTGTCGAAAAACCACTGCATGCCAAGGCCCAGCAGCAGCGGCATGGAATGGAACAGCCCCCACAAGAGGCCGTTCACAATAAACAGCGAGATGTTATACGTAAACAGGCGCTGGATAAACCGGGTTACGGTCATGCCAAGTCCTCCTCTCGTCCGGTAATCAGCAGCTGGGCGTAGTGTGAGGTTGGGTCTTTCGCCAATACCTCCCGTTCCCCGAATTCAAGAATCCGGCCGTCGCCCAGCACCATAATGTGGTCGACCTGCTCCAGCGTGGAGAGCCGGTGCGCGATCACGATGCCCGTGCAGTTCTGCATGAGCTGATCCACGGCAGACTGCAGCATCGCCTCGGTAGCGGCATCCAGCCGGGACGACGGTTCATCCAGAATCACCAGGCTCGGCTGGGTCAGAAAGACCCGTGTCAGGGCGAAAAGCTGCGCTTCCCCGGCGGACAGCGAGGCGCCGCCGGCCTTCAGGTGCGTATCCAGACCTTCCGGCTGCGAGTCGATCCATTGCTTGAGTCCGAGCCTTTCAGTGGTGCCCAGAATATAGTCGTCCGATATGCTGCCGTCAAACAGCGTCAGATTGTCCCGGAGCGTGCCGTCAAACAGCTGCACGTCCTGCGTGACCATGCCGACCCGGCGGTACAGCGCCTCGAGCTTCAGGTCGCGGATGTCTATGCCCCCCACCCGGACGGTGCCGCTGTTGATATTGTACAGGCGCAGCAGGACCCGGCTGAGGCTCGACTTACCGCTTCCGGTACGTCCGATGATGCCCAGGCGCTCGCCGGGCCGGACGGTGAACGTAATATCGTGGAGTACCGGCTTATCCGGGTTATAGCTGAAATGGACATGGTCGAATTCCAGACCAAGCGCTCCGTCAGGCAGCGCCGTTTGCGTTCCTTCCATGATCTCGGTGCGGCTCGCCAGCAGCTCCTGGGAGCGCAGCATGCCGGATTTGGCCTTTTGGAATTCCTGAACCTGATCCCCGAGCTGCTCGATCGGATCGTTCAGCATTTGGGTGTACTGATAGATCAGGAATAGCGTTCCGAGCGATATTTGGTCGGTCAGAAAATAATGAACACCGAGCATCAGCACCGCCGTCACGGCGATAGCAAACAGCACGACCGTCGTATTCCAGGGAATGACGCGCAGCATCCAGGCTTTGCGACCTTTGAGGAACACATTTCGCATGGAGCGGTAGAAGCGATTCATGACGTACGGCACGTTGCCGTTCGCCTGAACGTCCTCAATGCCGGCGATCCGTTCCTCGATCAGGCCGAACAGTGCCGCGCTGGCGCCGCGTTCATCTTTGGAGGAAGTGACGCCCAGATCGCGGATGAACACCATGGCCCCAATAGATGCCAAAGTGAACAGGGTCATGACCGAGGCAATCGGCCAATTGATCGTAAACATATAGCCGAGAATGCCGGCAAGGAGCACGAAGCTGCCGATGACCTTAATAATAAACATGGCGAAAAAGTTCGACATGTTGGTGACGTCCCCGTCGATCCGCTCAATCATTTCTCCAGGCGTTTTTAAGTTGTGAAACCGCATGTCAAGCCGCAGGCAGTGCTTCAGCAGGTCGCCGCGCAGCTGGTTGGTGGCGCGCCAGGATACGTCGTTGCCGAGATAGCTGATCGCCACGGTCAGGACCTGGTTCAGCACGGCAAAGACCAGGTAAATTCCCGCCAACACGAGCAGGCTGGAGACAATGCCGTTCGCGGCGGCTGTGTCGATAAAGCGCTGCACGATCTGCGGATTGACCAGCTGCGCCCCGGTCGAGGCGAGCAGCAGAATAAGCAGCAGGAGCAGCCGCCCCCGGACCGGCTTCAAATACTTCAGCAGCCAGGACATCGACGGCTTTGCGGATTGTTGCATGGTAAAACCCCCCAATTCCAAACGAAACCTTATGTATGTTGACTTGCTTTTGCCCGGCTTTCATAATTGACCGGATGCAAATAATATCCATCATACAATAATTTGGAAGCGATTCAAGATAAAGTTTGACTAAATCCAAACTTTATCGGCCCAGTCCGCAGCCTAAGCGTCACTGCGCATGCGGATCATGCCTCCGATCCCTGTTATTCCCGGATTTCCATGGAACGGGTAGAAGGTTGAAATCCGGGAATAAAGGGGACCACTTCGTTTCTCCAGCACGATTCCGCCTGCTCCGTTGAAGCCAGCTCACAAACCACACAAGGGAATAAAAGCTGGCTTAATCAAAAGAGGGGGGTAAGGGGAGATTTCGGAAGCATGATCCGCATGCGGAGCCCCTTCCGTTCATATTCAGTTCATAATGTAGGTTTAATCTTAGTACCGTTCACAAGCTCGGCACTGCTTGATGCAGGCCCCGGCTGGTGACCTAGAATCAAGGGAGGTATGAAGATGGAACCCATCATTCGCGTAGAACAATTGCGAAAACAATATAAAAGCAGCAAACGTCCGGCCGTGGACGGGATCAGCTTCGAGGTGGGGCGGGGCGAATTTTTCGCCTTCCTGGGCCCGAATGGGGCCGGGAAAACGACCACGATTTCGATCCTGACCACCACGCTGTCCAAAACCGAAGGCACGGTCATGATCGCCGGCTACGATGTGGAAAAGGAAGCGGCGAAGGTGCGCCGGAATGTCGGCATTATTTTTCAGAACCCGAGCCTGGACCTGGATTTGACGGCGGAAGAGAACATCCGCCTCCATGTCAGCATCTATGGCGTTTACGCCTACCGGCCGTTCTACAGCATGATGCCGAAGGAATACAAGCAGCGGATCGAGGAGCTGGCCGCCATTGTCGGCATTCACGACAATTTGTTCAAGAAGGTCAAAGGCTTCTCCGGCGGGATGAAGCGCAAGCTGGAAATCATGCGCAGCTTGATGCACAAGCCGCAAATTTTATTTTTGGATGAGCCGACGCAGGGGTTGGACGCCTCTGCCCGTCAATCGCTGTGGGCTTACCTGCAGAAGATCCGCAAGGAAGAAAACATTACGATTTTCCTGACGACACACTATTTGGAAGAGGCGGAGGAAGCCGACCGGGTATGCATGATCACACACGGCAAAGTGGCGGTGCTCGGAACGCCGGAAGAGATCAAGCACAAGCTGCTGGGTGACAAAAGTATGCTGATCGATGCCGGCGACCGGAAGGCGCTGCGGGCGGAGCTGGAGGAGCTTCAGGTTTCTTTTACCGAAGAGGAGCAGTGCTTCCGGGTCCGTTTTCAGGATAAAACGCCGCAGTCCCTCGTAGCCCGCCTGCAAACGCCATTAAGCCGGATGGAAGTGCACCAGCAGACGCTGGAGGAAGCCTATCTGAGACTGGTGCAGCAGAGTCAGAACGACGAATCGAGAAAGGGGGCGGTCTAAATGCTCATGACCAAAGCGCAAAAGGAAAGCAATGCGGTCGTGGCGATCGCCGCACGGGAAATTACGAAAGGGATCAAAAATCCGGTGCTGATGATCGTGAGCATCGTCTTTCCGATCATTTTCATCGGCATCTTCGGTGGAAGCCTGTCGCAGAACATGGCCGGCAATCTCGGCTACAATTATTTGCAGTTCATGATGATCGGCATGATCGTGAACAGCGTGTTCACGGGCCTCATCACGGGGATGAGCTCCCTGATCGAGGAAAGGAACCAGAATTTGACGCAGGAGCTGTATGTGTCCCCGATCTCCAGGTATTCCATTATCCTCGGTAAAATGATCGGTTCCAGCTTCACCAGCATCGTGGGACTGATCGGCATACTGATCGTGGCGCTTCTGATGCAAATTCCGCTGGGCGGCATGCATATTGTATGGCTGTTTCTCATTACGCCGCTGTTCTGCCTGATCGGCGGATCGCTGGGTATTTTCTTCATCGGGTTTGTCCAAGACAGTAAGACGGCGGATATCGGTTCGATGCTGCTCGTCATGCCGCAGATGTTCCTGTCGGGAGCGATGATTCCGATCCAGCATTCCACCGGCATTCTCGGCTTTCTAGCCCATATTATGCCGATGACGTACTGCATCGATTTGGCCCGGGCGGTGTTTTATTCCGGGACGCCGGTGTACTCGCAGGTCGTGCTGTACCATCCGGTGACGGATCTGCTCGTGATGGCCGGATTCTTCCTGGTCTTCACAATCGTCGGCACATTGATGTTTACGAGATCGGAACGGAATCGGTAAAATGCAGGTAGGACGCAAATGGCCCCTCCGGTTGGGGCATGGATGCACGGAAAGCATAAACGCGAACGTTCGCGTTCATTTCATATCTATTATAGAAAGGAGTGGGGCGACTTGGCTCATATACTGGTTGTCGACGATGATCCTCATATCCGGGAGCTCGTCAGCCATCTACTGAAGAATGAGGGCTATACGATAGCGGAGGCGGCGAACGGAAATGAAGCCTTGGAGGCAATGGAGTCGTTCAAGGCCGATCTGGTCATCCTCGATATTATGATGCCGGGCATGGACGGCTGGGAGCTGTGCCGTGAGTTGGATGCGGCCTATGACATTCCGCTGCTTATGCTGACGGCCAAGGGCGAGACCTCACAGAAGGTGAAAGGGTTTGAGCTCGGGACCGACGACTATCTCGTCAAACCGTTTGACCCGCTCGAGCTGACCGTCCGGGTGAAGGCGCTGCTTAAACGTTATAAAATATCGGCCTCGCAGGAAATCCAGTTTGGCGACGTGCGTCTGAACCGCAAAACGTACGAATGCTACGCAGGATCGGCTGCGCTGACGCTCCCGCTGAAGGAATTTGAGCTGCTGTTTTTGCTCGGCAGCTACCCGGGCAAGACGTTTTCCCGGGATCAAATCATTGAACATATTTGGGGCTATGACTATGAAGGTGACGAACGGACCGTCGATGTGCATATCAAGCGGCTGCGGGAACGGTTTGCCGACCAGCAGGACCGCTTTCAGATTCGTACGATCCGCGGCCTCGGCTACCGACTCGAGGTGCTGTCATGAAGGAGCGGGAGCAGGGGCCGGTTGATGCGTTCCAGGTTGACGGTACCGATGCCCGTTCCGGGAACCTGGAGCGAAGCGGGCCGGATCGTTACAGCACACAGCGGGAACGGATTCAGCGCCGCCGTCTGGATCGGGAGCAGAACGAAACGTGGCAGCACATGAATCACGCGAGGGGGACGAAGCCGGAGGACCGGCAGGAGGCCCGTCGGCTCAAGAAGGAAGAGCGGAGAAGAAAGCGGGAGGAAATTGCGAAGCGGAGAGAGGATGAGATTCGGGGCATGGACGGTGAGCCGCCGAACTTTTGGCTGCGCGTCCGGATCATCTTTTTCATGATCCTTGTGCTGTCAGCGCTCATCGTTTGCTGGACCGCCGCGTTCTATTTAACTCACGGCCTTCGCTGGCACATCTCACCCCTCGTGAGGCAGCTGCTGAATTCCGTGCTGGGATTCGTCATTTTCGGTGTTTCCATCTCGATTATTTCGCGTTTTGCGAAGCGGAGGCAGTCGGAGTTTTACCAATTGGTCATCGATGCGCTGAAGCGAATCTCCAAAGGTGATTTCAAGGTGGAAATTCCGGTGTTCGGTGAAAACGGTCATTGGGGCGGGATTGTGAAGGGGATCAACAACATGGCCGCCGACCTGAACAACCTGGAGCATATGCGCCAGGAGTTTATATCGAACGTGTCCCACGAGATTCAGTCCCCGCTGACTTCGATCAGCGGCTTTGCCCGCGTCCTGCGCGAGGAGAACCTGAGCCCCGGCCAGCGGGACCATTACTTGAACATTATTGAGGAGGAGAGCGTACGGCTCTCCCGGCTGTCGGAGAACATGCTGCGCCTGGCGTCGCTGGATTCCGACAAACATCCGTTTCACGCTGAACCCGTCCGGCTGGACAAACAGCTGCAGATGCTCGTTCTCGCCTGTGAGCCCCAGTGGCAGGGCAAGGACCTCGATATGTCCGTAGAGTTTGAACCCGTGACGATCGAGGCGGATCGGGATTTGCTCAGCCAGGTCTGGGTGAATCTGCTCCACAATGCGATTAAGTTTACGCCGGAGGGCGGAACGGTCCAGGTTTTTCTCGAGGAAAGCGGGCCGGAGGCCGTCGTTCGTGTCAGGGACTCGGGCATAGGCATTTCGGCCGAAGACCTCGAGCATATTTTTGAAAGATTCTTTAAAGCGGATAAATCAAGAACCCGCTCCGGCGGGGGAAGCGGGCTGGGACTGTCGATTATCCAGAAAATCGTGCAGATGCACGGCGGCAGCGTCTCGGTCCAAAGCGCTCAGGGAGAAGGCACGGAGATGACGGTCCGGCTGCCTAAGACAGCAGACCGAGCTGCCGGGCCGTAACGAGCGCCTGGGTTCGCGAGGATACGCCAAGCTTTTCGTACAGGCGGGATAAGTAGACCTTAATGGTCCCTTCCGACAACGCCAGCTCGGCGGCCATCTCCTTATTGCTGGCCCCTTGGCCGATCAGCCGGAGCAGCTCGGATTCGCTGCGGCTCAGCGGCTCGGCCGAGGCCGCCGGAGCTGCAACCGCAGCCGCCGTCTCCTGCATGGCCACGGGGAATAGCTCCATAAGGGCGCGGACATAATCCCCGGATACTTCCCCCGGGAGCCCGGCCACAAAGTCCTCATGGCTTCCACCGGACTCTCCGCGAATGACGACCGCCTCATATCGGCCAAGCAGCGACATCATCGGCTTGCTCTCATCCACGAAACTCCGGATATACCCGTTCTGTTCTCCCAGGAACAGGGCGGTATGAAGGTGGCGGAGGGCGGCCGTTTTTTGCCCCAGCTGTTCCTTCAGCAGCGCCTGCAGGATATGGTTCTCCACGATGCCGGAAACGAGCTGCTCGCGCTCCGATTGGGGCAGCAGATGCTCCAGAATCCGCAGCGCCTCGTTCTCCTTCCGCTGCTTGCCAAGCAGGCGCACAAGCGTCATCATTTCATACTCCCGCTGAAATGTCGGCTTGTCCTTTGCGGACAGTCCCAGCCGGGCCATCAGCTTCTTGGCGGCTGGCATCTGCCCGTCCGCAAGATGCATGCGGATTTTGAATGCCGTCAGCAGATGGACCCAGGGCGCACCCCAGCCGGCAGAAGATGAGAGCGGGGCATCCACCACTTCGTCGATGACGTCATGCGCCAGAGCGGTCCGCCCGTCCGCAATGAGCAGGCGGGCCTTCATGATCAGCATGGGGACGAGTAGTCCCGGTACGTTTAATTTTTCGGTCAGAGCTGTCATCTCCTGGAGCATTTGGCGACACTCGCCGAGACGGTTCCATTCATAATATCCTTCAACGAGCGACTGCTTTACATAAAGATGAATGAGCGACCCCTGCCAGCCATGGGCGGCGAGCACACCCATAAACAGTGTGCCGATTTTTTCCGTGTCCGCCGACAGAACTCCTTTTAACCCCAGTGCGGTCCGTCTCACAAGAGGCTCCGTTTTGTTGTAGTTAAACATATAATAAGTCGGGTCAGCCGGGAGGATCTCGTCCAGCATGGTACCGATGAAAGCAAACCAATTCGTGAAGTCACCGCTGGCGAACATCAGATTGGAACGGACGAACAGGATGCCGCTATGCAGCTGCTTCAGCCGCTCCGATTCCTTCAGCATCCGGGTCGACGCCTCCAGTAATCCGAGTCTGGCTTCAGCCTGGCCGAAGTGCCCGGTGAGCACCAGTACGAACGCGTACAGGAGCGACAGCTCCATAGACAGCTCATAGGCTGGCGGGAACCCCTCGAACCAGCGCAGCAGGACGGAAACTTCCCCGCGCTCCAGCACGGCTGGAATATGCTGCTCGAGCAGGCGGCCCACCTCGGCGTAATCTCCGGCAGCCATGGCGTGGTCTACGGCTTCGTCCAGCAATGCGCGGGACGCAAAGCCCCGGCTTGCCAGCCGGTTCAGCTGCAACCACTCATCGGGCTGATGCCGCTTGAGGTGTTCCCGGACGAATCCGGCGAATAGATGGTGGTAGCGGAACCATTCATGCTTCAGGTCCAGCGGGATGAGAAATAAATTGAACCGGCGGGCCGCGTCAAGCTTGTCCCCGCTGGCAGGGTCACCCGTGAGCAGGCTGCATATGCCTGCATCCATCCGGTCGAGAACGGCCGTCGTCAGCACGAACGATCTCAAGTCGGCAGGAAGCTGCGCAAGTACCTCCTGAAAAAGGTAATCGGCCACATCCCGGTGGTCCCCATAGAACCCTTCGATCCATCGGTCCACGTCTTCCGCCGTTCTTAAAGAGAGCGAAGCCAGCTGCAGACCGGCTGCCCATCCCTCGGTCCGTTCCGCAATCCGGTCGATCTGCCGCGGGGTCAGCCGCATGATGCCGGACTTGTGGTAAAACTGCTCGGACTCGTCCCGGGTAAACTGGAGCCTATCGGCGTCAATGACGATGCATTCCCGCTTGGAGAGCCATTTTGATGCAGGAAAAGGTACTTCCTTGCGGCTCGCGATCGTCACATGGAGGGTGGGGGGCATATAGTCGATCAGGTAAGACAAGCCGTTATGGATGCGGTCATCCTCTATCCAATGATAATCGTCCAATACGAGCTTTACAGGCTCGGACAGTCCATAAAGCTCATTTATTAACGCATCCAGGAAGGCGTCTGCCGACAGGGAAGGCAGGGCATCGGCCAGTTCCAGCATTCGCAGGGCTGCCGGGACCGGCAGGACTTCCGCCAATGCAAACGCCGCATAGCGCCAGAACCGGACCGGATCGTTGTCACGGCCGTCCAGCGCCAGCCATGCGCAGTTGACGCCTTCGCTTCGGGCCCACTGCGTCAACAGGGTGGTTTTGCCTGAGCCGGCAGGGGCGTAAATCAAGGTGAGTCTGCCATGAACTCCACCCGACAGAGATTGAAGCAGGCGTTCCCTCTCGACCAGGCCATCCTTCGGAAAGGGCAGGGTGATTTTTGTTTTTAAGATGATTGCATCGGTCCGCGTGATCATTGTATCCTCCAAATTTCCGACAAAATGGATGCCTTTTCCGTACTTTTTCTCTCATTATATAAAATAACGGCCGATCCGTTAACTTTCGTTAATCGCCAAAGGCCTGTTCTTCGGTTAAAATATGCGCAGATCGGAAAGTGAGACGATGAGCCGGTCACACCAGTTAACCAAACAACGCCATTCTCCCCACGCAGGGTCCCTGCTCCTGGCTCCTAGATCCCCCTTCCCCGCAACTCTGCCGCGAAGCTCCCCCTACAAACCGGGAACGGTCCCCCTGCCGGATTCCGGCGTTATGCAAAAACAGCCAATGCAGAGCATGCTCTGCATTGGCTGTTTTTGGTTAGGGAAGATGAATGGATTTGATATGATCCGTGTGAAGAAGGATGGTTCGGCCTCCCGCCTCGATCAGCTCTATAATATGACTGTCTACTTTTTTGAGGAGCCCGGCTTTAAGGGGAGATTCACCCAAATCGAACACGACCAGACCATTCTGGAATTTTTCAAGCTGCTGTTCCAAGTTCCGCGATAGGGCCGGTGTTCCCGGCTGCACGGGAAAATGCGAATCGCTCAAATCATAGGGGGTCATATTCGGAGGGTACGGAGACAAATATTTTACATGGTGCAGCGGGATATAGACGGTATGGTGAACAGGGGAGTAGAAAAGGAAATAATCATTCATAATGCTGGTTACATACCCATGAATCGAGCTGGCACCGCCAAGATGGATTTCCGTAAATATGCCTCTTGCATTCATCAGCATCTTGCGAAAAGAAATATGGGCATGGTCAAGAACGGGCTCTTTGTTGGCTTGAGACGAATCCTCGGCCTCCTCAATGACCTTCATGTGCTGAAGATGGTGCACCGGAGTGTAAATATATTTGTTTTCCGAGTAGAGGACCAAAATATCACTGCCGACATCAATGAGTTCACCGATGATCGGGATTTTATAGCCCGAGATCTTTAATTCTATTGTTTTTCCAAGTAGAGAACGGATGGACTCCATAGCTTGCCTCCTTTCATATGACATATTGGGTCCAGAGATAAAGGCTGGCGAGGCTGACGATTAGACCGACAGGTATCACAATGAACGTAACGCGCATATACTGCTTCCATGTGATATGAATTTTGCTGCTTCTTAACATGAACATCCATATCAAGGTAGCGAGGGTTCCGACGGGCGTCAACAGCGAACCGATGTCGCTTCCGATAATCGTTGCCATATAAGCGAGATGGACATGCTGCGGATCAAGTCCCATGCCGAGCACCGCTAAGGTTCCGATCATGACGGACGGCAGGTTATTCACGATATTGGACAACAGGGTCAGCAAAAGTCCGAATGCGGCGATCAGACTGGCTTCACCCATGCCGGCAAAAGGTTGTAATCCGTTGATTAAAGCGGCAGTTAACCCGGCGTTATCCAGGCTTTTGACGATAATATAGATGCTGAAGGCGAACAGCAGGATATGCCAGGGTGTCTTCGTGACGATGTCCTTGATCCCTGTTTTGGTCCGAAACCAGCGGACGAAAACGATGAGGGCAGCCCCGGTGATTGCGACATACTCGAGCGGTATACCCAAGCTTGCTGCTAGAAAAAAACCTGCCCGGAAGAGGACTACGATGCAGATGCTGACACGAAACAGCCACCAGTCGATTTGGGTTCGGGATTCGGTTGGCTGTTGAAGCGGGTGTATGTTAACCAATGAATAATCACGGGCGGGGTAACGGGAGATGGTAACGGGTATCTGTTTGCGGAAATAAAGGTAGAGCAGCATGGCGATCGTTGCGATCCCGATCATGGAGGGGACGAACATAATTAGGGTATAGCTGTTCAGGTCCAGGCCTACGATATTAAGCGCAATGAGATTCGCGAGGTTGCTCACGCCGATCGGTGCGCTGGATGCCGTTGCGATGAGTGCGCCGGAAAGGAGATACGGTATTTTTTGATGCGGCTTTAATTTCAGCATCGAGCAGATTTGAATAATGATGGGCGTTGTGATCAGGATGCTGCCATCGTTATTAAAGAAAATCGTCATTAGGAAGCAGAGCAGGATCACGTACCAGAACAGTTTTCGGCCGGAACCGTTTACTCGTTCAATCAGGTTGAGAGCAACCCAGCGAAAAACACCGACGCTGTCCAGCACCAAGGACATCACGATCGTAGACAGAATCGTCACAGCGGCTCCGGAAACGATGTTGAAAATGGTGATCAGGTCCGTTAAAGGGACGACCCCGGCGGCGAGCAGAATAAATGCTCCGGCGGTGGTTGAAATGGATTCGTTGATTCCGCGGGGACGCCACATTAAGAAAATGACGGTGATGGCAAATACGCCGACTGTTAACCACATTTGGTAGTCAGACATTTACTTTGACTCACCTCCCAGGGGGAGAACACTGGATACTGGCTGAATGACTGGATCTGCGGTCCGTGTAGCTTTTCCTGGACGAATCATCCAGTACAACGGGATTCCGGCAAGTAAAACTGCAATAAATACATACATGGTTTATTCCCCCCTTTGTGGATTGGATTCAACGCGAAGGGTCTATTTGGTTGAATGCAGTCATGGCTTATTTGCCGATTTTGCGCTTGCGTACCGTACGTTTAATCGTTTTGGTCTTTCTCCAGGATCTGTTAGCCCATTCCATGGCTCCTCTTGTCAGATTACCTTTGGTATGGTTACCGCGGGTTTTGTTGCCACGAGTTTGATTGCCACGAGTTTTGTTGCCACGAGTTTGGTTGCCGCGGGTTTGATTACCACGAGTTTGGTTGCCGCGAGTTTGGTTGCCTCTGGTTTGATTGCCCCGGGTTTGGTTGCCTTTGGTTTGGTTGCCTTTGGTTTGGTTGCCTTTGGTTTGGTTACCTTTACTTTGGTTGCCTTTGCTTTGATTGCCTCCAGACTGATTGCCTTTAGATTGGTTTTTATTACCGCCGCTCTTGTTCTTGTTTCCTCCACTGGTGTTCGAGCCGATTACCATAACGGATTTTACATGGAATATCGGAATACTGATGACTTCATCTTTTTTGGCTACCACCGTCAATGTGGATTGGTTCACATCCGCAACCACACCTTCGACTTTTTCGGGTCCGCCGCGATTAATCTGTACGCGTTGGTAGCGGAGCGCGTGCAGCAATCCAGCGAAGTTTCCTGCCATAATCGGGTCCACCGTCATGGCTTTTGCCCCTCCGGATTTGCCTGTGCTGCTGATGCTTTTGATATGGGTGCTGTTGACATAGACGATGCCTTCTTTTGTCGCAACGGCCAGGTAACCGTTTTGTATCCCCACCAGAACACCTACGATCGAGTCCGGCCCGCCGCGATTGATTTTCACCTCGCTCCCAATGGAGTTCATTGTGTTAAGACCTGCTAACGACATACCAATTACCCCTTCCAAGATAGTTTGGATAGTCTCATGAAGGGCTTTATTTGTCCTTCGAGTCTATCTGTAATCTATTTATATGTGTCTTGGAAAAAAGGGGACTAGCCGAAAATACTAGATTATCCAAAATCAGACCGGAGTCTATCTTTCTATGTCTGCCGAATAGTTTTTACACTAGAAAGGCGTCAGCCCTTACGTGAACTGCCGTCGCCGCATAGGTTGAACAAAGCCTAAATAGGGCAAATGATCACGCCGTGTTCAGCCCCAGTGGGCCGGGCAGGCGGTAGATCAGGCGATTCAATCTAGAAGGGCGGTTACGGCATGGGTCTGCCTGTATACCGGATCGAGTTAAAGGATTCGGCGATGAAAAAGCTGGAGAGCAACATATGGTCCGATTCTTTTGTCAGTGGAACGATGAGTATGGATGGCCGGAGGACGCCGGTTCGCATTCGTTACCGCGGGGGCCATACCCGTGAATATCCGAAAAAATCCTATGAGATTCGGACGGCCAAGGCGACGTACCACTTTAACGCGGAACACGATGATCCGTCCCTGATGAGAAACGCCCTTTCATTTCATTATTTTAATGTGCTTGGCGTCCCCAGCCCCTCGACGAAACACTGCGTGCTTTATATGAATGGAAAGAAGGAAGGGGTGTATTTAAGAATCGAGGCGGTGAAGTCCGCTTTTTTCCACAAAAGGGGGCTCCATGCACGAAGCATCATCTATGCGGTCAATGATAATGCTGACTTTGCAATGCAGGAGAAAAATGCGAAGTCGAGCAGGTTGCTGTCAGGATACGCTTTCATTAAAGGCGGCGAAACGGACAGGAACCGCCTCAGCGACTTCATCCGCAGCATTAACCGGAAAAAAGGGACCGAGCTAAGCGATTATCTTCGGCAGCGACTGGATATGGACAATTACTTGCGCTGGTTATGCGGGGCTGTGCTGACGGGAAATTACGACGGGTTCCTCCAGAACTATACGATATTCGAATCCGGCAAACGCAGTAAGTATGGAATGATCCCTTGGGATTATGAGGGAACATGGGGGAGAAACTGCTATGGTAAAGCTGTGAAATCCGACCTGGTCAGAATTAAGGGATACAACGTGCTGACTGGAAAAGTGCTGGCTTACAAGGCGAACAGACAGAAGTATAAGCGAATCCTTGAGCGGGCGCTGGAATCTACCTTTACCGTGTCCCGCCTGATGCCTGTGGTCAGGAAAATGCACAGCGCTATTGCTCAGGATATCTATGATGACCCTAAATATAAGTGGGATGTCGGTATATTTGATACGGAACCGGATGTCATCAGGGAATATATTGAAGACCGGCGCCGGGATATCAAGAATGAAATGGAGCAGCTTTGAGCGAGCCGTGGCTCCCCCGGCTACATAACACAAGCCCTGGCACGCTTACACGTACCAGGGCTTGCTTCCTAGGGAATGCCCCCGCATCAGATCATTTTCTGATGTAAATGATTTAAATAGCGCCAGCGCGTGATCCAATAATAGACGACCTGGATCGCCAGGAACGTGGCGAAGATGGCCAGCGTATGCGAAGCGACGGAGAAGTCGACCAGCTGCTGCAGGGCCAGAAAGGCGACGCTGCTGTGGATGACCGCCACCAGCATCGGCAGGAAGAACATCAGCAGCAGCTGTCTGGAGACGGTTCGCCCCAATTCCCTCCGGCTTAGGCCCACCTTGGAGATCATCCGGTACTGCTCTTCGTCCCGGGCCAGGTCGGCATAGAGCCGGAAGTAGATGAAGCTCGCAGCAAAGGTGAAGAACACGATCCCGACGAGCCCGCTGACGATCAGCAGCAGGCCGTTTAACTGCCGGGACTCGACCCAGTCGATGACGAGCGCCTGGAAGTTGTAATTCATATTTCCCGACTCATCGACGTCATTATTAATGGTGTCGCGGAGCTCCTGCGCGATACGCAGCGTGTGGTGCCAGTCCGGAACGACAAACTGCACAGAGACGATCTTGAGCAGATTGCCGGCGTTCACCTTCGCATAGTCTGCGTCGGACACGACATACACGTTGGTGGTATTGGGTACGACGATATGCGGCAGCGCTTTGAGCAGATGCAGGGTCATTTCCGAGCCTTCCTTCGTCAGGGTCAGGCTGTCCTGGGTTAATCCATCCAGCTTGAACTCGCCGGTTTGCGTGACCGTCGAGGGCGTTGCGAGTGCTTCCCCTTCACGAAGCGTCTCCTGCTCGTAACCCAGGGCCTGCGCCAGACGGTTGTAATCGTCCAGCTTGATCAGCATGAACCCGTTATCCGAATAAGTCGGGATATAAGATACTTTGCGGTAGTCAAAACCCTCTCTCCGCAACGTGTCTTCAATGAGGCGGACATGCTTCTGCTCCAACGAATTTTTATGGTCCGACTCATTGTATGAATCGTACGTGAACGCATACGGATTCTTCATCGAGGCGAGCCCGGGGTCGCCAATGGCCAGCGCGGTTCCGATCCCGGTAAAAGCGGTAGCGGAAATGACCGCAACCATGAAGAACATCACGGCATTGTCCCGCAACCGGTAGATCAGCTCGGAAATCGTCAGCAGGTTCGTCCGCTTGAGGAAGATACGAGGCCGCTTCTTCATCGCTCTCATGACGTACACGCTGAGCTGGGTGAACAGAAAGTACGTGCCGACGATGACCAGGGCCACGCCGCCAAGCAGCAGAGGGAATGAGAACATCCGGCGCAGCGCGAACAGAAACACGCAGGCGTAGCCGAGCAGAATGAGCAGGGCGGATAGGACGGACAGCAGGACCGATGCCTTCGGTTCGGGCTTGGGTTTATCCTCCGCTTTGATCAGCTCGATAAGCGTGCCCTTCCGGGTCATCACCGAGGTAAAGGAAGCGACCAGCAGGAACAGAAGCAGGTACGCCCCGGCCGTCAGCAGTATGGCTTTTCCCGGCAGGTAAAAGGGCAGCCCGTCGACGATCGCCAGCATCGAGGCGGAGATGAGCAGGATCAGCTTCGAGAACACGGCCCCGACGATGATCCCGGCGATAATAGCTGCAACACCGATTGCGATATTTTCAATAAAAAGCATCCGGTTCAGCTGTTTGCGGGACATGCCGAGCAGGAGTAGAATGCCGAATTCCTTTTTGCGCAGCTTGATAAACGAAGACGCCGAGTACAGCAGGAAAAAGAACGAGAAAATGAACACGATACATTGGGACACCCGCAGCCCCATCGTGCCGAGCATGCTCAGCGTTCCGCTGGAAGACACGATGTTTCCCTTCAGGTCGGGATGAAAGAGCAACAGGGCATAAATGAAGAAAATCATGACCGAAAAGGCGCTGCTCAGAAAATGGGCGACGTACGCCCGCTTGTTCCGGAAGACGTTATTAAAGGCGAACTGGCGAAAATTCATGTCCGTTCCCTCCCAGCAGCGACAGCACGTTGATGATCTTTTGGTAGAACGCCGCGCGGTTATCCCCGTCATGGATTTCGTTGTACAGCTGGCCGTCTTTGATAAAAATGACGCGGTGACAGTAGCTCGCCGCCACCGGATCGTGGGTGACGAGCAGCATCGTGGCCCCGTCCTCCTGATTGCGCTTCTCCAGAATTTCCATCACGTCGCGCGCCGCCTTGGAGTCCAGGTTGCCTGTCGGCTCGTCGGCCAGCAGCAGCTTGGGCCGGTGGATCAGCGCCCGCGCGATCGCGGTTCGCTGGGCCTGCCCCCCGGATATCTCGTAGGTCCGCTTATCCAGGATCGGGGTAATGCCAAGTTTCTCAGCCAGAGCGGCGACCCGCTCGTTCATTTCCTGCACGCCGACACCATCCAGCGTTAACGGCAGTATAATGTTCTCCTTCACCGTCAGCGTATGAAGCAGATTGAACGACTGAAAGACGAAGCCCAGCTCCCGGCGGCGGAACAGTGCCAGCTGATCCTGGGACAGGCGGTACGGATCCTCTCCGCCGATGCGGATTTCGCCCGAGGTCGGGCGGTCGATGGTCGACACGATGTTCAGCAGGGTCGTTTTTCCGCTGCCGGACGGTCCCATGATGCCGACAAACTCGCCTTCCTGAATCGTTAAATCGATATTGGACAGAGCCTCGTAGGAAACCATGCCTTTATAAATTTTGCCTATATTTTTGGCGGATAAAATGTCCGTCATCCGAAGCACTCCTTCTCTTCAACCCGGACACCTGCCCGCGCGCGGGAGAGCGGCGGAACCGGCGGTCCGTTCAATTTCAGACCCCACAAGATCAGTGATGGCGCATCGATGTAAAGGGATGCTTTGCGGGGTTCATCTAGGTCCAGTGTAAGCGATGGAGTCCAAATCTCCTATGGATGGACCTTTCAGCAATCTTACACGGATGTAAGCTTGCGTCACCACCTGCAGGCTTGTCTTGTCCGGACGCGCGGCAAAAAGGCGCCGGAATCAGCGATTCCGCACCTG
This sequence comes from Paenibacillus sp. OAE614, assembly GCF_040546645.1. Classification (NCBI taxonomy): domain Bacteria; kingdom Bacillati; phylum Bacillota; class Bacilli; order Caryophanales; family Paenibacillaceae; genus Paenibacillus; species Paenibacillus sp. OAE614. Next base: position 6,550,742 of record NZ_JBEPOD010000001.1, on the reverse strand, counting down.
TACCTGTGAGCGCTCAAAATGGAGACAGACCGCCGTCCCTTCCCCGGGCGCCGATTCGATGCGAATGCCGTGGCCCAGCTTGTCCGCGACCTCTTTTACGAGATACAGCCCCATACCCGTCGATTCCTTGAACCTGCGGCCGTTCTCGCCCGTGTAGAAGGGACGGAAGACCCGCCCGAGGTCCGCCTTCGGAATGCCGACGCCCCGGTCCCGGATTTCCAGTGTCAAGGAATGGTCGTCTTCAGTCCTGGCGGAAACCGTAATTTTGCTGCCGGTGCCGGCGGCATATTTGATGGCGTTGGACAGCAGCTGCTCGAGCATGAACCGCATCCATTTGGCATCGGATTGCACCATAACCCCGTCGTCCACCTGAACTTCCGGATACACATGACTGCGGATAAAATACCGCTTGAGCTCATGCACCGTTTCGTTTACGGCCTGCCGGAGCCCGACGGGCTCCACGCTGAAGTCCTGCTCGAAGGTTTCGAGACGGGACACGTACAGCACCATCTCCAGGCCGCGCCGGATGCGGTCGGTTTCCTCCGATATGCTGAGCAGACGCTCATCGTCTTCACCCTGCGTAATCATTTCGATGACGGATACCGGCGTCTTCATCTGATGCACCCACTGGTTCATGAAGGTCACGTGCTCCTGCTGCTTGCGTTCCCAGGTCTGAAGCAGGTTCTGGTAATGCCGGTACTGCGTCTCCAGCAGGTGGTTGAAGGCTTGGGACACCGGTGCGGTACCGCCTGCGGCGATCGACTCGTTCAAGGCCTCAAATGGACGGGATAAGCGCATGTACAGCAGCCGCTGGCTGAAGAAACGAAAGATGAGATATCCAGCGAAAATAAACAGGCCGAGAAAAATGCCATAGAGCGCCGTGAGCGGATGGTCGTATCCGTCAAACCAGAACACAGCTACAACGGCCAGCATTTCCAGCATCGTGAAGATCAGCAGCGGAATATGATCGCGAATGAAGAGCTTCAACGTCATGCCTCATCCTCCCATGCCATATTGAGACGGTAGCCCGAGCCGCGCACCGTTTCCAGCGCCTCTCCGATGCCCAGCTCCGCCAGCCTTTTGCGGACACGGGTAATATTCACGCTCAAGGTGTTGTCGTCCACGAACGTGTCGTCCCACAGCTTCTCGAGGATCGTTTCCCGGGAGACCAGCCGCGGACTGCGTTCCAGCAGGGTTTCGATCAGAATCGTTTCCTTCCGGGTCAGGGAGATTCGCTTGTCCCCCAGCTTCAGCTCCATCCGTTCGGGATACAGGACAAGCCCGGCTTGTTCGACCGTCCGCTCGCCGCCGGCAGCGTAATCCCCGTAGACCCGCCGGAGCTGGCTGCGGATTTTGGCCATCACGATTTCGTAGTGAAACGGCTTGGTGATATAGTCGTCGCCGCCGTTCTCCAGGGCCATGACCTGGTCCATCTTTTCGTTGCGGGCTGAAATAAAAACGATCGGGCAGGTCGACACCTGACGGATCTGCCTGCACCAGTAGTAGCCGTCGAAGCTCGGCAGGTTGACATCCAGCAGCACGATATGGGGGGAGGCCGCCGTAAACTCATCCAGCACACGGTCGAAATCGTGAATCACGATGGCCTCGTCTCCATATTTTTGGATATGGGACTGAAGCAGACCGGCGATCTTCGGATCGTCCTCGACGATCAATATTTTATACATATCCGAATTCTCCTTATGAAAGCAGTACTCGTGTTCCTATAATCGTTAACTCAGTATCATTATACACGTAAACCGCTGCGGGATTCAGGCGGCCAGGGTTCTGGACGGGAAACGGGGGACAAAAAATAAGGGTCCGGAGGTCCCGTTGAAAAAATATTTTTTCGGAGCAGATAACTTTTTGCCGGCTTCCTCCGTCAGATAATACACAGTCAATATTTTCTATATCAGGAAAAGCAAAAGGAGGCGCGTTTGTGAAAAAAATTTGGTTAACGCTATTGGCCGCCGTGATGATCTTCTCGGTCGCACTCGGCGCCAATCAGGGGCAGGCAGCAGCCGCAGCCAGTCAAATCTCGATTTATATTGACGGCCAGAAGCTGTACTCCCCTCAGGCTCCCATTATGGTGAAAGGCAGGGCCATGCTCCCGATGCGAGCCATTTTTGAGGCGCTCGACGCCACGATCGACTGGAACGCGAAGACGAAAACTGTCACCGCGAAACGGGATCAAACGACGATCGTGCTGAAGATCGGCTCCACGTCCGCGATCGTCAACAACCGGACATTGTCCCTAGATGTACCCGGCCAGATCTACAAGGGCAGCACAATGGTGCCTGTCCGGTTCGTCAGCGAGGCGCTGGGTGAAAAGGTAGACTGGAATGCTTCTAACAAGACGGTAACGATCACGACATCCGGCGGACCGGTTAATGCCGTGGCCTATGTTTCGGCCCGGGTCATTTCCAAAAACGGCGACGGACGCGACGTGGAGGTCAGCTTCCCGAAAGTTTCGCCGGAGTCCGGCGTAAGCGAATACCGGGTGCTGATGGTCAAATCGGGCAATGCTTACAATTTCAATCTTGCTCAGGCGCTTTCGACCAGCAGCTACACCTCGATCCGCCCGGACGGGGATGACGTGTCGATTACCTTGTCGTCCCAGACCCGCGACGTGAACGGCGATTTGCTCCGGTCGGGGCAGTCCTACGCGGCGTTTGTTCTGACCGTGGGCAAACGCGGAAACAGCGCCCTGTCCGGTGTATCCCAGACAATCACGCTGTCTCAGGCTCCGACCCTTCCATCCGTTGGAGCGGTTTCGAACCTCAAAGTATCCGATGCGAGTGACTACGGGGACGGCCGGGACCTGTCCGTCAGCTTTACCAAGGCCCAAACCGAGAACAATATTACGAATTACCGCATCTATGTGGTCAAAACCAAGGATAAGAACAGCTTTGACTTGGCGGCTGCGAACAAGGTGTCGTCCTCAAACTTCACGGTGGTGAACAAGGCTGGAACGACCTTGTCCGGCAATCTTTCTTCTTCGGCAAGGGATACCTCCGGCGAGCTGATCCGGAATGGGGTACCTTACACGGTGTTTGTGATGTCCGTCAGCAATACCGGCAGCTACGCGTCGCAGCTGTCCGCCGCTTCATCGTCCATTACACTGGCGGCCAATGCAGTATCTGCACCGGTTATTACCCGAGTAGATGACATCAGCAATTATGGCGACGGCCGGGATTTGCGCGTGAACTTCAATAAGGTGTCCGACGAGTCCCGCATCGGTTCTTACCGGATTTTCGTCGTGAAGGACAGCAAGGCAGGCAGCTTTAGCCTCTCGGCAGCGAACAATGTTCCGAGTGCTTATTACACGCAGGTGGGCAAAACCGGTTATAACATCAGCCAGGCGCTGTCTTCCGGAGCGCGTGACGTCGACGGATCGTTGATCGCGAACGGCGTTGTATACCGCGTGTTCGTCATGGCCGTGGGAACGGGAAGCTATTCCGGCAGCAATGCGCTGTCCTCGGCGTCTTCTTCCATCGTGCTCTACGGCAACGGTAATGTCGATGCGGCAAGCAATGTGAATGTCAGCGACATTAGCGATTACGGCGATGGACGCGATCTGCGGGTTACCTTTAACCGGGCATCCGACGAGAGCCGCATTTCCAGCTACCGGATCATGGTCGTGAAGTCGAACCAGGCAGGAAACTTCAATCTGTCCTGGGCGAACTCTGTGTCCAGCTCGAATTACACGACGGTAGACAAAACCGGATATAACATTACGAAGGTGCTGTCTTCCGGAGCAAGGGACGTGGACGGCGACTATATCCGCAATGGCACCAGCTACCGGGTGTTCGTTCTGTCGATCGGTTCCGGTGGCTACTACGGCAGCAACGCGCTGTCTTCCTATTCCCCGGCGATTACGCTGGGCACCAACGGCTACGTAGGACCGGCAAGCAACGTGAGCGTATCTGACGTTTCAGACTACGGCGACGGCCGGGATCTGCTTGTGAACTTTAAACGTGCCGACGACGAAAGATATATCGGCCAATACCGGATTCTCGTCGTGAAAAACGGGGATGCCGCACGTTTTGACCTGAATGATGCCAGTGCGGTGCGCAGCTCGAACTACACGGCAGTCACGCCGAATGGTGCCAACATTAGCAAGGCCCTCGCTTCGGGAGCGCGGGATGTGGATGGGGACGCCATCCGGAACGGTATCTCCTATCGGGTATTTATTCTATCGGTAGGAACGGGTAGCTACTCCGGAACGAACGCGCTCTCCTCGTATTCGCCATCCATCACGCTATCGGGCAATGTGAAGGTCGACCCGGCAACGAATGTGAAGGCGGCGGATATCGGCGATAACGGCGATGGACGCGATCTGCAAGTGACTTTCAATCGTGCCAAGGACGAAAGCAACATTAAAGGCTACCGGATTCTCGTTGTACAGGAATCTCAGGCGCAATTTTTTGATCTATCCGATGCTGAAAAAGTGCCAAGTTCGCTCTACACGTCCGTTAGCACGACTGGCTCTAATTTGAGTGTTGTGCTGAACACTGGAGACCGGTCCGTCGATAATAATGCCATCAAAAATGATCTCAGCTATAAAGTGTTCGTTTTGTCCGTAGGGGCGAACGGTACCAATGCGCTGTCTGAACCGTCCGCGCCGATCACGCTAACCACAAAAGCTGCAAGCCCGGCAACGGATGTTAGCGCAGCGGATGTAGGGGACAGCAACAACGGCAGCGACCTGGAGGTTTCCTTTACCAAAGCGGCGGATGAGCGCAATTTGTACGAATACCGCATTTTAGTCGTGCCTGCCGATATGGCCAAAGTACTGAAAGTGTCGGAGGCATCAGATATTAACTATTTCACGAAAGCATCGAAGGGAAGCAATTATAAGCATGCCCTAAGCTCCGATGCCAAGGATATTAATGGCGAATTTATTGCGAATGGGGTCTCCTATAGAGTTTTCGTCCTGTCGGTGATGAGTCCGGACGGCAAGGGCAATGTTCTGTCGACCCCATCCGATGAAATCAAACTGCAGTCCAACCCGACGCTGGTGACCCGCGTCACAGCCTCGGATCTAAAGGATGAAGAGGTCAAAGTTACCTTTGCGAAAGCGGCGGATGAAAGCACCATCGATTATTACAAGGTGTTCGCCGTGCCGGTTGGATCGACCACGTTCATGACGGCGAAATCCGTCAAGGAGGTACCGGACAGCTTCAAGAAAGTTGATAAGGCCAATAAAGGTTCTTACGAGACGGCTTTCCAGGCGGGCGACAAAGATATCTACGGTCAGGAGCTGGATAAGAATGCTAGCTACCTGGTATACGTCCTGTCCGTGTTGAAAGGGGACCAGGCTTCCAAAAGCGTGCTTTCTTCCGAAACAGGTTTTATGTTCGTATCAACTTTTGATGAGAAGGAGACGAAGGGTTACGCCAAAAATCAGCTGGTGAGCGATCAAGGCAGCATTTATCAAGTGTTAAAGGACTCACCGCAAGGAACGCCGGGCAACTCCGGTGACTATAAACTGCTGAAGAAGGCGGAAACCAAGGCAGCCGTCTCCAGCAAAACGAAGGGCTGATACTGGGATTGGCATTAACTTGGCGATCATCGGCCCGCAAATCGCAGCTTCTGGATCATTGATTCCAGGGGCTGTTTTTATTGCTTATGTCTAATTTCCACATGAAAAATCATCCAATTATTAGGGTATTCTTACGGGATTCTTTGCCCGTACAATAAATTTACTCATCATTGGTAACCGCTTACATAAAGTGCTATGTCTTGTAGCAAATCCTCATGTCAGTCACCATCGATTTTCTCGAAAACGCTTTCGAAAGACCAGACCATTTATGATTGAGGAGGGCAATGATGTTCAAGAAGACGTTAAGCTTGGTTCTCGCCGCTTCCATCGCGCTGCCGCTGGCCGGTGCGGGGGGCCTGGTATCCGCTGACAAGGCGAACTATGGTAAAGGACCCAAGGCACCTGACCAAACGTACAGCTGGGACCGGGTCAAGGTTGTCGGCGGAGGTTTTGTTCCGGGGATTGTCTACAACCCGAGCGAAAAGGATCTGATCTACGCACGGACGGATATCGGAGGGGCCTACCGCTGGGACCCGGCCACGAAGACCTGGAAGCAGCTGCTGGATTTTGTCAGTGCAAAAGAATGGAACATGCTTGGCGTGGATACCCTTGCGACGGATCCGGTGGAAACGAACCGTTTGTACGTAGCGGCCGGAACCTACACTAACGACTGGACCGACATGAACGGCGTGCTGCTGCGCTCTACGGATAAAGGGGAGACGTGGCAGCGCACGGAGCTTCCTTTTAAACTCGGGGGCAATATGCCGGGAAGGTCGATGGGCGAGCGGTTGGCGATCGATCCGAATAATAACCGTATCCTCTACATGGGTACCCGCAGCGGTAACGGGCTGTGGCGCAGCACCGATTATGGAGTCACCTGGAGCAAAGTCGACAGCTTCAACGCCGCCGGCAACGTGAAGGACTCAACCAACGATCTGGTCGGCGTCGTGTGGGTGACGTTTGACCCGTCAACGGGAAGCAAAGGGAAAACAACCCAAACGATTTACGTCGGAGTCGCCGATACCGAGCACAGCATCTATCGAAGCACCGACGGCGGTCAAACCTGGGAACCCGTACCGGGGCAGCCTAATCAAGGATTCCTCCCGCACCATGGCGTGCTTTCGAAGAACGGCAGCCTCTACGTGACCTACACCAAGGAAGTGGGTCCGTATAACGGCGGTGAAGGCTCGGTGTGGAAATACGATACGTTAACCGGACAGTGGACCGATATTAGCCCGACCGGTGCAGGTTCGACGGACAGTCCGTACGGCGGCCTTGCCGTCGATGCGCAGCACCCGGATACGATCATGGTCGCCACGATGAACAAATGGTGGCCGGATGAATTCATCTACCGGAGTACGGACGGCGGCAAGACGTGGAAGCCGTTCTGGACGCTGGATTACGCCAAAGACCCGGTAAGGACGAACAATTATACCATTGACTACTCCCTGTCTCCGTGGCTGGATTGGGGCGAAAAAAAGAATCTGCCTGAACAGAATCCGAAGCTCGGCTGGATGATCGGCGACCTGGAGATCGATCCGTTTAATCCGGATCGGATCATGTACGGTACGGGCGCGACGCTGTACGGGTCGGAGAACGTGACTGCCTTGGACAAAGGAGAAAACGTCAATATTTCCGTCATGGCTGACGGGATCGAAGAGACGGCGGTTCTCGGCTTGATCAGCCCGCCGAGCGGGGCCCATCTGCTGAGCGCCATGGGGGATATCGGCGGCTTCCGCCACGACGATTTGACCAAGGCACCGTCCATGATTACGAATCCGTATATCGGGACAAGCACGGATATCGACTATGCCGAACTGAACCCGGACATCGTCGTCCGCGTCGGCAACAGTGACGGGGCGAACCCGAGGATGGGCGTGTCCACGGATAACGGCAAGACATGGAAGCCGGCGGCCAACGCCTGGGCGTCGGCATCCGACGATGCCACGCAGGGCGGCTATGTCGCGGTCGGTGCAGACGGCTCTTCCATCGTCTGGAGCCCGTCCAACTCGGACGCTCCGAAGCCGGTGAGCTATTCGCGCGACCTGGGCGCCACGTGGACGGCCTCGTCCGGGGTTCCGAGCGGCGCGAGAGTAGCCTCGGACCGGGTGAATCCGAATAAGTTTTACGCGATTGCGGACGGTACGTTCTATGTCAGCCAGGACGGAGGTGCCACCTTCGCCAAGGCAGCCTCGGGCCTGCCGACCAACCTGACAAGTAACTTCAAAGCTGTACCTGGCGTGGAAGGAGACATCTGGGTGGCCGCTGCCGCGGATAACAAGAACCAGGACAGCCTTTTTGGATTATGGCATTCCACGGATTCGGGACGTACGTTTACGAAGCTGGGACAGATTCAGGAAGCGGCGGCCATCGGTTTTGGCAAAGCCGCTCCCGGCCAGAAATACATGGCGCTGTATGCCCATGCCACCATCAACAATGTGGACGGCATTTACCGCTCCGATGACGCAGGCAAGACGTGGACACGCATCAATGACGACCAGCACCAGTTCGGTTCGGCCAACGCGGCGATCACTGGGGATCCGAGGGTTTACGGCCGCGTATACTTGGCGACCAACGGCCTCGGCATTGTTCTTGGCGATATCGACGGCAGCCCGGATACGGCAGCCCCGGTCATCACGGTTGACGACAAAGGCAAACCGCAAAACAACCGGAACTACGTGCTCTCCGGCCGCGTTAACGAGGCTCTACTGGATTCCACGATCAGCGTTTCCTTAAATGGCGGAAAGCCATTTACCATAAAAGTCGTGAACGGCAAGTTCAATCATAAGCTGACCTTGGCCAGCGGGAAAAACCGGATTGTGCTAGAAGCAGCCGACCTGGCAGGGAACAAGGCAAGTCTTGAGGTTACGGTCGAGTACAACGCCAAGAAGTAATTTGAAAAAGGGCGCGCAGGGATCCATCTCAAAAGAGGGACCTGCTGCCGTCCATGCGGTGAGGACTGCCCACGATCGGCATCCTGCCTTTGTGAAGCGGTTTAAATGAGGGGCCGACCAGGGACAGCAAATCCGCTGCCCGGGCGGTCCCTTTCTTTTTCAGGAACAGATTAGCGCCGTTGATAGAAATGAATTTAACCTGTATGAAGGCGCTGTTGGGCAGGGGAACGGGGCACCGGTGTCGAAACGATTCAAACAGAATGATAAAATGAAATGATAAGCCAAACGATTGGAGTGAGAAGCCGTGGCCAGCATTAAAGATATCGCCAAAAAAGCCGGCGTATCCATATCAACGGTATCCTACGCGCTGAACGGAAGCTCGAAGGTGACGGATGAGACCTGCGCCCGGATTTTGGCCATCGCCAAAGAACTGAATTATGTACCCAATGCGGCGGCACGAAGCCTGAAGAAAAAGGAGTCGAAAATTATCGGGGCCTTTCTGCCGGATTTTAGCGGCGGTTTCTACGGAGATCTGCTTCAGGGAATGAAGGGCACGCTGATTCAAAAAGGATACGATCTGGTGGTATGCAGCGGCCCCCAGTCGCACCGGCTGCTGGCCGAGAAGCTGTTTGACGGGGCGCTGATCCTCGACCACACGTTCTCGGACGAGCAGCTGCTGAACTTTGCCGAGCTTGGGCATCGGCTGGTGGTGCTGGACCGGGAGCTGAAGCATCCGAATATCAATCACGTCCTTCTTGATAACAAAGCCGGGGCCAGCCTGGCGATGGAGTATCTGATCGACCTGGGACACCGGAAAATTTACGTGGTTACCGGTCCCGAGGGCTCTTACGACTCGAAGCAGCGTATGGCTGCGGTCAGACAAACGGTCGAACGAAGCAGCGACGTGGAGTGCATTGAAATTCCCGGTGACTTTAACCGCACGGGCGGCGAGCGGGCCGGCAAACAGATTGCCGCGGAATTCGCGGGTCCGGTGGCGGTCTTTTGCCTGAATGACGAAATGGCGATCGGCATGTATGACTATATATCCGAAACGGATTTGGAGATGGGCAAGGACATCCACATCATCGGTTTCGATAATATCGAGCTGTCCGAGTACATCCGCCCAAGGCTTGCGACGATCGATTATTCCAAGAAAAAGTGGGGTTCGCTCGCATCCGAGCAGCTGATCAAAATCATTGAAGGCAAGCCGGTCGAAAATGAGCGGATTTATGTAACCTTGGTCAAGGCGGAATCGGTTAAGCCGGTCCAATCAGTCTAATCCCGCCGGACGGCGGCCGTTGAAGTATAAAGAAAGATATTCCTGCTCATCCTGAAGGTAAACCGACAGGGAGGATGCAGGAATGATCAATTTGGAGTCCAGACTCGAAAATGTGGAAGACGAATTCGTCAATATTGACAGCTACCTATGCAAACATGATTTTTCGCTGGCCGGCAACTGGGATTATAAGCACGGCTATCTGGATAAGCGCCTTGACCAGGAAAGAATGGTGTGGCTGCGGATCCCTTTTCATGTAACCAAAGGCAACCTGGACGGCGAATGCGGCGGCTGCCGGGCGACCGTTAAGCTGGGACGTCCTTTCGTATTCAAGTATGTATACAACACGGGAACTGACAAGCATGCCATGCCCCATCTGCTCGGCGCCTTATTCGACCAGTTTCAGGCACCGCTCGATCCTGACGCACATCTGGAGGACGAGTGGGTACAGCGCGCAAGAAGCGTTCTGCAGGAAGTGGAGCTGGGGTACTTACCCTAAGGATTTCGCCGTAAATTAGAGCAGCTTGGTCAAATTCGTTTGGCCGGGCTGCTTTTTGTTTTGTATAGGAAAGCGGAGCGAAAACGGCGGGGATCGCCGGAGCTTACGTGTTTCTTTTTATACAGCCATCGTTTGTTTCATAGAGTACAATAGGAGAACTACAGGGAAGAAAGGAGGTGTCAGTCAATGAAATACATGGAGACGGCGGAACTTCCGGACGAGCTGTACGAGCTGCTGGACGGCAGGGAGCTGATCACGAAGCAGCATGAGGCGATGATGCTGATGACCGTAACGGAGGAGGGCTGGCCGCATACGGCCATGATCAGTGTAGGCGAGATCGTCGCCCTGGACCGGGGGCAGGTCCGGCTGGCCATGTGGAACGGAACCGCGACGACCCGAAACATGATTCGTACGGGAAAAGCAACGCTCGTTCTGGTCTACTCCGGTAAGGCCTTTTACGTAAAGCTTGCGCTGAGACTTCTGCCGGTGCTTCCCGCAGCCAAGCATCCACGGGAGCGTTTTGAGGCGGACATCCTATCCGTCCGAGCGGATGTGGCCGCGTATGCGGACATTAGGTCCGGCATCCAGGTCGACTTTAAGGAGCCCGAAGCTGTGCTCACCCGCTGGTATGAGACGTTAGCCGAGCTGAGGTTGTAGAAAGACAGCCGAATGCCGATAAAGGTGCTTCGGCCATCCCCGGACTGGGCAGATGCCTGGTCTGAGGATGCCGCATAACGCGGTTCAGCTATCATGAGTTTACGTCGATAGGGCTTTTCTTCTGATCTTTCGTGCTTTGTTCGGAATTTATGCAACATGACTTTGAAAGCGCAATCATTCGTATATACAATAACATTACGAAATTCACACTTGGAAAAAGAGGGTGATTCGCATATGAGATCCTGGCTCCTCACGCGCTTTCCCCCGCTACACTCGATTGTCGTGCAGCTCTTCCTCTTCTTTTTCTTCGGGATGACTCTTCCTGTCCTTATAGGAGGTTTTTTGTCCTACCACAAATCGTCCTTGATCGTTGAACAGCAGGTCAGCAAGGTGGCCGCGCTAACGATCGTGCAGGTCAGCGACAAGCTGAACATGTTTTTCAAGAAACTGGATGACTCCTCGATGATGGTATTAAACAGCAAAATCGTCCACAACATTTTGGAGCAAAGGCAGGGCGACAACGCCTATGAAACGACGCTCAAGGTGAAGGACGGTAAAGATATGCTGACCTCGATTATGATCAATTCACCGGAAATTCTCGATATTTATATTTTTGATGTCAAAGGCAAAAACTCGGTGCTCAGCGCAGATTCCCTCATGTCGATCCCAAATCAGTGGGATTCCGACTGGTACAAAGCCATTTTGAAGGCGAACGGCAATACCGTATGGTTTGGACTCTCCGAAACCTCATACCTGAAAAAGACCGGGATGGGCTTCCCGGTGTTCGGTCTCGGCAGGGCCATCCGCAGCTGGGAGACCGGCGAAATTATCGGCGTCATGTTTGTCGAGGTGATGGGGAACGTGCTGATCGATGAGCTGAACCGCGTTCAATTCGGCGATACGGGATATGTCTACATCGTCAACGACCGGAATCAGTATTTCTACCATCCCGACCCGGATGAGTACGGCCAAACGTCGAAGCTGCCGCTGCCGACCCGGAAGACGCAGCTGCGCGAAGGACGGCGCAACACGCTGATGATTCCCGAGCTGCTCGACAACGACTGGCGCGTCGTCGGCGTCGTGCCGCTGGAGGAGATGACAGCTGATTCGGCCAGTATCCGGAACCTGACGGTGTTGATTACCCTCTGCTCGATCGTGCTGGCGATCGGCATGGGCTATTACGTTACACGCAGAATCGGAAATCCGCTCGTCAACTTAAGCCGCTTGATGCGCAAAGGGGAAGCCGGCGACCTGACCATTCGCAGCCGCAGCGTCGGACGCAACGAAATCGGCCAGCTTGGACGCAGCTTCAACAAGATGATCGAACAGATCGAGCTGCTCATCGAGCGGATTGCCAAGGAGGAATCTGAGAAGAAGAAGGCCGAAATCCGGGCGCTTCGGTACCAGATCAATCCGCATTTTCTGTACAACACGCTGAATTCGATCCGCTGGCTGGCCAAGCTGAACCGCACGAACGATGTCGACCAGGCCGTCACCTCGCTCGTCCAGCTGCTCGAGGTCAGTATGGGGCGCAGTGGCGTCTTTATCCAGCTAGGCGAGGAGCTGGACTTGCTGCAGAAATATATGGTCATTCAAGGGTACCGATATGACAACGCCATCACCCTGCTTATCGATTGTCCCGATGAGCTGAAGCAAATCCCGATTCCGCGCATGCTGCTGCAGCCGATCGTGGAGAACGCGGTCTTCCACGGTATCGCGCCCAAAGACGAACCGGGTACGATTGAGATCCGCGCGCGCCAAGAAGGGGAGGAGATCATCGTCAGCATCGCCGACGACGGCGTAGGTATGAGCGAAGAGCGGCTGGCCCACATCTTCGCCGACGATCGTGCCCATCATCACCGGGGGATGACCAACATCGGGCTGCGCCATGTGCACCAAACGATTCGGCTGTATTACGGCAGCGGATACGGGGTCAGCGTGACCAGCGAGCTCATGCAGGGGACAGAGGTCACGATTACTTTTTCAAATTTAAAGGGGGATCAGGATGTACAAAGTGCTGTTGGTTGATGATGAAGCCATCGCAAGAATGGGGATTCGGTCTACTTTTGAGTGGGAAGTCAACGGATTCGAGCTGGTGGGAGAAGCCTCCAACGGCCAGCGGGCGATGAAATGGGTCGAAAGCAAGGAGATCGACATTCTGATTACCGATATTGCCATGCCGGTCATGGATGGGCTTGAGCTGGCGCGCAGGACGAGGGAAATCTGTCCTTGGGTCAAGGTGCTCCTGCTCAGCTGCCACAGCGACTTCGAGTACGTCCGCGAGGGGATTCGGCTGGGTGCCTTTGACTATATTTTAAAGCCGATGCTGAGTGCGGAGTCGCTGAAAACGGTGCTGTATGAAATGCGCCACAGCCTACAGAAGGAGAAGGAGGATCACCGTATTCTGGAGCAGTACAAAGAAAAAAACAGCGCAGATCCGGCGGTTGCCGTGATGCCGCTGCCCCTCCCTGCGGATTGTCCGCCTCCGGATAAATCGCTGCACCAACGGATCGTCCAGCAGGCGGTCGAGTATATTTCGGAGCATTTCACAGAGTCGATCTCTCTGCAGCAGGTTGCCGACAAGGTGTGTGTCAGCCGCAACTACTTCAGTGAAATGTTCAAGCGGGTCACCGGACACAATTTCATCGATTACTTGATTACGCTGCGGGTGAACCGGGCTAAGGAGCTTCTGCAAAATCCAACGCTGAAGGTATATGAGGTCGCGGAGATGTCCGGCTTCAATGACACCAAGCATTTCAGCAAGCAGTTCAAAAAGGTCGTCGGACTGACGCCCGCGGAATTCCAGGGCATGCCGCGAAGATAAGGTGCTTCGCACGATATATAAGCTGAACTAAAGAATAGGATGCAGGGCAAGGGAGTAAAACGATTCCGAAGAAGCGAAGCGGTCGCATTTGGCTTTCGGATTTCTGCCTTATTAGGATCCATCAAAGAAATCCGAAAACAAGAGCGATCGTAGGAACTTTTTGCGTACTTGCCTCCATCATCCATTTGGAATAGTTCAACTTATATAGTCAAAAACACAGGAAAACATGACACGATTTCGGAAATATGTGCCGTTCAAAAGGCGAAGGGCGCCGTTTTATAATAATAACGTAAGCGTTTTCACACCAAGATGCTAATCCGATGACTACTCTTTTGAATGGGGGAGTAAAGAAATGAAGAAGCTCAGAAAGTCCTTGCTAGCGGTGGTATTGTTGGCGTCGGTTGTGCTGCAGGCATGCGGATCGGGTGGCGGCAGCGGCGATAACCAGGGAGCGGTGGCGGAAGACGGCAAAGGCAGCGGGGAGAAGGTCAAAATTAAATGGGCGACCTGGGGGAATCCCGGAGAGCTGACCCGCTTCCAGGAGTTTACGAAGGATTTCAACAAGAGGCATCCCGACATTGAGGCGGAGCTGATTCCGATCCCGGGGGAATACGACCAGAAAATTTTGACACAGCTGACGGGAGGAACCGCCCCTGACGTGTTTTATGCCGGCGATGGCTTCGTCGTGAAACTGATCGAGAATAAGAGCATCGAAGAAATGACGCCGAGAATGACGGCGGCAGACAGCAAAATCAAACCGGAAGACTACTTTGAAGGGTTGTGGGGCGCGGCCAAGCGTGACGACAAAATCTACGGCGTGCCGGTGGACTGCAATCCGATGGTGCTGTGGTATAACAAGAAAGTGCTGAACGACGCGGGAATTACGGAGATGCCGGCGGACCTTCAGGCGAAGGGTCAATGGACCTGGGACGCGTTCAAAGGCATGGTGGAGAAAATCCGCGACTCGAAAAAGTACGGTTACGTGCTGGATAACTCCTGGAACAGCTATTACAGCTGGGTAACGTCCAACGGCGGCAAAGTTTACGACGACAACGGCAAGTTCATCGGCTATGACGATCCGAAGGCGAAGGAAGCGTTCCAGTTCCTGTACGATAACGTGAAGGAGAAAAATATTACATTTGCCGGTACGCTGCCGAAGGGGCAGGGCGGTGACGCCATGTTTATGTCCAACCAAGTCGGATTCGTCGGTGCTGGACGCTGGTATCTGCCGCTGTTCAAGAAAAACTCCAGCCTGGAGTACGATGTCGTGACCTGGCCGACGAACACCGGGAACAAGATTGAACCGGCCGGAATTCCGACGGCATTCCTGGTTATGAACAGCGCATCGAAGCATAAAGACGCCGCCTATACCTTCTACTCCGAATTCCTGAGCTCCGATGGCCAGAAGTTCCGTCTGCAAGGCGGGGGTAATGCCGTTCCGTCCGTTCAAGGTGTGGATGACGTCGTTCTGGAAGGCAATCTGCCGGAGCATGCCCAGCTATTCCTCGATGCCCGTGAGGTGGGTTATTCGCTGACGCCGTTCGAGGCCGGCATCCCAGGATTGAGCACGGATATTACTTCCAAGTTCGAGGCATTGTGGCTCAAGAACGGCGAGTTGGACGCATCTCTCAAAGACATCCAGGAAATGGCCAACAAAAAAATCGACGATTATAAAAACGGCAAATAACGAAAGTCCGGAGGGAAGGAGCGCAGGGCACAGCGCAGCGTTCCTTCCCTCTTTCCATGCCGGCCGGCGGCTGGCGGCCAGCGCTTCATAAGGCGTAAATTGCAAGAGGAAGGTGGATGTTTATGCAGAATCAGACCGCCGATCGAACGGCTTCTGCGCCGGCCTTGCAGCCGGACAACAAACGGAAGACCGCTATGACGAGCAAGACATCGGATGGCATATGGGGCTATGTCTTTATTTTTCCCCAATTGGTCGGACTGCTGCTGTTCTCCTTAATTCCCCTGATTTCGGCTTTCGTGCTCAGCATGATGAAATGGGACGGGATGGGGGAGAAGCAGTTTGTCGGACTGGATAACTTCATCAATACGTTCAAGGATGAGGATTTCCGGATCGCCGTGGTTAACACGCTGTATTATACGGTGCTAACCGTGCCTACGGGTATTATTTTGGCGATGCTCATCGCGGTGGGCCTGAATCGGGTAAAAGGCAAGCTGATCTACAGACTTATTTATTTTATGCCGAACATTACGATGTCCGTGGCGGTCGCCGTCGTCTTTATGTGGCTGTTTAACGCCGATTTCGGGTTGATCAACCTTTATTTGAAGGAGTGGTTCGGGATCGACGGTCCCCGCTGGCTGACCGACACGCGGTTTGTTATGCCGTCGATCGCCATGCTCAGCGTCTGGATGGGGCTTGGCGGGAATATGGTTTTGTTCCTGGCCGGGCTGCAGGGCATATCCGCCAGCTATTACGAAGCGGCACAGATTGACGGCGCCAGCAAGTGGCAGCAGTTTGTCAATATAACCGTTCCGCTGCTGTCTCCGACGACCTTTTTCGTGACGATTATGACGATCATCGGTTCGTTTCAGGTGTTCGACCAGTCGTTCGTCATGACCTCCGGCGGGCCCGCGAAAGCGAGCTATACGATCGTGTTTCACATTTACGATTCGGCGTTCGTGGACTTTACGTTCGGGAAAAGCACGGCGACCGCAGTCATTTTGTTCATCATGATCTTGGCGCTGACGCTGTTCCAAATGAAAATGTCCAAACGCTGGGTCCATTACGAGGACTAGAATCGACCGGATAAGGAGGAGAACGCATGCAGACCAGAGGACTACGTTTGTCCACCGTCCTGCTTCATATTATATTGTTGATCGGCGCGTGCATTATGGCACTGCCGTTTGTATGGATGCTGCTCAGCTCGCTCAAGGATCTGTCCCAAGTTTTTATCGTGCCGCCCAAATGGATTCCCGATCCGTTCGTGTGGTCCAATTTCAAAACCTCGTTAACGGCTTTGCCCTTCGGAAGGGCGTATTTCAACAGCTTCTATATCAACATAATCGTCGTTGCTTCGCAGCTGTTCACCTGCTCGATGGCGGCTTACGCGTTTGCCAAGATCCGCTTTCCTTTCCGGGAGCCCCTCTTCGTCCTGTTTCTGGCGACGATGATGGTGCCGGGGCAAGTCACGATCATTCCCCTGTACTTGATGATGAAAAGCATCGGCTGGCTCGACTCGCATTTGTCGATCATTGTGCCCGCTGCGTTGTTTAACGCCTTCGGCGTGTTTCTGCTGCGCCAGTTTTTCAGAGGCATTCCGAAGGAGATGGAGGAGGCCGCCATCGTGGACGGTGCCAACCGCTGGACGATTTATGCGCGGATTATGCTGCCCCTGGTGAAACCGGCTTTGTCGGCGCTCGGCATTTTCACGTTCCTCGGCATGTGGAACAGCTTCTTCTATCCGCTCATTTTCCTGAACACTCCCGAAAAATTCACCGTTCCGATGATGCTGAACCTGTACCGCGGTATGTACTCCACGGACTGGACGCTCATGATGGCCGGCGCCTCGATTGCGCTGATTCCGGTGCTGATTGTGTATATTATCGGTCAACGGTATATCATCGAGGGCGTGACACTGTCCGGGATCAAGGGTTGACGGGTTGTGCTTATGTTTGGAGATAAGAAAGTATTAACTTCCCGGGCAAAACATCTTTATCTCGCAAGAAAAACTTCCGCTAAACGCGGTATGTCTTCTTATAAAGTACGTCGATAAACGTGTTTGTTAGCAAGTCGCCGCAGCGTGGCCAAATTTCTTTGGCCAGGCTGTTTTTCTTTGTAGATCTAAGCTGCCAAAAAGGCGGGGTGACCGAGCGCCAAGGAAATGGGGATAGCGGTATGGGGGAACGGTTGAAGGGGAGGACGATGCTTCTTGGAAATATAGGCAAGCTGCTCATTTTGCGAGGGAAATATGATACTCTATACTTTAGTTCAATCTATCTAGTGAAGAGAATTTTACGTTATCATGCCATGCATCGGAGCAGGGAACTCAGAGGGGGAACAAGATAGAACTTATGAATAAACGTTCACATACGGATGCGAAGGCAGGCGGCTCTACGGGCGCAGCTGCTTCCGGACAGGGCGCGAACCGGGTCTGGATGATTATTGTGCTGGGGGCGCTGTCGGCCTTCGGTCCGTTTTCGCTTGATATGTATTTGCCGTCTTTGCCGGAAATGGCCAAGTCGATGCACACGACGGCCTCGCTGACCCAGCTCAGCTTGACGTCCTGCCTGATCGGGCTTGCGGTAGGCCAGCTGCTGGCGGGGCCAATCAGCGATGTGAGGGGACGCCGCACGCCGCTGATGATCGGGATGGTGGTGTACGGGGTTTCGTCGCTGCTGTGCGCCTTCAGCCCGTCGATTGAGCTGCTGATTCTGCTCCGGTTTATCCAGGGCATTGCCGGCTCGGCGGGCATTGTCATTTCGAGAGCGGTCGTCCGGGACATGTACTCCGGGAGCGAGCTGACCAAGTTTTTCTCCATGCTGATGCTGGTGAATGGGGCGGCGCCGATTCTGTCGCCGATCCTGGGCGGGCAGCTGCTTCAGGTGACTTCGTGGCGCGGCGTATTTATCGTGCTGACCGCCATCGGGGTCGCCATGCTGCTGGCCGTCATGCTCGGGCTGCCGGAAACGCTGGCGCCCGGCAACCGCTCCGGCGGCGGGACGCTGGGCACGATGAAGACGTTCGGCAAGCTGCTGTGCGACGGCAAGTTCATGGGCCTGGCGCTCAGCTCAGGCTTCATATCAGCCGCCATGTTTGCCTACATTTCCGGCTCGCCGTTCGTGCTGCAGGAAATCTACGGGGTATCCCCGCAAATGTTCAGCGTGATCTTCGCCACGAACGGACTCGGGATCATTATCGCGGGGCAGATCACCGGCCGGTTGGCCGGACGCGTCAGCGAGAAAAAGCTGCTTGTGACCGGCATTACCCTGGCGACGATCGGCGGCGTGCTGCTGCTGATCCTGCTCGCCGCGGGGGCGGGCCTTGCGGCGATCCTGCCGCCGCTGTTCGTGGTCGTATCCTGCGTCGGCATCGTCGGAACCGCAGGTTCCTCGCTGGCTCTGCAGGATTACGGCCGCTCGGCAGGCAGCGCCTCGGCGCTGCTCGGGCTGCTCTCCTACATCTTCGGCGGGATCGTCAGCCCGCTCGTAGGCATCGGGGGCAGCACTTCGGCCCTGCCGATGGGCATCGTCATCGCCTGCGCGGACGTCGGCGCCGTGCTGTGCTACGTGCTGCTGGTGCGCAGGCACACGCGCGTCAGCCAAGCCGGCTCGACGGACGCCTCGGCAGGGCTGTGACGCCGGGGACGCCGTGGGTGGCCCGGCCGGAAGGCGGCCACCTGACCGCTGGGCCTGCAGCCTGCGCAGCGTAGAGGCGGCTGACGCGGTGCGAACTGAAAAAACCTTGAACGGGAACGTGCCGTTCAAGGTTTTTTTGTGTGCTTTGCAGCGGCAGTACTGCCAGGGGAAAAGGAAAAAGGGGCCACCCGCAGACAGGCGTCACGATCATCCGCTCATCCTTTGAGCCCATCTGTCAGGGATGAGCCGGTGTTTTCCCGAAAAACTGCGGCAAATATTCTTTGTTGGCCTCCAGCATCTCATCCAGCATCTTGATAGCTACTTCGACCGACGGCACAAGCGGGTGATGGGCCAGCGCTTGGATCGCCAGCCCGCGGTCACCGGTGACCGCGGCGTCGATGGCGAGCTGCTCATAGGTTTTGACGGCCTGGATCAGGCCGACGGCCATCCGCGGGATGCGCGTCACAGGCAGCGGGAGCGGCCCGTTCTTCGTTACGACGCAGTTGACCTCAATGCTGGCGTCACCGGGCAGGAACGGCAGCGTCCCGCGGTTGGCCACGTTCAGCGTCTGGATGTCATTAGTCCCGTTATAGAGCGACCGCATTAGGTTGACGGCGGCTTCGGAGTAAAAGGCGCCGCCGCGCTGTTCCAGCTGCTTCGGCTTCTCTTTCAGATGCGGGTCGCTGTACAGCTTAAACAGCTCCTCTTCGACCCGCTTCACGACCTCGGCGCGGTTGATGCCCTGATGGAAGGACTCGAGCTGCTCTTCCAGCATCGCGTCCGTCATGTAAAAATATTTTAAATAATATGAGGGCAGGGCACGCAGCGACTGCAGGAACTCGGGATTCCATTCGCGGGCCGGCACGTTCGAAGCGCTGTAGCCGGCGGTATCGGCGAGCAGTTCATCGAGTTTGTCTTCGCCCTCGACATCGACGCGGGTGACCCAGTGAAGATGATTCAGACCCACAAACTCAGCGTAGACCCGGTCAGGAGCGACCTGGTATTTGGCGGAAGTTTGCTTGATCAGGCCGATGGGCGCGTTGCATAACCCGATGCTGCGGACGTTGGAATACTTCAGGATGGCTTCGGTGACCATGCCGGCCGGGTTGGTAAAGTTAAGCAGCCAGGCGTTTGGCGCCAGCTCCTCCATATCCCGGCAAATATCGAGCAGGACCGGGATCGTCCGCAGCGCCTTCATCATGCCGCCGGGACCGGTCGTTTCCTGACCGATGACCCCGTACTTGAGCGGGATCGATTCGTCGCGTCCCCGGGCGTCCAGCATGCCTACGCGCATTTGGGTGCTGACGAAGTCGGCGCCTTCGATCGCTTTGCGGCGGTCGGTGGTCAGATGCACTTCGATCGGCAGTCCGGACTTCTCGACCATCCGTTTCGCCAGGCTGCCGACGATGTTCAGCTTCCGGAGACCTGGCTCGATATCGACGAGCCACAGCTCGCGGACCGGAAGCTCACGGTGATGCAGGATAAACCCTTCGACCAGCTCTGGCGTATATGAGGAGCCCCCGCCGATCACTGCTATTTTCAACCCCTGTTTTGAAGTCATGATCCTTCACTCCTATCGGGTAGTTTGGTGAATATGTTCAAAATCGCGGAACAGCCGCATCTGCTCATAGACCTGTTCCGGAATCGTTAAACCGTCCGCCTCCATAGCCGCCCATACGGCGCCGACGACCGGCTCGGTCGCTAGCGTCACGACCGAAGCGGCCGGTGCAACGGCACGGACGGCCTGCTCAATCGGGCTGCGGATCCATCCGCGGTCACCCCGCGTCAGCAGGCTGCCGGCAAGCACCACATCAAAGGCCTCGTTCTCCATACCGAGCCTGCGAATGACGGCAGCGGCCGATTTGCCGAGCTCTACGCCCTGGCGGTTCAAAATTTCCAGCGCCACCGCATCCTGGCCTGCAGCAGCTGCAAACAGCAGGCGTGCGGCGTCTACGGGCACGCTGCGCTGGTTATCGTAGAAATCGTCGAACATCTCGCCGACGGTATCGTAGCCCAGCAGGGACAACAGCAGTTCCGTCAGCTGCGTCGGCTGCTCGCGTCCGTCCCAGGCGCGGATGACGGAGCGGAACACCTCGATGTTCAAGGCTCCGCCTCCGCCAAAATCGCCGTACATGTAATCGAAACCGCCGCACTGCACGTGCTCGCCTTGCGGATTCCGGCCGGCGGCATTGGTGCCCGTGCCGCAGATGAGGGCGACCCCGTACGGCCGCTTCGTCCCTGCCCGGAGGCCGATGACGGTATCACAGTCGACCGAATAATCCGTGAAGCCCATATTTCGGATCATGGGATGCAGGATCCGGTAATCCGGCTCACGGTCGGCTCCCGCCAGGCCGAAGAAGGTGTGGCGGATGTCCGCAAGCTGCAGCCCGGCGTCGGTGATGGCACCAAAAGCGGCGCTCCGGATGCTCTCGGCGGCCACGGTGGCGTCAATTTGGTGATTTCCGTTGCCGCTCTGGCCTTTGCCGAGCACTTGCCCCTGTTCGTCGGTGAGCAGGGCATAGGTTTTGGTGCCTCCCCCGTCGATTCCCAAATAATAAGCCAATAGTCGTCACTCCTATATGATCAATTCATGCTTTTGCATTACATGATGATCCGGAGCTGGGTAATTAAAGTCAGGCTCGACGCCCAGGAACGGACGACTCCCGGACGATGAGCTCCGGATCGATTTTCAAGTTGGCTCCGCGCTTCATCGTACCGTCGATCCGCTTCAGCAGCATGTCGGCTGCGGCGATGCCGATCCGGTCTGCCGGCTGGCGTACCGTCGTCAGATACGGATGAAGCTGGGAGGATATGGTCTGGTCGTCATAGCCAACGACGGCTACCTGGCCGGGCACCTGAACGCCCGCTTCCATCAGCGCGTTCACCACGCCGAGGGCGATATTGTCGTCGCCGGCGAAGACCGCTTGCGGAAGCTGCCCTTCCTTCAGCCACCGTACGGCCGTTTCATAGCCGAACCCGATTTCAAAGTCTCCGTTTACGATTTCAAAGGGGGCAAGCCCCCGCTCGGACAGCGCCTGCATAAATCCGTCGCGTCTCTCCCGGGTACTTCGGAACATCTCCTGTCCGCACAAATGGGCGATGGACGTATATCCGTTATCGAGCAGATGGCTTGCTGCCGCATAGCCGCCCTTGAAGTTGTCGATCGTCACCGAGAAATTGTCGTTTTCCGGCTTCTGATTGTCGATCAGTACGTATGGAATGCCGCGTTTTTTTAATTCCACGATATAGTTGTCTTCTTCCATGGGGGAGAGCAGAATGAGCCCGTCCACCCGGTCCTCCTGAATCAGGTAATGGCTCTCGTCCGAACCGATGCCCGTCGATACCGAAATGGCCAGGTAGTAGCCGTGAAGCGCTAACACTTCGTTCAGCTCTTTGACAACGGCATCAAAGAAGGAATCCTGCAGGGTCGTTACAATCAGGCCGATGATGCCGGTTTTCCCGCGGGCAAGGCTCCGGGCGGCGGCGTTCGGGTGGTATCCCAGCTCTTTGATCGCATCGAGCACTTTCTGCCGGTTTTTTTCCCGGACGGTTTCGGCCCCGTTCAACACGCGGGATACCGTTACGACGGACAGTCCTGATTTTTTGGCAACGTCAAAAATACTTACTTTCATCTCTCATTTCTCCTTGGGCAGATTTTTCCGTACCTATAAACTTATCCCTAGTATACATGGACGGAAGTCTGTCCGCGAAGCATGGGATGGCATAAACCAGATACCGCCCCAAGAGGACGGCATCCGATCGCCGATACGTCGTAAAAAGGTATAACGAATTGAATTGAATCGGATATCTACATTATAAAATTATGGCCCGCCCCACCGAGGAGGACATTTTTACGATGGAAGGGGAAATTTCTCTATTCATGTTCCACAAACTTTCCGTTTACCGCTTGATGATCTCCTGCAGCTTCTTCTGGATCGTCGGCATGACTTCTTCTACCGTCTTGTGCCCGCTTTCGATCGGCTGCATCTCGTTAATGAACATGTCGTTGATTTGCGAGTAGTTTGTGATCAGGTGGTTATAGGACTCAAAGCCGTATTTAATGGCGCCTTCGTATACGTTCTTAATATCCTGTGGGTCGACGCCCTCAAAATGTTGGTAATAAGCCTCAGCTGCCTGCGTGTTGACCGGCGGATTGCCTCCGCTGAGCTCGATGGATTTCTCCTGCACCTCGGCGGTGACCAGATACTTGATCCATTCAAAAGCTTCCTTCGGATGCTTGGAACCTTTCAGGATCATGAGCGGATCGACGTACAGCGTGCTGCGCACCTTGTCGTTGCCGCCCCAAGGCACGGCCGCTACGCCCACTTTGAACGGAAAATCGTTGGCCCCCGCGAGATTCCACGAACCGCCGACGGACATGCCGATTTTGCCGGCGACGAAGGGATCGCCGTTCTGACCGGCGACGCTTTTGCTCCACTCGGTCGTCGGGGAGACCTTCTCTTTGAAAATCAAACCGAACAGCTTGTTATACGCCGCCATCACTTCCGGCGAATCGAAATGGGTAGCGGAAGGAACGCCGCCGTTGGTCCAGGTGTCTTCCGAATAAGGCTCGGCCCCGAAGTAGAGAGGGCGGTTATCGCGCTCAGCCCAGGTAAAGTCCACGCCGTACTGGGTTTTGGCGATGTCGTCCGAAACAACGGTCAGCTTCTTGGCGTCTTCGACCATTTTGTCGAACGTCCAGCTCTTGTCCTCATAATCGCTCGGCGGATAAGGCACCTTCGCCGCGTCGAACATATCCTTGTTGTAGAGCATCAGCGTGACATACATATTGACCGGAATGCCGTAAGTACGGTCCTTTACCTTGTAGATGCTCATCAGGTTGTCCGGAATGCCGTAATCCCCGGCCTTGAATCCGTCCTCCTGGATGATGTCCGTCATATCCAGCAGCATATCCTTGTTGTAATATTCGGCAAATCCGCCGTAGCCGTAATGGCTGGTGACGTCCGGGGACTTGCCGCCGGCGATCAGTGTCTGCAGCTTGCTGTCAAACTGCTCGTAAGGCGCTTTTTCGACCTTGACCTTAATATTCGTGTGCTTTGCTTCAAAGTCGGGAATCAGCTTCTCGACGAACGTGCGGTCTTCCGAGTCGATCGTGTAGTGGGTAATCGTCACTGTGCCGCCTTTATCGCCCCCTGCGGAGCTCTCGCCTCCGGAAACCACATCGCCCGCCGATTTGCCGCCGCTGCAGCCGGACAGCGCGGCGGCAACCAACATCAGCGTCGTCAGAAGAAGGGCAAAACCTGATCTTTTCCTGTTCTTGTTCATGAACCGATACCTCCATTGCCTTCATGTAATGGGTGCTGCTGCTGTCTGAACTTGTTGAAGTAAAAGCCGGCTTGCTAGTCCTGTGGGGAAGGTGCTTGCAGCATGCCGGTTCGACGGCGCCCCGGTGGCGCTTGAGGATGACTGCCGGGACGACGGGTCTTCCAATAGATCCGTGCATTACTTGATCCCGGTGAGCACGATGCCCTCCACGAACCGCTTCTGGGCTATAGCGAACAGCGTCACGATCGGCAGCATGGCCAGCACGGAGGCGACCATCAGCAGGTGCCACGGCGGAATCCGGAAGCGGGATGACGTCAGGGATGCCATACCGACCGGCAGCGTGAATTTCTCGGTGGAGCTCAGGTACAGCACCGGTGTCAGCAGATCGTTCCAGCTGTAGATGAAGGCGAAGATCGCTACGGTGGCGAGCGCCGGTCCCGAAAGCGGGAGGGCGATTTGGCGCCACATGCGAAACTCGCTGCAGCCATCGATGCGCCCGGCGTCAAACAGCTCTTCAGGGAGCGTCGAGAAGAATTGGCGCAGCAGGAAGATGTTGTACGCTGAGCCGAAGAACGCCGGGACGATCAGCGGCAGGAACGTGTCGATCCAGTTCAGCTTCGAGAAAAGGATGAACTGGGGAATCATGATGGCCGGGTAGGGCAGCATCATCGTGCTCAGCATGAGCAGGAACCACGTGTTGCTCCCCTTGCCGCGGTATCTGGCAAAGCCGTAGGCCGCGAGCGCCGAGGAGAGCAGCGTTCCGATGACGGTAAGAACGCCGATAATCAGGCTGTTCATGTACATCGTGCCGAAGGAGAGTGTATCGAAAATCTCCTTGTAATTGCTCCACTGCCAGCTTTCCGGCAGAAAGGTCGGCGGAAACTTCAGCATTTCCTTCTTCGACTTCAGCGACGTCGATACCATGAAGAACAGGGGCAGCAGCATCAGAAAGGTAGTAACGACCAGCGCGATAAAGCTGACAATGCCTACGGGGTCAGTGCTGCGCCGGCGCTTGGGGGCGGCGTTGTCCGCGTGCGGGCCGGCGGCCGGAAGGGTACTCATCTAGCGTTTGCCTCCTTCGTAGTGAACGTATCGGTTCGACAGCTTCATCACGAGCGCGGTAAAAAGCATGACGACGACGAGCAGCACCCAGGCCAAGGCGGAGGAATAGCCGGCGCGGTACTCTTTAAAGGCGCTGGTGTACAGGTTGTAGACATAGAACCAGGTGGAGTAGTTCGGGCCGCCCTGGGTCATGACAAAAGCCTGGGTAAACACCTGGAAGGAATCGATCATGCCCATAATGAGCTGGAACAGCAGTACAGGCGAAATCATCGGCAGGGTGACATGGAGAAAAACTTTGCAGTGTCCCGCCCCGTCCAGCTTGGCGGCTTCCACGAGACTCGCCGGGACGCCCTGCAGTCCCGCCAGAAAGAGGATCATGCCCGAGCCCGCCGTCCAGAAGGACATAATCATCAAGGCGTATAGAGCCGTGTCCGGGTTCATGAGCCAGGCCGGACCTTTGATGCCGAACCAGGAGAGCATGTAGTTGAACAGTCCGATCTGCGGGTTGAAAATCCAGTACCAGAGCAGCGACATCGCCACGCCGGATACCATGCTCGGGAAATACATCGCGGTCCGGAAAAATCCGCGCAGCGGGATCTTCTGGTTCAGCAGCAGGGCGAATCCAAGGGCCAGCAGCAGCTGGATCGGCACGCTGATGAGCGTATACCTCAGCGTAACGGTGACGGATTTCCAGAACAGATCATTGCCGAACATCTCCGCATAATTGGCCAAGCCGATAAATTGGGGCGGGTGAATGATGTCGTAGTCCGTGAAGCTGTAATAAAGCGAGGACAAGATGGGATACAGGGCAAAAACCAGAAAGCCGATGAGCCAGGGGGAAATAAACAGATACATGTACAGCGTCTGCCGCCTGCTTTCGCGATGGGTCACGGGAGCATCAACCTTTCTCACAGAGTTTATAAAAGTTTAAACGCTTTAACTTATGGGACAAATTAAACCCTAAATTTTTATAAATTATAGCGGGTTATAATCTCAAAAGTTAAAGTGCTTTAACTTTTATCTCCTGCCTTTTGCCATTATCATAGTGGATGGTCTGCAAATAATCAATACTAAATTTCAGACTTGTAAGCGTTACCTGTTATAAAAGGTTACATTCGGAAAGGGAATCTTCATGATTTCAAGCGGAAAATCGGGTTTATGCCGGTTAGCGACGTGACTTTCCGATTAAAAAAAGACATTTTTCACTTTATTAGCTGCCTAATACCACTGTCCTCCGATGTTGCACAGTGAGATGTTATGAAATATAACACTAATATAACAGAAAAATGGGCAGCCTTTCCATGATCCGGGCGGGCTGCGAGGAATCAGGGCTGTGCCGATGTTTTGGGCCGATTCCTATAGTTCGTTTATAATAATGACAAGGTTTGTCACCGACCATATTTGTTTTCGATGGTGTATACCGCCAAATCCAGTAACGGGAGTGCCGACATGTCCAAATCCAAAAGACTGCTCGACCTGATGATGACGATTAACCGGATGCGCCGCTTCAAAGTCAAGGAGCTGGCCGACGAATTCGGGGTGTCCACCCGGACGATCCTAAGGGACCTGCAGGAACTGAGCGAGCTCGGCGTCCCTTTATATTCGGAAGTGGGGCCGCATGGCGGCTACCAGGTACTGAAGGAACGGATCCTGCCCCCGATTGCCTTTACGGAGGAAGAGGCGGTGGCGATTTTTTTCGCCGTGCACGGTCTCCGGCATTATGTCCATATCCCGTTTGAGACGGAGAGCTCGTCCGCGCTCCAGAAATTCTACCACTACATGCCCGGGGATGTGCGCGACCGGATCGACCGGATGAAGAACCGGGTCGACTTTATTACCCCGTCCCGGCGGGCGGGTGCGCCCCATTTGTCCGTACTGCTGGACGGGGCCGTGAACCAGAAGGTGCTGCGGATCGTTTACGAATCCCGCGGCAGCAGCTCGATTCGGCAGATCCAGCCGATCGGCATCTATGCCAGCCAGGGACTGTGGTACTGCCCGGCGTACTGCTTCCAGCGGAAGGACTTCCGCCTGTTCCGCTGCGACCGGATTACGGATGCCGCCGAGGATACAACCGGCCTTGAAGCGGCCGATCTCAGCCATGTGCATCTTGGGAATCGGAAGTCATTTCACGGGGAGGACTCGGCGGAGCTTCGCTGCTATGTGGAGCTGACCCCGGAAGGCGTGGAACGGTGCGAGGGAGAATTATGGCTGGAGTCCAAGCTGCATATCCGCGAGGATGGGACCGGCTGGGTGGACGGGATGATTCCGGAGCATGACCTTTCGTTTTACGCCCAATTTTTTATCGGCTTGGGAACGAATGCGACTGTGAAAGAGCCTCAGGCACTGGTCGGTCTGATCCGCGAAAAACTCGCTGAGCTGCTGTCCCGGTACGAATAATGGTCATTTTTAGGGAAGTAAGGGCTTACCAAAAAAAGAATATTAAATTTTCAGTATTTTTCTGTTAAATGTCATGTATTTTCATGAAAACTGTGCTAACATACCTTTGTTTCAAAGAATACGTTTGAAAGAAAGGTGAATTCTGACTCATGACCGCAACTGTTCAAGAGCCTTCTGCACGGTCAGAAAAACGGCTCAGTCTTGTCCGCCTCACCTGGCCTATATTTCTCGAATTGTTCCTGTTCATGCTGATGGGCAGTGTCGATACATTGATGCTCAGTTCGGTTTCCGACAATGCCGTCTCCGGCGTCGGCGCCGCCAACCAAATTATTTCCATCGCCATCCTCGTGCTGGAGGTGATCGGCAGCGGGGCGGCGATCGTGGTGGCCCAGTACCTGGGCTCCAAGAAGCTTAGCGACGCGGCGCAGGTGACCGGAAATGCAATCACGCTGAACCTGGCCGTAGGGGTGCTCCTAAGCGTTATTTTTCTCGCCTTCGGCGGAATGATGCTGCGCCTGCTTAACGTCACCGGGGAAATTTACGGGTATGCCCAGTCCTACATCCAGATCGTCGGAGGCGGCATTTTCCTGCAGGCGCTCATTAACGCCCTTGCCGCAACGATTCGAACCCACGGGTTCACCAAAGAAACGATGGTCGTGTCGCTTCTGATGAACATCATTCACGTGGCAGGGAACTACGCGCTGATCTTCGGGCATTTCGGCCTTCCGGCGCTGGGCGTACAGGGGGCGGCGATCTCGACGGTATTCAGCCGCCTGGTCTGCCTGCTGATCTTCTTCTGGCTGCTGTACCGGGTCATGGAAGTGCACGTGGAATGGCGTTATTACATCCGTCTGTCGAAGAAATTTGTGCTTAAAATTTTGAATGTCGGCATTCCGTCGGCTCTGGAAAGCATCGTATACCAAATGTGCCAGCTGACCTTCACGCTGTACGTCACCTACCTTGGGGCAGAAGCGATGGCCACCCGGCAGTATGCCGTGAACATCTCGATGTACATCTATTTGTTCAGCATGGCGATCGGCATGGGCACGGCCATTATGGTCGGCCATTACGTCGGTGAAAGACGCAACCAGGACGCCTACACCCGGGTGTTCCAGAGCGTGAAGTGGGCGCTTGCCGCCACGATCGTCATCGACTTGATCATTATCCTGTTCCGCGTTCCGCTGATGGGCTTGTTTACGGACGATGCACTCATTATCAAAATGGGGGCGCAGGTCATTCTGCTCAGTATCGTGCTGGAGACCGGCCGCACCGTCAACATCGTCATCATCAACTCGCTGCGCGCTTCGGGGGACGCCAAGTTCCCGGTCTACATGGGACTGTTGTCTATGGTATGCATGTCTCTGCCGCTGGGATACTTCCTCATATTCAAGCTCCACATGGGCCTTGCCGGCGTGTGGCTTGCCATTGCCGCGGACGAATGGGCCCGTGCCGTCATCATGTATTTCCGCTGGCGGAGCCGGGCGTGGGAGAAGCATGCGCTGATCGAACCGCAGGACGGACCGGAGGCCGTGCCGGCAACAGTGCCGACGACCGGTTAACCGGGGGGTTAAGGAAGCTGGATATAACGGGAGATCGGCGCAGGCAGGTTGCGCGCTCCCGATAATCGCGATATAATGTACCTGATGCAGTTACAGCTGGTTTATCCGAGTGACTGCTTTTCTTTTGACTCTTACTGTGATGGAAAAAGTATCAGTTTACCAATCAAAGAACATCACCCGAAAAGGAGAGGTTTGCATATGAAAATCGAAGTATGGTCGGACTTTGCCTGTCCGTTCTGCTATATCGGCAAGCGCCGTTTTGAGGCTGCCCTCGAGCCGTTCGCGCACAAGGATGACGTCGAGGTTGTGTTCCGAAGTTTCGAGCTGGACCCGGGCGCACCGAAAGACAACGACAAGGACATTCACAGCATCCTGGCCTCCAAGTACGGCATGAGCTGGGAGCAAGCCAAGGCGGCCAACGACAATATGACCGAGCAGGCCAAGACGGTAGGGCTCACGTACAATTTCGATACGCTGGTCCCGACCAATACGTTTGACGCGCATCGTCTGACGCAGTGGGCCGGGGAGTTCGGCAAGAAGTATGAGATGACGGAACGGCTGTTCAAGGCGTACTTCACCGATTCGGAACATTTGGGGGACCGTGCGGTATTGGCGCGCTTGGCCGGCGAAATCGGGCTGGACGCCTCTGCGGCAGCCTCCATGCTGGAGAGCGATGCTTACACGAACGATGTCCGCAAGGACGAGGGGGATGCGGGACGGCTCGGCATCAACGGCGTGCCGTTCTTCGTCATCAACCAGAAATATGGCATTTCCGGTGCCCAGCCGACACAGGTGTTTGCCGAAGCGCTGGACAATATCTGGAAAGAGGAGCATCCGCTGACGCTGCTGGGAAACAGTGCTGACGGAGATGACCTCTCCTGCACGGACGGCTCCTGCCAGGTGCCGACGGATAAAAAGGCGTAAACACTGCGTTTGCCGCAAGTCGCCTGAAATTGAATAAAGGCTGTTAGCAGAAGAAAGGCTGCCTACAACCGGGCTTGCGAGCAATCCGGGAGGCAGCCTTTTTGGCTGTATATTTTATTAAGGATTTTTTACATGAGGATGCGGTTAGACCGGTTAATAGACCGTTTTGGTCAGCTGCTTGAACAGCTGGAAGCCGATCTCGTCCACATGCCGTTTCTGCGGCCTCATCATGGACAGCATTTTCATCGCAAAGCTGCCGTTGTTGGACAGCACGACGACCGCCGTGTTTTTTTCCATGTGAAAGCCCAGGAAGCTGCTTGAGCCGTACGTACCGCCGTTATGCCAGTGAATCCGGTCGTGGTAAATGCCGGTTTTGACCATCCATCCGAGGCTGACGTCCTCGCCGCGGCGTACGCGGTGGCGGGGCTTCTGCCCGTCGCGAAGCGCGGCCGTGATCGGGGCCGAGCCCATGCCGACGTTCGCTTTTGCAAATTGGAGCAGATCATGCGCCGTGGAACGCAAGCCTCCCGCGCCGGCGAGAACGCCCAGATCCCAATGGGGAACCGGCTTGCCGTTGGCCGTATACACCGGGAGGAGACGGGACTGCTGCTCATCGTTCAGTTCAAATAGCGTGTCCTCCATAAATAACGGACCGCAGATCTCTTCCCGCATAAGCTGTTCCAGACTCCGGCCGGTGCAGCGGCTCAAGATAAGCCCAAGCAGGCCTACGCCCAAATTGGAATACTCGAAGCTTCCGCTCGACGAAGGTCTGGTTTTCAGCAGGTCCTGCAGCAGATGCTGCTCGGTATAGTTTTGGTACGGGTTCAGTTTGTCGGTCACGGTCTGCTTGAGACCGGCCGGCAGCCGTGGGAGTCCGGAGGTATGCGTGGCGAGCTGTTCCAGCGTGATGGCGCCGACTTTGGCGTTAGAGGCGATTTCAGGTATGTATTGGCCTACGGTATCCTTGAGCTGCAGTTTGCCCTGACGCTGCAGGATACACAGAAGTGAGGTCGTAAAAACTTTCGTTACGGATGCGATTTCATAGATGGCTGATGCGTAATCGAAGCCCGGAGGTTGTCCCCAGCCGGTGTAAAAATGGTCCCCGTTCTCCAGAATGCCGATGGTGACGCTCAGCGGGTTTCTTTCCCCGTAATGCTCCTGCACCAGGTAGTTGGCCTCTTCAATGATTTCATGGTCAGGAATGATCATGCGCTTATGGCACCTCCTATCTTAATTAGACGCCATGACCCCTGTACAGGTTTCGCTAGAAGGTTTACCAATTAGAGGATTACCCCTTTTTAGCGTGCGTGACGCGCAAAATTCAGAATCAAACGGCGGTTTTTATCGAAAAAATGCAGAAAATCTCCAAAAAACTAACATTTTTGGCTGGACTGACCGATATGGGAGGTAGGGTCTTTTTTTGTTTCTACTCAAAATAAGGGAATTGGAGGGAATTTACATTGCGAATCAGATTAAAAAGGGTACTGGTCATGTCCCTGGTTATGGTGCTGTGCATGGCCTATGCCGGAACGACCTGGGCCGCCACGGCGGATTTGACCAAGCTGGTTTTGTCCAAAAATGAGCTTACCCTTGAAATCGGCGATACGGCGAAAGTAACCGCGACGGGTGTATATTCGGATAATTCAACGGCAGATTTGACGGTAAAGGCGAGCTGGAGCAGCTCGAACAACGTAGTTGCCACCATATATAACGGTACCGTAACCGCGAAGAGCGAAGGTACGACAACGGTAACAGCCGTATTCGGGGACGTATCCGAATCGGTGTCGGTGACCGTGACGAAGAAGGTCAAGGCGCTTACGAAAGATGTGCAGAGCCTGGATTTGAAGCTGGGGGACAAGCCCCAGATCAAGCTGACCGCAACCTATACAGACAACAATACAGAAGAAGTTTCCGGCAAAGCGGACTGGTCGACGGATAACGCCAGCGTGGCGACGGTCGTGAACGGAACGGTGACGCCGGTGGGTCCGGGTACGGCTACGCTGACGGCGGTGTACGGCAAGCAGACCGTAACGATTCCGGTGAGCGTAGAAGTGGTGAAGCGGCTCGATGCGGACCCTGCGCAGGTGTCCATGCTGCTGAGCGAGAAGACGCCGGTGCAAGTGACGCTGAAAGCGACCTATCCGGACGGCACGACCAAGGATAACGTTGCGGCAGACGCTGAATGGACGTCGAGCAACGAAGGCGTGGCGGACGTCATCAAGGGGCAGATTACTCCTTACGGTCCGGGAACCGCGACGATTACGGCGAAGTACGGAACGAAAACGGCAACGATTCAGGTCGATGTCGATAAGACGATCCGCCTGAAGGCGGACAAGCAGGATATTTTCCTTCATGCAGGGGACTCCACCACACAGCCGATCAAGGTTGAAGCGGTGTATCCGGACAAGGATCCGGTGGACATTACAGGAGATGCTGTATGGTCTTCCAGCGACGAGAAGGTCGCTTATGTAAACAAAGGCGTTATCGCGGCCATCGCGCCGGGTGCAGCAATCATTACCGCCAAATACGGGGACAAGAGCGTGGCCATTAATGTCGACGTTGACGTGCCGCGCCACCTCGACCTGGTCGAGAAGGTTGCACTGAGCCTGACAGGTGAGAAGACGAAGCAGCTGGACCTGATCGCTACCTATGCGAATGGGGAAACCGAGAAGGTTCAGAGCAAAGCCGTGTGGAAATCCAGCAATGAGGACGTCGTTTTTGTCAGCGGCGGGAATTTGACGGCTTTCAAAAAAGGGGAATCCAAAGTCAGCGCCACCTACGGCGGAGTGACGGTAACGACATCGGTAGCGGTCGACATGCCGCTCAGCATCTCGCTGCCGGTGAAGAAGCTGTCCCTGAAGGTGGACGCTACCTACCAGGCGAGCATCGTGCTGGATTACGGTGCGGACCGGGCGGCCGAGACGATCTCGTCCAAGGACAAGGTGGAATGGAGCACAAACAAAAAGGATATTGCCGACATCGATGAAAATGGGCTCATCACCGGCGTGGCGACAGGCACCGCGACGATTACGGCCAAGTACGAAGGCAAATCGTACACGATGACCGTGGAAATCGGATTGGTCAGCGACCTGAAAGCGTCGGATACGCTCGTGATCATGTCCGCCGGTGACAAGAAGCAGCTGACCTTGACTGCGAAGGATGCGACGGGTACGGTGGTGGACGTGACCAAGGAAGCGTCCTGGAAGTCGAGCAGCTCCACGGTTGCTGGGGTAGACAATAATGGCCTGGTATCCGGTCTGAAGAGCGGGAAAGCCAACATTACCGCTGAGTACGGCGGACAGAAAGTAACGATCCCGGTGGAAGTCGACGTCATCTCCGCCATTGAGGCGAGCGAGACCGCAGTATCGCTGAAGACGGCAGGCAAAGCCAAGGATAAAACGGCCACCGTCAAGCTGGAAGTGACGTTCAGCGACGGCAGCACCAAGGACGTGACGTCCAAGGCGGAATGGAAAACCGGAAACTATAAAGTGGCATCGGTCAACAACGGTGTCATTACCGCTGCTGCTTACGGCAAAACGACCGTGACGGCCAAGTATGCCAACAAGACGGTTCGGATTCCGGTCGAAGTGGATACGTTGAAATATTTGCAGACTGACAAGGTCAGCGTGACGCTGAACGTCGGCGACAAGCTGACGCTGGCGGCCACGGCGACCTACATGGACGGAACCGATGTGGATGTCTCCAAGCCGGCCCTTTGGAAGTCTTCCAAAATTTTGACGGCCACGGTGAAGGACGGCCAGATCACGGCTAACGGCAAAGGCAAAGCGACGATCACGGTCAGCTTCGGCGGCAAATCGACCAAGGTGGTCGTGACGGTGCAATAGAAATAATCGGATCAAAGCGATCCGAATATGAAGAATCACCCATAGTCCATGTGACTGAGGGTGATTCTTTTTTGCTTGCGCAAGCTGGGGGAGCAATGGCGATTGGGAAGCGTGATCAGCGTGACAGATGCTCGGCCAGATAGCGGCCTGTATATGAGGCCTGAACGGCCGCCACATCTTCCGGCGTACCCTGCGCGACCAACTGCCCTCCGGCATCCCCGCCTTCGGGTCCAAAATCGGCGATCCAGTCGGACGCGGCGATCAGATCGAGATGGTGTTCGATCACCATGACCGTGTTGCCGGCGTCCACGAGCCGGTTTAACAGACGGCACAGATGCCGGACATCACTGGGATGAAGCCCGGTCGTGGGCTCATCCAGCAAGTACAAGGTATGCCCTCTGCTTTTTTTGCCAAGCTCCTTCGCCAGCTTGATCCGCTGGGCTTCTCCGCCCGACAGCGTCGTCGTGGGCTGCCCCAGCTGCAGGTAGCCGAGCCCCACTTCACCCAGCAGGTTCAGCATGTCGGTTATTACCGGCTCCTCAAAGAGGGCGGCATTCTCCAGGACGGTCAGGTTCAGAATGTCCGAAATGCTGAAGCCCTTGTACTGAACGGCCAGCACATTCTCTTTGAACCGTTTTCCCAGGCAAACGGGGCAGCGCACCTCCACATCCGGCAGAAAGTGCATATCCAGCTGCAGGGTGCCCATGCCGCGGCATTTCTCGCACCGGCCGCCCGGTGTGTTAAAGGAGAAGTGCTTGGGACTCAACCGTTGTTTCCGGGCTTCGGGCAGCTCTGCGAATAAGCTGCGGATCGGGGTAAACAGGTCGGTGTAGGTCGCGATATTGGAACGCGATATTTTCCCGACCGGGGCTTGGTCGACGGCGATGACCTTGTCGATAAGCTCCAGGCCGGTGATGCGTTCGTATTGGCCTGGCATATTGCCGGACAATCGAAGTTGGGATTTTGCCGCAGGCTCGAGGATATCGAACAGAAGGGTGGATTTGCCCGAACCTGAAACCCCTGTCACTGTAATCAGGCATCCGAGCGGAAAGCTGACGGTCAACTGCTTCAGGTTATGGGCGGAAGCCTGCTCGATCGTAAGCTTGCTGCCGCTGCCCGCTCTCCGCGTAACCGGAGGGCCGGCGATGTCCACCTCCCGCAAATAACGTCCGGTAGCGGATTCGGGGATTGCTTTCAACTGTTCGAGCGTTCCGGTGCCGACGACGGTCCCGCCTTCTTTTCCGGATCCGGGGCCAATCTCGATCAAATGGTCCGCGGCCTTCATCACCTCGGTATCATGTTCGATGACCAGCACGGTATTTCCCAAATCACGGAGCCGCTTCAGCACCCGGATCAGCTTGTGGGTATCCCGCGGATGGAGACCGGCCGTTGGCTCGTCCAGTACGTACAGTACGCCGGTGAGGCCCGAACCGAGCAGCGAAGCGAGCCGGAGCCGCTGGGCTTCCCCGCCGGACAACGTGCTCGCCTTCCGGTCCAGCGACAAATATTCGAGCCCGACGTCGATCAGCCGCTGGATACGGTCCGCCAACCCGTTGAAAATAGGCTCCCATACGGCCAGGCTTTCGCCTGGCAGCTCCTGTTTCAACTGCTTGAGCCAGGCATAGAGCGGGAGAAGGGGGTAAGAAGCCGCCTCGATGATAGTCGTACCCCTAATGGTAACGAGCCGGCCCTCTCTCCCCAATCGCGATCCATGGCAATCGGGGCAGGACTGGTTCATAAAATACGGGTCCCATTTTTTTGAGCCCGATTCTTCCGGATCCCCGTCATGTTCCCTGTACTTGCGCAGCAAATGGGTGATCAAGCCTTCAAAATTGCCCTTGCCCACGGTTTTGGGAGGCTTAACGCCGGGGAAGTGGCGCTGGAACTGCTCACTGGCTGCGCCGTAGAGCAGCATGTCGCGTGCGATCGCGCCATAATCGCGGATGGGCAGGTGCGGCTCGTACGGGAAACCGTAATGTTTAGATGCCGCTAACAGCACGTCCGTATAGTATTCGCGAACCCAGCCGTCCCAGAGCGTTACGCCTCCTTCCAAGATACTGCGGTCTTCCTGCAAAAGCCGGTCCACGGCAATGTCGGTCACGATGCCGATTCCTGTGCAGGTCGCGCAGGCTCCTTCAGGCTTGTTGAAGGAGAAGTGGGCCATCGTCAGCTTCGGGATCGAGGCATGGCAGTGCGGGCAGGGCATATGCTTAGGCTCCTCAATCGTATCTTCCGATGGTTCAAGAACTTCTTCGGACACCGCTGAACTGTCTTCGAAGACGGGGGGAATGCTTTGACCGCAAGCTGGACATACCCGCACGCCAAGCTTGGCGTACAGCACACGCAGGTACGTATAGATCTCCGTAACGGTCCCGACGGTGGACCGGGGGTTCCTGTTGGCCACATGCTGGCTGACGCTAATGGAAGGGGACAGGCCGCGGATGGAATCCACCCGCGGTTTGCTGATGAAATCCGTCACCATCCCCATGGACTCCATGTACTGCCGTTGGCATTCCTTTTGCAGCGTATCCATCGCGAGAGACGATTTGCCCGACCCGGACAAGCCCGTCAGTACGACCAGCCTGCGTTTGGGAATGCGAAGCGAAATATTCTTCAGATTATGCTCCCGGGCCCCTTCGATTTCAATATATTCATCCACGAATCCATCCCTCTCTTTCATTTTGCGATACGGTACCTTGGATGGTTTTAGAATAATTCATATATACGACAAAAGATGACGTAATTGGAGAGATGGCATAGTAAAAAAGGCCTCACGCCGAAGCGGAAGCCTTTAAATGTTCACGAACGATCCTAATAACTATGCTAGGAACGATTCATGCACGATATTCTTTTTGAAATGGTCTCTGGCCTGTTATCGTCTCCATCGGACAAGACCTTGTAGGGCTATATCTTGTTGGAAGTTGGAAGCAGCCGAACTTCCCGAATCTACTCCAGCCGTTCCACGTCTACGACCGGTACGTTCACAGGCTCGACGGTTTGATCGCCGTCCGGGTACATCTCCTCGGACTCGTTATAGGTTCCGATGACGGTCACGCTGCCCTCGGTGAATTGGAAATTGCCCCTCAGTTTGATATACGACCCTTCCATTTCTGCGAGCGCCTCGCCCTGGCCGCCTTGGACGATATAGATGGTAAAGCGAACCTTTTCTCCCGGATGCGACGGCAGGTCGGTCGCTACGATATCCGTAAAGTCCTGCTGGAAGCCCGTAAACTCATAGGCATCGCCGCGCCGCTCATATATCGCCTCCGGTGGCGTGCCTCCGGCAGCGTCCATCCCACCGGTTACGCTGCCTTCGCCAATCTCCGGATTCGTCACCAGGAGCGACTTGTCCGATTGAACGCTATAGCCGTCCGCGCTGAATTGGAACAGCTGGACCATGCCGTTCTCCCGGACTTCATAAGCGGCATACAGCGCCTTCCGGGTCGTTAAGTCCGCTTCGACGAGAATGACCGGCGTGCTGCCCGTGCTGAGCGACGGTTCGATGGAGACTTTCCGGATGGCGGCTCCCTGCGGGAAATCATGGCTGCTGTAACCCTGCACCGTCTCATCGCTGTTCATCCGGGTGAAATAGACGGTGTTGCTGCCGTCCGCCCCGATGGCATAGGCTTTGCCGCCGAAGCGATCCGCTCCTCCGCTGACGAAGTCGTAGGAGGGGGAGGGATCGGCGCTCTGCAGTAGGCGGACCGGATCGTGAACCGTCCAAGCCAGCTGGGCCGCCTTGATCTTGTCTTCCGTATCCTCGTAGCCGGATAAGGCCTGGTAAATCGCGATCGCCTCTTCATACTTATGGTTCTTCACTTTGCGGTCTGCGCCCTTCAGCCAGGTGCCGATTTGCCTGGTTATGTAATCCTGGACAGCGGACTGCTTCATGCCGGCGCCGGCCATGTAGGCGGTGTACATCTTGGCGTGGGCGGCAAAGTTTGCCGCCTGGTCTCCCTGCACGTCCTTTGTGAGAAGGGTACGGGTGAGGGAGTCGGCCTTTTCTTTTACCCAATTCACCTTAAAGCTGCGGCTCTTGTATTCGGTCATCATGGACAGCGACCAGTCCAGCATGTTCTGATACTGCCCGGCACCCGCCATGCGGGCCATCAGGGCCTCGTCATACGATTGAAATTTTCCGCTTAACTGCTTGCTTTTGGCTTCCGCGCCGCCGTAAAATTCCGCCGGAATGTCCAGCAGATTCCATTTAAAGGTGTTGTCGTTAACGTCCCCCTGGGCCAACTGATCCTTCGCCTGCTGGTAAAAGAGGGATTGGAACTGCTTGAAGTCCTTGGTCAGATCGTCCGAAATGCCGTACATGGCGGAGATCTTCGGATAGTAGGCGGCCAGCGGCTGGCTCGCAGCCATATACTCCTTCTTGGCGGCAACCAAGTCGGCGTACACATTCATAAGCCCGTCAAAATCCCGGTTTCTGGCAGCAGTTTCCGCGCGTTGATCCAAACGGGACAGCGACTGCCTCATGGAGGTGATCGGCTCAAGCTCTTTCAGCCGGGAGGCGATCAGATCTTCCTTGTAGCGTATGGACCGGTTTGCGGACGCTTTTTGGTACCATTTCTCTGCATTGATCAGATCTTTCCGGACGTAGTACTGACCCGCTGTGGCGACCCAATCGATTTTCCGGTTCATGTCATAACCCTTGACTCCGATCAGGACCAAAACTGCGGCGCAGAGCAAAATATACAAATTACGCAGGGTTAGCGCGTTTTTCATCGTCATATCTTTATGGCCTCTTTATTCCCATTTTTGAAAATCCGGGTCCCAGCGGTACTTTTCATTATAAATGGCGGAAACCTCGTCGCGGAGACCGTCCCAGGACTGGTCCGGATTGCGCCGCACGATCTGGTACAGCCGTAAAAACCGCTCCCGCGGCAGGCCGCGCGCGTAGCGCCGGATGAAATCTGGATACATATCCACGTACTTCTTCATCCGTACCGCGGCACCGGCCGCCGCCGTCATAATGCTGGCGCCCTGCTTCATTTGCAGGATATAACGCTCATGTATGAGCAGATAACGAATGGCGCTGGCTTTGATCAACTCGCGTTTGACCTTGGCGATTTCGCCGATATAAGCGGCCAGATCGGAATCGAAATCCTCGATCAGCAGCGGTTCCAGCTCGAGATCCATATCTTTGCGCAGCACGAACGACTGGAGCAGCACGATTTGCTGCAGCCGGATCCGGTCATTATGCACGATGGTGGCAATCTCCCGCAGAATCTCGTAACCGATCTGCTCGTCATCTTTAATGGCGGCTGAGGCGGTGGACAGATTCAAATAGATGCCTTCCAGGATCACACGCTGGCTGCCGTGCAGCAGCTTGTCCAGCTGGCGGCGCGTCTCGGACGGCAGCATGCGCCGCTGGAGCAGCCACAGGAGCACCGTCAGCAGGATGCCCCCGCCCAGGCAAACGGCGATCTGCAGGAACGTTTGGCTCAGCAGCACTGCAACCAGCGTCAGCAGAAGGGCGGCAAGCCTTTCCGTCTGCATCGACCGCTTGGCGTTAATCGCTGCCTGGTCCATGACTGGAATCAGCGAGTGACGGCCG
The DNA here is from genome assembly GCF_040546645.1 of Paenibacillus sp. OAE614. Classification (NCBI taxonomy): domain Bacteria; kingdom Bacillati; phylum Bacillota; class Bacilli; order Caryophanales; family Paenibacillaceae; genus Paenibacillus; species Paenibacillus sp. OAE614. Next base: position 6,511,095 of record NZ_JBEPOD010000001.1, on the reverse strand, counting down.
CAGTTGGCGCAAGTGTCTTCCCACAGGACGGTAAAATGATGGCAATGTTTGCAAACTCTTAACTTTTGATAGGCATATCTCGTTCTATAATAAGGGCGCAGACGTACCGGCTTCTTCTTAACCATGGCGGTCTCCCGGGTTGGCGATGGTGAGCAGCGTTTCGTCCAGCTCTTCCGGCAGCGGCGCGGTCTTCTGGCGTCTGAAATAATTGACGGATTTGATCAAAACAAAAAGAAACAAAACGGCGAGACATCCGTAAGCAATCATATCAATATTCCTTTCTATCGGATGGATAATTATGCAAGTTGATAGTTAGGTCCTAATGCCTACAATCCGCGGAGCTCCTGTAAACATTGAACTTTGGCAGGTATAATTATATCATAATGTTATAGATTGGGATATTTTAGCGCTCGGCATGGAAGTTTCTACTGAATATGGAATGAAACTAGAAACGTCGCTTCACGTTTTTTTATCGTTTCTTAAGGAATATTTAAGACTTTTTGCCTAGAGTTAATAGTGGCATTCTTGCGGCTAGGAAAGGTCGAATTTTGCGGAATACTGGCCTCGAATATTGGAAACTGAAGACTAACGTTATGAAGGAGAAACCCTATGCATTTAAAAAATAAATGGACAATGTGCCTGCTGGCCGGGGTGCTGCTGTTTGTGTCATGGTGCGGCTTTCTGCCGCCGGTATCGGCTGCCGGGCAGCCGTCATCCCAGATTGACGCTGTACTGGTGATGGATGCCAGTAATTCGATGAAGGCTAGCGATCCGAACCGGATCAGCAGCGAGGCGATGAAGATGTTCATCGACATGCTGTCCACCCAAGGGGACAAGGTCGGAATCGTCTCCTATACGGACAAGATCCAGCGGGAGAAGGCGCTGCTTGAAATCCAGTCCGCGGCGGACAAGGAAGATTTGAAGCAGTTCATCGACCAGCTTGACCGCGGCGCCTATACCGACATTTCGGTCGGCGTGGATGAAGCGGTGAAGGTGCTGAAACAGGGCATGGACAAGAGCCACGAGCCGATGATCGTCGTCCTGGCGGACGGCAACAATGAGCTCGACCCGAAATCGGGCAAGACGGAGCAGCAGGCCGACCAGCAGCTGAGCGCCGCCGTGCAGGAGGCGAAGCAGGCAGGCATCCCCATCTATACGATCGGGCTGAATGCCGACGGCAAGCTGAACAAGGCCGCCCTGGCGGATCTGGCCAGCAAGACCGGGGCCAAGTCCTTTTCCACCAGCTCGGCGGATGATCTGCCGCAAATTTTGAGCGAAATTTTCGCCAGCCACCAGAAGCTGAAGATCGTTCCGGTGCAGTCGATCACCGCGAACGGCAGCTATCAGGAAGTGACCATCAGCGTTCCGAACGCGAACGTGCTGGAAGCGAACATTTCGATGATGTCCGGAAGCCCGGTCGACGTGAAATTGACCGATCCTGCCGGAACGGCTCAGACCATTCCTTCGGCGAACGTGCTGAGCTCCAAGTCGAAGACGTACTCCCTGATCAAGCTGCTGAAGCCTAAGCAGGGCGACTGGAAGCTTCAGGTGAAGGGCGTTCCGAAGGACAAAATCGACATCAATCTCGTCTTTAACTATGATTTGGACCTGACGATGGATCCGCTGCCGTCCAAATCGGTGAAGCCGGGTGACACGATAGAGATCAAGTCGTATCTGGTCAGCAGCGGCCAGAAGCTTCAGGATCAGGCGCTGTATGGCAGCATGGCCGCCAAGCTTCTGGTGAAGGACCTCGATACGGGCAAGACCGAGGAAGTTAAGCTGACGAACCAAGGGGACCATTTCGAGGGTTCTTACCAAATTCCCTCCAAGCACCAGTACGAACTGAAGGTGCGTGCGGAAGACCAAAGCTTCTACCGCGAAACCCAGCCGGTGACCGTCAGCGCCAAGCCGGCGGCTGCGGGCACGGGGGCCGGGACGGCTGCTTCAGGAGCGTCCAAGGATAAACCGTTCCCTACCATGCTCGTCGTGATCGGGGTTATTGCCCTTCTGATCATCGCTGCCGCGGCGTATTTCATTTTAAATGCCGTGAAGAAGGCGAATCGGGGCTTTGTCGGGCAGATGGTCATCGAGATCCGTGACGAGAATACCGGGGAGAAGACATACCCGCAGTATAAGAAGCTGACCTCATTCCGGGGCAAATTCAACCTGCACCAGCTGCTGCAGCTGGCGCCGGAACTGAAGGAAACCGACAAAATCATGTTTACGCCGGGCAAGAACGACCGCCTGGTGCTGAAAAATGCCTCGCCTTGCACGATTGAGCGGTCCGGCCGCGTGCTGGATGCTTCCGCCGGCGTGGAGCTGAAGAGCGGAGACCGCCTGAGCGTGTCTCTGCAGCAGATTGACAAAACGATACAATTTGAATATTTGGTGTAACGGGTTATTCATATCCGTGCGCCTTTTCCAGGAGGGGAATTTATGAAACCGGTCGTAAGAGAACATATACAGCAGCTGGACGTGTCGCTGGGAGGCGGTATCGTCAGCGAAAAAATCCGGGTGGACACGATTGACAACCCGATTCTGATCATCGGCCTCGGAGGCACCGGCATCGATGCGCTGCTCCGCCTGAAATACCAGATCAACCGGCGCTTTAAGCTGCCGGAAGATCCGCTATCCAAGAAGAAGATGGACAAGCCGGATAACGTCGAGTTCCTGGCTTTTGAAACGAACGAGCAGGACCGGAACAAGCGCTACAAAGGCGTCGGCCTGGATCCGATTAACGAATTCGTGCTGCTGTCGAACGCCGAGATCGGCGGACTGCTGCAGAACCGCAGTATTTTGGAGCCGTACATTACGGACTGGCTGTCGCCCGAGCTCAGCATCACCGACGGCATGAACGGCGCGGCGGGCGTCCGCCAGGCGGGACGCTTGCTGCTCTTCACGAAGATCAACCAGGTCGTGCAGGCCATCGACAAGAAGATCAAGACGCTCTCTGTAGGCACCAACAAGAAGCTGATGGTGTTCCTGCTGACCGGCCTCTCCGGCGGTACCGGAAGCGGCTGCTTCCTGGACATCGCCTATATCGTCCGCGGCATTATCGAGCGCGACCATGGCTCCGCCGGGATCGACCGGGTCAACACGCTCGGTTATCTGTTCACGCCGGATATCAACCTGGCGAACAAGAGCCTTAGCGAACATACGCGTGAGTACATCAAGAAGAACGGTTATGCAGCCCTCAAAGAGCTCGACTACTGGATGAACGTGGACGCGCGCGGGGAACGGTTCAAGCAGCAGTACGGCAATATTTTGACCGTCAACTCGCCGCTGCCGCCGTTTAACCTGTGCCATCTGATTTCGGCGACCAACACGGAAGGCAAGCTGCTGGAAAATGCCTACGATTACTGCATGAACGTCACCGCCGAGAACATTACGAACTTCATGGCGAGCGAGGAAAAGCAATCGGGCGAAGAGTTCGCCATTCACGACTATATCAGCAACATCCGCACGAACATCGCCCAAATGAACAAGGCGTATCCGGCCAACTACGATTACAACATCATCGGCGCCTCGTCGGCCGTGCTTCCGATTGAGGAAATGACGACGTTCCTGGCGTACCGCCTGTTCGGCAAAATGGAAACGATGTTCGAAAAAGCGCCGAATCAGGAAGACGTCGAGAAGTTCGCCCGCAAGCTCGGCGTCGATCTCGACACGATGGTGAAGACGTTCGAATCACGCGTGCCGGAGCCGCTGCCCGGCTACCAGAACAGCGAGCGCTTGAGCTACACGAACGTTGTTAAAAATCAGGTCATCAACATGGACACCGAGCTGGAGCAAAATTTCCTGGCGCGGGCCCGTGAGGAATATATCAAGGCGAAGAAGCAGCTGCCGGGGGAAATCGTGGCGCAGTTCAGCGACCAGATCCGCCGCATGTTCCTGCACCCGCAGCAAGGGCCGTTCTACGTGTCCCGCCTGATCTACACGGAGAAGGGATTCAGCCTGCTCAAAATGCTGCTCTCCTATATTGAGACGCTGCGCGAGAACCTGACCCGCATTCCGCGGGACATCGAGGTGGCCCGGGAGCAGGCGGATGAGCGTCTGGGCGATGCAAAGAGCGCCTTCGTATCCAAAGAAAAGAAGAAAAATGTCTACATCGAGGCCAAGATCAACGAATACTGGCTGATGGCGGATGTAGAGCGTACCGAGCAGATGATCGAGTTCTACGAGGATCTGTACGATCTGCTGAACAAGGAAAACAACCGCATTTATAACGTATATACTGAAATTTTGAACGCGCTGAACTCCATTTTCGCCAAAAACGGAGACATTCTCCTGAACGGGGAGGAGCAGCAGGATCACAAGGGCAACAAAACTTACTACTGGAATCTGGTCAGCGTGCCCGACATCTCGAAGGTCATTAACCGCATGATGGAGCAGAAGGATGTTGACGATCTGATCCGCGACTTTGCACAGGAGCTGCTGGACCATTCCAATCGCTGGATTCGCGAGCAGGAGATCGACGTGGTCAGCTCCATTTCGGAGTTTCTGACCGACAAGTTCGGCGACCTCATTACCCGCTCGATGGAAGACTTCCTGATCATGAAGTTCGGGCAGGAGGAGTCGATCGAGAAATTTGTGGAGCGGAACATCGCCAGCAAGCTGGACGAAGAGGCCGTGCCGGTCTTCCACTTGAGCAACAGCGCAGGCAATCTGTACTTCCCGTCCTGGGGCTTTGTCTCCGTGCCGGTGCAGGCGCCGAGCATCCTGAAGGGGATCCGCAATTATCAGAACAATTCGGTGGGCAAATCGCATTTTACCGTCAAAGAGAGCGAAGTGAAGAACCGGATCTTCTGGCTGAACACGAAAAATGGCGTGCCGCTGTTTGTGTATACGCCGCTTAAGGTGTACGAAGAAAGCTACGAACGCACGATTCTGGACAAAGAAGGCATCGGCCGCCACCTGGTGCAGACCGATCGTGTGAACTGGACGTACCTGCCTTCGCCGATCCCGGAAAAATCGTGGGGCGAGACCTACGTAAACCCGCGGGTGCAGAGCTATAACGCCCGTGTCCGCACCGAATTCGACCAGGCGCTGCAGCTGAAGGTGGTTCAGCTGAAGGATGCCGACCAGAACACCAGCAACCGCTACGCGGTGGTGTTTACGAAGCCGTTTGACGTGGAGTCTGCGCTGCGCACCTACGACATGCAGCTGAATGCCGCCAAGCCGAATCTTGGCGAAGTGAAGCGGGCGCTGACCGAGCTGAAGCGTTACTTGAGCGAGGGATTGGAGCGGGAAGGATCGAAGGATATCTTCGGCTCAATCAATGAGGATCTGGCCAAGGAGAATCTGATCCGTTCGCCGGAGCTTATCACCCGGGTACGGGCCGAATTGGCCAAGTATACAGCCATTGCCGCCAAGGCTGCCGAGCTGGAAGACATCATCAGCCAGCATCAGGATGAGGAGAAGTGGCTGGACCAGTTTATCGAAGCGATGTACACCGGCACGATCTGCAAGAAGGGCGCCTTGTACGTCTACGACCGCGACCCGGAAGAAGAAGCGTGGCAGCCGTTCGCCAATCTGCTGAAAAGCGTCAATTACGTCGAATACGAAGTGTTCAAGCATTTCCGCGGGCTGGATGAGAAAAGCCGCAGCACCCTGCTGCGCAAATCGTCCCGCCGGGATGCCGAGCTGACCGCTTCGGAGGATATCAACCCGCTGCTCACCAAGCTGGAGGAGCTGTCGGCGACCTTCCTGGAAGCCCGCGACCGTCTCGAATACGAGAAGGTGGAGCTGGCGGACGGGGAAGACCGCTATCAGTTCTACAGACAGATTTCTTCCAAGCTGAACGATATCCGCAGAAGGCTGAAGTAAGCGATGAACGGCATTTTAGAGCGGTTTGCATCCAGCTATGCCGCGGCCCAGGAGAGCCTGACGGGTAAGGGAGACGACCAGAGCAGCATCCATTACCCGGCGGTGCTTCTGTTTATCGGCGACAAGACGGCGGACGCCATCGCCCCGATCATGAAGATTCACCGGCAAAAATGGGATAACAGCGCCGGAGTGACGTATTTCCATGTCGGCACGGCGTCCGGCAGCGACAGGGGGGCCGCCGCTTCGGACGAGACCCACGGCCCTTTGGCGTCCATGGCCGCGGGCGAAAGTCATGCGAATGGAAGGTTTGAAGCCAAAGGGTACGGGTTCGGCGAAGTGCGCTCCGAAGGCGGCGGCTCCTTGCTGAGCCGGTTTCTGTTGGACGACTCCGCTGTGCCGGGTGATCCCAAAACGATACGCAAAGAGCTGCACCGGGCGTTCTACCGGAACGAAAAGCAGTTGTTCGAGCTGAATAAGGCGATCCGCCGGCTGGAGTCTCATATTGCGGGCTACGGCCGGATGTATTCCTCGTTCGACCGGATCCATCTCTCTGTCATTACGCGGGTCGACGACCCGCTTAATGTGTTCATACCGGAAATTTCGCTGTTGGCCCAGTCGATCTTCAGCCAGTCCTTCAAGTCGGTTCAGATGGACCTGTACGCGCTGATCAGCGAACGGGAGCAGCTGGAGTCGTTCGGTTACGCCAGCTCGGCAGGGATGGCCTTTCTGCGGGAGCTCGACATGATGCAGCGCCCCGCGTACACGTTCTCCGCGCCGCTGCACGTAACGGAGGATGGACTGTCCATTCCGGTAACGCATCCGGCTTCACCGCTCTTCGATCTGGTGTACGTGCTGTCGGACAAAAACGAGCGCGGCATCGCCGATCCTGGCGGCATGCAGGACAACTATGAGATCATCTGTCACCTCGGCCTGCTGAAGAACCGAAAGCAGAAAGAACATCAGGTCGACGGTCAGACGGGAAGCTATAACAATACCTCCTTCAAAAATAACATCATGACGGAGTCCGGCCGGCAGGGCTATGTCTCCGCCGGTTTCTCCAGGGTCAAGCGGCCGAACCAGCCGATTGCCCTGACGGTGCTGTACCATTTCTACAGTCAGCTGCTGCTGCGGATGAAGGCCGGAAGGGAACTCGGCATCAAGGAACGCCTGGCGTTCTTCGGGCTGGATCCGGCGGCGGTTTCGTCGAATGCGGACCATGTGGTGCCGGACGGCAGCCGGATCGAGGAAATGAACGGCATGATGACCCGGCCGGTCGGCTTCGCTTCGCTGAAAGGCATGTCCGTACGCGAAGCGGAGGAGGCGCTGTTCGGTGACGGGTGCAAGCGGTATTTTCAAGCCAACTATGAGCAGGAGGCAAGCGAAACGCTGGGCCGCCTGGACGGGGCGGAAGAGCTGGATTCCGTCATCCGGCAGCAGATGGCGGAGCATCCGGAGATCAGCGTGTTCCACATTGCGGCATGGACCGGCGAGAAAGACGGGGCAGGCGGTGTGCTGGAGGCGCTGCGGGCCCGGATCCGCGATATGGCCGGCCAGCTGGAGGCTGACCGGGCCGAGCTCGACCGGTATTACGGCGAGCAGGTGGGGAACCTGCCTTTTCCAAAACGGCCGCTGATGGACAAACATAATGTGCGGAGCTTTATCCGCTATTTTCTGGAGACCATCTATCAGCGCAAGCTGGAATTGCTGCTCCTGGAGACCGAGCTGAAGCTGTACCGCCGCTACGAGGCGGAGCTGGAGCGTCTGCACGGCCACTACAAACGGCAGGCGCAGCGGCTGGAGCAGCTGGAGGGTGAGCTGCATGCCTCTGCGCAGCAGAGCATTCGGGCTGCAGACGATTATATCGGGCAGAACATTATGGAGTATTACGGACTCGTGACGGAAGACATCATGCGCGACCTGGAGGCGAAGAGGGGGCCGCTTATCTTTTTCGAGGACCGTTATGTCGGGAACCTGTCCGCATTGGCAGCTGCGGGGACCGACAGACTGCTGGAGAGGCTTATTGCTGTCGTGGAGCGTGATTTGCTGACGGCGGAGCCTTTTGATCAGACCTTTGAGGACGAATTGCTGCGCCGGGCCAACGTAACGATCGATTACAGCAACAAGCAGGTGCTGTCGAAGGAAGACCTGTTCAAGATGCTGTACCGAACCCTTGAGGAGCATGCAGTCATTAACGTGCGGCTGTTCGACTATACGCAGGAGCACCGCTATGAGGAAAAGTATTTCTTTGGCGATGCCAGCAGCGAATTCGTCCGGTATGCCCTAGGGGCAGACGAGACCTCGCGCATCTACAAGCTCGGGGTCGTGCACGAGAAGCGCAGCAGCGGCGTCGAGAAGCTGAACCTGATGGGCGGATTCCATCTGGAGGACTTGATGTATTACCGCAACGGCAAAACCTATTATGAGACGTACGTCCAGAACGGCTACGAATTTCACGGTGTGGACCCCGGGCAGCTGCCGGAGCTGCGGTAAGGGCCCGGGCGCCACTTAAGAAAGGAAGCATGGTATCATGCAGCGTAAAATCAATCTGCTTCTGCTGCTCCTCAGCCTGATTGGCGGCGCGGCCGGCTACGTCATCGGAGAGGTCGTGCTGCACGTGTGGGGCAGCGATCTTCCGCGAATCGTGGCCATTGGATTATATGTGGGAATCCTGGCTCTCTGCATCGGCACCGGGTGCCTGATCGCGGAGATGATGTCACCACGCCTGAATGGGCCGTCCTGGAGACAGCGGTATATGGGGACTTCCTGGAAGCTGCTCGTGCCGGCCACACTGGTGCTGGTCTTCGTGCTGGGATTGGTTTTGGAGTTCGTCTATGAAGTCAATCCCGGCCATGCGAAACCGGTCAAGGACATTGCTCTGGTCATCGACAACTCCGGAAGCATGGGGGAGACTGACCCGGACAATGACCGCTACACGGCAGCCAAAAACCTGATCAACCGGATGGACAGTGACAACCGGGTGGCGGTGATGGTCTTTAACGACCAGACGACCCTGCTGCAGCCGTTTATGAAGGTCAAAAATAAGGATGCCAAACATAAGGTCATCTCCGAAATCGACGGGCTTGAAGCAACCGACGGGGGAACGAACATCAGCCTGGCGCTGGCGGATACGATGAAGCATATCGAGGAAACGAATGACGCCAGCCGGAACACGATGGTTATCCTGCTGTCGGACGGCATCAGCGATGTCGACCTGAACAGCGCCCTTGCGGCGTACAAGCAGCGCCAAATCGCCGTCAACACGATCGGGCTCAGCCTGGTTCAGGCGGATGGGGCGCAGCTGCTGCAGGATATTGCCCGGGAGACGGGCGGGCAGTATTACGACGTGTCCAATGCGGGCGACCTGTCGCCGGTCTTCCAGCAAATCTATGAAGACGTAGGCGACCGGACGCTTCTGACTGAGCGGACCGGCCCAACGCAGGACAGCGTCTATTACCGGATGCTGCACATCGCTTTCATCGCCATCATCGGCGGGGCGATCGGCTTGTCCCTCGGCCTGATCTTCGACAACCGGTATTTGGCCCGCAGCTTTGGTATTGGCGGCGTGGTGTCCGGCTTGATCGCCGGAGCCGTGCTCGAATTTGGCCTGTCGGGCTACACCGTTGGCGACGAGATGGTCCGCCTGCTGTCGTGCCTGATCCTGGCCGGCGTGCTCGCCTTGTTCACCGGTGTCATTCCGGTGAAGGAGAACGGCAAGCTGGCGGCCGGTCTTCAGCGTCCGGGCCAGGCCGGACGGACGCAGTCCGGCTTCGACCGGCGCCAGAAAGACAACACGAGCAGAGGATTCTAATCAGGGAGGCGCATGACATATGCGGTTTATCGATGCACAGCCGGGCGACCCGGTCATCCGCGGCTTGTCCCACCAGCTGGACGAGGATCGCTGTACCCTCCGTTGGCAGTGGCCGGAGGGGATTCAGGCCGTGTACATCGGCAGAGCTTTTGACATTCTTGCGGAGGACGCGGGAGAGGGCGGAGCTTCGGCTCCGTCCGATTCTCCTTCCGACAAGCTGAGGTTGTATACCCGAAACGAATACAAAGCGAACAACGGTTATCACGACCGGATCGAGGGCGTCGGACGCGTCATCTACACCGTCTATGCTTCGGTAACGGAACAAGGCGATGCCGTCCTGTTTCGCCAGCCTGACGGGGCCAATCGTGCCGTCTTCAGCACAGGCAAAGCCCGCGTGACCGTCTCCATCCGCGAGAAGGGCGGATGGCTGCAGAAGTTCAAGACCGTGGAAATCCGGGTGACGACCGAGGTCCCGATCCCGAAGGAGGCGCTCTGCTATGTCAAGAAGCAGGGAAGCTACCCCGCCCACAAGGAAGACGGAACGGTGTATCCGTTCGTCATGGATTTCGCGGCGGGGAAAAACGTGCTGCCCGCCATCGAGGTGGGCAAAAACGATTACGTGCGCCTGTTTTTTACGGACGGGAAGAAGTACGGGCAGCTCTTCGAGTTGGTGCAGGGACGCTAGGGTCGCTCCGGTCGCTCCGGTCGCTCCATATATGCCCCTTCGGCTTCTGTTGGGTCGCTCCATATATGCCCCTCCGGCTTCTGTTGAAATCGTGTTATTTTGATGAGATGGGAAGGGAATAACACGATTTCAAAGGAAGCACGTAAACTCTCCGGTCCATATATTCCGCTTGGCAGAGGGCAATTTGTGGGTAGACTCAGGATGCTCCATATCGACATGGCAGGGAGCGTTTGTGGGCGGACTCAGGGTGCTCTATGTTCGCTTGGCTGTAGCAGGCTAGGAGCAGAACTCAAAGGAGTAAACGGAAGCTGGATAGCTCGAAGATGGCAGGTACAAGCCGATTCAGGGATCCGGTGCAGGCCGTACCGTGCTACCTTGTGGGCAGGAATGTGCGATAAAATATAGAGATTAAACATATGAACTATTAAACTAGTGAAATTAAGGGTTAGAGTGAGCGGATTAAATTTAAGGGTGGATTGCTAGCTTTGAGGGACGAATTACAGGACAAAAAGTGCTCAAGCTTGCGGAATTGACCTGTAAAGTTGCAGAATGGAGTTTGAAGGTTCGAGGTAGAGTTAAACGTTAGATCTGCAGAACAAATAGATTAGCAGAAATAATAGATGACCAGAACGAATAGATTAGCAGGACGTATACACTAAGGGAGCAGAGCTTTGAGGGAAGTGGATAGAGAGAAGTGCTTAGAGAATAACAGCTTAGAGGGAACGAGCCTAGAGCTTAAGAGTGAGCGTACTCCATAGGGCATAAGCAGTGCGAGGCCCAGGGTTAAAAATGCTGCCGGAGATGACCTAGCGGAGAGGACGGAATCATTCTGGAGAAGCGGCAGCGGTCGCCTTTGCCTCGGAATTTCAACCTTTATAGGGTTAACCAAATCAGGAAATTTGGAGGCAACAGCGATCGGAAGAATGATCCGGCATCGGAGCGGGCTTTAGCTTCTCTGCCACGGCTCGAGGAATATATTCTCGATGTTTTGCTTCCGCAAAACGAGAGATATCAGCGTCTCTTCGAGTCAGCTCACGAAAAGTCATCAGCGCCTCTTCGAGTCGGCTCATGAAAGGACATCAGCTCCTCTTCGAGCCAGCTCACGATAAGGCAGCAGCGCCTCTTACGAGTCAGCTTACGATAAGGTCATCAGCGCCTCTTACGAGTCAGCTTACGATAAGGTCATCAGCGGCTCTCTCGAGCCAACTCACAATGAGATTACTAGCGGCTCTACGAGCCAGCTATTGAACATAGAAGTACGGGAAAGGGGGAACGACAGCATCATGGGCATTTTTGACAGGTTCAAGAGGAAGCCGGAGCCGGAGCCCCGGCCATTGTTTTACGATATCGTATGTCCGTACTGCTTCAGCAAATTTTCGCCGGAGGAGGTCGTGTTCCGCGCTGCCCACCATCGGGAAGACGATGAGGATTACGCACTTCGTGAGGATGAAGAGCTGAACCGCTACCGGGAACGCTTCGGTCTGGATTCGGTGTACGACATGGAGGCGATCCTCTATCCGCGGGATATTCCCGAGGAGCATCAGATCTACTCCGATCACGTGCTGATCGGGCTGAACGACCGCTACGGGGTGGTCACGCGCAGACGGCTGTGCCCGAAGTGCCATAACGAACTTCCGGTAACGGCGGGCAAAGTGCCGAGCAATATCATCTCGATCATCGGCGCCTCGCAGGTCGGCAAGTCGGTGTATATGACCTCGCTGATCCATACGCTTCAGCATATGACGGCAGACCATTTCAATGCGGCCTGTATGCCGCTGAATGCGGAGATCAGCCGCAAGTTCCGCACGATGTACGAGGAGCCGCTGTTTGAACGCGGAGACCTGCTCGCTTCCACGCAGAAGGAGAAGATGCAGGAGCCGTTTATTTTCCAATTCGTGTTCAAGGACGAGACCAAGCCGCCGCTCACGCTGGTGTTCTTCGATGTGGCCGGCGAGGGCATGGTCGACGAGGATTACCTCGGCCTGCACGGGCAGCACATCAAAAACTCCGCGGGCATCCTGTTCATGGTCGATCCGCTGCAGATCCGTTCCATTCGGGAGAAAATACGCCTGAATTTAGGCGACCAGTCTGGCGAATGGGTGTCGCAGTACGATGAGCCGCGGGACGTGGTATTGACCCTGTTCGGCGACTTTATCGCCTACGAGGACAAGGGCAAAACCGACATACCAACAGCGGTGGTCCTGACCAAGAGCGATATGCTCCACTCGTTGAAGGACGAGGACGGCGAGTACGTGAAGCCGAACAGCAACATTTTCAATAACATGGTACACCGCAAATATTTGAATCTGACCGAGTTCGAAAATATCGACGGAGAAATCCGCCGCTTTATCGAAAAGGTCGATCGGCCGTTTAAAGGGACGATGGACGTGTACTTTTCCAATACGGCTTATTTCGCGGTGTCTGCGCTGGGCAGCAATCCGGTGGGGCAGAAGCTGCAGAGCGTGGTCAGCCCGATCCGGGTGGATGAGCCCTTTATCTGGCTGCTGTACAAGCTGAAATACATCGAGGGGAGAGAAGACTAGTGCCTGATTTCACTCCCAAAAAGGTTCAGCAGCAAATGTATACCCGCGAACGGCGCGGGATTTTCCGCTCTACCGAAGGGTTTGATACGATCGCCAGATCGCTGGGGCTGGAGCATGGTTTTATTAAAAAGGTGCTGCATCCGTTCTGCCAATACGACGCCCCGGCGGAGCTGACCGCTCGGAGCGAGAAGGAAGCGGCCGCTTATCCGGACGCCCTGCATCTGTTTCGGGCCGAGACCGGGGAAACGGTTCTAGGGCGAAGCGTGTACCAGCCGGCGGATTTTACCGGGCTGCGCAGCGCCTTTTTTACCCATAACTATTTACTCCCACCGGGCTGGATGGAGCAGACGGGCACAGATTACCGCAGGCTGCTGAACGCCCAGTTTACCGATCATTATGACATTGAGCTGGGCCCGGACCTCCCCGAACTGGGGGATTTGCCGGTGGCGAAAGACGGGCAGAATCTGGCGGCGGCCGAGGTCATGGCGCTCCTGGATGAGCTGCATATTGACGAGAAGGTGTTCAAACAGCTGCTGTTTGCAGCCATGTCGTCGGTATCGGGTAAAAAGAAGGTATACATCGTCCTGGACGTTCCGGTGGAGCAGTTGTCCGTCAAGGCGCGCGAACTGCTGCATGTGCTGTATAGCAGCCTGCCTTACGCGCTGCGTAGCGAGCTTGGTTTTCTGACGTATGCCAAAGAGCCGCAGAGCAAAAAGGGCATCCATTTGACCTTCGTGGAAAAAGGGGGCCTGCGCCTCGGCGACCGCAGCGTGGAAAAGGATTACTTGTTTGAGCTGGCGGCGGGCCGCGTCATCAACGTGGATTTGGACTGGTCCAAGCAGCCGTATCTGGATTTTGCCTGGGCGAATCTGCGGAATCCGGAGCGGGCGGAGGATTTTTATGCTTTTGCCGACCAAATGATGGAGGGCATGGAGCCGATCCGGCGGATCTCGGTTGCGGGCTACCATGAGCTCTGCGTGCTGTACCAAATCGATCAGGGGCGGGAAGAGCTGTATACGGCGCAACCCGGCACGGTGCTGCGCTGCATCCTTGATTATCTGTCCACACCTGGGGCAATTCATGCCAAAGCCCGGCTGAATCAGCTATTCTTGACGCGTTTTGACAAGGAGTTGGATCGGGTGAAACTGGGCGAGGTGCCAGGTACGGACATCATCGAAAGCATCAAGGATTACTATGCCGTCGACGGCAAAAATTTTGGCCTGCGCATCGTGGAGTATTTCATCCGTACGATCAACAATGCGCTGTCGCAGCAGCGTGAGGATATTGCGCAAGCCGCGTACGGCATGCTGGAGAGCACACCGGCCTTGAGCCGCACTTTCTTCGCCCGTGTGCTGAGCAGCCCGGGGCTGCCCGCCCTTCTGTTCGAGCCTTACATAGAAAACAGGCTGAAACAGGCAGCGACAGCCAGCGATCTGGTCGAGCTCGCCGGCGCCTGGGTGCAGAATCACCCGATCGTGCTGGAGAACGCCGTGTTCACCAAGCTTGCGGAAACGCAGCTGATGGACAAGCTGGGCCGGGAGTCCGATCCGGTCCGCGCCGTGAATGCGGTGATGGACCAGTTGGACGATCTCGAGCGGGATCCGGGCCGCGGCCTGGGCCAAATCGAAGGCGGGTCACGGTTTGTCGACCGGCTGGTGTATGCGGCCAATCTCTTTTTGCTGAAGGATCTGGATTTGGAACGTCTTTCGAGAGAGCAGCTGCTGGATATTGGATTTCTGCGGGAGCCGAAGGAATTAAGATCGTGGGTATCCCGATTCGATGCCCGCATCCGCTCCAAAGCGAATGTTATGCTTGCGCTCTATCAATGGTTCGGTACCGACCATCCGAAAAGGGAGGACGTGCTGGACGGATTGTCCTTTGCGGAGAGGGATCAGGTGCAGTATATCGGCCGTGGCTGGCTGCAGCGGGAAGTGAAGCCGGAGGTGTTCGAGTGGATTACTCTGGCCTTCTGTCAGGACGTGGAGACCGGCGCGGTGGATTACGGATCCCTGCTGGATTTCGTGTATAAATACGGAGACAGCCCGGAGACGGTGTATGAGTACATCCAGTGGTCGGCGGACCAGCCGCTGTTTGTGCGTCCGCGAGGCCTGGTGCCCGCGTATGCCGCGGCGATCGTGTCGTTTATGAAAAGAAATGACCCGGGCGCGTTCCGGAACAAAGACAAGGTGAAAAGATACTTTGACTCCGCTCCGCAGGCGCTTCAGCCGGCTTACGCCCGGGCGCGGTCGGAACTTGCGCCATCGTGGATGAAATTTTTCAGAAACAACCGCAAGCCGATCATGCTCAGCTCGGTGCTGCTGGTCATTGTCATCGCAGCAGGCGTCACGATGCTGACGCTGCAGGCGAACGGCGCCTTTGATCGGAAGGCGGACCCGGTAGACGTTACGAAACCGCCGGTCGCTTCCCAGCCTCCGGCGACGGAGACGGCAACGGAAATTCCGCTGCTTACGGCGGAGCAGGTCAAGGATGGGGAGCAAGGGGAATTGACGGAGCTCACCTTCCACTTCAAGCAGCCGGAAGCCTGCCGGGACTTCAAAGCCGGTGAAGTGACCGTCCTGGACAAGGACGGTAACATCCTGTTTGAGGCGATTGATCCGCAGACGGTCAGTCAGTGCGCAGCGGATCCGGCCGGGGGAACGGATTCCACGTCCGGAGATACGACAGGTGGCAAGGCAACCGACGGGCAGACCTCCGATTCGGCAGGAACGTCGGGCACGGATGCGGCGGGAGGCGGCCAGACCGGCGAAACGCCTGGCGGGACCGATACGGATACGACGAAGGACGGACAGGCGGATACCGGCGGGTCTTCCGGAAAGACGAACGTTACGGATGGAACGGCGGGAACGGACTCGAACGGTGGGGGAGCGGACGCCGGTCAGTCGTCCGACAAGGCTGCCGATCAATCGGATGCATCGACCGGCACTGCCGGCGGTAAAGACGGTACAGCTTCAGGCAGCGGAGACACCAGTAACGGTGGCACCGGGGGAGCGGCGGACAGTTCAGGAACTACGGGAACTACAGGTGCACCCGGTTCCGGTAATACGTTGACGGACGAATACACGAGCACCGTAACCGTGAAGCTGCGCAAAAAGCTGGACATTAGCCAGATTGATAAAGTCAACGCGGCCGGCGGATCGTTTGTCTTGACCGTAAATTCTGGGCAAGGAAACACGGATCAGGAAACTGGCGATACGACCGACGAAAAGGCATCCGGCGATCAGCCGTCGACGGATGGGAAATAAGGATGAATTTCAGAGGCAGGATAGATTGGCCCCATTAATAGAAATTCATAAATGGATAAAAGGAAACCCCTTAATCGCACCATTCATGCGATTAAGGGGTTTTTTTAAGCCTTCATTTGCGGGGAATCCGGGTTAAGCTGCATAAATTCAATGCGGTTTCCGTCCGGATCCTTCACCCAGCACTGCCAATTGGTGTCTTTTCCCTGTTGGGGCTCCACGTCCAACGGAACACCATGCCGTTTCAGATGGGCGGCGATTTCTTCGATGCTGTCCACTTCCAGGCACAAATGCGAGAATCCGATGGGGCGTTTCACCGCTTCGGGTTTATTTTCAGCCCCATAAAACAGCTCGATAAACTGGCCTTCACGCACCTTGATATACTCGATCCAGGGGTTGCCATGATCATCCTCAATCGAAAAGGCTTTTTTAAATCCGAGAATGCCGCAGTAAAAATCGATCGATTTGTTCATATCGGCTACATCAAAGGCCAAATGCCCAATCCCTCTAATCATTCGGTCTACCTCCCGTAGATTGATTTAGAATTCCGATTCGGTATGATTCGTCGTCCGAAGGTAACGCTTTCATCTTATCTAACCAAAGCGCTATTGGCAATTTGTATTTTCGAGTATCCATAATGTTCGTCTTTTATGGTATTGTGTTATGTAAAATGCATTTGATTTAATTATTTTTCGATAAAATACGAACGATTGTCATATTCATTGTTGACACATTCGTGTTTATCCATTACACTAACTCCTGTAAACGATAAATAACAGATACATTGTTCGTATAACCTCAATGATATGGTTTGAGGGTTTCTACTAGGGGCCGTAAATCCCTGGCTACGAATAGGCTGCTTCGCATACCTATTCTATGCCGGGGATTTTTTTGTTGACCTAACCCATTTCAGGAGGAACATGATGAGTAAATATGATGTTATTGTCGTTGGAGCCGGTCCGGCCGGTGTTTTTGCCTGTTATGAATTTGCGTTAAAGGCGCCTCATCTGAAGGTGCTTCTGGTGGATAAAGGGCATGATATTTACCGCCGCAGCTGTCCGATTCTGGAGGACAAAATCAAGTTATGTCCGCCTGCCGGCGGCCGTAAGGAGTTTGCGGGCTGCGTGCCCGCCTGCTCCATCACAGCGGGCTTTGGCGGGGCCGGAGCTTACAGCGACGGAAAATTTAACATTACGACCGAATTTGGTGGCTGGATGACGGACTATCTGCCACCATCCAAAGTGCTTGAGCTCATCCGTTACGTTGACGAGCTGAACCTGCATCATGGCGCTACGACGAATATTACCGATCCGACGACGGATGTCATCCGGGGCATTGAGCAGCGCGGTTATGCGGCGGGTCTGAAGCTGCTGCGGGCACAGGTACGGCATCTCGGCACGGAGCAGAACCTGGAAATTTTAAAATCGATCTACGAGTTTCTGAACACGCGCATCGACATGATGTTCAAGGCCGAGGTGGAAGACATCCTCACCGTCAAGGAAGACGGCGTCCACACGGTGCAGGGCATCGTCCTGAAGAACGGGGACAGTTACGAGGCGGACCGCGTCATCATTGCTCCCGGCCGGGACGGATCAGCCTGGCTGACAAGCATTCTGAAAAAGCGCCGGCTCAAAATGTACAACAACCAGGTCGACGTCGGCGTTCGCGTCGAAACCTCCGATGTGGTGATGTCGGAAATCAATCAGCATCTGTACGAGGGGAAATTCGTCTTTAACACCTCCGTAGGCACTCGGGTCCGCACGTTCTGCAGCAACCCTTCCGGCCATGTCGTGGTCGAGAATCACAGCGGAGCCATGGCGGCCAACGGCCATTCTTTCAAGGATCCGGCGCTGGGCTCGTCCAATACGAACTTTGCGCTGCTCGTCTCACATAAATTTACGGAACCGTTTGATAAGCCGAACGAGTATGCGCGTGAAATATGCAAACGGGCCAACGATTTGTCCAATGGCGGGATCATTGTCCAGAAGTACGGCGATATTTTGCGCGGACGGCGCTCGACCGAAGGGCGGATCCGGGAAGGATTTCTGGAGCCTACCCTGAAGGAGGCTGTACCGGGGGACCTGGGTCTCGTTCTGCCCTACAACACGATGAAAAGCCTGATCGAAATGGTCGAGGCGCTGAACCATGTCACGCCGGGTATCGCTTCGGAGCATACGCTTTTCTATGGCGTCGAAGCCAAGTTCTACTCCGCCCGTCCCAAGTTGTCGGAGACGCTGGAGACGGAAATCCGCGGGCTGTACTGCGGCGGCGACGGAGCGGGGATCACGCGCGGTCTGGCCCAAGCCGGGGCGGCCGGCGTTTGGATTGCCCGCGGGATTGTGGAGTCGCTGTCCCGGTAAACAATAGCATATAGAAATTGGTGAGATTCCTGCCTGAATGTTAGGCGGGAATCTTTTTTTCACTCAAAAGGAAGATACCCTGCCTGTCCGCCCTAAAATAGAAAAATTTTACTAGTCGGATGTCTTTAATCAGGATAAGATCGATGCAGAACAATTCAGCGTTGTGGCTTGCATCCATTCATAAATACGTAGGAGGAATGAAATTTGCAAGGGTACGGTAAAAGGTGGGTTACCGCCGCGTTGACGCTGTGCATGGCACTTGGTGTGCCTTCACTGGCTTTGGGCGCAGGGGTCAGAGAGGACTCGGCATGGCTCAGCGTCAGCACTTGGCAGCCGGATGCTACCGCCAGCACGAAGGGGGATTTGCTCACCGCGGGATGGGTTGGAAACGGCAGGGTGCTGGCCGCAAAGGACGGCAGCGTGCTGGTGTCCGACACGGTGAACCACGTAATATGGAAGGTCAGCGGCACGCAGCGGACCGTTTTTGCGGGAATGCGGTTTGCGGGCTATAACAAGAGCAGCGAGCCGCTGGGCGGATTGCTGGACGGGGCTGCGAATACCGCGCTGTTTAATCAGCCGATGGGCATGGATACGGATGCCGCCGGCAATTTGTACGTCGCCGACTCGGGGAACCATGCGATCCGCAAAGTTACCCCTATAGGGCAGGTCAGTACGCTGGCAGGAAACGGAGTGCAGGGGTTCAAGGATGGCACCGGTTCGGCAGCCGCGTTGAATACGCCAGAGGATGTGGCGGTGGCGAAGGACGGATCCGTGTACGTTGCCGACACGCTGAATCATGTGATTCGGAAAATCACCGCAGACGGTACGGTCAGCACGCTAACCGGCTCTTCCGACCGTGTAGTAGAGGTCTACTCGGGAGTGGCGGCATTCGCTGGCGACTACAAGGACGGGGCGCTGAAGGATGCACGGTTTAACGAGCCGTCGGGGCTGGTGCTGGACGATGAGGGGAACCTCTACGTCAGTGACTCCGGCAACCAGGTCATTCGCTATATTAATCTGAAAACCGGCATGGTCACGACGGTCGCCGGATCGGTAGCGGGAGATGGCCAAGGGGCGACATCCACGAAACTCTACCGGGACGGGGGTTACCAAGACGGCGCGGCAGCTTCGGCGAAATTTAATCATCCCGTTGATGTGGCTTGGTCCTCCTCTCAGCATGAGCTGGTCATTGCCGATTCGCTCAATCAGGTCGTGCGAACGTTGAAAGACGGCCAGGTCCATACGCTTGTGGGCTCTTTGCAGGGAGAAGAAGGGAAGGCAGAAGGTATCGAGAGCACCTCTTTGCTTTCTTATCCGCAGGGCGTTGCTGTAAGCCAGGATGGGAGTGTCGGCTGGATTGCCGGAAACGGCTTGCGCCAGTGGAGCTTGTATCGGCAGCCGGATCATAAACCGATGAAACCGGCTGGTACCGTTTACGTGGCCTACAACGCCAAATGGCTGCAGATCGATACGCGGGTGACCAAGGACGGCCAGACGCTCATCCCGCTGCGATCTATCGCTTCCGAGCTTGGACTGAAGCTGGTATCGGCCTCGGCCAAGTCTGCTCTGGTTCAATCGGGAGACCGCATGATTCAGCTGGAGGCCGGCAGCACGGCCCAGTCCATCGACGGAAAATTGTATGTGCCGATCCGGACGCTGACGGACCTGCTGGACAAGGACGTGAAATGGCTGGCTTCGGAGAAAACCGTGGTTATCCGTGATAAATAAAGGAAAGGAGTTGAAAACAACGTGAGACGAGGAAAATTATCTTGGAAAATGGTCAGCTCGACGCTGATTCTGCTTCTTGCAGGCTCGGCGGCTTGGACGACGCAGGCTTCCGCCGACAGCACACGCAGCATGACCATCAGCCGCATTGACGGACCGGCTTATATCCAGCAGAGCGGGGGAGCGCTGCGCATTCAGGCGTATCCGGGAATGCTTTTGCATGAGGGTGACACACTTGTTACCGAATCCGGCGGTGCGGTGCTGTCCATTCAGGACGAAGGGGACGAAATCACGCTGGCTCCGAACAGCGAAATTCGGATCAAGGTGCTGACGGGTGGAGCAGTACAGTCGACGACCAAGCTGGAGCTGATGTCAGGCCAGGCGTATACGAGCGTCCATGATCTGCGTGAGTCCCGGGACGTGTTCGAGATGGATGTCCCCGGGCAGAAGCTGGAGGTCAAAGGAACGCAGTTTTTTGTCATTATCAATCCATTGACAGGTATCCCTGATGTTGCCGCGGGAGCAGGTGTGGTCAAGGTTTCGGGTACGAACCCTCAAAGCTTTGCCGGGAAGGCCGGGTCACCCGTCACTTTATATCCAGCCCAGCAAATCAGCTTAACGCCCGGCGTGGATCCATCCCTTCAAACGCCGACCGGCGTCGATATTTCGGATCTTGTTCATCAGGCTTCACCGGACATCATTAAAGCCATCATCCAAAACAAGGCGCAGATTGACCGGGAGAACCAGGAGTTGATTGAGCAGCAGAAGAAGCAATTGGAACAAGGTCAGTCCAAACCTTCCGGTTCTTCGGCATCAAACGGGTCAAACGACCCCTTTTTGGTAAGCCAACTGGAAGACCTTCAAAAAATCCAGCAAAATTTGAATGTCTTGGTCGGCAATGTAGCCAAGGAGGCGAGTAGTCAGGGTAAGATCGAAAAAAGTAAATTGGATCAGTTGATAGAACAGGTGAACCGCGGGATTGACGACCCGAACGGAAAAATTGACCTTGGAAATGTGCGTCCGTTTGATCCGACCGTAGGATTGGACCCGCAGTTGGAGGCTAAACGCAAAGAGCTGGAGAAAGCTCAGCAGGAGCAGCTGAAGAAGCTTCAGGAACAGGTTAAGGAGCAGCAGCTGCAGGAAGAGTTGCTGCAACAACAAATGCAACAGCAAATGCAGCAGCAAATGCAACAGCAGATGCAGCAGCAAATACAGGCTATACTTGATAAGATCCTGAAAATGATCACTGAAATGCAGCAGGCCAACCAGAGGGTAAAGGAAGAAATCACGAAGAAGGCCGAGGGGCAGTACACGCAGCAGCTGAGCGCTGAAGAAAAGAAGCGTTTTGCTGAAGAAGCGAAACGGCGCGAACAGGAGCGGATCCAAATGGGAGGCCAGCAGCCTGCCGCTCCTACACAGCCGACTGCCCCTACGCAGCCAAATTCGCCGGGTGGGTCGATGACACCTCCGGTGAAACCGCCAGTGGATCCTCCGGTCGATCCTCCGGTCGATCCGGAACCGGAACCTTCGGATATCAAGGCGGTATTTGATCCGAGTATTCCGGAACAGGTACTTATGAACGCCCCTCATCAATTCTCGTTTGGCTTCCGTGGCAGTGAGTCAGAGAAGGATATGAAGGTGAAGGTGAGGCTGACGTATAGTTCCAAGTCAGGTGCCAGCTTGGATAACATCGAATACAAATATCAGTTTGATCATAGTGATATCATTCCTGGTCAGCTCGAGAATGGGGGCGTAACCCTAGCAAAGCCAAACGGGGATGCTTTTACCATTGAAGAGCTGGACGGAGCACCAATTTCCTTCGAAACAAGCTGGCCTCATGTTGGCGACTATCACTTGAAGATTGAGCTCTTAAAGGATGAAGGAGGTGCGGATGATCCGCTCGTAACGGTCGATAAGGATTTCCATGTCCATTTTATAACAACCGATCCTTCTCCTATTGAGGACAGTCCTTTGGAGTATAATCTCTTTGTACAGGGTGATTGGATTAAGCCTGACACTAAATTGGCGCTTCGGATTAATCTGAATATAGCGGATGGAAAGCCAGTATCAGGAGCAATGTTTAAACTGTTACATGGGGAAGATGTTATAGCTGAAGGTACAACGGAATACGGTTACGCTAATCTTTTGCTAGACCAAGAAAAAACCGCACTTACGTTAGGTCTCGTCGACGAAAACGGACGTTCTGCGGAAGGGGCAAATTTAACCCTTCAGTGGATAGATGTAGAAGGCCATGTGCCGGATAACGGACAGTATACAGCAGAGCTCCAATGGATGGGGCAATCAGGTGAGAGCGAAGAGCCCTTTTCATTAGGAAAACCGTTCCCCATCCCTTTCACGGTCGATTTCCCACAGGAAGATACGCTTTAAGCGAATAACTTAGACGCATTCATAAACAACCCGGACAGGATCCCTCCTGCCGGGTTGTTTTTTTAAGAGATCAGAAAGTATAAGATTCGGAGCCTCCGCTTCCGGATCTCGCAAGAAAAACTTCCTTTAAACGCGGTCTGTCTTCTTTGAAGGTACGTCGATAGACGTTTTTTTTATATACCTACCTCTTCTCCCATCTGATACGATGTTGTTGAATTTAATGCTATGAATATTCTGGGGGTGAACCGCTTGAAATTCATGATTGTAGACGATGAGCCGCGGCACCGCCGGGGCATGGCCGGGATGCTGTTGGCGAGCCGGCCCGGCTGCGAAGTGTTTACGGCCGGGGACGGAGCCAAGGCGCTTGAAATGGCCGGCATCGACCGGCCCGAGGTCATATTTACGGATATCCGGATGCCGCAAATGGACGGGCTTACGTTTCTGCGGCGGGCGAACGAAGCCTTGCCTTACAAGCCGCGGATCGTGATGCTGTCCGCGTACAACCTTTTCGAATATGCCCAGGAGGCATTGCGGCAGGGGGCTTTTGATTATTTGTTAAAGCCGGTTGATGTCGACAAGCTGGAGGAGGTGCTGGAGCGGCTGGAACACATCTACCGTGAAGAAAGTGAGGCACGGGCTCGAACCATAGC
The DNA here is from genome assembly GCF_040546645.1 of Paenibacillus sp. OAE614. NCBI lineage: Bacteria > Bacillati > Bacillota > Bacilli > Caryophanales > Paenibacillaceae > Paenibacillus > Paenibacillus sp. OAE614. The sequence goes on along the minus strand of NZ_JBEPOD010000001.1, from coordinate 6,487,850 downwards.
ACTGGAGCAGCAAATGACTGCAGCTTCCTTGGCGCATCAAGGGCGTTTGATGCAGCAGTGGCTGTCCGGCAGCCTGAGCTTGGAGGAGGAACAGAGCTGGCTTTCGGCCGGAGTCGTGGATGGTCCTGGAGCGGTCATCGTTTCTGAGCTGGAGCCGGCCAGCGGGGATGGGAGCGGCTCTGCCACGGAACATTCGGATCGCGGGATGTCATCTGGGTTCCACGCCCCATCACCTGACACTTACACCGAACCCCGCTCCACCTCTCTGACGGCCGATAGGCTGCACCAAGCGCTGAAGCGCGCCTGCTCTGCCTTCGGTAAGGCCTTGACGATCGCCTGGGATGCGGCGGATTGGACTCGGCCGAGGTGGGTCACGATCCTCCAAACGGGTACAAGCTTTGGTGAAAAGCGGGAAGACATTCGCAGGGGGCTTATGAGCCTACAGGCAGAACTCACCGCTGTGGGGTATTCCGGCAGATGGGTACATGCGATCGGAGAAGAATGCGTTGAACTAGCGGAGGGGGGCCCTCAGTCTTACCGGACGGCTCTGGCTGCGCTGCCGTATCTGTTTTACGACCAGCAGGGGGCCGTGTTGTTTCATGGCGAGCTTCTGCCGGTACAACCGGTTTTAATGTGCTCTGCCGCAGAACTGCTGGATCTCCTGAATGCCGGCGATACGGAAGGTGCAAAGGAATTGTGCCGTACAGCCGTGACCGCCATGTCGGCTGACGGCATGGCCGAGCCGCAGTCCGTCAAGGACCAAACCTGCCTGCTCCTGCTGAAGCTGGCGGACAGCAAATCAGGGTGGGGGATGAACCCGCTGACGGAAGAAGCCGTACGGCAGATCCGCACCAGCCGGCGGTTTGCGGAGCTGCTGGAGATTTTGGATTCGGTGCTCGAGCAAATGGGCGTCACCCTGAAGGAGCAGAAAAAAAGCAAACGCGAGCTCGTGATCGACAGCTGCCTGGAGCTGATGCGCGAGCGGTACATGGAGGATTTATCGCTGGAATCGGTGGCGGAATCGTTCCGCTTCAACCCGTCTTATTTCAGCACCTTGTTCAAAGAGGCGACAGGCCGTTCTTTCTCGGATGTTCTCATTGAGATCCGGATGCGTAAAGCCGAAGAGCTGCTGCGGGACGGGAGCGGATTAAAGGTGTACGAGATCGCCGAAAGGTGCGGTTTCCGCGATACGAAATACTTTTCCCGGAGCTTCAAAAAGCATGTCGGTGTTACGCCGGAGGCGTACCGTCATTGGGCCGGGCAGCAAAAATCAGGGGAGGGAAGGTCCAGATGAAATTCCGCTCCAGGCTTCTGGCCAGCTATGTCGTCCTCATTGCGCTGCCCCTGCTGCTCCTGAGCTTCATCTACTACCGGAACAGCTTGAGCTCGATGCGGGATCAGGCGCAAAACAACGTGCTCGAAATCGTCAAGAAGAGCAATGAAGTCATGGATACGAAGCTGAGGAAGGTAGACCAGGGCAGCTTGGCCTTGTTCGTGGACCGGGACCTTTTTCGGATCTTCAACCAGCTGGATCCTTCCGTCCCGTCGGAGCTGCTGAATGCGGACAGGCAGGTGTCGGCCATCCTGAGCAAGTATTTTACGCAAAATGAGGATGTGTATACGTACCAGCTGTGGACCTCCTACTACAGTTTCGGCTCACAGCGCAATCTTCCGCAGGGGGATCCGACTCGCACGGCGCTGTATCAGGAGGCGGAGAGGGCACATGGCAAAATGGTCTGGTACCCGACCTACGATTTCGTCCAAATGTTCGATCAGCCCTGGCTGCAAAACAGCGATATCGAATACCGGTACATGTTCTCCGCCACCCGCCTGATGGAGTTTTCCTATGTCGACAATTCCACACTGGCAAGGCTGGAGCCGAACGTGGAGCGGCCGGTGCTGACGATCGGCTTCAAGGCTGACTTTTTCAACTCCCAATTCGAGCAGAGCATTCCGACAGGATCGAGCTACTTGGTGATTGATCCGGATAACAAGGTCGTGGCCAGCTCGAACGCCTCCCAGGTAACCAAAGTGTTCAATGAACAATGGGTGAACGCCATTCGAAAGGCTGGAAGCGGAACGCAGCGATTGGTCCTGGGCGGCCAAAAGACGATCTTGTGCTTCGACCGCTCCGCCGTAACTGGGTGGCTGTCGGTGGTCATGATTCCGGAATCCACGCTCGTCCGCGGCTTTATTCCGACCATCCGCACGTCGACGATCCTGCTGGCTGCTCTCCTGGCATTGATTGCATACTTGTTTGCTTATTTTATCGTCCGCAAAATGACAGGCCCGATCCGGCAGCTCTTCACCGCCATGCGCTCGGTCGGCGAAGGGGACTTTCAGACCCGGGTAGAGGTCAAAACCCATGACGAGTTCGGGGTGCTGCTGCAGCGGTTCAACCGGATGAATTCGCGCATCGAAACGCTGGTGAAGGAAAATTACGAAATCCGGATCAAAGAGAAAGAGGCGGAAATCATGGCGCTCAATATGCAGATGAACCCGCATTTTCTCTACAATACACTGAACATCATGAACTGGATGGCCATCGAATCGGGACAGAGGGAGCTGAACCGGATGCTCGTCCGCCTGTCCAATATGCTGCATTACACCTCGCGCAAGGACTGGGGAGCCGTAACGGTTGCCGAGGAGCTCGAGTGGATGAAGGACTATTTTTACATTATGGAGGCCCGCTTTGAATCGAAGTTCACGGTTCATTTTGGCATCGCTCCCGAGCTGCTGGACACCCCGGTGCCGAGGCTGCTGTTCCAGCCGTTCGTCGAAAATGCCATTCTCCACGGATTCGAGCAAATGGAGGAAGGGGGACGCATCGAAGTTACCGGAGAGATCAAGGGCGGGACTCGTGTGCTGGTTGTTTCGGATAACGGGCGCGGCATGAGCCGGGAAACGGTTCAGCGGATTTTGTATGCAGAGTCCGCTTCGATCGGCATCAAAAACACGATTTCCCGCATTCGTCTTGCGTATGGGGACGAGTACGGCATCGATATCGAATCCGCAGTAGGCCAGGGAACACGCGTGATCATCACACTGCCCCACTTTTCTAATCAAAGTCCACCATTCCAAAAATAATCCGGTTTTGAAAGCGCTGCCTAAAATCTATAATCAAAGGCAACATAAGCTGCAGCTATGAAATCATTCGTAAAGCAGGAGAGGGGTTAAAGTTCATGATGAAAATACACCGAAAGCCGCTGACGGCAGCGATTGCATTTCTGCTCACGGCAGGATTGCTGCTGAGCGCCTGCACCCGGTCGGAGGAAAGCGGCGGGCCTGCAGCCGGAAGCGCGGACAAGGGGGGAACCCAGGCGGCGGCCGGCGAACAGATCAAGCTCCGGCTCACCTTATGGGGAGCGCCTAATGAAATTGCCGTAAACAAAAAGGTCATCGCCCGGTTCGAAGCAGAGCATCCCAACGTGAAGGTCGAATTGCAGCAGATTCCTACCGATTACGACACCAAGCTGACGACCATGGTTGCCGGCAACGATGAACCGGACGTGGCGATGATGGAATCGGCGACGATCGCCTTTCCGCTTGCGGAACAGGGGAAATTCCTGAATCTTCAGGAATTCCTGGACAAGGACCCCGAAATTAAGGCCGATTCTCTGGTTCCGAATATCACCTATTCCTCGGAGCCCGGCAATATTATCGGTATAGCCCCCGGCCCGGAATCGTTTACGCTTTTTTATAATGAGGATGCCTTCAAGGAGGCTGGGTTGACGCCGCCGCCTTCCAAGGTATCGGAAGCGTGGACCTGGGAACAGTTCGTGGATACCGCCAAGAAGCTGACTTTGGATAATAAAGGGCGGAATGCGGATGATCCGAATTTTGATCCGAAAAACATTAAGCAATACGGAGTGAACCCCGGCAACTGGTGGGGAGCGTACAGCAGCTTTATTTTTTCAAACGGCGGCGACTTTGTCTCCCCGGATGGCAAGACGTTTGCTTTAAACCAGCCGGAAGCCGTCGAGGCGCTGCAGAATATCGCCGATCTGATCAATAAGTACCACGTTGCTCCGTCGCCGCTGCAGGCCAAGAACATTCCGGCAACCAATGTGGCTCTGCAGACGAGAAAAGTGGCGATGGTGATTGACGGACAATGGAATACCAGCACGCTTGCGGAATCGAAGGTTCACTTTAACGTCGGGGTGCTTCCTGTCATGAAAAAGCCGGCGACCACGGTAGTCTGCGCGATGTTTTCCATCTTTAAATCGACCAAGCATCCCCAAGAGTCCTGGGAGCTGCTCAAGGCGCTTATTGACCCAGATGCGTCAATCGAGATGCTGACTTATGGCACCTGGATGCCTTCGCTGAAGGACTGGTATACGGATGATGCCCTGCTGTCGAAATGGGCGGTGAATCAGCCTTCCCGGCCATCAGGCTACAAAGATGCGGTTATTGACGTAGTGCTCAATCATAGCCATGCTACGCCTACCGGTTACGTTAAGAACTTCAACAAGATCATGGATATCGTCAATCCTGCCATGGATAACGTATGGCTGGGCAAAACAACGGCCAAGGAGGCGATGGACAGCATTGCGGCTAAGGCTCAGGCACAGGTACAGGGACGGCGAGACGTAAAATAGGGGGCTTAAAGTACACATGCAGACAAACATTCCGATGAACGCTCCGGTTCCTGTGCGCCGCAAGGCGGGCGTACGGGAACGCAAAGCTCTGTTCTACGGGCTGCTGTTTACGGCTCCGGCGGTACTCGGGTTTATTCTGTTTACCGCCGGTCCCATGATCGCGAGCTTTGTGCTGAGCTTGACCGATTACAACGTATTCAAGGAGTCGGTGTCCTTTATCGGCTTCGGCAATTATGCCCGGCTCTTCTCCGGCCAGGACGAGAGCTTCTACCGCTCGCTTGGCGTCACGTTTTATTTCGTCGTGCTGCGGGTGCCGGCCTGCATCATCATTTCCTTCATTATCGCCCTGCTGTTGAATATGAACATTAAGGCGCGCGCTTTGTTCCGGACGATTATCTATCTGCCGAGCATTGTGCCGGCGGTGGCCTCGGCGATGATTTGGATGTGGCTGCTCAACCCGGACCTGGGGCTGATCAACATGATGCTGAAATGGCTTCATCTGCCGACGAGCGACTGGATTTTTTCCGAAAAGAGCGTTATCCCCTCCATCGTGCTGACGACGCTGTGGGGCATCGGGGGGACCGTCATCATTTTTCTGGCGGGCTTGTCCGGCATTCCCAAGCAGTACTACGAGGCGGTTGATGTGGACGGGGGCGGGTGGTACCACAAGCTGCGTCATATTACGATTCCGATGGTGACGCCGACGATCTTTTTCAATGCGGTGATGACCATCATCAGCTCCTTCCAGGTGTTTAATGAGGCGTATATTTTGACCCAGGGTGGACCGAACGACAAAAGTTTGTTCTTCGTGTTCTACCTGTGGCGGACCGCGTTCCGGGATACGGAAATGGGTTATGCCTCGGCGCTGGCCTGGGTGCTGTTCGTCATCATTCTGGCGTTTACGTTCCTCGTGTTCCGATCGTCGAAATCCTGGGTTCATTACGAAGGAGGCGGTCCGTCATGAGGGAGTCCAGACTGAAGCTGGGCGCGGGCTATGTGGCGCTTGGATTGATCTCACTGCTATTTATCATCCCGTTTATTTGGCTGATCCGAAGCTCGCTGATGGATTTATCGCAAATCTTCGTGATGCCGCCGGAATGGATTCCGCATCCCTTCCACTGGGAAAATTATAAAAGGGCGCTTACGTCCCTCCCGTTTGGCACGTATTTCGTCAATACGCTGGTCATTGTGGCGAGCGTGCTGATCGGAACGGTGCTGACGAGTACGATCTCGGCGTTCGGGTTTTCACGGATCCGCTGGAAAGGGCGGGATGCCGTGTTCGCCGTCCTTCTGTCGAGTATGATGCTGCCGGGAGCGGTGACGCTTATCCCGAGCTTTCTCGGCTGGAAGGAGCTCGGATTCTACGATACGTATTATCCGCTCATCGTGCCTTCCTTTTTTGGAGGCGGGATCTTCAACATCTTTTTGCTGCGGCAGTTCTATATGTCAATTCCGAAAGACTTTGACGAAGCGGCATTTGTCGACGGGGCGGGTTACTTTCAAATCTATTGGCGCATCATCCTGCCGCTCAGCCGTTCCGCAGTGATCGTCGTCGCTTTGTTCACCTTCCTGGGCACCTGGAACGACTTTATGGGACCGCTCATTTATTTGAAGAGCGACAGCCGCTTCACGCTGGCGCTTGGCCTGCAGATGTTCCAGGGCAGCTACTCGGCCCAGTGGGATTTGCTCATGGCCGCCTCTGCGGTCGTCATCCTCCCGTGCGTGGTCATTTTTTTGCTGGGACAGCGTTACTTTCTGGAAGGAATTACCCTGACAGGGTTGAAAGGATAAGCATCGCAAGATATTGCATGAAGGGAGAGGGTGCAGGATGACAACGACTCATTCGCAGCAGGGCTGGCATGGCGTGCCTTTTACTCAAGTGAAGATCCAAGATGAACTGTGGAAGCAGAGGCTGGAGGTATGCAAGCAGGTGACGCTCCGGACCTGCCTGGACAAATGCGAATCGACCGGGCGGATCAGCAATTTCGCCAAAGCGGCCGGCCTTATGGAAGGGGAATTCGAGGGGATTTATTTTAACGATTCCGATGTGTACAAGGTGCTTGAAGGCGCGGCATATCTGCTGATGGCGGACCGGGACCCCGAGCTGGAAGCGGAGATCGACCGGATCATCGGCTTGATTGCAGCGGCGCAGGAGCCGGACGGATACCTGACGACGTATTACACGCTCGAAGCCCCGGACCAGAAGTGGACGGATATGGAAAAGCACGAAATGTATAACGGCGGCCACCTGATCGAAGCGGCGGTTGCGTACCACGCGGCTACCGGCAAGCGCACGCTGCTGGACGTAGCCTGCAAGCTGGCTGACCATTACGACAGCCTGTTTGGGCCGGGCAAGCGGCACTGGGTGGAAGGCCATGAGGAGATCGAGCTGGCGCTGATCAAGCTGTATCACGCGACCGGTGAGGAGCGTTATTGGAAGCTCGCCCTGTGGCTGCTCGAGGAGCGGGGGCACGGGCATGGTCGTGGTGCAATATGGGACCGCGAGGAGTGGGGACCAGCGTACTGCCAGGACGACGTGCCTGTCCGCGACATCGAGAAGGTGACCGGGCACGCCGTCCGTGCGATGTATTTGTACACCGCCATGGCGGATGTGGTGCTGGCCTCCGGAGACCGGACCTACGAGGAAGCCCTGCGCAAAGTGTGGGCGCACACGGTCGAGCGGAACATGTACATTACCGGAGGCATCGGGCCGTCCCGGCATAACGAAGGGTTCACGCACGACTATGACCTCCCGAACGAGAGCGCTTACTGCGAAACCTGCGCCTCGATCGCGATGGTGTTCTGGAACCATCGGATGAGCCTGCTGTTTGGCGAGGCGAAGTACGCCGACGTCGTGGAACGCGCCATGTACAACGGGGCTTTGGCGGGGATTTCGCTGTCCGGCGACCGCTTTTTCTACGTCAATCCGTTGGCGTCGCAGGGCGATCATCACCGGACCGAATGGTTCGACACGTCCTGCTGCCCGACGAATTTGGTGCGGTTTCTGCCTTCGATCGGCGGATACAATTACGCCGTGAACGAGGAAGGCCCCGTCATGCTGCAGTTCGTCGCCGGTACGGCCGACCTGACGCTGAAGGACGGCAGCCGGGTCGTGATGAAGACCGTAACCCGCTATCCTTGGGACGGGCATGTGCATATCGAGGTGGAGCCGGCCCGGGAGGCCAAATTCGCGGTGCGGCTGCGCCTGCCGGGATGGTGCCGCGGGGCGAAGCTGTCCGTTAACGGGGAGAACGTGGCTCCTACGGATTGGACCATAGACCGGGGATTCCTCGTGCTCAGCCGCCGCTGGCAGCCAGGCGACACGATGGACTACGTGATGGAGATGCCGGTTCAGCAGGTGCACGCTCGGCCGGAGGTCGAGGCCGACCGGGGACGTGTCGCGGTTCAGCGCGGACCGCTGGTGTACTGCCTGGAGCAGGCGGATAACCCGGAACTCGTTTATGACGAGTTTGCGGTCCGGCCGGGCATTTCCTTTGGCCTGGAGCCGCGGGACGAGCTGGGCGGCATGGTGGCCCTCACCGGGATTGACGGGCAGCGGCAGTACCGCTTTGTCCCGTACCATTTGTGGGACAACCGGGAGCCGGGATTCATGCAGGTCTGGCTGAAGGAAGAGGAAGGCGGGCGGCTGTATTCGGTATAGGGTAAACCGTGTGTATAAGGGCAGTCAGGTGAGCGCAGGTTCACTGTGGCGGCGCGTGTCAAAGGTTCGCCACCATATGCCGGGAGCCAGATAGGATCCGCTTTGCTGTAGCTTTATATGATAGATTGAGGCACCGGGAGAGATCCCGGTGCTTTTTGGCTTGTGTCTTCAGATAGACCCTGAGCACCTGTGCCTGTTTGTGCGGTTTTGTTATCTTGCGCTTATACTTGGGAAGCCTTCCAAGCCCTCGCCGGCGGCAGTATACTTAAGCCGAGATATTTCTTGAGGTGGCTGCAGCCCTGCAGGATATCCCTTGGTCAACGATTTTTTACAATTGGATAGGGGGAAGTAAGAGGATGCTTACAACGATTGAACCTAATATTCTCTACTTTGGTACGCCTGTAGTTCTGATCAGCACTTTGAATGAGGACGGTTCGGCCAATTTAGCCCCGATGTCTTCGGCCTGGTGGCTGAATCAGTCCTGCATGCTCGGCATGAGCGGCAAATCGAAGACTGTCCAGAACATCAAGCGTGAGCGCGAATGCGTGCTGAATCTGCCGTCGGCCGATCTGGTCAGTCAGGTGGATCGTCTGGCGCTGACGACAGGGGCGAGCCCCGTCCCTGATTACAAGGCGGAGATGGGTTACCGGTACGAACCCGATAAATTCGGTCTTTCCGGGTTTACACAAATCCCTTCGGACCTGGTAAAAGCGCCGCGGGCCGGGGAGTGCCCAGTTCAATTGGAGGCGGAGCTGGTGCAGATCCACTCCTTCGAAGAGCCAAGCTCCATCGCGGCGATGGAGATGAAGATCAAGCGGATCCACATCGACGAGGAGCTGCTGATGGGGGAGAAAAACTACATCAACCCCGATCGGTGGAACCCGCTGATCATGAGCTTTTGCGAGTTTTTCGGCCTCGGCCGCAAGCTGCACCCGTCGAGACTGGCGGAGCCGTTTATGGCGAAAAACTATGAGAAGTAACCTAATAAAACAAACAGTGTTAGCAGGTCTATTGAAGGAAGCATCGGATGGATTCCGGTGCTTTTTTGTTTCGGGTGCGCCTTTGAAGGGCGGCAATTCGTGGGCAGGTGAGACTGACTTCCCCAAGCTACCTACTTTCTTCCCCACTACTATCCACTGCCACTGTGTCTGTAATCTTCCCTATTACTCTATCCCCTATCACTTTCCCCTGACCACTTTCCCGTTCCGACAATGTCCGCAAACTCCTCCACTCATTCCCACTCCAAACTCATTGTTATATGCCGTGCAACCGCACAATAGAACTGTCGGAAAATAATTTACTAAAAATCCGGATATATAGAAAAATATTTTCCTAAAAGCGTTTACATAAACTGAAGGTTTTGATAGTCTATGAATCAAGAAGCAATCATACATCATTTACCGGAGGAGTGAGGACGAATTGGAGAACAAGCTGAAGTATGATGTGGTGGTTATGGGCGGCGGTATTTCCGGCTCGATGGCTGCGGTGGCGGCCGCAAGCTCGGGGGCCAAGACGCTGATCGTGGAGTCGCACGGGTTTCTCGGCGGTACGCTGACGGCGAACGGCGTCGGACCGATGATGACCTTCCATGCGGGGGATAAGCTGGCGATCCGGGGCTTTACCGACCAGCTGATCGAACGGCTGAAGCGGCAGGGGAAGTCGCCGGGGCATATTTTTGACACGGTCGGCTTTACGTATTCGGTAACCCCGTTCGACGCCGAGGCGATGAAGCATGAACTGGAGCTGATGGTGACCGAGAGCGGCGGGGAGATTTTGTACCACACGATGCTCGCCGGCGTGAAGGCGGAAGACGGACGCATCGTCAGCATCAAGGTGTGCAACAAGTCGGGCCTGACCGACATCGAGGCGTCGGTGTTTATTGACGGAACCGGGGACGGGGACCTTTCCGTAGGTGCCGGAGCGGAGTTTACGAAGGGCCGGGAGTCCGACGGGGCAATGCAGCCAATGACGCTGAAAATGAAAATGTACAACGTGAACATCCCCAAAGTGAAGGAGTACATCCATGCGCATCCGGAGGACTTTCCGCTATACAACGGCGACACCTCCATCATCGAGAAGGCGCCGCGCCTGTCGGTCGGCGGCTTTGACAGCTTGTTCCGGAAGGCGAAGGAGCGCGGCGAAATTTCGATCCAGCGCGAGAACGTGCTGTTCTTCGAAACGAACAATCCGGGCGAGGTCATTCTGAATACGACCCGGATTCTGGGCCACGATCCGACCGATGCATTCAGCCTCAGCCTGGCCGAGATGGAAGGACGGAAGCAGTGCCGCGAGCTGGAGCTGTTTGTCCGCAAATACATTCCGGGCTTCGAGAACGCAGTCGTGGAGTCCACCGGTCCGAACATCGGGGTCCGCAGCTCCCGCCAGATCAAAGGGGTGTACACGCTGACCGCCGAGGACCTGCTGGAACAGAAGCTTTTTGACGATACCATTGCCCATTCCGGCTATCCGATCGACATTCACAGCCCGGACGGAGAAGGGACGAAGCATCAGAAGCTGGAGTGGGGCGGCATGTACAGCATTCCGTACTCCTGTATGATCACGAATTCCGTGAAAAACCTCATCGTCATCGGCCGCTGCATCTCGGCGACGTTTGAAGCGCAGGCGGCCATGCGAACGACCCCGACGACAGGGGCGATCGGCCATGCGGGGGGCGTGGCTGCGGCGTACGCGGCCAAACATGGTGTTAACGTGCAGGATGTGGACATCAAAGCGGTGCAGGCTCAGCTCAAAGCGCAAGGGGCACATTTGGAAATATAGCCCATGAATTATTAAGCATATGAAGGAACCACGTGAAGGAATCTCATGACGAGAGGGGTAACCAAAGTGACTGGTGTAATGTGGGTGCAAGCTATCGGTATTTTGATTGTGTTTTTGGTGTTCGTCGGGCTGATGATGACGCGCAAAATCCCGGCAATTCTGGCGCTTCCGCTGATGGCGATCCTGTTTGCGATCATCGCCGGGGTACCATGGAACTCGAATAATCCCGATACGACAAGCATTGCCAAAACGATCCTGGCGTCCGGCTCGATGCGGCTGTCCGGGGCGATTGCCGGCCTCGTGTTCGGCGCCTGGTTCGGACAAATCCTGAACAAGGTCGGTATTACCAAATCGATTATCCGCAAAGCCGCTGAGCTGGCCGGGGATAAGCCGATGCTGATCGCGATTTTGTTTTTCGTGACCGCGTCCATTATTTTCTCCGCCGCAGGCGGGCTGGGCATGGTGATCCTGGTCGGTACGATCGTCATTCCGATCATGCTGACCGCCGGCATTTCGCAGTTCGTTGCGTCGATCGTTGTGCTGTCCGCGGTCGGGGTGGGCGCACTTTTCAACGTATCCAACTGGGCCGTGTATGTTGATGTGCTCGGGCTCTCGGTCGACCAAATCGCCGACTACACGATGGTGGCCGCGCTGCCGCTGATCGTGCTTTCCCTGGCCATGATCGTGTTCTATATCCGCAAGGACGGCAAGGGCCGCAGAGCGTGGGCGATGCCCGCAGCTACCGGCGGTGACGGCAAGAAAGTGCCGACCTATGCGCTGATCAGCCCGCTGGTGCCGGTTATTCTGGTGTTCGCTTTTAAAATCGATATCGTTCCCGCCGTTATCATCGGCGCGCTCGTCACGATCCTGCTGGCCTGGCCGAAGCGCCCGATCCACGTGCTCTCCAGCGCGCTGATCGAGGGCATTCAGGACGTCGCCGGCGCCATGGCGCTCATGATCGGCATCGGCATCCTGCTCAATTCGGTTATGGCACCGCAGGTTTCGGCGCTGATTTCCCCGCTCATTGAGGCAGTGCTTCCGGGCAATCCGATCATGTACATTCTCTTCTTCACCATCCTGTCGCCGCTGGCGATTTACCGCGGTCCGCTCAACGTGTGGGGTCTTGGCAGCGGCATCGCCGCCCTGTTCGTGACGGCAGGCATGACGCCGGTCGCCGCCATGCTGGCGCTGCGGGTAGTCAGCAACGTTCAGGCCGTATCCGACCCGACGAACTCGCATAACGTATGGGTTTCGGATTTTACGAAGACCGATATCAACGAAATCTTGAAGAAGACGCTGCCTTGGATGATGGTCGCCGTCCTGATCTCGATGGTCATCGGCGCATTCATGGTATTTTGATAAAGACGGCTTTTACGGATGATTCCGGACGGGGAACGGACTGCGCGGCTTGATGCGGGCCTTCCCCTGTCCTGACTTCAGGAGGGTAACATGGAGAGAAAAAAAGTAAGGGTAGGCATCGACGTCGGCGGAACGTTTACGGACGCGGCCGTCATCGACAACGAAACGTTTGAAGTCATTGGCAAAATGAAAATCCCGACGACGCACCATGATGAGGACGGTGTGGCAAAGGGGATTGTGCAGATTTTGAACCGGATTCTGGAGAGCCAGGGCATTCTCCCGGAGGATGTCACGTTTATCGCCCATGGGACAACCCAGGCGACCAACGCCCTGCTCGAAGGGGATGTGGCCAGAGTCGGCATCATCGGTATGGGCACGGGACTCGACGGCATGAGCGCAAGGTCCGAGTCCAATCCGGGGGATATCGAGCTGGCGCCCGGCAAGTTTTTGAAAACATATCATACGTTTCTCGATTCCAAAAATCTCACCGACACGGACATTGAGACCGCCATCGACGCCCTGGTGCAGCAGGGGGCCGAAGTCATCGTCGCCTCCGAGGCGTACAGCGTCGACGATCCGACCAATGAGCTGCGGGTCATCGAACTGGCGAACCGTAAGGGCATCTATGCCACCGGCGGCCACGAAATTTCCCAGCTGTACGGGCTGAAGACGCGGACGCGGACGGCGGTCGTGAACGCATCCCTTATTCCGAAAATGATGGAAACGGCCAACATGACCGAGAAGTCCGTCAAAAACGCCAATATCCAGTCCCAGCTGATGATCATGCGCTGCGACGGCGGCGTGATGAACATCGACGAGGTGCGGAAGCGTCCGATCCTGACGATGCTGTCGGGCCTAGCGGCCGGGGTGGCGGGCGCTTTGATGTATGAGAAAATTTCGGACGGCATTTTCTTCGAGGTCGGCGGAACGAGCGTGGACATTTCCGTCATTAAAAACGGCAAGGTCATGATCCAGAACGCCCAGGTCGGCGGCCACCGCACGTACCTGCAGTCGCTGGACGTCCGCACGCTCGGCATTGCCGGTGGCAGTATGATCAAGGTTTCCGGCGGCAAAATTACCGACGTCGGCCCGCGGAGCGCGCACATCGCCGGCAAGGAGTACGAGGCGTTTGCACCGGCGGACGAAATCGTCAGTCCGAAGGTGAAATTCGTCAGCCCCCGGGAAGGCGATCCGGCCGAATACGCCATCTGCGAGTGCGGAAATGGACGGGAGTTCTCGTATACGCTGGCGGGTGCAGCCAACATCCTCGGCTACGTGCCGGAGGGCGACTATGCACATGGTAATAAGGAAGCGGCGGTAAAAGCGTGGGAAGCCCTTGCCACACATGTTGGTCTGAGCGTGGAGGAAGCCGCGCGCAAGGTGATGGACATTGCGATCGATAAAACGATGAAAACCGTAAATGAAATGATTCAGGATTATGAGCTGGACCGGGCCTTTGTTACGCTCGTTGGCGGCGGTGGCAGCGGGGCGGTGCTGGTGCCGGCGATGGCCGAACGGGAAGGCTTCAAGAGTCAGATCGCCAGCAACGCGCCTTATGTCTCCACGATCGGGGTGGCGCTGGCCATGGTCAAGGAGCAGCTGGAGCGGACCGTCGTCAATCCGACGGAAGAGGATATCAAGCGGATCCGGGCCGACATCGTGGAGCGGATCGTCCAGTCGGGAGCCAGCGAGGAGACGGTGGAGGTCACGATTGAAATCGACAGCCAGAAGAACATTCTGCGGGCCATCGCAACCGGCTCGACCGAGCTGCGCTCCAAAGACCTCGGCCAGCAGGCGATGCCGCTGGAAGAAATGACGGCGGTCGCGGCCAGCTCGGTCGACCAATCGCCGGAGAACACCCGGCTGGCGGCGCAGAGCGGACGCTGGAGCCTGTTCGAAGCGGAGCAGACGAAAAAATCCCTGTTCGGCCTGATGAAGAAGAAGGTCAACTACGTCGCCGTACTGGACCGCGAAGGGGTTGTCCGCTTCAAGAAGAGCGGCGTCCAATTTACGAAAGTGACGAAAGCTGCGGCTGATGACCGACTTAACGAATTTCTGGACGACAATACGATTTACTCCGACGCCAACGCGACAATCCCGAAGGTGTTTGCCTTTTATAAGGAGAAAATGCTGGATCTGACCGGCATGCAGACGAAGGAGCAGCTGCTGTCGATTCTCACGCTTGAAACGGAGATGCTGAAGTCCGAGGACGAAATGATCGTCATTGCGTACCAATAGAACAGCTAAAGAGATGAAGAGATAGATCAAGGTTAGAACATGAAGAGGGGGTGACAGGCATGCCGGAGTTCCAGGAATTCGGTTGGAATGTTCAACATCTTGGACTGACCGATGAAGTGCTCGCCCATGCGGAGCTCACCAAGGACCCGCTGTACCGCAAAATTCCCAAGGACCGCTTAGCCTATTATGTGGACAGGTCGCTTCATAGGGGTAGGGAAGCGGCACAGGCCTGCCGGGGCATGTCCATCCGCGATCTGTACCGCAGGGAAGGCCTCCGCTACGAAATCACCGACCGCTCCGGTACGTTTCATCAGCTCTCTCTGCGGGCGCAGATCGATTTCAACCAAACGCCGCCGGAGGTAGTCATTTACGCCGCATCCCTCCGCGGTATGGCTGATGCATACCGGGCGGTCATGAGCCCGGGAGAACAGGCAAATCATTCAGCGGACGCGAAATCAGGCCCAGGCGATGCGCTGCAGCCGTCAGGGCGCACGCCAGATCCACATTCGGAGCGCCCACCCGCCTCTCAGGACGATGAGCTGGAGCGGCTGGTCGATATCCACCTGGCGCATGAATTTTTTCACTATGTGGAGTACCGGGCCGGGCAGTTTACCAACGACCTGCTGGAGCCGGTCGAGGTGTTCCGGCTGGGCAGGCGGCTGGTGAAGCGCTCGAGCGTCGTTCAGTGCAGCGAAATCGCTGCCCACGCCTTTTGTAAGGAGATGATGGGTCTGCCTTTCCTGCCGAATGTACTGGATTACGTCTTCCTGATCCAAACCGGTTCTTTTAGCGAAGAGGACTTTTACCGGGAAGTCGAGGCTTGGAAGAGCGGCCATGCGGCGGCGTTGTGACATCGTTTTCTAAATACCTTCCCTTGTATGATATAATGGGGTGTGCTAGCGGGGGTTACCGGATTAGCTATTTTCCCACAGGTAGGTCAGGAGGAGGTCACATGTCTTCACAGGTTCCGGCCGTCATCGCCAAAATCGTATCGCAAACCCAAAAGTTAACCTACGGCGAAAATCAAATCGCCAACTTTGTCATTCATAATCCGGAGTTTATTACCCGCAATACCATCACGGCGATTGCGAATGAGATCGGCGTGTCCGAGACGAGCATTAACCGCTTCTGCAAAAAGGTCGGCTACAAAGGCTTCAACGACTTCAAGATTGCCTTTGCCCAGGACGCGTTCTACCGGGATATGCAAGCGAAGAAGAAAGAAAGACGCGAGATCAATCCCATTGATGCGCTCGCTTTGGATTATAACGAGCTGATCGTGAACACATCCGCGCTCGTGACGGAGGAGCAGCTGAACCAGGTCGTGGATCTGCTGAAGAATGCCCGCCGGATCGTGGTCATCGGATTGTTCGATTCGTTTTTGGCGGCAATGGCGCTTCGCAACCGGCTGGCGATTATCGGCATGATGGCGGAAGCCATCAACGACAGCAGGGAAATGAAGATCGCCGCCTCCCAGTGCGGTCCGGACGATGTGGTCATTGCTTTCTCCCGTTCGGGTTCAACGAGGGAAATTATCGATGCGGTGTCCATCGCGCGGGTCAATCAGGCGAAGGTGATTGCCATCACCTGCTACGACGCTTCGCCGATTACGGAGAACGCGGCCGTCGATATTATTGTCCCGGATAAAATATCCGTCAATAACAGCGCCTTTATGTCCAATCATATTACGTTCCTGTTCGTGGTCGATCTGATCATGAGCGTGTTCATTTCCTCGGATAAAAAGTATTTGAAAAAGAAGCTGGACAGCGAGGGCCTTCTGGCCAGCGACCAGTCGATCACGAATTATTTTTTGTAAGAAGAGCGTTTCCTGCCGGAGGGCAGGGGGCGCTTTTTTTGTTGGCTTACGGTCAAGTCCCGGAGAGCGCTGTCATATACATCTTTACGGATTCATCTTCGATCCTGCGGATGACGCCAAAGTTGTGCGCAAAGCCGCAGAATGGGCGATTGGCCGTGGAGACGGGTCCCACTAGAATGGGGTTGTAAACTTACAGGTGGTTCCCACCGGGAGGAGATTGGTATGAGCAAAAAAATGCGTTTTGCCATTATTGGAGCCGGCGTGATCGCCCCTCTGCACGCGAGAGCCATCGTGAGCCATCCGGAAGCGGAGCTGGCGGCGGTCGTAGACGCCGTTCCGGAAAAAGCGGCAAAAATAGCAGAGGAATTCGGAGCGGCCCACGTATATACGGATACCCGGCAAATGCTTCAGGAGTGTGACGTGGACGCCGTCTGCATCTGCGTTCCCAGCGGAGGCCACCGGGATGCAACCGTCGCGGCGGCGGAGGCGGGCAAGCATGTGCTGTGCGAAAAGCCCCTCGGCATTACCAAGGCGGACATGGACGAGATGATCGAAGCCTGCCGGAGCCATGGCGTCAAGCTGGCCACCGTATTCCAGAAACGCACCACACCGCATGCACTGCTGACCAAAAAGGCCATTAACGAAGGCAAGCTGGGCAAGTTAGTGCTGGGAGACGCCTACTTGAAGTACTACCGTAGCCCGGAATATTACAAAAGCGCCGGATGGCGCGGAACATGGGCCATTGATGGAGGCGGCGCCCTCATGAATCAGGGGGTGCACGGCATCGACATCATCCGCTGGATGATGGGGGAAGTAGACAGCGTCTTTGCCTATACTGCTCCGTTAATTCATGACATTGAGGTGGAGGATACGGCGGTTGCGGTTTTGAAATATAAGAATGGGGCGTTTGGGGTCATCCAGGGAACGACGTCGGTCAATCCCGGCCAGGAGCCGCGTTTTGAAATTCACGGCGAGCACGGGACGATCATTTACGGAGACAGCGGTTTTAAAGTATGGAAAACGGTTGACAGTGATGCAGCCCCGCTCGTGTCGGAAGGCTCCGCCGAAGGTGCGGATGACCCGAATGCCATTTCTTCCGACGGGCACTACATTCTGATCGACGACCTGATTCAGGCGGTGCGGGAGGATCGTGAGCCGCTCATTTCGGGAGAGGAAGCGAGGAAATCGGTAGACCTGATCCTGGCCATTTACGAGTCCTCGCGTACGGGCAAGGAAATCAAACTGTAGGAAGAGGCGATGAACGGAAATGAGTACAGAAGAGCTGAAGATCGCAATCATTGGGCTGGACACGTCGCATGCGCCGCTCTTTGCCGAGCTGCTGAACAACCCGGATCACCCGCACCACGTGCGCGGCGGGAAAGTGACGGCCGCCTATCCGGGCGGATCGCCGGATTTTGAACTGAGTATCGGGCGGGTGGACAAATTCACCGCTGAAGTCAGGGACAACAGCGGCGTCCCCATCGTCCAGAGTATCCAGGAGGCAGCCGAAAACGCCGATGCCATCCTGCTGCTCTCAGTCGACGGGCGGGTGCACCTGGAGCAGTTCCGGCAGATCGTTCCTTATGGAAAGCCGGTTTTTATCGACAAGCCGTTTGCCGTCACGACCCGTGACGCCAAGGCGATTTACCGGCTGGCACAGGAGCACGGAATTCCGCTCATGAGCTGCTCCTCCGTCCGCTGGTCGGAAGGCCTGGGCCGGGCGCTGGACTCAGCCGATCAGGGGAACATCATCGGGGTGGATACCTACGGCCCCATGGAGCTGCAGTCTACGCAGCCGGGCTTTTACTGGTACGGCATTCATGCCGCCGATATGCTGTACCGCAGCATGGGCAAAGGGTGTAAAGAGGTCACGGTCACCACGAATACCGACCATGATTTGGCCGTAGGTGTATGGGAGGACGGCCGGGTCGGAACGCTGCGCGGCAACCGGAAGGGCAACCGCCGTTTCGGAGCGTTGATTCATCGCGAGCAGGGGACTGAACATGTCGACGTGTATGCGGACAGCAAGCCGTATTATGCCAGCATGTTGGAGGAAGTGATCCGCATGTTCCAAACGGGCGCCGCTCCGATCGACATGACGGAGACGCTGGAAGTCATCGCGTTTCTGGAGGCCGCCAACGAAAGCCGGGAGACCGGCAGAACCGTGAAGCTGGATACGGGCATCAGCCCGGTTGCCAGCTCCTGATTTTGCCGCTTGCTTTGTGCGGTGCGGTGAAAGCCATCCAGGTTCGCTCCCGGCTCGGTGTCTTAGATGCTGCCGCATCCCAACTATGACGGTTGGACGAAGCGCACCCTGGGAGTCTATAACGGGTTATCTGAAACATGCAAGAAGATGTGCAATGATCTGATTTTGCATAGACGATGAATGATGGTGATGAAAGGAGGGGAAGGGCGA
Organism: Paenibacillus sp. OAE614; assembly: GCF_040546645.1. Taxonomy (NCBI): domain Bacteria; kingdom Bacillati; phylum Bacillota; class Bacilli; order Caryophanales; family Paenibacillaceae; genus Paenibacillus; species Paenibacillus sp. OAE614. Next base: position 6,468,987 of record NZ_JBEPOD010000001.1, on the reverse strand, counting down.
CATGAATGCGGCTTTTCAACTGGGCGTCATTACCGACGAAATCTCCCAGGACATCGCCGATGCGATCCGCATTGCCCGCAGGTACGGGCTGGCCGCGCTGGAGCTGCGCTCCGTGGACGGAGAGCAGCTGTATCGGCTGAGCGATTCGCGCATAGAGGAGATCGGTGCGGCGATCCGGGCGGCTGGCCTGAAGGTCAGCGGCTTATCTGCCCCGGTGTTTAAATGCAACCTCCGGAATGCGGAAGAAGTAGCCGAACACCGGGGAATTTTGACCCGTTATGCGGAGTTGGCGCAGCGGCTTGGCACCCGGTATGTCCGCGGCTTCAGCTTCTGGGCCGAAGGCCCGCTGGAGGAGGCGTATGGCGACATCGTCCGGGAATTAAAGAGCGTGGTGCCGATCCTGGAGCAGCATGGCGTCATTTACGCGCTGGAAGCGGATCCGGCGGTCTACGCCTCCAATGCGGCCAAAGCCGCAGCCCTGATCCGGGCGGTGGATTCTCCCTATGTTCAAGGGTTGTATGACCCGGGTAACGACCTGTGGGACCCGGACCAGGAGGTCCCTTACCCTGACGGCTACGATGCTTTGCGGGGGCGGATCTGTCACATCCACCTGAAGGATGCGGTGAAGCAGGGAGATCATACCGAAGCGGTGGCGATCGGAAAAGGTCAGGTGGATTACGCCGGCCTGCTGCGTCGCTTGGTGCAAGAGGAGTATGACGGCTATTTGGTGGTCGAAACCCACTACAGGCTTCAATCGAGCCTGACGGAAGAGCAGCTCAAGCGCCCGGCCGGATATGCTTTTTCCGAGGGAGGGGTAGAGGCAACGATCGACTGCCTGAATTCCTTGTTTGAGCTGCTGGAGCGGAGCTCCATTTCAATAAGCAAGCAATAAGTAAGAGCGATTCGTAATTCAATGGAGGAGGAATGATCATGCCTAGTCCCCGTTTGGCGGAGAAAAAGTGGTGGAAGGACCGTCTTCAGGTCCGGCAGTACGCGTCGAGAGACGAGATGGGAAGAGCGGCGGCAGCCGATGTCTCCCAAGCAATGAAGGCGATCCTGGCGGACCGGGGCAGCCTGCGGATCGTGTTTGCCGCGGCTCCGTCGCAGAACGAGCTGCTGGACTACCTCGCAGCGGATAAAGATATCGAGTGGAGCCGGGTGACCGCGTTTCACATGGATGAATATATCGGACTGGACGAAGATGCTCCCCAGCGGTTCAGCACTTTTCTGGATAACCGGCTGTTCTCCCGAGTCCGCCCGGGAACCGTCCACCTGATCGACGGCTCCGCCAATCCCGCCGCGGAGTGCGAACGGTATGCGGCACTGCTGCAGGAGGCCCCGATCGATATCATCTGCCTCGGCATCGGGGAGAACGGCCATTTAGCTTTTAACGATCCGCCGGTGGCCGATTTCAACGACCCGAAGACGGTAAAAATCGTCGAGCTCGACGATATATGCCGGGAACAGCAGGTTCGGGACGGCTGCTTTGACCGGTTCCGGGAGGTGCCCGAAACCGCGATGACGCTGACGATCCCTACGCTGTTCTCCGGCGGCCGCCTGTTCTGCATCGTGCCGGGCCCGACGAAGCGGAGCGCGGTGACGCAGACGCTGGAGGGACCGATCACGACCGCCTGCCCGGCCTCCATTTTGCGGGAGCACCCGAACTGTACGTTATACCTGGACCGGGATTCGTATGGAGGCTGACCGCCGCGGCATGGAACCTACGGCAGCAGGCTGCCATGACGCCCTGACCCGGCTGGAGGGCATTCATGCCCTGACCGGGGAGCATATCCGGCTCACCCTGGCAGGCGGGGTGATTGCCGGGTATGAGGTGCTCGGGACACCGGAGGAGGTGGAGATCCGGCAGGTTGCCGGGGCACAGGCGGGCGGGCAGGAGCTGCCCCTCATCGGACCAGGACTGGTGGATCTGCAGATTAACGGGTACGCAGGGCTGGACCTCAACACCCATCCGCTGCAGGCGGACACCGTCCGGCAGTTAAATGAGAGGCTGTGGGCGGAGGGCGTCACCTCGTATTTGCCCACGCTGATTACGAACAGCGATGAAGCGCTGCGCAGCGGACTCGGCACGATTGCCGAAGTGTGCGAAACGGACTCCAATCACAATATGGCGGGAATTCACCTGGAGGGGCCGTTTATCTCCCCGGAGGACGGACCGAGAGGCGCCCATGACGCCCAGTATGTCAGGGCGCCGGACTGGGAACTGTTCCAGTCCTGGCAGGAGGCTGCCGGAGGGCGGATTCGGATCGTCACGGTATCGCCGGAGTGGCCGGAGGCCGTGGATTTTATCGAGCGGTGCACGGGCAGCGGCGTGCTGGTCTCGATCGGCCACACCTCGGCCAACTCGGCCCAGATCCAGGCGGCCGTTCAAGCCGGGGCGCGCATGTCCACGCATCTGGGCAACGGCGCCCACCCGGTGCTGCCCCGCCACCCGAATTACATATGGGATCAGCTGGCGGAGGAGCCCTTGTGGGCGAGCGTGATTGCGGACGGCTTTCACCTGCCGGACGCTTTTCTCCGCGTCGCCGCCAAGGTGAAGGGCGAGCGGCTGATCCTGGTCAGCGATGCCGTCAGCTTCGGCGGGATGCCGCCCGGCACGTACGACACGCATATCGGCGGCCGCGTCACACTCACGCCGGCAGGGCGGCTGCACCTGGCCGGGCAGCCCGCGCTGCTTGCGGGCTCGGCGCTGCCCATGACCGCCGGCATCGCGCACCTCGCGGGGCGGGGCATCGCCAGCCTTGGCGAGGCATGGGCGATGGCCTCGGTGCGGCCCGCGGGCCTGCTCGGCCTGCCCGCGGCCCAGGGCCTTGCGCCCGGCGCGCCCGCGGACTTGGCGCTCTTCACCAAGGAAGCGGCGGGCATCCGCATCCTTCGCACCTACAAGCGCGGGCAGCTGAAGTACGACGCCTGCAACGTGAGCGCTGACCGCGATCCGCACGATACCGGCTTTACCCGGTAACACCTGCACGGTGCAAGCTCTTCATCGCCACACGATAACACCAGCACCACGCGCCGTAGCCTCTACACGATAACGCCCGCGCGATACGCGATGCACTGCTACACGATGCTGCCCGCAGGATGCGCGCTGCACTACTCCACAAGATGATGCCTACACCACACACCGTGGCCCCTCCACCCGATGACGTTCGCACCATGAGCCATGGCCATCTCCACATGATGATGTACTCACCTCGCACCATACCCCTAGTCACGCACTAAGCACGCATCGCAGGCCAATACTCAGCCCAAAGCTTAGCGCGGGCTGACCAAAACAAAACCCCCACCCGGATACGCAGACCGGGTGGGGGTTTTTACTTACCCACATGTGATGGCGGCAGGCCCTGCTGAGGTTCGACGGCCTTTCATGCCATTAATTTATAAGCACCGTAACTCCAACCTCGACCCAGCGGAGTGGACCGAATCGATCTGGAGAAGCGAAGCGGCCGCCTTTGTCTTATCCAGCCCCAAGCTTGGCGCGGGCTGACCAAAACATAACCCCCACCCGGATACGCAGTCCGGGTGGGGGTTTTTACTTTACCCACATGTGATGGCAGCAGGACCGGCTTAGGTTCGCCGGCCGTTCATGCCATTAATCATTATGCACTCAACCTCGACACAGCGGAGTGGGCGGAATCGATCTGGAGAAGCGAAGCGGCCGCCTTTGTCTTCTCCAGCCCCAAGCTTGGCGCGGGCTGACCAAAACATAACCCCCACCCGGATACGCAGACCGGGTGGGGGTTTTTACTTTACCCACATGTGATGGCGGCAGGCCCTGCTGGGGTTCGACGACTGTTAATGCCATTAATCATTATGCAACGTAACTCCAACCTCGACCCAGCGGAGTGGGCGGAATCGATCTGGAGAAGCGAAGCGGCCGCCTTTGTCTTCTCCGGCCCCAAGCTTAGCGCGGGCTGCCCAAAACATTAACCCCCACCCGGATACGCAGACCGGGTGGGGGTTTTTACTTTACCCACATGTGATGGCGGCAGGCCACTGCTGAGGTTCGACGGCTGTTCATGCCATTAATCATTATGCAACGTAACTCCAACCTCGACCCAGCGGAGTGGGCGGAATCGATCTGGAGAAGCGAAGCGGTCGCCTTTGTCTTTGGATTTCACCCTTGGTATGTTTCCGGTCAAGAAATCTAAAGACAACAGCGATCGGAAGAACGATCCGTACACGGAGCGTCCACTCGAGCGTCGAAGTATCATGAAGCATCAGCTAGTATCAATGCCAACGGAGCGTCCACTCGAGCGCCCAAGTACCGCGACGCCTGCCTGCACCACGCTGCTCACGCCCAGCCTGCCCGCCATCACTCCCCCTACGACGCATATTTGCGCCGATACTCCCCGGGCGTAATGCCCGCATGCCGCTTGAACATGCGGATGAACGAGTTTACGTTGCGGTAGCCGACCCGGGCCGCCACGTCCTGAATACGCAGATCCAGGTTCTGCAGCAGCTCCTTGGCGGTGCGGATGCGGAGGTCGTTCAGATAATCGCTGAAATTGACGCCCGTCTTCTCCTTGAAGTACGTCGACAGATAGCCAGACGTAATGTTCAGCTTGTCGGCCATCATGTCGAGGTTGATGTCCTCGTCCAGATGCGTGCACATATACTCCGTCACGAACGACGTGATCGGATCATGCTCCTCCGTCTTGCGCCGGATTCTCTGCAGCACGGGGTGCAGCAGGTCCGCGAACCAGCGCTCGTACTGCGCCCGGCAGTAGAAGCGCCGGGTCTCCTCGAGCGGCGGGCGGCCGCCGACATCGGCCGATGCGGCTGCGGGAAGCTGGCGCAGCGCTTTATCCAGCTCGCCCGCCACATCTTTGGCGAACTGCCGGTAGTCGCTGGCCACCGCCTGCTTCTTCTCGAGCTGGTCCAGGCTGCGCCGGACCCACTCCTGCATGCCTTCCTCACTGCCGCTCATCAGGCGGGTCTGGAACTCCTGCTCCCACATCGCTTTGAGGTAGCGCTCGCCTCGCGCTCCGCCGTCAGGGGCGTCCGGTCGAATCCACTGCGTTTCATCCACCAGGCGGCGCAGCTTCAGCCGCTCCTGGACCTGCTCATACGCAGCCGTAAAGTCCGCCCCCGCCGGCTGAACGGCTCCATGGGCCATCGTGACGAGATAGCTGTCGCGGTCCACGGAGAACACCTGCAGCAGCCGCTGCATGTACGGGGTGAGATCCGCTTCCGGATCGGGCAGGAACAGCAGCGTCAGGATCTGGTGGGGCTCGGTCTGGATCGTGACGGCATCGGGAAAAGCCTGACGCCATACATTGTCGACGTACACGCGGAGGTAATAAGAGCCTTTACCCGTTTTCTGCTGATAATGCTCGAAGGCATCCTTAAACAGCACCTGGTAGACCACCACCACATAAGGCAGGCTCGTATCGGTCAGCTCCTGGATCTCCTTCAGGTTCATATGGATGTTCTTCAGCTTGTTGGTGTAGGCGTAATGCCGGAGCATGGAGTTTTTGCGTGCCAGATCGCGCGAAATGCTTTGGTGGGAGATGCGCATGTGGTGCATTTTTCGCGTGATCAGCTCGATTTCGCGAACGGGTTCGTTATCCGTGCCGCTGCCTGCGTCGGTCTCGTAGCCCTTCAGTTCGTCGACAATGAGCCGAATCGGCTGGTGCATGCGCCGGCTGAACAGGAAGGTGAGCACGATCAGGACGCCGACGATGGCGAGCAGCGACAGCAGGATCAGGTTCAGATTGAGGAGCTGGCCGGAAATGCTCTGGACCGGAACCCGGCTGACATAGGTGAAGCCCGTACCGGCCCCCTTTTTATAAAAATAATAGTAATCCTTCGTTTGTATATAGGAGCGGCCCGGGTCAAACGAAGTGACCAGACCCGAATTGATGTCGGCCGACGTCTGGTAGAGCGGCTGCCCGTCAGCATTCAAAATATAAAACTGGTCGCTGATTGACACGTGCAGGTCCTGCGTCAGCTTTTGGGCATCGATCATGACGATGAAGTACATGTCGCGGTAAGGCATCATTTTAATGATCATGGGCATCAGCACGCCTTTGGACACCGTATGGCCCGCCGTGTTCTCGGTAAAGGCGGCAGCCGGGAACACGCGGTAGGCGTACGATTCGTTAAATTGGCGGTCCCAAAACTCCGGCGGGTAGGAAGGGCTAATGTAATACGTGCCAAACATCGCTTTTGCGCTGCTTGTCCCGTCCTTCTCGATGACGTAGGCGTCGCTGCGGAAGTCAATGATGAGGTTGTCAATATAAAGGAAGGGATTCGTGTACAGCTGCTTCATCTCGGCAATGACGTCGTTGACGTAGCCGTAAGCCTTGTTGACTCTGGCATGCCGGAGCAAATTGATGTGGGTCGCCCAGAGGCTGTTCTGGTTCAGACCGAGCACCATTTCGCGGGTCAGCCGAAAATGATCCTCATAGCCCTCCACCGCGTGATTAATGCTCAGCTCGTTGTACTTGACGATCTCCTGGTGGATCTGGCGTTTTAAATAGAAGAAGGAAACCAGGTTGAAGGCGGCAAGAAGCAAGATGACAGCCAGAAATCCAAGCAGCAATTTCGTGAAAAGCGTCGTATACCCCAGTTTTTTCGTCAGGATGAGTGACATCTCTTGAACACCTCCGGCAATGTGCGCTCTGTTACCTATATCATAAGATTTATTTTCGCGTTCAAACAATATTCACCTTTTCGGGTATCTCTACAATCTTCCGGCTGACCCCGGAAAAAGGGGATATCCTCACAAACGTGCAGATTTATTTATGGAGAAGCGTTCAAGTATGATTCGGGTACAGGGTTTCACGGCCCATGACCAAAGAGGGAGGTGCGCATGTGGGTGAAACAAGCACAATCGGAAGTGTCGGGAATCGTTGAAGCAGGCCTGCCGGGCCTGAACGTTAAGCGCCGCAGCAGCATGACCATGCAGAGCAGGCTGAAGCGGGCCTGGAGACGAAGCAAATACTTATGGCTGCTGTTTCTCCCGTGCCTGCTGTATTACGCGATTTTCAAGTATGCACCGATGTTCGGCCTCGTGATTACATTCAAAAACTACAACGTGTTCAAGGGCATTTGGGCGAGCGAGTGGGTGGGCTTCAAGTATTACCGGATGTTTTTCGAGAACCCGGATTTCTGGGTGCTGATGAAAAACACGGTGCTGCTCGGCGTTTACAAGCTGGTCTTCGGCTTCCCGGCGCCCATCATTCTGGCCCTGCTGCTGAACGAAGTCCGGAATGCCGTGTTCAAAAAATGGGTGCAGACCGTCAGCTACCTGCCGCATTTCATTTCCAACGTCATCGTGGCCAGCATGGTGATCATGTTCCTGTCCCCGAATGGCGGAATCATCAATGAGCTGATTACCGGGCTCGGCGGCAAGCCGGTCAACTTCATGATGGAGCCGGGATGGTTCCGGCCGGTCTATGTCCTGTCGGAAATCTGGCAGCACATCGGATGGGAGACGATCATCTTCCTGGCGGCGCTGACCGCGGTCGATCCGCAGCTATATGAAGCGGCCAGCATCGACGGGGCAAACCGGTGGCGGAAGCTGTGGCATGTGACGCTGCCCGGCATTGCCCCGACCATCATGATCATCCTGATCCTCGATATCGGGAAGGTGCTCGAGATCGGCTTCGAGAAAGTATTTCTGATGTATAACCCGGCCATTTACGATACGGCGGACATCATCAGCACCTATGTGTACCGGGTCGGGATGGAGCAGGGGAACTTCAGCTATGCCTCTTCCATCGATCTGTTCATGGGGGTCATCAGCTTCATCTTTATTTTTTCGGCCAACTTTATTAGCCGCAGACTGGGGGGGACCAGCCTATGGTAAGTGCAGGGGAGGTGCGCGGCCGCCGCAGGATCAGCCTGTTTACCATTGTCAATACGCTGATTCTGCTCGGTGTCGCCGCCGTGACACTGTATCCGTTCGTTTACATGCTTGCGGTTTCGCTCAGCGGGGACGTGTACGTCATGAAGGGAGAAGTCACGCTGTGGCCAAAAGGTTTTAATCTCCGGATGTACGATCTGGTGCTGGGAGACCCGAAAATTTGGTCGGCCTACCGGAACACGATCATCTACACCGTGCTGGGCACGGCGATTGCGATGATCATTACGTCCATGGGCGCTTATGCGCTGTCCCGGAGCGACATGACGTTTCATAAAGGCTTTACGCTATTGATCGTGTTTACGATGTTTTTCAGCGGGGGCATGATCCCGACGTTTCTGGTGGTCCGCTCGCTCGGGCTGGTTGATACGATCTGGGGCATGGTGCTGCCGGGAGCGGTCAGCACGTGGAATCTCATTCTGATGCGGACGTTCTTCAGCGGCATTCCGAAGGAGCTGGAGGAATCAGGACGGATCGACGGGCTGAACGACATCGGCATCTTCTTCCGCATCATCGTTCCGCTATCCAAGCCGGTGTTCGCTACGATCTCATTGTTCTATGCGGTAGGCATCTGGAACAACTTCATGAATCCGCTGCTGTATTTACGCAATCCCGACCTGTTCCCGCTTCAGGTCATCCTCCGCAATCTGGTGCTTGCCGGAAGCGTCAGCTCCGGGCAGGTGACGCAGATCGGCGGAGACAACATGGTGGTCGAGGATTCGCTGAAGTTTGCAACGATCATGGTATCCACCATTCCGATCCTGATCATATATCCGTTCGTCCAGAAATATTTTGTGAAAGGATCGATGATCGGCGCGGTGAAGGGATAACTGTGATGTTCCAATTTTGATCAAAGGGGCGAAACGAATGAAGAAAAGAAAGATCGCTTCAGCGCTGCTGGCCGCACTGCTGATCGTCATTGCCGCAGCCGGATGCACCAGCGGGAAGAAGGAAGAGACGAATTCGGCACCAAATGCCGGAACCGGGGGACAGAAGGAGACGGTCACCTTAACGGCTCTCCTCGACAACAATGCGACCTTCCCGTACAGCAAGGATTGGCCGATCTGGAAGTGGATTCAGGAGAAAACCGGGGTCACGCTGAACGTACAGACGCCTTCGGGCAAGCTGAGCGACACGTTGAACCTCGTCATGGCCTCGGCCAATCTCCCGGACCTCATGTATATGTCGAGCCGCAGGGACTCCAACAAATACGGGGACCAGGGCGCGCTGGAAAATATTTTGGACCATGTAGACCAAATGCCGAACCTGAAAAAGTGGATGGAGCAGTATCCGGAGGAGGCCAAGGCCGCGCTGTCCGCGGACGGCAAAATGTATATGTTCCCGAACCAGGGCTTTGGGGAGACGAACCGGATGATCTGGCTGTACCGTGAGGATGTGTTCAAGAAAAACGGACTGCAGCCGCCTAAGACTTATGAGGAGCTGCACCAGGTGCTGAAAAAGCTGAAGCAGCTGTACCCGGACAGCTATCCGCTGTCGATGCGCTTCGGGCAAATTCCGGATGAGATGTACGCCAACCTGACGACCAACTTCGATACGGGCACGGACGTGTATTACGATTTTGACGACAACAAGTGGAAGTTCGGACCGACCGAGGACAACTACAAGAAAATGGTGGAGATGTGGCATACCTTCTACGAGGAAGGGTTGATTCCGCCGGATTTCCTGTCGATCCAGACGAAGCAGTGGCAGGACGTCATGTCCACGGGCCAATCCTTTGTGACGATCGATTACATCAGCCGCGTCGACTTCTTCAACAACGCGATGCGCAAGGATAATCCGGAGTACAGCCTGCAGTTCATGGCGCCGCCGGCAGGACTGCCGGGCATGAAACAGCTGAACCCGTATTTCCACTATCTTGAGGGCGGTCTGACCGTAGCCTCGAGCTCCAAGCATAAAGACGAAATTATGAAGTACATGGACTTTTTCTACAGTGAAGATGGGCGAAACTTAAGCAGCTGGGGCAAGGAAGGCGAGACTTATACGGTGGAAAATGGGGAGAAGAAATTTAAACCGGAGTATACCGACGTGACAGAAATGCGGAAGCAGACCGGCCTGCAGACGAGCGGCACGTACACGTGGATCGACTTTAACGCGCACCTGTCGCTGTTCTCGGACGATTTGAAGAAGGCCTACGAGGAAGCGGCCAAATACGATCCGCCGGCGATGCAGCCGAAGCCGGCCTTTACCGACGCGGAGAACGAGGTGCTGTCGGTGACCGGGCAGGCTGTGAAAAAATACCGCGAAGAAAACTTCTCCAAGTTCGTCCTGGGCACGCGGAAATTAAGCGAGTGGGATAAATATGTGGAGGAAATCAATGGCCTCGGCGTCCAAAAGCTGATCGACACCTATACGGCGGCGCAGCAGCGGGTGGAGCAGGCGAAGCTGGAAAATAAATAGGAAGGCGCGAGGCTGCGCCGATTTCCTGAGGCACCTGGCTAACGGCCGGGTGCTTTTTTTTCTTTTGAATACAGTTTCCTCATTACAAAAGGGCTGATACCGATATTCCATCCCAAAGGTTTTCCAAATTCCTTGACAGGATACAATATCTGTAATATAAATGATCTAGTTATTTAGTAAATTACTGATTTAGTAAATTACTAAATATCAATCGGGAAAGTGAGATGAATCGGATGGATAAAAGCCGCAGGGCGGAGCTGATCGCCCAGTACAAAGAAATGAAACCCCAAATGGGCGTATATATGCTCAAGTGTGTCCCTTCCGGACGCATCTATCTGGGTTTTACGCAGGATATGAAGAGCATGCTGAACCGGCACCAGTTTACGTTAAGATCCGGGTTGCACAAATGCAAGGAGCTGCAGCGGGAATGGAACGAATACGGGGAGAGCCAGTTTGAAGTGAAGGTTGTGGACACGCTCGCCTACGACAAGGATGAGTCCAAAACCGACTATACGGAGGACCTGGAGCTCCTGCGCGACATCTGGAAAGATAAATTAGAAAATGTGGAGATGATCTAACCATGAGGATCCCAACAACGTTAAAACATAAACCGGTCATCGTTTCCGAGAATTACGAAAACATCGACGGCAGAAAGGCGTACAGCACGGATGCCAAGGGATTGTCCCTGGGCCTTGCCCAGTGGAACGAGCGCGGGAAGGTGGACATTTCCGCCAAGGTATGGCGTTATACCGGCGAGAAATGGTCGCGCCAATCCGAAGAGCTTCCGATGCACCGGGTGCTGGATCTGGCGATTCTGATCCTGCGCAGCAGCGCTTACTTCAGTGAGGCGTACCGCTATCCCAAGCTGTATGACCCGGACGAGGCGACCATCGACCGTGTAGGGGTGCAGGGGGACGCTATGGAAGTGGCGGTATGCACGGACAATCCGATGATCGACGAGGATATCAAGCTGTTTGCCCAAGCGCTGAACGAAGACGGCGAGCTGCTGGGCGAGCGGTTCCGCATTTTGTCCCGTCTGCTTAAGGACATGGGATATTGATGAGCATGCGGAAACCTTTCAAATGGATGATCATTAAAGGAGATGGTTTTACATGAGTTCTACCGAGCAAGGTTTAAAAGGCGCCTCCGGTGCCGTGCCATCCGAGAGGCCGGGGCCGGGTGCTCCCGACAAGAAGGATACGGTACTGCGGGCCATGATCGCTTTCCTCATCCCCCTTATTCTAAGCAACGCCCTGCAGTCCGTCGGCCAGCTGGTCGGCAGCATCGTCGTGGGGCGCTGGATCGGAGTTGAGGCGCTGGCGGCGATATCCGCGTTTTTTCCGTTATTTTTTCTGGTCATATCCTTCGTGATCGGGATTGGCTCCGGCAGTGCCATTCTGATCGGTCAGGCCTACGGGGCCCGCAACGAGGAGAAGCTCAAGGCGGTCGTCGGTACGACGCTGACCTTTACGCTCATTCTGGGCATCGTCCTGGCGGTACTGGGAGGCATCTTTACCCAGGATATTTTGCTTCTGATCGGTACCCCGTCCAACATCATTGACATTTCCGTACAGTATGCCCGCATTATGTTCTGGAGCCTTCCGTTTTTGTTCCTGTATGCGGTCTATACGACATTTATGCGCGGAACGGGCGATTCCAAAACGCCGTTTTATTTTCTGATCGTCAGTACGGCGCTGAACCTGATTCTGTTGCCCGTGCTGATCTTCGGCTGGATCGGGCTGCCCAAGCTCGGCCTGTACGGTGCGGCTTACGCGAATCTCGTCTCCACGATCGCGACCTTTATCGCGATGCTCTGGTATCTCCGCTGGAAGAAGCACCCGCTGCAGTTCGACGCTTCGGTGCGCAGGCACCTGGGGATGGACCGGGAAATGCTGAAGCTGCTGCTTCGTCTCGGCATTCCGTCCAGCATCAGCATGATCCTGGTGTCGCTGTCCGAGATTGCGGTCATCATATTCGTCAACCGGTTCGGGTCCGACGCCACCGCGGCCTATGGCGCGGGAAACCAGGTGGCGAGCTACGTCCAGATGCCGGCGATCAGCCTGGGCATGACCGTATCGGTGCTGGGAGCGCAGTCGATCGGGGCAGGTCAGCTGGACCGGCTAAAACAGGTCATCCGCGTGGGCATTATGCTCAACTATATCATTGGGGCCATCATCATTATCCCGGTGTACCTGTTCTCGGAGCATATTTTGTCCTGGTTCATTACGAGCGGAGATACGCTGGACATCGCCCACCGGCTGCTCATGATCACGCTGTGGAGCTACCTCATCTTCGGCCATACGCAAATTTACGGGGCGACGATGCGGTCCAGCGGCACGGTGCTGTGGCCGACGGTGTTCAACATCGTGTCGATCTGGTGCGTAGAGGTCCCTGTGGCCTATGTGCTCTCGTACCACACAAGCCTTGGCATCGAAGGCATTTGGATCGGGTATCCGGCAGCGTTCATTGCCAGCTTCATTCTGGTGTACAGCTACTACCGCTTCTCATGGAAAAAGAAGCAGATTACGCGGCTCGTTCACTAACAGGGAGTACTTCAGAACTGCGGAACCTGGAATAACCAAGGGGGGGACCGGCATGAAGGGGAAAAGGCTAGCGTTATCGCTGATCATCGCTTTCGTGGCTGCGTACATCGGATTTGGGGCTTGGATCGCCCATGATACGAAACGGATATTGGTGGCAGCCATGGGCGGGGACCCGGGCTATACGGAATACATGGATGAGGCTGTCTATCATGACATCCATCCGGTTCAGCGAGGCATGACGAACAATGACTATGCATATGATCCCGCCGTTCACGACATCGGCTTCGTATTTCCGCTGCATTTCTTCGGCGTATCTCTGGCTTATGTGACCCAGCAGTACTCCGGTGAGCATTTCGGGTTCAGGGAGCCGGTCCGGCTGACACTCCAACTCAAATCCGGCAAATGGGTTGCGACCGGTGCATCCATTCAACCTTAAAAACAAATCAGATTGATAACTATAATTGAAGGGCTGCTCGAACGGGGGGAAAATGACCGTGGAAGCAGCTCTTTTTTGTATTAAAAAACTTTTTAAAAATTTTTTTGCTTCCGTGTCGATTTCGCCGACATGCATTCGTCGTATTGATATAAAGACAAAAAACAGGTGAAAGGTTGTTGAACTATTATGGGAGCACAAATGAACGCTTATCTGATGTCGGTGGATGCAAGAAGCCAGGCGAATTACTATATCGAGGCCCTCGGCGGGGAAATCCAGTTTGTCAGTACATACGGAGACGCGCCCGGAGCGCCTGAGGCGATGAAGGATAAAGTGATGCACTTGGCAGTAACGGTGGCGGGAGCGAATCCGCTGATGCTGTCCGACGCGTTTGAACCGGTTTCGTATAACCGCAGCGTCAGCCTTTCTTTAACATATATCGATGAGGAGGAAGCCAGAGCGGCCTATGCCAGGCTGAGTGAGGGCGGAGAAAGCAAGTATCCTTTTGCCCTTCAGCCATGGGGCGCTTATTATGGTGAGGTCATTGACCGGTTCGGTGTGACGTGGATGATCACGAAAATGTAATTGCGGGAACGAAACCTGGCAAATGTAACGATGGGAAGCAGCAGATAAAGCAGCTCAAGGAAGGCAGCCGCCATGAGGATCGGCTGTCTTTTTTTGCTGCAGTGAACATCGGGGAACCGTTGATCAACCGGCGTCAAACTTACCTTTTTCCCCTTCGTTAAGGGAACAAATGGGTTCCAAAAAGCCAAAAAGAAAGTTTTTTTAAATTAGTAGGTTGTAAAAACTAACTAAGTATTGTATTATGACTTACATAGAAACGAGCACAACAGGTGAGCGCTCAGCAAAGCAGATCATGACGAGAAAAAAATCAAGTAAGAGCTTCATTCGAGAAGGGATGGATCATCCGATGATCAAGGAAACGTTCGATGCGTTAATTATCGGCTTTGGCAAAGGCGGAAAAACGTTGGCCCCCTTTCTGGCCGAGCAGGGATTGAAAGTCGCCGTCGTGGAAAAGTCACCTCAGATGTATGGCGGAACCTGCATCAATATCGGCTGCATTCCCACAAAGGCGCTGGCCTATCAGTCGCATATCGTTTCGCAGGAGGAAGGGAACGGTCCGGAGTCCCGGCAGGCAAAGTATGCGCACGCCCTTCAAGAGAAAGATGAACTGGTTACCCTGCTGCGCGGCAAGAACTTCAATAACCTGAACAGCCATCGGGGGATCACGGTATTGACCGGGACGGCTTCGTTCCAATCCCCGCACGAGGTTCGGGTGGAAACGGAAGCTGGGGCCATCCTCGCCGAGGCCGAGCGGATTTTCATCAATACGGGGGCGAAGCCGATCCTTCCTGACATTCCCGGGATTGACGGAGCTCACGTCTATACGAGCACGGAAATGCTGGACTTGGCGAAGCTGCCTTCCCGGTTGGCCATCATCGGCGGCGGCTATATCGGCCTGGAATTCGCCTCCATCTATGCAGGGTTCGGCTCAGAGGTGACCATTCTTGAGAATGGCGGCGTATTTATGCCGAGAGAGGACCGGGAGATTGCCGAAGAGGTCAAAAAGGTGCTGGAGGCCAAGGGCATCCGCTTCCGGCTGCAGACCAAGGTGTCCCGGATTACGGAACAAGGGGAATCCGTTCAGCTGCTGCTGTCCACACCTGACGGTGAGGACACACTCCAAGCGGATGCCGTACTGGTCGCCACCGGAAGACAGGCCAATACGGACGGGCTGAATCTTGAAGCCGCAGGCGTTGAAGTGACGGAGCGAGGTTTCGTCCGGGTCGACGAGACGCTTCAGACCAATGTGCCGCATATCTGGGCGATCGGCGACGTGAACGGCGGCCCGCAGTTTACGTACATTTCGCTGGACGACTACCGGGTTCTCAAGAATCAATTGTTCGGCGACCGGACGCGTACGACCGGCGACCGGCGATTCGTTCCTTACTCCGTGTTTATCGATCCTCCGCTGGCCCAAGTCGGGTATACGGAACAGGAGGCGCAGAAGCGGGGGTACACCGTAAAAACGGCGAAATTACCCGTTACCGCATCGACGAGGGCACGCCAGCTGAAACAGACGGAAGGTCTGCTGAAGGCGGTCGTCGACGCCGAAACTGACCGTCTGCTCGGGTTCACCATGTTCGGTGCGGAGTCCAGCGAGGTTGTGAACATCGTGTCCGTGTTCATGCAGTCCGGGCAGCCGTACTCCGTACTCCGCGATACCATTTTTACGCATCCGTCGATGGCGGAGACGATCAACGACTTGCTCGGCGCGGTCAAGTGAGCTCTTCTACGAGCTCATCGCTTACATATTGACGGACACAATGCCATTCAGCTTAACACGATAAATCACATTTATAAGGGAGAGAAAAACCATGACGAAAGTAAAAGAGACGATGAAAGCCGTAGGCCTGTATAAGTATCTACCGATTGATCATCCGGAAAGCCTGATTGATGTTGAGCTGGATAAACCGGTGCCAACAGGCAAGGATTTATTGGTGAAAGTCCATGCCATCTCAGTGAATCCTGTCGATTATAAAGTCCGTTCGCCTAAAGACCGCGTGGAGAGCGTGCCAAAAGTGCTGGGATGGGACGTCGCGGGTGTGGTCGAGCAGGTAGGTCCGGATGTGACGTTGTTTAAGCCGGGCGATGAAGTGTACTATGCCGGCAGCATTACGCGTCCTGGCGGCAATAGCGAATTTCATCTCGTGGACGAACGGATCGTGGGTAAGAAGCCATCCACGCTGGATTTTGCACAGGCGGCGGCGCTGCCGTTAACGACCATTACAGCTTGGGAAAGCTTGTACGACCGGCTTGGTGTTTCCAAGAGCAAGGCGGACAACACCGGCAAAACCATCCTGATTATCGGAGCAGCCGGCGGGGTCGGATCTATTGCGATACAGCTATCCAAATATTCCGGCCTTACGGTCATCGGCACGGCTTCCCGGCCGGAATCGGCCGATTGGGTGAAAGGGCTGGGGGCGGACTACGTCATCAACCATTTTGAAGCGTTCCTGCCGCAGCTTAAGGCGGTCGGCATCGAGCAGGTCGATTACGTCCTCTGCTTGAACAGCACGGAGAAGCACTGGGCGAACATGGCGGAAGCGATCGCGCCGCAAGGCAAGATTTGCTCGATCGTGGAGACGGATGAACTGCTCAACCTGACCCTGCTCAAGAATAAAAGCGTCACGTTCGTATGGGAGCTCATGTTTACCCGTTCTACGTACCAAACGCCGGATATGATCGAGCAGCACAAGCTGCTGGACGAAGTCGCGCGCCTCGTGGACGAGGGCGTCATCCGGACCACCACAAGCGAGACGCTGACACCGATCAATGCAGCCAATCTTCGCAAGGCCCATGCTCTGCTGGAGACCGGCCGTACGGTGGGCAAGGTCGTATTGGAAGGATTCTGACGGGAGCCGCGCGGGGGCTGATTTGCGTGAAGCGGTCATTTGTGGCACTGTAGGATTAGAAGGCAGAACCACATTTGAGGCAAAGATACACGGGGGGTCATGGATATGCCGAAGAATATTTACAACCTGGATTGCAACATTGCGCAGACATTGAACATCGTTGGCGATCGATGGTCTTTGATGATCATACATGAAATTTTGGTCGGTAAAAAAACGTTCAACGAGATCAAGCAGGGGCTGGCGACGATCTCTGCGAATGTGTTATCCGAGCGGCTCAGACAGCTGGAGGAGGACGGGCTGATCGTATCCAACCTGTACTCCGCGCATCCTCCGCGGTATGAGTATGAATTGACGGAAAGCGGACGGGATATGGAAATGATCTTTCATGCTTTTATCCTATGGGGAGAGAAGCACCTGGATAAATGCTATAAAAGCCTGAAGCATACCGCCTGCGGCCACGAAGTCGAACTCCGCCATTATTGCCCGCACTGCGAATCGAACGTGGATGACATTACCGTTGTCCCCGTAGAAGATGCCAAGCAGCCGTAACGAACGGCCGCCGCAAAAGCTTCTTAGTCAGCCGGATCGCCTAGGGCGGTCCATTACACATAAAGAAGGGATGGATGACAAATGGCAAACACGACAATCACGCTGGAACAGGTATTGAATCAGCAGGTGGCGAACTTCAGCATTCTTTACGTTAAAATCCATAACTACCATTGGTACGTAAAAGGGGAACAGTTCTTCACGCTCCATGCGAAGTTCGAAGAGCTGTACAACGACATTACGCAAAAAGCGGACGACATCGCCGAACGCCTCCTGACGATTAAGGGAAGACCGGCCGCGACGATCAAAGAATATCTTAAAATCGGCACGGTAGCGGAAGCCACGGGAAAAGAGGACGCGCGCGGTATGGTGCAGTCGCTTATCCATGACTTCTCTGTAGTCAGCAAGGAGCTGCAGGACGGGATCCGTTTGGCGGAAGACGCCGGCGACCATCCGACGGCAGATATGCTGATCGGGATGCAGGCGGACCTCGACAAGCACGTCTGGATGCTGGAATCTTATCTTGGATAAAAAGGAAGAGCCCGGGGGCTAAAGCTCCCCGGGCTCTTTTAATAACGTCGTCCGTTCCCCGCTGTGCGTCAGCGTCAGCTTATGCATCGCCCTGGTGCAGGCGATATAGAGCAGCGATCGGTCCATCTCGTTCCGGTAGACTTCGCTATTCACGAAAGGAACGATCACCTCATCGAACTCCAGGCCTTTCGCCAAATGGGCGGATGTGACGATGATGCCCTCGCGGAACTCCTCGCTGTCGAAATCCAGCAGATACAGGTTGTCAAACGCGTCCCTCAAGCTTTGATAGACCTCGTCTGCCTGGGCCTTTGTTTTGCAGACGATCCCCATGGAACGCGACCCGGAATGCACAAATTCCCGGAGGACAGACCGGATCCGCTCGATTTCCTCCTCCTTGTCTTCGCAGGCAACCATCCGCGGCAGCTCGCCGTGCCGCTCAATGGGTACGACGCTGCTGTTGTCTTTGAGCTGCTGGGCAAAGGTCGTAATTTCATAGGTGGACCGGTAGCTCTTCAGCAGCTCGACCGTATCCGCGTTCGGGAACACTTTTTTGATCTCGGCAAGCGAAGAGGAGGAGTAGGGATTGACGGATTGGCCGGCATCGCCGAGGATCGTCTTGCGGCAGTTGAACAGCCTGGAAAGGACAGCGTACTGGATGGGCGTGTAATCCTGCATTTCGTCGACGATCAGATGCTTGACGAAATCAAACGGCGCCGTTCCTTCCCAGTACATTTTCAGGTAGATGAGGGGAAAAACATCCGAATATTCCAGCTTCTTCGGCCCTGCCATGCGAAGCAGTTCTGGTCTGCCCAGCCAGTCGTAAAAATCCTTGTACAGCGCCAGCAGGGTGGATGCACGAAACATTTTTTTAACGGCCGCCTTGATTTTGCGAATCCGGGGTGCGGACAGCCTCTGTCCATCCTCGTCCCTGAGGTTTGCCGCCGCCTGGTTTGCGGTCCGCTCGAGCCTGGACAGTACGGGCATCCGGCGGGTGCCGTCATAGATGGCTCGCAGCTCCGCGGCAGAAATCCGCAGTCCGTCGACCTGCACATCCTCCGGCGCAAAATAATGCTGCTCTGCATAAGCGACAAACTCTACCAGCTTCCGGATGAAGTCGGCAGTCGCCTTAAACCGGATGCGTTCGACCATGCCCGGGTCTTCTTGGTCCATCAATACGGTGACCTGCTCGTAGAACGTCTGGAAGCCGGCAATCCCCTTGAGCTCCGCTACCGCCAGCTCCTCGAGGCGCATTTCCATCATATTTTCTTCACCAAGCTCAGGCAGAACGCTCGAAATATAATCGGAGAACACGGTGTTCGGCGAGATGATCAGCACGTTTCTTGACGTCAGTGTCTCCTTGTAGCGGTACAGCAGGAAGGCGATACGGTGCAGGGCGACCGACGTTTTTCCGGAACCGGCCACGCCCTGAATGATGAGCTCATCGGAGGTTTCATTGCGGATGATGACGTTCTGCTCCTTTTGAATCGTGGCGACGATGTTTTTCATCTTTTCGTCCGAGGTGCTGCTGAGCTCCTTCTGAAGGACGTGGTCGTCGATGTTGATCGAGCTTTCGATCATATATTCCATGCGGCCGTCCCTAATTTTGTACTGCCGTTTCACCGTCAGCTCGCCCTCGATCCGCCCCAGCGGAGCTATGAAATAGGCGGGCCCGACGCCGAAATCGTAAAACATGCTGGCGACCGGCGAGCGCCAGTCGTAAATCAGATTCGTATGCCCGTCCGTCCCGGCAAAGGAATGAATCCCGATATAATAGGCATCGGCTTCTTTTAGGCCATTTTCCCGAAAGTCTACCCTGCCGAAATAAGGAGACTGGTACAGCTTATGCAGCTTCCGCTCCTTGTCGATCGCTTTCTCACCCGAGTCGATCTGAAGCGAGATGTCGACCTTGTTCGCGGCTCGCTCCGCGGGATCCAGCTGGGAAATGTTTTCCCACATATATTTTTTCGCCTCGATGACGTCGCGGTAGGAAGCGGATATTTTCCCGCGGATGTCTTCCAGCGCCCGTCCCAGCTTGTCTGTCATCGCTTCGGCATAACGCCTTTCATCGGCTTCGCTTTGGTTCAACATCTTAGACCCTCCCTGTGAAAGAATAAGTCTAAGTATAGAAAAAATCCGCCAAAAATATAGACTTATACTTCCGGCTGTAGTATTATAACTTGCACGTGGGTCCAGAAACACTTATACGGCACCACTTTACAGCATCAAAGTAATTAATGGGATAAACTACAGCCAGGTCCTTAAGGGGCCTGGCTTTTTGGTATGTACGTAACTACCTGGATTCAGATTCCGGAATGCGCTCCGCGTACTGCCGCTGCATGGCGGCCAGCCGGCCGTTAACCCATTCCCGGGCTTCGGGAGGCTCCATAATTACCGCCTCGGGCCCCAACATCCAGACCATATCGGCAAAGAACGCCACGTCCTTCCGGGGAATGGATATATCGATCCTGCCGCTGCCATCGGGCTCGCCCTCGATATAAGGCTGGAGCCTGCCGTTCCCTTCCAGCATTCGGACGCCTTCTGGAGTCAATCGAACGATGAAGTCGGTCTTTGGCGCCATCTTCAGCTCCTCCTCATTCCAGTTAAACACCGTTTTCTCATCAACCTCGTCAAGGCAGCGGACATCTTCATTCAGCACGGCCGAGCGGATGCGGTCGGCCCGGAACAGGCGATAAGCTTTACGGGTAAAGCAGTAGGCAGGGCAGTACCAGTATCCTTGGTCCGAGTAGAGGCCGATCGGCTGAATGACTCTTTCGTCCGCGGATGTGCCGGATTGATAGACAATGGTTGCGGCGCTGCGAATCATAACCGCCTGCAGCAGCACCTCCAGACACTCGGCCGGCATGCTGCGCCGGGGGCTCCAAATCGCCATTTTACCGGTTAAGCGGCTGATTCTCTCTTTCAGGTCCGGCGGGAGATAGTGATAGAACTTGTCGAGGGCGGAAGCGGCCGCTTTGCCGAACGGGACGGAGCCAAAGTAAGCCAGCGATTGGGAGGCGAAGAACAAGGCGGTCGCTTCGCTTTCGGTAAAAGCGATCGCGGGCAGCAGCCGCTCGTTTAACAGGCGGAAACCGCCGCCCCGTCCTTGGACGGAGTACACAGGGATGCCCAGCTCGCCAAGCTCGATGAGGTCCCTGGATATGGTCCGCTGGGACACGCCCAGCTCATCCGCAAGCTCGCGGAGGGTAAAGTTTTTCTTGGCATTGACGAGCATGATAAGCCGGATCAACCGCTGGGATTTATACATCGGCGTCCCGTCCTTTCATTTTTTTCTCAAGTGTATCACAAAAACAAGACAGCACCTGTCGTGTTTAAACGATATGATGAGTTCATAAGATTTGGAAAGGCATAATCAACCCCAATAGAGGAGGATGCTGTATGGAACCAATGGAAAAGGGAAACGAGCGTAGTCTGCAAGCATTTCATGCATTTCGCCGAGCGATTGAGGAAGGGGACACGGGGGCGTTTGAAGCGCTGGTGACCTCTGATTTTGGTTTTATCGTCCCGATCCCTTTTGAGGAATGGCAGGGAGAGCAGAGGGGAACCGGGAGGTTCCGGGAATTGGTCGAGCTTGAACGGGCAAGCATGAGTGCCAAACTAACGCCGGTCATCTGCGTAGAGCAGGAGGATACCGGGATCGTTATCTTTCAAGCGGAGGGGATCTTTAACGAAATGCCGTACAAGAATGAACTGGTAATCGTGTTCCGTTTCGAGCAGGAACGGATCCGCTCCTTCCGGGAGTATGTAGGCGTCACTTCCCACCTGCTTGCGATAGCGAAGTCGTAAGGCATGAAAACGGGCAAGGCCGGGAATAAGCACGAAGGGTGCCCTCGGTCTTGCCCGCATGTTTGCTGCCCGCTGCGCCATGTTATTCGGTTGTCCGGCGGGACGGAGTAGGCTCATCAAACTGCCGGTCGATCAGCACTTGGCAGGCGTTCAGAAAATATTCGGCATGGTAGTACCCCTTATCCATGTAGGCACTCATCATGGCGCCATCCTTCAGCAGCTGAAGCTGGTAAGTGAGCTGAACCGGGTCGCGGGCGCCGGCCTGGCGGGCAATATCCTCAATATTTTTCCAAAGGGTGGAGCGGTATGTTATGGCTGCCTGGTGTCCGGGATGGTCCTCATCCGGAAATTCGACGATGGCGTTCATAAAAGGACAGCCGCGGAATCGGGAGCTCTTCATCCGTTCAACCAATTCATCCAGGAGGGCATAGAGTTGCTCTTTGGGCGAATCGGGGAACTGCCGCCTCACTTCTTCAACGGCTTCCATTCTAGTCTTGGAGCGCAGTTCCAAATAGGCCACGACCAGATGGTCCTTGGTCGGAAAGTTGCGGTAAAAGCTCGCCTTGGCGACCCCCGACTCTTCAATGATCCGGTCGATCCCTACAGCGCGCACGCCTTCGCTATAAAATAAATCGGACGCCACCTTCAGTATCCGTTCTTTGGCGGATTCCTTCTTAGTCATTCTAATCACCTGTTCCTGAATAAGGTAAATTCGCTGTTGACATGAGACAGATCTGTCTGTATCATACGATTATCAAACGAGACAGATCTGTCTCATTTATTTTAATGGCTGATTCCGGCTGCTGTCAAATATCCGGATTCGCCAGAGGAGGATGAAGCAAGCGATGAACCAACCGGTCAATTCCATTCCCGCGCCTCTTGCGCAGGCGGCGGCTGAGCCGCGCCAGAGGCCGCGTTTAATGCTGGCGGTGATGCTGCTGTCCGTATTTATGGCCGTAGCGAACATTTTTATCATCAATGTGGCGACCCCTTCGATTCAGCGGGGGCTTCACGCCGATTTCTACGGCGTACAGTTCGTCGTTTCGGCCTACACCTTGTCCTATGCCGTGGCCTTGATTATCGGCGGGCGGCTGGGCGACCGGTACGGACGGCGGAAGATGCTCCTGATCGGCGTGGCCGGCTTTACATTAACATCCTTGTTATGCGGCATTTCGGGCAGTGTCGGTGTGCTTACGGCCATCCGCGTGCTTCAAGGCTTTAGTGCGGCGCTGATATCGCCGCAGGTGCTGTCCCTCATTCAGGCGCAGTACCCGCCGGAGAAGAGGGGAATGATCTTCGGGCTGTATGGCGCAGCCCAGGGATTGGCCGCTTCGACCGGCCAGCTGATCGGCGGTTTGCTGCTCGGCTGGAATCCGTGGGATCTCGACTGGCGGCTGGTCTTTTTCTTCAGCGTCCCGATCGGATTGATCATCCTGGCGATGGCTCCGTTCGTTCCGGAATCGAGGGATTCGGACCGCTCGCGGATGGACTGGTTCGGTGCGGCCGTGGCGGCGGCAGGACTGCTCCTCCTCGTGTATCCGCTGGTCCAGGGGCAGAAGGAGGGGTGGCCGGCGCTGCTCGTCATCAGCCTGATTCTGTCCGGCCCTGTCCTCGCCGTATTCGTATGGACGCAGCGTAGGCTGCTTGCCAAAGGACGCCGGCCGTTTATGAACGTAAGGCTGTTCGGTCAGAAAGCATTCAGCTTGGGCCTGGCCGTGATCTTTCTCATGATGACCGCTCAAGCCGCCTTCTTTCTGATCACTGCCTATTTGCTGCAGATGGGGCATGGATTCAGTGCCCTGAAATCCGGATTGATCATCCTGCCCATGGGCATCGGGTATTTTCTGGCCTCGCTGTTGTCCCCGAAGCTGGCGGGCAAAATTGGAGCCCATGTCCTTACAGTCGGTTCGGTGCTGACCTCCGTCGGCTATTTCGCGGTCGCGCTGACGATCTGGGCCACCGGGTGGTCGCCGAACGTATGGTTCTGGCTGCCGGCTCTGGTCCTGCTGGGCATAGGCCAAGGCTTTATCGCCGCGCCGCTGACCAATGTGGTGCTGTCCAAGGTAGAAAAGCAGGATATCGGGTCGGGCTCCGGCATTTTGACGACCGGGATGCAGCTCGCCTCTGCCATCGGTATCGGCCTCATCGGAATTGTCTGGATGAGCTCATTAAGCCATTATGCCAATCAGGCGGAGGCGCGGACCGAGCTTGAACTGCGGCAGCATCTGACATCCTACGCCTTGTCGGAGGAGCAGGGGCAGACGGCGCTGGCCAGGCTGCGCGATTGCTTCCCGGCAGCGGCCGGTCAGGCACAGGCGGCTCCCGGCGCATGCAAGGTTACCGCTTCCGCTGCCGGGGGTGCCGACAGGCTGGTGGCGGACGGCGTATCGCAGTCGAATGCGCGCAGCTACACGAGCGCCTTTATCCTCAGCATGACGGTGCTTGGATTCTACACGATGCTGATCATTCCGATGACGGTCGCTCTCGCCAGGAGAAAACGGAAGAGCTGATGGAACGCTGGACAAACCGGCAAGGGATTTAAGATCGTCCGAGGCTTCCCAATTATCGGATCGGATGATCGTGTCCCGCTCGTTAATCCGGCAGCCCTAAGCTATACGTTCTTATCTTCAAAAAAACCCTGCCGATTCTTCAGGAGAATCGGCAGGGTTTTGGCGCTTTTAAGCAAGTTGCGTATACGTTGATATTACTTAGGCTGTACCGTATCGGCGTCCGACGTCACAATGATCGCTTCGGCACTCGTGATGCCGGGAATCGATTTGGTCATGATTGGAGAATGATAGGCGATAATTTTGGTGCCAGGGCGAAGCTTGGTATCGCCGCCCATCGTAGGGATGACCGGCGTATCTTTCGAGATGTTCAGAATGACGTCGTTGTCGGTGGAATCATCGGACCCTACGTTTACATAGACCTGATCGGCTGAAGCGCGGTCCGATGCTTTAACGGTACCTTCGATTTTAACCGTTTCCGCTTTCTTCACCACGATTTTTCCGGCATGCGTCTGGGCCGGATAAATCATCGTCATGATATCGCTGTAGTATGCGTCCACGCGGGTATCCGCCTTCAGGGCATCCTTGGTCAGCGCCTTGCCGTCTTCGTCGACGATTTGGGTTTTGTCATCGACGGAGAGGATGACGTAGTTGACGCCGCCCTTGTCATGCGCCTTGCCGACGACCGTCACTTTGCCGTCCGCCGTATTGGTGACGATGCCATCTGTGCCGGCTTTGAGTTCCTGATCTGTATTTCCGGTTTCACCACTTCCGGTGTCTTCCGTGTTCACGATCACATAATTGGTTCCGGCTTGAGGCGGCAGGCTCATGGCCACTTCAGGACCATAGAAAGCTCGGATGCTCGTGCCCTCTTTAATATCGCCGCTGGTCAGCGCCTTGCCGTCCTGGCTGAGGATGGTGGCTTTATCGGCCAGGTGCAGAAGAATCGTGTCCTCATTAGAGGTGTAAATATCGGTTCCTTTGACCAGGATGCCGTTCTCTCTCACTTCGGATACAGTACCGTCAATGGCGGTAAAGCTCTTATCCTGAACGACAAGCGTTAGCGCCGTGCCGCGGGCCGGAAGGCTTTTCGTAATATTCGGTCCATAGAACGCCTTCACGACTTTTTTCTCATCGATCACGGTTTTCAGGGGAACGCTTTTCCCGCGGGCATCGATGATCTTGGTCTCCGGCGTGATGGCCAGGACGATTTGGCTTTGATCGCTTGGAGCCAGCCCCCGTCCCGTAACCGTAACGGATTTGCCGGTCTTGTCGTTCACGAAGTTCGTGATTTGTCCCCAGGTGGCAGGAACCACTTTGGCCTCATTTTGAACCTGGCCTTGTCCGCTTTGAGCGGCTGCGGGCGGCACCTCCTGGGCGCTGGCTGCAACCGGAACGGCTGCCAGAGCGAAAATTGATGCGGTTGCCAATACTTTGTAAATTTTGTTCATCTGTCATTTTCCTCCTCTATATGGCGTTCTTGCGAGTGCGGATCGGAATGTTTCACCGTGCATGCAATTGGTAAATGATGCTTGCTCTTCATAGTTCCTGACGAGGCGGTCATGCCAAATGTTGCACATTGCAGGCAAATTCACAGCGTTCTCCGTCCAATAACACGCATATGGGCTGGCGGCCATACAATGGGGAAAGAACATTGAAGCTGGAGGTAGCCTGATCATGAGAATGACGCTGGATCTTGCCAAAATGCTGCTCGAAGCAGCCGAGAAAAAAGCCAAGGAAATGGGGCTGGCGGAGGACATCGCCATCGTGGACGACGGTGCGAACCTGGTCGCCTTTCACCGGATGGATCACGCCCGGATCGGGAGCATCGATATCGCCCAGAACAAAGCCTGGACCAGTGTGGCCCTGCAGATGCCGACCTCGAATCTGACCAGAACGGCTCAGCCCGGGCAGCCATCCTTCGGGATCAATACGACGAATCAGGGCAGGGTGGTCATCCTGGGGGGAGGAATCCCGTTAAAAGCAGGCGATGTCATCATTGGGGGCATCGGGGTCAGCGGAGGGACGAGCGAGCAGGATATTCAGGTGGCGGAGGCTGCCGTGCAGGCTTTTGAGCGCTGGATGCAGCGGTCGGACCTTCGGAGCATCTCGTTTCGGATTGGATCGAATCAGTCGTAAAGGTTGCTCTCGCGGTACGGCTGGAACCGGTGACGAGAAAAAACCTCCATCCGGCCTGCATGTGAGGCGGGTGGAGGGCTTTGCTTAACTAGTATGGTGGATCAGAACGCCCAGTTGCCCTTACGGAATACAGGTTCCCTTTGGCCGTCCGCCGTGATGCCGTCGATGTCCATGTCCGCAGAGCCGATCATGAAATCCACGTGGATCATGCTGTGATTCAGCCCGGCACGGTCGAGCTCTTCCCGGGTGAGCGAGGTTCCGTTCTCGATGCAGGTCGGGAAGGCTTCGCCCAGGGCCAGATGGTTCGAAGCATTTTCGTCAAATAGCGTATTGAAGAAAATGAGCCCGGTCTCCGAGATCGGCGAGTGATGCGGCACAAGCGCGGCTTCGCCCAAATAGCGGGCCGACGCGTCCATGTCGAGCATGCCCTTTAAAAATTCGTATCCTTTCTCTGCCGTAAAATCGACGACCTTTCCGTCCTCAAACGTCAGGCTGAAGTTCTCGATCAAGTTTCCCTGGTAGCTGAGCGGCTTGGTGCTGCGGACGGTTCCCCGGGTCCCTTCCCTGCGGGGCGAAGTAAACACTTCTTCCGTCGGAACGTTCGGGTTGAACTCATTGCCCGCTTCGTTTCGGGCGGTACCGCCGTTCCAGACATGATGCTCCGGAAGCTCGATCAGCAGGTCGGTGCCCGGAGCTTTATAATGAAGCTGCTTGTACTGCTTGCGGTTCAAATATTCGCGTTTGCTGCGCAAATTCGCATTATGCTCGTTCCAAGCCTGGATGGGATCGCCGCTGCTCACACGGGCAGTTTGGAAGATCGCCTCCCACAGCGCCTCGACCGCGGCTTCCGGTGCCAGGTCCGGGAAAACCAGCTTCGCCCAGGCTTCGGACGGAACGCCTATAATGGACCAGGTCATTTTGCTTGCGGACATATACTCCCGCCACTTGGAGAGTGCGACGCTGGCCGCTTTGGAGTGGGCTGAGATCCGCTTGGGGTCCACGCCCTTCAGCAGCTCGGGATTGGCCGATTCAATAAAAAGAAATGCCCCGTCATTCTCGGCGAATTCCTGAACCCACTTTGCTCTCCATACCGGATACTCCTGAAAAGCCTCGTCAGGAGCGAGATGGTATTTCAGCTGTGTGCTGATTTCGTCCTGCCACTCAATATGAACCAGCTTCGCCCCGGCTTGATACGCTTGCTTGGCGATCATGCGCACGAATTCCGGCACATGGATCGGAGCGCTGATCCACAAGGACTGCCCCGGCTGAATATGAACCGCAACATGGACGGCGAGCTCGGCGTATTTTTCCAAACGGTCTAAAAAACTCATAGACTTTTTCCTCCCCAACATCGGCAGATTATAACAATCTATTAAGGATTCGCCCTTTCTTCGCCAGTTCCTTCCAGCTTTCGCGCCGCCGGAGGCCTCCAAACAAATGCCATCGGTGTATGATCTTGTCTAAACAGGAAGGAATTTAGAAGGACATCGGGCTTTTTCCGCGAATTAGGAAGGGAGCAAAGCAAGGGGGAGACGCCATGAAAAAGCAACGGCCCATCTATGTGCAAATCGATATCGACACAACGATGGATAAGCTATGGGAATATACCCAGAACCCGGATTTGCATACCGCATGGGATGCTCGGTTTACGGAGATTTCGTATTTGCCGCGGGCACAGGATGAGCCTCAATGTTTTCGGTACCGAACCCGGATCGGCATGGGCATCGATATTGCAGGCGAAGGAGAATCGGCGGGACAAGTGGAGAAGGAATCCGGGGACCGGGTCTCCTCGCTGAAGTTTTGGACGCATGACCGGCTGTCGCTCATCCGAAAGGGCAGCGGGTATTGGAAGTATACGAAGAAAGACGGCGGTATCGGCTTCGAGACGCTGTACCAATATGAACCGGCTTTCGGCGCGGCGGGGCGTCTTGCCGATGCCTACCTGTTCAGGCCGCTGCTCGGATGGGCGACGGCCTGGAGCTTTGACGCGTTAAAAATGTGGCTGGAGCAGGGATTTCATCCGAAGCTGCTGCTCCAGCGCTTTCTCACGTACTGGACCGTGTGCGGGGTGATCGCCTTTGTATGGCTGTACCACGGCCTCGTTCCCAAGCTAATCATGGCCCATCCGGACGAAATTCGCATGATGGAAGCCGTAACCGGGAGCATGGGCAGCGGTGTGGCGATGATCCGGATGGTCGGCATTCTGGAAATGCTCTTTGGACTCGTGTGGCTGCTGCCGCTGTATAAGCTGAAGCGCCCGCTGTTTATACTCCAGATCGTCGCCATCTGCGGTCTGACCGTCTCTGCGGGGATCGGGGACATCGGCAGTTTTGTTGCCCCGTTTAATCCCGTGACGCTAAACGGTATGCTGATCGTCCTGTCGCTGATCGGCTACGGGAACAGCCGACATCTGCCCAGCGCCGCCCGCTGCCGCCGAAAGAAGGCGGGTGACCTATGAAATCGATCTATGAACAGGCGCTCGGCGATACCTATCAGCTGCTTCATCCCAAGCTGCAGGAGCGTTACCGGCTGACGGGAAATGCCGTGTTTACCGGGGCCGGCCGGATGGAGGAAATCAGCGGCGGTTCGTTTGCCGTACGGGCCATGATGGTGCTGGGCATTCGGGCCCGTCTGTTCTTTCCCGAGCGGGGCCGGAACATCCCTTTTGTTATCCACAACAAAGTATCCCGGGATGCAAAGGGCCAGGAGACGGTACATTGGGATCGGACGTTTGATTTCCGGGGCAAAAAGCGCCATTTCGATGCCATGATGAAATGGGACAGTGAGGAGGAGCAGATCCTGGACTTGTTCGGCAAGCCGGCGCTGCTCGGCTCCTCCCTGTCCCTCCACGTGGACGACAAAGGAGCCATTCACATCTCCTCCAGAAGCCAGTGGCTGCCCCTGTTCGGCATGCGGATCCCGCTTCCCCGGGTTTTTCACGGGGCGGCCCAGATCGTGGAGTCCTACGACGAGGAGCGGCAGTGCTTCCGGATTCGGGTGCATGTGCGCAATCCGCTGTTCGGCACCCTTTTCGCCTATAAGGGGAGCTTTACGGGAACAAGGAAAGACGGGAGCGGAGGAAGCCGGGATGAAGCGTAACGCGTGGTTCGGATTGCTGCTGTATGTGATGTTTCTCGGCGTCAGCGGTCGGCAGCTTCAAGTGCTTGAAGCGGTGCTGATGCTGGCGGTGCTGGTGCTGGTACCGGGTTTTCTGATGCTCGTGGATGCCCGCCTGCGAAACGGGAAGACGATGGCTTTGTACAAAATCATGACGATCCTTTACCCCCCGGCTGCCGTCTGTGCGGCACTCTCCTTCATGGGAGATATCCCGCTGTTATGCCTTCCCTGGGTGGCCTTTACGGTGATTACGGCGCTGTATGGGCTGAGACGGCTGCTGGAGAGGGGGCTGCATCCACTTGCTGAAACCGCGGTGGATTTCGGACTGATGTACTTGGCCGGGGGCGGTTTCTGGTTCCTGGCTGCGTCGCTGCATTGGCGTATAATGGATTTTTCGGACGTGCTCATCATGCTGACAGCCGTTCATTTTCATTACTCTTCGTTTATGATCCCGATCCTGGCCGGGCTGCTGGGGCGAAAAATAACGGTTGGACGGAAATTGTACTTAACCTCGACCGTCATCATCATGCTGGCCCCGGCCGGCATTGCGCTGGGCATTGCTTTTTCCACCGCCCTTGAGTTCATTCTGGTGGCGGCGTACCTGGCTGCCCTGTACAGCTACGGACTGCTTGTTTTCAAAGCTTCCTTTACCCGGCGGGAGGCCAAATACCTCATATCTTTTTCGGCGCTCGTATTGATGGTGACGATTCTGTTCTCCCTGATTTACGCAGCCGGAAGGGCGATGGGGTTCGGGAGTCTCTCGATCAACCGGATGATCTGGATTCATGGCTTGATGAACGCGGTAGGCGTAGCTCTTCCGTCGCTTGCGGGCTGGCTGCTGGAGGGAAACTTCCCGAAGGAGAGCTATTATGGCAAACCGGTAAGCTCCATCACCGGCGGAAGGCATATCGGGCGCCACTTCTTAAGCAGGGAAGGACTCCTTGACGAAACGGCATCCTACTCAGGGCTGGTCGACCGGATCGACGGGTTTGACTCTGCCTCGTTCCGCGCCCGGAGGCTGTCGCCCGTCATTCGGGATTTCTACGAGCATACCGATCAGTACGCGATGCGGGCCGAGATCCGCTGGGCCGGGTGGTTTAGGCCGCTGGCTGTGGTCTATCAAGTCATCAGCCGCCGGATCGGGCAGATCCATCTTGGCACATTCAAAGGGTGGCAGGGGATGTACGGCCGGGTTCTTCCGGTGGCGTCGGGAAGGGACGGCAGGCAGCGGGTTCGCGCCTGGCAGCGTTTGAACGGGAAGGGGGAGGCGATTTTCATTGCGCTCTATTCCCTGCATTGGTTCGGAGACGAGCCCTACATGAATATCGCCCTGCCGCTGCCGGGCACCAATATGACCGGGATGCTGCGCCTGTATAATGAAGGCTCCGGGCTCGTCTTGACCAGCGCCCACAGCCCGGCTCACCGGGGCGATGAGGGCATTTACCTGCATGCCTCATGGTTCACGATGCGCCTGCCCCTGAAGGAAACCTTCTGGATCCGGGAGGGGGAGTCCGGACAGCGGCTGACGGCCCGCCACCGGATGTGGATTTTCGGACTCCGTTTCCTGGATATCCGGTACGATATTCAGCGGTCCGGATGAGACCGCGGCTGGGCAGCGGCGTTGACATGTATGTCCCATGGGATATAATGCTAAAAGGAAGATGACCGAAAGATCAGGTATTGGAGGATTATTGTCATGAGCCAGGACAGGGAGCCGCTGTACATTCAAATACAAAACCATTTCAAGCAGTTGATTGCTTCCAGGCAGCTGAAGGAAGACGACCGGATTCCGACCGAGAAGGAGCTGATCGACCAGTTTCAGGTGAGCCGGATCACCGTGGCCAATGCGCTGGCCGAGCTGGCGGGCGAAGGCTGGATCTACCGGATTCCGGGCCGGGGAAGTTACGTCAAGGGCGTGCCTGAGAAGTACATATCGGGTAATCCGGTCTCCCTCGTCTCTGAGGCCAAATCGTCGTCGGCTCCCAAGATCGGGCTCGTGTTTCCTTCCATTGAAGATTATTTTGCCATCCAAATGGTACGGGGGATCCGTAGCGCGCTGTCGGGGAGTAAATACTCGCTGGTCGTCATGTTCACTTACAATTCCAAGGAACTGGAGAAGGAAGCGATCCGCGAGCTCCGCAGCACGACGGACGGGTTGATTATTTTTCCGGTGGATGCCGAGGTGTACAGTGAAGAAATTATCGCGCTGAAGATGCAGAATTACCCGTTCGTGCTCCTGGATCGGCATCTGCCCGGCGTAGAGACGAACGTGGTCCTGTCCGATCCGGCTCTGGGTTCCATTCTGGCGGTGGATCATCTGTGGGATCTGGGACACCGGAACATTGCGATATGCTCGGATTCTCCAATACCGACGGTAACGGTCGATGAACGGATTCAAGGATATAACGAAGCGCTGAAGAACAAGGGCGCGATGATCAATCCTGCTTTGATTCTTACCGACTTCAGCATCCCAACGGGGCGTTCCCGTACGGATCACCCGCTGTACCGCTTCCTCAAGAGCCGGATGGCGACGGCGTTTATCGCGCTGAACTGCAAGCTTGGGGTCAACCTGTGGTCCATGGCCAAGGAATTGGGGCTGGATGTCCCGGGTGACCTGTCCATCGTTACCTTCGATAACCCGAGTCCCATGCTCGAGGAGCTCAGCGTATTTACGTATATCGATCAAAGCGAGGAAGAAATGGGGCGCGAGGCGGCTAGCCTGCTGCTGGATATTTTGGAAGGGAACATTAAGGACGTCAAGTACACGAAGCGGATTTTTAAACCCCGTCTCGTCATTCACCATACGACAGGCCCGGTATAACCAGGGGAATCGGAAACGGCATTTCTTGATCAAACAAGAGATGCTGTTTTTTTTGTTTTATATTAAACATAAATGCTATATTATATATATTAATACGAGCAAAACTTATTGCCGATGTGCTGTAAGCGACGAAGCAGCAATTTATTACTCCGGAAATTCCGGGAGCATGCATGGCCGGAGACGGAAGGATGCAGAAGGGGAAAAGGTGATCATCCATGAGATTTATGATTGAAAAGCTGGAGCGGCGTATTCAGGAGCTGGCCGGGCTGAGATACCGGGACCGCAAGCCGCTGGAGAACATGCATATCGTACCGGATGTGGACGGTTTGGCGGAAGCGAAGGCCGCCGCAGGCAGCCAGCCGGTCGTGAAGGTAGGGGACCGCTGGGGAGGAAGGGACCGCTACGCCTGGTTCATCGCCGACGTGACGTTTCCCGCATCGTGGCGGGCGCAGGACGTCGTAGGACTGATCAAGCTTGGGGAAACCGGCGGGGGCAACTGCAGCGGTTATGAAGGCCAGGTGTATCTGAACGGGGAGCCGGCGCAGGCCGTGGACCGCAACCATGCCGAGCTGTTCTTCCCGGCGCAGGCTGTGGACGAAGGCCGCGTTGAGCTGGCCATCCGCGCATGGAGCGGGCTGACGCCCCCGAACGGCAGCCATATGCCGTTTGATCATCGGGTTGATGTGCTGGAACTTGCAGTGCTGGATGCGGCGACCGACGATCTGTACTACACGGCGCTGCACATGCTGCAGACGGTGAAGCTGCTGGACGAACGCGCCTTGGAGAAGCAGGCGATGACGTCTGCGCTGGAGGAGGCGTTCCGGCTGCTGGACTGGAGCGCGCCGGGAGCGGACCGCTTCTACGCCTCCACCGAGCAGGCGCTGTACGTGCTGAAGGAGCGGCTTGAGGCGATTCCGCGCGGCCCGCGGCCGCAGATCACCGCGGTCGGCCACTGCCATATCGACGTCGCCTGGCTGTGGCGGCTGAAGCATACCCGTGAGAAGTCCGGGCGCTCGTTCTCAACGGTGCTGACGCTTATGGACCGCTTTCCGGAGTATGTCTTCCTTCAGTCCCAGCCGCAGTTGTACGCATATTTGAAGAAGGATTTTCCGACGCTGTACGAGAAAATCAAGGCTCGCGTGAAGGAAGGCAACTGGGAAGCGACCGGGGCGATGTGGCTGGAGTCGGACTGCAACATTCCTTCCGGGGAGTCGCTGGTCCGGCAGCTGCTGACGGGCAAGCGCTTCTTCAAGAGGGAGTTCGGCGTCGACAACCGCGTGTTATGGCTGCCGGACGTGTTCGGATACAGCTGGGCGCTGCCGCAAATTTTGAAGAAGAGCGGCATCGACTACTTCATGACGACCAAAATCAGCTGGAGCCAGTACAACCGCTTCCCGTACGACACGTTCATGTGGCGGGGCATCGACGGAACCGAAATGCTGACGCATTACATCACGACCCCGGACAACGACGGCAGCTGGTTTTATACGTACAACGGCAACATCACCGGCTCCTCGATTCAGGGACTGTGGGATAACTACCGGCAGAAGGACATCAACGAGAACCTGCTGCTCGCCTACGGCTGGGGCGACGGCGGCGGCGGTCCGACCCGGGATATGCTTGAAGCGGCCCGCCGTTACGAAGACATGCCGGCAGCGCCGCAGGTGAAGCAGGGCGGAGCGGAAGCGTTCTTCGAACAGCTGGAGGAGCGGGTAAAGGATGATCCGCAGCTTCACTTGTGGGACGGGGAGCTGTATCTGGAATACCATCGCGGCACCTATACGTCCCAGGCTTATAACAAGCGGATGAACCGCCGGATGGAGCAGCTGCTTCACAACGCGGAATTCGTGAACGCGCTGGCGCTGATGCTGAATCCGGGCTATGCCTATCCGGCTGCAGGCCTCGCGGACAGCTGGGAGATCGTGCTGCGCAACCAGTTCCACGACATCATCCCGGGCTCGTCCATCCACGAAGTGTATGAGGACAGCCGGATCGAGTACGCTGAGGCCGAGCAGCTGGCCGTGCAGGTGCTGGAACAGGGGCTGTCGCAGTTTACCGCCGAGGGCCGTGGAGAAGCGGGCGGACAGCCGAACTCCGCCAAGGAGGAAGGAAAGGGCCTCGCTGTCCGGATTTTCAATCCGCTCGGCTGGGAACGCTCTTTCGTCAGCGAAGTTTCCGTGGAAGGGGCCGTGGAAATGACGTGGTATTCCGCAGCCGGAGAAGAGCTGCCGACCCAGGTCATTCCTGCGCAGGAGGATGGATCATCCCGCGTGCTGGTTACCGTGAAGGATGTGCCGGCCTACGGCTACACGACTATTTACGGCCGCAGCGGGGGATCGGGCACCAAAGGTTCGGCTTCCGCTGCAGCGGGTGAGACGGATTGGCAGATCACGGGAGACGTCGTGGAAACGCCGTTCTACAGCATCCGCCTGAATGAAGCCGGTCAGCTTGTATCGCTGTACGACAAGCAGGCGGACCGCGAAGTGCTGAAGCCGGGCGAGCCGGCGAACGTGCTGCAGGTGTTCGAGGATAAGCCGATGGCGCACGACGCCTGGGACATCGATATTTTCTACCAGGAAAAAATGCGGACGGTCGAGGACCTGAAGGAACTGACAGTCCTGGAGGAAGGACCGCTGCGCGGCGTGATCAAGCTGGTGTATGCGTATCACAACTCCACCATCGAACAGAGGTTCACGGTGTACCGGGACGACCCGCGGATCGATTTTGTGACCAAGGTAGACTGGCACGAGCACCAGCAGCTGCTCAAGACAGCATTTCCGGTCGACATCCGCTCCACCAAGGCCACTTACGAAATCCAGTTCGGCAACGTGGAGCGTCCGACCCACTGGAACACGAGTTGGGATTACGCCCGGTTCGAATCCGTGGCGCAGCGCTGGGTGGACCTCTCCGAGGGCGGATACGGCGTCAGCCTGCTGAACGACTGCAAATACGGGCATGACATCCGCAACCACGTCATCCGCCTCAGCCTGATCAAATCAGCCGTCTACCCGGACGGATCCGCCGATCAGGGTGAGCATGAATTTACGTATTCGCTGTATCCGCACCGCGGCGGCTGGTATGAAGGCGGAACCCACCAGGCGGCCTGCGGCCTGAACACGCCGCTGCTGGCCGTGCCGGTACAGGAAGGCATTCTGCCGGAGGCGCTTGGCCTGGTGAAGGTGAATCAGCCGAATATTATGATCGACACGGTCAAAAAGGCTGAGGACAGCGACGATATCGTCATCCGCATGTACGAATACGGCGGCATCCGCACCCGCGCCCGGGTCGAGCTGGACCCGCAGGCCGGTGCGGTCAGCGCGACGGCCGAGACGAATTTAATGGAAGAAGGCGGCGAGCCGTTGAGCGTATCGGGCAACGGTACGGAGCTGCGCTTCAAGCCGTACGAAATCAAAACGCTGGTGGTATCGCTGGCGCGCTAACAGCCCGCACCATATTTGATGCGATACGCACCAAGCACAAGCAAGCCCAGCCTCACCCATGAAGGGGGAGAGCTGGGCTTGTTTTCTTTGTCCGGGCCGAGCAGCCGTGTCAGAGCGTCTTGGCCTCCAGCCGCCGGGCGATAATCGAGAGAATGTAGTTCACGATGAAGTACAGGGCGGCGGCGAAGATGAGGGCCGGGATGACGTAGTTCGGGCTGTGTCCCTGCAGGATCTGCACGTTGTGCATGAGCTCGGGAAGCGAAATGATAACCGCGAGCGACGTATCCTTGAGCAGCGAGATGAACTGGCTAACCAAGGGCGGAACCATGCGGCGAAGCGCCTGCGGCAGAATGATATGCCGGAGCGTCTGCATATAGCTCAGCCCCGAAGAGCGGGCCGCCTCGATTTGTCCCCGGTCAACGGAATTGAGTCCGCCGCGGACGATCTCCGAAATCATGGCCCCCTCAAACAAGGTCAGGCCGACGACCGTCGCCCAGAAGGGGGACATTTTGATGCCGAGCTGAGGGAGCACGATGTACATGAAGAAGATGATCAGCAGCAGCGGCAGGTTCCGGATAATATCGACGATGGCTGCGACAATCCGGGACAACACGGGGATTTTGGCGTAACGCAGCGTCCCGAGAACGGTTCCAAGCACGAAGCTGAACACAATGGACAACACCGCGACCTCGATCGTAACGAGAAACCCCTCAAGCAGAAACTTGACGTTGGGTAGGGAATAGGCACCTATAAAATCCATGGCGGCATCTTCTCCTCTTGCCAGAATAAAGCCCCTTTATCGGTCAGCCGAGCGGAACCGGCGTTCCATGTAATGGACCGCAAAGCTGAGCGGAAGCGTAAGCACCAGGTAAAAGACGGCGACGATCGTATACACCGTCAGGGGCAGGAAGGTGTCGGAGTTGATCAGGTCGGCGTAATACATCAGGTCCATCCCGGTCACGACGGCCAGAATGGACGAATTTTTAACGAGATTAATAAACTGGTTGCCGATAGCCGGCAGCACAATCTTGATCGCCTGGGGCAGCACGATATGAAGCATCGTCTGGATGTACGACAGTCCCGTCGCGCGGGCGGCCTCGGTCTGGCCGGCCGGTACGGACTGGATGCCGGCACGGATGGCTTCCGCGATGAAAGAGGCGGTGTAGACCATCAGCCCGAGCGTCCCCGAGGTAAAGCCGTCCAGCGGCAGTCCGAGCGACGGGATTCCCAGGAAAAAGAAAAACACGACGAGCAGGAGCGGGATGTTGCGGATAAACTCAACATACACCGTTCCGATCACATTCAGGACCCGGATCGGGGAGATCCGCATCACGGCGATGATAACGCCGAGCACGAAGCTCCCGATCAAGGCGAGGACGCTGGCTTCAATCGTGTGGATAAAGCCTTCGGCAAAGCGGTCCCAGTGGTTAAACAAGACGTGAATGTCAAATTTGCCCGGCATGGCCTTCGTCCTTTCTTAAAGGTTTTCAGGGCTCCCCGCAGCGTGCCGGGAAAGGCATCGAAGCCAAGGCCCTACTCGGGTTTGACACCCATCCACTGCTCATACAGCTTGTCGTATTCGCCGCTGTCCTTCATTTCCTTGAGCAGATCGTTGACGGTTTTCACAAACTCGGCGTCGCCTTTTTTGATGGCGATTCCGTAAGGTTCGTCGGTGAAGGTGCCGCCGACCAGCACGTAGTTCGGATCCTGCTTTTGCATGCCGAGCAGGATGGCGTTGTCGGTCGTCAGGGCTTCCCCTTGGCCGGCTTTCAGCGCGGTAAATGCGTCCTGATAGTTTTCAAACTCCAGCACGGTGGCGTCCGGCGCCTTTTCGCGGATGTTTTTAGCCGAGGTGGAGCCTTTGACGGTCAGCACCTTCACGCCTTTCTTCAAGTCCTCCAGGCCTTGAATGGCGCTGCCTTTCTTCACGAGCAGGGATTGACCCGCTTTAAAATAGACGTCGCTGAAATCGACCTGCTGCTTGCGCTCCTCGGTGATGGTCATCGTGGCGACGATGAGGTCGATGTCCCCGTTCTGCAGCAGCGGAATGCGGGTTTTGGACGTTACTTCCTTCAGCTCGATTTTGGTTTCATCGCCGAGTATTTTTTTGGCCAGCGCCTTGGCGATGTCGATGTCAAAGCCTTCCACCTTGCCGGAAGTCGGGTCCTTCAGCCCGAACAGCTTGGTGTCGTATTTCACGCCGGCGATAAGCTTGCCGCGGGCCTTGATCGCTTCCAGCGTACCGCCCTTGGCGGCCGTGTCCCCGCCGTCGTCCTTGTTCCCGCTTGCGGTCGTGTCGGTCGACCCGCCGCCGGTTGCGGCCGTGGGCTCGCTCTTCGAGCCTCCGCAGGCCGTGAACACCAGGCACATCGCCAACAGGACAAACGCAACACTCCACCTCAAAGGTTTTTTCATGAATTCAATAACCCCTTTCCATATGCTTTCACTGAATTTAATGATGAATCAGCCGGCTGAGAAACGTCCGCGCGCGCTCTTCCCGCGGATGGTCAAAGAAGCTTGCCGCCGGGCCTTCCTCGATGATCTGACCGTTGTCCATAAAAACGACACGGTCGGCAACCTCGCGGGCGAATCCCATCTCATGCGTAACGATGACCATCGTCATCCCGTCGTAGGCGAGAGAGCGCATTACGTCCAGCACTTCGCCGATCATTTCGGGATCGAGAGCTGATGTGGGCTCGTCGAACAGCATGATCTTCGGATGCATGGCCAGGCCCCGGGCGATCGCGACCCGCTGCTGCTGTCCCCCCGAGAGCTGGGAAGGGTAGCTGGATGCCTTATCCGCAATGCCGACGCGGGACAGATAAGAGGTCGCACGCTCGGCCGCTTCTTCTTTGGAGAGGCCAAGCACCTTGACCGGTGCAAGCACAATGTTGTCGATCACCGTTTTATGGGGATACAGATTAAAATGCTGAAAGACGATGCCGATCTCGCGGCGGAACCGGTTAATGTCGATCTTTTTGTCATGCAGCGCCGTTCCGTTTACGTAGAGCTCGCCCGACGAGATTTTTTCCAGCCGATTGATACAGCGGAGCAGAGTGCTCTTGCCGGAACCGGACGGTCCGATGATCACGACCACTTCGCCCTCTTCGATCCGAAGGTCGATATTCTGGAGGACATGGAAGCTGCCGTAAAATTTACTGACGTTCTTGAATTCGATCAGAAATATACCTCCCTTCCTATGTAACCTTTAAGTGCGTGTTCAAAAAGTTCGGTTTTCA
The DNA here is from genome assembly GCF_040546645.1 of Paenibacillus sp. OAE614. Classification (NCBI taxonomy): domain Bacteria; kingdom Bacillati; phylum Bacillota; class Bacilli; order Caryophanales; family Paenibacillaceae; genus Paenibacillus; species Paenibacillus sp. OAE614. Next base: position 6,430,124 of record NZ_JBEPOD010000001.1, on the reverse strand, counting down.
GCACCGAGAAGATTGAATAAAGCAAGGGACTGAGGAGCAGAGCGTACGTAGTGGGTACGTGAGCACCGGAAGGCCCGGCTGAATTCAAGATTCGATGCCGAATCAGCTTCCCGATTTACTTCGTGATCAAAAGCGGACTTTTTGAACAACCTCTTTAAGGAGCATGTCGGCCCGACGTGCTCGTAACACTATATTGCTGTAAGCCGGATAAAATGATTAACCTGCCCAAATGCCGTCAGCTCGAAGTCATATCTTGGCATGGCATATCAACATTTCCCAAATCCTTGCATTTTGGTGATTTCCGTGGTACACTGTATTCAGTTCTAAAATTTGAAACCAATTCACATATTGAAAAGGGTATCATGTTTACGATGGAACTTTTTTCAATGTGTGAATTTTTTTTAGCTTTATTTAAAAGAAGGATCATATTAAATTTCAATTTTGGAGGTACAGCCCCATGCAAACAGGTACAGTTAAATGGTTTAACGCCGATAAAGGCTTCGGATTCATCGAAGTTGAAGGCGGAAACGATGTTTTCGTACACTACAGTGCAATCACTGGTGATGGTTTCAAAACGTTGGACGAAGGACAACGCGTCCAATTCAACGTGGTTGAAGGCAACCGTGGACCACAAGCTGAGAACGTAGTGAAACTGTAACATCAACAAGCGGCTGCCCTTAACAGATTCGTTAAGGGCAGTTTTTTCATATAGACCAAGCAGGCTTGTCCAAGATCCGTTCTTGGCGGAGGTTGACTGCTGCAGGGCGTCCGTTTATACAGTTTGGTTTTATACTTCATAAAAGGGGGACTGAGCATGAACTACCGCAAAAAGTCGATGGAGGAAATACCTGAGGAAAATACAGCGATCTGGTCCTGTACGAAGGAAGGGTGCAAAGGGTGGATGCGCGATAATTTCGCCTTTGAGCATGAGCCGACCTGCAGGTTGTGTAATTCCCCGATGGTGCGGGATACGAAAATGCTTCCTGTTCTGAACAATTCGAGTGCCGATCAGAAATCGGCCAAGAAGGGCGTCAAGATCGACTCCTAAGCAATGAACCCGTGTGAAATCATAGAATAATCCGATATAAACGGCAAAAAGGTCTGCACGATCATGCAGGCCTTTTTTCTATGGGATGCGGATCGAAGTTATCCCCATTGAAGGTTCTGGTTCGGTTAATTTATCCTGTTAATGGTTCATGGCCTGAATCCTAGACGGTCGTTCCTGGCCGGTACCCGGTGTTAATGATCTTCATCGATGACGCCAAGGGCCCGGTTTTTCTCCTTGAACCGTTCATTGTGCGAAGAAACATAAGCAACCTTGGGCGCTTCGGGATCCATGTAGAGCTTGGCGCTGTTCGTGGCAAGCACAGCATCGGTGAATGTGCCTGCGATCAGTCTCACTTTGCTGCTGTAGTCCACAAAGTCTCCTGCGGCAAAAATTCCCGGCACATTCGTTTCCAGCTTGTCGCTGACGTTCGCCGTCCATTCGCCCATATCGATACCCCAGTCGCGGATCGCCCCAAAGTTATACCGCATGCCGTGGTTGACGATGACCGCATCAACGTCCACGCGAAGGGTATCGCCGCTCTCTTCATGGCAGATCGAAACCTGGTTGATCGCGCACCCGTCGCTGCTGTGCAGCTGGCGGACGGTATAGGGAACATGGATCTGAACGGAGGACTGCTTCATGCGAACCACGTTGCGCTCGTGGCCGCCAAACTGCTCGCGCCGATGTACTACACAGACGCTGGCTGCGATCGGCTCGAGCTCATTGGCCCAGTCCACGGCGGAATCGCCGCCGCCGGATATGAGCACGCGCTTGCCGCGGAAGGGCTCGAGCTCCTGCACCGTATAGTGAAGGTTGCTCACTTCGAACCTGTCGGCACCTTCGATGTCGAGCTTCGCCATCTCCAGGATGCCGTAACCGATCGCCATGATGACCGTGCGGGTCCAGTGCTTTTCTCCGGTTGAGGAAGTAAGCAGAATAGTGCCGTCTTCCAGGCGCTCCTGGCCGACGATCTGCTGACCCAGTACGACGGTCGGATCAAAAGTCAGCGCCTGCTGCTTCAACTGCTCGATCAGGTTGCGGCATAGGATCGGTCCCGTACCGCCGACGTCCCAGATCATCTTCTCCGGATAAATCAGCATCCGTCCGCCCAGTTCGTCCTTCGCTTCGATCAGCTTGGTCTTCAGGTCGCGCATCCCGCTGTAAAAAGCCGCATACATGCCGGCAGGGCCACCCCCGATGATGGTTACGTCGTACAGCTCCAATGATTCACTCATGGTTTTCCCTCCAAGTCCATTCAGGTATGATCCGATTCAAAAGTCGGAAAATATGATCTATATCAAGCACTGGCATTTAACTTTTCGCTTTGGCGAGCAGATACAGAAAATAAGGTGCGCCGATGACGGCGACTACAATTCCTGTCGGTACGCCGGAAGGCTGCAGAATCCAGCGGCCGATCGTGTCGGCCGCGATAACGAGCAGCGCCCCGATGAGCGCCGAGACCGGCAGCAGCATCTGATGCTTCGGACCGACGAGGCGTCTGGCCAAATGCGGACCGACGAGCCCGACGAAGGCGATCCCGCCGCTGACGGCTACGCTTGCCGCAGCAAGGGCGACGGCAGCGGCGAGTAGGCGGAACTGCTCTTTGCGTACATTTTCGCCAAGGCTGGTCGCCATCTGCTCTCCCATCTGCAGCACGTTCATCACACGTGCCCGATAAATAATGTACGGCACCAGGACGACGATCCAGGGGAGGAGGGAGAGGACAAACTTCCAGTTCGTTCCCCAGATGCTCCCCGCGAGCCATGTCGCAACGAATTGATACTGCTCGGGCTTCAGCCGGAGCGTCAGCACGATCATGGCCGCCTGAATGCCGGCGGCGACGGCGATGCCTGTCAGCATCAGCCGGATCGGGCGGATTCCCTTGTTCCGCGTGTAGGACAGGGAGTAAATCAGTGCAGCCGTCAATCCCGCGCCCACAAAGGCTAAGAGAGGGAGCAGGAATACCGGCATTGCCTGCGTCGTCGGATAGAACGAGACGAGCAGCATGACCATCAGCCCCGCCCCCGAGTTGATGCCGAGGATGCCGGGGTCGGCCAGCGGATTGCGGAAAATCCCCTGCATGACCGCTCCGGACACCGCCAGTCCCGCGCCGATCAGCACCGAAATGACGATCCGCGGGAGCCGGAATTCGAAGAGAATCAGGTTCTCCTGATCCGATCCCTGCCCGAACAGCGTCCGAATCAGGTCGAGCGGGCTTAACCGTATGTAGCCGGTGTTCATGCTGATAATAAAGACTGCAATAATGAGCAGCGCGAGAATTAGCATGACGGTCATGCCGCGAAGCTTTCTCCGCTGTTCGTAAGTAGAAACCGCTTGTCGTTCGGACATTACAGATCCCCTACCTCTCTTCGTGCAAGATAGAGGAAGAACGGAACGCCGATCAGCGAGATGATCGCTCCGATCGGGGTTTCATGCGGCGGATTGATCATTCTTGCCGCCAAGTCGGCGAGGACCGCCAGCAGGCTGCCCAGTACCGCCGAGCAAGGGACGATCCAGCGGTAATCAACACCGACGAGATAGCGGGTGACATGCGGGATAATGAGCCCGATGAAGCCCACCGATCCAACCACCGCTACCGAGGAACCCGCCAGGACGAGCACGATGAGCACGGCGGCCAGCTTGATTAGGGCGGTGCGCTGCCCGAGCCCCTTGGCGACTTCATCGCCGAGACTCAGCATCGTGATCGACCGCGAAATGAGCAGCGAGCCGATCAGGGCGCCGGCGATCCATGGGAACATGATCTTGAGCTGCACCCACTTCGTGCCGGCTACGCCGCCGGCATACCAGAAGGCCAGGTCCTGGCCGATGTGAAAGTACAGCGCCACGCCTTCGCTGAGCGCGGTCAGCAGCAAGCTGAGCGCCGCACCTGCCAGAACGAGGCGTACCGGGGTAAGCCCTCCCGGGGCGAGCGATCCGACGCCGTAGACGAGTCCGGCACCGACCCCCGCGCCGAGAAAGGCGTACAGGATCAGGTACATAAAGGACAGACCGGGGAAGAAGGCAAAGCATAGCGCAAGGGCGAAGCCTGCACCCGCATTAATGCCAAGGAGTCCCGAGTCAGCGAGCGGATTGCGGGTCATCCCCTGCATCAATGCGCCGGCTACCGCAAAGCTTGCACCAATCATCGCGCTGGCAAGGACCCGCGGCAGGCGCAAATCCCGAATAATTTGATGATTGACCACATCCGCATGGAAATTGAATACGGCCGACCATACTTCAGACAGCCGGATATTGGCCGCTCCGAAGGAGATCGATAATCCCATGCTCAGAACGAGCGCGGCAAGGCCGCCGATAAGGATCAGGCTGGCGGTCTTCGGACGGGAACGGAGGCGTTCCTTGGAGTCCGGGGTCATATTCGCTGCTGCCTGCTGATTCATATATTGTCACCTATTTCCATGAAATTGATTCTCATTCTCACTTCATTATCAATTACTCATTTTATATGAACAGCAGGCCTCTTGGCAATGAGAAATATGAAATCGGCATAAATCTGGCACAATTGAGCGTTGGTTCTGCAATGCACTGGAAGAAGGCCATTCTCAATTAGGAAGTGCCTGGGTGAAACCTTACAGATATCGGGTAAATCTGCGGGCGGTCCTAATTCCCGGCAAGAAAATAAAGATTGACAAGGGACCGGCGAGCTGATAAGTTTTCAATTGATAATGATTATCATTACTGACGTATTACATACCTATGGGGGGTTATTATGTTTACAAGGTCCAAATCATCGTTTACGGTCATGATCCTGGTGGTCATGCTCTCCATGCTGGTGACGGCCTGCGGCGGCAATAACGGCGGCAGCGGGTCAGCGGCATCCGGCGGGACGGCAGCCGAAACTTCAGGCAAGGAGACAGCCGCATCGGATTCGAAGAAAACGGCGTCGGACGGAGGAACGCGTACGTACAAGACAGAAAAAGGCGACGTGGAGATTCCCGTAAAGCCGCAGCGCATCGTAACCGATTATTATGGCGGCGAGCTGCTGTCCGTTGGCGCCCCTGTGGTGGGCGCGGAACCGAGCATTTTCCAAAACCCGTTCCTGAAGGATAAGCTGAACGGAGTAGAGGATGTAGGCTATCCAATCAATACCGAGAAGGCGCTCTCGCTCAAGCCCGACCTGATCGTCGTCATGTATGACGACAATTATGAGGCGTTGTCCAAAATCGCACCGACCATCTACATTCCTTACGGCACAGCAACTAACGTTGACGATACGGTGCGCCTGTTCGGCGACATTGCCGGCGAAAAGGAAAAGGCGGAGGAATTCATCAAAGCGTTCGACGAAAAAGCAGCAGCTGCCCGTGAGAAGCTCAAAGGCGTTGTGGACGAGAACGCCACCTTCGGCATCTACGAGTTGACGGACAAGGGCGAGCTGTGGACGTTCGGCGACAATGCCGGCCGCGGCGGCCAGGTGCTGTACAATGCACTTCAGCTGAAACGTCCTGCGAAGAACAGCAAGGAAAACCAGACGCTGCAGCTGTCCATGGAACTCCTGCCCGAGTATGCGGCGGATTACATGTTCCTGACGACCTACGATCCGGAGAAGAAAGGCGACAAGCTGAAGGAACTAAAGGCTTCCCCGGTATGGAACAGCCTGGCGGCCGCGAAGAACAACCGCATCTTCTATAACGACTTTGACACGTTCTACCGCTATGATCCGATTGCTATTATGGGCCAAATCGATTTGTTCGTGGATATGATCCTCGAACACAGTGGTAAGAAATAGGAATTAGCATATAGGGTGCCCAGGCGGCAACGCTTGATACCCGCCTGCCGGTAACGAAAAAGAAGCTGCTCCGCTTTGATGCGGGGCAGCTTCTTTTTGTTTTTAACATCACTTTGTCGAGCTGTCATGGACAGCTCCTCTGATCAACCGTTTTTACTGGTCATTTATTGCCGTCTTTTTGTAAACGAAGTGATCAAGGACACGATGGACAGCAGCAGGGCGGCAATCGAAGCGACCAGTGTCGCGGTCTGAACGCCGTTGCTTCCGGAATCCGCTGCGGTCGGGGCAGAAGTCGATGCGGCAGCCTGGTCCTGAGCGGACGTGTCGGTCTCGGCTCCGTTATCCGTGGAGGCTGTGTCGTCATGGCCGTGATCGGCAGGCTCCGTGGATTCCGTGGCAGTGATTTTGGTGATGGAGTGCGGTGAATCCGCGCCTTCGTCACCCGTCCATTCCACGATGCTGCCGTCTTTGTAATATTGGTAGGCGTCCCAGGCGACATCGGCATCCTGGTCCGGGTTCTGCGCAACGAAGTTAAACTGCTGGAATTCTCCGGCATTAATGCCGGCCCCGGTAGCGCTCCACGTAATGGTTTTGATTTTACCCGAGGCATCCTTTTCGGTCGTGACTTTCCACTCCGGCACCGGCTGGTACTGTTTAAGGTCCACGTTCTCCGGCACTTTTAACGTTACCTTGGTAGTGGCGACTTCTTTCTCAGACGGAATCTTGATCGTGTACGTTTCCCAGGCTCCCGGAGCCGATGTGGCCGGCTTGACCGTCACATGGGCGCTGGCGATGCCGGAAAACAGAAGCAGGCCGGCGGCTGCCGTGATCAAGAACGGGATGCGTTTGCCCAACAATTTTTTCATGCTCAATACCCCTTTATATTGTATTTGGTGATGAGGCCGATATCATTTGCCCCGCATGCTTCAACTGCTTCCTACGGTAATCTGGAAGTCGGTATCCCAAGCGTCGAGGGACTTGGTCAAAATATGGACATGGACGTTCCAGCGGCCTGCCATGCTGATCAGGTCCTGGGCTTTATACGTCTTGTCGGCGCCGGGAATTTCGATTTCGTATTTGCCCATATCCATGTCCAGCGAGGTCAGCGTCAGCTTGATCTGCTGAATGCCCTGCACTGGCTTGCCGCTGGCATCCTTCACGCCTACCTCGAAGGTATTCTCGCCCGCGATATTCGGGCTGATCTGCAGCGTGACGACGGTGCGGTTATCCAGCGTCTGCTGCACATTCACCGGCCCCGGATTGGAGGATGCCGGGGGCAGGTTCGAGAGGGCGGCGGCGAGCACCAAGGCCGCAATGCCGGCCGCGAACTCGATCCATACGCCGGCGCCAAGCGGTTTGCTGCGGCGCTGCCCGCGGATGAGGTGCACGGCGGCGAAGCCGAGCATCACCAGCAGCAGCACGCATTTCAGCAGCAGGATGCGTCCGTAGGCGGTGTGAAGGAGCGAATACCAGGTCGGTACATACGTCAGCGAGGCGTACACGCCGCTGATCAGCACAGCCGCCACCAAGGTGGTGCCCCATAGAGAGAAGCGCTCGATGACCGCGAAGTAACTCTTTTTACGAAGATCCGGTTCTTCCGGCAGCGATGCCTCCCTAGGCAGAATCAAGCCGAGTGCGAGCAGGCAGCCGAGCCAGATGGAAACTGACACGAGATGAAGGAAATCCATAAATACCGGCATCCATATCGATTCGGCCGAAGCGGCGTGCCCAATGAATGCCTTGGACAGCAGCAGCCCCACGCCGGTGAGCAGCGTGCCCGCATACAACGCACGGAGCCCTTTTTGCTCGGTGCTCTGGGTTGCGGCGTAGAGCAGCGCGCCCAGGAGCAGTACAAGGATCACCTGCACCAGCCAAATGTGGCCGAAGCTCGTAATGCGCAGCATTTTGCCGAGGAGCTCCGCGTTCCACACCTCGCCCCAGCCGACTCCGGCTTCGATCGCCGTTTGCATCGGCAGGCTCAGGAGCACACCGAGGATCAGAGCGGCATAGGATATGCCCAGAAGCTTACGGCTCCGAGGAGATAACACCGGATGCCGGGATCCTCCGCCCGCAGGCAGCAAATATAGATAAAAGCATAAAACGCCAAGCAGAAAAGCCAAGCTTACATAAAAGACCCAGCGGATCAGGATTAGATCGGGGCCCGGCGTATAACCAGCGTACACAATGTGGCTGGCCGTACCCTGGCTGCTTGTGCCGATTTGGAACGGAAACGTTCCGTTCACCGGATGGCCGTCGCCGGACACGGCTTTCCACTGAACTGTATAAATACCGTCCGGAAGACCGGTCTTCAGGTCGACTTCCAGGACAGCCGGCTGTCCGGCCGGAACTCTGCTGTTGCCCTGGTTAACCTCTGCTCCGGACGAATTCATCACGATGATGGAGTGAAAGGCCGGCTGCAGCGCCTCGTTGAACTGAAGCGTCACTTTGGCTGGCGCCTGCGTCATCACTTCATTATCGGACGGGCTGGACTTGGTCAGATAGGCATGGGCCGAACTGGAGGCAGGATGAATGAGCACTCCGATGAAGATCACCAGCATCCACACCCATAGCGGTTTCATATTACGTTTGAACATATCAAGGATTCACCTACTTTGAATTCGGTGCCGTTACCGCCGCTTGCGGCCGACACATTGGTAATTGTATAGCCATCGTCCCGAGATGAAAATGACCCTAATGGGCTATAGCCTACCACAGGATTCATCGATTTCGTGAACTTTCGCCATGAAGCTGGATGGATCTAGGCGATTCTTCTCTTTCGGAAGCTAAATTTTTCCATGAAATGGGATATTTGGCGGCTGACTTGCCGGATACCGGAGGATACGGCAGGATTTCTCCGGCTGGGGGCTCTGAGCCCCGGTCATCGCGGTTCAGCCCGCGAGGGCCGGGATCAGCCATTTTCAGCACATTTTCAATAAGTTTCAGGTCTCGATATAATAAAAAGGGAGTTCCCAATGAACGAAAAAATTGAAATCAGGAGTGATGTTATTCATGAGTTTGGCTGTATTGGAACGTCGGAGTGAGCTGCTGAAGAAACGGATTCAACAATTGATCATCAAAGATAACCAGTACGGAATCAGCCGTCAACAGAACATGTTCCTGCAGCACATGATTAAGGAATTACACCAAACATCATACGAGTTAAACACTGAGCGCGGGTAAGCCGGCTTGGCTTATCCGGACGGACAGAAAAAGGGTACCCGCAAGGGTATCTTTTTAGATTAAGAAAGCAATTAAATCAAGTTGAAGAAACCCGGATCATGCTCGCAGACATGCGCCGGGTTTTTCGTTCATATAAATAGAATACGTGTGAAATCAAGACGTTGTTGGCGAACCCGCATAGAGAAGGTTCACATCCGCAGCAGGGAGGGCTTTGCCCTTCTGTCTGGCTTCGATATACCGGATGAACAGCTCGATCAGGTCCGGGTCAAACTGGGTTCCGGCACAGGCGCGCAGCTCGCGGATTGCATCTTCGACCGATTTGGTGTTCTGGTATGGGCGCTCCGAGGTCATGGCGTCAAAGGAATCGATCACGGTGAGCATCCGGCACAGCAGGGGGATTTCCTCCCTCTGATACCCATGCGGATATCCCTTGCCGTCGTACCGTTCATGATGCAGCTCGATATAGGGCACCAGCGCTTTGAACTGCTCCTGAATGAGCGCGATTTCCTTGCCCCAAACGACATGCTTTTTCACCGTTTCCCATTCCGAAGGGCTCAGCTTGCCCTGCTTCCGGATAATGTCGCGCGGTATTTCGAGCTTGCCGATATCGTGGATGAGTGCCCCGAGCACGAACTGCTTCCGGCTGACCGGGTCCAGCCCGAGTACTTTGCTCATATCCATGGCGTAGCGAAACACCCGCTTGGAATGCTTGAACGTATCGATATCCTTGTACAGAAACAGGCTGAGCAGCTGCTCGATGTTTTTGACGTCCTGGGCGATGTCCTGCTCATCCTGAACAGGCTGGGATTCCCCAAAGATTTGTACGGTGTTTTTACCCTGTTTTTTGGCACCGTAGAGGGCCTGGTCCGCCTGATCCACCAATAGCGATTTGTCGTGAATGTCGGGCTTGTATCCGGAAATGCCGGCTGAGAAGGACAAGCATCCATGCGGAAAAATTTCTACGCCTTCGTAAGGGGTATCGTTGATCCGTTTGCGCAGACGGTTGATAAACTCGAGGGCTTGCTGCGTATCGTAACCGGGCATCAGCAGGGAAAACTCCTCACCGCCGTACCGGGAGGCGGAAATGCCGGCCGTTTCCGATTCTTCTTTTAAAATTTGGCCCATGAGGCCCAGCAGCCGGTCGCCCTTCAGATGACCGAAGTGGTCGTTGTACTTTTTGAAATCGTCGATATCGACCATGGCCAGGGACAGCGGCTTGCCGGTATTTCTCGCCTGCTGCAGCTGCACGTCGAGAATTTGCTCGAAGTAGGTGTGATTGTACAATCCCGTCCGCTGATCCGTATTGGCGCGCTCCTGCACCTGCTGATACATGCCGAACTGCATCCGGAACAGGTGGGACAGCAGCAGGCTGATGCCGAGAAACAGCCCTAGTCCCGTCACGCCGTTATGAACGACCATGATCGTGAGCACGAGAGAGAGGATCAGGATGCATAAGTAGACAAGCATGGATTCCCGCAGCAACCCCTTCAGCAGGGCGTACAGGTTGTCCCGGTTGCGGTACATCAAGCAGTAGTACAAGCTGATACTTATCAGGTTCAGTATAAAATAAGCAACGAGGGCGCCGACGTATGCCGGCAAATGAACGTTCTGAAGGTAGCCCAGACGGCCGCCCATCAGATGAAACATGCCGCCTGCACCGGAAATCATGATGGAATAGATGGAGAAGTTGAGAAGGTGCTTCCACCATGCCAATTTCCGTTCGATGAAGGCGAAGATGACCGCGCTGACCAGCAGCATGACCAGAGAAGCCGCGCTCCCATAAGTAAAGATGCACGCCAGATACACGACCGAGTCCATCGACTGCTTGCTCCCGTCCGGGGGAACCTGGAAGGTATACATATACAGGACCAGCGACGCGGCAAGCATGGAGCCGAGAAGAAACCAGTCCGCCGAAGTATATGCGAGGGACAGGCTGCGCATGTGGAGCAGGAACAGAAGGGTGCCAAGCAGGCAAAACACCATCGTGCCGACCAACCCGGGAATTTGCTGCTGCGTAATAAGACGTTTTTTGAACATAAGATTTATCTCCCTGCAGCAAAAAAATGGATATTCGAATCAGATGTTTATTTCGCCTTATTAAATCTTAATTCCTTTAATTTTCAAGGCGGAATGGAAAACGAATCATCATATGAAGGTTCTGTGCTTGCATACTATTGGGGGGTATCGTATAATGATGGTATCAAAGCGGCATAGGAGGTGTCCTTATGGCGAAGGTCGAAATGAAGGTCGAAGGAATGACGGGCGATGCCCTGTTCTCCGCTGCCGGTCCTGACAGCTCCTGCGAAGGGGGATGCAGCGAGCGGCACAGCCACCATTCGGAACAAACCAAGAACAATTTGACTACCCGTTTGAACCGTATTGAAGGACAGATCCGCGGCGTGAAAGGCCTGATTGAGAAGGATACCTATTGCGATGATGTGCTGAACCAGATCGCGGCGATCCAATCGGCCCTGAACGGCGTAGGCAAGCTGCTCCTGGAGGGTCATATGAAGAGCTGCGTGGTCGAGCGGATCGAAGCCGGGGACCATGAAGTGATTGACGAACTGCTGGTTACGGTGAAGAAATTAATGAAATAATACCTGCATGAGAAGCAGGGATTATCCAACTTAAGGAGGAATATATGATGAAACAAGTTACGCTTAACGTACAGGGCATGTCGTGCAACCACTGCGTCAATGCGGTAGAAGGCGCGGTGAAGAATGCCGGCGCAGCAGGCAAGGTTGACTTGCCGTCCAATACGGTGACTGTAGACTACGACGAGAACAAAGTAAGCCTGGACACCATTAAGGCGGCGATTGAGGATCAAGGCTACGATGTTGTCTAAACATTAGATCAGGCGGATGTTACGCCTCGAATACGAGTTTCAGAAGATGGCGGAGGCGAGGATGTCCTCCGCTTTATACCAGGCAGCGATGCGAATTTACGTGATTTGCGGGCGCTGCCTTTTTTGACTCTAGTTTATACCCCGCTGGGGTATGCCATAGACTTGGGGAAAGGAGAGGACGCGGCTATGGAACAGCATACGCCGGATCAATCGGAGAAGCATACGACCCTGCCCATTACGGGAATGACCTGTGCGGCCTGCGCAGCCCGGATCGAGAAGGGGTTAGGCCGGATGGAGGGCGTCAGCCGGGCGAACGTGAACCTGGCATTGGAGAAGGCCTCCGTCACCTATGATCCGAAGCAGACAAATCTGAAGCAGCTGGAAGACAAAATCGTATCGCTCGGTTATGGCACGATGAAGGAAACGATGGATTTTGACATTACGGGAATGACCTGCGCGGCCTGCGCGACCCGGATCGAGAAGGGGCTCGGCCGGTTGTCCGGCGTGACGGAGGCGAATGTCAATCTGGCGCTGGAAACGGCCCGGGTGGAATATATGCCGGGGACGGTGACCGTGCAGGACATGATGCATAAGGTGGAGCAGCTCGGGTACAAGGCGATTCCGAAGCAGGAAGCCAAGGATACCGCCGAGCTCCGCCGTCGAGAGATCCAGCACAAGCGGTGGAAGTGGATGATGTCGGCCATTCTCTCCCTGCCGCTTCTATGGGCGATGGTTGGCCACTTTTCCTTTACGGCATGGATCCCGGTGCCCTCGCTGTTCATGAACCCTTGGTTCCAGCTGATTGTGGCTACGCCGGTACAGTTCATCATCGGCGGGCAGTTCTATGTCGGAGCCTATAAAGCGCTGCGCAATTGGAGCGCCAACATGGACGTGCTGGTCGCTCTGGGTACATCGGCCGCTTATTTTTACAGCCTGTATCTGACGATTGCCTCCGCGGTGATGGGGATGAACCATTCGGTGGAGATGTATTATGAGACGAGCAGCATTCTGATTACGCTGATTCTGGTGGGCAAATGGTTTGAGGCGCTGGCCAAAGGCCGGTCCTCGGAGGCGATCAAAAGCTTGATGGGGCTGCAGGCCAAAACGGCGCTCGTTCTGAGGGACGGGAAGGAGGTCAGCATCCCGGTAGCGGACGTGGCCGCCGGCGATACCGTGATCGTCCGTCCCGGGGAGAAGATCCCGGTGGACGGGCGGGTACTCGAAGGATCGTCCTCTGTAGATGAGTCGATGCTGACCGGCGAAAGCCTCCCGGTCGAGAAACGGGCCGGGGACAACGTAGTGGGCGCCACGCTGAACAAGAACGGCGTGCTGCGCATCCGGGCGACGAAGGTCGGCAGCGAGACGGCGCTGGCCCAGATCATCAAGGTGGTGGAGGAGGCGCAGGGCTCCAAGGCACCGATCCAGCGGATCGCCGACGTCATTTCTGGCATCTTCGTACCGATCGTGGTTGGCATAGCGATTGTAACCGGGCTGGCCTGGTATTTCCTTGTGGACCCGGGCCACTTTGCCCCTGCCTTGGAGAAGGCCATCGCGGTGCTCGTCATCGCCTGCCCGTGCGCGCTCGGGCTGGCGACGCCGACCTCCATCATGGCCGGCTCCGGCCGGGCCGCGGAGTTCGGCATCCTGTTTAAGGGCGGGGAGCATCTGGAGTCGGCGCAGGACGTCCAGGTGGTGGTGCTGGACAAAACCGGCACCGTGACGAGCGGCAAGCCGCAGCTGACGGACGTGGTGCCCGCGCTGCTCATGACCGAGCAGTCGCTGCTGCGGATGACTGCCGCGGTTGAGAAGCATTCCGAGCATCCGCTGGCGGAAGCCATCGTGGCGGGCGCGCAGGAGCGGAGTAAAGGGCTGCCGCTGCCGGAAGCGAAGGATTTTGCCAATCTGCCGGGCTACGGCGTCTCCGCCCGGGTCGACGGCCGCTTCGTGCTGATCGGCACCCGGAAGCTGATGGCCGAACGAGGAGTAGCGCTGGACAGCGCCATTCCTGTCATGAATCGGCTGGAGGAGGCTGGGAAGACGGCGATGCTGGTGGCGGTGGACGGCAGATATGCCGGGCTCGTAGCCGTCGCCGATACGATCAAGGAGACGTCGCGTGAGGCGGTGTCCCGCCTGCAGGAGATGGGCATCGAGGTCGTCATGATCACAGGCGACAACGAGCGGACGGCGCAGGCGATTGCGGCCCAAGCCGGTATCCGCCGCGTGCTGGCGGAGGTGCTGCCGGAAGGCAAGGCCGAGGAAGTGAAGAAGCTGCAGCAGGCCGGCCACAAGGTCGCGATGGTCGGGGACGGCATCAACGACGCCCCGGCCCTGGCCACAGCCGATATCGGCATGGCGATCGGTACAGGGACGGACGTGGCGATGGAGGCCGCCGACGTCACCTTGATGCGGGGCGACCTGAACGCCATAGCCGACGCGATTCTGATGAGCCGCCGGACGATGGGCAACATCAAGCAGAACCTGTTCTGGGCGCTCGCCTATAACACGGTCGGCATCCCGATCGCCGCAGCGGGCTTCCTGGCGCCATGGCTGGCCGGCGCCGCGATGGCGTTCAGCTCCGTGTCGGTCGTGCTGAACGCGCTGCGCCTGCAGCGGGTGAAGCTGTGACTCTGCCGCCGATTAGACTTAAACGGCGGTGGCAAGGGTTATGCCGGTCGCTAGTTTAACTGCATATGCTGCACATCAAATACGCCCAAGGGAACCGGATAAACGCCGGCCCCTTGGGCTTTTTGCGTGTAAATTATCTCCCCCGGCTGCCCTGAACAGGACGGATGCCTGGCAATATGGCCCGGTTCGGTTAAATTTTAATGTCCGCATGATTCCTTTGAGCTTCGAGCACGTCGTACAGCGCCAATTTATAATTGATTTTATCCAAATTATGGTAGAGATCGGCTATTTTGTTTTCAATATCTTTTTTATGCTGGAGCATCATCGCTTTACGTTCCGAAATGGTGAAATCGCCCGCTTGATACAACTGGACATATCTCTGTATCTGCACGATTGGCATGCCCGTTGCCCGAAGTGCGGTAATGAAATGGACCCATTCCAGGTCCTCATCATCGTATTGGCGTTTTCCGTTCTCATCGCGTTTGACATGAGGGAGCAAGCCTTCATTTTCATAGTACCGGAGCGTGGAAGCCGATATTCCAGTCATCTGCGTGACCTCTTTTATACTGTTCATGGATACACCCCTCTGTATTTGTTGTTAAAGTTAACTTTAGCATAAGTGGTGTTCAGAAGTAACTGAAATGAGCGGCTGGATGGATCGAAGGCCGATGGGGCAGGTAGCAGGTTGTGGGAGAAAACGGAACACAATATGAAAAACAGAGGATGCTGAGCGAAATCTGCGTAAAGAACTCAGGAATAGTAAGTGTTTATGTCAAAGGATCGTGGTCTCTTAAGTGATGGAAAAACACCCTTGACTTAAAGTGAACTTTAAGATTTATGCTAAACATGCAATCCAATAAAGCAATCCAATTCCATGAGTAAAGGAGTAGTGATAAGACATGTGTAAAACACGCGTGCTCAGCGCCCCAGGCGCAAAAAAGCCTTTTGAAAAAACAACGATTGAGCGGAGAGAGCTGCGGCCGGACGACGTTTTAATCGATATTCGTTACAGCGGTATTTGCCATTCGGATATACATAGTGCCTACGATGAGTGGGGCGGAGGGATATTCCCGATGGTTCCCGGTCATGAAATCGCCGGCATCGTAGCGGCCGTAGGTTCGGAAGTAACCCAATTTGCGGTGGGTGACCGCGTTGGCGTGGGCTGCTTTGTCGACTCGTGCGGGGCGTGCGAATACTGCCTCATGGGGGAAGAACAGTATTGCACGAAGGGCGTCGTTCAGACCTATAATTCGCTGGACTATGACGGCAATCCGACCTATGGAGGGTACAGCCAAAAGATCGTCGTTACGGAAAGATTCGTAGTCCGGATCCCGGAAGGTCTGGAGTTAAGCGAGGCAAGCCCGCTGCTCTGCGCCGGCATCACCACGTATTCCCCATTGAAGCATTGGAACGCTGGTCCCGGCAAAAAAGTAGCCATTTTGGGGATGGGCGGACTCGGCCACCTGGCGATCCAATATGCGCATGCCCTGGGTGCGGAAGTCACGGTTTTGAGCCGCTCCATGGGTAAAAAAGACGAAGCCCGGAGCTTCGGCGCAGACCATTACTTTTCCACCAGAGATCCGGATACGTTCAAAACGCTCGCCGGCCGTTTCGATCTCATCCTGAACACCGTATCCGCGAATCTTGACGTTGATGCGTATCTATCGCTCCTTCGCGTCGACGGTACGCTTGTTAATGTCGGTGCACCGGGCAAGCCGGATCAGTACAACGTGTTCTCCTTAATTATGGGCCGCCGCAGCATTGCCGGATCGCTCGTAGGCGGCATTCGGGAAACGCAGGAGATGCTTGAATTCTCAGCGGAGCACGGCATTGCTCCTAAAATTGAGGTGATCCGCGCCGGCCAAGTCGACGAGGCTTATGAACGCGTCCTTCGCAGCGACGTGCGGTACCGGTTCGTCATTGATATGGCTACACTGTAATGAAGCCATGTTTCGATGTGGAACTCGCTCAACAGATAACGGATCGCCATGCGCTTCATGGACGGATCCCTCTGAGCCCTGGCAGGGGCTTTGCCACAATCCCCCTGCCGGGGCTTTGTGCTGCCGGTTACTTCTGAAGATGCTGGATGGAGGCGAACCCGGCCAGAACGAACCCGCCTTGCCCGCCGGACAGGACGGTCGTGATCGAGCACTCCGGCACCAGCTCGCTCTGCCTGGAGACAAAGGAGGGATGCCATCGGTTCAGCTCGCTCTCGGGAAAGGCATTGAGCAGAAAATCCGTGATCAGTCCGCCGTGGGTGACCAAGGCGAGATGTTGGCCCGGATGCTGCAAAGCCTGCTCCAACAGCAGCGATGACAGCCGGTCGCCGGCCTGCCGCGCGGAGTCGCCAACGGGTGGGACGTAATCCCGGTCGTTCGTGCATCGTTCCCACATGCGCACAAACGCTTCGAAGGTTTGGCCGGGAAGGTCGCCCCAGTTGGCGCGCTCCCTCAGGCGCACATCGGTGTGCACGGGAAGGCCGGACGCTTCAGCGATATATCCGGCCGTGTCCGCCGCCCGCCGGAGCGGGCTGGACACAATCGCGGCCAGGGGCAGCCGGCCTAAATGCCGGGCGGTCTGACGGGCTTCCAGTACTCCCTCGGGGGAAAGCGGGACATCGCCTATGGCGCGGACCTTGGCGCCGTGCCGGACGAGATAAAAGGTGGTGCTGGTGGCAATCGGATTCATGAAGGGACCTCCTTGGCATAGACAGTTAGTGTTGCGGTTCAAATCGTTAACGTGATTAACAAACAATAATTGATTTAGCATAAGTGAAATTAGATATTTATCTAAATACACTCTAATGGATTTCTATGAAAAATAGAACAGGGGAAGCCACAGCGCATCAATTTTTTGAAAGGACGAGGATTGGTTTATAATAAAAGGGTCCATGTCTGCCTGTATTCACGCGATTGCAGGTGCGGTACAAGTCATGAGGCGGCTAGACAATAACCACTCGCGTTAGGAGATGTATGACTGATGAACGAGGTTATATCCTTAATAAAAAACCACCGCTCCATCCGCAAGTTCAAGAATGAACCGGTCACGGAGGAGCAGCTGAACGAGATCATTTCTGCGGCACAGTGCGCTTCCACTTCCAGCAATGTTCAGGCCTACAGCGTTATCGCGGCCACGGACCCGGTCCTGAAGAAGCAGCTGGCCGAATTAGCCGGCAATCAGGCCTATATCGAGGAATGCCCGGTGTTTCTGATCTGGTGCGCGGATTTGCACCGTTTGGATCAGGTCACCGCCGGGCACATGGCCGGCCGGGAGTCGTACGTGGATTCGACGGAGAATTTTATCGTGGCCACGGTCGATGCGGCCTTGGCGGCCCAGACGGCGGCGGTCGCCGCGGAATCGCTCGGGCTTGGCATCGTCTATATCGGCGGCATCCGTAACCGGATCGCCGAATTGTCCGAGCTGCTGAACCTGCCGGAGCTTGTCTACCCGGTATTCGGCATGTGCCTGGGTGTGCCGGATCAGGAGCCGGGCATTCGTCCGCGTCTGCCGGTGGAGGCGGTTCTGCACCGCAACGGTTACCAGGAGGAGCGGATTCAGGAGCCGGTGCAGGCATATGACCAAACGATGCAGCGCTACCTGTCCGAGCGGACCGGCGGCAAGCGGGATACGCCATGGTCACAGATTATGGCCGATCGTTTGGCCGAGCCAATCCGGCTGCATATGCGGGAGTTTTTGAGCGGCAAAGGCTTTATGAAAAAATAAACCGGCAGCCGCCGTAACTCGATTATGATAAAAAAGAGGCTTGCGTTTAAAAAGCGCAGGTTTCTTTTTTTTATTGCGTCTGTTGTGCCAATTTTCCTTTTCCTGGGTAAATAACTTAGGAATGGTGACAAAACCTTCATCCAAAAGTAACGGAGCCACTCTTTTATAGACAAGCAGGGGTCTCTATAATGCTTATAATCGCTTATCCCAGATTGAAAGATTATAGAAATGATTATTATGGAAAAGGAGCAGCCATACATGCGGACAAGATTCAAAATGGTACTGCCGGGATGCTGTATGCTTCTGGCATTGGCGGGTTGCACGGAACCGGGCGGCTTGAATGACGGCCTTGGAAGGACTCCCGCTCCCATCAGCGCCGGTGAGGAGGCAGGTAAGCCTGACAATGCGGAGAATGGTCATTCATCAGGTGGGGCAGCTGGACCAGCGGAGCAGGGGGTTCAGGGGAGTAACGCCTCTTTTGCCGATCAGATGAAGGCCCTGACGAACACGGGGACGGTGAAAAGCTTGAGCTATTCCCGGCTCACCCAAAAATACGTATATATCAAATCGACGGCCAGCAGCAGCTTCGAGGTTTATTTCGGAGACTATCAGGCGAAAACGGAAAAGCTCGTCATCAAGCATACATACAGCGCCAAGGAGTCAAGCGTATCCCTAAGCCCTACCGGGCCTTACTTTATCGTCACCCGGGTAACGAGCCGCAATCCCGACCGCTATAAATCGGAGCTTTACTATACCGGAGATTTGAAGCCCTACGCTGTGCTGAACACCTTTGGCGAGCCCAGATGGGACGAGGATGGCAGGCTGATTCGGTCTACGGAGTATTTCGATAAGCATCCGAATACGTACCGAAGCCAGATCAGTGTAGATTCCTTGAAAGCCGTGCCGGATCCGGACGAGGTGTTCGCTGAGACCGTCACAGTGGTGAAGGGTCCCGAAACGTCCCGGAAGACCGGCGTTATCTTCAACGTGACCAAGGTGGACAAGAACATGATCTATTATCAGGAACTGAATCTGGATACCAAGCGGATTGAAAACAAGCAGAAGCTGTATTAAGACGAGGCATCACCTTCAACCCTTGATCAGCCAATCCGCCCCGAATGGATACTTGCACTTTAAAAGCTGGCGCCCCGCAGCGGGGCGCCGGGAACATCGATTTCTACTCATGTGATTCGATTTGCGCCGATCCCGAAAGCGGTGTGGTGTCGAGGTATCTGACCTCGTAGACGCGCTCGGCGAACTTCCAGCCGTCCTCTGTGCGCTGGTAGCGGTCATGGTACACGGCGTAGTTCAGTCCGCTCCTGCCGTCTTGCAGGCGGGCGAGCTCAGAGATGTAGGCACGGCCGGCCGCGGCATCGCCATCGATCTGGATCGTGCCCGGGTGTGTGGTTTGCACGAAAAAGTCCCACTGGCTTTGCAGCCGCTTGCTTCCGTCGCGAATCTGCTCCCGGCCGGTAAGTTCAACGCCCGCACCCGGAATCCGCCACACGCCATCCTCTGTGAACAAGGACGCTAGACGGTCGGGGTCGCGCATCATCACCGAGTCGGTGAACTCGCCGCGCAGCGCTTCGATCTCGAAGCGATCAACAATACTCTGAATGCTGCTCATTGCTTTTATCCTCCTCTGTGTTTACAGTGCACTTTTTTCTCCGACAACTCAGCCTTTATATTGGGATCGAAGGTGTACCTTCGGCAAATTCGCCCGCGTAGGAACGTTCGTGTAACTCCGTGAGTGTTGCTCCCTCCTGCCAGGCTTTCAAAAAGGTTTCCGGATTCACCATGACTCCGAGTGCTTCGACGGGATTGGAACATTGCTGAAGCGCGCGCATGGCTTCCAGACCCTTGAGCAAGTCAGGTCCGTAGTTGTCGACTTGGAGTTCCAGGGCATTGTTGTCAGGATCGCGGTAATAGAATGACGTATTTGGACCATGGTTCATCGCCATGTACGGCAGCAGCCCCTTGTGTTTCAGACGTTGGTACGTCCGCATGAGATCGTCAATGCTGTAGATGAATGCTACATGATGCATGCCCGCGCTTGCGGGTACCTGTTCGATACATGCGGGATCATGAAAGAGGACCAGGCGATGGTGAGCCAGATCGAAGGTGTAAAAACCACCGATACCCTCCACTTCCAGGGACGGTGTGACCCCGAGGAAGGTGCGATAGAACGCCCGCATCTCCAGAAACCTTGCCGTTTTAAACCCAATGTGATGCAGCTGCATAGGCGGAATCCCTGCCTCATCAAGGCGGTCTACCTCATGTTGTGGAGTGTTCATCATCTGTTCAGTCATATAGAAGATCAGCTCCCATTCATTTTTTATGCGATTTGCATGCCGCCGGCTGACAAACAAATCCATTTGCGCTATCATGTGACTATAAAGTCACTTATGATACCCTCATCATATGTTACCAAAAAGTAACGTGTCAAGCGAAACAAAACATTTTTTTGAACTGGAGCGTGAAATGAAAATGGAAAACTACCCCCGTCATGTAAGTCGGATCGCGATTAAGGCAACCCCCGAGCAGGTTTGGCAAGCGATTACGGATCCGGTCAAGACGTCAAAATTTTGGCACCATTGCGCCTTCCGTTCCGATTGGCAAATCGAGTCCCCATTCGAACTATGGAACGGGGAAGAGAAGAGGGCGGAAGGAATCATTCTCGACATTGATCCTCCGAGTAAACTCGTGATGAGTTGGCGGTATGTTGCGTTTCCGGGGGCGAAACACGAGCCCCCGATACGCATTACGTGGGAGATCGGTTCACATGAAGACCTTATGGGCGTAACCCTCGTCACCGTTGTGCATGATGAACTGGACCAAGCCGCTGAAACCGCAAAAATTGTTGAAAGGGGATTTCCGATCGTGCTTTCAGGCTTAAAGACGCTGCTTGAAACCGGAGAGGCACTCGTTGGCGGATAACACCCGAAGATAGGTGAAATTGAATTTGGAGAGGGAAAAGAAAAAGGCCTGTCCGTAGCGGGCAGACCCTTTTTTGATTTAGCGCGGAAGGCCGTAAAAACGGCAGGCATTGGCATGCAGCAGCGCCCTGGCTTCCGGCAGGGGGACGCCACAAATGCTGCTCCATACCGAGGCCACCTCTGCGGTCATGTTGGGATGGGTCATCTGACCGGCGAACGGCCCTTCGAACGGCCAAGGCCCGTCGGTCTCGGTCATCACCTGGGAGGCGGGATACCGTCGCGCGAGCTCCTGGATTTCCGCCTCATAGGCGATATCCGGCGTAAACGAGACGTAATATCCGCTATCCGCCATGCGCCGCACGGTGTCCGCCGATCCTTTGAACCAGTGGAAATGGGCGCGGGAGACGCCGTGCTTTTCCAGCAGATCGCAGGCGATATCCGCATCCTCGTACACGGCATGCAGCACGATCGGCTTGTTATGGTCCCGGGCAAAACGGACGAAGCGCTCAAGCAGCGCCTCGTACGGCCCGTTATCCCATGGAAGTCCGGCTTCGGCAGCCTCCAGCCGCGAGTAGTACGGCAGGCCGACTTCGCCGACGGCGACCATGTCATCCACATGCTCCGCCATCCAGCCGAAGAGCGCGTCGATCTCGCGGTCAGCAGGGAGCGGCTGCTCGGGATGGAAGCCGAAGGCGGGATAGACCTGCCCGGGCCAAGCCTGGGCAAGCCTCAGATTGGCTTGGCTCGATACCCAATCCATGGACACGCCGATGACGGCTGCGACGCCTGCATCTTTCAGACTCCCGAGCAGCGCCTGCGTCTCGTGCTCCTTATAAGTATCGAGATGAATATGGGCATCGATCAAGGGCGCGAGCGGCGGCAGGTTCGCCTCCGACGGCGATGCGGATGCCGCTGCTGCCCGGTCGAGGACCATCTCTTGGCCTATTGCGGGGTTTACTTCGCTGTGGTTGCTACTCATTGGCGTGAACCTCCTTGCTGTGCAGCCTGCATTTTTCGCTGCTCCTCGCGCATCCATTCGCTCAGCTGACGCTTCAGCTGCAGAAACTCGGGAGCCTCCGTCACTTCCTCGCGCCGCGGGCGCGGAAACGGCACGTCGATGGCGTGCAGCACCGCGGCCGGCCGGCTCGAGAAGACGTAAATGCGGCTCGAGAGCAGCAGCGCCTCCTCAATGTTGTGCGTAATGAAGAGAACCGAGCGGCGGTTCTCTTCCCAAATGTCGAGCAGCCAGCGCTGCATGTCGCTGCGGGTCAGCGCATCGAGCGCGCTGAACGGCTCGTCCAGGCACATCAGCTCCTGCGGGCTGAGCAGCGCGCGGAGAAAGGCCACCCGCTGCTGCATGCCGCCCGACAGCGTATGCGGATGCGCCTTCTCAAAGCCGGCCAGGCCGACTTTGGCGAGCCAGCGCCGCGCGTCCTCACGGGCCTCACGGCTGACGGGGCCGTGCACCTCCTGGGCCAGCAGCACATTGTCCTCGATCGTCCGCCAAGGAAACAGGGCGGGCTGCTGCGGCATGTAGCTGATATGCCCCTGCTGCCCAGTCACCTCGGCGCCGTTCATCCGGACGGTGCCGGCATCCGGGCGGGTCAGCCCGCCGATCACGTGCAGCAGCGTACTCTTGCCGCTTCCCGACGGTCCGATGATGGACACGAATTCGCCTTGGCCCACGGTCAGCGAGATGTCGCTGAGTACCGGCAGCGTCCGGCGCTTCTCTTTGAAGCTTTTGCTGACGGAGACGATCTCCAGCGCGGGCGCGGTTTTTTTATTCATCACGGTATTTCTCCTTTCCGGCCAGGCCCGCTAGCCCTGCTTCGGCTTCCAGCGGACGAACCATTTTTCGAGCAGCGCAATCAGCCCGAACATCAGCAGGCTCAGCACGACGATGATCATGATCGCCACGAACATGCGGTCGGTGCGGTAGCCCGATTTTTGCAGCATCATATAATAGCCGATGCCCTTGTCGGCCCCCAGCCACTCGGCGATAATCGCACCCATGACACTGTAGGTGGCGGCGATTTTAATGCCGGAGAAGATGGAAGGGAGCGCGTGGGGCAGCTCCAGCTTGGCGAAGATTTGGCCTTTGCCCGCCCCGACCATGCGCATGTAGTTCATCATGACGGGATCGGTCTGCTTCAAGCCGCCCAGGGCGGCGACCGCCACCGGGAAAAAGCAGACGAGCGTGATGACGATCAGCTTGGGCAGGAGGCCGAAGCCGAACCAGATCATCAGCAGGGGGGCGAGGGCGATGGTCGGGATATTTTGGCTTAGAATGAGCAGCGGATACAGCGCCTGCTTCAAAAACGGAATCAAATGCAGAATCAGTGCGATGACCAACCCGATGGCGGTTCCGATGGCGAAGCCGAATACGGTCAGCTTCAGCGTGGCCCACACATGCTCCCACAAGCCGCCGGAAGCGGCCGCGGCTTCCCGGGCGATGTCGCTCGGCGCAGGCAAAATCCATTGTTCAATATGGAACAGGGAGGTCAGCAGCTGCCACACGAGCAAAAAGAAGATGACCGCCACGAGGGGCGGCCATACGTTTTTCCACCAGCTTCTCATGGACGGTACTTCTCCGTCAGTTTGTCCATGCTGATTCCGCCGGGATTATGGGCGATTTTGACCTGGGAGATGATACTTGGGCTGCCTGCGGCAACCAGAGCTTCATGCATTTTGCGCACGACGTCCAGCAGCTCCTCCAGCTCGCCCTCCATCGTCGTTTCCAGCGGATGAACCTCATGTTTCACGCCGGACTGCTGAATGACCTCAATGGCGCGGTCGACGTAGGCGTAAGAATCTTCGTTGCCCGGCGTCTTCGGGATTACCTGAATGCTTAACAGCGTATTGGCCATGCGAATCTACTTCCTCTCTTGATAAGATTACATGTATTTTAGGTTAGATGCGGCTTACTGTTCCGGCAAAAAGTCGTTCGTGTACGCGCTCTTTACGTCCAGAGGCTTGTCCAGCAGCTTGTGCTCGTACATCCAGTCGGAATAGCCCTTCCAGATTTGTTCCTTCTGCTCGCCCCAGCGGGCTGCGTCGTCCTGATATTTAGGACTTAACCATTTCTGGCTTTCGATCACCAGCTGCTTATCGAGGTCCGGCACGTCCTTCAGCAGCAGGTTAGCGGCTGCTTCCGGCTTGTCGATCGCGTATTGGTAGCCTTTGGCGGTCGCGCGCATAAACGCTTTAACCAGCTCAGGGTCGTCCTTGATCTGCTTCTCGTTCGTTACGAGAACCGGCGTGTAGTAGTCCAGCTTCTCGGAATAATCTTTGACATACAGCATGTCCAGCGGCTCGCCGCGCAGCTTCGCCTCGATACCGGTCCAGCCGTAGAAGATCCAGGCGAAATCGATGTCCCGCTTCACGGCGGTAAAATAATCGGCGTCGCCGATGTTGACGATTTTCACCTTCTTCACGTCCGCCTTGTCGATCTCCATGATGGAGCCCATAACGGCTTCTTCCACAGGGGAGCCCCAGCCGCCGTAGGTTTTACCTTCAAAATTTTTCGGCGTCTTGATTCCCCGGTCGACCGGCGCGGCAAAGCCCGACGTGTTGTGCTGGATGACCGCCGCAATCGAGACGAGCGGCACGCCCTGCGTGCGGGCCTGGGTCACGCTCTCCTGATAGCTTACGCCGAAAGGCACTTTGCCGGAAGCGACCATGGCGTCGGCGCCCGTGGAGCCCGGCTGCGCGATTTCGACATTCAATCCTTCCTCTTTATAGTAGCCCAGATCTTTGGCGACGTAGAGTCCGGTATGATTCGTGTTGGGCGTCCAGTCGAGGACGACTTTGACGTCCTTCAGCGGCTTCGCTGCGGTGTTGTCCTGGCCTGCCGTGGTGTCGGAAGCGGATGTTCCTTCTCCGCCGCCCGTATTGTTCTGGCTGCCGCCGCATCCGGCAAGCGCCAGTACGAGCATGCAGACCAGCAGCAGCAAGCCGATCGATTTGTTCTTCATGGCTTTTCTCTCTCCTTCGATATCCGGCCGTTCTATATTCTCTCTGTAGAAGCATCGACCGGTGATCCCCTCTCCCCGTTATATTTAGAATCGTAAGCCGATCTGAGTGACTGAATCATAAGCATTCGCAAGGCGTAATCCCGTTTTTCACTAGTATGAATGAAAAAAGCGCCCCGTAAACGGGACGCTTCATATGCGCAAGATCAGCACGGCTTGTATGCCGTGGCAAACGGTTTCCTACGCTGGCATTACCCAGATCAGGTTAAAAGGGTCAGTATCTTAAAGGGATACAATCTCAGCCGGCCAATTCCAGCACCCCGGATTCTATAAGGTTTTCGGGTTGTTTTCCTCCCATATTATAGTCCATCCCCATGGGGGTGTCCAGACATTCGCCCGATTCCAGATTATCTCTGGAAAAATTCGATCCATTCTTTTTCCGGACCATAGATAAAGAAATATTGGTATCCGTTCGGCAGGGTCACGATTTCCTGATCGATCAGCTCCACGCCGTCGAGCGCCTGAATCCGCTCGAATTCCTTCTGAATATCGTCGACATGGATCGCAAAATGGTGCACCGTGCCTTCGGCCGGCAGGTCGTAGCTGTAGCCTTGAATGAGCTCGATTTCCGTCTCGTTACTGCCCCCGAAGCCGAGAAACGCCAGCTGGAACACGCCGTTGGTGTGCGTCAGCCGGCCTTTCAGCTCCAGGCCCACGATCTCGGTATAAAATCGGATGGTTGACTCCAAATCCCGTACGACGATGCCGACATGATCCAAACGTTTATTAGCCATATGTATGAGCTCCTTTTCATAGTACTTATAAGTAATGGGTTTGCCCTAAATTAAGGCCATTATAGCATTTAAATCCGAGTTGTAAGGCAACTTTATGTAAATATCATTGTTTATAAATTATAGACTGTTTGGTGGCATCGTTAGGTATTGAAATAGTCAGGAACGGGGGAGAGGGTCCTGAAAAAAATAATTGCAGCATGGCTTTTCATGTGTATGTTGACAGCATGTACCGGGCCAACGTATGGCGGAGGGGACATAACGATACTCGATAAGCAGCTCATTGGTTCGACATATTGGATTGTCGCCGAGAAAACCCATAGTAAAGAAGAAGGACCAGTTAAAATTAAAGTCGATAATGAAAACACATGGAACTTGTTAGAGGTCGGAAGAACGTACCTATCGACATACTCATACAAGTCGTTGGACAAAGGAGCTAAACTGCTGAGTGTCCGCCATATAAATGAAGGGCAGTCAGCAAAGAAATAGAACCACTAAAAAAAGCCCGGGATGTCCATCAGACGATCCCAGGCTTTTTTTAGTTCCTGCGCTGCTGCTTCTTCTTCGCATAAAATTCGGCCGCCTTATGGCGGTTGCCGCAAGTGTCCATGCTGCACCAGCGCCGCTTGCCGCTCTTGGAGGTGTCCACAAAGTGCAGGATGCAGTCGTCATGCTCGCAGATCCGGATGCGGTCCGAAGATACGCTTGCCAGCGTCTCGAACAGGGAGCGGACGATGGGGTACAGCACGCCTTGGACGGCGGTTTGCCCGTAGGTGATGAGAAGGGGGGTGCCCTGCGCATCCCGCTCAGCCCGAAGCGCCACGTCTAACCGCGAAGCTTCGGCCTCCATGGCGGCGAATGCCTCATCCGACAAGGTGCCACCATGGTCCAGGTCTTCTAGGACGAGCCGGCACACGCCGCGCAGACGGAGCAGTTCGGGCAGCAGGTCTTCCCGCGTCACAGCTGAAGCTGCCCCTGCGGTATTGTTCAAGCCGTGCAATTCATTATCGTGGAGCCATTCGTCTAAATAACCTGGCTCCTCCAGCATATCCGTGACCCGGTGCTCCCGCATACGCACCGTATTGGCGAGATTGATCCACAGGGCGCCTCCCAGCACATTGCGGGAAGGGGATTTATCCATGATGCGTCATCCTTTATAGAGTAATCGTTTCCTTTGTGTTCAGGAATGCTATGTCCATTGTATCACCAACTGCAGCCCGCAGGCGATTTTGCCAATCGGGAGTCTGCAGGTATACAGGCGGATGGTGGATGGCGGTATGGTGGATCGGCACCAGCCGTTTGGTCCCGAGAACGCGTGCGGCCGCCGCCGCTTGTTCCGGAAGCAGCGTAATCGGCATGCCGCTGGGCGGCTGACGATCAGGACGTTCCAGAACGGCACCGTTCACCGGCAGGCATACCGCATCGAATGGGCCGTGGGCCGCGGCAATCTTCCACCAGTAGCCGTGCCACAGCGTATCTCCGCAGTGGAGCAGGCGGTGCTCGCCGTCGCTCAGCGCCCAGGCGATCTGCACGTCTCCGACCCCGTCGACGGAGTACGTGGCGGCTGCGCTCAGCGCACCGATTTGGAAGGCATCGCCGACGGAAGCACCGATTACGCGGTTGAGGCCGCTATTTTCGGCAAGGAGGACGCTCTCCTGCGGGAGGTACACGGGAATGTCAGCCCCGTAGGCATCGATGATGGCCTGGGGATCAAAGTGATCCGTATGCTCATGGGTGATCAGCACCGCATCTGCCGGGCCGTATTCGTTAAGCGGGAAGAGCGGTTCGTGAGACTGGCCGTATCTTTCCGGAAAATGATAAAGCGGGTCAATGACCACCGATGTGGCTCCTGCCGTCACTCGAATGCCTGCCCAGGGAAGCTTTTGAAGTTCCATGTCATCCATCTCCTTTGTATAACCTCTAAAATTTGTATTACAAGTTATAATTGGAGTATAACCGCATTTTTATAACCTGTAAATATATTTTTAAAGGTTATACGAAAATAAAAAAAGCGGACCGGCTGGCCCGCTTTTAATTTGAATGGCTTATTTTCCTGCACCTGACGACCCTTGCAGTCCGCTCTGGTGAACAAGCTTCCGCCGCTGCAGCTGGAAGGCCGCAAAGCTGAGCACGACCATGCCGGCGGTGAACACCGCGAGCATCCAAGCCGACTGGTTCACTTCCAGATGGTCCAGGCTCCAGCCCATGATAAGCGGCAGGATGGCTCCGCCGACGCCGCCGGAGGCGATCAAAATGCTGGGTGTCGATTCTTCGCTGCCCTGCAGCAGCTTGCTCGCAAATACGAGCGCAATCGAAAAGATCCCCGACATGAACAGCCCGAGCAGCAGGATGATCGCGAAAGCCGACCATACCTGGCCCATCAGCGGGAACACGATCAGCAGCACCAGGGTGATGAGGCAGCTGAACAGCACGTAGACCCGGTAATGAATCTTTTCGGCGACGACGCCGGCAAAGATCCGGCCGACGGACATCGCGATCCAGAAGCAGGTGACGCAGAGCGCCGCGGCGGCTTCCTTCATGCCCATTTTCTCAATCAGGATGGCGGGCATAAAGTTGGCCAGGCTCATCTCGGTTCCGACGTACAGAAAGAAGAATACGATAAAGAGGACGAGAATGCCGAAGGCTCCGCCTTGATAAGGGAAGCGTTTGGCCGCGGATTGCTCTTGACCGGATACGGAAGCGGCAGATCCTTTGGCGCTCAGCACGGCATCGATTTCACCGAAGGAGGCCTTCGACCAGAACAGCAGCGTGACGAGGGCGATCAGCGAAATCACGAGGAACGAAAACCTCCACCATCCTTCCGTAATGAATCCGCTTGCGATTAGCGGCATGACCATGGCCCCGACCCCGAAAAAGACCTCCAGGCGGCTCATCGCCACAGCGGTTTTATCAGTAATCGCCGCAATAATAATGGTCCCGATCACCGCTTCAATCATGCCGAAACCAAAGCCTGCGCACACGGCAATGGCGTACAGCCATTCCCAAGGCGGCAGCAGGGTATAGACCAGCTCGGCGGCCGTAAGCAGGCCGATGGCGATCAGCAGCCCGCCCCTTTTACCAAAACGGCGGTTCAGCCACGGGGATACGAGCACACCGGCCAGAAAACCGGCGAACTGGGTAAAGATCAGCGTCCCGCCTTCGCTGTATTCGCGGTGATAATGCTCCAGCAGCACGGGAAGGACCGATCCCAGCACGACATGAGCCAGGCCGATCAGAAAATAGGATAGACATCCTATCCAAATGAGTCGTTTCATGAGGAACTCCTTTACAGTATTAAATTCTTGGTGCGGACAAGCCGGATGACGGCCGGTATCTCCATCATAACAAGGTATTCAGGGCACGTCATGCCTATTCTTGGATAAAAGTTGACGTGTTCCAAGGTTCATCCTATACCGGTCAGGGTACACTATGGGTACGGGCCGCGCCGCGGCCCATGGACAACATGAAGCTGAAAGGAGCGGATCATCTAGAGATGGAAGCAAAAATCATTCTGGAACAAAATCTGGCCAAAATACTGGATCACAATCAGTTTTGCTCATTTGCCACGGTGGAAGGTAACCGGCCGAAGCAGCGGTATATGGCTTTATATAATCAGGGCCTCAGCATCCATCTGGTCACCGACCGCAAGACACATAAAGTCGAGGAACTGGAGGAAAACCCTCACGTTTCCCTGCTGCTGGGCTATGAAATCGGGGGATCGCGGGAGGTTGTGGAGATTGAAGGAACCTGCAAAGTAACGGCAGAAGATTCCCTGCGTAAGCAGATCTGGAAGGAAGAATTCAAGAAGCGATTTACCGGTCCCGATGATCCGGATTACGTCCTGCTTGAAATTACGCCTGTCCGTGTAGAATATACGGGAAAAGACGGGGAAAAGCACGAATGGATCGAATAGATTTACTGTGTCCATAAGCAATTGGAACCATTTTCATAGATCCGTGATACGCCCTGATGCTCGAGACCTTGTTCTCGGGCATTATTTTTTGGGAATTGGATGTATTTGTCTTTATTTCATAGGTTATATCGATATAAACTACTCTTGTAGACAGAACTTAATTTAACAATGGTTAGTTAAATAAAGGGGTTAAATTTGTTCTGCCCACCGTACTCGATGTACATCTATTAGGAGGGGTAACATGTCGAAGTCCCGTAAAAAAGTCCTCAAAGGCATCACCGCCGCAGCCGTTGCGATCAACGTGCTCGCCGTTCCAATGGTGCCGGTATTTGCGGACAGCAGCAGCAACGGATCCAAGGTGAAGCTGCGGATCATGGAAACATCCGATTTGCACGTGAACATGGTCAACTATGACTACTATGCGGACAAGCCCACTGACGAATACGGGTTTGCCAAGACGGCCAGCCTGATTAAGGCAGCCAGAAACGAAGCGAAGAACAGCCTGCTGTTCGATAACGGGGACTTGATCCAAGGGAATCCGCTTGGCGACTACGTGGCCAAAGTGAAACCGCTTAAAGAGGGCGAAGTGCACCCGGTTTACAAAGCGATGGACCTGATGGATTACGATGCTGGCGGTGTCGGCAACCATGAATTCAACTATGGCCTGGACTTCCTTAAACTGTCGGAAGAAGGAGCCAACTTCCCGATTGTCAACGCCAACGTCTACAAGGACGACGGGGACAAGGATGACAGCAACGACGTGAACTATTTTACCCCTTATACGATTTTGGACAAAAAGGTTACGGACGAGAACGGTAAGGAGCAGACGATCAAGGTCGGTGTGATCGCATTCGTTCCTCCGCAAATTTCCCAATGGGATAAAGCCAACCTGGAAGGCAAAGTCATCGTGAAGGACATGGTTGAGACCGCCAAAAAGTTCATTCCGCAGATGAAGAAGGAAGGAGCCGACGTCATCGTCGCCATTCCTCACTCCGGCTTTGAGGATATTCCGGAGACGCCTCTGATGGAGAATACCGTTCTGTATCTGAGCAAGGTGGAAGGTATTGACGCCATCCTGTTCGGACATGCCCATAAAACGTTCCCGAGCGCAGAATTTAAAGGCAAAACCGGCGTCGACCTGGAGAAAGGCACGATTAACGGCGTTCCTGCGGTTGAACCTGGATTCTGGGGCGATCACCTCGGCATCATCGACCTGAACCTGGAGAACGTAGACGGCAAGTGGAAAGTAGTTGACTCGAAAACCGAAGCGCGCCCGATCTACGATACGGCAAACAAAAAGGCGCTCGTTGACGCCGATCAAGAAATCGTGAACGCTGTTAAAACGGAGCATGATGCAACAATCGATTATGTACGCGGACCGGTAGGCAAAACCAGTGCGCCGATCAACAGCTATTTTGCACTCGTACAGGACGATCCGTCCATTCAAATCGTCACCAATTCCCAGAAATGGTACGTCGAGAAAAACCTGAAGGGGACCGAATACGAAAACCTTCCGGTGCTGTCGGCAGGGGCTCCTTTCAAGGCAGGCGGACGTAACGGCGCATCATATTATACGAACATTCCGGCCGGAACGATCGCGATCAAGAACGTCTCCGACCTCTATGTGTACCCGAACACCGTGCATGCCGTTGTCGTTACGGGAGCCGAGGTGAAGGAATGGCTGGAGTGGTCCGCAGGCCAGTTCAACCAGATCGATCCTTCCAAGACGACCGAGCAGCCGCTCGTGAACATGGACTTCCCGACATACAATTACGATGTCATCGACGGCGTAACGTATCAAATCGATGTGACCCAGCCGAACAAATACGATGCAAAGGGCACGGTAGTGAATCCTTCGGCAAACCGTATCAAGAATTTGCAGTTCGACGGCAAGCCGATCGACCTGAAGCAGAAGTTTGTCGTAGCGACCAACAACTACCGCGCTTCGTCTTCGAAGCTCGCCAACCCGGACGGCAAGCGGATCATCATGGCCGCTCCGGACGAAAACCGTCAGGTCATCATCGACTACATCCGCGACAACGGAACCATCAACCCGTCCGCTGACGGCAACTGGACCTTTGCGCCGGTGGATGCCAAGCTGAACGTGACCTTTACCTCTTCTCCGGATGCGAAGGACCTTGCGGCCAGCAGCAAAAACATGAAATACATCGGCGCGGCCGAGGACGGCTTTGCCAAGTACGGACTCGATTTGTCGGTCAGCACGGCAGGTACGGCACCAGTGACGCCTCCGGCTACCACACCGGAGAAGCCTTCGAAGCCGTCCGAGCCATCGACTCCGGCGCAGCCTTCGAAACCGTCCACGCCGTCCAAACCGGCTCCGGCACCGGAAACGAAGCCTTCCGGCAAAGTATATGTCATCAAGAAGGGCGACAATCTGTACCGCATCGGCATCAAGTTCGGTGTGGACTGGAAGACCATCGCCCATGTCAACGGCATTACGAACGTGCATGGATTGAAGGTCGGACAGCAAATTATGATTCCGTAAGCTTCATTCCATAGGCACGATTCGGGATTTACCGCGAAAGGACGAAAGAGCAGAGAAGTTTCTGCTTTTCGTCCTTTTTTTGTTCAATAGAAAATTTATGAATGTCCAGCGAATCCCGCAAGGTTCCGGAATCGGCAAGGGGGTTTGCGGCGGAGCCAAGTGCATGAGCGGGACGAATTATGAGCCGACACCGGCGCGGGTGTTCTGCTGCGGTGCCGCGCTGCGTCCAAAGCGGAGCAGGTAGACGACAGCGACGATGATCATCATGACGGCCAGCACCAGGAAAATGCTGCTGTACAGATAGCTGCCCGGATACGTGTTCAGCGGGTTCCAATGGGCAGAGGAGCCGGTGTCGAGAATGCTGCTGTACACGGACGTGGCAACCGCTGCGCCGATGAAGTTCAGCATGCTGAGCAGTCCCATCCCGACGCCGGTCTCTTCCTTGGCCAGTGTGCGGGAGACGGTGTTCGAGAGCGCGACCTGCATGAAGGTCTGGCCGACATTGCTGAAGATCAGCACGATGGCGATGATCCAGGCATTGATGCCGGCAAAGGCGGAGAGGAGAAAGAAGCCGATCATTTGAAGAAGGGCTGCGATGCAGACGACGAAGAGGTTGCCCTTCAGGTCGGCGAACTTTCCTCCCGCGAAGCCGAGCAGCGCGGAAGCCGCGGCACCCGGAATCATGATCAAGCCGATGACACTGGCGTCCAAATGATTGGACCCTGCCAGCAGCTGCGGGATCAGGAACGGGATCGAGAAAGCGATACAGGAAATGACAAAGGCAATGCCGATGCCAAAGGTATAGTTTAGATTCCGGAACAGCCGGGGTTGCACGAACGGATCGACTGCTTTGCGGATACGGATGACGAACAGGATAAGCAGCAGCACTCCGGCGGCTGCCGGAATCCATCCTCCACCGGTCAAGGCGAATAGGATCAGACCGGTCGCGGCGGCGAGCAGTCCGCCGCCCAGAACGTCCATGCGCCCACTGCTTTCCTTGGCATCGTCAAGGTATTTCCGGTAAAAGGGCAGGGTGAGCAGGACGAGGACCGAGAAGCAGAAGAGCCAGCGCCATCCGGCGTAGCCCATAATGAGCCCGGAGACCACGGGGGCCAGCGTATTGCCGACGGCGAGGCCGATCGCCGACTTGCCGAGGGCGCGGCCCCGGGTCTCCGGCGAGAAATAGCGGACGGGGATGATCATGGCGGCCGCCGGGATCACCGACGATCCGGCCGCCTGAAATACCCGGCCGATGACGATCATCCAGTAGGCGCCGGCGGCGAGCCCGAAGACGGAACCGAGCACGAACACGATCAGCCCGATAGTGATCAGTTTTTTCAGGGCGTATTTGTCCGCCAACTTTCCGTAGGTCACTGAGCCGACCGCATAGACGAGCATGTAGGCGGAGGACACCCAGCTGACCTGGGCGGCGCTCAGGTGAAATTCAGCCCGGATGCCGGGCAGCGCGATATTGAACATGGAAACGTTCATGACTGAAATAACCAGCGTGAACATAAGAATCTGGATCAGTTTGTTGCCTTGATTGACGGACTCGGCCGTAGATTTCATCGTTATTCCCTTCTTTCGGATAAGTGATTAGCTGAGGAGCCATTCGGCGGCGGACAAAATGTCTGTCAGCACTTACTGACATATAGTGCGGAAAAGCGCTGCAATATGCGCTTTTTTTAAGCTCAAAGCCTTTTATTGACTGCAAATGGGCACTAATTTCCAAGGTATAGGTCCGATTTGAAGAAATAGATGCACTTATTGGCGGTCGAGCAGCAGGTTCAACGCCACGCTGGGGTACTCTTGCGATAAAAGCTAAGGCGTTAACGCCCGGGTGAACAACCGGACGCTTTCCTCAATAAAGGCGTCTATCTCGATATCCGTAAACGTTTGGACAACATGGGTCGTATTGAGGAATGCTCCGAGATTCATCCACATAAAGGAAACCGCCGTCAGTGACGGATCCTTCGTGAACAGCTTGCCTTGATCGGACATGTGCTTGAAGTAATTCGTCAAAATTTCATGAAGCTGTCGGGGGTGGTTCTGGGTGTTATTCCTAAAGCCTGGCAAATGATCTCCGACCTGCATGCTGATCATAACCAGCTTCCGGTTACGGTTCATAATTTTATGATAGGTCCGGCTAATCATAAGCAGGTCTTCGTGTAAATTTCCCGTGAGATTTTCCTTGAAGATTTTCTGCATCTCGGCTGCGTACAAATAGCGGTCATACGCCTTCTCCAGCAGGTTCTGTTTGCTGCCGAAATGACGGAAGAGCGTCTTCTCGCTCAGCCCGGCTTCAGCTGCGATTTCACGTGTGGACACCCCGTCATAGCCTTTGGCGGAAATGAGATCGATTGCCGCCTGCATCAGCTTATCCTGGGTGCATAACTGGTTGTTCTCGTTCATGTGACTCTGCCCACTTTCCATGTTCTGACTGTCAGTACTTACTGTCATCATAGTCTTCGGGTTTGTTCTTGTCAAGGGCAAAACGCCCGCTCTATGCATAGGGAAAAGCAGCCCGGCTTCATAAAGCCAGGCCGCTTTTCGGCAGTGGAGTTGATGTTAGTCCAAGACAGTATTCTCAATTTAGATTACATCTGCACTGTTCCATGTCAGTTACGCTGTACTGCTTAATGTCACCTACGCTGCGCTGCCCAATATCAGCCTTCAATCGCGCTGCTGCTCGGATTGCTGATGCCTGCCTGGACATGACCCAGCCCGCCGAGCTGATAGCTGCGCCCGTAAACGCTGATGCTGACCGGAGTTTCGGTCTCATTGGTCACGGTCACATCCTGCTCGCCGACCGTCACTTGGAGACGCGCGCCGCGGAACATCACTTTGAAGGAGAAGGCGCTCCAATGTCCCGGATTGAACGGATTCAGGTGCAGCACTTCATCTTTGACGCGCAGCCCGCCGAACCCGTGTACGACGGACATCCAGGTGCCGGCCATGCTGGTGATGTGGCAGCCGTCCTCGGTGTCGTTGTTGTAATTGTCCAGATCGAGGCGCGATGTGCGCAGGTACATTTCGTACGCCTTCTCCCGGTAGCCCAGCTCACAGGCGATGATCGAGTGAACGCAAGGGGAGAGGGAGGACTCGTGCACGGTCAGCGGTTCGTAAAAGTCGAAGTTCCGCTTTTTCGTATCGAGGTCATATCGGTCCCCCAGGAAAAACAGCCCCTGCAGCACGTCGGCCTGCTTGATGTACGCCGAGCGCAGGATCCGGTCCCAGGACCAGTTCTGGTTCAACGGCAGGTTCGACGGGGCCAGGTCCTTGACCGGCGTCAGATCCTTGTCGAGGAAGCCGTCCTGCTGAAGGAAAATGCCGCGCTCCGCATCGACCGGATAATACATTTTCGCAAGGATGTCGCCCCATTTGGCCGTTTCCTCGGGCGCCAACGCCAGCTTGGCCACCAGCTCCTCATAGTGCGCCGGGTCGCTTGCCTGAAGGTCGGACAGCACCTGCAGCGTATACTCCATCGTCCAGCAGGCGATCCGGTTGGTATACCAGTTGTTGTTGACGTTGTTTTCGTATTCGTTCGGCCCGGTCACGCCCAGAATCATGTACTGGTCCTTGGCTGGGACGTAGTTGACCCGTTCTTCCCAGAAGCGGGAAATTTCAACGAGCACCTCCACGCCGTATTGGGCGAGGTAACTGTCATCGCCGGTGTAGTTGACGTAGTTGTAAATGGCGTAGGCGATCGCTCCGTTACGGTGGATTTCCTCAAACGTAATCTCCCACTCGTTATGGCACTCTTCGCCGTTCATCGTCACCATCGGGTAGAGTGCGCCTTTGGCAAAGCCGAGTTTACGGGCGTTTTCGCGCGCCTTCTCGAGGTGCTTATAGCGGTAGATCAGCAGGTTGCGGGCGATCGTGGCATCCGCCGTGCTCAGATAGAAGGGCAGGCAGTAGGCTTCGGTGTCCCAGTATGTGCTGCCGCCGTATTTTTCCCCGGTAAAGCCTTTGGGCCCGATGTTCAGCCGGTCGTCCTCGCCAGTGTACGTCTGGTTCAGCTGAAAAATGTTAAACCGGATCGCCTGCTGCGCCGCCACGTCCCCTTCGATCACGATGTCGCTCTCGCGCCATTTGGCCGCCCAAGCCTGCACCTGCTCCTCATAGAGCTGCCCGAAACCGGCAGCAGCAGATTCCTGAAGCGCCGATCGTCCGGCGTCCAGCAGCTGGGCGTACCCGTAGTCGCGCGAGGTCACGTTCGCTACGTATTTGTAGATGACGGTCTCCTCATCCTGCTTGGCTTCCACCTGTACGCGGTAGCCGGCGTACTTCTCCTGCTCGATCTGCTCCGGTTCCAGCGCCAGCTTGGCGCCGTTCTGATGGATTTCAAACGTCATGACCGAGGTGACGTGAAAATCGAGCTTTTTGGTCCGGACCGTTAATGCGGCGTTGTCCGCGGTCACTTCCTTGTGCACTTCGACCCAGAACTTCTCGTCATAGTTCGAATCTTTGTTCTGCACATCGCCGTCCAAGTACGGCGTGACGGTCAGCGTTCCGCTAAAGTTCAGCGGCGTCACCGCATAGCGGATCGCTCCGATCTCATGCCGGGCCAGGCTGACGAAACGGACCGCCTCGACGCGAATTTCCTTCCCGTCCGGCAGGACGGCAGTAAAGCTGCGCGACAGCGTACCTTCCTTCATGTTCAGCACGCGTCTGAAAGCCTTGACCTGACAGGCTGCGAGATCAAGCTCGGTGCCATCAACCGAGATGCCGATGCCGATCCAGTTGGTGCTGTTAAGCACCTTGGCAAAATACTCGGGGTATCCATTTTTCCACCAGCCCACCCGTGTTTTGTCGGGATAGTAGACACCGGCCATGTAGCTTCCCTGCAGAGACGGACCGCTGTAAGCCTCCTCAAAGTTGGCGCGCTGGCCCATATATCCGTTGCCGATGCTGAAGACGCTCTCGGATATTTCCTGCTGCTGGGGATCGTACTGCTCCTCGATAATATTCCATGGGTCCAACGTTAGATATTGCTTCATAATGAATTGGCTCCTTCGAAAAAAATATTATTAATACCTTGTTATGCGACGTATAACCATTGTGCTGCGGAAGACAGGGGGGGCCTGATTTTGGTCTTTGCAGGCCCCCTTGCTTCACGAACGCCGCCTGGTTCGGGGAACCTAGCGGTGAGAAACGAGCTCAAGCAGGCGGACTGTCGTCATGTCCTGCAGCGAAGGCACCACGGCATCCGCCGCGCCCAGTACTTCCGGCGAGCCGATGCCGATGCTGCGCATCCCGGCCCGCTTGGCGGCTTCGATGCCGGCCTCGGCATCCTCGAACACGACGCATTCCTGCGGCTGTGCGCCAAGCTCCCGGGCACCCAGCAGGAAAACCTCCGGATCGGGTTTGGCACTGGCCGTTTTGGTTCCGTCGATAATCGCGTCGAAATACGGAACAAGGCCGGTGTTGTTCAGGATGGTCATCGCATTTTTGCTGGCCGATCCCAGGGCAATGCGGATTCCGTTCTCCCGCAGCTCACGCAGGAAGGCGAGCGCCCCCGGAAGGATCTCCTGTTCATCCATATGCGAAATATACTCGACATACCAGCGGTTTTTCTTGTCGGCCAGCGCGGATTTGGTCGCATCGTCCAGTTCAAGCCCGCCGACTTCAAGCAAAATGTCTAGCGACGCCATTCGGCTGACACCCTTGAGGCGCTCGTTATCCTCCGGCGTAAATACAAAGCCGAGCTCTTCGGCCAGGCGTTTCCATGCAAGATAGTGGTATTTGGCTGTGTCGACCAGGACCCCGTCCAGATCGAACAGGCAAGCTTTAATGGGAGCTGCAGCTGTCATTTGTCATTCCTCCTTATGTAGTTGTGCAAACGTTTGAACAAACAGGTGAAAAGAAATGAAGCACCGGGATGCTCCATATGGTTTTGATACGTTTACGATGATTTAGGCGGCGTAAAAATGGACGACTCCCGAATCACCAGCCGGTGGGGAATAATGTGGCGCTTCTGAAACTGCCGGTCCCCGTCGTGCTGAATAGACTGAATCAGCGCCTGGGCTGCGGTGTAGCCCAAGTTATAGATGCCGATATCCATGCTGCTGATGGGCGGTGTGGACAGTTCGGCGATGGAAATGTTGTTGAAGCTGACGATGCACAGGTCGTCCGGAACACGGTAACCGAGCTCGTGAAGTCCACGCAGGACGCCAAGCGAGACGAGATCGTCCATGACCACGAGTGCAGTGGGACGCTCCGGCAGATTCATGAAAAACGACATCGCCCGGTAGCCGCTCTCCTGGAGAAACTCGCCTTCGAAGATCCAGTCCTTGCGCATCTCGAGACCCGCCTCTTTCAGAGCGTTCGTGTAACCTTTCAGCCGGTCGCGCGAGACGATGTGATTCGGAGGCCCGCTGACAAAACCAATCCGCTGGTGGCCGAGGGATATCAGATGTTTGGTCGCATCGTAAGCGGCCTGAATGTTGTCATTGTCCACGGACAGAATGCCCGGGTACTTCTCGCTGCGTCCGATCAGCACGAAGGGATGGCCGTTCTGCTGCAGAAAATCGACCACCGGATCCTCTTTGCGCGAATAGAGCAGGATCGCCCCGTCAACACGCTTGCCGTTCAGCAGCCGGGAGACGGCCTCGATCTCCTCCTTCTCACTGCCTCCGGAACTGATCAGCACATCGTATCCCGAGCGGTTGGCCTGGGTGACGATACCGCGGATCAATTCCATGAAGAACAGATTCAGGAACAGCTCTTCGGCAGGCTTGGGCAAAATGACGCAAATGCTGCTCGTCGTCTTGGAAACCAGACTTTTGGCCGTCATGTTGGGGTGGTATCCGAGCTCCTCCATGACATCCCGTACCTTCTGCGACGTTTCACGGCTGATTCTGGAGTTATTCGACAGCACTCGGGAGACGGTGGAGGGGGAAACGCCCGCTCGTTTGGCTACATCTTTAATCGTTACAGACATTTGTTACCTCCTGTGGAACCGTTTGCACTTTATCGTAAATGAGAAACGGCCGTCTCATAGACGCTGGCTATTTTACAATTGCTATCTTAGCCGAAAGCCCCAAGCTTGTAAATATCCAACCTGTGGCGGCGAAAGAAGCCGGTGGGATCTGGCTTGAGGCACTTTTTACAAGCAGGAATAGGCGGCGATATTATAAAAAACCATGATATAGATAGAATAGTCAAGAAAATAAAAGATAATACAGTATGTATCGCTATATATTGCGAAAAATCGGGTATAAATCCAGCTTTTCATAGAAATTAAGCCGTCGTATTCTCCTTACAGACCGGTGTCGTCCGAAAGCTGCCCAGTGTCAGTCCAGTTCGCCAGCAATTGTATCCGCTTTCTTTCCAGGTGATTGACGGGGCTGATCGGCAGTATTCTGCTCAAAGGATGCCGGATCAAGCAAAGGAGGATGTCATGAAAACAAACAAATGGGGCATGCCGGCAGGACAACAACTGCGAAGGCTGGCAGCAAGCGTAACGGCGGTATTCATGGCGGTTGCCCTGCTGTCGGGATGCAGCAGCGCGGGAAACCATGCTGCGAATGACAACGGGGCTCAAGGCCGGCCCGATGCAGGAGCTGGCAGCCAGACGGCAGAACAACAGGGGCAGCCGGGAACGGGAACCACAGCAGGGGAAAAGAGTGGAGGAACTGCCGCCACGGCCGTCGACGAGCAGCCATCGACCGTGTTCTATGAGGTGTTTGTCCGCTCATTCTATGATTCGAACGGGGACGGCATCGGCGATTTGAAGGGGCTGACACAGAAGCTGGATTACCTGAACGACGGCAATCCGGATACGACGGATGATCTCGGTGTCGGCGGCATCTGGCTGATGCCGATCCAACCGTCGCCCAGCTACCATGGGTATGACATTATCGACTACGAGGGCATTAATCCCGATTACGGGACGCTGGAAGATCTGCAGGAGCTGATCGCCGAGGCGCACAAGCGCGGGATCAAGGTCATCATGGATTTGGTGTTGAACCACACCAGCACGCAGCACCCCTGGTTTGTCAGCGCTTCGAAGGATCCGGGCAGCAAATATAGGGACTGGTACGTGTGGACGGAGGACCAGAAGCTCAGTCCCACCGGGGTCAGTGCGGCCGGCAGCGGCAGTCCGTGGCATGCCTTGAACGGAAGCCACTATCTGGCCACGTTCTGGGAAGGGATGCCGGATCTGAATTACGACAATCCCGAGGTGCGGACGGAAGCCGTCCGGATCGGGCAGTATTGGCTGAAGCTCGGCATGGATGGATTCCGGGTGGACGGCGCCAAACACATTTACGAGAACCTGCAGAGTGACCGGGGCCAGGCGGCCACAGCCAAAAACACGGCGTGGTGGCAGGAATTCCGGATCGGCATGAATCCGGTGAACAAGGATGCCTATATCGTGGGTGAGGTATGGGAGAATTCGGCCGCCGCCATCGCGCCGTATCTGGATCAGGCCTTTGATTCGGGGTTTAATTTCAGCCTGGCGGAGAGCATCCTGAGCGCGGTGAAGGACGAGAAGGACAACAACCTTGCCTTTACGCTGCAGCGGACACAGCAGTTCTACGGAAAACAATCGCAGGGGCGGTTCACCGACGCCATTTTTCTGTCGAATCACGACCAGGACCGCGTAATGAGCCAGCTGGACGGAAATCCGGACCATGCGCGGATGGCCGCGGCGCTGCTGCTGACGCTACCGGGCAACCCGTTTATTTATTACGGCGAGGAAATCGGCATGCGCGGCGTGAAGCCCGACGAGCGGATCCGGGAACCGATGGTGTGGAGCGATCTGTCCCGTCAGCCCGGCCAGACGTCGTGGGAACAGCCGCTTCTCGCCGGAGAGGCAGCGAAAGGAATCAGCGTCCAGTCGGAATCGGCCGACCCGAACTCGCTGCTGTCCACCTATCGGGACCTGATCCGTTGGAGAGAGGACGTTCCCGCATTGCGGGATGGCGACATCCAGAGCTATGACTCCGGCAATCCGGCCGTGGTGTCCTTTTTGCGCTGTAGTGCACAACAAACTGTGCTAGTGTTGCACAACTTGTCAGGCAAGGAGCAGCAAGTCCAGCTCGAAGCAGGGCAGGGAAGGGGAATCGAAAAGATACTCAAAAGCAGCAATAAATCCATGGTTTTAGAGCAAAATTTGCTTCGACTCCCTCCATATTCCAGTGTGGTTCTGGAATGAAATCGATGTAATTTAAAGATATAATGCGATATGGAAAGAATTATAAAGAAAAATGCTGTTTATATTCTATAAATGGGCTAAAACACATTGTGCAAACGTTTTTACAAAAATATAGACGTTGTGTATGATAAACGCATGTTTAAAGCGCTTACTTGGTAACTTCCGCAAAAGGAAATACCGACGATTCTTGAAAAAACTGCGGATTCACGCTGATCTTGCCATGTGATTGCGTAGTCGATCATTGTCCGGGAAGGGCTTCATAACATGCATCCAATCATGCAGTGCCGAGAAAGGCGCTTGCAAATGGGAAGTTAGACATGTTTATGAAATCGTTTGCGCAAATATGCAGATCCTCAAAGAGAGTCGGCAGGGCATCAGTAGGCAGGTATCAGGTATTCATTGGAATCGACGAGGTATCAGGCATGAATGGGAGTCAGCAAGGCAGCAGGTATTACAGGGAGTCAGCAAGGCAGTAGTGTCACGAAGTAAATGATCAGAGAGGGGTTCGTTTTGGAATGAAGATGAAAAAGGTTATGGCGCTGGTTGCAACGTTGACCATGGCATTCTCAATTACAGCGTGCGGCAGCTCCGGCAGCAAGGCGGAGGAGCAAACTCCATCCACGACAACAACCGAAACGGCTGCAGACGGCCAGTCGGATAACACTGCGGCTTCGGGTGACAGCCTTCAGCCGGAAGAAGGGGCTTCCCTCGTCGTATGGGAGTCCAAAGAAGAGCGCTCTTTTACGGATGAAATCGCCAAGCAGTTTACCGAAAAGTACAACGTACCGGTCAAGATTGAAGAGGTAGCAGCAACAGATCAGGTAACGAAGCTGTCCCAGGACGGTCCGTCTGGGCTTGCAGCCGACATCGTGATGTTCCCTCACGATAACCTGGGCAGAGCCGCGGCAGCGGGACTGCTGCTCGCCAACGATGCGTTCAAGGACGAAACGGTGAAAAACAACACGGAAGCCTCGATTCAAGGCGTTACCTATGACGGCGTGCTGTACGGGTACCCGAGAGCGGCCGAAACGTACGCCCTGTACTACAACAAGAGCCTTGTGAAGGAAGCGCCAAAGACGTTCGATGACGTCATTGCGTTCGGCAAAACCTTCACCGACAAAGCCAAGAAAAAATACGGCATCATGTGGGAAACAGGCAACATGTACTTCAACTATCCGTTTATCGCAACGACCGGCGGATACATTTTCGGTAAAGACGGTACGGATAAAGACGATATCGGCCTCAACAGCGAAGGCGCGGTCGAAGGCTTGAAAACCTATGTGCAGCTGAAGGAAATCCTTCCGGTGAAGAGCGGCGACATTTCGCCGGACATCAAGCGCAGCTTGTTCAACGCGGGTGACGTGGCGATGGACATTAACGGTCCGTGGGAGCTTGCCGGCTACAAGCAGGCGCTGGGCGATAACCTTGGCGTAGCTCCGATCCCTACGATCGGCGGCAAAGCGGCAATCTCGTTCTCCGGCATCAAAGCTTGGTACGTCAACTCCTTTACGCAGTATCCGAATGCAGCCCAACTGTTCGCGAACTTCGCCTCCAGCAAGGACGCCCAGCTGCTGCTGAACACGAAGGTTGGTTCCATCCCGACGAACAAAGAGGCGTTGGAATCCGATCAAATCAAAAACGATCCGTACATTTCGGCGTTTGCTGAGCAGACGAAAAACTCCCAGCCGATGCCTTCCATCCCGGAAATGGGCAACGTATGGAGTCCGGTGAATGCGGCGCTGCCTGAAATTTGGGACAACAACGCGGATCCGAAGGCGGCGATGGATAAAGCGGCACAGCAAATCAAAGATCTGAACAACGGCGCAACCAAGTAAGGCATCGACGCACCGCTGTCAGGTAAGGCAAACGTTATGAATGGAAGTATGACCCGCCGCCATCAACCGCGGCGGGTCATTCCCTGACATACCGGTACCGCTGAAAGCGCGGACGCTTCGGCTGCCGGTATCGCCAAGGAACAGGGCCGGGAAAGCGCGGCCTGTCTTCTTGGAAGCAGTACCCTCCGGGGTGCTTCCGTTGACCCGGGGAGAGGAGAAGAGGATACGATGAACAGGCTCCGCGGCAAAGCCGCTTTACTG
Source organism: Paenibacillus sp. OAE614 (assembly GCF_040546645.1). Lineage (NCBI taxonomy): Bacteria > Bacillati > Bacillota > Bacilli > Caryophanales > Paenibacillaceae > Paenibacillus > Paenibacillus sp. OAE614. The sequence goes on along the minus strand of NZ_JBEPOD010000001.1, from coordinate 6,386,586 downwards.
TCGATTATCAGCATGGGATTGGGACAAATCTATAACCGCCAATGGATCAAAGGCATCTTGTTCCTGCTGATCGAGGCTTTTGGTATTTACTACTTCATCAATAATTTGGGAAGAGCGATTTGGGGGATTACGTCGCTCGGGGATACGCCGCGTCTGCTCGTGAAAGGCAAGTGGATCGATGGCGACCACTCCATCTTTATCATGATTCAAAGCTTGATCACGCTGCTGTTTCTGCTGATCTTTATCGTCGTATATGTCATGAACGTCAGAGACGCGTACCATACGGCGATCAAACGCGAAAACGGGCAAGTCCCGAACAGTTTCGCCAAATCCGTCAAATTCGTGATGGATTATAAATTCGCCCAAGCCTTTTTGACGCTGCCGGCGCTCGGCATCTTGTTCTTTACGATCATGCCGATCCTGTTTATGATCATGCTGGCTTTTACGAACTATTCCGCACCGAACCATATCCCTCCGGCGAAGCTGGTGGACTGGGTCGGATTCCAGACCTTCAAAGATCTGGTGTCGCTGAAAACCTGGAGCCATACGTTTTTCGGCGTATTAACTTGGACCATTATCTGGGCTGTTCTGTCCACGGCGACCACGTATTTGGGCGGCCTGCTCGTTGCGCTTTTGGTCAACCAGCAGGGCATCAAATTTAAGGGCATGTGGCGGACGATCCTGGTTATCCCTTATGCCATTCCGCAGCTGATTTCGCTGCTCGTCATGAGGAATATGTTTAACGGCCAGTTCGGGCCGATCAACCAGTACCTCGGCTACTTCGGGCTCGGCGGCCTTCCTTGGCTGACCGATCCGTTCTGGGCCAAGGTGACGGTTATTCTCGTCAACATGTGGGTGGGCATTCCGGTCTCGATGATTCTGATCATGGGCGTGCTCACGACCATTCCGAAGGACATGTACGAAGCGGCTGAAGTCGACGGGGCAAGCGCGTATCAGAAGTTTCGCATCGTTACGCTGCCGATGATCCTCTTCTCGACGGCACCGACACTGATCATGCAGTTTGCCGGAAACATCAACAACTTTCAACATGATTTTCCTGCTGACAAACGGGAACCCGGTGGTCGGAGACTATCAGTACGCGGGAGCGACGGACCTTCTCGTGACCTGGCTGTACAAACTGACGCTGGATCAGAACAAATACAATATGGCGTCGGCCGTCGGCATCATTATCTTCCTGATCATCGCCATATTCTCCATCTACAACTACCGGCGGACCAAATCATTTAAAGAGGAGGATATGATCCAATGAGCGGACGTCAAGGCAGAAAAGCAGTTCGGCTAACGGTCAGCTACATCATTCTCATCATCATGGCCATCGGCTCGATCTATCCGGCCCTCTGGGTCATTCTCGGCTCCTTCCGCCCGGGGAAATCGCTCTACAGCAAGACGCTTCTTCCGGAAGCGTTCACGCTGGACCATTACCGGGAACTGTTTACGTCCAGCAGCATTTTGTTCGGCCAGTGGTACATGAACACCCTGAAAATCGCCGTGTGCTCGATGATCATCGGCGTCTTCCTGACCCTGCTCACGAGCTATGCGGTGTCGCGTTTTCGCTTCAAGTGGCGCAAGACGGCTTTGTCGACCGTGCTCATCCTCGGCATGTTCCCGGGATTCATGAGCATGATCGCGATTTACCTGCTGCTGAAGGAGTGGCATTTGCTGGATACGCATCTTGCCCTAATTATCGTGTATGCGGCGGGAGCCCCGCTAGGCGGCACCTTTATCGCCAAGGGCTTTCTTGACACGATCCCGCGGACGCTGGACGAGGCGGCAAAGATCGACGGAGCGAGCAACTGGACGATTTTCAGCCGCATTATTCTGCCACTGTCCCGGCCGATGCTGACCTATATGGCGCTGACGCAGTTCGTCGGCCCATGGGTGGACTACATCTTTGCTCGCCTCGTGCTGCGGACGAAAGAAAATTGGACGCTGGCGGTCGGATTGTTCGACATGGTCAGCACAAATCAGAATACGAACTTTACCACCTTCGCCGCCGGGGCGGTTCTGATCGCGGTGCCGATCACGATCCTCTTTATTTTCCTGCAGCGCCTGCTGGTAGACGGTTTAACATCGGGAGCGAGCAAAGGGTAAGCAGGGTGTGGAGGCTTCTCTCCACGGGCGCTCTGCCCTGACGGGTTGGTTTTTTTGAACAAAAGAAAAACAGAAAGGCACAGCTTTCGCATCATGCATGCAGGCTGTGCCTTTTTATTTGGAGGCTGGCTGTAACTCCAGAGTGTACCGGGCCCAATTCACGTATAGTCAGGAAAGGTTTCCCTTGGATAAAAAGTACCGGATGGGGAGGGATTCGCATTCATATGAAGTATATGTTATAGAGGTGAAAAGAAATAGATCGAAGGGAGTTTACCTAATATGAATCAATCATGTTTCGAAGACCGGATTTACTGTATGGGATGCGGCAAGCTCGTGAAGGAACACCGGGCCAGACAGGTGCTGAAGACCGGATACTATATGCACACTCACCGGCTGGCGGCGGGATGCGATGAGTGCGGAGCGCATTACGTGGATTTGCTGCCGGATGATACAGCCTCAAGAGCTGTGAGCTACCACCTTTTTTGAAAGCGTATTCAAATATATAGGGTTTGTGTCGATTTAACCGGGAACATGTCGTAAAAAAATTCGCTAAAACATAAAATTCCATCTTTCGTTTTTATCGACAACGTCGTATGTTTATAGTAAGTAAAAAATTCCAAATTATAAAATATATTAGGGAAGCGAAATGCACCGGGGAAGTCCCTCGGCGTATGGATGCTGGCCGCCGCCTGTGAACCGTGAGAATAACGGAAGAAAAGTCAAACATAGGAATGGTACGGTAGTAGGAGGAAGTTAGGTGGAAGCTCTCGGCTTCATGTTTTTTTCAACGCTGGAGACATTTGCGATCTATTCGCTGACGATGTCGCTGTTTAGGTTCAAAACCTCGGATTACTTGTGGCAGACTCTGTGTATCACGCTGCTGGCGAATGTGCAGAGCTATGTTATGCGGGACGAGCTGTCGCTGGCATTTGCGGCACCGTTAATCACGATTCTGATTTACATTCTGCTGTATACGACCGTGATGAAGATTCCTCTGGCCTGGTCGGCCATCTGCACGATTCTGGGTTATGCGCTGTATGCGCTCATCCAGACCGTCTATGTGCTCTGGTTGTTCGGATCGGTTCAGGAAGCCAGCGCCACGGACGTTAACTCTTACAGCTTACAGGTTGTCTCGGCGTTAACGGGACTTGGGGTATCGTGGCTCATGTACAAGTTTGGCATCGGGTTCGCCTTTGACTTTGAAAGGCTGCGCTTCAAGAAAGAGCACATCGTGCTGGTGCTGCTGATTATGGTCACGCTCGTCTTGGTGGAATTTATTTTCTATTACAACAAGGTATGGATCAACGTTCTGTTTTTCGCCTGCACGTTCGGCCTCTTTTTGTATTACACCATCCGCAAGGAGGAGGAGGATATCCATGCTGATTGAAACGGCCGCCGTACGGATCGCTGAAGGGATCAAGCGGCAGGTTCCGGATCATAAATCCTCGGTGAACATCCTCAAACATGCGATTGCCGTCATTCTGAACGTGGTGTTGATTATCGCCCTCACGCTGCTGATCGCGTTCTTCACAGGGCATATGGACCGCGCGGCGACAGCGCTGATCGGATTTGCGTTGCTGCGCCAATTCACGGGCGGTATTCATCTGAAAACCGGGGAATGGTGCGTGCTTGTCACCACCGCCTTGTTCACCCTGGTGTCGTTCATCGAGCTGTCCGCCTTCTATGTTCAGGTACTGAACGTTCTCAGCATGGTGCTTGTGGCTGTATTTGCTCCGTGCAAAATCGAAAAGCAATCCAGAATACCGGGCAGGCATTATCCCAAGCTGCGGGTGATCGGAGTCCTCATTGTACTGGCCAACGTCCTGATCCAGTCGCAGACGCTTGCTGTCGTCTTCTTCGTCCAAGCCCTCAGCCTGATCCACCGAAAGGAGGTGAAACGCCATGTCACTGATCAGCAAAGTTAAGCACAGCACATTCACAGCCATTGCTTCGGCATTAACGCTGGTAGCTGTGTATCTCGTAAGTGTTGCCAGTCCTGTGTATATTTACAGCGGTGAGACGCCAGAGGAGCTGCTGAAGTGAAATGGAGGAGCTGATTCAGATGCAATATCTTACGGTTTCACGAGATATTGAAGGGGAATCAGGCATCGTCAATCTTCGGGTACACGATATTTTGTTCATGGAATTCAGCATTCCGGCAGACCGGGTTGTCGTTCATACGATGGAAGAGCAGTTTTATATGAACGGCACGCTCAAATACTGGTCCGGCATGCTGAGCGCGAGCGGGTATACGTTCCGCAATGTGGACCGGAACCTCGTCAACGTGGACAGGATTATGCTGATCGACAGCGTGTACAAGAAGGCGTATTTTGAGCCAGAAATCCATAAAGGCTCCAAATGCTGCACCATGGCGTTTAAAAGGTACAACAAGATTAAAGAGGAGCTATTAGCCTATAACCCGGGAATATTGATCGTCTGAAAGGAGCTGCGCTAAGCAGCTCTTTTTTTTGCTTCTTCAACGCTTCTCAAAAGGCGCAGAGCTGCTCGCGAGGAAGAAATTACGCTTGACCCCAAAGGCTTCATATACTATAGTAAACCCATCGGAATTAAATTAACTGACTCGTCAGTCAAGTGATGAAAGGGGTCCTGATTCTGCCATCGCAAACTAATGAGGAACCGCAGCGCGAGCAGGAGCTGAGGCAGGCCGCCCTCGAGCTGTTTGCACGCAAAGGTTACCATAATACAAAGATATCGGAAGTAGTGAAGGCGGCCGGCGTCTCGCAGGGGACGTTCTACTGGTATTTTGACGGGAAGGAGCAGATGGCCATCCGTTTGGTGGAGAACGGTCGGGACAAGCTGGTCGAGGTCATTGAACAGGGATACCGCAAGCATGCGGGATCTGTAGACGACATGGTGAATTCCTCAGCCAACCTGCTGACCAACCTGTTCGAGTTTGCCAATGAAAACCGGAATTTGATGGCCTTTCTGCTGATCAAGGGGCAGGGCGCTGATCCCAAGGTCCGTTCGGCGGTATCAGAAGTGTGGATCGCGTTTGAAGAGGCCTTTAAGAAAAATGTGCTTCGCGCTATTGAGTTGGGCATGCTGCCGCAGTTTACGGACGTTTCGCTGCGCGTGAACATTCTCGTGTCGCTCATCACGGGCGTTTTGACCAAATGGTTGTTCGGTCCGCTGCATGACGTGGACTACGAGCCGGTATACACCGCATCGCAGATTGCCGAAGAAACGGCCCGGTTCGAGTTCCGCGGGCTGCTGGGTTAAATATTACAACCTATATAGAATGAACTAAAGAAATGAATAACACAGGCCTCTATTGGGCCGTATAACTAGGAAGTTCAATAAAAACATTAGTTCAATCTATATATTTTAAGGGGGATTATAGAAATGAAGTTTAGAGTCAAATCACTATTTATGTCGCTGTCGCTGATCGCCGTTATCGCTCTGGTACTGGCCGGCTGCGGCAAAGATCAGACGTCATCGGGCAGCAATGCTTCCGGAGGAAGCGGCAATCAGGCGTCTTCGTCGGCTGGCAATCTGCTTGAGCAGGTCAAGAAGAACGGAAAAATCAGGGTAGGTTTGATGGGTACGTATGCCCCGTATAACTTCTTGAACGACAAGAAGGAAGTAGACGGATACGACGCCGACATCGCCAAAGCGATCGCCAAGAAGCTCGGGGTTGAGGCTGAGTTCATTACAGGCGAATTTTCGGGCCTGATCGAGGGGCTGCAGCAGGGGAAATACGATGTGCTGATCAGCCAGGTGACGATCACGGATGACCGGAAGAAAACGATGGACTTCTCGGAGCCTTACATCAAGAACTCCGTAAATGTGGTCGTGAAGAGTGACAACGATACGATCAAGTCGATCGACGATTTTAAAGGCAAGAAGATCGGTGTCGGACTTGGCACCAATGACGAGAAATACCTGCGCGACGAAGCGATGCCGAAGGTTGGCAAGTTTGAAATCGCGACATACAACGACGTCATTTCGTCTCTGATGGATTTGAACACGGGCCGGATTGACGCAACGATCAACAACATGTTCGCCCTGAAGCCTCTTATCGACCAGAACCATCTGAAGATCAAAGCGGTCGGCGATTCCATCAAGGACGATTATGCCGGTGTCGCGATGCGCAAGAACAATCCGGAACTGCTGGATGCGATCAACAAAGCGCTGGACGAAATGAAGACCGACGGAACGCTGAAGGAAATCCACCAAAAATGGTTTGGCGTCGATCCAAGCTTTTAAGTTATGAGTCTTACAGCTGTGGGAGGCCGTTTTAAATGAAATTGGTAATGGATAATTTGGGTTTTCTGTTTACGGGAGCCTACTACACCCTGCTCATCACGATTGTCTCCATGTTTTTTGGGTTGTTTATCGGACTGTTCACAGCCATCGCCCGGTTAAAAGGAAACCGGCTGATCGCCGGCATCGCCAGGGTATATGTGTCCATCATCCGCGGAACCCCGATTATCGTGCAAATCTTCATCATTTATTTCGGCTTGCCCGATTATGGGATTACCCTGGGGCCGCTGACGGCAGCATATATTGCGCTTAGCATCAATATCGGCGCTTATTTGTCTGAAACTTTCCGCGGTGCGATTCTGTCCGTGGATAAAGGGCAGACCGAAGCGGCGCTGACTCTGGGGCTGACGCCATGGCAGACGATGCGCAAGGTCGTTCTGCCCCAGGCGGCCCGGGCGGCGATTCCGCCGATGGGCAACACGTTTATCGGGATCTTAAAGGAAACGTCGCTCGTGTCCATCGTTACGGTGACGGAGTTGCTGCGTTCGGCGCAGCTGCTGATCGCGCAGTATTACGTGGCGATGCCGTTCTACCTTGCTATCGCCGTCATGTACTGGGTGATGAGCACAGGCTTTTCGGCGATTTTGAACGTCATTGAGCGGAAGCTGTCCAAGGCTTATTAAGGAGGGAGAAGGCATGATCGAAGTCAGCCATTTAAGCAAAAGCTTCGGATCGCTATCGGTTCTGAAGGATGTGAGCCTGAATATTCGGCAGGGCGAAATCGTGGTGCTCCTGGGTCCCAGCGGCTCGGGCAAGAGTACCTTGCTCCGGTGCCTGAACGGTCTGGAGCAGGCTGATGCCGGCTCGGTCCGCATCGACAGTGTCCACATCGAAGCTGCGATGCGCGCCAAAGAGCGAAAAAAGGCGGTTCACGAGCTGCGCAGCCTGACGGGCATGGTGTTTCAGTCGTTCAACCTGTTCCCTCATCTCACCGTCCTGGACAATGTGATCATGGCCCCGATGACGGTGAAAAATATGCCGAAGGAACAGGCGGTTGACATTGCCGAAAAGCTGCTTGGCAAGGTAGGCCTGGCGGAGAAGAGGGACGAGTATCCTTCGCGGCTGTCCGGCGGGCAGCAGCAGCGGGTGGCGATCGCCCGCGCTTTGGCGATGGAGCCGAAGATCATGCTGTTCGACGAGCCGACATCGGCGCTGGATCCGGAGCTGACCGGCGAGGTGCTGCAGGTGATGCGGCAGCTGGCGGAAGAAGGAATGACGATGGTCGTCGTAACGCATGAGATGAAGTTCGCGCAGGAAGTGGCGAATCGGATCGTGTTTATGAGCGAAGGCATCATTCAGGAAGAAGGGGCGCCGGAGCATTTCTTTGCCGGACCGAAGACGGAACGGGCGCGCAAGTTCCTTCGCCAGATGGCGCAGGAGCCGGTATAAGGCTGGGATATAAACGATGAGACACGGACTTAAGAACGGAAATACGGAGACAGGACAGCCTGATCCGAAGGAGTTGAAGCACAGCATGAATGATCATCAGCAGCATCTAGACATGATTTCGGAGCGGGTACGGCGGATCATGGACAGTGAAAATATCGACGCGCTGGTCGCGACCAGCAGCGAAAATTTTTATTATCTCTCAGGGCATCAGAGTGCCTTTATGTATACCCTGCGCATGAGTGAGGTTGGGCTGGCGGTTCATTTCCGCGATCCCGGTCGGAAGGCAGTCATCATTATGAACGATTTCGAAGCCGCCGGGTTTGCCGGGGATTCTGAGCGGTATGAGGTTCGCACCTATCCTACGTGGGTGGACGTTGATGATCCGCTTCATTTGAAAGGCGGCAGCTATCAAGGGAAGCGGCCGGTGTCCCCGCAGGCGGAGGAGATGTTCGGCGTCCTTCAGCAGGTGCTGGAGGAGTACGGCATCTCACGGGGGCGAATTGCGGCCGAGCTGGATTTGATGCGGCATTCTTCCGTGATGGCGCTGCGCAAGGCTTGCCCGGACATTTCCGAGCTGGCCGAGGCGGGGCCGATCTTCACGCGGCTTCGGGCGATCAAGACGCCGTGGGAAATTCAGCAGCTGCGCAGGGCATGCGCCTATGCGGAAGCGGGCGTCGAGTACGCGGTCCGCGAAATCGAGCCGGGCGTTTCTGCCGCAGGGATCGTGGATGCGTTCCGGAGATCGCTGATGCGGAATCCGGACGGATCGACGCCGCGGTTCCATATGATTTCGGTCGGGGACCACTTTGCCCCTGTACAAGTGTTTGATACCCGGCCAAGCCAGCCGGGGGATGTGATCAAGTTTGACGTAGGCGTCGAGGTGGCCGGCTACGGCTCGGACATCGCCCGCACCTTCGTGCTGGGCGAGCCTACGGATGTCACGAAGCGGATCTATGAGGCCCTCCGGCGCGGGCATGACCGCCTGCTGCAGACGATCGAGCCGGGGATGCCAATGAAGGTGGCATTCCAAGAGGGGATGAGCGTCATCCGTGCGGCGGGGCTGAGCCAGTACAACCGGGGCCATCTGGGGCATAGCGCAGGGCTGAGCCTTGCCGCGGAGGAAGGGCCGTTCATCAGCCCGTCCGAGACGGCGGTTTTTGAGCCGAACATGGTCGTTTGCATCGAGACGCCTTACTACGGCTACGGGATTGGAGCCATCATGATTGAGGATATGCTTCTGATTACGGAGAACGGCGTGGAGCGGCTGAACCGTTTAAGCACGGATTTGGTATCTTTGTAATTAAGCGTAATGGAAGTAAAGTTTTGTCTGATTAGGGATAAATTTGACGAATTATTTTTTTCTGGAAAACATTCATCCCGATGAAAGTGCGTTTACAAACCGGCTGACTTGGTTTTAAATAGGGTAAGCCCATTTTCCTCGCAAAATCGGTTACTCATCATTAAGGGTTCCTTTCCTCCTGGAAGATCTCCAGGATTCTTAGGGAACCTTGGAAGATCGGGGGGATTGAAATGCAAATCTTGTCTGATGAACAGCTGCTGGAATGCGTGATGCTGGCCAAGCAGTTGGAACTGGATCGGGAATTTCTGGCCCTGCTGATGTCGGAGCTGCAGCGCCGGGGAATCGAGCTGCAGGATGAGGACGGTGTTCTTCTTCAGGAGAATTATCAGGCATCCGGAAGCCGCGAGCTCGATGCAGCTGAAATGTACTTTGCATGATCGGGAGAGTCGTCATGAGACCCATGAGAGCGCCGATGCAGCACTTGCTTCGGGCTCACCGGTTGAGCACCTGACTGAAGAGAATAAAGGCCTCAGCGATGCTGGACCATTCCATATTCGGTAACAAGATTTTCGCTGCAAGCGGTCTGCTTTCAGTGAATGTATGCAATTGGATCGTTTGAGACAAGGAGCTGCGCCCTTTGGGGCTGCAGCTCCTTTTTTATGGCATTCCAGTCTGGAATTCGGCCCGGCAGGCTGGACATGGTACAATACCAAAGGAGTGAGAAGACACCTTTACTTTTCCAAAGGAGATTTTTCGTCATGTTTAAAATTTTCATTGTCGAAGATGACAAGAAGCTTGTCAGCCTGCTGGAGGAGCATTTGCATAAATTCGAATATGACACGCGTTCTGTGACGGATTTCGCTGCGGTTCTGAGCGACTTCCGGAGCTACGATCCTCACCTGGTGCTGCTCGACATCAATTTGCCGAAATACGACGGATACTATTGGTGCCGGCAAATTCGAGGCCTGTCGACATGCCCGATTATTTTCATATCGGCCCGGGAGGGCAAGATGGACCAGGTGATGGCGCTGGAAAACGGGGCGGACGATTATTTGACCAAGCCGTTCGATTATGAAATCGCCGTGGCCAAAATCAGCAGCCAGCTTCGCCGAGCGTACGGTTCTTATGCCGCATCCCAGCAGACGCGGTCCGTCACGGTCTCAGGGCTTACGCTGGACGTGGACCGGCTCTCTCTGACCTTGAACGGGCAAAAGGTGGAGCTCAGCCATACCGAAGCTAAAATATTAGAGGAACTCCTCACCCGCCAGGAGCAGGTCGTCAGCCGCGACCGGCTGCTGGACCGGATCTGGGACGACCAGTCGTTCGTGGATGACAACACCCTGAACGTTTACGTCACCCGCGTCCGCAAAAAACTGTCAGGGCTCGGCGTGCAGGATGCCGTCCAGACCGTCAGGGGCCAAGGTTACCGGCTGCTTCCAAACTGGGAGGACGAAGCATGAAGCTGTATCTGAGAGACCAAGCCCCGCTTATCGCCCTTTATATTCTGCAATTATTTCTCATCACGCTGGTGTACCGGCTGGACGGGTACCGGAACGCCGAGGTCAGCCTATATGCGGCCCTGCTCAGCAGCTTCCTGTTCGCCGGGTACCTCCTGATCCGGTACTGGCGCAACCGGACCTTCTATGCTCGGCTGTCCGCGCCGTCCCCGACGACGGAAGAGCTGCTGAACAACAAGCAGCAGACTCCCTTGTCCCTGAGCCTGCACCGTCTGATCAAGGGGCAGTACCGCCGCTATCAAACCGAGCTGCAGCAGTATAAGCACAAGCTCGATTCCCATATTCAATTCATCAACCAGTGGGTGCATCAGATGAAGACGCCTGTGTCGGTCATCCATCTGATCATTCAGCATCAGGACAAGCCGGAGTTCACCGCGATCGGCGATGAGCTCGACCGGCTCCGGAAGGGGCTGGACATGGTGCTGTACACCGCCCGGCTCGACACGTTCGAAAAAGACTTTTATGTGGAAGAGCTGGATCTGGAGCAGGTGGTGCGTTCAGTGACGTCCTCACAGCGCCGGCTGTTTATACGGAGCCGCATCTTTCCTGTTATCGAGTTCGAACGGCCGCTTCGGATTACTTCAGACGAGAAGTGGCTGTCCTTTGTCATGACCCAGCTGGTCACGAACGCGGTCCGGTATTCCGCAGGGGAGGAGCACCGGCAAATCCGGTTCCGCGGATACCAAAGCGGCAGCGAGGCGGTTCTGGACATCCAGGACGAGGGCATCGGCATTCCGCAGGGGGATCTGCCGCGCGTGTTCGACCCGTATTTTACCGGCGAGAACGGCCGGTTGTACCAGGAATCGACCGGGATGGGACTGTACCTGGTCCAGCAGATTTGCAGCCGCATGGGACACGGCGTCGAGATCGAATCGGAGGAAGGACGGGGAACGACCGTCCGGATCAAATTCAAGCTTACAAATGTGTAAGCTAGTGTAATGTTGCGCGATGGCAGGCTGAAGCAGGCACAGCCTATAATAAGCCTATGACAGGAAATCAAAGCGGAGGAGCCTGGAGCACGTGACGATTCTGGAAGTGAAGCATTTGTCAAAAATCTATGAAGGCCGCGTACCGCTGCAGGCGCTCGACCATATCCAGTTCGCGGTGTCCGCCGGCGAATTCGTGGGTGTGATGGGCCCCTCGGGGAGCGGCAAGACTACGCTGCTCAACGTGATTGCGACCATCGACGAGCCGACGGCCGGCGAAGTCTGGATTAACGGGACCAACCCGCATCAGTTGAGCCGCAAACAGACCGCGCTGTTCCGCAGGCGCGAGCTGGGCTTCGTGTTCCAGCACTTCAACCTGCTCGATACCTTAAGTGTCGGGGAGAACATCGTGCTGTCCCTGTCGCTGGACGGCGTGCCCGTACAGGAGATGGAGCGCAGGCTGGAGGAAGTGGCGGAGAAGCTCGGCATTCGCGGGATTCTGGACAAGCGCACCTACGAGATTTCGGGGGGACAGATGCAGCGGACGGCCATCGCACGTGCGCTGATCCACCGGCCTTCGCTGATTCTGGCGGATGAGCCGACGGGCAATCTCGACTCCAAGGCGTCCAAGGACGTCATGGAGACGCTGGATCAGATGAACCGGCAGGAGCAGGCGACGGTGCTGATGGTGACCCATGATCCGGTCGCGGCGAGCTTCTGCCATCGGGTCATTTTTATCAAGGATGGCAAATTCTATAACGAAATCTATCAGGGCAGCAACCGGCAGGCGTTTTTCCAGAAAATCATCGACATGCTGTCGCTGCTGGGGGGAGACAGCCGTGTCCTTTCTACAGTTCGTTTATAGAAACGTCGCCCGCAGCAAGCGGACCTACGCAGCTTATTTTCTCAGCAGCGCCTTCTCGGTCATGATCTTCTTCATCTGCGCCCTGTTCCTGTTCAGCCCCTATATCCGCGGGCAGCTGATCTATCCGATCGTGATGCAGACGATGATCACGGCCGAATGCATCATGTATCTGTTCTCTTTTTTCTTCGTGCTGTATTCGGTAGGCTCCTTTCTGACCTCGCGGAAGCGGGAGATCGGAATCCTGCTGATGCACGGGATGACCAAGGGACAGTTGAACCGGATGGTCCTGATGGAGAACATGCTGATCGGCCTCGGGGCCATCCTGACCGGTATGGCCGCCGGCCTTATCACAGGCAAGCTCTTTTTGATGATCGGCTCCCGTTCCTTCGGGATGGCGCCGATTCCGTTTTACCTGCCCTGGCAGGCGCTGGCGCTGACGGCGGGCGCATTCGTGCTGCTGTTCCTGCTGATTTCGGTCTGCACCTCCGTCATGCTCCGAAACCGGACGCTCATCGAGCTGTTTCAGTCCGGGCAAAGGCCGAAGACGCCACCGCGGACGTCCGGCATCCAGTCGCTGCTGGCGGCCGTGCTGCTGCTTGCATCCTATGCGCTGGCCGCGACGACCACGGTGAATACGATCTACATCCGCATGCTTCCGGTCGTCATTATGACCATCGCCGGCACGTATTTCCTGTACACCCAGCTTGGCGTATGGGTCGTCCGGCTGCTGCAGAAGCGGAGGCTCTTTTTCTGGAAAAAGACGAATATCGTGACGGTCTCGAATCTGGCGTACCGGCTCAAAGACAACGCGAACATGCTGTTCATGGTGACGATCATTTCGACTGTTTCGTTCTGTGCGGTCGGCGTGTTTGCTTCCATTAATACGCTCTCCGGCCAGTTCCGGGAGGACTACCCGGCGGCGGTCAGCTATCTGTCCAAGGGCGGAAATTCTCTGGAAGCGCAGCATGTGCAGCAGCTTGAGGACGAACTTCGTGCGAAGGGGCTCAGTCCAGCGATCGTCAGCTTTCCGGTCAAAAACATCCAGGTCGGCCTGCCAGCCGGCGAAGGGGACAGCGCGCTGCTTCCGGTCATCTCTTATTCCAGCTACAAGCAGGCGGTGGAAGCCGCCGGGGACAGCGACCTGGAGAAGCCGCTGGAAGGCATTGACGCCCTGGTGATGATCAGTTCCGAGCGCGACCGTACCTACACCCGGATCCGGGAGATGGAGGTCTATACGCTGGCGGAAGAGAGGCTGCAAATCCGGGAGATCGGGTACACATCCCGGGTCCCCGTGCCTGAGCATGTCCTGCGGGAGATGAAGTGGAAGCGGGAGGGTGACTTCAGCGGCCTCGTGGTCAGCGACCGCCTGTTTGACCGTCTGACGTCTCCCGTGTCAGTGGACCTGTATACCGGATTCTACGTGGACGACTTCGAGCGTACGCTGGGCCTTGGAGAGCGGCTCGCACCGCGCGGCGAAGTCCGGTATGACGCCGGACAGCCGTACGCGATAACGGTGAGCGGCACGCTGTATGTGACGCAAATGACGTCTTACCGGGCGATGCTGTTCGCAGCGCTGCTGGTGGGGACGGTGTTTTTTATCGCGGCGGGCAGCTTCCTGTATTTCCGCCTCTATGCGGACCTGGACTACGACCGGCGCCAATACGACACGATCGCCAAGATGGGACTGACGGACCGGGAGCTGAACCGGATCGTGACCGGACAGCTTGCGATGCTCTTTTTCGTGCCGATATTACTAGCCGCTCTGCACAGTATTTTCGCTTTTATGGCGCTGCAAAGCTTCTATTATCTCTCCATCGCTTGGGAAATGGGGGCGGTGCTGGCGTGCTTCGTTACGGCCCAGGTGGCGTATTTTTTCTTCATCCGTTACAACTATTTGCGGAACGTAAGAAAGACCCTGATTTAACGCAGGGCTTCACTATAAACCGTATGGGAGGGAATTCCGTGGAGCAGTGGATTACCAGCGTCGTGGAACAGTTCGGCTATGTCGGTATTGCGCTCATTATTGCCCTTGAAAATATATTTCCCCCGATTCCGTCGGAGCTGATCCTTACGTTCGGGGGCTTTATGACAACGAAATCGCATCTGACCATCCCGGGCGTCATCGCGGCGGCTACAGTCGGCTCCGTGATCGGAGCGGTCATTCTGTACGGCATCGGCCTGCTGCTGGATGTGAACCGCCTGGAGCGGATCGTGGCCAAATGGGGCCGCATCCTGCGGGTCAAATCCTCCGATATCGCCAAGTCGGAGAAGTGGTTCAGCCGTTACGGCTACTTTACAGTGTTCTTCTGCCGGATGATTCCGCTCGTGCGGTCCCTGATCTCGATTCCGGCCGGGATGGCCCGGATGAAGTTCGGTCTGTTTCTGCTCTTTACCACCGTCGGAACGCTGATATGGAACACGGTGCTCGTGTACTTGGGGGCGGCCCTGGGAGATTCCTGGGAGAGCATTTTGCACTATATGGACGTGTATTCGCATGCCGCATACGCCGTGATCGGTCTGGTTATTGTATGCGTGCTGTTCCTGTACCTCCGCCGCGCGCGGGGAATGCGGGTTGAAAAGTAAACTGAAGGAGTTGTGAAACGTTTTGGATTTGATGGAAATCATTAAAGCGGTGATCCTCGGGATCGTCGAAGGATTGACGGAGTTCGCCCCGGTATCATCGACTGGGCATATGATTATCGTGGACGATATGTGGCTGAAGACCGGGGAGTTTCTGGCTTCGCCCGTAGCCAATACCTTTAAAGTCGTCATTCAGCTGGGCTCGATCCTGGCTGTGGTCGTCGTGTTCTGGAGCCGGTTTCTCGATCTGCTCGGCCTGCGAAGAAGGAAGCCGGAGACAGGAGGCAGCCGGGCGCAGGGACGCCTGAAGCTGACCCAGGTCATTGTCGGCCTCATTCCGGCGACCGTTCTCTGGCTTCTGTTTAACGATTATATTGACGAGTATTTGTTTTCGACCCGGACAGTGTTGATCGGGCTCGTCATCGGGGCGCTCCTGATGATCGCAGCCGACGTATGGCGGCCGAAGCGTCCGAAGACCGAGACGGTGGACCAGATTACATACGGGCAGGCCTTTGGCATCGGACTAGTTCAGTGCCTGTCCCTGTGGCCGGGATTTTCCCGCTCCGGTTCCACCATTTCCGGCGGGGTTCTGATGGGTATGAGCTACCGGGCGGCTTCCGACTTTACGTTCATTATGGCCGTGCCGGTCATGCTCGGTGCCAGTGGGTTGACCCTGCTGAAGAACTGGGAGTATTTTACGATGGATATGATGCCGTTCTTCGCGGCAGGCTTTATCAGCTCGTTTATCGTGGCGCTGATCGCCATCCGCTTCTTCCTGAAGCTCATCAACCGAATCAAGCTGGTACCGTTCGCCGTGTACCGGATCGTGCTGGCCGCCATCATTTTTCTCGTCATATGGTAACGATTCGTTATAAGCCCCTCGCAGAGGGGCTTTTTTTGCCGCTTAGAAACTCCTTCCAATCCAGGCCGGCCATCAGGTACAATAGGTTCGACAAGGAGGCCTGGCATGAAAATTAGAGTGCTGATTGCGGATGATAACTCGTTTATCCGGGAAGGAATGAAGATCATCCTGAATACGTTCGGGGAGTTTGAGGTGCTGGCTACGGTGAACGATGGGCAGGAAGCGGTGGACTACTGCCGGACTCACGAGGTGGACGTGGCGCTCCTGGATGTGCGGATGCCGAATATGAACGGGGTGGAAGCGACCAGAATATTGACCGAAGAGACTGGAACCAAGCCGCTGATCCTGACGACCTTTGATGACGACGAATACATTCTGGATGCGATCCGTTACGGCGCCAAAGGGTATCTGCTGAAGAACAATGACCCCGAGCGCATCCGGGATGCGATCAAGAGCGTGCACAGCGGTAATAACGTGCTGCAGGACGTGGTGCTGGATAAACTGAAGTCGGTGATGGACGGACTGCCTGCGGCCCAAGGGAGACGGACGGAAACAGGCGCCAATCAGGAACATGGAGGAGCCCAGCAGTCGGGTATGCAGGAGGCTGGCGGGAAAGGAGCGTCTGCGACCGCGGGGAGTGCATCTGGCCGGGGAACAGCGGGGGCATCGGCGGCATCGGCGGCGCAGGCTAAAGGAGACACGTCTTCCGATTGCCCGTTTGACCGCAGCGTATTCACCGAGCGCGAGCTGGAAGTGATGTCCCTGATCGCCCAGGGGCTGTCCAACAAGGAAATATCCAAAGAGCTGTTTATTTCGGAAGGGACGACGGCCAATTATATTACATCGATCCTGAACAAAACGGCGCTGTCGCACCGCACCCAGATCGCCATCTATTATTTGACCGGCAAGGTCCGGTAGGCGGCGGATTGTATGGAACTGTGGACCGTCGGCAACAAAACGATACTGCTGCTCTTTGTCGTGATCGCCACCTATTTTACAGCAGCCCAACCGGACCCGTGGATCGTGCTGCTGTTTCTCATTTACTCGGCGCTGAATCTGATGCTCCATATCGTGAAGGGCAGCCGGCTGAAGCAGGGCGCCATCGTGCTGATCGAGCTGTTTTTGATCGGATGTGCGGTGTACCATCCGTTTTTCGCGCTGCTGCTGCCCTTCGGGTGTTATGAGCTGGCTTCGTTTTATCCCCGGAAGAACGGGATCGTGCTCCTCGTCATCCTGATCCCGCTGATCTTCCTGCGGGATTCGATGATGGTTCTGTATATGTTCGCGGCCGCGCTGAGCTATTTCAATTATGTGCTGGTCCGGCAGTATATGGGCAGGATCGTCCGCCAGGAAGATGAAAATGAGCTGATACGCAAGGATATGCACCGCCTGGCCCGGAGCTTGAACGAAAACAGGGACTTCGCCAAGGCCTCGGAATATATGGTGAAGCTGGAGGAACGCAGCCGGTTAACCCAGCAGATTCACGACGGGATCGGGCATGCCATGACCGGGGCCCTGATCCAGATGGAGGCCGCCAAGCGGCTGCTGCACAGCGACCCCCATACCGCGGAGAATCTCCTCCAGAACGCCATCGGCATCTCGAAGGAAGCCATCGAGGAAATCCGCCTCACGCTGAAGAACAACAAACCCCCAGTGGAACAGCTCGGACTGAGCCGCCTGAAAACGGCGGTTGAAGCCTTTAGCGGCAAAACGGGGATGATGACCTCTGTCGTTCATGACGGGAACATGGAAATCATCACCCCTCTCCAATGGAAGATCATCTATGAAAATGTGACCGAGGCGCTGACCAACAGCGCCAAGTATTCCGGGGCTACGGCGGTGCATGTGGAAATCCGCGTGCTGAACCGCTTCATCAAAGCGGTCGTCTCCGATAACGGCCAAGGCTCGTCCAAGATCGTCAAAGGCCTGGGCCTGATCGGCATGGAAGAGCGGACGGCATCCGTGGACGGTACAGTCATCGCCGACGGCTCCCAGGGCTTCACGGTCACCACGCTGATTCCGTACGGCAAGAAATGATAAATTTCATATGACAGGTTATGCCCCCACGGCAAAGACATGAATTTTCTCATGGATCAAGGATGAACTTATGCACTGACATAAGGTCATCCTTTTTTATTAAGATAAGAGCATCAAGACAGATGGAGCGGGCGAGATGCATGCCGCCCTGTCGATCTGTTAAAAGGACAACGAAACGGAGTGGGATGAAATGAACGTGCTCGATATTCGGGGGCTGACCAAAAAATTCGGCGAATTCGTCGCCGTGGACAATATGTCGCTGACGGTAAGGGAAGGGGAAATCTTCGGTTTTCTCGGGGCCAACGGCGCCGGCAAAAGCACAACGATCAATATGGTATCCTCACTGCTGCGCCCGAGCAGCGGGGAAATCCGGATTTTGGACCGTGACATCACGAAGCAGAGCCGGTTCGCCAAGCTGAACCTGGGCATCGTGCCGCAGGATCTGGCGATCTATGAAGATATGACGGCGTATGAAAACGTGAGCTTCTTTGCCGGATTGTACGGTCTGCGCGGCACCCAGCTCAAAGAACGGACGGAGGAAGCTCTCGAATTTGTCGGCCTCAGCGACAAGGCGAAGAGCCTGCCGAAGAACTTCTCAGGCGGAATGAAGCGGCGCTTGAACATCGCCTGCGCGATCGCTCATAAGCCGAAGCTTATTATTATGGATGAGCCAACGGTCGGCATCGATCCCCAGTCGCGGAACTATATCCTGACCTCGGTGCGGAATTTGAATGAATCGGGCTGCACGATTATTTATACGAGTCACTATATGGAAGAAGTCGAGGAAATCTGCTCGCGGATCGCCATTGTGGATCATGGCAAAATCATCGCCGAGGGCACGAAGGAGCAGCTGAAGTCAACGATTACCGACGTGAAAGACATCCGCATCGAAGTGAAATCGGCGCAGCCTGCGGCAGCAGGGGCGCTCAAAGCGATCCCAGGCGTGCGGACGGTGCTGCAGGAAGAGAACGTGATCCGGATTCACAGCGACGCGGCGGTCGACAACCTGAACCGGATTCTGAAGCAGCTCATGGATGACGGGATGGAAATCCGCTCGGTGGAAGAGAAGGAGCCCAATCTGGAGACGGTGTTTCTGACCTTGACCGGAAGAAATTTACGGGATTAATCGCTTAAGCGGGGAGGAGGTTCATGAGGTGAATATTTTATCGATTGCATTTAAAGAAATCAAACAGGATTTCCGGGATCGGCGCACACTGATTTTTATGCTTGGCTTTCCGATCATTCTGATGCTGATTCTAGGCCTTGCCCTGACGAACGCATTCAGCGGCGACTTGAGCGTCGGTGACCTGAAAGTGGTCGTGAAGGACACCACCGGAGGAGGACCGCTGTCCGAAGCGTTTACTGCCTTTACCAAGGAGGCCGGAAAATCGGGGATCACGTTCGATTCGCTCCCGGCGGGGAAGAACGGCCGGACCGAAGTGGAGAACAACCGCTACGTGGATTATGTGGAGCTGAGCGGGCAGGGGATTTCCCTCTACGGCAGCAGCCGCAGTACGATTGAGAGCAATATTGTGCAGGGGATGCTGACGTCCTTTGCCGATAAGTACAATGCGGCTGCGGCGGTTGCGCAGACCGAGCCTGCACAGGTTCAGGCGGTGTTTGCGGGCGGAGCCGGGTCGGATTACATTAAGGAACTATCGATCAACGCGGACCGGACGCCGGGGTCCATTGATTACTACGCGCTGGCCCTGACGGTAATGGTTGGCCTGTGGGCGGCCATGCCGGCCGGGGGGCTGATCCAAAGAGAGATCGGGCGCGGAACGGCGGTGCGGCTGGTGACGGCGCCGATACGCAAAAGCGAGATATTTGCTGGCAAGGTGCTGGGCGGCATCGTGACCAACTTTCTGTTCGTGATCGTCATTATCGTCTTCAGCAAGTACGTCTTCAAGGCGTATTGGGGGGAACATATGGGCATCGTCCTGATCGTGCTGCTGTCGGAAGTCATCATGGCGCTGAGCCTGGGCCTTGCCTTCAGTTATCTGCTCAAAGGCAGCGCATCGCGGGGCATTGTCTCTCTGATCGTTCAGCTGATGTCCTTCTTTGGGGGAGCGTACTTTCCGATCGGGGACGAAGCCGGGGGAGGCATCATGGGATTTCTCGTGAATTTGTCTCCGATCCGCTGGGGAAATCATGGATTGACCCAGGTGATTTACGGAAACGACGTATCCGCTGCATGGCCGGCGGTGGGGCTGTATATTGGCTTTGCCATACTGTTTCTGGGCGCATCCATCGCCGTCATGAGACGCAGGGAGGGATTGTAACATGTGGAAGGATATCTGGTTTTTGGTGACCCGGACGCTCCGGGTCACATTCCGCAAACGCAGCACGATGATTCTGTATTTCGGACTGCCGATCGCTGGCATCTTGGCCTCCCTGCTGCTTTATGGATCGCAGGGAGCGACGGAACTGCGGGTAGGCGTGGTCAACGGTGACGACGGGCAGGCGATCGCAGCCGATACGGTTCGGTTCGTCCAAGAGTTGGACCATGTCAAGGTCGTGAACGTGACGCAGCAGGAGCTGCAGGAGCAGCTTGCCGCAAGCGATCTCGACAGCGGGCTGATCATCGAGTCCGGCTACTCGGAGAGCGTTCGGAGCGGCAGCCCGGACCATATCGCGATTCAGTCGGTGAAGGGCGCCCAGGTAACGGCGTATATGAAATCTATGCTGTACGGATATATCGACAACGTGGCGGCCATGGGCAGAATTTCGGCCGGGAACGACGCGAAGTTCCAGCAGCTGTATGACCGCTACCGTTCGGCCGACTTCAAGGTCACCTCCGAGTCTGTCAATGACACGTCGACCACGAAGGAGATGTCCTACCAGTCCATCGGCTTTCTGCTGATGTTCATGATGACCTCGGCAGTGAGCTTGTCGGAGCTCATTCTGAAAAACCGGGAGAACCGCACGTACTTCCGGGTGCTGTCTTCGCCGATTAACGCCAGGACGTACGTCATGGCCAACATCTTGATGAATCTGATCGTCATGCTGGCGCAGATCGTGATCGTCCTGTTCTTCATGCGTGTCGTGTTCCGGATCGATCCGGGCATGCCGGTGGCGCAGATGTTCGGCATCCTGCTGCTGTTCTCCTTGGTATCGGTGAGCATCTCCCTGGTGATCGTGGCCTTCTCGAAGAGCACCGCCATGGCCGGCGCACTTTCGAACCTGATCGTCACGCCGACCTGCCTGCTCTCCGGCTGCTTCTTCCCGATCAGCATCATGCCGGATGCGATCCGCCGGATGTCCGACTTCCTGCCCCAGAACTGGGTGCTGCAGTCGATCGAGAAGCTGCAGTCCGGCGAAGGCTTCGCCGGCGTATGGTTTAACCTGTCGATCCTGTTCGCGTTCGCGGTGGTGTTTTTCCTGATCGCGACCTACAAGTTCGGCAGAAACAACGATACGCGGAACTTTGTGTAAAGCTATATGGCGAAAAATAAGGGACCCCAGGTACGAAATCTGGGGTCCCTTGCTTCTTATTTGTCCGCTTTAAGCATGGCGCAGCCGTATGCCGGCAGCTTTACTTCAAGCTTGCCCTGGCGGGCAGACGCGGTTTGACCTGTGCGGATATCCGTCCAGCTTGATTCTTCCACGTCGACCGAGAGGGTATCCTCTTGGGCCGAATTGTTCATGAGAATGACGATCTTGTCGTTCTCGTCCTCGCGGGAGTAAGCCAGCTGTGTGCTTCCTTCCTCCGCGGACAGGAACGTCAGTCTTCCGGCGCGGAGCGCGCCGTACTGGTGGCGCAGAGCGATCAGGTCCTTATAGAACGCCAGCAAGTCCTGGTCCTGCTTGGCGGCATCCCACTGCATGCACCGGCGGCATTCCGGGTCCTGACCACCGCTGAGGCCGACCTCATCCCCGTAGAAAATGCATGGGGTTCCGGGGAACGTGAACTGGAACTGGGCGGCCAGCTTCATTTTATCTTTGTTCCCTTTGCATTTGGTCAGCAGGCGCGGCGTATCATGGCTGTCCAGCAGGTTGAACGCCACTTCGTTCGCCTGGCGCGGATAGCGGGAGAGCTGCTTGCCGATCGCATTGGCGAATCCTTCGGCATCCGTAATTCCGTCGACAAAGAAATCGAGCGCCGCGTTGGTGAACGGATAGTTCATGACGGCGTCGAACTGGTCCCCCTGCAGCCATGGTGAGGACTCGTGCCAGATTTCGCCGAGAATATAGGCGTCCGGTTTAGCCTGTTTTACGACCTGGCGGAACTCGCGCCAGAACTGATGGTCGACCTCGTTGGCCACGTCCAGGCGCCAGCCGTCGATGTCGGCTTCCTTGATCCAGTATTCCGCGACCTTCAGGAGGTACTCCTTCACTTCAGGGTTTTCGGTATTCAATTTCGGCATGAGAGGTTCAAAAGCAAACGTGTCGTAGCTCGGTACGCCGTCCTCCACGCCGATCGGGAACTTGCGGATGTGGAACCAGTCTTTGTATCGCGACTGCTCTCCTTTTTCCCGAAGGTCCAGGAAAGGGGCGAACGTCCGGCCGGAGTGGTTGAACACCGCATCCAGCAGCACGCGGATACCCCGCTCGTGGCAGGCGGCCACGACCTTCTTCAGCAGCTCCATATCCCCGAATTGGGGGTCGATCGTTAAGTAATCTTCGGTATCGTATTTATGGTTGGTCGTCGCCTTGAAAATCGGCGTAAAATAGATCGCATTGATGCCCAGCTCACTTAAATGATCCAGGTGGTCAAGCACCCCCTGCAGATCCCCGCCGAAGAAGTTGTCCCGCTCAGGCTCGCCGCCCCAGGGCAGCGTTCCTTTCGGATCCAGCGACGGATCGCCGTTTGCGAAGCGCTCAGGGAAAATTTGATAAAAGACCGCGTCCTTCACCCATGCCGGCACGGTGAAAATATCGACCGGATTGATGAAAGGATACTCGAACAAACGGTCCGGCGTCTCTGGCGGCTCCGGAAGGAAATCGTATTCGGTCATCCAGTACTTTTCCTTGCCGTCCTCGAGCAGAAATCCGTATTTCAGCCGGCGGTAGGGAGGCGTCACTTCGCATTCCCAGTAATCAAACAGTTCGTCGGAAACCAGCTTGATCATCGGGATATACTCCATCGACTCATCCCAAATGTACTTGTCGCCGGCCATAGCCGATACCGAGGTCACGTCGTCTCGTTTGGTGCGGATTCTCAGGTGGATGGTACGTCCGTCATAGGCATAACACCAGTTTAGTTTGGGGCGGTGGTACACAGCTTCCAGCAGCATCTCATTTTCCTCCTCACGCAAAAAAGGCACAACCAGGGTCCATTACTTCAGCCCGAGGTTGTACCTTCATTTAGGGTAACATAGCCTTTAAATTGGAATGCTGAGAACATCGGTTAAGGAAACGTCCGTGCTCAGGTAGCTAAAATATAGCATGATTCCTTCTGGGCTTCAACCTGTAAAATTGTGCGGCCGATAAGTGAACGCTCCTCCTCTTCCAGCGAAATAGGGTATAATCACAATGAAATTACCTTGGATGCTTATGCCTGAAACAGACAGAAAGGAACGATATCATTGAACGTATCATTGTTATATATCGAGGACGACGCCGAGATCGGCGAATGGGTCTGCCGGGACCTGACTGAACGCGGATATCAAGTGGAATGGCAGCGCAGCGGCGAAAGGGCTGCGGAGCTTGCGGCCAACTGCAAGCTTGTTATTCTCGATATCATGCTGCCGGGCCTGGACGGATTTACGGTTGGACAAAGGCTGAAGAAGGCGTACCCGGAGCTGCCGATTCTGATGCTGTCCGCGCGGACGTCCATCGACGACAAGCTGGAAGGGCTGCAGTTTGCCGACGATTATCTCACGAAGCCTTTTCATCCCGATGAGCTGGCGGCCCGCATCGAAGTGCTGCTCCGCCGGTCGGGATCGGTCGCGTTCGATGTGCTGGAACTGAAGCACTTGTCGGTACACGAGCGGGAGAACCGGATCGTGAACCGCGAGACCGGGGAAGAGATCATCCTGACCGGCAAGCAGTATCAAATTTTCAAGTTTATGCTCCGGCATTTGGGCCAGATCCTGACCAAAGAGCAGATCTATGAGGGCGTGTGGGGCGAGCCTTATTTCGACGGAGACAAAACGCTGATGGTGCACATCCGCTATCTCCGCGAGAAGCTGGAGCGTGACCCGGCCGCGCCCGAAATCATTGAAACGATCCGCGGTGTAGGTTACCGCATCAAGGCATGAAGACGGGCAAAAGCGGAAAGTTCCGCGGTTCGCTGCTGTCGAGATACCTTTTAATTATGGTCATCGCGCTGCTTTTTATTCCGGTGGTGTTTCCTGCGGCGCTGATCGGATATCAGCTCGTCAACTTGAATATCATCGATCCGCTGTTTCCCTCGGAGCCGGAGCAGGAAAATCCATACGCCGGCTTGCGTCTTGAGAGGAAGTGGCATCAGGAAGCCAAGCAGCTGAAGGACAAAACCCCGGCGCAGATCGATGCCAGGCTAAAAAAGCTTAGCCAGGAGTACGACAAGGCGGCCGTGTTCTGGGTTGACGGGCAGGGCAACCTCAGGGAGCCGGGGGGCAGCAAGCTGGATCTTCCGAAGCGGTGGAGCGCGTCGGATGCGATGGCCTATATGAAGAAGTACCGGGAATCCTACGGGAAGTTTACGGTGGTTGCTTTTATCGGGGATGCAGAGTCTCTGGGCAAGGGGTTTATGGTCATCGAGGTGCCGAAGGAAGTGCAGAGCACCCGCAGCGACTCGGTGTCAGACCGGACATTTTACTTCGTATATGTACTTATTCTGCTGATGTTTTTGGCCTTTGTCGCCGTCTCATGGATGTTCTTCGTGAACATGAGAAGGCGGCTGCTGAGCCTGCAGCATGCCATGAAGGTGCAGGGTCAGAACGGACTGCCGGAGCCGATCCAGGTCAAAAGGGAGGATGAGATCGGACAGCTGGAGAACGCATTTAACGGGATGGTGGCCAAGTTGGGCCGAAGTTTAAAGCGCGAACGGGAAGAGGAGGAGCTGCGCAAGCGGCTGATCGCCAACCTGTCGCATGACCTGCGTACACCGCTGACTGTCATCCGTGGCCATGTCCATACGCTGCAAAAGGAGCCCCTGTCCGATCGGGGACAGGAGCTGCTGAAGCTGACCGAATCCAAGCTCGGCGATCTGGGCGGGCTGATCGATAACCTGCTGTCGTATAATCTTCTGACGAGCGGCAGATACACCCTTCAGCCGGTCCAGGCGGATGTGCTCCGGATCGTGAGGGAAAGCGCGGCCGCCTGGTATCCGTTGTGGGAAAAAGAAGGCTTCGAGGTGGATGTCTCGCTGCAGGAAGAGCCGCTGTGGTGGCTTGTCGATATCCAGTGGTTCCGGCGGATTCTGGATAACCTGTTTCAGAACGTGCTGAGGCATGCCCATTCCGGTTTGTATATCGGCATCGCTACTGAGGCGGCCGGGGGCAGGACGGCCATCGTCATTTCCGATCATGGCCAAGGCATGCAGTCGTCTTCCGGCGGCAAGGGCGCCGGGATTGGCCTCGCGATCATCGGCTTCCTGACGCGCGAGATGGGGCTGTCCATGCTGATCGAGAGTAGTTCGCAGGGGACAAGGGTCCTGCTGTACCCTGCGGGCTCGGAGAAACCGGGGCTGATGATCAAGTGAAGCCTTGGTTTTGACCATAGATAACTACACCCCCTTATTAGCCGAAGCCTAACAAGGGGGTGTAGTTTAATCAGAGCGGTTTTCTGTATACTTTCACGTGATGAATATTTCAGCAGTTAAAGGATTTGATGAAGTTTTTCTGATCCTTGGTGAACACGTATCCACGGCGTTCGTAGAATCGGTGGGCCTGGACGCGGCTCGGATGTGACAGCAGCTTGACTCCGGAAAACCCGTGGCTTCTCCCCCACTGTTCCAGATGGCTGATCAGCATACTGCCGACCCCTTGATTCCGGTGCGATTTTTTTACGACAAACCCCAGAACGTTGATCAGGGAGTCGGAAAAGAGCAGCTCATAAGGACTGCCGTGAATGTATCCGACGACTTCTTCATTTTGCTCGCACACAAAAATGACATCCTTCGTCTGAGCCGTGATGGCTTCAATCCTTTTTTTCACCCGGTCTTCGGTAAACAACCGCAGATCCGGGTTGAAATCCTGATTCAATACGTAAATATCGCGGTAATCCGTTGCTTCAATCTGCCTAACCGTGCAATCCGTCAATGTTACGCCTCCAATCGTCAAGAGATGACAAGTTTCTCTCATTTATGGTAGAGGCTGGCGCGGATTTTGGCAATGGAGTTTTAAACGAAATTTAAACTTGGAGCAGCCTGTCTTTTAACCTTGGCCCGGTAAGATGGGTATCGAGGTGATGATCGTGAGTGAACTCGTGATACAGACGAGAAATTTGAACAAAAAATACCGCGGCCGCTATGCCGTACGCAACTTGGATTTGGAAATCGCCAAGGGGGAAATTTACGGCTTTCTCGGACCGAACGGGGCCGGGAAGACGACGACGATCCGGATGCTGCTCGGCCTGATTCGCCCGACCGTGGGCTCGATCCAGATTTTCGGCAAGGACCTGAGGAAGGATAAAATGAACATCCTGCGCAAGGTCGGTTCGCTGGTCGAATATCCTTCGAACTACGGCCATCTGACAGCCGTGCAAAATCTGGAGGCAATCCGCCGCATCCTCGATGTGCCGAAGGCGCGCATCCACGAAGTGCTGGACATCGTGTCCCTCACGAAGGACGCGAAGCGCCCCGTCAAAGGGTATTCGCTCGGGATGAAGCAGCGGCTGGGCATTGCCGCCGCTCTGCTCGGAAGTCCGGAGCTGCTGATCCTGGACGAGCCGACCAACGGGCTGGATCCGGCCGGGATCCACGAAATACGCGAGCTGATCCGCAGCATGCCGAAGCAGCACGGGATTACCGTGCTCGTCTCGAGCCACCTTCTTTCCGAGGTCGAGCAGATGGCTGGGACCGTCGGTATTATCCGCGAAGGGGAAATGGTGTTCCAGGATACGATCGACAACCTGAAGCAGCAGGCCTCAGGCGGATTCCGCCTGGTCGTATCGGAGCCGCAGGAGGCGCTGGTTCACCTGATCGGCCAAGGCTATACCGGCCGGATGGAAGACGGGGCGATCAAGCTGGACCAGCTGAGCGATCCGGAAGTGGCGCTGCTCGTCAAGCGCCTCGTAGACAATAACCATGCCATTTACCGGGTGGAAGAGAAGCGCCGGTCGCTGGAGGATATCTTCATGCAGGTGATCGAGCAGGGGGGATTCTCATGATGGTGGCGCGCGCGCTGTCGGCCGATTTTCTGAAAATGCGCCGCAAAGGGATCTGGCTCCTCGTTATTCTGGGCTCGGTCGGACTGCTGGCGATGCAGGGGCTGAATTTCGGCCTCCGGTATGACTACCTGCTGCAGCGCTATCAAGATGATCCGTGGGCCGGATTGATCGGGGAGATCTTCTCGTTCGTGCCGATCGCCCTGTTCCTGGGCACGACGCTGATCGCTTCGCAAATTGCCAACGTTGAGCATGGCAGCAACTCCTGGAAGCAGCTGCTGGCACTGCCGATTTCGCGGGGCGCGGTGTTTACGGCCAAATATCTGCTGGGGATCATTGCCCTGACGGCATCCTGCCTGATTTTGTCCTGCGGAACCGTCGTCCTGGGACTGGCCCTCAAATTCAATCCGGACCATATTCCGTATTTGACGATTCTGAAGCTCAGCTTTGTGCCTTTCCTGGCGGCGCTGCCGCTGTTTGCCCTGGAGCTGTGGCTGTCCCTGACGTTTAAAAATCAGGCGCTGCCGATCACGCTCGGCATTACCGCCGCCATCGCTTCGCTGTTCGCGGGGAATTACCCGGAATGGTTCCCGCTGGCCTGGCCCCTGCTGTCGTTCTACGGAAAGGCGTCCCCGGCCTTGCCGGTAGGCGGAGGCATCATTTTGGCATTTATCATTTATTTGGCTGGCATGGGGCAATTCCGCGGAAAGGATGTGGACTAGAGATGCTGAGTTACTTTCGGGTGTTATCCGCCGAACGGCTGAAGATGTCACGCTCTCTGATCGTGCTGCTTATCCTGGTCAGTCCGCTCGTCTCCGTCCTGGTCGGGCTGCTGTCGGACGTCGACAGCCGGCAGCAGCCATGGCTGGTGCTGCTCGGCGCCTTGAGCATGCTGCATGCGCTGCTGTTCATGCCGATCATGTCGGGAATCTTCGCCGCCTTCATCTGCCGCTACGAGCATCAAGGGGGCGGGTGGAAGCAGCTGTTGGTCCTGCCGGTGACCCGGTCCGGGGTGTTCCTGGCAAAGTATACGGTCATTATCGCTCTGCTGCTGATCATGCAGGTGCTCTTTCTCGGCGCACTGCTGCTGGTCGGCGCCGTGAAGGGCCTGCCCGGTCCGATTCCGTGGACGGAGATCGGCCGCAGCCTGCTGGGCGGCTGGGTCGCCTGCCTGCCGCTCGCGGCGCTGCAGCTGGCCGCCTCGCTCATGTGGAGCAGCTTCGCGGCTCCGCTGGCGCTGAACGTGATGTTCACCATCCCGAATATGCTGGTGGTGAACTCGGCCACCTATGGTCCTTACTATCCCTGGGCGCAGCCGTTTCTGGCAACCCTGCCGGCAGGCACGATGGAGGGAGGCGGATTCGGGGCGCTGAACCTGCCGTTTGAAAGTCTGATGATTACAGTCGTCGGCAGCTTTGTAGTCTTTTTCCTAATCGGGTGGATCTACTTCCGGATGAAGGAAGTATAGAAGGTTTGGATTGCTGAAAATAAGGGTAAAGCAACATAAGGGCGTCCCCGCTGGGGGCGCTCTTTTTTTTGTGCTGGTGCAGGGTGAAGATGCTGTTCAACAGGGCTTCCAGTCCGGCGGCTATTCACAAAGCGAATATAACATGATATATTATTTAGAGATTGTAGAATGGTTCAGCGGAGCTGAACTTGTGGACCCAGAGACAGAGGAGGTTGCAACGTGTCGCATGAATCGTCGTCGAAGCCGATGTACGAACAAATCTTTGAAGAACTGCGCGATCAGATCGTAGCCGGAAAATATATGCCGGGGGAGCGGATCCCATCGGAAAAGGAGCTGGGCGAAGCCTACAGCGTCAGCCGGATCACCAGCAAGAAGGCGCTGGAGATGCTTACGCAGGAGGGATACATTGTCCGCCAGCCGGGAAGAGGCTCCTTTGTGGCCGAGGATTATGAAAGCGGGGGAGGAACACCGCCGTCCCGTGCGGGAGCAGCGTCCAAGCGGCGCCGGGAGAGCGGCAAGCTGCTGATCGGACTGGTCATGACCGACTTTGGGGACAGCTATGGAACGGACCTCGTCTTCGGCATGGAGGAAGCATCCCGCGAGCATGACAGCTACTTGATTCTCCGCAGGTCGCTGGGAGAGACCGCCAGAGAGCAGGAAGCGATTCAGGGCCTTCTGGAGATCGGAGTGGACGGGCTCATTATTTTCCCGGCGCAGGGTGAATACTTCAATGCCGAAATTTTGAAGCTGGTCATCAGCGAGTATCCGTTCGTGCTGCTGGACCGGCACCTGAAAGGCGTCTCCGCCAGCTCCATCAGCACAGACAACGTATCGGCGTCCAAGCAGCTGATCCATTACCTGTTCGGACTTGGGCATACCCATATCGGCCTTATGACCACCCCGCCCCGGGATACGACCGCCATCGAGGAGCGGATCGAAGGGTTTATCCAGGCCCATGCGGAAAGTGGCATTGCCGCCGACCGGAGCCTGTGGATGGAGAACATTACGGCGACGCTGCCGGCTGCCTTTGTACCGGAGAACAAGAAGAAGGAGAAGGAACATATCAAGCGCCATCTCGCGGCCCATCCGGAGATTACCGCTCTGTTCGCCATGGAATACAACATCGCCAGGCTTGCTTATGAGGCGGCGCTGGAGTCGGGGATCCGTGTGCCGGAAGACCTGTCGATCGTATGCTTTGACAGTCCGGATGACGCTGCCGGCTCCTTGTTCACCCATATGCGGCAGAAGCAGAATGAGATGGGGAGGCTCGCCTTTGAAAACGTGCTTAAATTGCGAAACGGCGAGAGCGTTCCCGGTAAAATCCTGCTGGATGCCGAGCTCGTCGAAGGCTTGTCGGCGGGACCTGTCCGGAACGGCGGGCTTGCCATGAAACACAAATAGAGCTGGAACCAAAGCGGCAGGCCTCAGTGGGAATGCCGTTTTTCTTTTAAATAATATAATATTTAACGATAAAATGTTATAAAAAGTATATTGACATGTTAACTTACCAACAAATATAATTTTTGTGTATTCATACGGTAGCATAGCTGATATATTCATTAACTTTCGACGCTTATGATGCCATAACCAAGGAGGAGAGCGCATGAAATCACTGAGTACGGAGCCTGTTACTTTGGAACGGTTGGCCGGGAGAATGTCGGAACAACTGGCCGGAGAGACGCGTTTGCTGGACATTTTTCAAAATGCGATACGGAATACTTGGGGAACGACGCTGAAACGGATGGAGGACGGAACGACTTTCGTCATTACCGGCGATATTCCGGCGATGTGGCTGCGCGACTCGGCCGCGCAGGTGCGGCCGTTTCTGGTGCTGGCGAAGGAGGATCCGGAAGCCGCCGACATGATCGAAGGCTTGGTGCGGCGGCAGCTGGATTCGATTTTGCTGGACCCTTATGCAAACGCCTTCAACGAGGAAGCCAACGGGCGCGGCCACCAGGCGGACGAGACAGAGATGACCCCCTGGATATGGGAACGCAAATACGAAATCGATTCGCTCTGCTATCCGCTTCAGCTCAGCTATCTGCTCTGGAAGAACACGGGCAGAACCTCGCAATTCCAAGGCAGCTTCCGTCAAGCTGCGGAGGCCATATTGGATTTGTGGACGGTGGAGCAGCGCCATGAAGAGCGGTCGCCTTACCGGTTCCAGCGGAAGGACTGCGTGCCGAGCGATACGCTGGTGCGGGACGGCAAAGGCGCAGAGACGGCCTATACGGGCATGACCTGGTCCGGATTCCGGCCGAGCGACGATGCGTGCGAATACGGTTATCTGGTTCCTGCCAATATGTTCGCCGTCGTGGTGCTCGGCTATTTGCAGGAAGTCGCCGGAGAGGTGCTGCAGGATGAAGAACTGCAGGGCAGGGCCGCCAAGCTTGCCCGGGAGATCGAGCAGGGCATCCGGGAGCACGGCATCGTGCAGCATCCGGAGTTCGGGCCGATTTACGCCTATGAAACTGATGGCTTGGGCCATCACAATCTGATGGACGACGCCAACGTGCCGAGCCTGCTGTCGATTCCGTATCTCGGTTACCGGGACGCTTCGGATGAGGTATACCAGAATACACGGCGGTTTATTTTGAGTCGGAACAATCCTTATTATTATGAAGGAACTGCGGCCGAGGGGATCGGCAGCCCGCATACACCGCAGGGCTACATTTGGCATATCGCCCTGGCGATGCAAGGGCTGACCGCGGACAGCCCTGAGGAGAAGCTGCGCCTGCTGCAGGTGATGAGCCGAACGGACGCGGGAACCGGGCTGATGCACGAAAGCTTTAAGGCCGATGATCCGGCGGAGTATACGAGACCTTGGTTCTCGTGGGCAAACATGATGTTCTGCGAACTGCTGATGGATTACTGTGGCATCCGCGTGATGCGCTAAGAGAGATAATCCCAGATATCTAATAAAGTGCGGAGTTGGACGAAGGCTTTCCTGCACCTCGATATTACTTTCCTCCTACTTCCGTAGGGGGAATTTTTGTTTCATCGCCTTGGCGAAGGCCAAGAGCTTGTTGCATATGTGAGGAGACATAGCGAAGTAAAAATATTACACTTAATCCAAAGATAAAAACATTATATTACTTTTGCTGCTTCTGTAATATTGGTGTAACACAGCCTGGTTTGTGTTGGGCTGATCGAAAAGGAGGGCATACACAGTGATAAAACTCATGGTAGTCGATGACGAGCACTGGATTCGGGAAGGCTTGAAAAGGACCATTGATTGGAGCTCACACGGAATCCAATTTATCGGTGACGCCGAGGATGGCTGCAAGGCGTTGGAATTAATCGAAGCCCATGTTCCGGAAATTATCATTTCGGATATCAAGATGCCCACGATGGACGGTATGGATTTAATGGAAGAAATCAAAAAGCGCGGAATCGATACAAAGGTTATTTTTATTAGCGGCTTCAGCGACTTTGCGTATGCGCAGAAGGCGGTCAAGCTAGGAGCGTTTGACTATATTCTCAAACCGGTTGAAGAACCGATTTTGCTTGAAATTATTGAACGCTGCATCAGCGAAATTAAACAGAAGCAGGAGCTGAACTCTCGCCTGCAGGAATTGTCGGGCCGCATTCGGGAAAGCTTGCCGCTCGCCAGACAGAAGCACCTGGAGATGTGTTTAACCCGATCTTTGACAGAGCGAGAGATGCAATCCACATGGGAAGCCCTTCATATCAACCTCGATCCGAAACGGCTGATCGTTATGACGATGGTCGTCCACGAGTGGGGGGACCGGGAGATGGACGAAAGCGGATGCTCGCTCATGAGGTACGCGCTCGGGAATCTGGTGGAAGAAATCCTGTCCCAAAAGGGCATCCGGTGCTTAGCTTGTCCTTTACAAGGGAATGATTTTGCGGACATTGCACTGATTGCTTCGCTAAGTGAGCCCGATACCTCTTTCGGCGTCGAGGACTTGCACCGCTATATGGATGGCGTTATTGAAGATGCGCTTCAAGTGTTAGGCGTTCGAATCAGCATAGGGATCAGCGGCTTAAGAGAACGGACGCAGCTTGTATCCTCTTTTAGGGAAGCGCTTACCATAAGTATGAACTATTTGGTTCACGGACCCGGGCAGGTCCACACTGCCCCGATGGACGGCAGTTCAGCAGGTCATGGATCCAAGCCCCGCCCGGCTGAGCAGCTGGACTACCGCATGGCTGCATGCATGGGGCAATTGGCGGCGGACGTTCTGCTCACGGATCACAAAGCGGACTCCCTTGACTCGGCATTGTCGAATCGGATTCTGCATGCCATGAAGCTGATGGATGCGGGCAGATTGTCCGAACTGCTCGATGTACAAACCGGGCTGCTTCAAGAGCTCATCAAGCAGACGCCGGCCATTGCCGTGCGGTATGAAATGAATATGCACATCAGCATCCTTTTGTCCAAGTGGCAGGAGCTGCTCCAGGCAAAGGATCATTCTAAGGCTTCCACCATTACGCATCAACGCAAGCTTCAGCTCTACAGGTGTTCAATTGGCGATTGGAAGGCCATGATCATGGACACCTTCCTCATAAAGGATACTCATGCACCCTCAATTGCGCATAAGCGAACGATAGAAACGGCGCTGCGTTATATCCATGATAACTACCACCTTGGCATCAGCCTTCATAACGTGGCTGAAAAGATATACATGAATCCCTCTTACTTCAGCAGAGTGTTTCACGAAGAGGTTGGCGAAACGCTCAGCCGCTATCTCATTCGAATCCGAATCACGAAGGCGAAAGAATTGCTTGAACAGACCCCTCTAAAGGTATATGAAGTCGCAGACCGGGTCGGATATCGGGATTTTCGGCATTTCGTCAAAACCTTTAAGGAATGGGAAGGCATGACGCCCGCTCAATACCGTAATTACGGGGCATAAGAAGAGAGGGACCTCATGAGACTGCAGTTCATCGATAGAATCAAGTTCAATTCGGTCGGAATGAAGGTGTTCGGATTCTATGTAGCCAGCATGATCGTCATTATTACCGTTATGGGATATCTATCCTATGATAAATCCGCTCAGATGATGGAGAACAAAATCGGAGGCATGGCGCTTCAGAATGTTCAGCAGATGAGCAAGCGGGTCGATATCCTTCTGGAGGGATACGAGGACCGTTCCCTTCTTGTCGTCGGCAATAAGGATATTCAGAAGCAGCTCATGGGAGATTTTATGGACGAGAAGGAAAGGATTCAGACGAATAACGCGAATACCGCCTTTCTATCGAACCTGGTAAACTCCAGGAATGATATGAATAATATCTATCTGCTCAGCGAGAGGGGCTACTCCTACCGCTATTCACCCAAAGAATCCTTTCCGGTCTACAATTCTTACCCCTATGAATATTTCACGGAGGACTGGTATCAACAAATCCGTCAGGCTGACGGCAGGCTCGTCTATTTCGGCATCATGCCTTCATTAATAAAAGGTCCGAGCTCCGAGCCTGTTTTTACTTTTGGCCGTGCCCAGAAAAATATGAAAGGCCGCGGAGAAATTATCGGCGTCGTGCTGTACGAAGTCGATCCGGCGGAGGTCCGGGAAATTTTGGCGGAAATCGATTACGACGGGTCGGGGATCAACGTCATGATTGACGATGCCGGCCACATCAAAGGGGATAAGGGTGGAATTCTATTGTCCAGCAAACTGGACATTCCGTTCAAGGAAGAGCGTCAGGGAACGCTAAACTACTCCATAGACGGGCAAGAGATGCTGGTAGTCTACAGTCAACTGGAGACGAACCATTGGAGGCTCGTTGGCATGCTGCGCAGCAATGATTTGATGAAGGAAGCGATGGATATTCGCTGGTACATGCTGTCGCTGGGCATTGTTTTTTCCTGCATCGGTATCCTGCTCGCGATCATTATCGCTTCTGCCGTTCACCGGCCGCTTCAGAAGATGACGCATGCGATGCGCCGAGCCAGGGACGGCGATTTCAACATCCGGATTGTCGATAAACGAGAGGACGAATTCGGCTATTTGTTCACCCATTTTAACCAGATGGTGGCCCATATCAAAGAATTAATCAACGAACTGTATGTGCAGAAGCTGCTGGAACGGGATCTTCAGCTGAAAATGCTGGGATCTCAAATTAACGCTCATTTTCTGTACAATACGCTCGATTCCGTCCACTGGATTGCCCGCATACATAAAGTTGACGACATTAGCACGATGATCTTCGGACTGTCGAAGTATTTGCGGATCAGTCTGAGCGAGGGAAGGGATGAAGTGCCGGTCAGCCAGGTCGTACATTTGATCGAGAGCTATATCATGATCCAGAAGGTTCGGTACAAGGACAAGTTTACGCTCTATGTGCAAGCGGACGAATCGCTGATGGATTATAGAGTGCTCAAATTTATTTTTCAGCCGATCGTAGAGAATGCGATTTATCACGGGCTGGAGCGAAAATCAGGCAAGGGCCGGCTGGATATCGCCTTTACCCGGGAAGGCAGCTGCCTGAAATTCGTCGTTACGGACGACGGTGCCGGAATTGCGCCGGATAAGCTGGCTGAATTGAAGCACATTCTGGGCGGAGAACAGCCTGCGGAGGAAAGCAGCTTTGCGCTGAGAAATATTAACTCACAAATAAAAATCGCATATGGCGCCCAGTACGGGATCGAGATGGAGAGCAGCTTGGGGGAAGGAACCAAAGTAACCATGACGATCCCGCTCACGAAGCGAAGCCCTGCCCAGCAAGTCAGTTGAAACGAGTTTCATATGACAGCGTGCGTAGATGATTACAAGAGAAAGTTAAAAGTGGAGGTAACGATGAAAGTGTTCTTGACTCGTCGAAAGATGCCTGTTCTTTTCATACTTGTACTCCTGGCCACCGTAATCATGGTATGGAACGCTTATGTCAGCAAGGGAGCGACATTCAATGTTAATTCGGAATTATTGGGCAAAAATGCTGCGAGCAGCTCAATTAAGCATAACGGCCCTGTAACGATAAGCTTCTGGTATTCGTGGGTCGGAGGATTTCAGGACGAATTCTACGATACGGTCGTGAAGCCGTTCGAAGAGGCAAACCCGGATATCAAGGTTGAAATGACCTTCATCGAGAACTCGGACAATTCGCAAGGCTCGGATAAGCTGTTGACGGCGATTGCCGGAGGAAAAGCGCCGGATGTCGCGATGATCGACCGGTTTATTGTAGGCGAATGGGCGGCGATGGGCTCCATTGAAGACATTTCGGCTTATGCGAATCGTGAAGATATGGCGAGTATTTATTACAAAAGCGTGTGGGCGGAATCCCAATACGACGGCAAAACGTACGCCCTCCCTTGGAATATGGACAGCCGCGCCATGTATTATAACAAAACGATGATGAAGCAGGCGGGTTTTGACCCTGACAATCCCCCGAGAACCATTGCCGGTCTGGATGCCATGGCAGAGAGGATGTTCAAAACGAACGGGGGCGGCGCATATGATCAAGTCGGATTCGTCCCGTGGATGGGTCAGGGCTTCTTGTATACGCATGGATGGAACTTTGGCGGCGAATGGGAGCGAGGCGGGAAGCTGACGCCGAACGATCCGCGGAACGTTAAAGCGATGGAGTGGGTGCAGGGTTACGCCGAGAAGTACGATGTAAAGAAACTGTTGAAATTTTCGGAGATGATGAGACAAACCGGAAGAAACTCCTTTTTGTCCGGCAAAGTTGGATTTGTCTATGAAGGCAACTGGCTTCTTAATGAGATGGAAGATTTGGATTTCGAGTGGGGTGTGGCGCCGATGCCTACAATCGATGGCAGCCGGCCGGTCACATGGTCAGGGGGGTGGTCGTTCGTCATGCCCAAAGGGGCGAAAAATAAAGAGGAAGCTTGGAGGTTTATGAAGTACGTAGCGGGCAAGGAAGGCACGCTCTTATGGGCCAGCCGCGAGGGCGGCAAGAATGATCTGATGTGCATTCCGGAAGTGAATGCCAAGCTCGGCCTGGATCAGAAGGAACCGATGAAGGTGTTTACAGAGCTGCTTGGGAATGCCTACATCAGGCCCGTCACACCTGTGGGCGGATATATGTGGGATGAAATGCTCCGCGTGCAAACGCTGGCGATGAATCTGCAGGGGGAACCGGGAGAGCTCTTGAATGAAATGAAGAAGAACGTCGATGCTGAATTGGCTAAGGTCATGGGGTACGGAAACAGCAAAATGGAGCATCCCCAAGGCCGCGATGAGCAGCCGTAAGAGTGTCTGTCATGTATGACAGGCACTCTTTTTTTCTTGCCTCGAATGGAAACGCGAAGCCGATGGCTCCCCTTCCAAGATAGTAAAGATAGTACACGAAATACAAAAGCAATCTCATTATCTCCTTCCATAAAAGCGTTTACACTAAAAAAGAACTAACTTCATTAATACCATTTAAAACCTATATAAGATGAACTAAAGAATAGGATGCAGGCAAGGGAGTAAAATGATTCCGAAGAAGCGAAGCGGTCACATTTGGCTTTCGGATTTCTACCTCACATGGGTTCAAACCAATCAAGAAATTCGAAAACAAGAGGGATCGTAGGGACATTTTACGTACTTGCCCCCATTCCTAGTTCAATATTTCAACTTATATATGCAAAAAGGAGGCATGTAAGTGAGGAAAAAGAAGGGCGCCACTCATTTGAGAAGAGCGATGCTCAAGTATCTGGTTACCGCATTATCGGTATGCTTCGTATTAACAGGCTGCGGGGGCTCGGGCGGGTCCAGCGGAGAGAATGGAGCCAACGATACAAAGGGAACGGACAGTACGAATCAACAGACCGATACCGCCAAGAAAAATACCGATACGGGTAAAGGCAGCGGTGAAAAGGTAACGCTTGAGCTCTGGGGTTGGGGAGGCAAATTCCAGACGGACTACACGAAAATTGTCATCAGCGAATTTGAGAAAGAGCACCCGAATATCAAAGTGAAATACATTATCGATCAAGGGGGCACGGATAAGCTGACGACGCTGATTGCCGGCGGTACGCCTCCGGACGTAGCGGTGCTCGACCGCTTCATGGTAGGGCAATGGGCGGCCAAGGGATCGCTGGAAAGCCTGCAGCCGTTCGTCGATGCCGGAGACGAAGTACGCGCCGACGATTATTATCCGGGCGTCTGGGCGGAAGCGAATTACAAGGACCAGCTCTATGCGATGCCGTTCACCACAGATAACCGGGCGCTTTATTATAATAAAACGCTTATGAAGGAAGCGGGTCTCGATCCGGAGAAGCCGCCGGTTACGATTGCGGAATTGGACGCGATGGCGGAGAAAATGTTCAAGAAAACAAGCAACGGCAGCGGCTATGAGCAGGTCGGCTTTATTCCATGGGCAAACCAAACCTACTTATACACGCAAAGCTGGAACTTCGGCGGAGAATGGACCAATGGCGATGAATTGACGCCAAACCACCCGCAAATTGTGAAAGCGCTTGAATGGATGGTCAGCTACGCCAAAAAATACGATATGTCCAAAATCAACAAGTTCAACGATGTTATGGGCAAAACCGGCATTAATTCGTTCTGGACCGGCAAAGTCGGATTCGTCGTGGACGGCAACTGGGTGCTGAACGATTTGACCAGCAATGCGAAGGTGAAGCCTACCTTCGAGTGGGGCGTCGCCCCGATGCCTTCCGCGGAAGGCTATCCTCAAACGACATGGGCAGGCGGCCATTCCTGGGTCATGCCGAAGGGAGCCAAGCATCCGCAGGAAGCATGGGAGCTCCTCAAGTTTATCGGCGGCTATAAGGGCACGCTGCTCTGGGCCAAGCGGGCAGATGCAGGCAACGATATTACGACGATGCCGAAGGTGAACGAAGAAATTAAGATCACCGAGAATCCGAAGCTGAAGGTATTCGTCGATTTAATGCCTGTGGCCCATTACCGCCCTGTTACGCCTGTTGGCCAGAAGCTGTGGGATGAAACCTTCCGCGTTCAGGATTTAGCCTTGAACGGAAAGGGCGAGCCGAAGAAGCTGCTGGACGAAGTCAAGAAGAACGTCGATAACGAGCTCAAAAAACTGGAATCGAAATAATCAAGGTGGACCGGTTTCATAAGGAGGGGGCGGCTGAATCGCCTGTCCCCTTTCTTCATCAGAAGGAATAGAACCGCTTAAGGTACATCCTGATGAATTGAACGACAAAGAGGTGACGGTGCTTGAAATGGCGTTGGAATGATGCACTAAAGTGGAAGAGAGTCATGCTTATATCGATCACTTTTCTTGTCTTTTCGCTGACCTTCGGTGAGAGCTTTCATTCTTATGCCAACAACGAACGTTTACGGGACCGGAATCAGAATCAAGGCGTTCCGCTGACGAATGACCAATTAGCCATGAACAGTATTTTGGAGCCGACTTACGCGACTACGCTTGCCGGATATAAGAAAGAGGGCTATCCGCCAGCCGATCAACCGGACATCGTGATGAAAGCCGATCAGCATTCGGCGTTTGGAGGCACGAAGCCGGTCTTGGAAACGGTAGACGGCCTTTCCGCTCTTGTGTGGGACAGCACGACAACGTGGATCGAATGGTCGGTAGATATCCCGCAGGACGGTCTTTACAACCTGGCCCTAAGTTATTATCCGATGCCGGGAAAAAGAATGCCGATTCAGCGGGAGCTGCTTATTGACGGAGAAAGCCCGTTTCGCGAGGCGCAGCGTATCTATTTCTACCGCAGCTGGGTCGACCGGGGCGATCCGGCCCAAAACAACCAGGGAGACGACGTCAGACCCAAGCAAATCGAGAAGCCGCAGTGGATGGACCTTCCGGTTTCGGACGGGAATGGTCTGTACCCGGAACCCTTCCAATTTTATATGACCGCAGGCAAGCATGTCATTCGGATGAATTACTTGCTTGAACCAATGGCCATCGACGAGATCCGGATTACGTCACCGGAGCAGCTACCCAGCTATGCCGAAGTGAAGCAGGCCTACACCGCGCAAGGTTATGAGCCCGCCCAGCAGATCAATGTGAAAGTGCAGGCAGAGAACAATCCGATGAAATCCGATCCAACGATCCGCAGAGAATCGAATGGCGATCCGTTAATGGAGCCGGCAGGCGATGGGCGAATCCGGCTGAACGCATTTGGCGACTGGCGCTGGAGGAAGGGCGGTCAGAAGGCATCGTGGGCGTTCTCGGTACCGAAGGACGGGTTGTATAAGATTGGGCTGAAATTTGGACAATGGTGGGGCGATGGACTGCCGTCCTATCGTCAAATTCTTATAGATGGGAAAGTTCCGTTCAAGGAATTGGAGCTGTACCCTTTTACCTACTCGCGCAACTGGCGGATCGAAACGCTGCATAAGGACAATGAACAAACAGGAAAAGATGAACCCCTGCTCGTGTACTTAACGAAAGGCGAGCATACGCTGACGATGACCGCCCAGGTCGGGCCGTATCAACCGATCATGGAAGCCTTGACGGCCGATACCCAGAAGCTCTCTGATCTGTACAGACGCATTATTATGATCACGGGACCGACGCCGGATCCGAACTTCGAATATGAGCTGAACAAGAAGGTGCCGAAGCTGATTGAGGACTTGAAGGTCATCGCGGACGATCTGCTCGTTCAGATGGATGCGCTCAAGGCTCTGTCGGATGTAGAGCCGAGCACGGTGAACAGTCTTCGGATGATGAACCACACGTTCGAGAAAATGATCCGTAACCCCGATTCGATTCCAAGACAATTATCAGAGCTCAGCAACAGCCAAACGAACCTCAGCACGCTGCTGATGGATCTCCAGAATGTGCCGCTTGTTCTGGATTACATCCTGATCAGCGCCCCGGATACGAAATATCCGAAGGTAAAATCCAATGTTCTGCAAAAATCGGTCAGCACGTTCAAAAACTTCATGGCTTCCTTTACGAAGGACTATACGGGCGTAGGCAGCGTCTACGACAACGAAACGGGGGAGGAAGAGGGTCCGGTTATCGAGGTTTGGGTATCCCGTGGCAAAGAGTGGGCGGAAATTATGAAGGAAATGGCGGAGGAAGACTTCACGCCCAAAACCGGCATACGCATCAACATCAATACGCTTCCGGCCGGCCAATTGAACTCGGGCTCCGTCAACACGCTGCTGCTCGCGGCAAGCTCCGGCAGAGCGCCGGATGTCGCAACAGGCGTCGATGCGCATCTGCCCGTCGAATTTGCAATCCGGGACGCTTCCGTCGATTTAACGCAGTTTCCTGATTATGAACAAGTCAGTAAACGGTTCCTTGC
Organism: Paenibacillus sp. OAE614; assembly: GCF_040546645.1. Classification (NCBI taxonomy): domain Bacteria; kingdom Bacillati; phylum Bacillota; class Bacilli; order Caryophanales; family Paenibacillaceae; genus Paenibacillus; species Paenibacillus sp. OAE614. Next base: position 6,345,816 of record NZ_JBEPOD010000001.1, on the reverse strand, counting down.
GGGATCGCTCATTCCTTTCAAATACAATGGGGGGAACTATGCGCTTCCGGAAACGCAGGATTTCAACTTATTGGTCTTCCGGAAAGATATCTTGAACGAGCTGGGCGTCAGCATCCCGAAGACATGGGATGAGGTCTATGCCCTGCTTCCGATTCTGCAGCAGAACGGGATGCAGATGTATTATCCGATCACGCAGCTTGGCTTCATGCCGTTTCTCTACCAGAATGGCGGCGACTATTACAAGGAGAACGGAACAAAGTCGGCGCTGGATTCACCGGAAGCCTTCCAGGCCTTCACGGAATGGACGGAGCTGTATACCAATTACAAATTCCCGGTCATGGCGAACTTCTTCAACAGGTTCCGTACCGGGGAAATGCCGATCGGGATCGCGGATTATCTCACGTATGTACAGCTCTCTACCGCTGCGCCGGAGCTGATCGGACGCTGGGGCGTCGCTCCGTCTCCCGGCCATCAGAAGGCCGATGGATCGATTGACCGCACGACCGGTGGAGCGGTACAGTCCGTTGCGATCTTCAAGCAATCGGAGCATCAGCAGGAATCCTGGGAGTTTCTGAAATGGTGGACGAGTACAGAGGTTCAGCTGCAGTTCGGCCAAGAGCTGGAGGCGCTGCTCGGCGTCGAGGCCCGCTGGAATACGGCGAATATAGACGCTTTATCGCAGCTGCCATGGCCGGAGGACGACCTCAAGGCATTGAAGGACCAATGGAAGTACTACAAAGAGCAGCCGTACGTGCTCGGCGGATACTTCACGGGGCGGAACATCGATAACGCCTGGAACCGCGTCGTTCTTGGCGGTATGAATATCAGGGAGTCGCTGGAGAAGGGCATCAAGGATATTAACAAAGAGCTTAACGCCAAGCAGAAGGAATTCGGGTTCACGCCGAAAGACTAAGGCGGCGGAAGGAGGAGCAGTATGCAAAGCAGCGTGGAGGTTAAAGGGCCGCTCCAGCTGGCCCCGCAGAAGGCACGTCGATTCAAATTGACTCACGCGAGAAAGAGGGCTGCGCTCGGTTATTTGTTTCTCAGCCCGTTCCTGATTCTCTTCATCGTGTTTACCGTCATTCCCGTCGTGCAGTCGGTCTATCTCAGCTTCACCTACTACAACATGCTCCAACCGGCGAGGTGGGTAGGCTTATCCAACTACAGCGTCTTGTTTCTGGAAGACGACATCTTTCTCACATCGCTAAAAAATACGTTTATCTTCGCTGTGATCGCCGGGCCGCTAAGCTATTGCTTATCCTTTTTGCTCGCGTGGGTGATCAATACGCTGAAGGCCAAAATGATCTTCTCGTTGGCCTTTTACGTCCCTTCGATTACGAGCGGAATCGCTTTATCGATCGTCTGGCTGTACATATTCTCCGGAGACCGCTACGGGTTATTGAACAATGCGCTGCTCAACTGGGGCATGATCAGCGAACCGATTCTCTGGAATACCGATCCGAATACGATCATGCCGGTTATCATTATCGTTTCTTTGTGGATGAGCATGGGTACGGGATTCCTGGTGTTCCTGGCGGGGCTGCAGAATGTATCGCCAGAGCTGTATGAAGCGGGCGCTATTGACGGGATTTCCAGCCGGTTTCAGGAATTGTGGTTCATTACGCTGCCGCTGATGAAGCCGCAGCTGCTGTTCGGCGCGGTCAATGCTATCGTCGGCGCTTTCGGGGTGTTCGACATTGCTGTGGCCATCTCCGGTATGCCGAGCCCGAACTATGCGGGCCATACGATTATTGCGCATCTGTTCGACTATGCCTTCATCCGGTTCGAGCTGGGATACGCATCGGCAATCGCCGTCTTCCTGTTTGTAGTCACGTTCGGCTTAGGCCGCATCGTGATGCGGTTACTATCGTCCAAAGATCAATAAGGGGGCTAAAGGACGTGACGATGAGCTTTACGAAATTTATCGCCCGTTTCAACAGGGGTTTGTTATACGCGTTTATGATCGCATTGGTCGGATTTACGTCCTTGCCGATCGTATATATGATTTCCACGGCTTTCAAACCGCTCGACGAGCTGTTTCTTTATCCGCCGAGATTTTTTGTGCAGAAACCGACCCTGCGCAGCTTCTTTGATCTGCTTACCGCGACGGACAGCTCTGTCGTTCCTTTCTCGCGGTACATCTTCAACAGCTTGTTCGTCTCCGTTGCGGTCGTGCTCTCCAGCTTGGTTGTGTGCTGCCTGGGAGCGTACGTGTTATCCAAGTTCAAACCGCCCGGTGCGGGCTTCATCTTCTCCGTCATCCTGTCCGCTCTGATGTTCTCGCCGCAGGTGACCCAGATCCCGACCTATATGATCGTATCGAGCTTAGGCTTGGTCAATACGTATTGGGCGTTAATTCTGCCGAAGATCGCCGTGGCCTTCAATATCTTCCTCATGAAACAGTTCTTCGACCAAATTCCCGATGCCCTGATCGAGGCTGCGCATATCGACGGCGCATCGGATTGGAAGATCTTCTGGAGGGTGATTATGGCGGTGAGCAAGCCGGCCTGGGCAACGTTGATTATTTTCTCTTTCATCGGGAACTGGAACGATTTCTTTTCGGCGCTCGTGTTTACGACAAGCGAATCGATGAAGACGCTGCCGCTGGCGATTCAGACACTGGCTGGAGGGCCGGGCGTCGTCGCACGGACGGGTGCGCTGGCTGCCGGCACGTTCTTGATGACGCTTCCTCCAATTCTCATCTTCCTGCTGTTCCAGAAGCTGATTATGAATACGATGGTTCATTCCGGGATCAAATCATAGGGGGCGGATATGGTGTACAAACGAATAACGGCGAGTATACTCGGCGGTCTGCTGTTTCTGATCTGCAGCTTCCCTGCCCATGCGCTCCCGCAAATGTCCTATACGCTCGATCCGATGTATGGCCATCGGATGCCGATCCCCCTGACCTATACGGTAGACACGATCATTATGGATGTTGGCCAGCCCGGCTTAAATAAACCAAACGACTTGTTTATCGACGAGAAGGGGCTCTTATACGTAGCCGACACGGATAACAACCGGATTGTGAAATTGGACGGCCAAGGGAAAGTGCTGGACATCTTCGGGAAGGAACAAGGCGTTGAGCTCAGCAGTCCGAGCGGTATCTATGTCGATAGCCTCGGTCATATGTTCGTAGCCGACACGGGCAGCGGCAGGATCATTCATCTGTCTCCGAAAGGGGAATTGATCGAAGAATTCGTCAAGCCGGAATCTTCCCTGCTGAGCGAAGATTTGGACTTTTCCCCGGATAAAGTCATCATGGACCGGCGCGGTTATCTCTATGCGCTCAATAAAAATGATTACAGCGGCTTTATGATGATCGACGCGATGAACCAGTTCCGCGGCTACATCGGCGCCAACCGCGTTCCGTTCGATTGGAAAAAGCTGCTCATCCGGTTACTGGCAACGCCGGAGCAGCGGGAGCAGCTGAATAATGCGGTTCCGCCGCAAAATTCGAATATCACAATCGACGGTAAAGGATTTATTTATACGCCGACGGTTTTGATCGAAGCGGACCAGCTCAAGAAGTTCAATGCCATGGGTGAAAACATCTACAAAAAGGCATTTTTCGGCGAAGCCTCGATCGAAAGCGGAGCGCTGGAAAACCCTTATTTCATTGATATGGCCGTCGATCAATACGGTGTAGTGAACGCACTCGACGCAATGTCGCGGAAGATCTATCAATACGATCAGGAAGGCAATCTGCTTGCCGTATTCGGCGGACAAGGCGATGAGAAGGGGCGCTTTGAATACCCGACGAGCATCGTCGTCGATAAGGCGGGCAAAATCTACGTGCTGGACCGGGACCGCAATAACATTCAAATTTTTCAGCCGACACGCTTCGCGGAATTGGTCCACCAAGCGAGCCAGCTGCACTTCAACGGGCGTTACCAGGAAGCGATGGTGCCCTGGAAGGAAGTGCTGAAGATCGACGAGAACTATCCGCTCGCCCACCGCGGCGTGGCGAAAGCGCTGATGAAGGAAGAGAGATGGAAGGAAGCGATGCGGGAATTTAAGCTGGGCAATGACCAGGAAGGGTATTCCCTGGCCTTCGCCGAGTATCGGCATGGCTTGTTGCGCGAATATTTGGGCTGGATCATCATGGCCGTCGTTCTCATCGTGGTCGCCATCTACTTTATCGTCAAATTCATGATCCGCGTCACGAATACCGTCATAAGGAGGTATGGCTATTGATCAGAACGGCGGATTTCAAACAGTCGGGTCTCCGGTCACTGCGGCTGGGCATAGCAATACTGTTTCATCCCGTGGACGGATTCGAGGAGCTGCAGAAAAACAAGCATCTGATCTCGGCATTCGTCTTAATCCTGCTGACCATCAGCGTCAGAATTATCTCGATCTATATGACCAGCTTTCATATGACGTCGCTTCAGCCGAAGGATGCCAATTTGAATTTGGAAATCATCCGCTTCGTCGTGCCGCTGATCTCGGGCGTTATTGCCTGTTATTTAATTACGGCGATTATGGACGGCGAGGCCTACTTCAGCCAGGTGCTGACCGCGATGTCCTATGCCTTGATTCCCTATATCGTATTTACCATCCCGCTGGCTGCCGTCTCCTTGGTGATGTCAAGGGGCGAACTGGGGCTGTACAACAGTATCAATTCGATCATATGGCTGTGGGTGGCCCTGCTCATCTTCATTCAACTGAAGGTGCTGAACGACTATACCTTTAAGAAGGCGGTCGGCGTCCTCCTTTTATCCATCTTTGCCTTTATTATTTTCTGGGGAACGGTAGGGCTTGTCTTCGCCTTGACGAACCACGTTCTTCAATTTGTGCGTGAAGTGGCCGTAGAAGTCAGATACTTACTGGAAAATTGAGGAGGGTACCATGAAAACGAGACTCGCCAAACGATGGATCTACTATTTAACCGTCAGCGTCATCATTGCTGCGCTCGTGCTCCTGGCGTTACCCTCCGTGCAAAAAGCTATTGAACGGGCCAAGGAGGAAATGCGGCCGAATAAGAACCAGGTCGTTGAGAGTGAGCAGATGCCGGCTCCGGAGGAGAGCGGACAGCCGCAGAAGCCAACCAATTATGAGAAGATCGCCGAAAACGACCGGCTTGAGCTGCTGTTCCGCTCATCCGATTCCGCCATCGCCGTGATCGACAAGAGCAACGGGTACCGGTGGGAATCGGCAGTTCCGCTCCAGGATGTCGAAACGGACGGGAATGAGCTGTGGACCGCCAGCAGTCAGTCGATTTTTCATCTGACCTACACGGATCCCCATCTGCCTGCGCTGGAGACGCAGGAGACGAACTTTGCACTTGAGCAGCCGAAAATGACGACGACCTCACTGGAAAACGGGATATCGGTCCGTTACGAGCTGCCAAGGCTGAAAATCAGCTTCGATATGAGCTTCCAATTGAAGGGGAACGCCCTCGAAGTCACCGTACCCGGCCAATCGATCCAGGAAGGGGAAGACAACTGGCTCATGTCGGTTGCACCGCTTCCCTTCTTCGGAGCGGCATCGGATCACGATCAAGGCTATGCGGTCTATCCCGACGGGCCGGGTGCGCTGTCTTACTTTAAGACGAACCACCCGAATTATTTGAATCCTTATCGTGCGAGCGTTTACGGTGAGGATACGATTACCTTCAATTTTTTCGGACGGGAACAGAATGCGATGCTGCCGATCTTCGGCTTGAAAGTGGCCGATAACTCTTTTATGGGGATCATCACCCAGGGGGAATACGACGCGAATATCCTCTATTCGCCGAGCGGCTATCTCATTAATTTGAACCGTGTATCTTCCGAGCTCGTTTACAGGCGTGAGTATGAAGCGGTTAAGAAAGACGGCAATTTGACGAAGAAGCCCGAAAAGGATCTGATCCGCGAGGATCATACCATCCGTTACGTGTTCTTTAGCGGCAAAGAAGCCGATTACAGCCATATGGCGACCGCCTACAGGGAGTATTTGCTCAACGAGCAAGGCGTGGTTCCGAAGGTGAAGAAAGGGGAGGCGGTTCCTTTCGGGCTTGACCTGCTTATGGGCATTAAGAAGGACCAGATTCTGATCGATCATTTTATTCAGAATACGACCTTCTCAGAGGCGCAGGACATGATGAAAGACCTCAGCCAACGCGGCGTACAGTCGATTTCAGCGAATCTGCTCGGATGGACGGGCGAAGGCTACATGAGTTATCCGTCAGGATATAAGCCTTCCCGTAAGCTGGGCGGAACAAGCGGGCTGGCGAAGCTGAGCGAGTACGCGAAGGAGAAGAACTACCAGCTTTTTCTGCAGGACAACTATGTCGAGGCATGGAAGGGCAACGACGGGTTCTCGTCGCGCAAGGACGTCGTTGTCGGAGCCAACCATTTTGTCGTGACCGACCGTTACAGCGAGCTCTTCTACTTGAATGCAGGCAAGCAGAATGCGCATTTCCAGAAGAAAGTGCTTAATCCGCTGCGCAAGCTGGACATTACCGGCATTAACTTCGACGGCATCGGCAGTCAGCTCTACTACGATTATAACGACGATTACCCGCTGAAGCGCGGAGGGACAGCCAAGCAGTGGACGGAAATGATGGAGAAATCGGTCCTGCAATTCGGCGGTGCGGCCTCGGTTGGGGGCAATGGATACAGCCTGAAGCATTCCTCCCGCCTGTTCGGCATCCCGATGGAGGACAGCGGCTTCTTCTTTACCGACGAAACGATCCCGTTCTACCAAATGGCGCTGCATGGCATTATTCCTTACTCGGGCGATCCGCAAAATTTATTTTACGATCCACAGCTGCAGTACCTAAAGATGGTGGAATACGGCTATATGCCTTACTACCAATTAACGATGAACCACTCTGAAGATTTAAAGGATACCATCTACAGCGATTTGTTCAGCTCGGCCTACAGCAACTGGGTGGATCAAGCGGTCCAATACTATAAAGAGATGAACGACAAGCTGAGGCCGGTATGGTCGCAGACGATGAAGGAGCACCGCAAACTGCAGGATGATGTCTATGAGGTCGTATATGAGGACGGGACTCGCGTCATTGTCAATTATACGCCGGGTGAGGTGACGGTCGATCATCATGTCGTTCCGGGCAAAAACTTCATCGTGGTGCCGAAGGGGGGATCAGCATGACAGGGAAAAAGTTGAGTCTGGAACGAAAAAAGATGCTGGCAGGCTATGTTTATATCGCTCCATGGGCGGTCGGGTTCGCATTGTTCATGCTGTATCCCTTGATTTACTCCCTTTGGCTGGCCTTTCATGAAGTGGTCGGCGTCGGCAATTTCGACCTGGAGCCTGTCGGCTGGGGAAATTTCAACAAAGCGTTCGTGCTGGATACGCAGTTTATTCCGTTGTTCATTTCGGTGGTGCAGGATGCCGTCATCAATACGCCGCTGATTCTGGTCTTCTCTTTGTTTATCGCGATCCTGCTGAATCATAAGATCCGCGGGCGCGCCTTCTTCCGGGCAGCATTTTTCCTGCCCGTTTTGATCGGCTCCGGCCTTGCGATGCAGCAGCTGCTCTATGCAGGGGTCGGCAAAGACACGCTGGTGAACGGCATCGGTGTTCCGGAAGAAGTATTTCTGTATATGGGCCCGACGTTCTCGCAGATCGTCTTTGATATGCTGAGCAGGCTTACCGTGATCTTCTGGAAAACGGGCGTGCAGATCCTGCTCTTTTTAGCCGGACTTCAGGGGATTTCTCCGTCGCTCTATGAATCGGCAAGATGCGACGGGGCAACCGAATGGGAGATGTTCTGGAAAATCACGCTGCCGCTGATTTCACCGATCATCCTGCTTAATCTGGTCTATACCTGCGTGGATTCCTTTACGGATATCAACAACAGGATGATGGTCTATATCAAAGATACGGCCTTTACGAAGATCGAAATGGGCTACGCGTCCGGTATGGGCTGGATCTACTTCTTGTTTATCTTCCTGCTGCTCATTATCGTATTTGCTTCGACCAGGCGCTTAGTCGTATATACAGGTGAAAAATGAGAATGAGGAGCAAGGAGGTGGTGCAGCGTGAAACCGATTCCGATGTCGAAGACCAGGCAGCGTGTGGCTGTGCAGCCCGAAAGTATCGCTAACCGGGCGAAAGCGTTAAGAAATAACAGCGTCATCAGCCGGATCAGCAGCAAAAGCCGCTGGTTCGCGCTCATTTACCGCATCTTCGTGTACGTGATTCTGATTGACTTGGCCTTTGTTTTTCTCTATCCGTTTATCTATATGATCACGACGTCGCTCAAGCATCCGGTGGATCTGATCGACTTCGCGATCAAGTGGATTCCGACGAGTCTGGCGTGGGAAAACTTCTACTACGGCATGAAGGGGCTGCAGTTTTGGACGCATTTCAATAACTCGGCCCTCATTTCCGTAGTGAGTGTGATCGGCCAGGTATTATCCTGCTCTTTCGTCGCCTATGGATTCTCCCGCATTAGGTTTCCCGGACGGGAAGTCCTGTTCGTGCTGTGCATGTTCACGATGATCATTCCGCCACAAACGATCATCGTCCCTTTGTATATGCAGTACAAGACGATCGGCTGGCTGGACAGCGTGATGCCGCTGATCGTGCCTTCCTTCTTCGCCAATGGGCTAAGGGGGGCCTTATTCATCTTTATCTTCCGCCAGCTGTTCCGCGGACTTCCGTGGGAGCTGGAGGATGCGGCCAGGGTGGATGGCTGCGGAAGCTTCCGCGTATACTGGAAAATTATTCTCCCGCTTACACCGCCCGCGATCGTCGTAACAACCCTGCTTTCCTTGGTATGGCACTGGAATGACTTCTTCGAGCCGTCGATCTTCCTGACGTCGGAGGAGAAGTTCACCTTGCCGATGATGCTTCCGCGGCTCTATCAATCTCTGGATACATTGACAGGCAGCAGCTTTGAAGTGTTCAGCCTGCCTGTCGTCATGGCCGCTACATTCCTTGCGCTGATTCCGATGCTTGTCGTCTATCTCTTTCTGCAGCGGTATTTCATTCAAGGCGTGGAGCGTTCCGGGCTGGTTGAGTAAGCGGAATGAACAGCACTCCATTCGGGTGCCGTTGAAAGGGGAGAGAGGTCGCCATGCTGTGGTCAGAACGCGCGGATGCGGCGCAGGAAGCGCTGCGCCGGCATTATTGGAACCAGGATATCGCCATGTTTAATATTGAAACGCCGTGTCCGAACGGCGATTGCAACACGATTTTTCATTACTGGTGGATGGCGCATGCCGCTGACGTGCTGGTGGACGGACTGCTGCGCACTGGCGAGGCGGTTTACGGGGAGACGCTCGCGGAGCTGCATGACGGCATCCGGCGCCGGAACGGCGGCGTGTACCCGAATGAGCTGTACGACGATATGGAATGGATGGCGCTCGCCTGGCTGCGCGCGTATGAGGCGACCGGCGAGGAGAAGTACAAGGAAACCGTCCACATCCTGTGGGAGGACATCCAGAGCGGATGGAACGACCATATGGGAGGCGGCATTGCGTGGCATAAATCCCAGCTGGCTTACAAAAACACCCCGGCCAATGCGCCCGCCGCCATTCTCGCGGCAAGGCTGTACCGGTGCTTTGGCAACGCGGAGGATTTGGAGTGGGCCCGCAACATTTACGATTGGCAGAAGCGCTCCCTGGTCGATCCCGCCACCGGCTTCGTCTGGGACGGCATGAACCGGACCGGGGACGGAAGCATTGATAAGGACTGGAAGTTTACCTACTGCCAGGGTGTCTTTATCGGAGCGGGCGTGGAGCTGTGGCGGGTGAGCGGGGAGCCGGGCTTCCTCGTGGACGCTCTGCGCACAGCCGATGCCGCCAAGGCGGAGCTTGCCGCGGATGACGGCGTGTTCCCGGACGAAGGAAGCGGGGACGGCGGCCTGTTCAAAGGCATCCTGGTCCGCTACCTGGCTGAGCTGAGCCTGGCCTCGGAGGAGGCGGCCCGGCTTGCCATCCCGATGCTCGCCGCAAATGCCGGCGTGCTGTGGGACGCCGGGCGAAGCGCCGCATGCCTGTTCGGAACGGACTGGAGCCAGGCGCCGGCAGAACCGGTATCCCTGAGCACCCAGCTGAGCGGTGTGAAGCTGCTGGAGCGAATGGCGGTGCTGGAGAAATTGGGGTTTGCTGATCATGAGAATAAACAATAGGCATGTTTAACGATATCTTAAACAGCAGAACTTCATCGTTGGTATGGAAGGCAGGCTCAGTGGACCGTTCACGTAAAGTGGGCGGTCTTTTGGTTTGTTTTCCCGCTTACTAAAAAAAGGATTGTGTTGAAAGCGCTTGTATGGTATTTTATGTACATAAAAACGTTTTTATAGCAAAGGAAGAATGGTTATATGGGTAAGGTAACGATCAAGGATGTGGCTAAAGCGGCCGGAGTTTCCATTTCTACGGTTTCGAATGCATTGAATGACGTGGATGTATTGACTCCGGAGACCAAGTCACATGTTCTGAAGGTGGCAGAACAATTAAATTATGTACCGAACCTGAACGGGAAGCTGCTGAAGTCGGGGAAGACCAAGATGCTTGGCTTCTTTACAACAAGCGTGGCAGGGCCCTACTTCTACACACTGGTTGAGTCGATGTCACATGAATGCGACCGTCTGGGTTACGGACTGAATGTGTTTATTACGAAGGATAAGCAGGTTATCATGAGCAATATTATGGGCGGCCGGGTGGATGGCGTCATCATATTCGAAGAGCTGAGGATCGACGACAAAGACATCGCCGCTATGGAGAAGGACAAGATCAATGCCGTGTTCCTGGATCGCGAGATTCAGAAAGAGACGATGGGCAGCATCATTTTCGACTCCTATGAGGCCGGTTATGAAGCGACTAAATATCTGATCAGCCTGGGGCATAAGAAGATTGCCTATATTTCCGGCGTGGATACGATGTTTGACAGCGTTCAGCGGAGAGAAGGATATCTGGCTGCGCTGCACGAGTGTCAGTTTCCCATCGATGGAGACTATATCCTGCAAGGTTATTTTGAGGAAGAAGGCTCCTATAACGCTGTGAAATCCTTTCTTCACCTGCACCCCGACAAAGTGCCGGATGCTTTTCTTGCCGGTAACGACGTGAGTGCCATCGGTTGTATCCGGGCCCTGAAATCCCTGGGATACGAGGTTCCCCAAGATATAAGCGTCGTGGGCTTCGATGATATTGATATTGCACAGTATTTTACACCGCCTCTCTCGACCGTACGCAATCAGATTGCCAGACAAGGCATTCTGGCAGTGGATCACCTGGTTCGCATGATTCAGAAGAAAGAGCAAGGCAAGACTCAGAAATTGCCTGGGGAGCTTGTCGTTCGCGGCACCAGTCATGTGAAGATCAATCGGAATAACCCGGTTTAAGTGAAAGGGCTGATGATTATTCCGATTCTTTTTTTAAAAATGATACAAAATAGGAGGATATTTTTTGCCAAAAAATAAAAACGTTTTTATTTAAGTCTGTCATTTTGTGATCAAAGGAGGCTTACCAGGTGGGCAAAACCGTTTTAGTTCAGCCAACCGGCACAGGCCCGGTTCAACCAACCGGAAAGAAGCCGCGAGGGCAGAGAATCAAGGAGTTTTTCATTGATTTCAAGCGGCAATGGGAGCTTCAATCGATGATTCTTCCCGGTATTATCTTTATGTTTATTTTTTGCTACATACCGATTTATGGTTTATCCATTGCTTTTAAAAATTACACCGTCATTGATACGCTGGATTCCGCTCCGTGGGTTGGTCTGGACAATTTCAAAATTATTATATCGGACAAGTATTTTTGGGATTCCGTAGTCAACACGCTGGGCATCAGCTTTTTGAAATTGGCGGTGGGCTTTGTCATTCCGATCATTTTGGCCATTATGATTTACGAGGTAGGCATGGGACGATTCAAAAAGTTCGTACAGACCATTTCGTATCTGCCTCACTTCTTGTCATGGATCGTGCTGGGCGGAATGCTCATTACCTGGTTCTCCACCTCCGGTTTACTTAACGAAGTTCTGCTTGGTTTAGGGCTGATCTCGCAGCCGCAAAACATTTTGCTCGACCCAAGCAAGTATTGGTGGATTGCGACCTTATCGGATATCTGGAAGGAAGCTGGATGGGGGACGATTCTGTACTTGGCGGTCATGTCCAAGATTGATCCTACCTACTATGAAGCCGCAAAAATCGATGGTGCGAGCCGCCTCAGACAAATCTGGAACATCACACTGCCTAACATGAAGATGATTATCAGCTTAAATCTGATCCTCACTGTAAGCGGTTTATTGGGGTCGAACTTGGATCAAACCTTGGTGCTCATGAATTCACAGAACCGGGAAAAGGCAGAAGTCATTAACTCGTACGTGTACCGGATGGGGATGACGCAAGGGGATTTCTCTTATGCCACCGCGGTTGGTTTGGGTGTATCCATCATTTCTGTCATTCTGCTCGTTACGGCTAATAAGGTGACCAGCAAATTAAATGATAATCAATCCGTTCTATAGGCCATGCAGGGGGAGGCATTACGGTGAATTTGAAAGCAGCAAAAGGGGATCTCGATAGCAAAATCTTTGATACGATCAACATCATCCTATTGGTTGTATTTACGATTATTATTGTCGTTCCGTTATGGAACGTCGTCGTTTCATCCTTCAGTTCGGGCAGGGCACTTGCCGAGGGCGGGTTTATCTTCTGGCCTAAGGAATTATCGCTTGAGAATTATCAGGCTGTGTTCAGGGATACAGGCATATGGCAGGCATTTTTCATCTCGGCTGCCAAAACCGTGATCGGGGTTATAACCCATGTATTCTTCTGTGCCATGGTAGGTTACGGTCTGAGCAAAAAATACGTCCGCGGCCGCAAGTTCTACGTTGCGATGGGTGTCATCACCATGTTTTTCTCGGGCGGTATGATTCCGACCTACTTATTGATTAAAAGCTTGGGCCTGCTAAACACCTTCTGGGTTTATATTATTCCGGCTCTCTTAAGCTTCTATGATGTCATCATCCTGATGAATTTCTTCCGCAATGTGCCGGATTCGCTGGAAGAGTCGGCGAAGATCGATGGCGGCGGCGACTGGAGAGTTTTTCTGAGCATATTCATTCCTCTTTCTATGCCGGCCATGGCCACAATCGCCCTGTTTAACGGGGTAGGGCAATGGAATGATTTTATGACCACGAAACTGTATATCACCGACCAATCGCTATATCCCTTACAGATGATGCTGTATGAAATTATTGTGCAGTCTCAGACGCAATCGATGCAAAATATCGGTTCGGTAGCGATTCAAACCACCACGAAAGGGGTCCAACTAGCAACAATCGTCGTAACAACACTGCCGATTGTTGTGATGTATCCGATATTGCAAAGATATTTTATCTCGGGAATGATGCTTGGGGCAGTCAAAGAATAGAGAAGCAACTTCTTAAGGGAGTGGACAAGAAGCTGGCTGTAAAGACACAGGCTCTATCAGGAAAGCGCTTTAATTAAAAGGGAGGGTACAGGATGTTTACGAACAAAGCTTTTGGAAAGAAAGGACTCACACTGCTTACTGTATTGATGAGTGTTGTATTGGTTGTGAGCGGCTGCAGCGGATCGGGCGGCAAGTCCGGCTCAAAGAAGGAGAACTGGGTTTCGATAGAAGACCGTTATACACCGGATGCCGAGACTCCGGCCTGGAAGCTGGATAAAAAAGAAGAGGTAACCAACCTGACTTGGTATGTAAATGCGGATTGGTGGAATACGGATTTCGGCAAGGACGTTGTCACCAAGAAAATCAAGGAAGATCTGAATATCAATATCAAGTTCATCACGGGTGACGATACCAAATTGAACACGTTTTTTGCCGGCGGGGAAAATGCCGGATTTGATCACAACGTTTGACTCCAACTCCCCGGTGGTACAAAAAGCGGCCACATGGGCGCTGCCGTTAAATGATCTGGCTGAGAAATATGATCCCTACTTCAATAAAGTCGCTGCACAAGACACACTCAAATGGTTCCAGCTCAAGGACGGCAAAACCTACGGATATCCGAACTATTCCAATACACAAAAGGACTATGACAGCGGCAATATTCCTGCGAAAACGGCATTTATCATCCGTAAGGATGTTTACGAAGCCCTGGGTAAGCCGGTCATGGGCACACCAGAACAATTTCAGGCTGTCCTCCAGGATATCAAGAATAAATTCCCTGACCTGATTCCATTCGGGTTCAACTCCATTGGTGAAGGAACAGGCTCGCTTGGCGATACGCTTCAGGACTTCATCGGCGTGCCGCTGGAAGACAAGAATGGCGGATTCTATAACCGTAACCTCGATGAAGACTATTTAACTTGGGTGAAGACGCTTAATTCCGTATACAGAGCCGGGGCGATCAGCGATGACAGCTTTGCCGATGACGGAACAGCTTTTGAAGAAAAGGTCAAGGCCGGCAAATATGCAACCATTTTGCTGGATGGAACACCGCAGCAGGGCGGCAACCTGCAAAGCTTCTACAGTAATAATAAAGGCAAAGAGTATATCGCGATTGACGGACCCCAAAGCACGGCCTTGCATTCACCGACACTGAACCAATCCGGGATCACAGGCTGGATGATCAGCTTTATTACGAAAAATAATGTGGATCCCGCTAAATCGATTCAGCTCTTCACCTACTTGTTAAGCGAAGAAGGACAAATGCTGATGAACTATGGTATTGAAGGCGAGACCTATAAAGTGAACGCGGATGGAAAGGTTGAGTTTCTGCCTGCTGTGAAGGAGCTTCAGTTGAACAACCCGGATTCCTTTAAAAAGGATTACCGCATGGGCGAATTCATGTTCTTTGGCCATGACCGCCACAAAGCGCTCAGTGGTGACGCATTCCCGGATGCCATCAAGCAAATGCAGGAATGGGGTAAAGGAAAGCTGGTACCACACTTTATTCTGGAAAATATCAACCCTGACCAAGGAACACCGGAAGCGCGTTCTTTGGCCGCAATCAATACGAAATGGAACTCAACACTCATCAGTATGATTCGTTCGAAGGATGATGCTGCGTTTGATAGCCTCTTGAATGAATACAAAAAGTTCCTGGACAGTAACAATTGGGACAAAATCGTGGAGGTTCGCAATGAGAAGATGAAAGCGAACAAAGAGAAGCTTGGGCTGAAATAAGCTTTCACGGATAGGAAACGATATATAGAAATCTGGAGGGAACAACATGCTGAACATGACAATCTACCAGTCGAATGGGGAAGAGGAATTATTCATTAAGAAAACCAAGGAGGAGCTTTCGCCTGTATCTCCCACTGCGCTGCTGAATACGGTTGTTATCGATGAGGAGCAGACGTATCAGGAGATGGATGGCTTTGGCGCGTCCTTCACGGATTCCGCGGCTTATCTGATTCATCAAGTACTGAGGGCCGAGCAGCGTTCGGAGCTTATGACACAATTGTTCGATCCGAAGGAAGGGATTGGTTTGTCGGTACTGCGCCAGCCCATGGGCGCATCTGATTATGCACGTGACTTCTACAGTTATAATGATCTGCCGGAAGGCCAGTCCGATATGGAGCTGAAGCAGTTTTCCATTGCACACGATGAGGACGATATTATTCCACTCCTGCAGGAAGCGCTGCGATTGAATCCGGATATGAAGCTGATGGGTTCGCCTTGGAGTCCGCCTGGCTGGATGAAGACTAGCGGGTCGATGATCGGCGGGGAGCTGAAGCAAGAGTGCTATTCGGTTTATGCCAATTATTTCGTCCGTTATATTCAGGAGTATGCATCAAAAGGTCTGCCTATCTATGCGGTTACACCGCAAAATGAGGCATTGTATTCACCAGGCCATTATCCCGGCATGATCATGCTGCCTGAGGCACAAAGTGATTTCATCAAGAATCACCTGAAGCCGCAATTCGTGAAGAATCATATCGATACGAAAATCCTCTGTTATGATCACAATTGGGATAGACCCGACTACCCGCTGACGGTGCTTGAGCAGGCAGGCGATGCGGTGGATGGTGTCGCTTGGCACTGGTACGGCGGGAAGCCGTCAGCCCAATCGGACGTATTCGAAGCTTTCCCTGATAAAGAGGTTCATTTCACGGAAGGGTCAGGCGGGGAGTGGATTCCGCCGTTTGAGCAAGCCTTCTCGAATGTCATGCGGACAGGTATCGAGATTCTCCGAAATCATAGCAAGTCTTACGTCTTATGGAATATGGCACTGGATGAGAAAAATGGTCCTACCGTACCCGGCTTTGGTACAAGCACCTGTCGCGGTATTGTGACCGTGAATCAACAGACGAAGGAACTAACCTATACGCTGGACTACTATGCGCTGGCGCATTTCAGCAAGGGGATCCGTCCGAAAGCGCGGCGTATTGCTTCGACCAGCAATGATCTGATCCGCTCCGTTGCCTTTAAAAATACGGATGGCTCGATCGCAGCTGTTATGTTTAACGACAGCGAAGCATCGGAGAGTGTAGCTGTTCAGCTGCACGGAAAAGAGGCATTGCAGCTTGAGATGCCGCCCAAGAGCGCTTTAACGGTAATGTTTGAAGCGTAATTAGTAGATGGGCCGATTTATAATAAAAACCAGCTTGTTACATGAGAAAACGGCCTGCGCCGATTGAATAGTATAAAAGAGGATTACACTGCAAGGCGATCGCTTCCCGGTATTCAACCGGAGAGTGGTCGCCGATTTTTTTCTGGAAGCATTTATAATTTTTCGATGTTCTCAATTTCTCCTACAATCTGCTCGGTTTGGTTTAGGTGACACAGAGAAAATTTACTCCGAAACAAAAGGATTGGGCTTTACAATCTCAATGTTCTAGTGTACTATCTAACTATAACACTAATACAAGGGAGTTGTGAGCATGAACCATCGAACAAATATGCAGGCGGACGCCGATGCACCGGTTCTTTCACTCCAAGGGGTATCGAAACGGATCGGAAGCAAGTGGATCGTCAGCCAGCTTTCTTTTGATGTGCATAAAGGCGAAGTGGTAGGCCTGCTGGGGCCCAACGGTGCGGGCAAGACGACAACCATCCGCATGATCGCCGGATTGATCGGGATGACGGAGGGAGATGTGCTGGTCCGCGGGAGCAGCATCCGCAACGACTGGAAGCAGGCGATCCGCCATATCGGGGCGATTATCGAGAACCCGGAGTTCTACCCGTATATGACCGGATACGATAATTTGAAGCAGTATCAGCGGATGAATCCCTGGATCAGCCGGGAGCGGATCGACGAGGTTGTCCGGCTCGTGGGGCTGGAGCAGGCCATGAAGAAGAAGGTCAAAGCCTACTCGCTCGGCATGCGCCAGCGGCTCGGCATCGCCCAGGCGCTGCTGCATGAGCCGTCCGTCCTGATTCTGGATGAGCCGACGAACGGCCTGGATCCGGCAGGCATCCGGGAGATGCGCGACTATCTCAAAAATATCGCCCGCGAAGAAGGCATCTCCATCCTGGTGTCGAGTCACCTCCTGCTTGAAATGGAGCAGCTGTGCAGCCGGGTCGTCGTCATTCAAGACGGCAAGCTGGTGACAGTCCGCTCCATTTGCGGAGGCAGCGGGGAAGCGGAGCAGCCGGGGCAGCAGGAAGCCATTCGCGTCATGTTCCGCGTCGGCCGCCTGGAAGAGGCGAAGAGACTGCTCGAAGGGCTGGATCTGGCCGAGGTACTCGCGGTGAACCCGGAACAAAGCGAGCTGATTCTTTCCTTGCAGTACAAGGACATTCCGGGGGTAGTGGAGCGGCTGGGCAGCGGCCGGATCCCGATTTACCTCATTACCGAGCTCAAACAGTCTCTAGAAGACGAATTCCTGAAATGGACGGGAGGAAACCAAATTGCGTAGTTTTTCTTTGCTGGTGGTCAACGAATGGCTCAAGATGGCCAAGAAGCGCAGCTTCTTCATTCCTTATGCCATCGCTGCGGTGGCCGCAATCGCCCTGGGCTGGATTCTGAAGCGTTGGGGTGGCGAGATGATGACAGGGGCGAGCGCCCTGGATTATACGGTGTTGATGGCGGGTATGAGCGGCTTTGGCCAAATGACGGCCATGCTGGCGATCATCTTCACGGCCGGCATCGTATCCGGGGAGCACGGCCAAGGAACGATCAAGTTCCTGCTGATCCGCGGGCAGAGCCGGTCCGCAGTTCTGGCATCCAAGTACACGGCGGCCGTCTTGTTCACGCTGTCGCTGGCGGTATGGCTGACGGTGCTGAGCTTCGCAGCGGGTGCGTTCTTCTTCGGCACGGATGCAGGGGAAGCCGGCTGGCGGGATGTGCTGGTGGCCGGAGGCAGCACGCTGGTGTACAGCATCATTTTCATGACACTGGCCTTTATGATGGGGGTGCTGACCCGGTCGACGGGAGCCGCGATGGGTGTAGGCATGGCCTCGGTGATGTTCAGCGGAATCGTTATTCCGAAAAGCTTCTATAAATACGTGCTGTTCCCGAACGCAGACCTGTCGGTGTACAGTCAGGGCGGTCACGCACCGATTCAGGGGATGAGCCTGGGCTTTTCCATCGCCGTTCTGGCGGCATATCTCGTCTTGTTTCTTGTCGCCAGCTTTGTTACGTTTAAGAAACGTGATATAGCCTGATGCGCGGGAACGTAAGCTGACGGCGAAAGGAGTCTGTCCTGAAGTGAGTATTGAATTCGACAACAATTTGCCGATCTATCTGCAAATCATGAACCATATCAAGAGACAAATTGTCTCAGGCATCCTGCAGCCGGGCGATAAAATCCCTTCCGTAAGGGAACTGGCGGCCGACCTGCAGATCAACCCGAACACGATCCAGCGCACATTTCAGGAGCTGGAACGCGAGGAAGTCGTAGAGACCCGGCGCGGGCTGGGAAGATATGTGACAAGCGAGGAATCGAAGATTATGGCGATTAAAAAGGAAATGGCGGGCGAATTGCTTCACCAGTTTATCCATGGCATGCAGGAGCTGGGGTTCAAAAATCAAGACATCGTCTCCATCGTAAGCGAGGCGGTCGCGGAGGACCGAAAGCAAGGCGTAAAGGAGGGGGCTAAGGGTGGAAACACTGCTCAAAGTTGACGGCGTATCCAAGAAATACGGAGGCAAGCTGGCGCTGAACAGCGTGTCACTGCGCATCGGACCGGGACGGATCGTCGGCCTGCTCGGGTCGAACGGCAGCGGGAAGAGCACGCTGATGCGGATCGCCGCCGGGCTGACGCCGCCTACCGCGGGAAGCATTTCCGTGCTGGGCAAGCCGGTGGGCAAGGAAACGCGCAGCCTGATCTCTTATATGCCGGACCTTCCGCTGACGGAGAGCTGGATGAGGGTGAAGGATGCGGTTGCTTTTTACCGGGATTTCTATGATGATTTCGACTTGGAAAAGGCGCGCGAGATGCTCGACTTTATGAATTTGAAGGAGAACGACCGGGTCAGCTCCCTTTCCAAGGGCATGGGCGAACGGCTGCAGCTGACGCTGGCCCTCTCCCGCCAAGTGAACCTGTATCTGCTTGACGAGCCGATCGGCGGCGTGGATCCGGTGGCCCGGGGTAAAATTCTGGACGCGATCGTCCGCTTCTACAGCGAAGACAGCAGCCTGATTGTCAGCACGCATCTGGTGCGCGATATGGAGCGGATTTTTGATGAAGTCATGTTTATCCAAGACGGCGTCATCGTCCTGCACGAGGAAGTCGAGAGCATCCGCATCAACCGTGGAAAAGGCATTGACGATCTGTTTAAAGAGGTGTTTGGCGAATGATCAAGCTGTTAAAATACGATTTAAAGCGCAACGCGACGCTGCTGCTCGGCGGGATGGCGATTCTCCTCCTGTGCGAGTTCGTCCTCCTCTGGTCCAGGGCCACGGATGAAGTGAAAATCGTCCTCTCGGTCCTGTTCTTCGGCGCAGTCTCGGTGATTTACTTCATTTCCAGCCTCCGTGTGT
Source organism: Paenibacillus sp. OAE614 (assembly GCF_040546645.1). NCBI lineage: Bacteria > Bacillati > Bacillota > Bacilli > Caryophanales > Paenibacillaceae > Paenibacillus > Paenibacillus sp. OAE614. The sequence goes on along the minus strand of NZ_JBEPOD010000001.1, from coordinate 6,326,003 downwards.
TTGACTACAACATCTCTACGGTCAGCCGCCGGCTCGTTCCGGTAGGTGCCTTGTCTTATGTGGGAGCTTCCCTGCTGTACGGGCTGCTGAACTCGCTAGTGCTGACCGTAATTGGCGCGGCGTTCACTGCCTATATGGTGGTCAACTTAGGGGGCGGATTCAGCTGGGCCGGCCAGATTCCGGTCTGGGCCATCGTGCTGATCGTTGTAGAATATCTGTTTCTGCTCGTATACGGCTTTTTGACCTTTTATATGACGATTGCCTTGGCGCGCAGCCTGGTAACCAAGGGCGTGTTTTGGGTCGGACTGCTGATTTTTATCGTCCTGACCATCGTCCTTTCTTATGTTGAAGACTTTCTGTTCGGCCAGGATTCGTCCGCGTTGTTCGGAAGCGTGGGTCTGGAGTGGAGCTCTCAGTCCGGCGTGCTGGCCCGGGAGCTGCCGGGTCTCCTGTCTGCCTGGCAAACCTGGGGCTCCATCGTGTTTGAGGGGCTGCTGTGCGTCGCCTTTTTGTACGTGATCAAATGGTGTATAGAGAAAAAAATCGAAGCGAGATAGGGAAAAGGTTGGCCTTGAGCGGCGTTACGTTGAAGACCGAATGCAGGGGTAAACCTTGCCGCCGTTTGCTATAGAAAGAAAGGTTAGGGAACTTAAAAGGTACCCGTACACTGACACTTCAAAAAGTGTTTCGTGTACGGGTACCTTTTTTGCTTACTGGGTTATTTGAATTTGATGGTGTTTTTAATTTTGCTCCCGCAGCCGCATATGATCGTGTGCTTCAAATCTTTAATTGGCTGATGGCACAGGGGGCATATGCTTTGATGAATTGGATCGTTCAATCTCACAGCCACCTCCGTACTTAACTCGGCTTCGCTCGGTGCATTTGTCGTGCCGTTCCTGCCTCGATGCTCTATACCGGCGGCAACAACACAAACAAACAAACTCTCTTTTCATTCCATCGACAAACGGTTTGGGTTACTTGCTTTCCCCTGTAGCCACGAGCACGGCTCTCCCCAGCGTATGACCCAGCATGGTGAATCCTAAGACGGCCGGCGTGGCGCTGCGGTCAACGCCGATATCCTCAACATCCAGCGCATGAACGACAAAATAATACCGATGCGGACCATGTCCCGCTGGAGGCGCCGCACCGATAAACCGTTCGAGCCGGGCATCGTTCGGCAGCTGCAGGGCGCCTTGCGGCAAACCGCTGCCATGCTCGTCGCCTGCGCCAGTTGGCAGCTCGGTGACATTGGCAGGGATGTTGATGACGGCCCAGTGCCAGAAGCCCGATCCGGTTGGGGCATCCGGGTCATATGCGGTTACGGCGTAACTCTTCGTCCCTTCGGGCGCACCGGACCATTTCAAATGGGGCGAAAGATCTTTACCGCCCTCGACTCCAGACGCGTATTGCTGGGGAGGTAGGGGAAGGCCCTCCGCAATATCATTACTCGTTAACCGAAAGGCTTCAACTTCCGGCAATTTGGCAAATGGGTTGTTGTTCATTGTAAACTCCTCCTTTTTTGTATGAGTCGATTATATACACAAGAATCGATTCTGTAAACAGAAATCGTTTTGAATACTTATTATCGATTTATTTCTTGTTTTTTTGTAGGTTTCGGTGTAAATTATTTAAACGTGTACAATCCCGATATACATAAAGGATGGTGTCGGCTTCATGGCCAAAAGAAACGGTTCGTCCACTTTAAGTGAAAATGTTACAAAAAAACTGAGGTATGATATTTTGGACGGACAATATGAACCGGGCGCTCCATTAACCGTTTCGGAATTAGCCAAAGGTTTCGAAGTCTCGGTTGCCGTCGTTCGGGAAGCGCTAACCCGTTTAGCGACCCAAGGCCTCGTCATACAGAACCCGAATCATGGATTTTCCGTGAAGACGGCGTCGGAAGAAGAACTGAAAAGCATCATAGAAGCGCGGTCGATCAATGAATCCGCAGCCCTACGCCTGTCCATCGCTCACGGCGATCTCACATGGGAATCCAATGTCATCGCTGTTCACCATAAATTATCGCAAACACCCGAGTACGAGGATGGTCATCCAAAGCTCGTCGTTCGCGAAGAGTGGTCCGACATTCACCGTCAATTTCATTACGAACTTATCGCTGCATGTCCCAATCCGGTGCTTCTGGATATTTGCAGACGCCTGTGGGATTTAAGCGAATTTTATCGGCATTATTCACCCCCGCAGCAGTCCGTTCGTGATGGCCGCGCCGAACATAAGGCATTAGCGGATGCCGTAGTAAGCCGTGACGGCGATCGTGCCGTCGAGATTTTTAAGGCGCACATCCAACTCACTGCGGATATCCTGTTTGACCATCGATAAGCGGATACCCTTCAAACCGCCACGTATCCTTTCTGAAATCAAAAAAGGAGCTGTCTGCGCTATGGCAAACGGCTCCTTTTATAATGAAATCTCATGACTCAAAATTCCCAACGGCTTTAGGGTCCTGCTTAAGCGGCCGGAATTACCGGTTCTCCAACCCTTTTTCCATATAAACTAAACTCAATTGTCCGTTAATGACGGCGGTACGAATCATGCGGTATCCGATGCTTTCGAGGGGCTCAATCGCGTAGTTGCCGTACAGCTCAGCCTCACGGGTATAGGCTAGCTTCTGCAGCTGCAGGATTTCCTCCGCGTCCGCCTCATGGGCACGTAAAATGTCTACACTCATCTCAGCTCATCTCACCTTTCTCTTGGCTCAGCTCGTTCCAAACCATACTGGTAAAATCAGGTGTATTCTACCATCAGACTCATCGGGCGACAACCAGGCCGGATCACGGAGATGGAGGATCCTCGAATGCATGCGGATATCTTTAAAAAATCACTTTATCTCGGGAGTATGATTCCTTTAAAATAGAGGGATAAGGTCTGTGAACATTTTCCAGTTTTGTGAAGGTCAGCGGATCATAACGGATCCATATTTTCGAGCCAGCGAAAGTGAGGAATGACATGAACGGAGGAATTGTCCGACTGCGGGAAATTCTGGATGACATTACGCCATCGGAGCGCAAGGTGGCCGATTTTATTCTGCAGCACCCGGGCGAGATGATCGGGCTTTCGATCGCCGAGTTGTCCCGCCGGAGCGGGGGGAGCCAGGCCGCCGTCGTCAGACTGTGCAAATCGGCCGGATTTAAGAGCTACCAGGAGCTGATGCTCAAGGTGGCGGGCGATCTGCAGGAAGGCCAGGAGGAGCCCGGAGGGTATCAGGAGATCCGCCCGCATGACTCGGTGGATGCCATTATTCATAATGTGACGAATAACAATATTCAGTCGATTCGTAACACGGTTAAGGTGCTGGACAAGCATATGGTTGAACGGGCGATCGAGGCGCTCGGCCGGGCGGAGCGGATTTTTTTCTTCGGGATCGGCGCTTCGAACCTCATCGCCCAGGACGCGCAGCACAAGTTTCTGCGGATCAACAAGCCAAGCTTTTCGTTTGCCGACCCGCATTTGCAGCTGACCTCTTCGGTGCTGCTCACGGAGCGGGATGCCGCCGTCGGTATTTCGTATTCCGGCAAAACGGACTATGTCATCTCCGGCATGAAAGCCGCCAAGGAGGCGGGGGCGGTGACGATCTGCATTACGAAATACGGAAACTCGCCGCTGAGCGAGATTGCCGACATCCAGCTGTACACATCATCGACCGAAAACGATATCCGCAGCGGGGCGACCGCCTCCCGGATTACCCAGCTGAACATCATCGACATGCTGTACCTGGGTGTCGCCAGCCGCAGCTATGACCAGTCGGTGGACTACCTGGAGAAGAGCCGGGCGATGATCAACAAGACGAAGCAAAAGGGAGGCTGAGCTCAGGGGAGTTCGGATCCGGTTGGAGTGCTCCATTCCGCGCTTGACCGCGTCCGCACCCGCGAGGACAGGCCCAATACGTATAAGAGTAACCCTGCGGCAAAAGGCTGCTCCGTTTAATCCGGGGCAGCCTTTTATCACGGGCAAAAAGACTCGCTAACGACTTTTATTCCATCACGAGTGCTGTGTTCGATGCCCTGAATCATTTGACCGTACTGCGATCTCTCTAATCGATTCGGCAGGTAAGATTCGGAAAACAGGAAAAACCCCAAACTTTTGGTTTCCCTCCAGCAGCAGACAATTTATACTTAAATTTGACAAAATGCCATCAAGGCTTGAATGGAGAGCGTTTTGGGAGGATATGTACATCCTTTCATAGTCGGAAGTGAAAATCATTTGGAACCCGCTGGAAGATCCGACGTAAAAAAATGCTGTAAAGTACAAAGCAATGAAATAAGGGGTGTAACGAAAATGGGAAATGAGATGGATGTCATTTTGGTCGAGAAGATGTCAAACGGCAGCCTGCGGACGATGGAAGAGCGCAGATGGGGCATGAATATGGTGGCTGCGCTGGAGCATGTCAACTATATCGTCGTCGACGGCAAGGAATACGAAACGATTGAGGGAAGGCTGAATGTCGATACCGGCAAGCTTGAGCTTTTGCTGGTGCAGATAAGAAACGAGTAACAGGGAACTCGGCGAAAGGAGATGCGATCATGGCAAACGAAGAAAAGGCGAAGCGGAGCGACGAATCCGGATCAAGACGGTTTCCGGTTGAAGGGAAGGCAGCCCGGGTATTGTCCACGTCCCTGGGCGTAGCGCTGCTGGCCAATGCCTTTCTGATCCCGGGAGCGACAGCGGCCGGAGCGTCGGCCAATACATCAGGTGACCAGACCGCGGCGGATGAACCGATCCTGGTCTCCTGGTCGACAGAGGAAGTAAAACAGTATTTTGATAAAAACGCGGACTGGAACATTCCGCTTAAGGAGCAGCCGGAGGAAGACAAGGAGGGGCAATCGGCGTCGACAGGCTCCGGATCGTCGGGCGGCGGAACGACCGTCATTAACAATTACGGCTCGGCTCATTCGGGATTCGGCTGGGATGACCTGCTGCTGTACCACATGCTGTTCAACAGCGGATCCAGCTATTCTACCACCAACTATTACAACGGCCGGCCGACGTACTACACCGGCACCAGCCAAACGTATAAGCCGCGGTCCTATACCAGCGGCACGTTCCAGAACAAGCCGGTCGTCGGCTCGACGGTGCGCCCGAAGACGTCGACTTCGACCGGGTCGATCACCCGGAGAGGAACGTCGTCTTCGTCCGGCAGCATCGGCGGCAAGTCAAGCGGATTCAGCTCCTCTTCGAGCTCCCACTCCAGCTCCAGAAGCGGCGGGTTTGGCGGATGAGCAGCGTATTTGAGGTGCTTGCCCCAGGAACCGGCGAACGCGCGGAGCGGGTGGAGCAGCTGCGGCAGCTGGGTTTTGCCTGGGCCGATCTGGAGGACGAGGAGTACTGGCTGGACCAGATCGTCGTCATGAACGGGGAGACGTACCGCGAACTCGAGGAGGCTTCCTCGAGGCTGTGGGGCGTGCTCGACAAGACGGTCCGCTATGTGCACAAGCGCCGCGACCTGTATGAGCTGATCGGCATTCCGCAGATTTTGTGGGATATGCTGGACGACTGTCCGATTCCAGGGCAAGGTCTGATCAGCCGCTATGCCCGGTTCGATTACGCGGTCGGCCATGACGGAAGCATCAAGCTGTATGAGCTGAACGCCGATACGCCGACCGGGTATGTGGAAGCGTCGATCGCGACCCCCTGGCTGTGCGGCGAAGCGGGAATTCCGACGCCGAACGGGCGGATGAAGGAGCTCGTGAAGGCTGCCTGGGCCGTGGAGCGTCCGGATACCGCCGCCTGCGTCGCCTACGGCAGCCACCTCGAGGACTCGGGAACGATCGAGGCGCTGGTGAAGCACAGCGGCCTCCCCGTAACCTGCGTCGACTGCCTCGATCTGTGGATCGACGAGGGGATCGTCAAGGACGCGACGGGCCGGGAAATCAAGCGGATGTTCGCGCTGTACCCGAAGGAGTGGATGGCCGTCGACGACGGCGGGGACGCGCTCGCCTATGCGATCGAGACCGGCAAGCTTGCGCTTTTTAACGGACCACACAGCATCCTGCTGCAGTCCAAAGGACTGCTGGCGGCGGCCTGGGGCCTGTATGAGCTGGGCCTCCTGTTTGACGAACGGGAGCAGGAGACGGTAGAGAAATATATTTTGCCAACCTACAATAAGCCCGTGTTCTCGGGAAGCTATGTGTCCAAATCGATGTTCGGCCGCGAGGGCGGGTCGGTGCGGATGTTCAATGAACAAGGAGAGATGGATATCCAGGACGAGGCCGGATTCGACACGAGCGTCCTGTTCCCATCCGTCTATCAGCTGCGGGCGGAGCTCCCGCGGATTGAGACTGCCGCAGGGCCGCGGCACCTGCTGACCGGCATGTTCGTGATCAACGGACAGCCGTGCGGGCTGCTCGGAAGAGCGGGCGGATTGATTACGGGGAATACGAGCCATTTTATCGCGATGGGAGTGAAATAAATGAAGACCTACCACAAGTTCTTCCGGACGGGTCTGGGACTGTTCCTGCTGGCGGCGCTCCTGCTGAGCGCATGCTCCTCGAATGAACCCTCCGTATTCGATACAACCACGTCGGAGGATACGAACGTATCCCGGGTTCCTTGGGATTACCGGATTGTCGAAGGAACGGTCGGCGATCTCATCGGCAGCGACATGACGGTCCTTCCGGACAACGAGCTGATGCCTAACGACGGCAACTATGCTACGGGGGACAAAATTTGGTCTTTGCAGTACATGGACGCCGAGATGACGACCGGTGCCAACCAGAAGACCGACGTCCGCCTGTCCTCCTGGGACACGATCAAGACGTTCAAGACGCAGGAGGAGGCCAAGAAGGACTTGGCCAATCTAAAAGTTAACGTGACGACCGAAGTCGACCTGGTCGGCGTATACCAAACAAAATTCAAGGATCAGACGCGGGACTTTGCGGTCGTGGAGCTGCCTTCCGGCAACCGGATCAAGCAGCCGATCGACGATGCGCGTTACAAGGAACTGGAGAAGAAGAAGAAAGTTTCCGTCAAACTCGAGGAAGTTCATGATTTCGCCGATTACGATTCGGCATACGCCAAATTCAGGGGGTGGGCCAGTTAATGGTCGTCGTTAATATTGTTGTCAGTGTCATCGTCATCATCATCCTGCAGCTGCTCGGAATGGTGATCTTCAGCTGGATGACGCCGTTCAAGGACATGGAAGAGCTGAAGAAAGGCAATACGGCCGTCGGCATCGCGCTTGGAGGCAAATTTTTGGGGACGGCCATCATTCTCGGCGTGGCGGCTTATACGAACACGTCCATTTGGTTTTTGGCCATGTGGTTTGCCGTCGGGTACGTGTGCCTGATCGCCGTGTACTGGATTTTCGAGCTGGTGACCCCGGGCTTTAAAATTTCCGAGCAGCTGAAAAAGGGAAATACGGCTGTTGCCGTCCTCTTGTCCATGGTGTTCGTCGGCATGGCTTTTGCCATCAGCAGCCTGATTGTATAAAGCTGTAGATCAAGCTGCCATGCTGAAGAGAGGGTGAGACCGCTGCATTTTTTCCTCCGGCTATCCGCCCGGATGATGCGGATGCGCAAAACGACGATTGGCCTGATTATTGTTATTTTTGTAACGGTGAGCGCAACGATCGCCTATCTGCTCGAGCCGTCTACCTTTCACAGCTGGTTTAATGCCCTGTACTGGGTCATGACGACGATGGCCACGGTCGGGTACGGCGACTTCTTTGCAGCTACGGTGGCCGGTAAAATATTTACGCTGTTTTTATACATCTTCGGTATCGGGCTGCTCAGCTTGGTCATCGGTAAAATCATCGATTCCATCGCGGGCATTCAGCGGCAGAGGGAGGCGGGAACGTTGAATTTTCACGGAGGCAATCATGTCATCTTAATCAATTGGAGCCGAAAGGTGAGGTCCGCCATCGACGAGATTCTCACGTACGACCCGAAGGCGCAGATCGTCATCGTCGATGAGACGGACCGCCATCCGGCGCTGCAGATGCACCAGGTGCATTTTGTCAGCGGAGATCCTTCGTCCGCGGAGACGCTGATCAAGGCCGGGATTGAGCGGGCGCGGGCGGCTATTATTTTCGCCGACACCCGGATCGAGGAAACATCGCTGACCGATGGCAAGTCGCTGCTGATCGCCTCCAGTATCGAACGGATCGCGCCCGAGGTGCACACGACGGTGGAAATCATGCACGAGAAGCACATTCAGAACTTCCGGTTTGTACAGGTCAACGAATTCGTGCTGTCCCACGATGCGATCTCCAGCCTGGCGGTGCGGGCTGCGCTGCAGGAGGGGAATTCGGCGGTGATCAGCCAGCTGATCAGCCGCGAGCACGGGGACGATATCTACGAAGTTCCGTGCAATCCGGCCTGGAAAACCTACGGCGAGGCGTTTCAGGCTCTGCTTGGGCAGGGAGCCACCCTTCTGGCCGACCGGAACGACATGTCGATCAACCGGCGGTTAAGCGAGCCGATCCCGGCCGATGCGAGGCTGTATGTGGTTGCCGATGAGGCGACGTACCGGCGGATTGCCGGAAAATAAAGCCAAAGCACTGGTCGATAGAGATCATTTCCCGAAAGAACCGATGGCCTGCAAGAGCGGGCTGTCGGTTTTTTTAGATATAAGGGTTTTCTGGATCGGGCCGAAAATGGGAAGGGCTATATGACCGAAGCCGTGCGGCTAATGGTTGACTATGCGTTTACCGAACTTAAGCTCCACCGGATCGAAGCCGGCGTTATGCCCCGCAACCTGGGATCCATCCGCGTACTCGAAAAAGCGGGCTTTCACCGTGAAGGCATCGCCCGCAGCAATGTGCTGATCAACGGCAAGTGGGAGGATCATCAGGTGCTGGCCATCATCAATCCGGAAGACTAGCGGGAAGGGGCCGGCTCGCTTGGATCAGCGGTTTCGGCCGTCTTCAGCGAATCGGGGGGATCCTTCAGCGTAGACTCGATCAGCACATCGATCCCATTCCCGGTCTGGACGGCAATAGCCTGATCAGGAGCCGTTCCCTGGATGGAAAATATGCCGGTTCCCACCTCGTATTTATTGGAATAGGTTCCGTGGTATTCGAGGCCTTCGACATCGGCGTAGGTTTCCACAGTGCCGAGGCGGGTGCCGAGTTCGACGGAGTACAGCTCGGTCAGCCGATACAGACGGCTATCCCAGCGGATAAACGGAAAAGCCCAGGAATGCGAGATGCCGGTTCGCACCGTCTCGTGTACACCAGTGTTCCCTGATTCTCGGCTGCCGCATCCCGGCAGTGTCGTGAGCAGCAGAACAATGGCCAGGAGTGCGGAGGGCAGGATCAGAGCGCGGCGGCGGAGAAATAACTTTAATAGTAGTTTACGAGGAATAGTAGTCACCTCCCAAGTGTTAATTCCCATATTAAGGTACTTTGAGTGGTGTGGAAAGAGAATCAAATGCCCGCCGCCCTCATCTTTTTGAATTGAGGAAATGGGCGGAGGCTGACGGCAAGAATCTTGCACTTCAATGAAGGAGGTATATCTGTGAGTCAAACGATACGCGTAGAATGGGGTGGCCAGCCGGTCAAGCTGACCTGGATCCCAACGAAGGACATGCCGGATCCGGCCAAAGTGACAAGCGTTCACGGCATCTGTATGCTGCGGGGCAACGTGCTGGCCGTCCATGTGGACGGGCGCGGTTTTGATATCCCCGGCGGGCATGTCGAGCCGGGCGAGACGCCGGAGGAGGCGTTTCACCGCGAGGTGCTGGAGGAAGGCAGCGTCCGCGGCCGTGCCGTGTACATCGGGATGATGGAAGTGAGCCACGAGGAGAACGAGCATTTTGACCCGAACAGCAAATATCCGCTGGTCGGCTACCAGCTGTTTTACCGGATGGACATTGAGGAATGCCTGCCGTTTAACCGGGAAAACGAGTGCCTGGCCCGAATTTGGGTGGAGCCTGAAGAGTTTCGTTATGTCATTGATCATGCCTTATTGGGACTGGTGCTGGAGGAGGCGCTGAAGCACCTGCCGGCGAATCGGGAGGGGAACGATGAGGGCGTGTAAACGCGCCTGTATCAGGATGAAGCCGTCTATGGGGAACACCCTCCTCGAGTTCGGAAGACCCGGAGACCGCCTATTCCTATTGCTCGGCCCCTGATTGATGCTCGTAGTTCCTCATCAGCATGCCGGTCGCTTTTTTCATACCCAAACGGGCGTAAAACTCCTGCACATCCGGATCGCACAGCAGATCCACCATATACAGCCCCTTCAGCCTCTCCAGCATCCGTGCCGTCAGTTCCTTGCCGATCCCCTGGCCCTGATAATCCGGAATCACTTCAAGTAAAGGAATATAGGCCGTTAATACTTTGTCTGATAAACAATTAATAAAGCCAATCATTCGCTTGGTATCGGCATCGATAGCCAGTATGATAAAGGTAGAGTTCGCAAGGAGCCGAATCAGCACAGCGGGCGAGGGCGGGTTGGGCCAGCCGTCGAAAAAGCCGGGGGCAACCGATGACTCCGTGATTCCCTGCAGATGGTCCTGGTAAATAATCATTGAGTGTACCTTCTTTCCTGAAAATGAAATGAGTTGGTATGACTTTACTATATAGGAGGTCAATCATGGACAACAACCCTGTCTGGTCGGAGCAGATGCCGGCCGTTCAGTTCCGTGTGGCGCGACCAACGCACCAAATCGAGAAAATCAAACAGTTCTACCATGAAGGGCTCGGACTGCCGGTCATCGGCTCATTTCAGCAGCATCAAGGCTATGACGGCGTGATGTTCGGCTTGCCGGATTCCGCCTATCATCTTGAATTTACGCAGCATGAACACGGGGTTCCCGTGCCGCCGCCTTCAGAGGACAATCTGCTGGTGTTTTACATACCGGATGCCGACAAGCGAAATGCCATCGCGCAGCGTCTTCAGGCGATGGGTTACCCGGCTGTCAAGGCCGAGAACCCGTACTGGGACGTTAACGGCATCACCATCTGTGACCCGGACGGCTGGCGCATCGTGCTGCAAAATACTAGCGGCATATAGAATACAAAAGGAAAAAGCGGTTATACAGATCAAGTGTTACGAAAAATGGTAAGCAGACACATGCTGACGAAGGCAGCTTACCCAGGGGGCGATTATAATGAGCAGCAATCCAATAAACCCGGCTGAGTGGATCGTGGAGGCCGATATCGCCGGCATGCAGGAAGCGATGAATACCGGCACCATCACTTCGGAAGAGCTGGTCCAGCTGTATTTGGAACGAATCCAACAGTTTGACGGAAAACTGAAATCGATCATCGAAGTGAATCCCGAGGCGCTGGATATCGCGCGGGCGCTCGACGAAGAGCGATACGAAATCGGCACCCGCGGGCCGCTGCACGGCATCCCGATTCTGTTGAAGGATAACATTGCTACGTGGGATGCGATGCATACCAGCGCAGGGGCGCTGGCGCTGGCGGATTCGATAGCCGTGAAGGACTCCTTCGTGGCGGAAAAATTGCGGGCCGCCGGGGCGGTATTGCTCGGAAAAGCCAATATGACCGAGTGGGCCAACTTTATGTCCAGCACGATGTGGTCGGGGTACAGCAGCCGGGCCGGGTTATGTCAGAACCCTTATGGACCAGGCGAACTGTTCGTCGGCGGCTCAAGCTCCGGCTCGGCCAGCGCAGTGGCGGCGAATCTGGCCGCGGCCGCCATCGGTACGGAGACCTCCGGGTCGATCATCAGTCCGGCCAGCCAGAACAATATCGTCGGGATCAAACCGACGATCGGGTTAGTAAGTCGAGCCGGCATTATTCCGATATCGCATACCCAGGATACGGCAGGCCCCATGGCCCGAACGGTGGCCGACGCAGCGGTGCTGCTTGGCGCTTTGACCGGCGTAGACCCGGAGGACGAGGTGACACACGGCAGCAGTGGTCAATTTTATACAGACTATACGCCGTTTCTGGATGCTGACTTTCTCCCGCAGGCGAGAATCGGGATTCCGAGGTTTTACTATCAGGATCTGGATGAGGATCGGCTGAATATTATCGAAGCCGCGATCAGGGTGCTGAAGGAGAAGGGAGCCGAGATCATCGATCCCGTCGAGTTATCCTGCGAGCAGGCGGAGTGGGATGGGCATGTGCTGACCTATGAATTTAAAAAAGGGGTCAATGACTACTTGTCCCGCTTGCCGGAAACCGTGCCGGTGCATTCTCTCGAAGAGGTGATCCGGTTCAATGAGGAGCATGCGGATACCTGCCTCCGCTACGGGCAGGATGTTCTGATTCATTCGGAGGCTACCAGCGGCACACTGACCGAAAAGGAGTATATCGACAGCCTGAAGCGCAGCGTCAGTCAGGCAAGACAGGGGCTGAACGGGGCTTTCGATGAGCATAAGCTGGATGCTCTCTTGTTTCTGGGGAATGAGGGGGGCGATGACCTGGCGGCACGGGCCGGTTTCCCAGTCATTACCGTGCCGGGCGGATTCGCCGAGCGCGGGGTCATTGCACCCGGGGGTTATACCACCAAAGGGCCTCAGGGGATTACTTTTATCGGCCGGGCTTTCAGCGAGCCGACGCTGATCAAGATCGCTTACGGCTATGAACAAGCCACCAGGCACCGGGTGCCTCCTGTCCTGGAGTAGGCAAGGGGGATGGTGAAAACTTAAAGCTGGTTTTTCAAGTAACGCCGCCGCGATGGCCCGATCAGAAGGATGGAAACGAAAAGCATAATGAGGCTTACGGGCAGGGGCTGGCCGTAAATCCAGCATTGGACCATCCGGGCGACGGCAGCCAGTCCAAGAACGAGTGACAACAGGATAAAAGGGTCCAGCCTGCGTTTTAGTCCTTTGCTGAACAGGAGCATGATACCCCCGATCACTAGAGCGGACCAAAACAACACCATCAAGACAGCTGCCAAACCGATCAAGGCGAAATTCACGCGGGCTTCCCCCTTTCCAGAAAAGTGATGTATGATAGCAGTATAGCTCGCGTCCCATAATATGTAAAATGACACACGGAAAGGGGGCAGCTCATGCGTTCCCAGCTTGCTATTAAATATCCGCTGCGGGCAAAGTTTTTGATCAGCATGGTCATTTTGCTGGTGATTACCGTTCCTCAGATGTTCAACTCACCAGACGATTCCTTTAAGAGAGGCATCTTCGTCTTTCGAATATTATTGCTTTTATTTATCGTAGGGGCCATTACGGTTGCACTCTTCCGCTCGGCAGGGAAACCCAAGTCACTGCTGCTCGAACCGGGAAAGCTTGTTCTGGAAGGCAAGGAAGTATCCGCTGCGGACATTCAGGGTGTGTGGATCAACGAGCGCTGGTATGGAATCAAGCTGAAGCAGCGGCGGATCGTGCCGATGAAGCTGTGCTTTGTCCTGCAGCCCCGTCAGCCCGCCGGAGAGCCGGAGCTTCTGCAATGGGCGGAGGAGCATGGGATCCCCGTGGAACAGAGATTTTTTATCCGGTGGATGTAGCCGGCTAGACCAGATTCAGCTTATCCAAATTGCTGCGAATGACGTCGCAGGACGCGGCAAACAGCCCGCGCTCATCTTCATTCAGATTCAGCTCGATAATTTCTTGGATCCCGTCGCTGTGAATAATCGCCGGGACGCCGGTACACACGCCGTGTTCTCCGTATTCTCCCTCGAGGATAGCAGACACGGCGATTATTTTATGCTCATCGTTCAGCACCGAGCGGGTGATGTGGGCAATGGCACTACCGATGCCAAAATGCGTAGATCCTTTGCGGGTGTAGATCTCCCAGCCGGCGTCCTTCGTTTTTCGGGCGATGTCCGTCAGGTCCACGTGCTTAAAGCGCTCCTTGTGTTGTGAGAGAATGTCCAGAACCGGTTTGCCGCCAATCGTGACATGCGACCAGGCGACGAACTGGGACTCGCCGTGTTCACCCAGAGCATACCCGTGAACGCTGCGGGGGTCGATCGAAAAAATGTCCGACAGCAGCGTTTTGAGGCGCGAAGAGTCGATGGACGTTCCGGTGCCGATGACCCTGTGCCGTGGAAAGCCCGACAACTGCCGGATCAGATAGGTGACGATATCGACCGGATTGGCCGCGGTGATGAATATGCCCTCAAAGCTGCTCTTCAAAATCGGCGTAACGATCTGTCTGGTGATAAGTACCGCCTCTTCAAGCACGTCCAGCCGGGTCTGGCCCGGCTTCGGATTAGCTCCTGCCGTCAATATTACGACGTCCATATCTGAACAGTCCGCGTATGTTCCAGCGTAAACCGAAGTGCGCGTATGCGTAAAATCAATGCAGTGCGACAAGTCGAGCGCTTGTGCCAGCGCGCGGTCATAAGTGCGGTCGACCATCATGATCTCATCGCAGATCGATTGGTTGATCATGGAATAGGCTGCAGTTGCACCGACCATGCCCGAGCCGACGATGGCGACCCTGCGCTTTCTTCTTTTCATTTCCGCCACCTCCTTCTCCGTGAGCTAGAATTCCTCAAATTACCCTAAGGGCGATTTCGGCCAGGGAACAATATGAAGCTCCCTTCCGCGCCTCCACCAGGCCAGCGCATCCAGGCGAACCCACCTTTTGCACACGGTCGTGCTCACCGAACTGCCCAGTATGGCGATCAGCTCATGCCCGTTGGCCCGCTTGAGGCCGGCATACACCGCAGAGCTGAGAATCATTTCGTAGACCACAAACGTAAACACATCGGATCGGGATACGACCCAAACCGTAAACTCGGAACGCCGCCTGGGGCGCCCTAGGTCCTTCTTCATTCCTTTCCTCCTGCCCTGTGCCCTGGGGTAAACTTGAAGCGGCACTTTAAATCGTGAATCATATTATTTTATGGAAAATCGGGCTTGGGCTATTCGCTGCTCACGCGGTGTGGAAGGTTTCGGACGCATGGCGTCCTTTTTTTACGTATCCTTTATCAATGGGAGAGGACATCAAAAGTGTTGCGGTGATACAGGCCGACCTCAGCATATTGCGGATTACGGATGGCAATAAATATAGTACATGGTAATACGGGAGCGGTCTTACAGGTGTGGGGCTGCTCTTTTGGCATGATCAGGTGCGGAAGGGGGATCCAAGTTGGGATAACGAAAAAGCATCGCCCGTTTTTATCGCATACCATCAAACAAGCCTTTGAGATGAAGAAGGTTGCGCTCCCGTGGAACCGGGCTTTATGCGCCGGCTTGTGCATTGGCCTGCCATCCCTGATCGGATTTTGGCTTGGCCAATTTTCGTACGGGATGCTGGCAGGAACAGGCGGATTCGCCTATCTGTACGTGGCGAGCGAGCCGTATGCGTTAAGGGCTAAAAAAATTCTGTTTGCCGCCCTGGGCCTGACGTTCTCTGTGGCAGCTGGAACGCTGCTGGCTCCTTACCCGCTCCTTGCCGCCTTTGTTCTGGGCTGCATCGGGGCAGCGGCGTCCTACCTGTTCGGCGTACTGAAGTTTAAAGGTCCGGGGGCGTTATTCTTCGTGCTCAGCTTCACGCTGGCCACGGGGATGCCGCCCGATCCTTCCCAGGCATTCCTCCGCGGCGGCTTGGTGTTTCTAGGCGGAATGCTGGCCTGGTGCTTTGCCATGGCCGGCTGGCTGCTTCGGCCGCACGGTCCCGAAATCGGCGCCGTCCGCCAGCTGTATCTCGACCTGGGCTCCCTATTGGATGGTGCGGGCACCCGGGAATACAGCCGGGCCCGGCATCAAACGCTGCTGTCCATGTACAGCGTGGAAACCACGCTCGCGACAGGCGGGTTCGATCGGCGAAGCGACGCAACACCGCGTCGGTTGTCGCGGATGTACTCGCTTGCGCACCACATTTATCTGATTACGGACAAAATTCCGTTGGCCGTGGGGAAGAAGCTGCCGCCCGAGCTCAGCGCCGCAGTCAGAAGGGCAGGGGAAGCGTGCGGGCAGCCGGATGCATGGGTTCGAACGCCGCTGCCGGACGATCCGGATCCCCGCATCCGGGATCTGAGAGACCTTGTTGGGCAGCTGGATGCTATTTTTAGCGATGCGGAACCCGAGGGGGAGCAGAACCGCCGCAAGCTGACCCGCACTCCGGTGCGGAGCATCCTGGAGGGCAATTTGGATAAGGACTCGATCGTATTTCTGCAGGCGATCCGGTTTGGTGTCATTTTGATGGTGGCTGCCGCTGCCGCGTATGCGTTTCAGCTGAACCGGTCCTACTGGGTGCCGCTCTCCTGTGCTTCGGTGATGCTCGGCGCCACCGTCATCGCCACCTTTCACCGGGCGATTCAGCGTTCCCTAGGGACGATACTCGGCATCCTCATCGCGAGCGCGATATTGTGGACCCACCCGGAGGGATTTGTCGTATCCATAGCGATCATGCTGTTTACCTTTTTTACGGAACTGCTCATCGTGCGAAACTACGCCCTGGCTATGCTGTTCATCACGCCTAATGCGCTGCTGATGGCGGAGACCAATACCCGGATACATAACTTCGGCTATTTTGCCGGCGCCAGGCTGACCGACGTGCTCGTCGGCAGCGTCATCGGCTTGATCGGCGTGCTGCTGGTCGGCAGCCGCTCGGCTTCCAGCCGGATTCCGTACCTTCTCGGCCGGACGATCCGCAGCCAGGCGCAGTTTCTGGCGCTGCTGTTCATTCGGCAGCCTGCGAGTGCCGCGGCGAGGTTGAGCCTCATCCTCCAGCAGCGCTCCATGCGGCGGCACCTGTCCAATCTGAGGACGGTGTACCAGACCGCACTCGGCGAGATTCCGCGCAGCGAGGAGGAGCTGGAGAAACTGCTGCCCGTCATCTGGTCGCTGGATCAGTTCGGGTACGTGCTGAACTCCTACGCGCTGAGCGCCCTCCGGCCCGTCCTGCCCGACCCGGAGCTGGGAGCGGTGCTGCTCCATCTCGAGAAAATGGCCCAGTCCGCAGAGCAGCGGCGGGAGACGGAAGAGGGGCCAGAGGGAACCGACGGGCTGGAGCTGCCGCTGGTGCCGGATATCGGGCAGGAGCTCGCCGATCTCCGGCATGCGCTGAACGGCAGGTGAGCGGGCACCAATCCCAACAAAAAACAGCCCTCTTCCATGGCAAATGCCTTGGAAAGAGGGCTGTTTGGTTTAATGCGTCAAACGATGGTTTACAGATTAGTAAGCCAAAGTGTAGAGAGCTTTGATGTGGGACAGGTAACGGATGTTACTTGCTTCCTTCATCAGGGACGCAGGCAGACCTTTGAGGGACGTGTTGCTTTCGCCGATGGTAGCAACGGCATCTTTACGGCCCAGGCTTGCAAGCGTACCGGAGTTCACCGGAGCAAATGTTTCGAACGCATGGTTTTCGAGCAGGGCATACAGGTTGTAGCCGATCAGCTCGCCCATTTGCCAAGCGATTTGCGCGGTTGGCGGTTGTGGACGTCCGCTTGGATCAAATACAACAGCGCTGTCCCCAGCCACAAACACGTCCGGATGGGAAGTGGATTGCAGGAATTCGTTGACGGTAGCGCGTCCGCGGTTTACTTCGAGGCCGGATTCGCCTACGAGCGGGTTGCCTTGCACGCCGCCTGTCCATACGAAGGTGTTGGTTACGATCTTTTGACCGTCTTTCAGGTCAACCACGTTGCCTTCCACGTTTGTTACAGGCAATCCTGTCAGGAAGGTTACGCCGCGTTTTTCCAGACTGCTTTGCGCGCGCTCGATGAGGTGATCAGGCAGTACAGGCAGGATTTTAGGGCCGGCTTCAACCAGAAGCAGCTTCACTTCGGCTGGATTTACGCCGTATTTTTTAGCCAGACCAGGCATGATATCAGCGATTTCGCCGACAAGCTCAACGCCAGTCAAGCCGCCGCCGCCGATGAGGATCGTTGCGTCAGCTTCGTTTTTGGTTTTGGAGTATTCGCGAATGCGGTCTTCGATGTGCTTATGAATGTTCAGCGCGTCTTCAGCAGACTTCAGCACGAAGCTGTACTGCTCGAGCCCTGGAATGCCGAAGTAAGCCGTTTTACTTCCGAGTGCGACAACCAAAGCGTCGTAAGACAGGCTGGAACCGTCGGAAAGTTTGATTTCTTTGCTGTCTACGGAGAAAGAGTTGACCGTTGCGATCTTCAGGTCGACTTCTTTGCCCTTGAACAGTTTTTCGAGCGGCATAGCGATCGCTTTCTCAGCAATGCTGCCTGCAGCCAGACGGTGCAGCTCGGTAATGATTTGGTGCGTAGGGTATTGGTTCACGACCGTAACCCGTGCTTGATCTTTGTTCATATATTTGCGTACGGTCAGAGCGGCAAGCAAGCCGCCGTAACCGGCACCCAAAATGACAATATGTTTTGACATGGTTTTTCCTCCGTCCTTACTGGTTAGATGTATAAAAGATTATTGTTGTTTTGCTTTTTCCGCAGAGATTTGAAGGTAAGCGTTCAGGAACCGGAAGATTTTTTGAGCTTGCGGATCCTTCAGCATTTTAAGCAGACCAAAAAGACCGATCACTTCGTTGCTGTCTTCAGCGCGGTCTTTCGCTTCGATGACAGTAGCGGCGATGTTCTTCACCGAATGCTTCACAGGCTCCACAATTTCGGTGATCGCGCCGACGGTGTCGCTCTTCAGCACTTTGTCGGTAGCGACGGTTTGAGCGAAGTCATAAGACTTTGTCAATAGATTCACAAGCTCAGTCAGCTTTGGAAGCTGGTCGACCAGAATCGTAAGGGATTCCTGCACCTCAGGTTTGAGCAGCTGGTCCAGCACGTCGTTTTGTTCCTTGCCGACAGACACGTTTTGTGTCTCTTGTTCAGAAATTGCTTCTGACATGTCCATTTCTCCTTTGCGTAAGCAGTTGTGCTTAAGTATTTTTATAATGAAAAGGAGCTCATAGACTCCCTTCGAAGGAGTATCTACAAGCCACAAGACCTTTTCCGTCCGAAAAGGCCTAGTCACTATCGTCCTCCTAATGTTAACATAAATGATCGTAAAAAGGACCACTTTACGAAAGAAATGTGAAAAAATATACATGGTATCGCCGCCATCGATTGGAAAAGAGCTTGCAGGCCGGGCGTCCAGCGCAGCGGACCCGCTTATTTCATTCGTTTTAAGCATTTTCCAAACGGCCTTGCGCTATGCATTGGCGGCTTTATTTTTGGAGGAAATCTTCTGATATCAAAAAAGCCAATCTCCTTATCTTAAGGAAATTGGCTTATCGTTCGCCCTGGGCAGGAAACCCTGTGTGGAAGACGTTATTTGGCTTAGTATCGATCATGGGATCATTCCGCCGGATTTAAGGGATCGGATACCGAATCTACGGCAGCGGGCGCATACTTCCGGTACTGTCTCAGCATGAAAATCCGCCAGCGGAGGATCATGCCAAAGGCCAGAATGAAGAACAGGGCGCCGGTCTGCGGAATCGATACATATTCCTCAATCACCTGGTGCAGCAGCATGCGGACGGCCAGCAGGGCGAAGAGAATAATGATAAAGCTCTTGGAGCGCTGCGCAAAGACCTGTCCTCCGCTTACTTCAAATTTGGTGCTGCGTATCAGCGGATAGGAGAACAGGAACCAGCCGACTAAAAAGGCGATGAGCGCCCACCACAGCGGGATTCTCACAGCCGGGGCGACGAACATCAAAAAACCGGTCGCCATGCCCATCGGCGGAATTAATATTTTCTTTATCGTAACGGGTCTGTGGCTCGCCTTGAGACGGATGAATATGGTCATCAGGGCCAAAACCAACGTCCCCACGGTCGTTCCAATTTGCAAATACAAGGGACTGATATGAGGCACGTTCAAGGACTCCCCTCTTGTCAATATAATTTATCACATCTAATAGTATATCACACAAATAGAGAAGTAAACTTGAACGTCATATGACATCTTTACCGGGCCTTGAGGGCAAGCCTGTCGGGTGGTTATGCGCCGGATTCCAGTCCTTTCAGAAAGGCTCCCATGACAAAATGCAGGCTCTCGTCTAAATCCAGCTTCATCTGAAAGCCATTGTTCTGTTCCAGGGAGGCGAAGCCGTGCAGGAGGCTCCGCAGACCGCGGATCGTATGCAATGTGTTCTGTTCCCCGAGACCGTAGGGTTCGAGAACCCGGATAAAGATGCTCAACAGCTGCTCACCCAACTTTGCGGTCTCCGGGGAATCCGACGCTTCGATTTTGTAAAAGGCCTCATAGAGGCCGGGGCGCTGGCGGGCAAATGTCAAATAGCTTGTGCTCAAGCTCAGGATCGCTTCCTCTCCCGATTTGCCGATGACCGCATCGCGCATCAAATCGACGAGATGCTGCATGCAGTAGGCGGCAAGCGCGCTGCGCAGGTCCGGCAGTCCGTTCACATGGTTATACAGGGAAGGGGAGCGGACCCCAAGCTTCTGGGCCAGTGCGGACAGCGTCAGGTTATCCAATCCGGACTCATCGGCCAACTCGGCCGCAGCGACCAGCAGGGTTTCGCGGTCAAGCCCCATGCGGCGCACCATTAGACCGCCCCCTTCTTCAAGGCTTCCTCGGCCCGGGAAATGGCGACAGCCATCTTATCGGTCGGCTGCCGAATCATTTTGCCGTGGCCGACCGCCAGCCAGGTCGGATTCAAACCGGCGAGTCGTTTGGCGCTGGCGATGGAGGTCGCCTTGCTCCAGGTGGCCATCGCCGGGAAAGGGAACAGCGGCTGCATATGGCCCGATACGGCCAGGGCCGCGCGGGTCTGGAAGGCGTCGCCCGCGATGAGGACGCCGCTGCGCGTGTCGTAGAACGCCATATGTCCCGGCGTGTGTCCGGGGGAGGCGACGGCCAGCAGCGACCCGATGCGGTCTCCGTCTTCCAGCAGCACGTCTGGCTTCGTGGTGACCTTGCCCGGGGCGGGGATGTCTCCGCGGATCGGCTCCTGCGGCTCGCCGGGCTCGAGCTCCTTGCTCCCCGCAAGGAGGCGGCTGTCGCGGCGGGAAATATAAGTCGTCACTTGAGGAAGAGCCGCCTTCAGCAGGTCGAATGCCCCGATATGGTCGCCATGCGCATGCGTCAGGACCATCCGCACGATCGGTTTGCCTAGGCGGGCGGCGGCTTGCTGGATGCCTTTAATGCTAAAAGGCATGCCCGCATCGATTAGGGTCAGCCCGTCTTCTTCTTCAATCAGATACACATTAACGGGAAACAAGCGGGGCATAAAAGCAACCTGGGTTACTTGCTGAACGGTAATCATTTTCATGGATAACTCCTCCTCAAGACTAATCATATTAGTATAATAACTAATGATATTAGTTTTGGCAATACCCAATTTAAAAATAATTGGCGTAGATGTGGAAAAGGCTTGGTAAACATGTGGTGAACATCATGTAATGAGAAACATATGAAATCTAGGACATGGGGATACGAGGACATGAAGGTAATATGAGACATGAGGTACAAGAGATATACGATACACAGTACGCATGAGATAAAATGAAATTAAAGGATAAAAAAGCGTTTTCAATCAGGAAGATTTATACTATAATACCTATTGTAAACCCTTTCATATGTCTAATCTGATTTGGAGCTCCTTCGCTGAAGGGCTCATTTTTTTGTGTTTATGGGGATTTTGACTCTGACAATCCCTCTCGAGTTCGCCGCTGTGATGTTCAGTGTGGCGGACTTTTTTGCGCCTGATCGGGTAGTCGGGGAGAGTTGGGACAATCCACTTTGGCATCTGTTCGACCGATTGGCAGATGTTTTTCCAGAAAGTGAGAGCATTCGTCCTCATATGCCGTCTATAGATGCAGATGGCTATTAAAGCAGGGAGGATCGTCATGATAGACCCGAAACGGGAAAGCATGCTGATCGAGCAGGTGTTGGCGGGGCGCAAGGAAGTCTTTGCCGAGCTGGTCGATGCGCATAAAAACAAAATATACGGTCTGCTCCGGAGTATGGGGGCGGGTCATCAGGATGCCCAGGATTATACGCAGGAGGCTTTTGTCAAAGCGTACCGCAAGCTGGCCAGTTACCGCCTGGAATCGAGCTTTGCGTCCTGGCTGTATACGATCGCGGTGAATGTGCTGCGGGATGCGGGAAGGCGGAAGTCGTTTCCGCAGGCCCCGGAGGAAGAAGCCTACCAGGCGGTACGGGATGAGAACACGCCCGAGAGGGCTCTCCTTCGCAAGGAAACTCGGCAGGAGGCTTTGCAGTTAGTTCGGGAGCTGCCGGAACAATACCGTCTGGTGTTTCTGCTGCGGTACACAAATGAGCTGAGCTATGATGAAATCGGCAGCGTCACGGGCCTGACGGTGGATCAGGTTCGCAACCGGTTGCACCGGGCTAGAAAGCAGCTGCAAAAAAAGCTGAAGGGAAAGGAGGGGATCAGCCGTGAAATGCTTGAATCGTGCTCAGATGGAAGAGTTCATTCTTGAAGAAGCGCCTTCTGGGGTTGGGTTAAATATTCATGTGCAGAACTGCCCTCGCTGTCAGGCATTGATGGCAGAAGTCCGACAGGAGCAGGAGGCCTGGAGCCAAGCGCTGTACCCGGAGCAGTTGACGGATGATTTCACCCGGCAGGTGATGGCTTCCCTGGCTGATGTCCCGATTGAGCCTGCAGTTGAGGAGAACGAGCCGGACACGATTTTGTTGAGAAAAAAGAGACGTTCTCCGTTCATTCGCCGCGCCGCTCTGGCCGCAGTCTGCTTACTGATCGTCGCCGCCGCACTGACGGTTTACGCCCAGCCTTCGATAGCGGATTGGGTGAGGTCGATATTTGCGAGGGATAATACGGATATTGGGCTGTTGGATTCTCAAACACTCGGACTTGTCCAAAATCCGCATATCAAAGTAAAGGACAAAGGATATACATTAGAAATTAATGAAGTTGTTGTGGATGCGGCCCGGATTATGATGGGAGTCAAAATTACCGACCCGAATGGGAAGCCAGTGGTAAACAAGGTAGACTGGAGCCAAGTTACAGTTAAGGATACCGAGGGCAAAGAAGTGGCAAAGCTTTATTCTTTAGGGGGATCCGCCGTAATTGAAAATGTTTCGTCACTTTTCCCGGACGGAGTTAAATCCGATACGCTCACCGTGGAAGGGAAGATCACCCAAATTGGGCGGAAGCTCTTTTCCCACAAGGTCGTTAAGGGGAATTGGAACTTCAAATTTTCCCTGGATATGAAAAAAGCGAATGAACTGACCAAAGTAACGCTATTGGATCAGCAGTATACTACACCAGATGGATTACACGTTAAGATGGAACGGCTGGTTCGAACGCCAAGTGCTGTACGGCTGGAGCTATCTACTTCATTAGATGGGAAGCTGGCTAAGCTGGTCCCGGAATCAGGTTTGGAGAATATGCTGCTCATGTACCATTTTGAGGATAAGAATGGAAATGACTTTTCAAGCGTCAATAACCATAGAAGTCCGCATATGGAAACGTTGATTGCCCAACAGCCTCAGTTGGATGGAGATACGCTTCACTGGTACTACACGTTTAAGTATCTTCCCTATGACCGTGAGAAGGTAAGGTTTGTTCTGGACGGGTATTCCATTCCTGTGATAAGTGACGATTCGGTGCAATTTCATCCTCTTGAATTGTCTTTGAAGCCTGTGGAGTTTAAAGGGCAAGGGGATTCATTAACGATCAGCAGCATGAAGATTGGCCAAGATCCGAGTTCGCTCGAGAAAGAAATGGTTGGTTTGCTTCAGGTGGAAGGAAAATTCAGAAATATGTTTTCACATGACGAATGGGTGATGAGAGACGAAAAATCAGGTAGGGAATTTCCCGCAAGCTTTAGGGGTTCATATGGAGGCTTGAACGAGTTCCAGGACGTTAATGGCGACCCAGGCTTCATCGTCGAAGGCTTAACAACCCTTCCTGAAAAAGCGACCCTCATCCGCAAGGTCACCGACAAGTGGTACACCAACGTCAACTGGTCCTTTGACCTGCCGAAAGGCGAGCCCATCAAGGGACTGGAAAACGTGAATCCGGAGGATTATTGGGAGGCACCATGATGACTGCCTGGTCCACCTCGATAACAGAATCGTTGCATAAAAAAGCCCCTACCGGCCGCTGATGGCCGATAGGGGCTTTGATGTCGATATGACCGATCACTTATTCGTTCATTCCGCCGCATAACATTACATAATCAAAGGTGACACGCAGGGGGCCTTGCCCGGCAGCCTTCCGAATTGCTTCTTCCGGTACGCCCCAAGAGAGTGGGGTCATGCGCAAAAGATGCTCCAAAGCTTCCCCGGCGACGAGCATGCCGTATTCCACATGCTGAACATCAACACTGGCAAAATTCCTGCCGAACAATTCGGCGGTACGTCCGGTAGCAGGAACGAGCCGTCGGGTAGTGCTGTCGGCAGCAGGAGATGGGCGGTCGATAGTGTGTCCGCCGGTAAGTCCTTCGGCAGGAGATGGCTGGTTTGCAGCCTCACCTTGGAACAAGGCGCGGATTTCCTGCAGATATCGGCTTCCTGGGATGACTTTGATCAACATGCCATCAACCCGGAGTAGGCGCTGGAACTCCTGGTAGTTCGCCGGAGACAAGATGTTCAGGATGACGTTGAACTGCCGGTCGGCAAACGGGCTGCCGGCCAGGTCGGCCGCACACCAGATCGCCGGTGCGCCCGTTTTGGCGGCCAGGCGAATCCCTTCTTTGGCGATATCCACGCCCACGCCCAGGATGTCTGGAGCATCCGGCTTCTGCAGGGCAGACAGAATCGCCGCCAAATGGGAGCCCTCGCCGCACCCCGCATCCAAAATGCGTAGTTCCCCCGATCGAGAAGGGGCCATATCCTCAATTTTGTTGCGAATCGCATCGATCAGCGGGTCAAACAAGCCATGGCGGCTGGTTTCCCGCCGTGAAGTAAACAGTTCTTTGTTGTATTTGGACCGCACGGCGTGCGGAATCAAGTTGATGTAACCGTCCTTGGACAAGTCAAAACAATGTCGGCTGCCGCAAATCATGCTGCGAGATCCGTCCATTTTCAATGGGCGGGAGCAGATTGGGCAGCGAAACAGGTGCTCATGCCGGGATATCAGTCCGGTGAGCACGGTTAATTTAGTGTTATGCACCATAAACACCCCATTCATTCGTTTTCCGTTTGAATGAAAAAGGCACAGACAAATAAACCCTCGTCAGTATTTTGAAAAAAACGGGGCTTTTGTTATCTGTACCTTACATTAACGGTAACGAATAAACTGAATGATCATGGTTTACACAACCTCTTTCACGCAGGATTTAGGGAGCCTGCAGCCTTAGATCTAAAGGACAGGATCCCGCTCTAGTATAACAAACTTTTCAGAGCCGGGAAAACGATCGCTGGATCTGTCAGGAGAGGAGGTTTAATCCAAGGGGATTTAAGTCAAACTAAGCATACTGGTCCGGAGGAAAAACAGCCCCGGCAGTCTCGTTAATGTCCTTTATTTATTTTTCAAACGGAAAACGTTCCAAACCCTGGCAATCCGGTTGACACAAGCAACTGTAAACCATATAATTACAGTAATAAGGGGGAGCGAAAATGAATAGTGAGTTCAACATTGCCGTCCATTGTTTAACCCTTCTTAGCTTGAAAGAAGAACGAATGGCTAACAGTGAAGAGATTGCCAAGAGTGTCTGCACGCATCCGGCACGGATTCGGAAAGTGCTTGGACTGCTGCGCAAACAGGGGTATGTAACGACCAAGGAAGGTGTCGGCGGGGGCTATTTGCTGAATCCGGGCACCGAGAAGGTCACATTGGGTGATTTGTACCGTCTGCTTGCAAGAGGATCCTTGAAGCCGAGCTGGTGTTCAGGCGGAGAGGAGCTGCCTTGCGAAGTGGCTTCCAATATCGAGGGCATTATGGATCAGATATACAGCGGTGGTGAAGCCGCGCTGGAGCGGTATCTGGATGGCATTACGCTGACGGATGTCATTAAGCAGATCGAGGAAGCGGGTAGCGCGGCAAACCCCACGTGATGAACAGAATGGAACGACATGAAGTCCGGCGTAAGCCGGGCTTTTTTGTGCTGTTCCTGAGTACAGCACGAACTTTCGGGTTCGTATATCACTAAAAAGTGCCGTCTTCACGAAATGAAGGGAACGCTGCATAATGCTGTTAACCGATCTAGGAGGCGAATGATGATGAACGATTTTGTAAAGGTAGAGGTGCTGCATACAGGCCGATTGAAATATGACCGCTCGCTCGCATTTAAGGAACTGGACAGCATCCCTCCGGTGAATCAGCGGGGCGAATCCTTCCAGTCCGAAGTTCCGCTGTCCAGCTATTTGATTGAGCACCCCAATGGACGGCGCGTTGTCGTCGATGCCGGATGGCATGAGGATATACGAACCCGGCCGGAGCAGCACCTGGGCAGCGATTTATGGCAGTTCATCGAATACGATTTGCCTGCCGGCAGCTCTGTCAGGGAACAGCTGCAGGCGCGCGGGCTTACCCCGAAAGATATTGACCTTGTTGTCATCAGCCATCTGGATGTCGATCATATCAGCGGCCTTGGGCTGCTGAAGGGTGCGGGTCGTTTTCTCGTCAGCCAGCCGGAATGGGAGTTTGCGGCCGTGAGCCAGGAGGCATGGCACCGGGAAGTGCCCGTAACGCCGTTTGCTCTCGAGCGGATTCCCTACGGCCCGTATCAATCGGGTCTGGATGTATTCGGCGACGGCTTGCTGTATCTGGTTCATACCCCGGGACATACGCCAGGACATTTGTCTATTTTGGCCAAAGTAGAGAAAGGCTGGCTGCTCCTGGCTTCCGATGCTGGGTATGCGGAGAGATCCTGGCAGGAGATGATTTTGCCGGGGATTACATCGGATCCAGATCAGGCGATGAAATCGCTGCAGTGGGTGAGGGATTTCGCCGGGAGAGAGGACTGCGTTGCGGCGCTGGCCCATCATGAGGCGAAGCCGATTCCTATGCGGTTTTAAATGTCCGGGAAACAGACTTGATGCAGGAGAGCGTATCCCTTTTCTTGGAAAACGGCGGCGGGTGCGTTATATTGAACATAAAACGCATTCGAAAAACATTCCAAAGGAGAAGGGCTATGTGCAGAAATATCAAAACGCTGTTTAATTTTGATCCGCCGGCTACCGATGAAGAGATTCAAGCTGCATCCCTGCAGTATGTGCGCAAGTTGTCAGGCTTCCAGAGCCCGTCGAAGGCGAATGAGGAAGCTTTTAATCTGGCGATAGCGGAGGTCGCCGCGGCATCCAGGAAGCTCCTGGACTCGCTCGTTACGAACTCCAGTCCCCGTGACCGCGAGATCGAGGCTCAGAAGGCGAAAGAGCGGTCGGCGAAGCGGTTCGGAACGGCAGAGGCGTAAGTGGCGGAGTTAGGCAGTGCGAGGCTTAGGCGGCAGTAGTCAGCTAATGGGCGCATCCTTGGACCAGGCTGGAATGAAGAAGCCATAGGTTACGCCAAAGCTCATGGTCTGGGGCAAGACCGGTCCTGGCTAAAGCATAGTGAGCCCGCCATGTAGACCGATACCGCACCGAAGACAAACCAAAGACAAGCTGTAGACAAACCGAAGAACGCCCCGGAATTTTCCAGGACGTTCTTTATTCTGCCTCTACCGACAGCAGGAAGACAGGGGATTCAGACCGTTAACGGCTGGTTTTTGAGCACCGCCTGCCACTTTTCGTACAGCTCCCGCGGCTTGCCGGATTCCAGCAGCGCCTTGCCCGTATACAGGCCTTCCTCAACAGACTGCACCCGATCCGCCAGATGCAGGCGCACTGCCGCATTCAGCAGCACCTGATACATAAAAGCCATATTGCCCTTGCCCTGCAGCACATGGCCGGTGACCGCCGCCTGCTCGGCTGGCGTCCAGTCGACCTCCGGCAGCGGCGTATCCAGGCCAAAGCTCTCCGGATCGATGATCTGGAGCGAAGCCTCCCCGTGTTCGATCCGGTAGGTTCGGGTCGGGCGGTGGATATACAGCTCATCCGAGCCTTCGCTTCCCTGGATAATCATGGCCCGCTCATAGCCGAGGTTCATGATGAGCCGGCCGAGCCGGTCAAAGACTGTATTATGGTACACCCCGAACGTTAAGAAAGGGGAGTGCCCGTAATCCGCAAATTTTTCGGCCGTATTGAGGATGGTCCGCATGCCGAGCTCCTCACGAATGGGGCGAAGCTTCGCTAGCGGAGGACACCAAGTCTCGGCATGGGCGTACAGTACGCCCGTCTGGCGCGCTGCTTCCAGGCACAGCTCCCTGGACAGCGACGGATCGGAAATACCCATTGCGGCAAAAACATCGGCCAGCGTCATCCCCCACTTCGGCGGAAGGGACGCCGACCCGTGCAGGGTGACAGGCAGCCCAGCGGCAGCAAGCACAAACGAGGTGGCGATCGTGGACATAAAGGACGACTTCCGCCCGTCGTACGGGCCGGCGCAGTCGATGCCCTGCGGAAGGTCCGAACGGGCGGCGTGTTTGCGCAGGACCGACACGAAGGCTTCCAGCTCTTCCACGCTTTCCATTTTGATGCGTTCGGCGATAAAAAACGCCCCGATCTGGGCGGGCGTAGCTGTTAAACCGAGGATCGCTTCAGCCGCCTGGAGGGCTTCCTCATAGGTCAGGTCACGGGCGCCCCGCTTGCCCCGGCCGACTTCTTTTAATAAATGGATCATGATTTCTTGGCACCTCCCGAACCGGATTCCTGAAGCAGCTGATACAGCTTGACGATGGAAGTAGCGACGTCCACCATCCGTTTCCGTTCATTCATCGCCTGCTTGCGCAGGACGTCATAGGCTTCGGATTCCGATATATTTTTGAGTTCGCACAGAATTCCCTTGGCCATATCGATCCACTTTCGTTCCTCAATGCGGGCGAGAAGCTGCTTGCGCTCGTTCTTCCACTGCTGCCGCTCATAAAAGTGGGCGGAACTGAAATGCAGCGACCAATGCAGCTCGTGCGCTTTCATGGTCGGGAATAAAAGCCCGTCAATGATGACATCATCCTCACATGCCTCGAGGGACATGGAAGCGGCCGTATCGCTGCACCACCAAAGAACCGGCGTTTGTTTGTGTTTCTCGAGCTTGCCGCACCAAGCCTTGATCTCGGAGACCGGAAGGTGAAGCACCGCACCGTCCGCATCTCCGATTCCGGCGATCGCCTGCTCCTCATTGCGCGCTAGATGGACTTGGTACCCGTAGGAACGAAGGATGTACTCCGGCAGAAGCGTCCTGCTATCTGAATCACTTCGCTCTGAAGGAGGGGCCTGGCGGTGGATAACCAGCAATGAACGCATGCATAGACGCTCCCTTCATAATTCAGTCCAGTCAGAGTTTAAGATGAGTGTAACAGATTGTATGTTAATTTATATAACATAAAACAAGGTGACATGTCGATAACCAAATGAAAATGTGTTTTCATGTTAAATATGTTGACAAACATTCCGGGGATAGTGTATATTTCCCTCAAGAACTTGATAACAGCCGGATACAACGGTGTATCCTTTATAGCGGCAATGAAGCCTGCTTTCGACCCCTGAACCAGAGTGCGTCCACTCTGCCAGGGGCCCGAAGGCGGGCTTTTCTGGTTTTTGGTACAAGATTCAGAAGATTGGACTATTGAGGGGAGCGGAAGAGACATGGCGACGAAAAAGCTGGTCATGGTCGGTAACGGGATGGCAGGGGTAAGGGCGCTGGAGCATCTGCTGAAGCTGGCGCCGGATGCGTACGAAATCACGATTTTCGGGGCGGAGCCTTATCCCAACTACAATCGGATCATGCTGTCATCGGTCCTTGCGGGCGGTGCGGATATTCAGGAAATTGTGATCAACGACTGGGACTGGTACAAAGAGAACCGGATTCAACTATATGCCGGGCACATGGTGACCCGAATTGATACGAAAAACCGCGTCGTCTACTCCGATCAAGGTGCAGAGGCGAAATATGACGTGCTGATTATGGCGACGGGCTCCAATCCGTTCATGCTCCCGCTTCCGGGCGCGGATAAGGAAGGAGTGATCGCCTTCCGGGATATTAAGGACTGCGAAATGATGATGGAGACGTCTAAAAAGCACAAGAAAGCTGTGGTCATTGGCGGCGGACTGCTGGGACTCGAAGCGGCGAGAGGGCTGCTGCACCTCGGCATGGACGTCTCGGTCGTCCATATCCATCCTTATTTAATGGAGCGTCAGCTGGACGAAACCGCATCGCGGATGCTGCAGCGGGAGTTGGAAGCCCAAGGGATGACGTTTCTGCTGAGCAAGCATTCCGAGTCCATTATGGGACGCAAGCGGGTCAAGGAGCTTCGCTTCACCGACGGCACCCGGGTCGACGCCGATTTGATCGTCATGGCGGTCGGCATCCGGCCGAATGTGGCCTTGGCGAAGTCCGCCGGAATTGAGGTCAACCGGGGCATCGTCGTCAACGATTATATGGAAACGAACATTCCCGGCATCTATGCTGTCGGCGAGTGCGCGGAGCACCGGGGCATCGCCTACGGACTGGTCGCTCCTCTGTATGAACAAGGGGCTGTGCTCGCCAAACGGCTTGCGGGCGTGGAAACCGCCGGTTATGCCGGCTCCGTGACTTCCACCAAATTGAAGGTGTCGGGCGTAGATGTATTCTCCGCGGGGCATTTTGCCGAACCGGAGGGCACCAGGGCGTTGCGCTACCAAGATGAAGTGGAGGGTGTGTATAAAAAGATCGTCATCCACGACGACCGACTCGTCGGCGCCGTTTTGTTCGGGGACACGGGCGACGGCTCCAAGCTGTTCTCGCTGATGAAAAGCCGGGAATCGGTCAAGGGCCGGGAAAAGGAGCTGCTGCTCGGCTTCTCCGTCGGTGCCGGATCTTCCGTATCGCCGGAAGAACGGCTGGCCAGTCTGCCGGATGACGAGATCATCTGCGGCTGCAACGGCGTCACCAAAGAGACGATCAAGGACGCGATCCTGAACAAAAATTGCACGACCGTGTCGTCGGTTAAGGCCTGCACCAAAGCGTCCGGATCCTGCGGCGGCTGCAAGCCGCTCGTAGAGGGACTGGTTCAGCTCTATGCGGGTGATGCGGCAGGAGAGCCGGTCAAAGAGGGCATATGCGGCTGCACGACACTGAACCGGGACGAAATCGTCGCGGAAATCTCCCGGATGGGACTGAAGTCTATCAAAGAAGTGATGAACGTGCTGGGCTGGAACAATCCCGAAGGCTGCTCCAAATGCCGTCCGTCGCTGAACTACTATTTGGGCATGCTGTTCCCCGAGTCTTATAAGGATGAAAAAGAATCCCGGTTCACCAACGAGAGATACCATGGGAACATTCAGAAGGACGGAACCTATTCCGTGGTGCCGCGGATATATGGTGGCGTCACTTCTCCGTCCGAGCTGAAGAAAATTGCCGAGGTCGCCGAAAAATTCGACGTGCCGATGGTCAAGATCACCGGCGGGCAGCGGATCGACCTGCTTGGCGTCAAAAAGGAGGATCTCCCGAAAATGTGGGAGGAGCTCGACATGCCTTCAGGCTATGCATACGGCAAAGCGCTCCGCACGGTGAAAACCTGCGTCGGTTCCACCTTTTGCCGGTTCGGTACCCAGGACTCCATCGGCATGGGTATCCGGCTCGAAAAGGAGCTGGAGCGCTTGAGTACACCGGCCAAGGTGAAGCTGGCCGTATCGGGGTGCCCGCGGAACTGCGCGGAAGCGACGATTAAGGATTTCGGCGTGGTCGCCATCGATGGCGGCTGGGAGCTTCATGTCGGCGGCAACGGCGGCGTGCATGTGCGGGCAACCGAGCTGCTCTGCGTCGTGAAGACGGAGGATGAAGTGGTCGAATGGGCGAGTGCCTTTATTCAATATTACCGCGAGCATGCGCAGTGGAACGAACGGACTTCGGTCTGGATTGAGCGGGTCGGGTTGGACAGCGTGAAGAAGGCGCTGGAGAAGAAGGAAGACCGCGAGGCTCTCCATGCGCGGCTGAAGCTGGCGCTCAGCACGCAGAAGGATCCGTGGAAGGAGATTTTGTCCGACAAGGAACTCCGCAAAAACTTTGAACCTCTGCCGAATGCAGAGCCTGTGAAGAACTAAGGGGGAAACGGGATGGTTAAGCATCTGATCGGAAACATATCGGAAATCGATCCGAAAGGATCGCGAACGGTGGTGCTGGAGGGGACGGAGATTGCCTTGTTCCGCTTAAGCGACGGGAATATTTTGGCGGTGGAGAACAAGTGCCCGCACAAAGGAGGAAAGCTCTCCGAAGGCATGGTGTGCGGCAAGGATGTGCATTGCCCGCTGCACGACTGGAAAATCGACCTGCGCAGCGGTTGCGTGCAGGAGCCGGATACCGGCAAGGTCAGCACCTATGAGGTTGAGGTGGATCCGGTAAGCGGGGCGATTTATTGCCTGACGGAATCTTAAGCGAGAGGGAGGAGGAGCAGTCGATGGATTACGTAAAACCAGGCGAGGTTCTAAATGACATGATTGAGGGAGGTGCGAACAAAGCAAAGCTGAGTCCGGGGCAAATGCTGGTGCGCAGCATGCTCGCGGGGGCGATTCTGGCCTGTGCCACGACGCTGGCCTTTACCGCTTCATCCCAAACGAATATTCCGATGGCCGGTGCGCTTATTTTTCCTGTAGGCTTTGTGATTATCGTGCTGCTCGGGCTGGAGCTGGTGACGGGGAGCTTTGCGCTCATTCCGCTGGCGGTGCTGCAGAAAAAGGCCTCGGTCCGCTCCATGCTTGGCAATTATGGCTGGGTCATCCTCGGCCATGTGATCGGCTGCCTGGTCTATGCGGTGCTATACGGCCTGACCATTACCAAAATGGGGCACGACATGAGCAGCCCGCTTGTCCAGACGATCATCAAGACGAGCGAAGCAAAGACGCTGGCCTATAAGGAGCTCGGCGGCGAAGGCCTGCTGCTGGTCGTGATCAAGGCGATGCTGTGCAACTGGATGGTGACGCTGGGCGTGGTCATGGCGTTCACGTCCAAGTCCACCGCTGGCAAAATCGCAGCGATGTGGCTGCCGATCCTCATCTTCTTCGGCCAAGGATTCGAGCATGCCGTCGTCAATATGTTCGTCATTCCGGCCGGGATGATGCTGGGCGCCAACGTCAGCTTTGCCGATTGGTGGCTGTGGAACCAGATCCCCGTGCTGATCGGCAACTTCATTGGCGGCGCTTTGTTTACGGGCGTAGCGTATTACGTGTCCATTCGCGGGTTTGGCAGAAGTAAATCCGGAGCGATCGGATCGGCCGGAGCCCGCGGCTCCATGGAGGCGGCGGCTGTGTCTGCCGAACGCGGCCGATGAAGCCGGGCATGGTGTCTATCGTCGGCGCCGGTCCCGGTGATCCGGAGCTCATTACGGTAAAGGCGCTCCGACGGATCCAGGAGGCGGATGTCATCTTGTATGACCGCCTGGTGAACAAGGAACTGCTTGGGTATGCGAAGAAAGGCGCGGCGCTCGTCTACGTCGGCAAGGCGCCAGGACAGCATGCGGTGCCGCAGGCGGAAATCCATGAGCAGCTCGCCGCGTTCGCCATGAAGGGCAAGCAGGTCGTGCGGCTTAAGGGAGGCGACCCGCTGATCTTCGGCCGCGGCGGCGAAGAGGCGCAGGAGATGGCGCTACGCGGCATCCCGTTCGAATTTGTGCCGGGCGTGACCTCGGCGATCGGTGCCGCCTCGTCGGCGGGTATCCCGCTGACCCACCGAGGGCGGAGCGCCTCGGTCGCTTTCGTCAGCGGCTCGAGCTGCGCCGGCCGGGAGCAGGGTCCCCGCTGGGACCTGCTTGCCCAGGGCGTCGATACCCTGGTCGTGTACATGGGTGTCGCCGGCATGGCCGATATCTGCCGCGAGCTGATCGCTCACGGCCGGCCGCATTCGGCCCCGGCTGCGATCGTCGAGCAGGGGACGAGCGAGCAGGAGCGGGTCATTACCGGCACGGTGGGCAGCATCCACAAGCTGGCTACCCTCATGCACGTCAAAAACCCGGCCTTGCTCATTTTCGGCGAGGTGGTGCATGTGCGGGGGCAGCTGCTCCGTCTGGCCGAGGAGGCTGAGGAGCGGATCGGGTAACTTTCGGAAAGCCGTGAGAAGGGACAACCGAAGGGGGTTCCGGTCTAAACCAGCGGCTGACTGAAACAGGGAAGGACCGTCGTTAAGCAGGCAAGGACTGCCTAACGGCGGTCCTTTTTTTGTTTATTTGGCCTCATGGGGATAGGCGTTCCTGAGAGCCAGGATATCTTTTTTTTAAAAAAAGTGAACTTCATTTAAAACCGTTCCATGCTTTCCGCAGTCTTTTTAGAGTATAGAATTTTAAATATTCAGCGGAGCTGAAGGTCTATACTCGCAAGACAAACTTCCTCAAATCGCGGTCTGTCTTCTTTGAAAGTACGACGATAGATGTTTGTCTTGTATATACAGACGCTGGCAGGGCCGGCGAAGGGGAGAGGGAAAGGGGTCTGACGATGGAACAAACCGAGCTGGCCGCCGCAGCATGCCGTGGAGACGAGCAGGCTTTTCACATCCTGGTGTCCGGGCAGCAGAGGCGCTTGTACGGCATTGCCTACAGCTACCTGCATCATGAGCAGGATGCGCTTGAAGCGGTGCAGGAAGCGGTATGCCGGGCCTGGATCAAGTGCGGAAAGCTGAAGGATCCGGGAGCGTTTATCCCGTGGCTGATCCGGATCCTGATCAACTGCTGCGTGGATGAGCAGAAGCGAAAGAAGCGGGTGCAGCCGCTTCCGGACAATGCGGACATCCGGTCGAACGAAATGATCAGCGACAGCAAAATCGATCTGGAGCGTGCCCTGGACCGTATGAAACCGAAGTACAGGCACGTGTTGATGCTGAAATATTATGAGGACATGACCTTAACCGAAATAGCCCGGGTGCTGGACCGGCCGGAGGGCACAGTGAAAACATGGCTGCATCAAGGTCTCAAGCAGCTGCGGGGAAAAATGGAGACAGGAGGCGAGTTGTTTCATGGGTGAGGAAAAGGAGCGTCTGTTGGAGCAGTACTTTCAGTCCGCGGCCATTGCGAGCCAGCGGATCCCTGAGCCGCTGCTGGAGGAAGCAGTCGCGGCCGGCCTGAACCGCGGCAAGCGGATCAGGCGCAGCCGGGCGATCATGCGCCGGTCCGCGTTTTTCATTGGGACGGTGGTGGTAGCGGTGATACTTGGGATCGGGATCGCATTTCCGCAGACCTACAACCCTTCCGGGGTGAGCGGCTTGGCGGCCAAGCTATTGGGCAGGGAAGAGGTCCCCGATTATGTCGAGCAGCTGGCCGGGGACCGGGGGATTTTGCGGGAAGCGCTGGACGACGGCAAATACCAGGCGGTCGCGCGGACGGCTTCCTATGGCGGGTACCAGGTTACTGTGGACGGCATGCTGACGGACCTGAACCATGTTGTCCTGTTCTATACGTCCAGTGGTGCCGGGGAGCGGATTACGCCGGATTCGCCAAGCCTGTTCACCCTGGAATATGATCCATTGAACGCCATCCAGTTCATGGCAGGCTCTCAGCAGTTTAAAGGCGTTACGGAAGAGGGCGGGATCTATCACGACATGATCATTTTTGATCTTCCCTCAGGCGAAAAGCTGCCGTCCGAGTTTTATTTGGCCGGTCGCTGGCGGAACGAAGGGAGTCCGGTTCCCAATGACGAATGGCTGGAAGTAAAGATCCCGGTCAAGGTCAATCGGCTGGCTGTTCTGGAGCGGGACATTGATGTCAACCGGACACTGGACTTCGACGGACAGAAAATCAAGGTGGCGACCGTGAAGCAGGTTGTGCAGCAGCTGGATGTATTTTTCCAATCTGACCCATCAAACACCAAGCGTGCTGAGGACATTTACGAACTGGGGATGTATCGTAAGGGGAGTTATGCGGCATATAAAGCTTTCGCCATGGCATCTAACAGTGTGGACTGGAAAATCAGCTACCTGGCGCCGGACTACGAGGCAGGGGATTCGCTTGTATTAACCGGAAAGGGGCTTAGTACGGCATTTGAAGGAGAAAAGAAGATGGTGATTAACACCACGACGAAAACGCTTGTTCAAGCTCCGGACAGCCGCCTGCAGCTTAAGAGCATCGAACGGTCAGGCAGCTTTATCCGGATCCGGACCGCGATCAAAACTCCATTGCAAGGTATGGCTTATGTGGCACGGCCGAAAAACGACTTTAAGGATGCGAAGGGGGATGTCTATTCCCTTCCGCAGGATGGTGAAATCCATGAAGGGTGGCACAGCAGCGGGGAGTGGAGCGAATATTATTTTGATATTCCGGATCGCCAGTACGCCCAGCCGCTCACTTTTGACCTGAGTGATTATCCCGGCGAATTAATCCTGCAGGATTTTAAAATCGAGATCAAGTAAGCTTCACGATGAGAAGGGCTCTGCGAGGCGCAGGGCCTTTTTCATTGGAGTCGGTAAACGTTTTAGATCATAAAAGATTTATTGCGTGAACCACATCACATTTTATTCCTATTGTACTCATCGGATTAATATTCTATAGTAAGGTCAAAGACCCCTATCTCTTCTTTAAAGGACGGTGAACCCCGATGAAGGAAATTCCGGAACCCTATGTCAAAGCGAATCAGACCGGCATCGTGCTGTTTGTGATCCTGACCGCCGTGTTCAACCAGCCGTACATTTTGCTGGTGCTATGGATCATTCAGGTGCTTGGATTGCTGACAGGGAAAAATGCGTTCGTGCTCCTGGCCAAACCGTTTCTGCGTGTCCAAGGCAAGCCGACTCAGGCGCTGGAACTGCAGCGGTTCAACAATGTGCTGGCCGTGCTGTTCCTGACGCTGTCGCTGCTCTTTTTTGCGCTGCAGCTGCCGGTGCTCGGCTATATTTTTGCGGCGATGCTGTTTCTGGCGGCATTCGTGGCGCTGTGCGGTTACTGCATCGGCTGTACGGTGTATTTTCAATACAAGCAGTTTAAGGCGAGAAGACGGATTCATTCATAAACGGGTTTAATATACAGGGCAAGTGACCGCCCACCGGTCCGTTCGTTTCCATACCGTCGAGGTGCTCGCAGGAGCGCCTTTTTGCTGCGTCTACGTCTCTTAATCTGCCGCAGGCAGTCGCCAAGAATAAAATAGGGTAATATATAGAATGAACTACAGAAATGAATCTATAATTAATTCAGATGAGGATCCTATTTTTGAATGGACAAGGAGTGGTGAATGGTGAACCCGGAAAATAAAAGCTTCTTCTATACAGGTACATACGCCCCCGAGGCGGAAAAGGGGATTTTCCTCTGTTCCCTCGACACGGAAACCGGGGAAATGGTCGTCGTGAACGGCCTGCCCGGCATTGCCAATCCCTCGTATCTGACGCTGAACGCGGCGGGGGACCGGCTGTATGCGGTGAGCGAAACGGGAAGCGGCGAAATCTTCGCTTATTCGATCGACAACGAAACCGGCGAGCTGCATCTGCTGGACCGGATGCCGACGGAAGGGGCGGACCCCTGCTATGTCTCCTTGACCAGGGACGGGCAGTTTGCGATGGTGTCCAATTATTCCAGCGGGCATATCAATGTGTTCCGGATCGGCGAAACCGGCGGGCTGGCGGAGATGACCTCCATCGTCAAGCACAGCGGCCGCAGCATCAGGGACGACCGGCAGGAAGGGCCGCATCCGCACTCGATTTTTCAGGATCCGGAAGGCCGGTTTGTGCTGGTCTGCGACCTGGGGCTGGATGAAATCGTGCTCTACCGCCTGGAAGACGGCAAGCTGGT
This sequence comes from Paenibacillus sp. OAE614, assembly GCF_040546645.1. Taxonomy (NCBI): domain Bacteria; kingdom Bacillati; phylum Bacillota; class Bacilli; order Caryophanales; family Paenibacillaceae; genus Paenibacillus; species Paenibacillus sp. OAE614. Next base: position 6,288,517 of record NZ_JBEPOD010000001.1, on the reverse strand, counting down.
GACCCGCGGGGAAGTAAAAACGACGCCGGGGGCGGGACCACGCCACTTTGATTTTCATCCGTCCGGCAAGTGGGCGTACGGCATTAACGAGCTCGACAATACGGTAACGGTGTTTGCCTATAACGGGCAGGCCGGGGAATTGAAAGTGCTGCAGAACGTATCTACGCTGCCTGAGGATTTTACCGGGGAAAGCTTCTGCGCCGACATCCATATTTCCCCTTGCGGGCGTTTCCTGTACGGATCTAACCGGGGAGATGACAGCATCGTCCTGTTCCATATCAATGAGTCGACCGGTGAACTGACCCCGGTGGATTGGGTGTCTACGGGCGGCGAGTTTCCGCGCAATTTCGCGATCATTTCGGGATACCTGATAGCGGCAAACCAGAACACAGGCAATATGCTGTCGTACAAAATCGATTCGGATTCCGGGCGATTGACCCCGACCGGCTTTGCGCTGGAGCTGCCGAAGCCGGTATGCATTCAGCAGTGGGTGAAGGGCGAATAGCAGGCTAATTTCTTAACAACCAAAATCAGGGTTCCATTTTATGGTTTCCCTGGTTTTTTTGTTGTGATACATTGGGGTTAGGCTCCATTGCAAATTTCCGATATGCCGGAGCGACGAGAGGGGGATAGGATGAGGAAGTTCCGATGGCTCGATTACGCGATTGTGTTTGTCCTCGTTTTTGGTCTGGGGATCATCAATATCGTCCCGCCGGCCAATTATGCTGCCATTGTGGCTAGTCTCGCCGTATCCGCCATCCTGGTCAGTCTGGTGGTCGGCACCGTCACAAACCTTCTGTTCAGGTCCAGAAAGAGAAATTGATTTTTGTGAAAAAAAGGTTTGACAGGTACGTTTCGGCTCACTACAATATAGCCATATAACATACTAATCAGGTAGGAATAATTACAAATTGCAGTTCTCACCGTACGGACGGAGGAACTTCTGGAACAGGAGCAGACAGGTCAATTCATGACCGGTTTGTCTGCAGGTTGTGCCGGATTTTCCTCTGTCCTTTTTTGCTTGGCGAACACCGGCCAAACCGAGAATTTCACGATAAATCATGGTCAGGCCGTACATTTTATCACTGGGGAGTGGGTCATATGGTACACGTATGGAGAAGAAAACAAATCGTAAGGCGGGGAGTGAGCGCAGGGCTGGCACTGCTGCTGACTGCTGCGTTAGCGGCCTGCGGAAATGGAAGCGGAAGCGGCAGCGGAAGTACGGACAAAGAGGCGGGGGGCACCACCGAAGGGAAAAGCACGGAGGCGCAGGCTGACAGCTCGGCCAAACCGGTTGAACTGCTGAACGTCTCCTACGACCCGACACGGGAGCTGTACGAGAACTACAACAAGGCGTTTGCGGCCTATTGGGAAAAAGAAAAGGGCCAGAAGGTCACAATTAAGCAGTCGCATGGCGGCTCGGGGGCGCAAAGCCGTTCCGTTATCGACGGACTCGAAGCGGATGTGGTCACGTTGGCACTCGGCTATGACATCGATGCAATACAGAAGAAAGGCCTGATCAATGAAGGCTGGGAAAGCAAATTCGAGCACAACAGCACGCCGTACAGCTCGACGATCGTGTTTCTGGTGAAAAAGGGCAACCCGAAGAACATTAAGGATTGGGGCGATCTGATCAAAGGCGACGTGGAGGTCATCACGCCGAATCCGAAGACATCGGGCGGCGCCCGCTGGAATTACCTGGCGGCGTGGGGCTATGCCTTGAAGCAAAACAATAACGACGAGGCCAAAGCTCAGGAATTCGTCAAGGAACTGTTCAAGCACGTACCTGTGCTCGACACCGGTGCCCGCGGAGCGACGACAACCTTCGTAGAGCGCGGCATCGGCGACGTGCTGCTTGCCTGGGAGAACGAGGCCATGCTGTCGGTCAAGGAGCTTGGTCCGGACAAATTCGACATCGTCTATCCGTCGGTCAGCATCCTTGCCGAACCGCCGGTCGCCGTCGTTGACAAAGTCGTGGATAAGCGCGGAACCCGCGAGGTAGCCGAAGCTTACCTGAAGTACCTGTACTCGGAGGAAGGCCAAACGATCGCCGCGGAAAACTTCTACCGGCCGACACTGGATAGCGTCAAGGAGAAGTTCAAGGATAAATTCCACGACATCAATCTGTTCACGCTGCAGGATGTATTCGGAACATGGGATGAGACGCAGAAGAAGCATTTTAGCGACGGAGGCATTTTCGATCAAATTTATACGCCTGGCAGCTGATCGGCGCACACAAGGCCGAAGGCAGGAAAGGATGAACGGTCATGAGTCAAGTGAATGCGGCCCGGCGGAGGGTGCTGCCGGGTTTTGGGCTGACGCTGGGATACAGCGTGCTGTATTTGAGCCTGGTGGTGCTGATCCCGCTGTCGGCGCTCCTCCTAAATTCCACAGGGCTGAGCTGGGACAAATTTTGGCATGTGGCTACCGACCCGCGGGTGCTGGCCTCTTACAAGATCAGCTTTTTGACCTCGGCGGCGGCCGCCTTGATCGACTCGATCCTGGGGCTGCTGATCGCTTGGGTGCTGGTGCGTTACGAGTTTCCCGGTAAAAGGCTGTTTGACGCACTGATCGACCTGCCCTTTGCGCTTCCGACCGCGGTAGCGGGGGTAGCCCTGACGGCGCTCTACTCGCAAAACGGCTGGATCGGCTCGCTGCTGGAGCCGCTGGGCATCAAGGTGGCCTTTACGCAGCTGGGCATTACGATTGCGCTGATGTTTATCGGCATTCCGTTCGTTGTGCGGACCGTGCAGCCTGTGCTGCAGGACGCGGAGCGGGACGCTGAGGAGGCGGCCGCCACGCTCGGGGCGAAGCGATTCCGGACGTTTCGGACCATCATTTTGCCGGAGCTGATTCCGCCGCTCTTGACAGGTTTTGCCCTGGCGTTCGCACGCGGCATCGGGGAATACGGCTCGGTCGTATTCATTTCCGGCAATATGCCGATGAAGACGGAGATCGCCCCGCTGCTCATCATGTCAAAGCTGGAGCAGTTCGATTATGCCGGCGCCGCTGCCGTAGCGATCCTGCTGCTGCTGATCTCGTTTCTGCTGCTGCTCGTCATCAATTCGCTGCAGCGGTGGACACGGCGCTCGGTGCGTTAATACCCCGCCCGGGTTTAACCCGGCCCGGACTATACCCTATGCTCAAGTGTCACTAAGAAAAGGAGGGCTTCCCTATGGCAGGTACCGTGCCCATGACTTCCGTTCAAACGAGTGCCCAGGCTTCGCCGGCCACGACGGAAGCGGCCTGGGTGAAATGGCTGCTGATTGCGGCGGCTGGGCTGGCGCTGCTCTGGCTGATCGTGCTGCCGCTGCTTATCGTCCTCACCGAGGCGCTCAAGAAGGGATGGGATGTGTACGTCGCGGCTCTCGCCGATCCAGATGCGCTGTCCGCCCTGAAACTGACGCTCATCGTTGCGCTGGTGACCGTTCCGCTGAACACGGTGTTCGGCATTGCCGCGGCATGGGCCATTACTAAATTCAGGTTTCGCGGCAAAGGGGCGCTGATCACGCTGATCGACCTGCCCTTTGCGGTGTCGCCCGTCATCGGAGGGCTGATCTTCGTGCTCGTGTTTGGGGCGAACGGCTGGTTCGGCCCCTGGCTGAGCGACCACGATATCAAAATCATCTATGCCGTGCCGGGCATCATCCTGGCGACGCTCTTCGTGACCTTTCCCTTCGTGGCGAGGGAATTAATCCCGCTGATGGAGGACCAGGGCACCCAAGAGGAAGAGGCCGCAGTAACGCTGGGCGCGCGCGGCTGGCATGTATTCACCCGGGTAACCCTGCCGAATATCAAATGGGGCCTTCTGTACGGGATGATTCTGTGCAACGCCCGTGCTATGGGGGAATTCGGGGCGGTGTCGGTCGTCTCCGGGCACATCCGCGGACAGACGAATACGCTGCCGCTGCACGTTGAAATTTTGTACAACGAATACCAGTTCTCGGCGTCGTTTGCGGTGGCGTCGCTGCTCCTGCTGCTGGCGCTGGTCACTCTTCTTTTTAAAAGTTGGCTGTCGTGGAAAAATGCTCATTGACAGCGATTTTACCCGCGTGATAATGTTAAACCATACTAATTTGGTTGGAAAAGAAGGATTATTATTACATTCATCCCCAATGGCTCATATTCCTTAAAATCCAGGAACTAAAGGAGGCGTCAATTGTGGCAAAACCTCTTATCGTTGATGAAGTATGGAAGGAACGTATTGCGAGTCAGCTGAACGATATGGAATTCGGTTCGCTTCACATCGTTGTGCATGAGGGACAGATCGTGCAGATGGAGCGGACGGAACGCAAACGGTTCGAGAACACGCCGGGCAGCTCCGTGAAGGCGGCAGCAAGAGCCGAGCGGAGGACCGGAAGAGAGTCCGGGCTGCGCTAGCCCCGGACTCTCCCGTCAGCATGACGAACGGACAATAAATAACCCCGCTGAATGCCTTACCTTCCATCGTGGAAGGGGGCAGGACAGCGGGGTTATTTTTTAAGAGATCAGAAAGTATAAGTTTCGGAGCTTCTGCTTCCTGATCTCGCAAGAAAAACTTCCTCTAGACGCGGTCTGTCTTCTTTGAAGGTACGTCGATAGACGTTTTTCTTAAGAGAGCAGAAAGTATAGGATTCGGAGCCTCCGCTTCCGGATCTCGCAAGAAAAACTTCAGCTAAACGCGGTCTGTCTTCTTTGAAGGTACGTCGATAGACGTTTTTCTTAAGAGATCAGAAAAGTATAAGTTTCGGAGCTTCTGCTTCCTGATCTCGCAAGAAAAACTTCAGCTAAACGCGGTCTGTCTTCTTTGAAGGTACGTCGATAGACGTTTTTTAAGAGATCAGAAAAGTATAAGTTTCGGAGATTCTGCTTCCTGATCTCGCAAGAAAAACTTCAGCTAAACGCGGTCTGTCTTCTTTGAAGGTACGTCGATAGACGTTTTTCTTATGGCCTGGTCACCTACGGAAGCAGCGCCGACCCTATTCCACAAGTGGAACGAGGGGGAAGATCCGCTGGACGCAGGCTCTGGAGACTCAGCGATCCTTCGGATCCTCCTCGTTGCCTTGGGTTACTTCGCGGTGGCCGGCATAGGGCCGGTTCCGGCGGCTGGGCTTGGGGTTCAGGTTAAAGCCGAACAGGAATAGCACCACCTGGACGGCCAGTATGTAAGGTGCCGCGGTCAAACCGAGCAGGTGCAGAAGCGCCACCGCGGCGATGATCAGGGCGAGCAGCCGGTACAGAATGCCCGGCGTATCCCTTCGGGTATCCATGATGACCCAGTACAGAAAGAGCGTAGCCGCGAGGCATGAAATGAGCCGCGTCCACAACTCAAGGCTTGTCCACGACAAGGCGGCGGCGCCGCTGTCCTGAAAGCCGTTATACAGCTGGAGGAACCAATACAGGGTGAGGACCAGAGCGGCGAAAGGAACCGCCGGACGGATCATTCTCCAGAAGCTGGTGCCCCAGCCGGGATTGTCTATTTTGCGGATCAGCACCGATTGTTCATGAATCCGCCGGTGGATTTCCCGGTCCAGCATTTTCTGCAGCATCAGGAGCCGGGAGAAATCCCGTTCGCGTATGTAAGCATCGATCATGTCCAGCAGCTCCGGAGTCATCAGCGGGGCCGCCTTGCATTCCTGAAGCAGCTGGACAAGCTGGTCCGGCTCCTGGGCGCCGACATGGGCGGCTTCCACTTCTTCGCCAAGGACGCCCTGCGCCCGGCTGTACAGGGCGAGGGTGCGCTGCAGCAGCTCCAGCCGTGCGGCGGCCTCGGCCCTCAAGGAACGGGATGTGCGGATGTACAGCCAGAGGAAGACGATGACCGCGAGCCCAGCTACGATCAAATTCGACTCCGTTCCGGTCAGCCGGTCAAGGCCGGCCTGTAGAGCAAGGGACAACAGCGCCACCTCCCTTCATTCATTATTATTTTATCAAGATCAGGAATTTCAAAGGTGAAGCTGAATCGTTCAATGATCGCAAGAAAAACTTCCGCTAAACGTGGTCTGTCTCCTGTGAAAATACATCAATAGCCGTTATTCTTTTAGATCATTGAATTTCCAGTTTTCAGCGAAGCTGAATGATTCAATGATCGCAAGAAAAACATCCGCTAAATGTAGTCTGTCTCCTGTGAATTTGCATCAACAGCTGTTTTTCTTAACTATTGCATAACCTTTCCGGGATTTCAACAGGTTAACCTGCGCTACTCGAGGTTTGCGGATAATATATGGGGCAGTTCATCCAGCTCCCGCAGCAGGTCCTGCAGCGTCCCGTTATGCTTGGCCCTGGCCTTGATGTTCAGGTGATACAGGCTGCTGTCGCCCGGGTCCTGTTCGAGCTGGTAGGAGGTCACTGCGATTTTCCGCGCCGACAGGCGTTCGAGAATCGGCTTCACGGACTCCTTGTCGTCCAGCTCAAATGAAAGGCTGAGCGCTTTGCCGGTTTTGAATATGCTCAGCAGTTCCAGGCCGATCATGACGAGAATCGTGGCGCTGATCCCGGCGGCATACATGCCCGAGCCGATAGTCAGGCCGATGCCGGATGTAGCCCACACGCCGGCCGCGGTCGTCAGGCCGCGTACGCTTTTCCGCTCGATAATGATCATGCCCGCACCTAAAAAGCCGATGCCGCTGACAGCTTGGGCGGCGACCCGGCTCGGGTCGAGCGCCACGTGGTCGTGGTCCATAATGTCAAAGAAACCGTACTTGGATACCAGCATAATTAATGCGCTTCCAACCGCAACGAGAAAGTGGGTGCGCAGCCCCGCCTCCTTGGCTCTCAGCTCCCGCTCAAGACCGATTACGGCTCCAAGCAGGCCGGCCACGGCCAGCCGGACGATAAATTCACCAATCATGTGACAACAGCTCCTCTCCATGCTACAAATGTTTTTGCAACCATCCTCCGTCCCTAAAGTACTGCTCCCCAGGTAACATTACCCATTCCGCCCGCCGATGCCAATCGGGATTTTCACCCCCGTCCTGAATTGGGTAAATATTGAGCAAACGATGAGACACTGGAGGCGGAGGCTATGGATTATGGCATGATCACCATAAAATTAATTACGGGATTCATCGGCTTGTGGCTGATGACCCGGGTTCTCGGGAAAAGGGAAATTTCCCAGCTGACCCCCTTCGACTTCGTCTCCTCGCTTATGCTGAGCGAGCTGGTGGGGAATACGGTATACCAGAAGGACGTCCACTATGGCCAGCTCCTGTTCGGACTGGCGGTTTGGTTCATCCTATCGTATTTATTTGAAAAAGTCACCCAGTATGCGCGCCGAACCAGGGGGCCTTTGGAGGGTAAGCCTTCCATATTAATACACAACGGGAAAGTGGATATGCGGGAAATGAAAAAGAACCGGCTGGATTTTGAGCAGCTGCGCATGATGCTGCGGCAAAAGGATATTTTTTCCCTGCGCGAGGTTGCTTATGCCATCTTTGAAACGAACGGCTCGCTCAGCGTTCTGAAGAACGCGGATTTTGAAGCGGTTCAAAAACAGGATCTGGATCTGGATTCGGATCCATCCGGCCTGACCTATAATCTGCTGGAGGATGGGGATTATAACGACGATAAATTGCAGCAGATCGGCAGAGACCAGAAATGGCTGGCGGCCATGCTGAAGGAAAAAGGCTTCAGCGATCCCGGCAAGCTGGCCTATGTCGAATGGGAGGAAGGGAAAGGATTATATATTTTGCAGCATAACCGGGAAGGGCAGACGGGGAGCGGACGGCTGCAAAAAGCGGAAGGATAGCATGCGGAAGACAGGTCATGTAGAATAATAACAGGCATAACAGCGAAGGAGACAATAACCTATGGAAACGATCAATGCAATGCATATTACGATATTTGGAGCCAGTGGACAGGTCGGAAAAGCCATCGTTCGTGAGGCGCTGAAGCGCGGGCACGGAGTCACGGCCGTCGTGCGGGATCCCGCCAAGCTGACCGAGGAGCATGAACGGCTGAAGGTGGTGACCGGAAACATTCTGGACCCTGCATCAGTGGCCAGCGTATGCGAGGGGCAGGACGCGGTCATCAGCGCGTACGGTCCGACGTTTGGCGAGGAGCAGGAGCTGCTGGAAGCCGCGCGTTCGCTCATCGAGGGCGTGCAGCGTGCCGGCGTGAAGCGGCTGCTCATCGTCGGCGGGGCGGGCAGCCTGAAGACCGGACCGGACACGCTGCTGATGGATACGCCGGAATTTCCGCAGGAGCTGGTGCCGCTGGCCAGGGCGCATGCGGATGCGTACGACATTTACAGACTGTCCGATCTGGATTACAGCTACCTCAGCCCGGCGGCGGTGCTGGAAACCGGACGGCGCACCGGCAACTTCCGGATCGGCATGGACATGCTCATCACCGATGAGCTGGGCAGCAGCCGGATCTCGGTCGAAGATCTGGCCGCGGCCCTGATCGACGAAATGGAGGATCCGTATTTCGTCCGCACCCGGTTTACGGTAGCATACTAGGTTAGCGACGGGTCTCCGCGGACAGGCTGCTTCTATATTAAGCATCCGGGCGGAGGCGGCATTGGAATTGAACAAACGAGGGTCCCTTTAAAACAGCTGGATGACATCGAAGACAACCCCACATCTGTGGGGTTGTTTCATATAAGGAGGAGACGGCAGATGTATATCGTGACATCCGACGAAATGAGAGAGCTGGACCGCCGAACGATTGAGGAGGTCGGCATTCCGGCGGTGGCGCTGATGGAGAACGCCGGCAGAGCCATCGCGGAGGAGGTGATCCGGTGGTGCCGGGAGCGCCGATATGCCGGCAGCGGCAGCCGGCAAGCCGCCGAGTCCAAGCGTGGAAGCCAGGGCGATCTTGTGCCGGCGGTGCAAGGAGACGCCGCGCTCCGGCTGGAGGAACCGGAGCGCGAGCATTGGCTCGTCCTGGCCGGCAAGGGCAACAACGGCGGGGACGGCCTGGTCGCGGCGCGGTACTTGCGTGAAGCGGGCATGCGCGTCACGATCGTGTACGCCGCAGAGCCCGGCAGCCTCACCGGCGAGGCGGCACTGCAGCGGGACGCGGCCCGCGCATTGGGCATCCCGGTGCTCGTCCACGGCCGGGACGACGTGGACTTCACCGCCTGCACGGGCATCGTGGATGCCCTGCTCGGCACCGGCAGCCGCGGTGCGCCGCGCGGCGCCTACGCCGAGCTGATTGCCGCGGCGAACGGCAGCGGCAGGGACATCGTGTCGGCGGACATCCCGAGCGGGCTGGACGCCGACACGGGGGCTGTGCACGATCCCTGTATCCGTGCACGGCGGACCGTATGCCTCGCGTTCCTGAAGCGAGGCCTGGCGCAGTTCCCCGGCGCGGAAGCCGCCGGGGAGATCATGGTGCGCGCCATCGGCATCCCCGCGCTGCTGTGCGCGCAGCAGAACGTCAGCACGTTCCTGCTGACGGAGGAGGTGCTGCGCACGCGGCTTGGGGTCGATACGGCGCGCCGCCGCTCGCCGGACGGCCATAAAGGCACGTACGGCCACGTGCTTGTAGCGGCGGGCAGCCTGCCGATGAGCGGCGCGGGCCTGCTCTGCTCGCGGGCGGCCCTGCGCGCTGGGAGCGGCCTCGTTACCTGGGCGCTGCCCGGTCCGCTGCTGCCGCATATGGCGGGCGCCGCGCCGGAGGTCATGCTCGCCTCGGCGACCGCCGCCGACTGGCACGAGGCCTCCGCCGCCCGCGTGCTCGAGCTGCTGGCCGGGCGCGACGTGCTCGCCGTCGGCCCCGGGCTGGGGCGCTTCGAGGGCGACGGACGCTGGCTGCGCACGCTCTGGGAGGAGGCGGCATGCCCGATGGTCGTCGATGCCGACGCGCTCAACATGCTGGCCGCAAGCGACGACCTGGACGCGTGGAAGCCGCGCCGGTCGGACACGGTGCTGACGCCGCATCCCGGCGAAATGGCGCGGCTGGCCGGCTTGTCCACCGCCGAGGTGCAGCGCGACCGGATCCGCCTGGCGTCCGAATACGCCAAGGCGCACCGGGTGACGCTGGTGCTCAAGGGCGCGCGGACGGTCATCGCCACGCCGGACGGCGATGCTTACGTGAACGCGACAGGCAGCCCGGGCATGGCGACCGGCGGCGCCGGCGATGTGCTGACCGGCATCATCGCCGGGCTGCTGGCCCAGGGCGCAAGCGGTCCGCAGGCGGCCGCGTTCGGCGTGTACCTGCACGGTCTGGCCGGCGAAGTCGCAGCGCGGCGCCGTTCCAATCCGGCATCCCTCGTGGCGGGCGATATTATCGAAGCGCTGTAGCATGCCGGAGCCGCAAAAGCAGCGGCTACAGAAAGCCCCAGCAGAGCAGGGGAACCAGCAGGGCGAAAATCAGCGTGATGAGCGAATCGCGCACAAACAGCTTTTTCCCGACGTAAAACAGCAGCACCGTACACATGCCCGCCACCGTGGAGGCGATATGGTCCGTTCCTGCGGCGTCATGTACATACAGCGCATAGAAGCACAAAAAACCGGCCGTCGCGTAGATCGAGATTTGTTTGTCCCTGGATAGGGGAGGCAGCACGTACAGCACAAAATCCGCCAGAATGGAGGCGGTCATCGCATAACCGTAGACCCAGTAGGACAAGGGAATGGGCAGATCGGTGTCCGATGCCAGAGGAAGCTGATCCTGAAGGGGCAGCATACTGGAGATCAGCACCAGTAGGAGCAGCGTCAAGCCGGCCGATGCGAGCTTGTTCAGGGCGTACAGCCCCGATTTGAGCCTGGACGAGATAAAGGGGGAGCGGTCTGAATTCATCAAGTTTCTCTCCTTGTGATTCCATAGTACGTAGTACAGCATAATCGGATGCCGGGGCAAAGGTGACTGGGGATGTCATCTGTAGGCGGCAGAGGTTTTAGCGGTGCAGGTTTGGAGTTCCGCTGCTGAAAAAAGTAAAAATTAGCGTGAATATGATCAAAATACCGTCAAAGCTGCTGACGGTATTTTTTTATAATATCAAGTATAAATTCCAGAGCTATTGCTTCCTGATATTGCAAGAAAAACTTCCTTTAGACGCGGTCTGTCTTCTGTGAAGGTACGTCGATCGACGTTTTTCTTTTAATCAAATCAGGCTTTAAGGAATGCAGAAGAAACGGGGTGTGGAGCTTGGAACAACGAATGGAAACGGCCGCGGCAGCGCCGCCGGGCATAGGGAAACGCACCCGGAAGAGCGGATCCCTCCAGCGGGGCGAAACGCTGTGGGGAATGCTGTTCGTCAGCCCGATGCTGCTCGGGGTATTCATCCTCGTGCTGGTGCCTATCGTCGCAACGATGGTGCTCGGATTTGCCGACTGGAACTTTGTGCAGGGGTGGAACGGCATCCGCTGGGTCGGATTTGAAAATTTTCGTAATTTGCTTCATGATGACATGTTTATTAAATCGGTCCGCAATAATGTCATCTTTCTGCTGACCGTGCCGGTGTACATGCTCATTTCGATGGTGCTCGCCATCCTGATCGACCGGTTCGTGTACATGAAGAGTTACTTCAAGGTCGCTTACTTCATGCCCTATATCTCGAGCGTCGTCGCGGTCGCCGTCGTCTGGCAGGTGCTGTTTCAGCCCTCCTACGGCCCGATCAACGAATTGCTCAAATCGATTGGGGTGGAGCATCCGCCAAAATGGATTGCCGATCCGCATTTTGCGCTGCTGTCGATCATGATGATTTCGGTCTGGATCTCCATCGGCTTCAACATGATCATTTACATCGCCGGGCTGCAGTCGATCCCGCGCGACCTGTACGAGGCGGCTGACATCGACGGCGCAAACGGTTGGACAAAATTCACCCGGATTACGGTGCCGCTGCTGTCGCCGACGTCCTTTTTCCTGATGGTAACGGGCATCATTTCGACGTTCAAAGTGTTCGATATTATCGCGGTGATGACGCAGGGCGGCCCGGTGGGCTCCACGACGATGATGGTCTGGTACCTGTACGACACGGCATTCGTCAATTTGAAGGTGGGCTATGCTTCGGCGATCGCCGCCGTCCTGTTCGCCTTTGTTATGCTGATTACCCTTGGACAGTGGTCCGCCCAGAAGAAATGGGTCAATTACTAAGCGAAAGGAGCTGAGCGGAAAATGACGACACGTACCGGGCCCGACTGGCGCAGGCTGGTCATCACCGTGGTCATGCTGGCGGTCAGCATCCTGTTTCTGATGCCGTTCATCTGGATGCTGATCACTTCCTTCAAAATCGAAAAGGACGTCTTCGTCTACCCGATCCAGTGGATCCCAAGGAAATGGAACGCGGTGGCGAATTATAAAGAAGTATGGTTCGGCGATTACCCTTTTTATCTCTATTACTGGAACTCGATCAAGGTAAGCGTGCTGACGACGCTGATTTCCTGCACGGCGTCGGCCCTGGCCGCCTACGGCTTCTCCAAAATCCAGTTTGCCGCAGGGCGCTGGCTGTTCATGATCGTGCTGGTCACCTACATGATTCCGGGACAGGCCATCCTGATTCCGCAGTTTATTTTATACCGCAACATCGGTTTGTTCGACAGCCATTTCGGCCTGATCATTCTGGGCAGCTTCAGCGTGCTGGGCACGTTCATGCTTCGTCAATTCTTTATGGGCATTCATCAGGAATTTATCGAGTCGGCGAAAATCGATGGCGCGGGCCATCCGCGCATCTTCTCCTCGATCGCGCTGCCGCTCGTAAAGCCGGCGGTGGCGACCTACGCCATTCTGCGTTTTATCTGGACATGGAACGATTACCAGAACCCGCTGATCTTCCTGCGGAGCGACCGGCTGTTTACGATTCCGCTGGCGATGCAGAAGTTTACGTCTTTAAGCGGGGAGTTCTACTCGCTGATCATGGCCGCGGCGGTATCTGCCATTTTCCCGCTGCTGCTGATTTTTATCATTGGGCAAAAAAACGTCATCGCAGGCATCGCCCTCGGGGGAGTCAAGGGGTAGCATCCGTCAAAATAACAGGATCAACGGTCAATTTAACGTCATGAGCCGGGGGAACGGCCCCGGTATAATCAAAGCGTCAGATACGGGAAAACGCAGCCGGCAAGCGGTGGGCATACGGAGGCATGTGGAGGCATACGGAGGCACACGGAGCAGGCGGATAAAGCGGCATACGGCCCGAGGCCGGTGTCCTGTTAGCCGTATGGGAGTTGGCGGTAGAAGCATTTTCACGGCAAGCATAATCCAAGGGAGGTTATTGAGGGATGAAGAGAAAAAGATGGCTTACCGGCGCGGCAGCCGGCATGCTGCTGATCAGTTTGCTGTCAGGCTGCGGGGGAAGCAGCGGCGGCGGGGATAGCGAAGGGGCGGCGTCCGGCTCCGGCGGATCAAGCGGCGGCCAGGACAAGGTCAACCTGAGATTATACACCTATGGAACCGAGGAAGCTTACAATTGGAGCAAGACGCTCAAGGCCTACGAAGACGCCAACCCCGGCGTCACGATCGAGCTGGTGCAGCTCAGCGAAAAAGGCGATACGCAGGAGGCTTCCAAGAAGCTGGATCTGGAGGCGGCGTCCTCCGCACAGATGGACATCCTGATGTTCAGCGATCCGGCCGGATACGCGCAGCGCGTGGCTTTGGGCATGGCGGAACCGCTGGACGACTACATTGCCAAGGACGGTTATAAGGAAGAGACGGATTATAAAGTCGATACCCGCCTGAATGGCAAGGTGTATGCGCTTCCGGGCAAGTTCAACCCGTGGTATGTGCTGTTGAACAAGGACCATATGGATGAAGCAGGCCTGAGCGTGCCAACGGATTGGACGTGGGACCAGTTTGCCGATTATGCGAAAAAGCTCACCAAGGGCGAAGGCGCAAGCAAGCGCTACGGCACGTACTTCCACGGCCCGCAGGGCGGGGGCTGGCTGGAATTCCTGAAGCTGAAAATGGAGAATCAGCCGGAAAATTCCGACTTTCTCAAAGCCGACGGCTCCTCGAATCTGGATGATCCCAATTTCCGGGCGACGCTGGAACTGCGGCTGAAAATGGAAAAAGAGGACCAGTCCTCCGTTCCGTATACCGATATGATCTCGCAGAAGCTCAATTACCGGACGCAGTTTTTTAACCAATCGGCGAGCATGATCGTGATCGGCAGCTGGATGAATACCGAAATCGGCGGGACGGATAAGGTGCCGCTGGAGTTTAACGTCGCCGTGGCGCCGTTCCCGAAAAACAAAGAAGGCGATCCCACGGGCATCACCCCGGTCACGACCGATTATGTTGCCGTCGCCGCCAAGTCCAAGCATAAGGAAGAAGCCTACAAGTTTGTGCGCTGGTATACAACCGAAGGGCAGACGGTCCAAGGTAAAAATATTCCGGCCTGGAGCCAGGTGAAGAGCGACCAGGTGGAGCAGATTATCGATACGATCCTCGCCGGCACGAAAACCCCGGAGAAGGTCGACAAGAAGTCATTGGTCGACACGCTGGTCGCCTCGAAAGCATCAGCGATCGTACCGCCGGCCTCCTACCAGGCCGAAGTGTTCAAAGCGGTCAACGAGGAATACGAGAAGCTGATCCTCGGCAACCAGGATATCGATGCGACGGTGAAAAACTCGCAGGAGCGCGTGAACAAAATCATCGAATCCAACCAAAAATAATTTTGGTATAATATGATCCAAAAACGGGGGACGGCGATTTCGTCCCTTTTTTGTACCCTGGGGGGACCATCATGATCAACCGGCTGCGGCACTTGGCGCTGCGCTCGATCCGCCACAAGCTCATCTTTGCGTCGATTGTCTGCATCGTCGTTCCCGCGGTCATTAGCCTGATCGTGTACAACGGCTTATCGCGGGAGGCGGTGAAGCGGCAGGCCGTATCGAACGCGAGGGATTCGCTGCAGCTGGTGGCCGGATCCGTCACGAACCTGCTGTCCAGCAAGCTGAACATTGCCAACTACATTCAGGTCAATTCCGGTTTGAACACCTACTTCAAGCAGGTCGCCTCAGGCAATGAGGAGAAGGATCCGTACCGCCGGTTCACCGAGGCAAACCGGGTGCTGGAGCAGCTCGACAGCTTGACGGTGGTCGGCGAGCAGACGTATGTGACCGTGCTGCTGACAAACGGGGCGTATTACATGAATTATTCCGTAAGCGATTACAATCCGCCGGACCTGACCCGGCAGCCCTGGTTCAGGCAGATGAAGGAGCTGAGAGGGCTGGAGTCTTATTGGACCGGGCCTGAGCGAACCGTCTACGTGCAGGATCAAGCCGATCACCCCTATCAGCTGTCCATTGCCCGGTCACTGCGGCTGGCCAATTCGGAAATTTACGGCTATGTGGTGGTGTCTTGGGTGGAGGATCAGGTCAGCGGCATCTTTGACCGGCTCTCCAAAGGAAACCGGGTGCTGATGGTAGACGGCTCGGGCACGATCGTATCGGGACCGGCCGGCCAAATCGGCAGGAAGTTTGCTTATGCTGATCTGAACGAGGGAAACAAGCCGTATTCGATTGAACGGATCGATGGGGATAAGTTCCTGATGGTGGAGCAGGAGATTCCGATGAACGGCTGGCATCTCGTGCTGATGCAGCCGTATCGGGACGCAATCGTGGACCTGAATGCCATCTTCAGCAAAGTATTTCTGTTCGAAATGATCTCGTTCTTCGTCTTCCTTCTGCTGCTGATCGTGCTGGTGCGCAGGTTCACGACGCCGCTCGTCCGGCTTGGCAAGGTAACTAACGCGGTGCAGCGCGGCAACCTGGACGTGCGTTCAGGTGTGGCAGGCAACGATGAGATCGGAAGGCTCGGGCTGCTGTTCGACCAGATGCTGGACCGGGTCAAAGAGATGATCGCCGAGGTGTCGGACCACCAGGCCCGCAAGCGAAGGGCCGAGCTTAAAATGCTGCAGGCGCAAATTCACCCCCATTTTTTGTTCAATGTGTTAAATTCCATCCGGATGAAGGTGATGAAGCGTGGCGATCCGGAGAGCGCCAAAATGATCGGCTCGCTGTCGGTCCTGCTCCGCATGACGATCAGCCGCGAGGACGACGAAATTTTGCTGCACGAGGAGATCGACTTGATTTCCCATTACGTCGCTCTGATGAACCTGCGGCAGAAGGAGGAGGCCGTGCTGCAGCTGGATATTGACCCGGAGGCGTTTCTGATCAAAGTGCCGCGCTTCTTCCTGCAGCCCCTGGTCGAAAATGCGATGATTCATGGGCTGAGCCGTCAGGCAGGCACGATATCGATCCGGGCGGTGACGGAGGCGGAACGGATCATTCTGACGGTCGCCGACGACGGCGCGGGAATGGAAGAGGAGCAGAGGCAGGAACTGATGCGGATTCTGAATGGAGCCGCCTTTGAAGCGGAGCCTTCGCCGTCAAACGGCTCCTTTTCAGGCATTGGCCTGCCCAATGTGGCGGAGCGGATGAACATAATGTTCGGCGATGGATTCCAGGCTTGCGTGAACAGCGAGCCGGGGGCCGGAACCGTGATTGAGATGCATATTCCACGGAAGGAGGGGCTGCGGGATGTATAATGTCATGCTGGCTGACGATGATTACCCCGTGATTGAGCTGCTGTCAGAGACGATCCGCTGGGAGGAGCTCGGGCTGAGGCTGATGTCCACCCACGAGAACGGATGGAGCGCCTGGGAGCAGGCCCAGCGCCAGACCCCGGATATTCTCATTACGGATATCGGGATGCCCAAGATGGACGGCTTGGAGCTGTCGGGACGCATCCGGGAGCTGAATCCCGCCGTACGAATCGCCATTTTGTCCTGCCACAGCGAGTTTCAGTATGCGCAGCAGGCCGTCCGTCTGAACGTACAGGACTATCTGCTGAAGGACACTCTTGACCCGGAGGATCTGGTACAGCGGCTCACCCGGTTCAAGCAGGCGATGGATGAGGAGAAGCAGGCCGGCTGGGAGCACAGCCGGATGAAGCGCATGTATGATGAGGCGAAGGAGCTGCGGAAGGAACAGAGTCTGAAAAACCTCATCGATCTGCCCCTGCTGTCCCCGGAGAACTGGAGGAAGGAAGCAGCGGAGTACGGCCTGCTCCGGGAAGGCGAGCACACCCTGCCTGTCGCCGGATTTCTGGAGAACTACCGGCAGGTGAAATACCGCTTCTTCTCGGATCAAACGCTGCGCTTTGCCGTCGGCAACGTCATGAAGGAAGTGCTGGAGAACTTTGCACCATGCGGGGTACACGCGGGCTTCGATGCCAAAACCTGGCTGCTGTTTTTCTCCGGCAAGCCGGGGCTCCATCGGAATTTTTATGAGGAAACGGCGCAGATGCTGAAGGAAATCCAGTCCGCGCTGCGAAAAGTACTTAAGGTTGACATGTCGCTGTGTATCGGCGAGCCCTGCGCTTCGCCGGAGAGCTTGAAACAGACGCTCGGCGGGCTGCTGGCCTCGGGCGGGCTGCGTTTCTATCTGGAGCCCGGGGAGACGGTGAAGCTGCGCGCATCAAGACCGAAGCTGGAGCCGGAGCCGGAAGGAGATGACCTGCCGCCGGGGGATCTGCTCAGCTTCTACGATGAGGCACTTGGCGAGCTGCGCGGGGCCTTGCTGGACCGGGAGCCGCAGGCGATCCGGTCGGCGACGTCCGCCTGGACCGCGAGGATCCGCAAGGAGCGGTATCCGCCGGAGGCGGTGAAGGATTGGGTCCTCAAGCTGCTGCTCGATTTGAAGCTGAAGCTTCAAGCCATCCCTTCCGTTTCGACGGCATCGTCCGCGGATACGCTCCACAAGGAAATCGCGGACATCGATTCGCTTGCTGATCTTCATGCCTGGCTGAACGGGCACTTGGAGTCGTGGGCGGCGACCGATTTTGGCGGACATAAGTCCGGCAGACGGCCCGAGATTACCGAAGCCTGCGTGTACGTCACGCGGCGGCTGCACAGCCGGATTTCGCTGGACGAGGTGGCGGAGCACCTTCACATGAACACCAGCTACTTCTGCCGGCTGTTCAAGAAGGAGACGGGCAGCACCTTTATCGAATACGTGACCCGGCTCAAAATGATGCGGGCCCAGGAGCTGCTGGACCGGACGGGAGCGACCGTCGGGGAGATTTGCGAGCAGCTGGGCTATGACAATCAAAGCTATTTCATTAAGACATTCAAATCTTATTCCGGCGTGACCCCGGTCGAATACCGGAGCCGGCTGCGGTGAGGCTTGGACCGCATAAGAGAGGAGGATTCGCAATTGCTGGAATCATCATCCCGTCATGAGCAAGGAAGTCCGTCCCTGAAGGAAGTGGCTCATGACATGGCTCCCGCCGGGTTGGACCTGTATTATCCGGACGGCGACGCGGCCCGTTTCTGGCAGAAGGTCCGGACCTCGGACCTGTATGAAGCGGACCGGCGCGAAATCCAGGCAGAAGGTCAGCGGCTGCTTGGACTGCCGCTGCCGGTATTAACGTACTCGCTGTATGCCGACTTTGCCCGTACCGGGCGCCGGCTTGGGTATGAGCGGGTGTATTTCGAGCGGCGCCGCCGGCTGAACACCTTCGCGATTCTGACGATGCTTGAGCCGGAGCGGGATGAATACCGCGAGGCTCTGTGCGATACGCTGTGGCTTATTTTGGAGGAGTATACCTGGTGTCTCCCCGCCCACTTAGGGGAAGGGGACACCGGGGGAGAGATCGATTTGTTCAGCGCTGAAACCGGCTTTGCGCTTAGTGAGCTGCTGTACCTGGCGGGCGACGGTCTGCCGCCTCTGATCCGGAGCCGGATTCGGGACGAAGTGCATCGCCGCCTGTTCGAGCCGTACTTGGCCCGGGAGTTTCACTGGGAGTCGGCCGTGCATAACTGGTCCGCCGTGTGCGCCGGCTCGATCGGCGCGGCGGCGCTGCTGCTGCTGGAGGATGCGGACCGTTTGGCGGCCGTTCTGGCGAAGGCGGAGAGAAGCATGAACTGCTACCTGACGGGGTTCGGTGAAGACGGCGCCTGTCAGGAGGGGCTCGGGTACTGGAATTACGGATTCGGTTATTTTACGTACTACGCCGATCTGCTCCGGAAGCGGTCCCGTGGACGGCTGGACTGGTTCGCCAGCGACAAGGTCCGCCGCATTGCGCTGTTTCAGCAAAAATGCTTTCTTGGCGGAAGCGCGGTGGCGAACTTCTCCGACTCCAGGCCAAGCGGCAGCATTCAACTGGGGCTGTCGGATTATTTGGCCGGCCTGTATCCGGAGTTCCAGCGGCCGCCGGCCCGCCTCCGGGCTGCGTTTACGGAGGATCACTGCAGCCGCTGGGCGCCGGCCATCCGGAATCTGCTCTGGCGGAGCGGGGAGCCGGTCCAGAGCGAGTGGGGGCCGTTCTCCGGCTACCTGCCCGACGCACAGTGGCTCATCTGGCGGTATACCGGCCCCGGCTGCGCGTTCGGCTTTGCAGCCAAAGGCGGGCATAACGCCGAGCCCCACAACCATAACGACCTCGGGCAGTTTATGCTGTACGGGGACGGCGAGTTTTTCCTCGCCGACCTCGGCAGCGGGGAATACACGAAGTCGTATTTCGGACCGGAGCGCTACACCTACGACTGCAACGGCTCGCAGGGGCACAGCGTGCCGATCGTCGGCGGCCAGTATCAGGCCGAAGGAGAGGACAGCCGGGCGGTGGTCGAAGAGGCTTATGCCGATGAGGCTGGAGCTGTGTTTGGCGTGGACCTCACGCAAGCCTACCGGTACGCGGGGCTGGAAAGCTTGCGCCGTGCGCTCCGCTGGGAGATGCAGGGCGGGCTGCCGAGTCTGGCGCTTACGGACGAGTACCGGTTTGCGGGAGCGCCAAGCTCGGTGGTGGAGCGGTTTGTCACCCGCGTCCGGCCGCGGCTTGCGGGGGACTGGATCGAGCTGCAAGGATCAGGAGAGCAGGGCTTAAAGCTGATCATGCGTTATGACGGCGGGATGCTCTCGCCGGAGATCACCCGGCGGATGTTTATGGACCATGACGGATGCGAAGCCGAATGGTACACGATCGATTTGACGGTCCGGAAACCGGAGCCCTCCATCCGGGTCGCCGTGACCTTCGAGTTTGAGCCAAATGACAAGGAAAGCGGGGATCGGGAGTGAATATGACGGAACAGGCCGCGCAAGCGGTATGGGTAAATGAAGCTTGGGGCAAGGCGCTGGATAAAGTCCGGCGCACGAGCCAGCGCATCGGGGCGGGATTTCCCCATGCCAGCCCAAACGGCGAGTATGTGCTGGAACCCCCGCACTGGTGGACGGCGGGCTTCTGGCCGGGGATGCTCTGGCTGCTGTATAACGGCAGCGGGGACGAGCGTCTGCGGGGGATCGCCGAGGAATGCGAGGCCCGGCTCGATGAAGTATTGGACGGCTACACCCGTCTCGACCATGACCTCGGATTTATGTGGACGCTGACGAGCCTGGCTTCCTACAAGCTGACGGGAAGCGAGGAGTCGAAGCGGAGGGCGCTCAAGGCGGCCAATTACCTGGCTGCCCGCTTTAATTTGAAAGGCCGGTTCATCCGCGCCTGGAATCCGTGGTCCGCAGGCGAGGACAATGCCGGCGTCGCCATCATCGACTGCGCCATGAACGTGCCGCTGCTGTTCCAGGCGTCCGCCATGACCGGCGATCCGCGGTACCGCCACGTCGCCGAGGCGCATATGGACACGGTGGCCGCCGACTTTGTCCGGCCGGACGGCTCCGTGTACCACATCATGCGCTACGACCCGGACACGGGCGAGCGCATCGGCGGCATCGGCGGCCAGGGTTATGCGCCGGAGTCGGCCTGGTCCCGCGGCACGGCCTGGGCCATCTACGGCCTGACGCTGGCCTATCATCATACCGGCAAGCAAGCCTATCTGGACACGGCCAAGCGCGTCGCCCACTTCTTCCTTGCCAATCTGCCGGAGGACCACGTGCCGCACTG
The DNA here is from genome assembly GCF_040546645.1 of Paenibacillus sp. OAE614. NCBI lineage: Bacteria > Bacillati > Bacillota > Bacilli > Caryophanales > Paenibacillaceae > Paenibacillus > Paenibacillus sp. OAE614. The sequence goes on along the minus strand of NZ_JBEPOD010000001.1, from coordinate 6,267,760 downwards.
GGACTTCCGGGCGCCGCTGGAAGAAAGGCAGTACCGCGACTCCTCGGCCGGCGCGTGCGCGGCCAGCGGGCTGCTCCTGCTGTCAGAGCAGGTGGGTGAGCTGGAAGCGGCCGTCTACCGCGAGCCGGCCGTGCGCATGCTGGAGTCGCTGTACGCGAGTTACGGCGCTTTTAACGATCATGCGCAGGAAGGCCTCATTTTGCATGGGACGAGCCATTATCCGAACCAAACGAATGTGGACGTGCCGCTGATTTACGGCGACTTTTTCTTCGTGGAAGGCCTCGCCCGGCTGCAGGGGAAAGGACCGTTTTATTGGGAATAAGCGGGCGTTGTATTGCGGCGTATGGGCGATTTGAACGTGCAAGGTTGAGCGGTCGAAGCCGTTTTTTTTACAGCTGAATACTTGAATTGACGAAAGGAATGGGACTTTAGGGTCTCATTCCTTTTTTTGTTTCATACTTTTCTAAACTTAATGAAAGGTGATAACTGTTATTTCAGCAGCGATAAGTTAAATATTTTCCAAAGACGATTGAAATTTAATGATTATCATTATATGATTACTTAAAACATTTTAGTTTTAGTTAAATGAAATACATGTTGAAAGCGATTTACAGGTCGATGAAACGGTAAAAAGGGAGGGATCGGTCGCTGGGCCGCGGCAGGCGTCACGATGAAGCAACGCTGTGCGGATCAATGAATGCGTTTTCGCAAAAGGTTGAATGATTTTGTTTTCTGAAGATTTTATTTGTTGGAGGGAGCAAACATGAACAGAAGGTGGGTTTCGGCATTGTTGATGATGATGCTGTTCGTCACGGTTCCGGGGCAGGTATTTGGCACCGGGTCGGACAGTACGGCGCAGAAGGGCGGCAAGACACAGGAGCAGCAGGGACAGGCGCCGGTGTATCAAAACGTATCCGTACACGATCCATCCATCGTGAAAGACGGGGATACGTATTACGTTTTCGGTTCGCATATTGAAGCGGCCCGATCAAAGGACCTGCAGAGCTGGTCCCGCTTCACGAACGGGTATACGACGCCGGGCAACGTGCTGTATGGCGATCTGGCGCAAAATTTGGCCGGGTCGTTTGCCTGGGCCGGACAAAATGATTCGGACAGCAAGGGAGGTTTTTCCGTGTGGGCCCCCGACGTGTTCTGGAATCCCGAATATGTGAATACGGACGGCACCAAAGGCGCCTATATGCTGTACTACTGCACGTCCTCGACGTATATCCGGTCGGCCATCGGGTTTGCCGTGTCGCCAAAGATCGAGGGGCCTTATCAGTATGTCGATACCCTGGTGTACTCCGGCTTTACGGAGGGCGATGCCAAGGATAAGGATAGCGCGATTAATAAAAAGTGGACGAACACGAACATTCCGAAGCTGATCGACGCCGGACAGCTCAGCGGGGCAAGCGGTGCCTGGTTCAACGCTGACGGGTCGTTTGCCAACGGCACGTATCCGAATGCGATCGATCCGAACCTGTACTATGACAAAAACGGGCAGCTGTGGATGTCTTACGGCTCCTGGTCCGGTGGTATCTTCGTCCTTCCCGTGGACCCGAAGACCGGCAAGGTGAAATATCCCGGTAAAGACGGCAAGACCGCCGACGGACGCCTGGTGGACCGGTATTTCGGCACGAAGGTGGCCGGAGGCTACGGCAAATCGGGCGAAGGTCCGTACGTAGTGTTCGATAAAGCTACCGGCTACTACTACCTGTACATGACTTACGGCTGGCTGGGAGCCGACGGCGGTTACAACATGCGGGTGTTCCGCGCGAAGAACCCGGACGGACCGTATGTGGATGCCCAGGGCCAGAATGCCGTTCTGCCCGGAGACACGGACAACGCGCCGTACGGCAACAAGCTGATGGGGAACTACCTGTTTGCCAGAGACGTGGGTGATCCGGGCAGCGGCATCGGCGTCGGCTATGTGTCACCGGGACATAACTCCGTGCTGCTGGAAGATGCGACCGGCAAGCGGTTCCTCGTCTTCCATACCCGCTTCCCGCAGATGGGCGAAGCGCACGAGGTGCGGGTGCATCAAATGTACATGAATGCGGACGGCTGGCCGGTGGTTGCCCCATACCGGTATGCAGGAGAAACGTTGAGCAAAGTGGACCGTCAGGACCTGATCGGGGACTATAAATTCATCAACCACGGAAAAGGGACGACCGCGGATATCCAGTCCTCCGTGTATATCCGGCTGAACAAGGACAACACAATTTCAGGCGATGTGACCGGAACTTGGAAAAAGACCGGGCACAACGAGGCGGAGCTTGTCATTGCCGGTTCCGTGTACAAGGGCGTCTTCGCCAGCGGCTGGGACCCGGTGTCCGAGCGTTATGTCATGACCTTCACGGCTTCTTCGCGGGAGGGCGTGGCGGTCTGGGGCAGCCGGCTTGAAGACAAAACCGATCAGGCGCTGGTTCAGGACGTATACAACGATCTGAGTCTGGGGGATACGGCGAAGGTCGTGTCGGACCTGGCCCTTCCGGCGGAAGGAACCCGACACATCGCGATTTCCTGGAAGAGCTCGGATGAAGCGGTCGTATCGTCCACAGGCGAGGTGCACCGTCCGGCGGGCGGGGCGCCGGCTCAAGCGGTGCTCACTGCGACAATCACCAAAGGCGGCGCTTCGCTGACGAAGTCCTTTACGGTGACCGTTCTGCCGTACCAGGACGCCAAGCTGTCTTCTTATTACGGCCTTGAGGGTAACTTTGCGGACAGTCAGGGGCGGTTTGCCGCAGGTACGGTGACCGGCGACCGGATTGACAAGTCCGGCGGCAGCATCACCTTCGCTGAGGGCAGACAAGGCCAGGCCGCCAAGTTCGACGGAGCCTCCGGGATCCGGCTGCCGGACGGACTGATTTCAAGCAATGCCTATTCGGTTGCGCTGTGGATCAAACCGGAGGAGCTGACGACGTACACGACGGCCTTCTTTGGCGCGAAGGACGGCGACCATTGGGTGAGCCTTGTGCCCCGGGGAGCCGTCGCCAACAATACGATGGTCTGGTCGGGCAGCACGAGCTGGTATGACGGGGCGACCGGACTGACCATTCCGACCGGCGAGTGGTCGCATCTGGCCTTTTCCGTGGAGAATGGCACGCTGACCGTGTACGTGAATGGGGTGCAGAAGTTCAAGGGAGCGAACTTCCCGGACTGGTTTACCGGCACGAAGGCAAGCTTTAGCCTGGGCGTCAATTGGTGGGATCCGCCGTTTAAAGGTCTGATCGACGAGCTGCGCGTGTACGATGGCGCACTGACGCCTGCGCAGGCGGCGGATTTGGCCAAGAATCCGTCTTAAATAATGGAGGGGGGCCAGTTTCTATTCTGGCCACAAACAAGAGGGACAAAGCGAAAGATGACCTTTCGCTTTGTCCCTTTTTTGAAGAGATCAGAAAAGTATAAGTTTCGGAGCTTCTGCTTCCTGATCTCGCAAGAAAAACTTCCTCTAGACGCGGTCTGTCCTCTTTGCGAGTACGTCGATAGACGTTTTTCTTAAGATTACAGAATTTATTTTCTTTAGCAGCGGTTACAGCTTCGGCAGTACTTTGCGCGCGGCGAGGAACAACCAGGTACTGAGCACAAATGGCAGGGTCAGCGCGGGCAGGCCGTAAGGCAGAATCCAGGTATCGATGCCGGCCGTAACCGGCACCGTTACCGCGGCGGCAATCAGCCCGGTGAACGGCGCCCAGCGGCTTTTGGTGTCAAAAACGGCGCCAACGGCGAGAATGGTCAGGACGGCGTTGTACCCGTACAAGCCGAGGTTCATCAGAGATATTTCCGCGCCAAGTCCAAATGCTGTAAGCCACCCGGCTATAGAGCCGATGGCCGCGTAAATGCCGAGGCGCCAGTTCCCCCACAGCACGGCGACCCAAATCAGCAGGCAGGGCCAAATCCCGTCCTGAAAGAAAACTTGTCCGACACCGTCCACGAGGCTGCGGAACAGGTGGATGGCTCCTTCCGGATGAAGCATCCAGTGGGACAGGTCCTGCGGAGCAAGGTCCGGGCTAAGCCTGAACTGGCTCAGCCGGTAGGATGCCATCAGCAGAAACCAAGTGACGACAATGAAAGGGAGCGTCAGCACCGGGAGCCCGCTGCCCCGCATCGCATGCATCATGGCGGCTGTGAGGATTGCGGCTGCGGCAGCACCGGCCAGCGCGATGACCCATCGGTCCGAGCCTCCCAGATAGAGCGACAACGAGATGCCGGCCAGCACCGAGTTGTAGCCGAGCAGCCCCTGCTTGACCGCATCGCGGTCGGCGCCGCCCCACCAGCCGATCAGTGTAGCGATGCAGGCCGACAGCAGTGTGATGACGCCTACCCGGACCGAGGAGATCAGAATGGCGATTAGGATGAGGAGGCCGGAGACGGTATTTTCGACCAGGATTACCTGAGAAATCCCCTTCAGGACGGCTTCCGCAAAAGCGGGCAGTCTCCAAGCCCCGAAGAGATAGCGTTCGATTTTCAGCATCATATTCCCCTTTTCCTTTGATATGCTTTCGAGATATCCGGGCATCCCTCCATGACAAGACGTGATAGATGTATGTAATTTATTATATATATAATTTATGATATATTAAGGCTGCGGGGTTATCAATCACAAAGTTTTTCGCCCGGAAAGGCCATTAAACAAGCGCACCGCGGACGGGAAATCGAAAAGAGATTGCCGCACACAAATGTATCCGAATGGATAAGGAGGCCGAAAGCACAATGCAGCTGCTGCCGCGTGAGGTTGATAAGTTATTGATTGTTGTCGCCGCGGATCTTGCAAGACGCCGCAAGGAAAGGGGGCTTAAGTTAAACCACCCGGAAGCCATTGCCTACATTACCTATGAGGTATTGGAAGGGGCGAGGGACGGACGTACCGTTGCCGAACTAATGGAGTATGGGGCGACCATACTGACCCGTGCTGATTGCATGGAGGGCGTACCCGAAATGATCCACGATATTCAGGTGGAGGCTACCTTCCCCGACGGCACTAAACTCGTCACCGTACATAATCCGATACGATAGGAGGAATCGTGATGATCCCAGGGCAATTATTTTTGCAAAACGACGACATTGTGTGCAATGAGGGAAGGGTCGTGTCCCGGACGAAGGTGACCAACACGGGCGACCGCCCGGTACAGGTCGGGTCCCATTTCCACTTCTATGAAGTGAACGAAGCGCTGCAGTTTAATCGCAAAGACGGCTTCGGCATGCATCTGAATATTCCGGCAGGGGCCGCAGTCCGCTTCGAGCCGGGGGATGAGAAGGAAGTTGAGCTGGTAAGTTACGGCGGAGAGCGACGCGTATACGGCTTCAACAATAAAACCGACGGTTCCGTGGAAGGAGGCCTCCGCCCATGACTTTTCGGATGCCAAGAACGCAATATTCGCAAATGTACGGTCCGACCACCGGCGATTCAATCCGGCTTGCGGATACGGATTTGATCATTCAAATCGAGAAGGACTATACCCACTATGGGGATGAAGTGGTGTTTGGCGGCGGGAAAGTCATCCGGGACGGCATGGGACAGCATCCGCTCGCCACCCGCGCCGACGGGGTCCCGGACGTTGTGATCACGAACGCCGTAATCCTGGATTATACCGGTATTTACAAGGCGGACATCGCCATTCGCGACGGGAAAATCGCCGGCATCGGCAAGGCGGGCAATCCGCTGGTGATGGAGAAGGTGGACATCGTCATCGGGGCATCGACGGAAATCATCGCCGGGGAAGGCATGATCGTCACGGCCGGCGGCATTGACAGCCACGTCCACTTCATCAGTCCTTCCCAGATTGAAACGGCCCTGTCCTCCGGCCTGACGACGCTGATCGGCGGGGGCACCGGCCCGACGGCCGGCTCCAAGGCAACGACGGTCACCCCCGGAGAGTGGAACATCCACCGCATGCTGGAAGCTGCGGAAGGGATGCCGATTAACGTCGGCTTTACCGGTAAAGGCCAGGCCGCCGCAATCGAGCCCCTTGCAGAGCAGGTTCGGGCGGGTGTGATCGGGCTGAAGGTTCACGAAGACTGGGGAGCGACGGCATCGGCACTGGATCATGCGCTGACCGTGGCAGACCAATATGACGTGCAGGTAGCGGTACATGCCGATACCCTCAATGAAGGGGGCTTCATGGAGAACACGATGGCCGCGATCAAGGGCCGGGTGATCCACATGTACCATACCGAGGGTGCGGGCGGCGGTCACGCGCCGGACTTGATCAAGTCCGCCGGCTACCCTAACGTGCTTCCTTCATCCACCAATCCGACGCTGCCCTATACCGTGAACACGATCGACGAACATCTGGACATGCTCATGGTGTGCCACCATTTGAACCCGTCGATTCCCGAGGATTTGGCGTTTGCGGACTCACGGATTCGGCGCGAGACGATTGCCGCGGAGGATATTTTGCAGGACATGGGCGTATTCAGCATGGTCAGCTCCGACGCCCAGGCCATGGGCCGGATTGGGGAAGTCATTCTGCGTACCTGGCAAACCGCTGACAAAATGAAAAAGCAGCGCGGCTCCCTGCAGGGTGACAGCGAACGGTCTGACAACAACCGCGCGAAACGATATGTCGCCAAATATACGATCAATCCGGCCATCACCCACGGCATTTCCGAATATGTGGGCTCGGTCGAAGTCGGCAAGATGGCTGACCTGGTCATTTGGAATCCGGCCTTTTTCGGGGTGAAGCCCGAGTTGATTCTGAAGAATGGCATGGTGGTTCAGAGCCTGATGGGGGATGCCAATGCGTCGATTCCGACGCCGCAGCCGGTCATCTACCGGCCAATGTATGCACAGTACGGCAAGGCTCTGGCTTCCTGCTCCGCTACGTTTATATCGCAATCGGCCTTTGATCTGGGCGTCCACGAAAAGCTGGGCCTGCAGAAAATCGTCCTGCCCGTCCGCGGCATTCGCTCTTTGACGAAAAAGGACATGCGGCTCAACAGCGAAACGCCAGAAATTACGGTAGACCCGCAGACATACGAGGTTCGGGTGAACGGGGATTTGATCACCTGTGATCCGGTCAGCGAGGTGCCGATGGGCCAAAGGTATTTCCTATTCTAAGCATGGAGGTAAGCGCGTTGATCATTGAACAAATCGTAGGCAATCTGGACCGATTGGAGCCGGAGGAAATCAAGAAACGCCATACCGAGAAGGTGTATCTGGAGAGTTCCGATCTCGTGAAACGGATCCAGCGCGTCAAGACCGACCACGGAAAAGAAATCGGGATTCGGCTGAAAGACCCTCGCGACCTTGTGGCCGGCGACATTTTATATATGGATGACACCAACATGATCGTGATCGATGTGCTTTCTGACGACCTGATCGTAATTCGTCCGCGCAGCCTGAAGGAGATGGGGACGATCGCCCATCAGCTGGGCAACCGCCATCTTCCGGCACAATTTGAAGGCGATGAGATGCTTGTCCAGTACGACTATTTGGTGGAGGAACTGCTGATGCAGCTCGGCATCCCGTACCAGCGGGAGGAGCGCAAGGTGAAGCAAGCCTTCCGCCACATCGGCCACAGCCATGGATAAATCGATGTTGTCCCTGCTGCAGCTGTGCGACTCCAACTTTCCGACCGGGGCTTTCAGCCATTCGTTCGGCCTGGAGAGCTACATTCAAGAGGGGCAGGTGCATGATCCGGCGACCTTTGCAAATTGGCTCGGCGTTTATTTGAACCAGCAGCTGGTGCATGCCGACGGGCTCGCCGCGCGCTGCGTGTTTGACGCCGTACAGGGGAACCGACCTGACGAGGTGTGGAAATGGGACCGGCTGCTTACCGTGCAGAATCTGGCACGGGAGACGAGGGAAGGCACGCAGAAGATGGGGGACCGGATGCTTGCGCTCATCGAATCGATGTACAGCTTCCCCCTTCTCTCGCAATACCGGGAGCGCATCCGGGGCAAGGCCAGCTTCGGACATCCCGCCGTCGTCTTTACGATGACGGGTCACCATTTGGGGGCAAGCCGGGAAGATGCGCTTGTATTTTATCTGTACTCGGTGGTAGTCGGCCTGGTGCAAAATGCGGTCCGGGCCATCCCGCTCGGGCAGACGGCGGGGCAGCGAATCATCCGCGACGTTCAGGAGGCGCTGCCTGCTGCTGTCGACCGGATTCTCGCCTTGGATGAAGAAGATTTCGGCGTCTTGTCGCCGGGAATCGAGCTGTCCCAGATGAAGCATGAACGCGTCAATATCCGGATTTTTATGTCCTAAACTATTAATCTATAGAAAGAAGTGTGTGAGGATGGAGCCGATCCGTATTGGAATTGGCGGCCCGGTAGGGGCCGGAAAAACGATGCTGGTGGAAAAGCTGACCCGCCATCTTGACGGAGAAATCAGCATGGCAGTAGTCACCAATGATATCTATACGAAGGAAGACGCCAAATTTCTGATGGCCAACGGGGTGCTCCCAGACGACCGGATCATCGGGGTGGAGACTGGAGGCTGTCCGCACACGGCGATCCGCGAGGATGCATCGATGAACTTCGCGGCGATTGATGAGCTGAAGGAAAGACATCCGGACGTACAGCTCATCTTCGTCGAGAGTGGAGGGGATAACCTCGCCGCTACGTTCAGCCCGGAGCTCGTTGATTTTTCCATCTATATTATCGACGTGGCCCAAGGAGAGAAGATTCCGCGCAAAGGCGGGCAGGGAATGATCAAATCGGACCTGTTTATCATCAACAAGACCGATCTGGCGCCTCATGTCGGGGCACGGCTGGAAGTGATGGAATCGGATACGAAGGTGTTCCGCGGCAACAAGCCGTTCGTCTTTACGAATCTGAAAAAGGAAGAAGGGCTTGACCAGGTCATCGCCTGGATCAAGGATAACGCCTTCCTCCACGGTCTGAGCTAGGCTATGAAGGATTGGACAGGCATTCTGCGACTGGAGGCGGAAGAGCGGGACAGCAGGACGGTCGCGCGGAACGTCTATTTTCAAGGGGCCTTCAAGGTGATGCGTCCCATCTATCACGACGATTCCGGGCAGCCGTGTTATTATTTGCTGAATCCGGGGGGCGGCTACCTGGATGGGGACCGCTATCATCTTGCCATATCGCTGCTGGAAAACGCCCGGCTCACGCTGACGACGCAGTCGGCCACCAAAATCTACAAAACGCCGAACACGCCAGCGTACCAGGAAACGGAGATTTCGCTGAAAAAGGGAAGCTATCTCGAATACATTCCCGATCCGCTGATCGGTTACGAGCATGCCCGGTATGATCAAAAGACGGTGATCCGCATGGAAAAGGGGGCGTCGCTGCTGTACTGCGACAGCGTCACCCCCGGCTGGTCGCCCGAAGGTACCCTGTTCAGCTACGATACCCTTCGGCTTCGCACGGAGATCTATATGGACGGCGAGCTTGCCGTCTATGATCATATTAAACTGCAGCCTGCGGGCCAGCCGGTGGATGGGCTGGGGTTTCTGGAGGGGTACACGCATCTGGGATCGATGCTGTTCATCGGAGAAGAGGCGGATGCCGGACTGCTTGACGAGCTGTACAGCGCCGTTCAACCGGAGCCGGACGGGGTCCGGATCGGCATGTCGCTGCTAAATGTCCCCGGCCTGGCTGTCCGGATCCTAGCTCACTCCACCCAGGCGGTGGAACGGATCCAGGCGGAATGCCATCATCTCGTCAGCCGCCGTCTGTTCGGTAGGAATCCGAGCTTTCTGCGCAAATACTAGATTCGTCCGCCGGCCGCAGCGATCCGTCCCGCCGGCTGCATGTTCTTCGCTAAACTTCTTTGCTAGCTTTTTTAGCCGGAAAGGTACCATTTCGAGATCATTGCGGATACACTGGTAGTATACAAGCCGGATAAAGCTGCCGGTTCGAGGTATATATCTATAAGAACGCAGGGAATGAAACGAAATGAACACATTAGGTTACGCAATACTCGGCGTGCTGGCCCGTACGCCGTGTTCGGGATACGAACTGGCTGCTTACTTGGAGGTTTTGTGGCCTGCCAAGCACAGCCAGATCTATCCGCTGCTGAATAAAATGGAGCAAAAGGGCCTGGTGGCATATGAGCATGTGGAGCAGACGGGACGGCCAGACAAGAAGACGTATTCCATCACGGATCAGGGCCGGGAGGCTCTGGGTTCCTGGGTGGAAGAAAAGCCGGCGGACCCCGCAGTGCGGGACGAGTTCCTCATCAAGGTTTACTCGATGTGGTTGACCGATGAGGAGAACGCCAGAAAGTTGATCCTGGAAAGGATCTCCAAGCTGAAGCTGAGAGTGACGGTCCGGGAGAAAAAAATTGCGTCGGTGGAGAAGGACCATACCCGTGCCTCCTCCAAGCATTTCGGGAGGTACGTGCTGCTGAACCGCAGCAATTTTCTCGACAAGGAAGAGATTTCGTGGTGCAAGTGGGTACTGAATCTGATGGATAATCCGCTGATTGTCAAGTTTGTGATCGGGTTCATCGGCGCCGGCACGTTCAATACATTGATCCGGGGCATTTCGATGCTGTCCGAATGTTGACCGGCTCTTTCGCGAAAGGTAGGAAACATGAAATTCATTTGGAACCGTTACATGCTGGGCGTGGCATTGATCCATGTCCTTGGGCTGCTTGCCTTATTTACGGTGGTGCCCGCCCATCCGGCTTTTGTCGGCATGGGAATTGCGGCTTACGTCTTTGGCGTCCGCCATGCTTTTGATATCGACCATATCTCCGCGGTGGATAACACGATCCGCAAATTGGTGGCGCAGAAAAAGGATTCCCGGGGCGTTGGCTTCTTCTTTTCCTTGGGGCACTCGACCGTCGTCTTCCTGCTGGCGGTGCTGACGGCCATCTCCGTGCGCTTTGTCGCCAAGCATATGTCCGGGATGCAGGAGATTGGCGGCATCATCGGGGTGACCGTGTCAGGAGTGTTCCTGCTGTTTCTGGCCGTGCTCAATTTCATGCTGTTTGCCCAGCTCTGGCGCACGTTCCGCCGAATTCGGGAAGACCGGATCGGGGAAGCGGAGCTTGAGGAGATGTTCGAAGCCAAAGGCTTCTTTACGCGATTTATGGGCAAATGGTTCAAGCTGGTCACGAAAAGCTGGCATATTTACCCGATCGGCTTTCTGTTCGGCCTCGGCTTTGACACCGCCACCGAGATTTCGCTGCTTACCATGTCAGCTGGGGCGGCCAACGAGCAGGTTCCGGTCCTGGGCATCATTGCGCTGCCTTTGCTGTTTGCGGCCGGCATGAGCCTGTTCGACACGCTGGACGGCCTCATGATGACCAAGAGCTATGCCTGGGCCAGTGACCGTCCGATCCGGAAGGTCTACTACAACCTGATCGTCACGGCGATTTCGGTGATCGCCGCCGTGGCAGTCGGCGCGGTGGAACTGGCGCAGATCACGACGGAGAAGCTGCATTTATCCGGTGGCATCTGGGACGTGATCGCAGGCATCGACTTTGGAAATTTGGGTATTTTCCTGGTCGTGGCGTTTCTGGCCATTTGGGGCGTGGCTGTGCTCATTTGGAAGGTTTACCGGATTGAAGAGCGGTATGCGGTGAAAGGGAAAAGTCTATAAGGACCGTGAAAGCAAAAACGGGACCTGCCCGGCGTGATGCCGGCGGGTCCCGTTTTTGGATAAACGCGGTCTGTCTTCATATGAACGTGCGTCGATAAGCGTTTTTCTTTGTCCGCTAGTTCTTTCGGCGCGGAATCGTCAGTGTCTCCCAAGCGTCCGATTGAATCTGTTTGGCGATGTAAATGATCTGCCCGATATGGCTGGAATAGTGCGACATCTGCCGTTCGATCGCTTCCAGCACCGAATGCGGCTTTTCCCGGATGTAGACGGTCCGCAGCAGGTCATCGCTGCCGAGGGAGCCGAGCGCCTGCAGAAAGACGCCCCAGCCGCGGTTCCAGATGTCCAGCAGTTCTTCTCTGGAGGCCACGGTGCCCTCGAACTCGCTGTCCCGGTCGCGGCCTTCTTTTTCCCCGTCGGAATCGAGGAAGTCCGTCCAGCGGGAGATCATATTCCCGCTCATATGATGAACGATAACCGCAATGCTGTTGGAGTCTTCGTTTAACGACCAATTCAGCTTATCGTCCGGAACCTGCGCGATCGCCTTCTCGGCGGAACGCTTCAGCTCGGCGAATTTATCGTTGACCACCCGGAAATATTCAGTTCCGATGTCGTGGGCGCTCATTCCAACCACCTCCACTATAAAATGATTTCTTCATACCAGTATAGGGGCCGTCCTTCTTTCCCGGCAAGCAGGGAGGTGACTTCAACAATATCTTTTCATTTTCGGGTCTTCCGGTTTTATCGCCGCTCTTGCCATTCCTGGACTCCCCATATCCCCAATAGTCCACGGTTACTCTGCTCCGGGGCTGGGGGGCACCAGCTTATCGATACCGCCCATATACGGCCGAAGGGCGCTCGGAATGTAAATCGAGCCGTCTTCCTGCTGATGGTTTTCGAGCAGTGGGATCAGAATGCGGGGCGAGGCCACGGCTGTATTGTTCAGCGTATGGCAGTACTGCAGCCTGCCTTCCGCATCGCGGTAGCGGATGTTCGAGCGCCGGGCCTGGAAGTCGAGCAGATTCGACGACGAATGGGTTTCGCCGTAGGCTCCGCGGCTCGGCATCCAGGTTTCGATGTCGTACTGCTTATACGTCTTCTGCGACATGTCTCCGGTGCAGACGGCCATCACCCGGTAAGGAAGCTCCAGCAGCCGCAGGATCTCCTCGGCATGGCCGGTAATTTCCTGAAGCATCGCTTCCGACGCCGCGGGATCGTTCTCACAGAGGACGACCTGCTCGACCTTGGCGAATTGGTGGACGCGGTACAAGCCGCGTACGTCGCGGCCCGCCGAGCCGATCTCCCGGCGGAAGCAGCTCGACACGCCCGCTAGCCGGATAGGGAGGGCGGCGTCAATCACTTCGTCGCTGTAGTACGACACCAGCGATACCTCCGAAGTGCCGACGAGCCACTTGTCCTCACCGGCCAGCTCATAGGTCTGATCCTTCCCGGTAGGGAAAAATCCCGACCTGGCCAGCGCCTCGGGACGGACCATGACCGGCACGTCCATCAGCGTAAATCCGCGCGACGCCAGGAGGTCAATCGCCAGCCGCTGCACGGCCAGATGAAGGAACAGGCCAGCTCCCTTCAAATAATAGCTGCGGCTGCCCGCCGTCTTGACCCCGCGCGGAATATCGAACAGATCGTGCAGCTCGCCGAGCGTGACATGATCCTTCATCTCAAAATCGAATTGCCGCGGCGTCCCGATCCGGCGGACCTCCACATTGTCGCTGTCGTCCTTGCCAATCGGCGTATCCTCCGAGACAACGTTGGGGGCGAGCAGCATCAGCTCCTCATACTTACGGGTCGCCTCGCGCAGCCCGGCTTCACAGCCGTCCAGGGTGCGGTTGATTTCCTTCACCCGGCCCTTTGCCTGCTGCGCAGCTTCGTCCTGACCCTGTTTCAGCAGTCCCGCGATGCTCTTGGTCAGCTCATTGCGCTGCGCCCTTAGCGATTCCGTCTCCTGCAGCAGCCTTCTTCGCTTCTCGTCCCATTCCAGCAGATCGTCCACCTGAAAGGGAATGTTTTTTTGCTCCGCGACTTGCTGTACCTGCTCCTGATGGTCACGGATGAATTGAATGTTTAGCATCGATACCGTCTCCTTTGTCTCTCTGTCCTGTAAAAATACAAAAAGCGCCCTCATCCCTTGGGACGAGGAGCGCTTGCTCGCGGTGCCACCCAATTTGACCGGCCTGCCCGAAGGCAGTGCCGATCCGCTTGGTTCCGCGATAACGGACGGAGGCCGGTTAACTTAGAGAGGGAATGGTGCAACCGCTGCACCGTCATGCTGCGTACATGCGGGAATCGCCATCCGCTCCGGTCGAAAACGCCTCACAGTTGGATGCTGTTCATCGGCGTAATGTCACTGTTCAGTTCTTTGCGGTTTAGTATAGCGTAAACCAATGAAAAGCACAATATACGTACATCCCTTACCTGGATGCATACTCCTCCAGAAGCTTCTGTATGCTTTGGTGAATGCGGAGCAGGCTTTCAGCATCTGAAGCGGGTAACTGCTCGAGGGCATACCCCATGGCTAGGTAGGAGCGGGGGTTGGCCGCTGACTGAAGGGAGCGCTGCCGACCCTCCGCGGTCAGGCTCAGTTTGACTTCCCTGCGGTCTGTCTCGGAGATGACGCGGTCCACCAGCCCTGCTTGAACGAGACCTTCCACTTGTAAGCTGATGCTGCTTTTGGGTGAGGAAAGACGCACGGTTAATTCCTTTAGCGTCAAGCCGGGCGCGGCATACAGCGTGTTCAGGATGCCGAGCTGCAGTACATTCAGTCCAAGGCTCTCCGCATTGCTGCGCGTAAACTCCAGGAGGCGCCTTTGAATGCCGGTAAAGGATTGAACGACTTCAGCGGCCAGCTTCATTTGGGGATCCTGGTAACCTTGATGATTCATGGCATAAGCAACCTTTCGTTTATCAATTTGTTCAACATTGAACAGTTTAAGTATGAACAAATTATATTCGGATCTGGGGTATTTTTCAAGGTTCAAATCCGCGTTACGGGGTTAAAAACAAGTACCACATTCTAACGAAAGAAAGGTGATCACGATGATCGGACTCGCGATTTTGTTTTTGATCATTGCCATCGTAGCTGCGATTTTCGGCTTCTTCGGCATCGTCTCTGCGCTCGTTGGCGTCGCAAAGGTGCTGTTCTTCGTCTTCCTGATCCTGTTTATTCTGTCGCTGATTTTTGGCAGAAGACGGAGCAGTTGACGCTAGCTGCGCCGCTGATCCCGTTCATACGAACACTCGATAAGAGCAGAAAAGGCTTGCGCCCACATACGTGTGGGACAAGCCTTTTTTTGGGTTGAGAGAATTCGAGACCGCGTAAGTTTTATCCGGTCCGCATGCTGGTGTTTGCAGCAGGCTTTCGCGCGGGCTTCCGCCAAAACAAGGTCAGGCTTTGGGTGGTGCACCAAAGCGCAAACAGCAGAAACAGCACCGACCAGGCGATGGCAGGGAGCACCGTCATGTGAGCCAGGTTGGCCGCGTCACCGGCCTGCCGCGGATTGGTCAAGGAAGTGATGGCCAGGGTAAGCGGCCCGACAACCGATTCTTCCAGGCAAAGGAAGGCGAGCAGAAGGTAATAGAAATTGCGCACGGTGCTGCCCAGCAAATAAAACACGATGTTCAGCGCCATAAAGATGACGAGCCACCAAACGCCGTAGCTGTTCCGGACAAAAAAGAGCAGGTTGACGGCAGCCAGCAGCGTGATCAGGATCAGCCCGGCGGCCTGCTTGCGTTTGGCGTACCCGTAGAACAGAAGCACAGCGAAGATTGAAGCGATCGTATACCCCGACAGCGAGACGAGCACGGAGCTCCAGCCGGAGGATAAATAGGAGTAGGTGGTCCCGCTGTGATCGGCATTGAGCTCGATGCGCAGAACCCTTCCGGAGAGCAGCAGGGTGACGACCGCATGACCGAACTCGTGAATCATCGTATCCAGGGTGCGGAACCAGGAGGAAAACGGGATCAGCCGGGTCAGAATCGCGGATGCGACAAGAAACAATACAGCCTTTAAGGACTTATTCACGGGCAACGGGCAGCTCCTTTCCAAACGGTAACATGCGGATCTAATATCTTTTGTTCCATCATACACGATCCAATGAAAAAGGGAAGCGCAGCGGAGCTGCACTTCCCGGGTCTTGCGAATGTATAGGATTGTGGGCGAGCGGCTTACAGATCGTCGAATCCGTTGTCGTCGCCGACCTTGCCGTAGTTGCGGGATTTGGCTTCGAAGAAGTCCGTTTTGGTGGCGTTGAGCGCCTCGTCGGAGAAAGGACGAATCCATGGCATGCAGTTGGAATCCACGCCTTCGTAGCCTTTTTCCATCCCCATCATTTTCAGGCGTTTGTTGGCGATGTATTTGATGTAGTCGGACAGCTCATTCAGATCGATGCCTTTAACCTCGCTGAGCGTGTAATGCGCCCAGTTCGTTTCCAGCTCTACCGCGCGGTCGATCGTGCGGTAGACGTAGTCCATGTTCTCCTTCGTGTTCAGCTCAGGGAAATCCTTGAGCAGCTGCTTGAACACTTCGCCGAAGAAATAGCAGTGCTGGTTCTCGTCGCGCTGGATGTAGGAGATCATTTGGCTGGTCGCCATCATCTTCTGGTCACGGGCCAGGTTGTAGAAGAAGGCGAACGTGCTGTAGAAGAAAATGCCTTCCAGGATCAGGTCGGCCACGAGTGCTCTAAAGAACGTTTGCGGATTCTGCTCGTCGCGGAACTCCTGGTAGATTTCAGAGATGAAACGGTTGCGGTCGAGCAGCACCGGATCATGCTTCCAGTATTCGAAAATCTCTTTCTGCTCCTGCTCGGATACGATCGAAGACAGCACGTAGGAGTAGGATTGGTTGTGCACGACTTCCTGCTGCCCGATGATGGCCGAGATGGCCTCCAGCGAGGAATCGGTAAAATAACGCTTTACGTCGCTGATGAACATCGTCTGCATCGAGTCCAGCACAGCGAGCAAAGAAATGTTGATCTTGAAGGTGCGCTGCTCCTCCGGATCGAGGTTGACGAACTGCTGCGCGTCTTTGGCCATCGGAATTTCGTCGGCGATCCAGTGGTTCAGCAGCAGAACCTTATACAATTTGTACATATGGGGCATGCGGATATCGTTCCAGTTCAGGATGCCCGAGCATTCACCTTCGATGATGCGGGTCGAGCGGTTCGGCGCTTCGGTGTTAAAAATCTTTTGCATTTGCATACTCGATTTCACTCCTTGTTCTTTATTTTGCTTGTTCATATATATCAACATCCGTCACAGAATGCTGTAATCCATATCAAAGGTTTCTCGTAGTTGTACTTATCCGTTAGCCGGACGCGTGGCGAGCTCCCGCATTTTGCGAAGCAAAACAGGGAGCAAAGCCGCGCGACGCAAGGGGTCTCCGAGAATCGAGGAGACCACCACACGCACCGCTCAAACGTAAAAGCGTGTCCCCCATACCTGCAAAGCAGGAGGGGGACGAAAGCGACTCACAGCACATATTCACATCAAGAAAATCCGCAACCCGCCGGTCATCCGCCACATTCCGGGTGTCCAGAGGGCAGCGCCCTCGGGGCCCTCCCTTGGAAGGGAGGGTTTGGGAGGGATCGAAAAAGGTTTTAGGCTTTAACATCTTTTACGATGCACACGACTCGCACTCTTCAATCGTCAGCGCACGGCTGCGGACGTAGTACGTCGTTTTGATGCCAGCTTTCCAGGCGTGAAGGTGAAGCTCAAGGAATTCCGTCGCCCGGATATCCGGACGAACGTACAGATTGAAGCTTTGAGCCTGGTCGATATGGCGCTGACGCGCCGCGGCCATCTTGATGGACCAATGCTGGTCAATCAGGAATGCCGTTTTGTAATACCAGATCGTCTTCTCGGACAGGTCCGGAGCCGGGTTGGCGATCTTGTAGGTCGTTTTTTCCTCGTAAGACAGAAGGTCGTACAGCGGATCGATGCTGGCGGTGGAGCCGGCAATGATCGAAGTCGAGCCGTTTGGCGCGATAGCGAACAGCCAGGCGTTGCGGACGCCGTTCTGCTGCACTTCCTGCTGGAGCTCTTTCCACTGCTCGGTGGTGACGAACTTGCCTTCATGCTCGCCGTCGACATAACCGCGGCTGGTGAAGTAAGCGCCGTTCTCCCAGTCGGAGCCTTTGAACTTCGGATAGTGGCCTTTCTCCTTGGCCAGCTCCATGCTGGATTTCACGAGCAGGTAGTTGATTTTTTCGTACAGATTGTCGTTATATTCAACCGCCTCGTCGGACTCCCAGCGGATGCCTTCAAGGGCGAGCAGGTGATGCAGGCCGAAGGTGCCGAGTCCAACCGCGCGGTATTGGCTGTTCGTATATTGGGCTTGCAGGACTTCAATGTTGTTGATGTCGATGACGTTATCCAGCATGCGTACCTGGATCGGCACCAGGCGGTCCAGCACATTGTCCGGAACGGCACGGGCCAGGTGAATCGAGTTCAGGTTGCAGACGACGAAGTCGCCGGGAACCTTGGAAATGACGATCCGGGTTTGGCCGTCTTTGGTCACGAGTTCTTCTTTTTCCACCACGGTGGCGGACTGGTTCTGCATAATTTCGGTGCACAGGTTGGACGAGTAGATCATGCCATGTGCACGGTTCGGGTTCGCACGGTTGACGGTATCCCGGTAGAACATGTACGGCGTGCCGGTTTCCAGCTGCGATTTCATGATGCGCTTCATGATGTCGATCGCAGGCACCGTAATTCTTGGAAGCAGCGGGTGGGCAACCGCTTCGGCGTACTTCTCGCGGAACGATCCTTGACCTACCGTTTCGTCATAATAATCCTCAAGACCCGCCGGGCGGCCATTGGCATCCTTCCAGCCCATGATTTTCTTCACTTCATGCGGGCAGAACAGGCTCCACTCGCCGCGGGCTTCAACCGCCTCCATGAACAGGTCAGGCAGGCACACGCCATGGAACACGTCATGCGCTCTCATGCGCTCGTCGCCATTGTTCAGCTTCAGGTCCAGGAAGGCCAGGATGTCTTTGTGGAAGACGTCCAAGTAGACGGCAACCGCACCTTTACGGGTGCCGAGCTGGTCAACGCTGACCGCCGTGTTGTTCAGCTGGCGGATCCAAGGGATAACGCCGGAGCTGGTATTCTTGTGACCGCGGATGTCAGAGCCGCGTGCCCGGACTTTGCCGAGGTAGACGCCGATGCCGCCGCCCATTTTGCTGAGACGGGCCACGTCGGTATTGGAGTCGAAAATCCCTTCCAACGAGTCGTCCACCGTGTCGATAAAGCAGCTGGACAGCTGTCCGGCGACCTTCTTGCCGGCGTTGGACATCGTAGGCGTAGCGGCGGTCATGTACAGGTTGCTCATGGCCCAATACGCTTCCTTCACGAGCTCAAGGCGCTTGTCCTCTGGCTCAGTGTGCATCAGATACATGGCGATGACCATGTAGCGCTCCTGCGGAAGCTCCATAACGCGTCCGTCGAAATCATGCGCAAGGTAGCGGTCGGACAGGGTCAGCAGACCGATATAGTCGAACAGCAGGTCGCATTTGTAATCGATGCAGCGGCCCAATTCTTCAATTTGCTCTTTTGTATAGCAGGTGAGGAGCTCCTCGCGGTAGATTCCTTTTTGCACCAGCTCGGTAATGAGAGGGTAGAACGCACCATATGGCTCGTCAGGATAGGCTTTGTAGCGGCGGTTGTAAGCGGCCTTCTTGTACAGGGAGGTCAGCAGCGAGCGCGCTGCGGCGAACTTCCAGTTCGGCTCCTCCTTGGTGACCAGCTCAAGCGCCGACATCGTGAACGCGCTGCTGATTTCGTCGCCGGTGACTTCCTCGCGGCGCAGTTTGCTCTGCACGCCTCGAAGGAGGCGCTCCTTGTCCAGGGTCTCCAGCCCCTCCAGGATTCGGTCGGCATAAACGGAGAGACGGATTTCATCAAAAGCCAGCTGGCGGTTGTTCGGTTTGGTAACGAGCTGCGGCATGGTGCAGATCTCCTTTCAAAGTTTGTATATTTGGTATAACGGAAAGTAGGACGATGCTGTTAAGAGGGAGCTCTTGCTGTGCTTGCCCATACAAAAGGCATTTCCGAAGAACCTGAAGCACAGGTACGAAAATGCCGCTAGATCCCGTATGCCCTATTTACGAGCATGGGAAAAAATATCTATCACCCTATGTATAGATATCGACTGGCATCACGCACCTATTCCTCGTAGGCCTTTCGTGAGACAAAACAGGCAGGTCTCCTGACTCCCGAAAATGCGATATTCGGCGCCTTCCCGTCCGCGTGACGGACAGTGGCCTTAGCCGATATCGTGCCGAAAGCTCGGAGCTCTCGGGCCTTCCGGTTACAGTGGCGGGACCGTGACGGATTCACACCGTGCTTCCCTATTATGAACGCCTGGCAAATCGAGCCGTGTTCACCTGTTTCCACTATATTTGGTTGCTTTCATACTAATTTAACCCAATATATTGTGTTTGTAAACATAGTTCCTCTTAAAAGACGAGCAATGAGAATTATACCAGATGGACCCCCGGGGCGCTACTGTGAACCATTGGAGATTAACCTCTAGAGGGGGCTGAAAAGGTAGAAATCGGGCGGAATTTGCAGGAAAAACGCGAATAAAAAATTTTGCGGGCCATCCTTTTGCGATTCCGCAGGCGGTCGGGTACAATAAAATTAGGAATAAAGTTCGATCCGCTTGCAAAAGGATAAAGGAGGCGCACGACCATGGCAATTGCAGAGGTAACGGTCATTCCGATCGGAACGGCAACGACCAGCCTGAGTTCCTATGTGGCACAAATGCAGCAGGTGCTGGCGGAACAGAAGGGGATCGGCTACGAACTGACGTCGATGAGCACGATCATCGAGGGGGCTCTTCCGGATGTATGGCAGGCGATAGCAGCCCTGCACGAAGCACCGTTCCTGGCCGGCGCGCAGCGCGTATCCACTTCGGTCAAAATCGACGACAGACGGGACAAAGCCTCTTCCAGCGCCCAGAAGCTGCAATCGGTCCGCGACAAGTTGAAATAAATTCCAGTCGCAATGAAGTATTGCATTTTGGAGAAGAAGTTGTATAATAGTTTTTGTTTGACGGAAAATTTCATTTTCCACGCTGGTGTAGCTCAGGGGTAGAGCAACGCACTCGTAATGCGTAGGTCGGGGGTTCAATTCCCTTCACCAGCATCTTTCATAAGCCTTGCAGGACGCGGGTTTCCGGATTTCGGAGACCGCGTCTTTTTTTGTTGATTTTGCTAAACTTCTAACATTCTTCTACCCTTTGGTTGAGTAAAGTGTGTTTTTCGCCATCAATTAAAAGAAAATGGAATTTCCCCTGACGGCTGTCGCAGGTCCTAGCAGCGCAGCATGATCGATCCAGAGGAGCGCAAAGGTATCCCACTCATGACAAGAATCAGGAATGATAAAGACCTGTATGTAAGAACCAATTTCCTATACAGGGCATATAGTATAGTGGCTCATAAAACTTCCTTGATGTAAGGCAAAGCCCGCTTTCGAAGCGGGCGTTTTCATTCAAAAAAAAATCAATCTTAAGTGCGTTTACCCATACCAAATAGTGGAATACACATATTGTAATATTAACTTCTGACAAAGGAGGTATATGAATGAGCGACGGTGTTGTTGGTGGCGTAGGATACGGATACGGTTTGCACAGCAATGTAGGTGCTATCCTGGTGCTCTTTATTCTGTTGGTAATTATTGTTAAGGCATTCTGTTGGTAATAAAAAGTCAGGAATGAGGAAGCCCCTGCTGGCTATGTGCTGGCAGGGGCTTTTTTATTTATAAATAAAGTAGTTTCTTACTATCTAGGCACGTACAGGTTGGATTATTAGGGTAGCACGTGTTGTGCTAATCCCGTGAGCCCGCCGTGGGCTCTCTCGAGACCGAGAAAAAATAGTCTTTTAAACCGCTGACTCTGTCCACAACGCTGAAAGGTTTCTTTCATAGAATAAAACTGATCCTATGAAGAAAGGGGAATATCACATGAGCGAAGTTGGTGGAGTTGGTTATGGTGGCGGCTGGTCGACGAGCGTCGGCATCATTCTTGTCCTCTTTATTCTGCTTGTCATCATCGCGAAAACTTGGGGATACTAATTGCTGAACGGTCCTTAGCCCACCTGGTCGATCCGAGGGCATGAGACCAGCACAAGCGAAGCGCAGTGATCCGTTACGGATCCTGCGCTTTTTTATACATATCATCGGCGAAATTTTCAGTGGACAAACGCCTAGCCGTAACGGCGGGGAGCTGAGAGTGATTCAGCCGCCGGAGGGCTTCCCGGTACCGATGATGCCTGAGCTGGCCGATGAGCACAGCCCGGGGATCACGGATATGAATCGTTAAGGCTGACAGCTGCCCCATATTTCTGTAGTTCCTAGTACAGCGTCCCAAGCCTGAATAATCCCGGTACCCCTGGGTAAAATACGGGGGATCATTCCTAGAGGAGGTAAACAGCAATGACGATGGTTCGCGACGTAATGACCAAAGACGTAAAGGTATGCGCACCCCATGATTCGGTCACGGCGGCGGCGCAAATCATGCGCGATGTCAACTGTGGATCGGTTCCGGTCTGCGAAGGCAAAAAAGTGGTAGGTATGATTACCGACCGTGATATCGTGCTGAACTGCGTAGCTGCGGGTAAAGACCCGGGCAGCGTACACTGCCATGACTGCATGACAAGCGATGTCATTTCGTGCTCGCCGGGACACCGATGCCCATGAGTGCGCGCAATTGATGGCCGACCATCAAATCCGCCGCATTCCGGTTGTAGAGAACGGAGAAATGGTAGGGATTTGCGCAATTGGCGACCTGGCAACAATGAACATCCACATCAATGAAGCCGGCGATGCGCTCAGCCAAATTTCTGAACCTCTCCATTAAGAGGACGGCGCGGCAGGGAAACTAGTTCCCAGCAGAAGCACCCGTATAGCGATAGCGCGATACGGGTGCTTTTTCGTCTATTGTGGCGTTCAGATTTTCTGTTGACTTCAGGCCAATCGCTCATTACAATAATTTGTAACAACATAGGCGATGGAGTTCGCCTTTAACCGCCCGTGAGCTAATGACTCCTACCAGTGCAGACACTGGTAGGAGTCTATTTTTTTGCAGACATTCCGGCACCGGGACAGGCAGGGGAGCGGTAATTTGCCCCTAAATGAGGAACAATAGGAAATACATCATAGCTGGGGGGAAACCGCTGTAATGGGAAACCGAATGACGAGGGGAAAACGCAGGTTATATGTATATGCAGGCAAATTCATGCATCTCGCGCTGCTTGGCTATATCGTGAAGTGGACGGTCATCGGGAGTCTGGTGGGGGTGCTTACAGGCTCCGGATCAGCCTTGTTTCTGGCAGCGCTGGATGCCGTTACGCAGCAGCGTCTGCAGCACCCGTGGCTCCTATGGCTGCTTCCATTTGGGGGAGCCTTGGTGAGCTACCTGTATTGGAAATACGGCAAGGACGCGTCCAAGGGCAACAACTTGATACTGGAGCAGATTCATGACGGCGGCGGAGCTATTCCGCTGCGCATGGCACCGCTCGTCCTGTTCGGAACGATTCTGACCCATTGGTTCGGCGGCTCGGCCGGACGGGAAGGTACGGCGGTGCAGATGGGTGGAAGCCTGTCGGAATGGATTGGCAAGAGACTTCGGCTGAGCCCCGCCGACCGGCGCATCATTTTAATGTGCGGCATCAGCAGCGGTTTTGGCTCGGTCTTTGGGACGCCGCTCGCCGGAACAGTCTTCGGGCTGGAGGTGCTTGCGTTGGGGATGATCCGTTACGAAGCGCTGTTTGCCTGTTTTGTGGCGAGCTTTATCGGGAATTTGACCACGAAGGCCTGGGGAATTCATCATATTCATTATTCCGTAAACACGATTCCAGCGATCACGCTGATCACGGTGCTGAAGGTCGTGCTCGCGTCGATGGTGTTCGGCCTGGCCAGCATTTTGTTCAGCGAGCTGACGCATTGGCTGAAGGCGCGGTTCACCGGCTGGTTCCGGAATCCAGCGGTCAAGAGCTTTGCCGGGGGCTGCATCCTGATTGCCATTGTCTACTCGTTCGGCACAAGGGAATACCTCGGGCTTGGCCTTCCGCTGATCAGCGATGCTTTTGAAGGGACGGCGCCAAAGCTGGCGTTTCTCTGGAAAACCGTGTTCACTTCGATTACGCTGGGGGCCGGATTTCAAGGCGGGGAAGTGACTCCGCTCTTCGTCATCGGCGCAACGCTGGGCAGCACGCTGGCGGGCCTGCTGCATCTAGCGGTGCCGTTTATGGCAGCCCTCGGTTTTATCGCAGTGTTCAGCGGTGCGACGAATACCCCGATTGCCTGCTTTATTATGGGGATCGAGCTGTTCGGTTCGGGGAATTTAGTGTACATGTTCATCGCCTGCGTCGTCAGCTATTATTTTTCCGGGCATACCGGCATCTATGTGTCGCAGCGGATTGGGGTGTCCAAGTCCAGGCTGCTGCGCCTGCCGGAACAGGCAACGCTGGCTTCGGTCCGAGGGAGGAAGGGAAGGCAGAAGGGGAAAAGGGAGCGCGCCTAATTTTTTTGGCAAGACATCTTCCCCTCTGGGCGCCCTGGGCATATGCTATCCCATCATCGATTGGAGGGATTGCATTGTCTTCTGGAAAGAAAGCTCAAGTGAAACACTTAGCATGGCATGAAACATTGGAAATGCATGAGCTGGTAGCAGCACAGTCCAACGACCTGATTTGCCTGAAAATGGACATCGGCAAGGTCACCGATCCGCAGCTGCACGCCCTGTATAAAGAGGCTATTATGAGCCTGGAGCAAAACATAAAGGACCTGCTGCAGTTTTACCCGCAAGCACCGGTCCCGGCAGCGAGAGGCGGCAAAGCCGAGGCGGCAGACATGACGGGCTTTTATGCCGGCCATTTGCTAGGCAAGGCCAAAGGTTGGGTTCGCAATTATGCGCTTGCGATTACGGAAACGGCAACACCGGCCTTAAGGGAGGTTTTCGTTAAGCATCTGAACAATGCGATCAAACTCCATGCCAAGGTTTTTGATTTTATGGAGGAGCGTTCGATGTACCCTGCTTACGACCTGGAGCGGCTCCTGGCCAATGATCTGGAAAATGCGAAAAAGGCGTTAAGCATGTAACATCTCCACCGCTTGGGGGCAAGGGGAAAAAGAGATATCGAGGAAAGTCCGGGAGCCTGGTCCCGGGCTTTCCTCGTTTTTCGGCCAAATCCTACACCGTGAAGCCGGGTCTCCCCAGCAGTTGGCTTATGCAGTATACTTTCATTAAAGTAATAAATAGTTTACGTGGAACGAATAAATAGTTTACGTGAAACGGATTAACAGTTCAGGAGGTGAACGATGTGATTATGGTCAGTTCTTGCCTGGCCGGACTGAAAGTCCGCTATAACGGAACGGACAGCCTGAATGACGTGATTCAGCAATTGGTGGCGCAGAACAGGGCAGTGACGGTCTGCCCCGAACTGCTGGGGGGATTCGTCACCCCGAGAGAGCCTGCTGAGATCGTAGGCGGTGATGGGAGGGACGTGCTGGAAGGCCGGGCCAGGGTTGTTGAGAAATCTGGCCGGGACGTCAGCGGAATGTATATTCAGGGGGCTCACCGGACGCTGGAAAAAGCCCGTGAAGTCGGTGCGTCCATGGTGGTGCTCAAAGAGTACAGCCCCTCCTGCGGAAGCGCCATGATTTATAACGGTTCCTTCGCCAATGAGAAGGTGGCCGGCAGTGGGGTGACAACCGCCCTGCTGGAACGGGAGGGCATTCGGGTGATGTCCGAAGAGACGTTTTTGGAGGTTTTGGACTCAGGGCTCCTATAAAATCGCTGGCATCGCTCGTCCATCCCGTAAAAGTTTCGGACAAGTTTGCCTGGGCGGATGAATATATATGACCTTAAAGGAGGTCATATGATGCTCAAGAAGAAACGGTTTCGCAACTATGCGCTCTGGATCAGTATGGTCTCGCAGGTGCTTCTGCTGGTGCAGCTGATCGGCCATCTCACAGGCGCGTTTGAACTGTCGGATATGAAGCGGCAAGAGCTCGTGGCGGCCGCAGACCTGGTGCTCGGAATTTTGGCGACGCTGGGGATTATCTCCAACCCGACCAAGCCGAACAGCGGCGGATATAATTTGTAGACGGGAACCCTGCCGTGCAGCCTGCAGCTGCCGGGCAGGGTGTCTTTTTTGCCAAATTCCGGTGTCTCCGTATATAAATAAATCCGTATAGAAGCAGCATCCCGTCTTGGCGGCGTGATTTCGGGTAGGAACGATCTGTCCCGTTTGATATGATGGAAGGAAAGACTTGCCGGGAGGAGAAGCTTCATGAAAATACTGGTATCAGGATTTGAGCCCTTTGGCGGAAATGCGGTCAATCCGACGGAGCAGCTCGTGCGGGATATCCGGGAGGAGACGTTTGCGGAGGCCGAGATCCGGACGGTTCTGCTTCCGGTCCATTATGACGAATGTGCCGAAAGGCTGCTTGAGGCAGTCCGTGACTTTCAGCCGGACGCCGTAATCTGCTGCGGCCTGGCCGCAGGCCGGACGGCGGTAACGCCGGAGCGGATCGCGGTGAACGTCAAGGGCGTGGCGCCGGAAGCGGCATACGCCGACAATAAAGGGGAGAGACCGCAGGATTTGCCCATTAATCCGGCAGGACCGGACGGATTGTTCTCGCGGCTGCCGATCCGTGAGGCCGTGAACCGGCTGAAGGCGGAGGGGATTCCGGCTGCCGTGTCCGAGTCGGCCGGCACGTTTATTTGCAACAACACGATGTACGCCGTGCTGGATTATATCCGTGAGCAGAAGCTGCCCACGCTGGCGGGTTTTGTCCATTTTCCGGCCTCCACGGAAATGGCGCTGCAGAAGCCGGGCCTGCCTTCGCTGCCGCAGGAAATGATGCTGCGGGCGCTGCGCGTGATCATCCATGCGACGATTGATGCGGTAAAGCAGCAGCGGCAGCCCGCGGTGTAACGGGTATCGCTCACCGCCATTAATCGAACACCTTCAGATGCTTGTTCACAACAAGCGCCGGGGGTGTTTTTTTGCTGTTATTGCCCTTCGCCGGCGAGGTGAACCGGACGCTTGAAAAAACCGATCAGGCGGTCCTGATGCGGCACGATCTGTACAAGCTCCCAGCCATGGCGCCCCCACGAGGACAGCGCATAATTAAAGTCCACCGCCGTGTGGCCGCGGTATGATTGCACGTATTCGAGCAGCCCCGCGTCCGTCCCGTATTCCCATTCCAGCGGCTCGTCGCCTGCGGAATGACGGTAACGCTGGGGCAGTCCGCTTAGGCGCACGCCTGTGGTGCAGAGTGCTTGGAGAATGGCTTCTTGCTCCGTTTCTTCCAGGGCTAAAAGGCGTGGCGGCTGCGGGAGATGAAACTGGGCGTGAGAATGGAAAATTTGCAGCACTGCTGTGCCGCACGGATGGCCGGTTTCGTCTCTGACCACATACCATACGCATCGCTCACGCTCCTCGGGCGGGCCCCAGTTCTCGACCGACTCCGACAAGCGGAATCCGGCGTGGACCTCGTATCCCGACTTCCGCACCTCCTCGCAGATCGGACCCATCAGCTGTTGAATATAAACGCCGTACGCGCGGTCGCCGAATTCCGCAAACATGCTGCTGAGTTCCTCCGCATGCTCTTGAAGAATCGCCTCCCAAATTTCACCCAGGTGCCGGTTCATGGACCGGACCACCGAATAAATTGAATTCATATAAAACTCCCTTCACATCGTAAAATTTTGCCTAGGCTGTTCTGATTCCGTTGCGGAATACTACTGCCCATTAATCTAATGGTTTTAGATTAATCTAATGGGATTAGAATAATGGCATATGCTATAATTGTCAAGTGAAAAGGAGGGCTCTTCGATGGCCAGAAAACGAACGGTGCCTCAGCATCCCTTCTCCGGCACGGGGGAACAGGAGGAGCTGCACATTCCACTAGACCGTGACCGGATTGTCCGGACGGCGCTCCGCGTGTTGAACGAATTTGGCTTGAAGGAGCTGAGCATGCGTAAGATTGCCGATGAGCTCCAGGTAAAGACTGCTTCCCTGTATTATCATGTGAAGGATAAAGAACAGCTGCTCCAGCTTATCGGGGATAAAATAAGCGAAGAAATGGACGGGCCAGACCCGGACCTGCCTTGGCAGGAACAGCTGATCGAGTGGGGGCATGCATTCCGGCGCGTACTGCACCGCTACCGTGATGCGGTGGATCTGTTCAATGGCGGCATCGCCATGGGGTACCACCGTCTGCTGCAGATTGAAAGACTGTACCAAATCTTTGCATCGGCCGGATTTGCGGATGGTCACATCCCGTGGATGGCATCCATGGTGAAGAACCATGTGCTCGGCTTTGTGGCCGAGGAGGTGCGGCTGAAGGGGATGGCCGGTTCCGGCGAGGAAGCCCAGGCTCGGCTCAGCGAGGAGTACGCCCGGTTCTTCCGCAGTTTGCCAAGGGAGCAGTTTCCGAATATGATCCGGCTGGCTTCCCATACGACCGGTACCGGATGGCAGGAGGAATTCGAATTCGGACTGGACGTCCTGATGGACGGCTTCCGGCAGAGGCTGACCGAATGAGCCGGCGCTAAACAGAAAATCAGGGGGACTAGGAAGTCCGCCCTGTTTTTTTTCCGTAAAACACCGCGAAGTCCAAATACTTGTACATACAGTCCACGTCTTCAAAGCCGGCCTCTTCCATCCACTGCATCTGGTCGGCGGCGGTAGCGTTGATATCCAGGCTTCTGCGTTCAATCGACGCCTGAATGGCCTTTTCCGGCAGACCGCTTGCCCTGATTTCTTCCAGCCAGCGTCTCCGGTAATATACGTCCGCCTGGTCGGTATGGCCCTTCACCTGATCGGCATTGACAAAGATGCCGCCTTCATTCAGCAGCCGATGGATCGTGGCGAACAGCTGCCTTTTTTCCGGATGGGACAGATGATGAATGGAGAGGGAAGAGACGACGGCATCGTAAGTTTGCGTAAACGGATAACTGCTGTAATCCCCGGTAACATAATCTACATTCGTTGCCCCGTGGAACCGCCGGCGGGCCTCCTGCAGCATGCTGTCGCTTAAATCCATCAGCGTAAGCCGGGCCTCAGGGTATTTGAGCAGTACCATGCTGGAGAACAGGCCTGTTCCAGCCCCCAGATCCAAAATACATGGAGAAGAATTGCCGCACTCCACCAGGGACAGGGCCATCCCATAAAAGTCGTCGAAGCAGGGAATCAGTCCCCTCCGCTGCCGGTCATAATCCTTTGCATTGGCGTCAAAAAGCTTGATCACAGATCTGTCCATCACCATTCTCCTTTACCCGTGGATTGTTGGAATTGACTTCATTGTACCGGCAGTCCGCTCATTATGGAAATATATAAACCGTATTATACTTATAGGTATTTCCTATATCATTTCTTCCACGGATCAGCATTGATAAGCTCGAGAGAGTTGTGGCGGCAAGGTCCTTTAACCTCGGGAACATCGCGCATTTTCATAGGGCAAATGGACTTGAATGATATTTGTCCAAACCGATTCGCCTTACGTGGCATACGATAGAGTATAAACAGGAGAGAGGGGGAGAAACCATGAGTGGTGTAGGAAACCCATTTACCTCAACGGGAGCCATCCTGGTTCTGTTTATTCTGCTCGTCATCATTACCAAATCCTTTATCTACTAATCCTTGGATCCAAGCGATCCTTGGGCAACGAAGCTCCCGCCCTCCGGCGGGGCTTACGTCATTTCATAAGAAGGGCAGATACCGCAGTATATACATATGGATTGAAAAAGGAAATATAGACGAGTAAATGGGAGAATGGATCAGTATACAGAGGGAAATAGCGCATACATGCAGTTTTGGGTTCAGACGATTATAACGCTATAATGAAAAACAGTGAACCATCGGACCCGGCGAACCTGAAAGTGGGGAGCCCGCTTGAACATCTCGTAACATTTCATGAACGGATAGCAGCACGATCAGCCATACAGATACAACTTTATATTCACAGGAGGGATTATTTCTTGTTTTTGAATTGGATCAAACAAGGCTTCTTTAGCAATGTCAGTAAAGATATTTTGTCCGGCCTAACCGTTGCCTTTGCGCTTATTCCCGAAGCCATCGCGTTCTCCATTATGGCCGGTGTGGATCCGATGGTCGGTCTCTACGCATCCTTTGTGATTGCCGTCAGCATTTCGTTTTTCGGCGGACGCCCGGGGATGATTTCGGCGGCCACCGGTGCCATGGCATCCTTGATGGGACCGATCGTTGCCAAGTACGGGATCGAGTATTTGTTTGCGACCACAGTGCTGACCGGCATTCTGCAGTGGATCATGGGGGCGCTGAAATTCGGGCGCTTCATCACATTTATCCCGCAATCGGTCATCGTGGGCTTTGTTAACGCGCTGGCGATCGTTATTTTTATGGCGCAGCTGCCGAATTTTGAAGGGGCTACCTGGATCATGTACTTGATGGTGGCCGCGACGCTGTTGATCATTTATCTGTTCCCGCTGCTCACCAAAGCGGTGCCTTCAGCGCTTGTCGCCATTATCGTCATGACGATCATTTCGGTGCTGACCCATGCCGATGTCCGTACCGTTGGCGATATGGGTACCATTACGCAGTCGCTTCCCGCATTTCATGTTCCGTCGGTTCCCTTGTCGTTTCATATGTTCCTGACGATTTTGCCTTACGCGCTGGCGCTCGCGGTCGTTGGCATGACCGAGACGCTCTTGACCGCCAACCTGGTGGATGAGCTGACCGATACCGGCAGCAACAAAAACCGCGAGATCAAAGGGCAGGGCATCGCCAACATCCTCACCGGCTTTTTCGGCGGGATGGCGGGCTGCGCCATGATCGGCCAGACGGTCATCAATGTAAAGTCGGGGGGCCGCTCCCGGCTGTCGACCTTTATCGCCGGCGCCTTTCTGCTGTTCCTGATCCTCGTGCTCGGCGATGTCGTCAGGCAGGTGCCAATGGCGGCGCTGGTGGGCGTTATGATCATGGTGTCGGTGGGCACGTTCGACTGGCATTCTTTACGAACGATGAACAAGGTGCCGCTGGGCGACACGATCGTCATGGTCGTGACCGTCGTGATCGTGGTGGCCACGTCCAACCTGGCGATCGGCGTTGTGACCGGAGTCATTCTGAGCGCCCTGAATTTTGGCTGGAAAATGGCGCGTATTCAAGCGCAGACCCATATCGATGAGCATGGGGTAAAGGTGTACGAAATCAAAGGACAGATGTTTTTCGGAACGATGAACCATTTTGTGCATCTTTTCCATTACCAGGAGGATCCCGAACAGATTGCGATTGATTTTTCCCATTCCCACGTTTGGGACCAGTCGGGCGTGAACGCCGTGTCCAAGGTGCTGGCCAAATATGAGGCGCTGGACAAAAAGGTGGCCGTCCGGGGATTGAATCCGGAGAGTCAGCGTATCATCGACAAGATTGGCGTAGCCTCGGTATCGTCCCATTAACCAACTCGTAAAACCTGCGTTCTATATACGATATGAGAAAAGCCTTCCGGCATGCCGGAAGGCTTTTTTGCGTAGTTATCCGCTTGAGGAGCGGATGCTACCTCACCATTTTCTCATAAATATTGAACCCGCTCTCATGCTGGCCCTTCAGCGTAAAGCCGGCCCCGCTGTACAATCGGTTCAATCCGGGGTTATTGGCGATGCAATCGAGACGGATTCGGTCTTTGCCCTGGAACCTTATTCCGGTCAAGGCCCAGTGCAGAATGGCACTGCCAAGACCCGTCCCCCCGAATTCACGTTCAATGGCAAGCCGGTGCAGATAGACAGAGGTATCGTGCCCCTCCTCGCCCCACAGGTTGCGGTCCCATTCGCTCGCATGCTGCTGGAGGATGACGATGGCGGCAAGGCGCTCCTCCTTTTTGAACAGGAAGACCTCCCCTCGCAGGACCGCCTCGTCGATATGATGCCTGTCCTCGCCGTTCAGCAGCTGATTCCACTGCTTGGAGCCTATGCTCTGAAGCCATTGCGCCGTTCGAAACAGCAGTCCCTGCGCGGCCGCGACATCTTCCGGACCGGCCTGAACGGCACGGATTTCCGGGGTAACCCACTCCTGATTGATGATAAAATGATCTGCTTTTGCCTGCTTCATACATCCACCCTCCAAGCGTTACATATGTTCTTATTGTAAGAAGCCGTGAAGAATTAGGCAAATGCTTCATACCGGAGCGGTCCGGAGATTTTTACGTGACGCAGGTGCTCTGAAGACGTGGGGCGCAGCCGCGTCCAGGCTGTTAGCAAGCGGTCAGCATTGTATGTACCAGAGGGTTGGGAGGGAGGATTATGAAGAAACAAAACTTTATCGCCATCATGGCACCGTTGGCTGAATTCGATCAGCTGCAGTCCGGCGTGCCGGCATCGCTCACGATCGCCCAGGCAGCCCTCGAATCCGCCTGGGGCACGAGCGAGCTGGCGGTGAAGGCCAACAATCTGTTCGGCATCAAGGGACAGGGCACCGCAGGGAGCATGCGCCTGCAGACCACCGAGTACGTTCGCGGCGTGGCCGGCCGGGTGATAGCCGACTTCCGCGCGTACAACAGCTGGGCCGAATCGGTGGCCGATCACTCAAGCCTGCTGGTGAACGGCGTGTCCTGGGACCGTGACAAGTATGCCGGCGCGCTCCGCACGGACGGGCGATCGGCCGCCGCCGCGATCGGCGCCGCCGGTTATGCCACGGACCCGGAGTACGCAGATAAGCTAATCCGGATTATTGACCAGTATAACCTGGACCAATACGATGCCTGGAAGGAGGGGGCGCATATGACCCCTGAGGAAAAGGCGGCATTTAGCGAGCTGCAGAACATGGTTGCGAAGCAGGCGGAATGGATCAAGCAGCAGCAGGCGCTGTTAAGCATGCCCTGCCCGGACTGGGCAAAGGAGGCTTACCGCTATTACAAGCCTTATATTGCAGATGAAACGGGAAGTTATGATTTCTGGCGGCAGCTGGTGATCCAGTACCGCAAAGAGAAGGGAATCAAGGTCGTTTCGGATCAAGACTGACGGCACTTACAGCCATTACGGCCGGATGGTCACCCTTGTATTCACAGGAACGTAGGAAGACAAATCCAGCACGTCCTCATTGTGCATCCGGATGCAGCCGTGGGAGACTTCCCGTCCGATGGAGGCGGGATCGTTGGTTCCATGAATGCCATAATGGGGCTTGGAGAGGCCCATCCACAGCACCCCGAACGGTCCGCCCGGATTTTCCTGCTTATTGACGATCGTGAATTCTCCGGTCGGGGTTCTCGTCAACATTTTTCCGATGCCTACGGGATAGGATTTGACGGTCTGATCGCCGTCCAGCAAATATAACATGCGTTCCGACAGGTCGACGATGATCCGGTATTTTGGCATTTGCATCACTCCTTGTTTCCAGAGTATGTTTATAGGGCGGGGAATGCATCCCTCTGCAAGTGAATTTATGGAACGAAGGGGATTGGAACGTGATGCTGAGAAAAAAAATTGTCCTCTACTGCACCTTTTCCGTGCTTGTGCTGTTCGCGGCATTTTTCGTCTGGAGGCAGGGCCCTTATGTGTATCATCTGGTTCGTTATCCCGGAAGGCCTCACATCAAAAAGGAAGAGGGCGGTGTTCCGGCTTACAGCTTTATTTCCACCAGACCGACGCCAGGTGCGGTGTATTATAAAAACAAAGTCATCACGCTGATGTACCATGATGTCTCCCCGCGTCCGATCAATGACAAGAGTCTGGATACCGCTGTATTCGAGGAGCAGCTCGAGACCATGAAGGCGAACGGATTCCATTGGATTACGATGGAGCAGTACGCTGACTTCGTCACCCGGCATCAGCCGGTGCCGGACAACGCCGTGCTGATGACGTTTGACGACGGCTATGAGACGTTCTATACCAATGTGTTCCCGATCCTGAAGAAGTACCACGTGCCGGCAACGAATTTTCTGATCGTGTCGACGGTGGGAAATCCGAAGCATCCCGGACTGCCAAAGTTGACCTGGGCCCAAGTCAAGCTCATGCACCGAAGCGGTATCGACTTTTACAGCCATACGTTTGATTCGCACGCTTACGCTTATGTTCGCCCCGAGGGGAAAACCCATGACAGGCTGGAGCCGATGCTGATGG
This sequence comes from Paenibacillus sp. OAE614, assembly GCF_040546645.1. NCBI lineage: Bacteria > Bacillati > Bacillota > Bacilli > Caryophanales > Paenibacillaceae > Paenibacillus > Paenibacillus sp. OAE614. The sequence continues at coordinate 6,234,123 of NZ_JBEPOD010000001.1, read as the reverse complement.
GACCGGAGCATAACAAAACCACCGGGCATGTGGAGACGGAGCAGGAGTATATCCGGCGGGTGAAGGGTGATTTAACCCGGGCGGATCAAATCCTCCGGAATGAAATCGGCAACCGCCGCGACATTCTCGCTTTTCCCTACGGCGGCTATACGCAGCAGGTGCTGGGCATCTGCCGCCATATCGGCATTCAGGTAGTCTTTACTGTCAAACCGGGAATCGACGGCCCCGGGCAGTACATGGGATACCGGGTCAATGCGGGCGGCATGGACAATAACCCGATCGCGCTCATTGAATCGATGAAGCATGCGGAGTCGCTGCGCGGATACAGCAAAGCCGGCTAAGCCTCCTGACGAGAGAAGGAAGTGGCAGTAGGCCGTAAATACATTGGAAAATATGGATAACCCCCCGGACATTTCTCCGGGGGGTTTGGCTTTGGCGGCGCTGCGGCCGCCTCATATATTTAACCCCTGACAGCCGTTCAAGGCTGCAGTCTGGTTCCTTGTTCTAGTTCGTTAACAGAATAATGACTTCCAAAACAACAAAAGCCCTGCCTCTCTTTTGTCCTTGCGGCTCCGATGACCGCGCCAGCGTGAATCAGAAATAGCATCCTTAAATCTCATACTTCGCATTGGGTTATTTCAAAATAGGAAATTAAGTCTTCGAGGTTGAAGATTTATTCTTTCTTGCGGGGAACGAAAAGGGTTAAATGAAGTTATATTAATATAATATATCACATATTATTTATAAATGCAATAGGAAATTATATCGCCCACCAGACTTGTATAAATGTGCAAAAGCACCATTTCATATGGAGGGATTTTATGATAAAAGTTGGTTTTTGTCGCAGGTTCATGTCACATTTTGGGATGAAATAACCGATATTCTTAATAGTGCTGCGCCGAACGGCCTATATTGATGAAAAAGGAAGGCTGGCTTATGGATACCGATTCTACCCGTTTGCAGGGGGTTGCCCTGTATTATGCTTTTCGGAACAAATTGGTACGGAATTATATTTTCGGATCGCTATTCGCGGTATGGATCGTGGGCAGCGCTCTCGTTCTGACCACGATCAGCATTTCTCCGCAGGAGATCAAACGGCTGGCGATCATCTTTGCTTGCTCCATGGCGGTCATGGTCGCGGTGGAATCCTGGGTATTCACGCGGCACGTTCGGCCGATCCGGCAGGGTTTGTTCTGCCGGACCTGTACGGTTCAGACCATTGAAACAGCCTACCGGCAGGCACATAAGCTGCCGCAACTGGCGGTGTTCCGGATTCTGGTCCCGCATTTCCTCGGGCTTGCCATACCTGCGGCCGGCTTGACGCTGTGGCAGATGAGCCGTGGCCTTCTTCATTTCCCGCCGATCTATGTTGCGGCTGCGGTAGCCGGCGCCTTCCTCGTAGCCAGCATGCATGCGATGATCGAGTTTTTCCTGACGACGGCGACGGTCCGGCCGCTGATGGAGGAATTTCACCGGCTCGCCCAGGAAACGCACCGCATTGAGCTGAATCCGGAGGGGCATGTCGTCTTGTCTATCCGTCCGAAGTTTCTGCTCAGTGCCATGCTGATCGGTACCTCGCCGCTCCTGCTGTTCACCCTGGCTGCCCAGATTCGGCTGGGCAATTTAAACGAGGAAATGATGACCGGGTACTGGGGCTGGGCGGGGCTGATCCTGCTGGTCGACATCATTTTTACGTATACGGGTGCCAGGCTGTTGACCCATGAGGTGGAGCGGCCGATCTCCCATCTGTACGACGCCATGAATCATGTCAAGGACGGCCGGCTGAAGACGGTCCAAAACGTGTATTCGGACGAGTTTTCCCGGCTGGCCACCGGCTTCAACATGATGGTTCGGGCGCTTCAATCGCGTGAAACCCAGACCCGGGCGATGCTGGACAGCTACTTTGTGACCCTCGCCGTTGCGCTCGATGCCAGAGACGCCTACACGGCAGGGCATTCCTTGCGGGTGGCCGAATATTCGGAGCTGATCGGGCGGCTCAGCCGGATGACCGAGGAGGATATCAACGTGATCCGCCAGTCGGCACTGCTGCATGACATCGGGAAAATCGGCATCCGGGACACCGTGCTGTTGAAGGAAGGGCGTCTGACGGAAGAGGAGTTCGACCAAATCAAGGCCCATCCGGTGCTTGGCGAGACGATTCTGAAGCAGATCGAGCCGAAGGATGCCATGGCGCCGCTCCTTCCCGGCGTAAGGTCCCATCATGAGCGATATGACGGGAAAGGGTATCCGGACGGACTGGCCGGGGACGATATCCCGCTGCTCGGGAGAATTATCGCCGTAGCCGACGCCTTTGATGCGATGACTTCGGATCGGCCATACCGTAAAGGCATGGATGTCGCCAAGGCGCTGTCCATTCTCGAAGAGGGCGGAGGGACGCAGTGGGATCCGGAATACGCCCGCATTTTTGTCGACTATATGAGAAATCAAAGGTTGGGAAAAGCGGCAGGCGACGATACATAAGCGATGACCAAGGATCGGAGAGCAAGAAAACCTCCCGGTCGTGAAGGATGACTTCCGGCCGGGAGGTTTTTTCGTCGTTTTGAACGTTGATAAAGAATCAGTTTGCAGCCGAGCGCAGGAACCCTGGCAGACGGAAGAATGCAACCAGGAGGCCGGCGGCCCCGAACGTCAGGAGAATAAGGGCAGGTCCCGCGACGTCACCGAGATGGGCGCCATGGGCGATAATGTTCTGCAGCGAGTGCAGCGCCCAGTACTGCGGCAGAAAGTGCCCGACGGTCTGTACGGATTGCGGAAGCAGGTAGGACGGTACCCACAGGCCGCCCAGCATGGCACCGCCCATGGCAATGACCTGGGTGATGACCATGGCGGCTCCCTCGCCGGGCACCAGGAAGGATAAGCCGAGCCCGATGCCGGTTCCGCAGATGCTGAGGCTGAGCACAATCAGGGTAAGGGCGGCGACGTCGCCAAGCTTCACATCATAGACGAAGTGGCCGAAGGCGAACAGGACGACACACTGGGCGATAACCGTCAGGATGAAGGGCACCCACATCCCGACCAGGTACTGCAGCGGCTTTACGCGCGTGCTGCGAATGCGGGACAGAAGGCCGGTCTTTTTTTCGTCAAAGAAGCGGCGGGCCATCGTGATCATAATGTAGAAGACGAACATAACGGTCATGCTGGGGACCATGGAGTCCATATAGCTGATATGGTCGGACGTCGTCGCCACATCTTTAATCTGGATCGGGGAGGCCAGCGCCTGCTCTGCCTGCTCCTTGGAATCTCCCTTGGCCAGCAGGACATCCGTCAGCTTCTGCTCGCGGTATTGGCTGGAAATGCTGCTGAGGATCGCCTGAATCGGCGCAAGCTCGGTCTGTGCGGTGGGATCCTGGTACAGCTGGATATCCGCGGGACTGCCTTTCTTCATAGCTTTTTCGAATCCGGCGGGAATGACGAGCATGGCCGAGAACTGGCCCTGCTTCATTCTGTCGACCTGGTCGTCCAGGCTGGATGCCGATTCCAGCTTCACGTCCATAATCCCCTGCATTTGCTTCACAAAGGCTTGGGACGCGGCGGATTGATCCTGGTCGATCGTGCGGATGGATACGGAGGAACTGTCGCCTCCGGCACTGTTGAAAATCGTACCGAACATAGCGATGAACAGGATTGGCATCAGCAGCAGGAAGAAGAAGCTTTTGCGGTCTTTGCGGATCAGGCGCAATTCTTTGATAATCATGGCTCTCATGGGTTTTGCTCCTTTGCTTGTTAATTTCTTTGTTTGTTTCATACGATGAACGATTTATCACCTTAATGAGTGAGAGGGAAGCTTGTGAAAGAATTAATCCCGGAGCGCGGTACCGGTTACCCGCAGGAATACGTTCTCCAGCGAAGGACGGACGATTTCCAGCTGCTTCACGTCCCAGTTGTGCTGGGAAGCGAGGCGAAGCAGTCGCTGCATCACGCCATGCAGATTTTCCGTTTCCAGCACGTATCCGGAGCCTTCCTTGCGGACCGCGGTTACATCCGGGTCTTCCGGGAGGTGATGGGCTCCTGCAATTTCCACATAAATGGCCTTCTGTCCGTAATTCTCCAGCAGTTCTCCGAGCGGGCCCATCGCCTTGATCGTGCCCTGATCCATAATGGCCACTTCATCGCACAGCGCTTCGACTTCCTCCATGTAGTGGGTGGAGTAGATGATCGTCACGCCTTCGCGGTTCAGGTCGCGGATCATTTCGAAGATGTGGTTCCGCGACTGCGGATCGATCCCAACCGTCGGCTCGTCGAGAATCAGCAGCTTGGGACGGTGGAGAAGCGCGGCGGCGATGTTAATCCGGCGCTTCATGCCTCCCGAGAACGTGCCGACTTCCTCTTTGGCCCGGTCCAGCAGACCGGTCTGGGTCAGCACCTCGTGAATGCGCTGCTTCAGCATCTTGCCCCGGACGCCGTAAGCCTCGCCGAAAAACTCCAGATTGTCATAAGCGGACAGCTTATCGTACAGCGTAATTTCCTGCGGGACGTAGCCGATATATTTCGATACGGCGTCCGGATTTTTGGTCGCCTCCTTGCCGAGCAGCCGGACGGAGCCGCTGTCGGCCTGGACAATGCCGGTCAAAATTTTCATCGTGGTGGACTTTCCCGCACCGTTCGGTCCGAGGAAGCCAAACGAAGTGCCGGCTTTCAGAGAGAAGCTCACGTCCTGGAGCGCCTGTTTCTTCGGATAGGATTTGCGGAGCTGGGAAACTTCTAGCATATAATCGTTGTTATAAGAAGTATGATTGGATTCGGCGTTGTTGCGAGCCGTCGTTTGGATCATAGGGACAACCTCCTAAAAGTTTTGTGAAGCATAACCTCAAAGCAAAATCGTCGCAGCAAAACTGGCATCGGAAGCATAAGCTTAAGTTTTGTGAAGCATAACCTCAAAGCAAAATCGTCGCAGCAAAACTAGCACCGGAAGCATCCGCTTAAGTTTTGTGAAGCAGAACCTCAAAGCAAAATCGTCGCAGCAAAACTAGCATCGGAAGCATCCGCTTAAGTTTTGTGAAGCAGCATGTTTGCAAAATGACGGGCCGCCGGCTGTACCGGCTCGTGCGGATGAACGAAAGGCTTCCGGCGGCCACGTTGAATATCCCGTTAAGTTTATAGAAGAAAAGCGTTTTGAACTTGCTACAGATCCAGCTTTTTATCCATGACGTATGTCACCGCCCGGATCAGGCCATAGGCTACCGCCCAACTGCCGATGATGATTGCCGGAAGCTCCCATGGAAAGGGGAAGAACGTCGCCGGTCCTGCGGTTTCCAGCCGGCCTTCAGGCAGCAAATACTCGTTCATGTTGGAGTATACGATGCTGAAGCCTCCCATAAACAGAATCCAGAGCAGCGGCGTCAGCGGCTTGGCGGTGCTGTACATGACGCTAATGGTCAGCATGCCTGCGGCTATGATGAATGGGGTCAGGCCGGCGACGACGGTCAGCCAGTTAATGCCCGTAATCATAAAGGAGACGGCCATGTCGTAGGTGTAATGATCGATGGCCGAGGTCAGAATAAGCACGTACGCCGATAAGGCGATATAAATGGCGATCATTGCGATCCATACCTTCAGGCAGTTACCGAGCCATTTGGCGGCAATAAGGCGAAATCTCGGGATCGGGAGCGTCAGCCACCAGCCGTACGTATCGTTGGACCATTCTCTTTTTACAGCGCCGTATCCCAGGAAGAAGATCCAGTAAGGGAACGCCAGCGTCATATACCAGAAGCTGCTCAGTTCCAGGTCGTTGCGTGCCGCCAGATAAGTGGTGACGATGACCACCGCTGCGGCAACAATCAGGATATAAGCGACACACCAGCTTCTGGATAAGCGGACGCGGTTCAGTTTTCTCCAACTGCCCCGCACCATAAACTCATGCTGGACAAGGTCCATAAACGTGCCTGATGACATCAACGCTGCCACTCCTTTGCGTACATTTTACGGAATACATCGCGCAGTGAACCGTATTCCGCCCTCAAGCTTTCGGTATCGCCGGACCAGATCGCCTGACCCTGCTTCATCATGACCGTGTAATCGAACAACCCTTCAACCTCCTGAATATCATGGGTGCTGATCAGGACGGACTGCCCGCTGTCCTCGAGGTAGTCGATGATGCCGGCCACAATCGCCTCCCGTGACATGACGTCGATGCCGGTAAAAGGCTCGTCGAGAATAATGAGGGACACTTCCCGGGCAAGGCACTGAATCAGCATAACGCGGGCTTCCTGGCCCTTGCTCATTCCGCCGATTCTCGCATCCAGTTCAACATCCATATAATCCGCCAGGCGGATGGCCTGTTCCATCGAGAAGCGAGGCAGGAAGGACTCTCCCCATTCGAACGCCTGCCGCACCGTATGGTTCGGATACCAGCGGGCCCGGTCGGGGAGGTAGGCAATGTGGTGGTTGGTTTCCCAGCCGGGCTTCGAGCCGAGCACTTCCACGGTGCCCCGGTCTGGCCGGACGAGGCCGGTAAGCATCCGGAATAACGTGGATTTTCCACAGCCATTCGGGCCCAGAATACCGGTGATCCGCCCTTCGGGAACGGTGATGTTCAGCCCGTTTAGCGCCTGCTTCTTCCCATAGGCCTTGCTTACTTGTTCACATCGCAGTATCGGTGCCGTCATCGCATGGATCCTCCTTCCTCCGCGTCGTATTTTTGTTCAATATAGGACTGGATATCGTTCCAGGTTAGTCCGAGGCTTTCCATTTGATCCATAAAACTGTCGATATATTTGGCCGCGAGCGCCGTTCGGAACGACCGGACATGCTCCGGGGAAGAGGTGACAAAGGTTCCTTGACCCCGCCGTTTCTCGGTAAGTCCGTCCCGTTCAAGCTCCTGATAAGCCCGCATGACGGTGTTCGGGTTCACCCGAAGCTCTTGAGCCAGCTCGCGCACAGAAGGCATCTTGTCTCCCAATCCAATCTCTCCTTTGGCAATGGCGCTGCGCACCTGATCCAGAATTTGTTCATATAAAGGTTGGCTGAAGTCGATGTGGAACCGCAGCGGGCCAACCTGTTGGTCTTCCATGGCCTTCCCTCCTAAAAGCTCTGCTGGTCTTGAAGCACAGCTTTCCTTCTCGGCATAAGCGCAAACGTTCAGGTCACTTATGTGATTTAAGTGTATTATATCACTTAATACACTTAATGCAATAGGTGATCAATATGTTGGTTAAAATCTTTTTCGCACCGGTTTATGCTATGAAGACTGGGGCAGCATTGCTGGTGCTCGTTGGATTCAGCCCGCGTTCCTGCGGGTAATAAAGAACTACAGGCGGAGCGAATAGATTCCGCCGACCAACAACTTATACCGAGAGGAGCTGATCCTCATGGATCATAACGTATTCAAGGGAAAATGGAATCAACTGAAAGGCGAAGCCAAAAAGCAGTGGGGCGAGCTGACGGATGACGATTTGGATAAAATTGACGGCGAAAAGGACAAGCTGATCGGCAAGCTTCAGGAACGCTATGGCCATACCAAGGACGCCGCGGAAAAAGAGTACCATGACTGGACGCGTTCGCGTCAGTTGTAGGCCTCTTCGTCCTGCGGCCGGCATGTGGAAATAACAAAAGGCGCAGCGAATCTCCGGCAACCGGGGAGCGCTGCGCTTCTTTCGGGTGTTCACCTAACTAACCCAAGTACGCCCTGCCCTCACCTGGATGACTTCAAGCACGCCATTACCTCAAAGGTCTGACCGGTTTACCCACAAGAAGGTTTCCCCACTTACCCGGTATGGGCCGCAAAATCAGCCAGAATCCCCCAGCTTCGGCGGGCTGCCGCGGCAATCACGGTTTAGCCCGGCATCGTTATATATAAATTCTGGATATATGGATCTGCCATGATATGATAAGAGAGCACGGCTAATATCCATCTTCAGGAGTGAGTACATGGATTTTTGTAAAATATTTCTTGGTAACACAGCCCTGCTCATAGCGGCTGCCTACTTGGCCAACCTGGTCTACAAATATGGACTTGCCCGTGCCCCTAAACATGTGAAATACACCTGCTCGGTGCTGCTGATCATCTTTTGCGGATGGCTGAGCATGGTTTTCGGATACAAGCTTAGCGAAAATGTGATTTTCGATCTCCGGATCATACCCCTCATCATTGCGACGGTTGCTTACGCAGAGCCGGTGACGCTGGTCATTATCGGCATCGGCATCGGATTCGCGCGCCTTACGTTCGGCGTGAACGAGGCCTCGGTCGCCGGTTTGTTCAATCTGTGCATTTTGGGCGCTGCGGCGGCACTGCTCAATATTTGGATGAGACGCAAGGGGTTCAGTCTTGTGACCCGCGGCTTCCTGGCCATTCTGGTCTTGAACGTACTGAATTGTATCGATATTGCCTTTTTAGGGGTTATTCCTGCCGCTCATTATTTTGAAACGATCATGCCGGCCACGCTTCCGCTCACCCTCTTGCTGAGTTTGATCTTTTCTTTGATCCTCCGCGATTTTCAGCTTGAAGCAGCCCGCAACATCCAGCTCAAACAAAGCAACGTGCTGCTGTCGGCCCAGGCCGAAGAGCTGCATCAGGCCAAGCGCGTGCTGGAGGAACGGGCCAAAGAGCTGGCGAGGTCCTCGCGCTACAAGACGGAGTTTCTGGCGAACATGTCCCATGAGCTGCGCACTCCCTTGAACAGCATCATCAATTTTGCCGAGCTGATCAGCGACAACGACGACAGCCGCACCAAGGAGGAAATGGCCGAGTACGGTGAAATTATCCACCAGTCGGGCTATGAGCTTCTGCGCATCATCAACGATATTCTGGACTTGTCGAAGGTGGAGGCCGGTCGGCTGGAAATCATGCGTGAAGAGATGAATATCAGCGAAATTCCGCAGCTGCTGCAAATGCATTTTGAACTGGTCGCCCAAAAAGAAAACGTCGGCTTCTCCATCAAGCTGGACCCCTCGCTTCCGGAAACGTTCCGGACCGATCCGAGCCGGGTGCAGCAGATTTTGAGGAATTTGCTGTCCAATGCTTTCAAGTTTACCCATCAGGGAAAGGTGAGCCTCGTCATCCGTGCGGAGCATAACCCGGAGGGAAAGCTTGTGGGCTCATGGATCGTGTTCGACGTTCAAGATACCGGTATCGGTATTTCGCCGCCGCAGCAGCGGCGGATCTTTGAAGCGTTCGCCCAGGCGGACGGCTCCATCAGCCGGAAATACGGCGGGACGGGCCTCGGGCTCTCGATCAGCCGGGACCTGGCGCATCTGCTGGGAGGGTTTATCCGGCTGGAGAGCAAAGTGGGGAGGGGCAGCTGTTTTTCGCTCTATTTGCCGCTGGCCAACGAAGCGGAGGAATGTGCCACCCTGGAAATCACCCCATCCGCCGGCGGAGTGGAGCAGAAAGCGCTGCTTCCGGGACGCACCGGAACGGTTCCGGGCCTGGAATAACCGTCCTTCCGCTGCTCATATACGCTGAGCGGTCCCCGGAGCCAGAGCTGGAGAAGGTTGGTGACGGGCAGCATGCAAACGAGGCAGCCGCACGCCTGGAGCAGCGCGGTGCCGTATTGCAACTTGGCCAACCTCTGTTTACAATGAGAAGGATAGTACGAAGACGAAAGGGTGATTTCCATGAGTAAAAAGGTGATTTCGACCGAGTCCGCGCCAGGAGCGATCGGACCTTACAGCCAGGCCGTTCAGGTCGGCGACTTTATTTTCACATCGGGACAATTGGGGCTCGACCCGGCGACCGGTGAGTTCGGCAGCGGCGTTCAGGAGCAGGCCCGCCTGGCTCTGAACAACGTGAAGGCGATTCTTGAAGCAGCAGGGAGCAGCCTGGATCAAGTGGTCAAGACGACCGTGTTCCTGAAAGACATGAACGATTTTGCTGCGGTCAACGAGATTTACAGCTCCTTCTTCACCCAGCCTTACCCTGCACGCAGCGCTGTTGAGGTCGCACGCTTGCCGAAAGACGGATTGGTGGAAATCGAGACGATTGCCGCCGTTAAATAGATCGGAAGCTACATATCCTATAGAAAGCCGGACTTTGCCCGGGGTGCCGCCCCGTTGTGCAAAGCCCGGCTTTTTTGTGTTGTTTATATCTCGGGTCTCCACGCAAAATACTGGATATACGCCGAAGCTGAGGGCGCGCTTTGCGGGGTTACATTCAGTCCCGATCCCGGCTCCGGGCGAAGAAAAGATAGATCGCATAGACGAACAGAATGATCGCCAGGATGAGTGCGGCTATAAACGCCCGCTCTACCTGATCCTGCTGCTCCAGGGCAATGGCGACATAGCCCCATACGAAGACCAGCGGATAGATGCTGTCCCGGTAAGGGTAGCTGACCAGAATGGCGACCAGTGCACCGGCGAGCAGGAAAACCACGGCCCACACCAGCTCGCTCAATCCGAAGCCGTTCCAACCGTTCTTTTTCAGCACGATCGCGATATTAAGAATGACGGCTACGCTAAGCCAGCCGAAATACAGGCTGAAGGGAAGCTTGATAAGCCACATTTCTCCGGATGTCGGATAATAGATGCTGCGCGTCCGCCGGTAGATGACAAACAGCGAGAGCAGAAGCAGCACCATAGCGACGAGCGACAGCTCGATATATTCATACTGCCACAATAGCAGCCACGCGATGTTCAGCACGCAGGAGATGATAAACCACGGACCGATGGACCGGACCGAATCCCGGGTTTCGGTGACCCGTCCGCTTTGATAGAGAAGAAAGCCAAGCAGCAGTACATAAATTAAGGACCAAATGGAAAAAGCATACCCTTCGGGCGTGATCATGGTTGGGTATTGGTCCGATATTTCCCCTGTCGTTTTTCCCCCGAGTACAGCAGTATTGGCCAGCGCGTTGACCACCATCGCGGCGACGAACGCGAGCCAGTTCCACCATTTATACGGATTGCTTCTAAGCATCGTACCAGCCTCCTGAAGTGATGTCTGCGCCTTGCCGCAAAGCGGCCTTTCCCCTACAAATATACCCGAATTTGTCCCAAAAAGAACAAAATGATGCAGATTCAATCCTTGTCGATATAGGTAATTAAATGAAAAACCATGAAAGTGTAAGGAGTGAGGGCATGAACTCGAAAAAATCGTCCCAGCTGCTGCAGCAGCTCATTTTTGTCGGACCGTCGGCCCTGTGCTTCCTCGTCATTGTTGTCGTTCCCTTTCTTTTAGGACTGTATTATTCGTTTACCGACTGGAACGGGGTGTCGAGGCATGCGGGCTGGGTCGGCTTCCGCAATTATATCCACATTTTCACGGAAGACCCGGCGTTTCTGAATTCGTTCTGGTTTACCGTCAAATTTACCGTACTTGGAGTCATCCTAACCAATGTGCTCGGTTTTATTCTCGCCTATGTGCTGACGCGGTCGCTGCTGACGCGAAATGTGCTGCGGACCGTGTTTTTTGTGCCTCATGTCATCGGGGGGCTGCTGCTCGGATTTATCTGGCAGTTCATCTTCGTGAAAGGGTTTTCTTCTGTCGGTGCGGCCACCGGGCTCTCCTTCTTCAAGCTGCCCTGGCTCGGCACCGAGGCGACGGCCTTCTGGGCAGTCGTTATCGTCTTTGTCTGGCAGAACGCCGGCTATTTGATGGTCATCTACATTTCCTCGCTGAACAATGTGCCGAAAAGCCTCATTGAGGCCGCTCAAATCGATGGTGCATCCAGGGGACAGGTTCTCCGGAAGATCACCGTTCCGCTGGTCATGCCGGCCGTGACGGTCTGTCTGTTCCTCGCCATTTCCTGGTCGTTCAAGCTCTTTGACCTGAATCTGTCGCTCACCAAGGGCGGTCCGTTCAAGTCAACCGAATCCGTCGCGCTGAACATTTACAATGAGGCGTTTAACATCAGCCGCTTCGGCATGGGCTCGGCGAAGGCGATTATCTTCTTTATCGTCGTGGCCCTGATTTCGATCCTTCAAGTGCGCGCCACGAAGCGCAAGGAGGTGGAAGTATGATGCACACAAGCACGAACACAGGCACAAACCGAGGACCAAGCCCAAGAGCCGGCGCAAGCACAAGCCGCGGGTATCGCGCCAAACGGCTGATCCTTGAGCTGCTGATGATTCTGCTGGCCCTGGTGTTCCTGGTGCCGTTCTACTTTCTGCTCGTCAATTCAGTCAAGTCCTTCGGCGATATTCTGACCAACTCCGCGGGCTGGCCGCATGCCTTTCTATGGAACAACTATGCACAGGCGTGGAAAATTACCGCCTTCCCGAAAGTGTTCGGCAATTCCCTGCTGATCGCGGTTATCAGCAACGTGCTGTTGGCCTTGATCAGCTCGATGGCGGCGTACCGGATGGTGCGCAGGGACACGGTGTTCAACCGGCTGCTGTTCGCTGCGTTTGTCGCCGCGATGGTCATTCCGTTCCAATCGATCATGATCCCGCTCGTTAAGGTCGTCAGTACGCTCGGTTTGATGGACACGAGAACCGGGCTGATCATCTGCTACCTCGGATTTGGCGCGCCGCTGTCCGTATTTCTGTTCCACGGATTTGTCAAATCGGTGCCGCGGGAGATCGAGGAGGCGGGCCGCGTTGATGGCTGCTCCACGTACGGTATCTTTTTCCGCATCGTTCTGCCCTTGATGCAGCCGATCATCGTCACCGTCATCATCCTGAACGCGCTGTGGATCTGGAACGATTACCTGATGCCGTCGCTCATTCTGCAGAGCCCGTCGCGGCAGACGATCCCGATCGCGACCTATGCGTTTTTCGGCCAGTTTACGAAGCAGTGGGATCTGGCCCTGCCCGCGCTGGTGCTCGGCATTACGCCGATCGTCATCTTCTTCCTGGCCATGCAGAAGTACATTATCGAGGGCATCGCCCAGGGATCGGTGAAGGGCTGAACCCAGCCCCAGCCCGTCCCGGCAGCTCAAGTATATTCCATAAAGGAGGTTATGCGGCATGAAGAAAAAGGCCTATGCCGTTGGAGCCCGCCTTGGCGTGCTGCTGGCCTCGTTCGCCCTGCTGGTCGGATGCGGCAGCGGAAGTGGCAGCGGCGGGGTCAAGACCATTCATATTTTTCAGTTCAAGGTGGAAATTGCGGATGCATTAAATAAACTAAAAGCGGAGTATGAACAGTCCCATCCGGGGATCAAGCTGGATATACAGACCGTCGGCGGGGGCAGCGACTACGGCGCCTCGCTCCGGTCCAAATTTGCAGCTTCGAAAGAGCCGGACATTTTCAATATCGGCGGGTATGCCGAAATGGACATGTGGCAGGAATATTTGGAGGACTTGTCCGATCAGCCTTGGGTCAAGGATGTGAAGGACATCGCCAAAGAGCCGATGACCAAGGACGGCAAGCTGTACGGGCAGCCGATGAACCTGGAAGGGTACGGCTTCATTTATAACAAGGATCTGTTCAAGAAGGCGGGCATCACACAGCGTCCGACCACGCTCAGCGAGCTTGAAGAGGCGTGCAAGAAGCTGAAGGCGGCCGGCATTACCCCGTTTGCCAACGGGTATCAGGAAAACTTCGTACTCGGCAACCATAACATCAACGTGGCTTTTGCCGACCAGAAGGACCCTGGCGCTTTTATCCAGCATCTGAATGACAAGACGGAAACGTTCGCAGACAACGAAGTCGTGAAGCAGTGGTCGAACCTGTTCGACCTGACGCTGAAATATGGCAATCCAGGCCCGCTTACGACGGACTACAACACCCAGGTCACGATGTTCGCCAGCGGGGAAGCCGCCATGATGCAGCAGGGGAACTGGACCCAGGTGCAGATTGACGGCATTAATCCGAAGCTGAACCTGGGCATCCTGCCGATGCCGATCAATGACGATCCGCAGCTGGGGGACAAGCTGTACGTCGGGGTGCCGAACAGCTGGGTTATCTATAAGGATTCACCGGTCAAGGAGGAGGCCAAGGAGTTTCTGAACTGGCTGGTGACCTCCGATACCGGGAAGAAGTACATTACGAAGGAGTTCAAATTCATTCCGGCCTTCAAGTCCATTAAAGGTACAGACGAAGACCTGGGACAGCTGGGCATGGAAGTGCAGAAATACACCGACGAAGGCAAGACGCTGACCTGGAACTGGTTCCGGTTCCCGTTCGGCATGCAGCCCGAATTCGCCGCAGCCATGCAGGGATACATCGGCGGCAAAATCACGAAGCAGGAAATGTTTGAGCAGTTCCAGCAGAACTGGGACAACCTGAGCGTCCGCTAACGACCGCCGGGCTCAGTGCGTCTGAGCCGCGAGGTCCTTCCGGAACTCGTTGGGCGTGCGGCCTTCCTGCTTCTTAAACACTTTGCTGAAATATTTCTCGTCCTGATAACCGACCATTTCGGCAATCTGGGAGATGCGCAGCTGCGGATTGTGCAGAAGCAGCTTGGCCTTCTCAATCCGGATCCGGGCAAGAAAGTCGGAGAGGTTCACCTGGAATTCCTGCTTGAAGCGTCTGGAGATGTATTCCCGGCTGAGAAAAAAGCGCGCAGCCATTTCCTGCAGGGAAATATCCTCGGCATAATGGCTTTCCAGGTATGCGGCAATGTCGTGGATGATATGATTCTCCCGTGAGTGCTTCTGTGTCAAAATGCGGCTGGCTGCGGTCAGCCGCCCTTCGTATTGGGAAGTCCACAGGTCATAGGACAGCCGCCCATGCTTGTCGAGCGGAAGGGAGCGGGGCAGCTCCAGCAGGGCGTCCTTGTCGGGACTTGGCGCCGCTGCTTCGGCGCCCTGATCCATCCACTGCTTCAGCATCCAGTCCCACTCCGCGTTCCATTGCACCAGCTGCTCGGGCGTTACCCGATCGAGCTGGCGGACGGCCTGCATCCAGCCGTCCACGGCGGCGCTGATCTGCTCGCGGCTGCCGCTGAGCGCTGCCAGGCGGAACTGCTCCTCATGCGCACTCAGGCGCAGGGGCCGGGGAGCTGCCGGACCGGCGGCGCTCAGCGTATGGAGCCAGGCGGCGGGGTCCTGCAGGCTGCGCTGCCAGAGTGCCCGGTGCGCCTCCTGATAGGAGCGGGCGAGGCCCTCCGGGAACGGCTGGAAGGACCCGGCGCCGATATGCACGCTGCGGTGCAGGGTGGCGTCGATGCCGCGGTGGATGTCCTCCAGCAGGGAGGACATCGGCATGGAGTCATCCCATAGGAGCAGCACGATTTCTTCGGGGTTCGCCAGATGATGGAAGGCGAACCCTTTTCGTTTGGCCGACAGCAGCTCGTTGCCGATATTCGTCAGCGTAAAATAGAGCAGCTGCTTCATACGGGCAAACTTCTCCAGCAGCTCGTCGTCCAGCTGCGCCGTGCTGATGACCGCCGCGGCGCAGCGGTCGATTTGCTCCGGCAGGCCGTATTCCTCCCGCAGCTGCTGAAGGAGCTCCTCCCGGCGCCCGTGCCCGCCGATCAGGTCGGACAGCAGCTTGTCGGCATAATGCGGCCGCATCCGGTTCATCTCGATGCTCTGGCGGCTGCTCTGCCGCCGCTTCAGCTCCTCCTCCCGGCAGGCCGCTGCGGCTTTAGCGAGCGCCTCGTTCAAGGCGGCGGGGTCCACCGGCTTCAGGATGTAGTCCATCCCGCCATGGCGGATGGCATGGCGGACCAGATCGAAATCGTCATAACCGCTGATGACGATCGTCTTTATCCCGGAATGGCTCCCGCTCAGCCATTCCATCAGCTGCGTGCCGTCCATGCGCGGCATGCGCATATCCGTCATCACGATCTGGGGAGCGTGCTCCTCGATCATCTCCGTTGCTGACTTCCCGTCGGCCGCTTCCAGAATGTCCGTAATGCCATGGCGCTCCCATTCCCCGAGCAGCTTGATAGCCTCCCGGACATGCTTCTCATCGTCTACAATTAACACTTTCATGGCTGTCAATTCTCCTCTGTATGAACTTCCCCCGGCCCAGCCCCTGTGCGGGCTTCGGCCGTTTTATTTTCTCCGGTGTGCATATCTTGCATATCTTCTGTATCGATTTCCAAGGAAATACGGACCCCATGCGGCTCAAGGTTTTCGATCCGCATGCCGACGTCATGCGGCGTATACAGCTGCAGACGAAGCAGGACGTTGCGCACGCCGATTTCTCCGTTATCGCCTGCCCATTCGTCCTCCAGGTCGCCGTTTCCCCGGCCATCCAGCTGTTCCTGCAGCGTGGCCAGCTTCTCCGGCTCGATCCGGCTGCCGTTATTTTCAATGACGATCTGCAGCACGCCGTCTTCCCTCATATGGCTTTCGATGCGAACCATGCCTTGACGGCCTTCGTGATCCATACCGTGCTTGAAGTAATTTTCGATCAGCGGCTGAAGAATCATTTTCGGCATGGGCTTATCCAGCGTATCCGGCGCCAGGTCCAGCGTGTAGACGAGCTGGTCTCCGAAGCGTTCCTTCTGCAGCTCCAGATAGAGCCGGACGTGATCGGCCTCGTCCTTCAGCGTCACCAGCACATCGTTATTGCGCATGCTGTAGCGCATAATTTTGGCCAGGGAAGAGAGCAGGGCATAAATCCGCGGAACGTTATTTTGCAGCGCCAGCGTTCCGATCGACTGCAGGGTGTTGTACAGAAAATGGGGATTGATCTGAGCCTGCAGCGCTTTGAGCTGATTGGTCTTGTTCGCCAGCTCCAGCCGGTATTCCCGCAGGATCAGGTTGTTGATCGTATCCATCATTTGCCTGAAGCGGGTGAACATGATGCCCGTCTCGTCCTGCCGGTTCCAGGATATGTCGACGTCGAGCTGACCGGATTGAATCCGGTTCATGTAGCTGGTCAGCTTCTTGATCGGCTCGGTGATCCGGATCGAAATGAACAGCGTGCCAAAGATGATGATTCCCAGGGCGATGACCGCAATGGCGGCGTTGATCTGGGTCAGCTGTCGCGCTCGCTCATACAGCGTGCTGTTCGGTATTCTTTTAATCATCGTCCATTCGGTATAAGGCGTCTGCATCTTCTCGAAGACGTTCATGGCCCCGCCGCTTTCGAAAAAGCCCTCGGTCTGCGTTCCCTTGATCCGCGCCAGCAGCTCTTTGTCTGTGATCTGGGTGCCGAGCTGGCTGTCCCGCCCGGAATAGACGACGGTACCGCCCTGGTCGACGACGAGCAGCTGCTCCTTGTCCTTGTTGAACAGCTGCTCGGTAATATCCGCCACCGAATCCAGGCTGACGTCGATCGCCAGCAGGGCCAGCACCTTCTCCGACGGCACATTGGTGATGGACCGGTGGAAGGTGAAGACCATTTTGTCCGAGTAGGAGGTCGGCGACGGGGGAAAACCATAGTCATGGCTTTTATGGGTCGGCTCGATGGCCGTCGTATATTTTTCATACCCTTGGGTCGAAATGTAGGGCTCGGTCCGGTACTCCCGCTTTGGGTAGATCGCTGGGGTGACCAAGGTGGACTGTCCGGACTGGGTGGCATGCAGGTAAATCCGCTCGATGCCGTGCACCGTATTCAAAATATTTTGCAAGGACGTGTACACCTCGGCCACCGCCCGGTAATCGTCCGGGATTTTCCGCAGGTTGCGCAGGAAGTTGGCGTCCGTATACAGGGTGAGCGAAGCCTGGTTGATGCTGTTCAGATAGTTGGTCAAATTGACCTTGCCCTGGTAGATCAGGTTCCGGTTCTCTTCGAGCGCCTGCTCTTTGATCGTCTCCTTGGTATGGATGTATGTGATCGTAATGGAGAGCAGCAGCGGGACGGTTGTCGCCAGCAGCATAAACAGAATCAGCCGCGAACGGATGCTGCGGAATTTCATGGAAACACCACTCTTTCGGGGTGCGTGAGGTATGTCATATCAATATTTTCCCCCTAACGGTTCACGATCCTCCGTGTTATTGAAGAACCGCTTCCCTCATACTGAAATAGTCATATACGAATCGTAAAGGGGAGATCAGGATGAATCGCCAAAAGTCATCCGGGCTGCTCCAGCAGCTGATATTCGTGGGGCCATCCACGATTTTTTTTCTCATCATCATTGTCGTTCCGTTCCTGCTGGGCTTATATTATTCTTTTACCGACTGGAACGGGGTATCCGGCGACGTCACCTGGGTCGGATTCGACAATTTCAAACAAATCATAACCAATGATCCCGATTTTGGGAAGGCTTTCTGGTTTACGGTAAGGTTCACGGTCATCGGCATTATTGTAACCAATGTGCTCGGATTTTTCCTTGCCTATTTCCTGACCAAGCCATTGAAGTCGCGCAATGTGCTGCGGACGATTTTCTTTATGCCGAACGTCATCGGCGGACTGCTGCTTGGTTTTATTTGGCAGTTTATCTTTGTAAAGGGTTTCTCGGCGCTCGGCAGCGCAACCGGCTGGCACTTCTTCAACCTGCCTTGGCTGGGGGACGAAACGACCGCCTTCTGGGGCATCGTTATCGTGTTCGTCTGGCAAACTGCGGGCTACCTGATGGTCATTTACATTTCTTCAATTAATAATATCCCTAAAGATATCCTGGAAGCGGCCGAAATCGACGGGGCCAGCAAGCTGCAAATTCTGAAATCGGTCATCGTGCCGCTAGTGATGCCTGCCGTTACGGTCTGTCTGTTCCTGGCCATTTCCTGGTCGTTCAAGATGTTTGACCTGAACCTGTCGCTGACGAAGGGCGGACCGTTCCGCTCGACGGAATCGGTGGCGCTCAACATCTATAATGAAGCATTCCAGAACAACCGTTACGGGCTTGGAACTGCCAAAGCGATCATCTTCTTCGTCGTGGTTGCCATCATTACCAGCCTTCAGGTTAAAATCACGAAAAGCAAGGAGGTCGAATCGTAATGGAAGCATCCAAACAATACCGCTGGGGGACGCTCGTCACCGAAATCATTATGGTGCTGGTTGCGCTGCTCTTCCTTGTTCCGTTCTACTTTCTGTTCGTTAACTCGGTGAAAACGTTCGGAGATCTGCTGACGAACTCCGCCAGCTGGCCGAAAACCTTTGAGTGGCACAATTACAGCCGGGCCTGGGACATTACCAACTTCCCGTCGGCGCTGTGGAACTCGCTGGTCATTACCGTGGTCAGCAACGTGCTGCTGGCGCTGTTCAGCGCCATGGCCTCGTACCGGATGGTGCGTCACAATACGCGGTTCAACCGCTTTCTGTTTATGATTTTCGTGGCTGCCATGGTCATCCCGTTCCAATCCATCATGATTCCGCTTGTCAAAGTCACCAGTACGCTGGGCCTGATGAACAGCATTCCGGGACTGATCGCCTGTTACCTCGGCTTCGGGGTGCCGATGACGGTATTCCTGTTCCACGGTTTCGTCAAATCGATTCCGCTGGAAATCGAGGAAGCCGCCACGGTGGACGGAACGAATATTTACGGCACGTTCTTCCGGATCGTCGTTCCGCTGATGAAGCCGATGTTCGTTACCGTTATCATTCTGAACACGCTCTGGATCTGGAATGATTACCTGCTGCCGTCGCTGGTGCTGCAAAGCCCGGACCTGCGGACGATTCCGATCGCGACCTTTGCCTTCTTCGGACAGTTCACAAAGCAGTGGGATCTGGCCCTGCCGGCGCTCGTCTTGGGCATTCTGCCGGTCATCGTCTTTTTCCTGGCAATGCAAAAATATATCGTCGAAGGCATTACGCAGGGAGCGGTCAAAGGCTGAAGCCTTCAGCTGCGAACAACAGGTCAATCCCGTCCCCCTGTTTGATCAATATCGTAAGTGCCGGGGGGACAGGCTGTTCCCTATAATGAGGGAGTAAGCGATTTCAACGAGAGAACTTTTTAATGAAGCATTCCGCTTGATATGCAAGAACAAAAGGGAGGATTCTTGATCATGAAAAAACGGACCAAAATGGCGCTGGCTTCGGTGCTGGCCCTTTCCGTCGTACTGGCCGGCTGCGGCTCCAAAACAGATAAAAGCGCCGAAGGCGCGAGCGGCGGCAGCGGCGGCACCAAGACGATTCACATTTTCCAATTCAAGGTGGAGATCGCCGAGGCGCTCAACAAGCTGAAAGCCGACTATGAAGCCAGCCATCCTGGTGTGAAGCTCGATATTCAGACGGTGGGCGGCGGTTCGGATTACGGGGCGGCGCTGAAGGCGAAATTCGCTTCGGGCGAGGAGCCGGATATTTTTAACGTAGGCGGTTATACCGATCTGGATACATGGCAGGCCAAGCTGGAAGACCTGTCGGGCGAAAAATGGGTCAGTGATATGGTGGATGTCGCCAAGGACCAAATCTCCAAGGACGGCAAAGTGTACGGCATGCCGATGAACCTGGAAGGCTACGGCTTTGTCTACAATAAAGACTTGTTCAAAAAGGCGGGCATTACCGATATTCCGAAGACGTTAACCGAGCTTGAGGCAGCGGCCAAAAAGCTTCAAGACGCAGGCATCACCCCGTTCGTCAACGGATACCAGGAAGGCTGGATTCTCGGCCAGCACTCGCTGAACGTGGCCTTTGCCCATCAGAAGGATCCGGGCGCTTACATTGAGGGCCTCAACAACGGAACGGCCAAGTTTGCCGGCAACGAGCAAATGGACCAGTTCATGAATCTGTTTGACCTGACGCTGAAATACAGCAACAAAAATCCGCTGACGACCGACTACAACACGGAAATGACGATGTTTGCGAACGGACAGGCGGCTATGACGCAGCAGGGCAACTGGACGCAGGTGCAGATCGACGGCATCACGCCGAACATGAATATCGGGATTCTGCCGATGCCGATCAACGACAACGCGGAGGAGAATGACAAGCTGCTTGTCGGCGTGCCGAACAACTGGGTCATCAACAAAAACTCCAAGGTGAAGGATGACGCGAAGGAATTCCTGAACTGGCTCGTTACCTCCGATGAGGGCAAAAACTACATCACCAAAGAATTCAAATTCATTCCGGCCTTCAAGAGCATTAACGCCACTGAAGAGGATCTGGGCGCGCTCGGCGCGGAAGTGCTGAAATACAGCAAAGAGAACAAGCTGCTGAGCTGGCAGTTCGCGAGATTCCCGGAAGGCGCCTGGAACGAATTTGGCGCAAGCATGCAGGGGTATATCGCCGGCAAGACCGACAAGGCCAAGCTGTTCGAGGACTTCCAAAAAACATGGGATAATTTGAAAAAATAATAGCTTAAGCAGCATACGAATGACCTGGAGGCTTCCTTTTGAACCAATGAAAGGGAGCCTCTTCATCTTAGAGGAGGGAAGCAGGATATGGAGGGCAGCGAAGCAATCCGGCCGGATAAAGACGGACCTGTCATTGTGCAGGAGGCTTGGGAGAACCTGGGTATCTATACCGGCGTGGAAAAAAGAGAAGGAACCTACTGGGTACGAACGGAACGCGGGGGAGCGGCCGTGGAATTCGTCACGGACGACATGCTGCGCATCAAATATTTCCTCGGAAATGATCCGGAAATGTCGACTACGGTCGCCATCGATCCGGCCGCTGCGGCAGGGGGCGAGGTCCAGGCACAGCTGGAGGAGACGGAAGGGGGCGTCCGGTTCCGCACGGCGTCGCTGGAAGTGACGCTGGACAAGCTGGGATTGTCCATGACCGTCAGGGACCTGGCAGGAACCGTGCTGGCCGAGCAGAAGAGCATCACCTTCAGCCCGGACGGATCGGCCTTCGGCGTGTACGACATGCCGCAGGATTCTCATTTCTACGGACTCGGGGAGAAATCGAGCTTCCTTGATAAACGCGGCGAGCGGTACACGAACTGGAACACCGACGTCTACGCTCCGCATATGCCGGAAATCGAGGCGCTGTACGAGTCGATTCCGCTGCTGATTCATATGCACGGCGGCATCAGCTGCGGACTATTCCTCGATAATCCGGGACGCTCGGATTTCGACATGCGCAGCCATGGCGTCGCCTTCACGGTCAGCTGCACGACAGGAAGCTACGACCTGTACTTCATCAACGGGCCGGAACTGAAGGATGTCGTCAAGCGTTACACCGCTCTGACCGGGCGGATCAACCTGCCGCCGAAATGGGCGATCGGGTATCATCAGTCCCGTTACAGCTACATGAACCAGCAGGAGGTGCTGGAGCTCGGCCGGACGTTCCGGGCGAAGCAGATTCCGTGCGACGTCATTTATTTGGATATTCATTATATGGACGAATACCGGGTGTTTACGTTCGATCCGGTGCGGTTTCCGGATCCGGCCGGCATGATCCGCGAGCTGCGGGAGATGGGGATCCGGATCGTGCCGATTGTGGATCCCGGCGTCAAGAAGGATGCGAAATACCCGATTTATCAGGAAGGGATCCGGGAGGACCATTTCTGCAGGAAGCTGGAGGGGGATCTGTTCTTCGGCGAGGTATGGCCGGGGACAAGCGCCTTCCCGGATTTCACCGACGACCGCACGGCGAAGTGGTGGGCGGATCAGCATGCCTTCTATACCGAACTCGGCATCGAAGATATCTGGAACGACATGAACGAACCGGCGGTGTTCAACGAATCCAAGACGATGGATCTGGACGTGATGCACCGCAACAACGGCAAGCCGCTGACGCATGAGGAACTGCACAACATCTACGGCCTGCTCATGTCCAAATCGACCTTTGAAGGGTTGAAAGAGCAGCTGGACCGCCACCGTCCGTTTGTGCTGACCCGCGCCGGGTATGCGGGCATCCAGCGCTATGCGGCCGTCTGGACGGGAGACAACCGGAGCTTCTGGGAGCATATGGCCATGGCCATGCCGATGGTGCTGAACATGGGGCTCTCCGGCCTGGCGTTCGCGGGTCCGGACATCGGCGGCTTCGCCCACCATACCTCCGCGGAGCTTCTGATCCGCTGGACGCAGATGGGCGTCTTCTTCCCGTACTGCCGGAACCACTCGGCGCTCGAAACGGTGCGGCAGGAGCCGTGGTCGTTCGGGGAAGAGGCCGAAGCTATCCTGCGGGAGTACATCGGCCTGCGATACCGCTGGATGCCGCAATTGTACAACCTGTTCCATGAGGCGGCCGTGACCGGGCTGCCGGTCATTCGCCCGCTCATTCTGGAGTATCCGCACGATCCGAACGTAACGAATCTGTGCGATCAATTCCTGCT
Source organism: Paenibacillus sp. OAE614 (assembly GCF_040546645.1). Taxonomy (NCBI): domain Bacteria; kingdom Bacillati; phylum Bacillota; class Bacilli; order Caryophanales; family Paenibacillaceae; genus Paenibacillus; species Paenibacillus sp. OAE614. Next base: position 6,211,228 of record NZ_JBEPOD010000001.1, on the reverse strand, counting down.
CGGCGACAACGTGCTGATCGCGCCGGTCTATCGTCCGGACACCGACCATCGTGCCGTATACCTGCCCGAAGGGACTTGGCTGGACTACTGGACCGGCGAAGCGCATGAAGGCGGGCGGTATATCCTGGCCCACAGTCCGCTCTCCGCTTTGCCGGTCTACGTGAAAGCCGGCAGTATTATCGCGGAAGGTCCGCTGAAGCAGCATGCGGAAGACGGAGCGGATGATGCGGTGACATTCCATGTGTACGGCGCAGATGCGGAAGGTGACTTTGCGGCCTCTTACCGCCTGTATGAAGATGACGGGGTGAGCTACGGGTACGAAGTCGGAGCTTACAGTGAGCTGGAGCTGAAGGTGCGGGCCGAGCAAGGCCGGCTTGTCCTGTCGTATGCTTACCCGCATCGGCAGTATGAAGCGAATCGTGAAACCCTCCGCTTTGTGCTGCGCCGGCCGAAGTTCCGCCCGGCTGAAGTCGAAGGGCTCGGGCAGGTGACGCTTGAGCAAATGGAGCAGGGGGCGCTCGGCTGGGCCGTCGATGGCCAGAGCGGCGACCTGATCATTCAGGCCCAGGATCGGCCCGAAGGCGGACAGTGGGCGGTCATCTCCGCCTGATCAGCCTATATACAGATCCATGGTGGATTCAAGCCGGAACCGGTTCAGGGAGATTAGTGCTCCCGGGACGGTTTCCGGCTTTTTTAGTTTTTTTAGATATAAGAAAATTTAATTTTCCGAGAGTCGTCTTTCTGGTATTTCCAGAAAAACGGCGTTAAATGCGGTCCGGCTTCGTTGAATGCTCGTCAATGAGACGCTTTTACTCTGATGCTGCATGATCGGGTCAGGCAGAGGGCAGGCGGCACCATGGTGAGCAAAAAGCATAAAAAAATAGTGAAAAATGCCTAAAAAAGACCCGGATCTCGTTTTTAAATTCATGCGTTTTCGTATAAGATGGAAGTATATGTGTAATTACGGATACGACAGGAGACTACCATGAATCAACCGCTTTATGGCGTATGGCTTGGCGATGTGTTTTTTTGTTTTTCAGGAGAGATGTCCGAACCGAGAGTGGATGCATGGAGCAAAGTGGTCAAGCAGCTGACGCTGACGGACGGGACGCGCCCTTTTGCCCAGGCTGCGCTCAGGCTGGCCGAGCTCAAGTACCCGTCCGCGCATGCGGCTCAGCGTACGAGCCGCCGGGGGGAACGGCGCCAGCTCATGGGCAGAACGCTGGAGGGACTTGCCCTAAGCGCCGCAGACGCCTTCAGCCTGCTTCTCGCGTGGGATGAGCCTTATATCCGGCAGGCGGGAATGGAGCCCGGGGCGGAGATGGGTTACTGGGCCCAAGCGGCTCGGTTCGCCCTGGAGCTGATGCTGCGCGGCAGTATCGCGCCGGGTACGGCCCCTGTGCCGACAAACGGCACCCGCCGCAAATCGGGCGAGCAGGCGCTGACGGCGGAATGGAAGCCGAGCCTGAACCAGGCGCAGGACGCGGAGCGGTTCCTGCAGCTGGCGGCGGCGATGCCGCCTGTGGCGCTTGGAGTACCGGCGCTATCCGGCAGGGATGCGATGACCAAGGAGGAAGCGGGGGCATTTTTGCTGCATTCGTTTATGGGCGCCATGATCCATGCACAGGTACGGGAAGTGATCCGTGAGAACGAGAGCAAATTTTCCCGCTACCATGCCGATTACCGGAGAGGATATTCCCCGGTGGCGGAGCTGTGGTGGAACAGTACCCTGACCGCCAGCCGGATGATCCCGGTTCAAGGGAGCACGGAAGAGATGGAGGAGCTGGCGTCCGCGGTTGGTGAGACGGGGGGGACCTCGATTCCGGCCGTGGAGAACGGGGATGCTTCGGCACAGGGCCGGATGCAGCTGGGACTGCGGCTCGAGCCCTGCCATACCGAGGAAGAGGAACGCTGGTGCGTCTCGTTCTGGGCTGAGTTTCAGGATGAGTTCGGGGCATGGATTCCCATCCGGGCCATCTGGTCGTATCGGGAACGGGATATCAGCCGCCGCGGCCGCGTCTTTCCGAATGTGCAGGAGCAAATGCTCCGTGCGCTCGGCGATGCGTCGAGGCTGTCCCCGGAACTGGCCGAAGCGCTGAGGGGCCCGGCTCCGGAAAGCCTTGAACTCACTACGGAGGAAATGATCGCCTTTGTCCGCCTCTCAGTTCCCAAGCTGACGAAAGCCGGAATCACGGTCCAGATGCCCTCCCGGTGGAGCCGGAAGGGGCGCCGCCGCGTGGGATTGTCGCTGAAGATGCTGGCGGAAAATGCAGGCGGAGGCGCGCCCGGCCATCCGGTCATCGGCCTGGAGCAGCTTGTCTCCTTCCGGGTGGAAGCCGCCCTTGAGGGCCACACCCTCACCCGGGAGGAATTGGCCGAGCTGGCCGAGTCGACCCTGCCGTACGTGAAATTCCGCGGGGAATGGATCGAGCTGGATTTGAAGGAAATCCGCCAGGTGCTGCGCTATATCAAGAAGCATGACGAAGGCGAAATGAATATGTCCGACTGGATGCATCTCAGTGCAGGAGAAGACGGTGAACGCACCTGGAAGGGCATTCCGGTGCTGGAGCTGGAGACGATGGGCTACCTGCAGTCCCTTCTTGGCGAGGAGGGGCCGAAGAAGGTGCCTGTCCGCCCGGTTCCCGCTTCGCTGCACGGCGTACTCCGTCCTTATCAGGAGCGGGGCTACCAATGGCTGGCGGCGATGCGGGACATGGGCTTCGGCGTCTGTCTGGCCGATGACATGGGCCTCGGGAAGACGGTGCAGGTGATTACCTGCCTGCTGGAGCAGCACAAGGAAGGGAATCCTCCCGTGCTGATCGTGTGCCCGACCTCGCTGCTCGGCAACTGGCAGCGCGAAATGCAGCGCTTTGCCCCCGGGCTCGAGCTGTACATTCATCACGGCAACCGCCGCCTTCACGGGGACGAATTTCTGGAACAGGCGCTTCGGCATGACGTCGTGCTGACAACCTACCATTTGGCCGGAAGGGACGGCTCCGACCTGGCCTCGGTGCTGTGGTCCACCGTCGTGCTGGACGAAGCCCAGTACATTAAGAACTACCGGACCAAGCAGGCGCAGAGCGTCATGAAGCTGTCGGCGCCTCACCGCATCGCGATGACCGGGACGCCGGTGGAAAACCGCCTCGGCGAGCTGTGGTCGATTTTCCAATTCCTCAATCCGGGTTATCTCGGTTCTTCCACATCGTTCCGGCAGCGGTACACGACAGGGGAGGTCGCGCCAGGGAAGCTGCAGGAGCTGCATAAGCTTGTATCGCCCTTCATGATGAGACGCCTGAAGAGCGATCCCGACATCCGCAAGGATTTGCCGGAAAAGCTGGAAATCAAATCTTACTGCACGCTGACCGAAGTGCAGGGAGCGATGTACCAATCGGTCGTGGACCAGATGATGGGCCAGATCGGACAGCAGACGGGGATCGCCCGGAAAGGGCTGGTGCTGTCTTCGCTGACGAAGCTGAAGCAGATTTGCGACTCGCCGCTTCTGCTCGGCAGGGAAGATGTGCGGGGCGCCAAGGCCGAGTCTTCCGGGAAAATGGAGCGGCTCTTCGATCTGCTTGACAACATCCGGGAAAATCAGGAGTCAGCGCTCATCTTCACGCAATACGTGGCAATGGGACATCTTCTGGTGTCCAGGCTGAAGGAGCGTTACGGCAGGACGCCGTTCTTCCTTCACGGCGGCGTGTCCAAACAGGAGCGCGACGACATGGTCATGGCCTTTCAGGAGGGCGAAGGCCCGTCCTTCTTCGTACTGTCGCTGAAGGCGGGGGGCGTCGGTCTGAATCTGACCCGGGCCAATCATGTGCTGCATTACGACCGGTGGTGGAATCCGGCGGTGGAGAATCAGGCGACGGACCGGGTATTCCGGATCGGACAGCAGAAAAACGTGCAGGTTCACAAGCTGATCTGTCAAGGAACGCTCGAGGAGCGGATCGACGAACTGATCGAGCATAAAAAGTCGCTCTCCGAGCAGGTCGTCGGTTCGGGAGAAACGTGGCTGACCGAGATGTCGGATCACGAGCTGAAGGAATTGATCATGCTGCAAGGGGAAGACTGGATGTAAATGTAAATCGGCGGCTTAGGGCTTCCTTAAGCAGGCTGCGGCTATCATGTTGATATTCGACGCTTCTGATTTTTTGGGGGCACTCCAAGGAGGGAACAAGGGATGAAGGCACAAGGTAAAGACCGAACGGAGCTGATCGTGGAAGCGGAACCCGGGTTGATCCGGGCTAAAGGGAAAACTGCAGAAGGCCGCGAGGAATGGACCCTCGGCATTCCGGTGACGGTAGACGGAGCTGCTCCCTCAGATTCCATCGTGGAGAGGCTGGCTGATTGCCCCGCCGACCTTTATTTATTGCTTCAGGGAAGCCAGCTGCCTTGGCTGGATGAGCTGCTGGGGCAAACCGCCCTGACCTGGGGCGAGGCGGTCTGCAGCTGCGGCGCAGACGGATGCCCCCATGCTTCGGAGTCGATGCCAGCCATCCGTCAGCGCTTGGCGGAGGAGCCGCTTCAGATGCTGGCACTGCTGGGGCTTCCCCGCGAGGAGCTGCTCGGCCGGGTCTTCGGCGACTGGGCTGGTTCCCTGCCCCCGGGTGACGCCAAGCTTGCCGACGGCGACCTGTCCTCCCTGGAGGAGAAGGGCAAAGGCGGCCCGTCTCCCGGCGAATGGCTGGCGGAAGCGGCCCAGCAGGGCATGCTGCATGAGCCGGGAGCGCCGTACCGGGAGGTGGCCGTCCGTCTGAAGGCGGTGCCCGCCAAGGATATGCCGGAGGAGGATTGGTCGGGCCTCCTGCCCAAGGTGACGGCAGCCCGGCAGGTGATCCGCTCGATCAAGACGCAGACTGCGGCGAGAGCCAAGGAGCAGCTGAAGCGGGTACCACCGGCTGCCCCTGGGCTGGCCCCAGCCCCGACTCCGGCTCCGGCTTCGGAGAACAGAGCATGACGGGGCCGTCCCGCGCCGGAAGCCGGGGCGCCTGCCTTCTGGCGGCGCTGATCCTCTCGGCGTCCGCTGTGCTCAGCGGCTGCGAGCGGTCGGAAGGGGCAGGACGGGAGAGCGGACAAGCCCTTCACGCCCCCGGAGGTTCGGATGCGGGAGGGCAGGCGGGCCTTGAGCGGGTCGCCGATCCCGTACTGGCCAAGCGCAGCGAAAATTCGCTGCAGGCTACGGCCCGGACCGTGAACGGGAAGCAGGTGGTGACTAATCCGGATGCGGTTACCGTGGTAGTCAACAAGCAGCGCAGCCTTCCGGAAGGGTATGCTCCTCCCGACCTCGTGGAACCGGACGTGCCCTTTACGTTCGACGGGCACTATGAGAAACGGCAGCTGCGAAAGGAAGCCGCCGCCGCGCTCGAAAGGCTGTTCGCCGGGGCGTCGCAGGCCGGCTTGGAGCTTCGTGCCGTCTCCGGCTACCGCTCGTATGAGCGCCAGCAGGCCGTTTACGGGCAGCATGTCCGGACCAAGGGGGCGGAGGAAGCCGCCCGTGTCAGCGCGGTCCCGGGGACGAGCGAGCATCAGACGGGCCTGACGATGGACGTTTCGAGCCCCAGCGTCGGCAACGTGCTGGGGGCTGTATTCGGCTCGTCCGAGGAAGGGCGCTGGCTTGCGGCGCATGCCGCGGAACACGGCTTTATCGTCCGATATCCCGACGGAATGGAGAGCGTGACCGGCTACGTGTACGAGCCGTGGCACATCCGCTATATCGGAACGGACCTGGCACCGGACATCGCCCGGAGCGGGCTTGCGCTCGAGGACTATTTTGACGAAGCGAACATGAAGCTGTAATGGCGTTCCATCTAGATATACGCCAATAAGCCGTCCCCTTAGTTCGGGGACGGCTTTTTTTCACTATTCAATCGTTATATAACTCGATCCATGGTCGCTGGTCTTTTTCGCAACCTCAAATTTCACCCGGTATTAGCTTTCTCCCTCGTGCATTTCATGCAGGGCTCCCTCGATCAAATCGCCGTTCTCCGCAAGAATCTCCTGGCGGAGCCGGAGCATCTGGTGATCCAGCTTGTCGGCGGCCTGGGAAGCTTCTTTCAGCTCGGCAACCACATGGGGCGGAACCTGCTTGTCATATTTGTAGAAAATAATATGCTCCATGCTCGCCCAGAAATCCATGGCCAAGGTCCGCATCTGGATTTCAACCTTCATCCAGCGGGTGCCTTCGATCAGAATCAGCGGCACGGCCACGATGACGTGCAGGCTCTGATAGCCGTTCGGCTTCGGATGGGCGATATAATCCTTGACCTCGATCAGCCGGATGTCGTCGCGGTGGGTTAAATGGTCAAGCAGCCGGTAAATGTCCTGGACAAACGCGCAGACGATCCGCATGCCGGCGATATCGTGGATATGATTCAGGATATTATCCATCGTCAGCTCATATCCTTTGCGCTCCATTTTGTTCATGATGCTCTTGGGTTCCTTGATCCGGACCTTGATATGTTCGATGGGGCTGTAACCGTCCTGCAGCTTCAGTTCGGTCTTGATCAGCTTGATTTTGCTCTGAAGCTCCTCCAGGGCCAGTTTGTACAGCATCGGAAGCTTCTTCCACTCTTCAAATTGACGGAGCAGGTTGTTATCTATATCGAGCTGATGGAGGTCTTTCAACGTTACGGGACTTACGACGAGCTGTTGGTTCTGCTGTTCGTTCATGCCAATCTCCTACCTATCTGCAAATTGGGGTGCTGTATAGAATGAAAGAAATGGCTGCTTTAGTTCATTCTATTTATGTATACATTTTACCTGAAAATAGGAGGGTGAAGCAAAGCAAGACGGCAGTGCAGCAATCCTGTAAAGGCCGCAAAAGCCCCTGCCATCCGCCCGAATTCCATGTACCGGGGTACCAGAAAGTCAGGCGGCGCAAGGGCCGGAAAGGGATATGGAAATCATCCCTTTATTTGTTCAGAGGAGATCCTTCATACCCTTCATCGTGGTAGTCGGTATGCTGCATTTTACCTAAAATATTCATATCCTCGATCGTGCGCCGCGTTTTTTCGTCCCCGATCTCATGCAGATAAGCATACACGGCGATCAGTCTATCGTTATACTCATCAGCCGCATCATCATGGTCGGCCGATTTATACGGAACAAAGGTGCGCTTGAACGCATACTCGTCTTCCTTGGTGAGATCCTCCAGCAAATCCCGCAGCTTTGACACTTCCGTCTCGGTCATCAGGACCTCATACTCGGCGGAGTCATTGGGCACATCTTGAATCAGCTGATGGCTCACAGAAATATAGTAACGCTTCTTATCGGTATCCATAAGGCAGATTCCTCCCTTATCCATGGCATCCGCGCATCCCGTGTATTGCAAGTCCCGGTGGATGCTCCGGACAAGCATGAACGCTTTTACTGCTTTTTACACGGGACCAGCCGGTTTGAATCAGGAAATCACCTCAGCGTCTGGGTGAAACGGGCTTGGGCGAGTCCTGATGGGGCAGGATGCCGAAAGCTTCATGCAAAAAACGGGAAGGCGCCGACGGCTTGCCGTGGTAGTACGCGGGCGAGCTGATATACAGCCTCTCCTTGGCCCGCGTGACCGCGACATAAGCGAGCCGCCGTTCCTCCTCCAGCGCCGCGGCCGCCAGCTGCTGCTCGTCCGTCAGCGCTTGCCCGGCTTTGATATCGGCCGGAGGCTGCTTCTTCAAGGCGGAGCTGTGCGGGAGAATCCCTTCACTGGCGCCGATCCAATACACCTGGCGGAACTCCAGCCCCTTGGCCCGGTGGATCGTCATGAGCTGAACGGCGCTGCCGTTCCGTTCCTCCCGGGCCGCTTCCATCTGCTCATGGCGAGCCGTCAGCTCGTCCGCATAAGCCACAAACTCCTCAATGGTATCAAAGCGTCCCGCCGCGCTCTCGAACTCCTCCAGCGTATCGCTCACCATCTCTTTATACTGGGTATAAATTAGAGGATCGCCCGCCTGAAGATACTTGTCGTAGAACTGTCTGCGCATTTCCTGAATGGCATAGGCCGGTTTGAGGGATTTCAGCGACTTGATGAACCGGATACGCTCTTTGACCGCCTCCTGCTGAAAAGGCTGAAGCCGTTCCCAACGGGCGAGATGGATGAGCGGGTACTTTTTGGCCTGGAGCTTCTCCTGCTGCCGGATATAAGCCATACCGTCCTCTTTCGGTACATACAAAGGACCCAGCACGCTCTGCAGCGATTCCTTCCGCCGGGGCGTCAGGCTCAGCCGCAGGTGATCCATCAGCGGTTTGATCAATGTCTGGTCATAGAACACCGGTGCGCTGCCGAACTGGACAAAAGGAATCCCACACAGCAGCAGCTGCTCCAGTACGGCACGGCTGCTGTCGGACGTCCGGTGCAAAATGGCGATATCGCCATAGTCCAGCCCGTCCCGGCCGACATGCTCCTGGATATGCTGAACGACCCAGCGGGCCTCTTCATCCGGGGTTGCAGGGTTCAAGTACGCAGGCTTGAAGCCGCGGGCTCCTGCCGCTAGCAGCTCCTTGGGCCGGCGCTGACGGTTATGCCGGACGAGGGCGCTCCCCAGGCCGAGAATCCGGCTGTCGCTCCGGTAATTGATGTTGAGATTCACGATTTTGGTGCCCGGATAGACGCGGTCGAACTCAAGGATCGATTCCTGCCGGGCTCCGTTAAACGAATAAATGGTCTGGTCATCGTCCCCGACGACCGCCAAATTGTGCCGGGGCTCGGCCAGCCGCCGGACCAGGTCGTACTGGATCGCGTTGGTATCCTGAAATTCGTCGACCATCAAATAATGAAAGCGGTCCTGCAGCCGTTTCAGCGTATCCGGGTTGTCGAGCAGCTTCCGGGCATGCAGGAGGATGTCGTCAAAATCCCACTGGTTCCGCTGTGCCTTCCAATCTTCATAGCCGAGCAGAATGCGTTTGACGGCGGATTCTTCTTTGGTTGCCTCAGGCAGGTCAGCCGGCCATCCGCCCTGCATTTTCCAGGCGGACAGCGCCGCCAGCAGCGTCTCGGGCTGATAGGATCCGGTGTGATCCAGGCGGCGCAAAATCATTTTCATAATGGTGTGCTGGGCTGTAAATTCGCCAAAAATTTGCTCGGTATATCCATGCTGGCGGAGCAGCAGCAGTCCGAAGGAATGGAACGTCCTCGCTTCTACGGCACGGGCCGCGGCTGCGGAAATGCCGGGCATGCGTCCGATTCTTTCCTTTATCTCCTTGGCGGCCTTGCTCGTAAAAGTGACCAGCAAAATCCGGGAACCCGGAATGCCGCGGACCGCGATCAGGTAAGCCGTCCGGGCGGCCAGAACGGTCGTTTTGCCGCAGCCGGCGCCCGCCAGGGCGAGCATTGGCCCGTCGCCGTGGCGTACGGCATCGATCTGCGGCGCGTTCAGCAGGATGCCCATCCGTTCCAGTTCGCGAAAGAAAAACGCGTCCGCGTCGCCTGCGCCCACCAGCTCCCGGCTGGTGGAGAGGGATGCGGGGCGTGCTTGGGGAACCGGAGAGGAAGAGGGCACCTTCGCAGGCACGCTATGTATCGAAACATTCAGATGTATGGGGGGCTGAGCCATCGATAGGACCTCCTTTTATGGCTGTAAGGGATTGCCTTTTTCACAAGTGCACTGTAAATTTGGTATGATATATGCACATCCGGAAAGGATGCGCCTGCAGCCGCTCGATTCCAAGCTCCCAGATTCAAGTCCGTTTGACGGCAGGCCCGGATTTCACAGGAAAGCTCCGGCATGGTATCTTGGTAATAGGCAGCCCGGGCAGCGGCCTGGGCGGATGATATGAGCTCAAGGGCACAGATTACTATTGTAAATGATCATTTGGAATGAATAAATGGGATGACATGGAAACTGGAGGAGAGAACTCATGAACATTATTCAGCGCCTCAAAGAAGGGGCTAACCGCGCTACGGAAAAGGCTCAGGGAACGCTGGAGGTCAGCAAGCTGAACAGCCAGATTGCCGACATCGAACGGGAAATGGGCATTCACTACAGAGAGATGGGAAAAGTCTTCTACGAAGGCTACCGCATTGGCGATATGAGCAAGGCCGAGAAGGAAATGGTCGACCTGTGCAAATCCTGCGACCTGCTTCAGGAAGAAATCGACGAGCTGCGTACCCGGATTGCCGAGCTGAAAAACGAGCGGCTGTGCAAATGCGGATACGTCGCCACGCTGGATGCCAACTTCTGTCCGTCCTGCGGAAGAAAAAGCTGACGGATGATGGGGTGAAGCCGAGCGAGCCCGCCAAACCGGTCGGTTTTGCTTTTGATGAAGAAGCGATTTTCGGTAGCAAGGCTCAAGATGAGCCATCCTACCGGGAAGAACCGGAGGAGCGGGAATATTCCGGCCAGCAGGAAGCCGCAGCCGCGGTGGAACAGGACTACGACTATGAGCTTCCGATGAGGGAAGCGTGGGATGATCTTGACCTTACCGACACCGACGAAAATGATCCGGAAGCGGAGCGGGAGCGGCGCCAGGCCGAGGAACTCGAACGCGAGCGGGAACGCCAGCTGGAGCTGGACCGCCGCATCCGTTATTGGAAGGAAAACAGCGGAGACGGCGATACGGGGGCTCGTGAAGAAGGTCCGCGCGATACGGTGAAATGCCAGATTTGCCGTGCAGACCTGCCTAAGGGCTCGAAGTGGTGCCCGAGATGCGGTGCGGAACAGATTTAGGGGTACGAGAAACAAACGATTACGCTTAATAGAAGCTTTTTTGGCGGACAGCGGTTTTAGGCAGCTTTGGGAGGACAAAACGTAATGGAACAACTGCTACATCATCTGCGGAATCTGGGATTCACGGAGATGGAAGCGAAAATAATGGTGGAGCTGGCGGGCAAAGGCCCGTCCTCCGGATATGAGGTGGCCAAGGGGCTGGGCGTGTCTCGTTCCAATGTGTACTCTACGCTGCAGCGGTTATGCCAGCAGGGATATCTGCACCGCAGCGAAGGGGACCCGGTCCGCTACAGCATGCTGAAGACGGAGGAGCTCACCCGGATGATCGCCGGGCAGATGAAGGAATCGCTTTCGTTCATCGAGAACCGGATGCCGCGGGTGGAGCCGGATCAGCAGCCCTTCTACAACGTGGAGGGGGACCGGAACGTCATGGAGGCGCTGGCCCGAGAGCTCGAGCGGGCGGAGCACGAAATCGTCGTCGACGTTTGGCGCGAGGAAGCGGCTTTGATGCGCAGCGAGCTGGAGCAGGCCGAGCAGCGGGGAGTGAAGCTGCTCTGGTCCTGTATCGGCAGCGATACGGGCATGGAGCGGCTGCTTCCCTGGCCGGCGTGGAATCAGGACGCAGGGGATCGGCACACCTTGAAAGGCCGCAAGTTCTCCTTCGTCATTGACCGCCGCTGGTGCATGCTGGGCATGCGCGGGGAGGACTGCGCGACGCAGGCGCTGGTCACCGAGCATCCCGTGATGGTGGAGCTGCTGCTTCACCATTTTACACAGGAAATGGTGCTCTACGAGGTGGAGCAGGATCTGGGCGGCGAGCTTGCGGAGCGGTACGGTCCGGCTTACGAGCGGATTTACCGCAAGTATGTGGAAGTCGATCCGCGCGAGGCTGACTCGGAAGTCATCGGGGATTTTGACGGTACTGAGGATTCGGAGGAAGTATAAAGCAAGAAAACGGGTACCGTTGAGACGGGACCCGTTTTGTCTAATGAAGTCCAGCGTTAGATGGTTCATGGCATGAACGATTTTCTGCGACACCGGGGTCTCGGAGTTTTGGGATGTGCTAATCCCGTTACAGTTCGCGCAGTTTCATAAAAACGGTGTGATAATAATCACTGTTATGCGGTACAAATTGCTGTAAGCTCACTGTACAGGCAAAGGTTTCGGCGTCGGAAGCGGGCCGCGGTTCCGAAAGGATGCCGGTTGCCTGCATTTCCCTGATCTCGCCTTTCGCCAGTTTGAGGGCATCGTCCAGGTCCGCTTCGTAGAGACCAGTCAATTCCTCGGCCTGCAGCCGGTAGGCGGCTAACGGCAGATCCAGCTTGGCGCCGAAGATGAAGCATCTCTCCCTGTCGATAAAAGCCTTTCCCCCGGCTGTCCCCCGATTCTCGTAATCGGCGGTTCCGAGCGGGATCAGCTGGTCCAGGCTGACGGTAACGCCGAGTTCTTCCTCGAGCTCCCGGACTGCATCGGCGACGGTTTCTCCAGCCGCCAGATGTCCGGCTGCGGTAATATCGTAATAACCCGGGAAGGTGTCTTTGGACGTCTGGCGCTTCTGGAATAGAACCTTACGTCCATCCGGTGTATCTCGCACGATCCAGCAGTGGAACGTATGGTGGAGATAACCCTTGGCATGAACCTCTTCGCGCGGAGCGGTGCCGATCCATTCGTGGTCGTCGTTATAAATGTCGAAGAACTCTTTCTTCATGTGGCGAAACCTCCATTCATATTTTTGAATTATGGAGGATTATCGGAAAAGTAGCAAGACTGGAGACAGGCTGCTGAAAATAAGCTTTTAAGTATAGCGTTTTGATCAAAACAGAGAAAGGAGGAAGCATTGATGGAATGCATCGTTCGGTTTGAGATCAAATATCCGGAAGGGAACAAGCAGCTGCGAGGCTTGATCTGGACGGGGGAGGACGGACGCCCCACCGAAGATCAGCTCATTCAAATGTTTAAGGACATGAAATATAACGTGAGGGCCTCCGAAAGGGAACAGCTGCAATTTGTTCCGCTCGACCCGGGCGCGGGGTATACGTCGATTCGGATCACGGAGCTGGACACCGGAAAAGAAAAGTACACGGAAGACCGTGATTTGAAAAACGTCATCAGCACGCTGATGCCAAAAGGACCGCTCGGCCTCTGATTCCGGAAGTGAATTCCGAAAGGGGCTGGCGGTCTTTTTTATAGAAAAGTATAACACCTGCAAACCATCAGGAGAGCAAGCTCTCCATCAAGTCCGTTCGGTCTCGGTCTGTCTACCTGCTGGGCCCCCTCAAGCCTGCTGCGGCTCGGGATCGGTATCCAGCACAGAGGTACAGTGCGCACAGCGTGTAGCTGCTGCAGGAATTTCCGACAGGCAGTACGGGCACTCTTTGGTCGTTTTCTCCGGCTCGGGCTTTTCATGCTCCCGGTTTTTGATCCAGTTGATGCCCTTAACAAGCAGAAAAATACAGAACGAGATAATCAGAAAATCGATCACCGTGTTCAGAAACTGCCCGTAAGCAATGACGGGTGCTCCGACCTCTTTCGCCTCCGCGAGCGTGTTCACCTTGCTGTCGTCCAGACGGATAATGAGATCGGCGAAGTCCACCCCGCCAAGAAGCACCCCAATCGGCGGCATGATAATGTCGCTCACGATCGAGGAGACGATTTTCCCGAACGCTCCCCCAATGATGACCCCGACGGCCAGATCGATCACATTGCCGCGCACTGCAAATTCTTTAAACTCATGAATAAATCCTTTCATTTTTCACCAAACCTCCTGAGTGTCATGTATCTATTCTAGCAGATTTTCTATAGGGCATTGTAACATTGAAACTGGTATTTGTTTCTGAAATGTTTTCAAATTGTCCATCAAATACCTCTTTATTTTTCAGCCCATTATGCGTTATACTTCATGCATTGTCATTTCATCAGTCTATGAATGAATATAGGTTTCTCGTATATGTGCAGGAATCGGCCTGCATGTCTCTACCCGATCACCGGAATGATCGGACTACGGGATGAACGATATTTTTCGGGCGCTTGTCCGGAATGTTTGAGTTTGTCCTGAGTCCGTCTGTTTCCGCCGATCAAGGCAGGGGAAGAGACGGGCTTTTTTGTATTTTACAGAGGAATGGAACGTCATCAAAGGGGGAAGCAAGTTGCAATTACTTAAGCAGAAAGTACTGGATGAAGGGATCGTGCTCAGCAATCAGGTGCTGAAGGTGGATTCGTTCCTGAACCATCAGATGGATCCTGTTCTGATGAAGGAAGTCGGCCGCGAGTTTACGCGCCGGTTTGCCGGAGAGGCCGTGAACCGGGTGCTTACGATCGAATCGTCCGGGATTGCCCCCGGAATTATGACCGCCCTGGAGCTGGAAGTGCCGATGATCTTTGCAAGAAAGCAGAAGTCATTGACGCTTCGTGACGATATTTTCGTGGAAAAAGTATACTCCTTCACCAAGCAGGAAACGAACGAAATTACGGTGGCCAAAAAGTTCATCCAGCCGGGGGACCGGGTGCTGATCATCGACGACTTTCTGGCGAACGGCGAAGCGGCCTTTGGACTGGCCCGGATCGTAGAGCAGGCGGGCGCGACCGTTGCCGGAATCGGCATCGTGATCGAGAAGGCGTTCCAGCCCGGCGGGCGGCTGCTGAAAGAAGCCGGCTACCGTGTCGAGTCACTGGTCCGCGTAGCGGCACTGGATGACGGCAAAGTGACTTTTGCAGATCAAGACTAGCTCATTTATAAACAATACGCGGGAGGAATGAAACCGGCATGGAACAGAATCATCAGGCTGACACGACTCAACTTACAGGCAAACGCCATCCGCTTAAAACCTTTTCGCTCGGGATTCAGCATGTGCTTGCGATGTACGCCGGTGCAGTCCTCGTACCTATGATTGTAGGGAGTGCACTGAATTTTACGACCGAGCAGTTGACCTACCTGATCTCGATCGACCTGCTGGCCTGCGGCGTGGCTACACTGCTTCAGGTATGGGGCAACCGGTTCTTCGGCATCGGGCTGCCGGTCATGCTGGGCTGTGCGTTCCAGGCGGTATCGCCGATGATCGCCATCGGTCTCAAGGACGGGGTCTCGGCCATTTACGGCGCGATCATCGCGTCGGGGATTTTCGTTGTTCTGTTCTCAGGGATATTCGGCAAGCTGATCAAGCTGTTCCCGCCGGTAGTCACCGGCTCGGTCGTCACGATTATCGGGGTGACGCTCATCCCGGTCGCGCTGAACGATCTGGGCGGCGGCCAGGGGGCCGAGGATTTCGGCAGTCCGCTGAATTTGTGCCTTGGCTTCGGCGTATTGATCTTTATCATTTTGATGAACCGTTTTGCTACCGGATTTTTGCGTTCTATTTCCGTGCTGATCGGCCTGATCGCCGGAACGATCGCCGCGGCGATATTCGGCCATGTAGATTTGGGACCGCTGAAGGAAGCCGGCTGGTTCCATGCGGTCAAGCCGTTTAACTTTGGAAAGCCGACGTTCCATGCCTCCTCGATCCTGACCATGATTCTGGTGGCGATCGTCAGCGTGGCGGAGTCCACGGGCGTCTTTATGGCGCTTGGCAAAATCGTCGGCAAAGACATTTCCTCCAAAGACCTGGCCCGCGGGTACCGCGCCGAAGGCATGGCAATCGTACTCGGCGGGATTTTCAATTCCTTCCCCTACACCACGTACTCGCAAAACGTCGGTCTGGTTCAAATGAGCCGCGTCAAAACGCGCGACGTCATTGTCGTGGCCGGCGGCCTGCTGATCGTGATCGGGTTTGTGCCGAAAATTGCGGCGCTGACCCAGCTGGTGCCGACATCCGTGCTCGGCGGGGCGATGGTCGCCCTGTTCGGGATGGTCGTCTCCTCCGGCATCCGCATGCTGGGCGGGCAGGTTGACCTGAACCGCTTTGAAAATCTGTTCGTTATCGCCTGCTCCGTCGGTATGGGGCTGGGTGTCAGCGTCGTGCCGGATCTGTTCAAGGCTATCCCGGAAGATCTCCGCATCCTCGTGGATAACGGCATCGTGGCCGGCAGTGTGACTGCGATTGTTCTGAATTTGATGTTCAACGGTTTTAAAGGCGGGGTCTCCTCAGCGGAAAAGGGAGAAGCCGCCCGGAATGAGCATGCCGCCTAATTCCTCTAAATAAAATAGAAGTTCAAAAGGCCCGCCCCGTGTTCTTACGGGGCGGGCCTTTGATTGTGCATCGATAGACGGTTTTTTTAGATATCAGAAAGTATAACCTTCGGGAGCTGGGCTTCCTGATATCGAAACAAAAACTTCCTCTAAATGCGGTCTGGCTTCTTGGGATGTACGTCGATAGACGGTTTAAGTGCCGAGAATACCCGGATGGCGCCAGGATCCGCCCGGAAGTCCATCGGGAGGGCGGATACGTCTTCGCCGTCGCCCTGCGCCAGGCGCGGGCGGTCAAACCTGATGCCGACCGTGTCTCCGCGCAAGAGGGTCACGATCGGCAGCTTCACATGCGTTCCCTTCAGGACCGTTGGGAACAGGAGCAGCAGCTGCAGCCGGGAGCAATCGTGGACCACGCAGACGTCCAGCATGCCGTCATCCGTCTTCGCCTGCGGATTGATGACCAGTCCGCCGCCGTAGCTGGGCACATTGCTGACCGCGGTCAGCCAGGCTGACGGATAGCTGACCGTCTGGCCGCCGCAGGTCACGCTTACGGGACCTGGCTTGAACGTGACCAGCGTATGCAGAACGCCGATGACGTAAGCGAGGCGCCCGGCACCGACGGCGTTGCAGATCTTTTTGTACCGGCTGCCGTTTACGTTCTCGCTCACCTGCGCATCGAAGCCGGCGGCCACCGCCGTCATGACGGGCACGCCTGCGACCGAGATGAGATCGGCCGCTCGGGCGCTGCCGGTTAGAATGAGCTTCAGCGCGGCGAGCGGATCGCGGGGGATGCCAAACCCCCGGGCGGTGTCGTTGCCCGAACCGGCGGGAATCACCCCAAGCGGGATGCCGGTCCGCTTCAATACCGGCAGGAGGCTGTGGATCGAGCCGTCGCCACCGATGACGACGATAGCGTTCCAGCTGCCGTGCTGATCCAGCGTTTCCGTCACCATCGCATCAACTTCCTCCGCACTATCAGTAAACAGCGATGCGTATGCAATCTTTTTCAAATCGAGAGCCTCGCGCACCCTTTTCCAGGTACGGAGGCTCCTGCCGTTGCCGGACTTTGGATTAATGATGAATAAGTACATTGCTTTTCCCCCAACGCCAACGTAAACCCTTCTTTCTTATTGTAAGAAGTCCGGACCGAAAAGGGAACGGTTTAGTCGGGCCGTATCTATGCTGCATTAGACGGGGCATATTGATAGGGCTAGCTTAGCGATGGGGCATATTACAGGTGCCGCAGCTGTTTTTCCGCGATGTCGCCGATCCAGGGGAGCTTCAGCCATTTTCCCTGCAAGGAGGTAAACAGCATGACCACCCACACGACGAGCGTCAGGATGGAGAGCAGGGCGGCAATGACCGGGCCGATCAGCGGGATCAGGCCGGACAGAATGTGGGCGATCATAATCGCGCCAAAAGTCAGAACGGACTGTAAGGCATGAAAGAGGACGAAGCGGCTGCGCTTCTCAACGGCAAGGAAGACGATGCCTCCGACAAAAGCGAACAGGTAGCAGAGCGTGGCGGCCATATTTTCCGGCAGACCGGTGGATGATTTGAAAGGGGACAAGATAGACCACTCCTTCTATACGGCAGGATTGTCTTCTATCATATGAACCCCGGAGACAAGTTATGAGCAATGAAAAAGGCACCCGGCCGCCTGGAGTTCAGGTAGCAGGATGCCCTTAATGATCTGTCCATTCAAGAGTCGGATCGGCTTAATAAAAGAGAGGCCTTAAGCGAGTGGGGCTGCTCTCACGCTTGGCCTCCGTGGCCACCTTGGCCGAACTGGCGCCGCGGGCCGACGATTTTCTCGCGTTTGTTGGTGTCGTTTTCTTTGGGAACCAGGCGCGGGTCCGTACGGCCCTCATGATGGTTATCGAATGTAAATTCGCTCAGCTTCCACTCCGTCGAGCCCAAAATCAGGTCAGCCGGGAACTCGTCGCCCCGGTGAAGCACTTCCTCTCTGCCCGCTTCGTTGGTATATACGCCGTCGACCTCAACTTTATCGTGGGAAATCGGCAGCATCCGTTTATCTTCATTAGTCATGACAAGTCCTCCTTCGTTCCATAGGAAATCCTTCAACGAACTGATTCTCATTTAAGTTACCCGGACCGGGAGCGGATTATCCCGCCGGACCTAATCATTCCATGCTGCCGAGAATATGCTGCTGAAGGAGGGACCGCGGGTTTCTCCAGCGGCTGACCTTGCTGTCCGCAGTGAACACCACTACCGCATCCAGCTCTGGAAAAAGGTAAATTTGCTGCCCGCCGTGACCATGGGCACAGCTGAACGGCTGACCGCACATCCGGCCTGTCCACCACTGATATCCGTAGTCGCCAAAGACGGGGTAACCGTCGAGCTGCCGGGTCAGCGCCTGTTCGAGCCATGCTTCGGGAATGACCGGGCGGTTCTGCCACAGGCCTTTATTCAGGCAGCACAGACCGAACTTGGCCATGTCACGGGCGGTCAGATACAAGCCGATATGGCCCATCGTATGGCCTTCGGGGCTGGAAGACCAGGCGGCATACTCGATCCCAAGCGGTCCGAACAGATGCTGGCGGGCGTAGCTGTATGCATCCGTGCCGCAGCATTCCGAGATCAGCACCGAGATCAGGTGCGAATCGATGCTTCTGTATTGGAAGACGCCGGCCATGTGCGCATCTACCGGCAGCGAGAGGGCGAATGATGTCCAGGCACGGCTGCGGTGAAATCGGTGGATCAACGGTTCGCCGAGCGTTTTGCCCGTCTGCCAGCGGAACCCCGTCGACATTGTAAGCAGGCGCCGAAGCGTCAGCACCTCCTCTAAGAGCGGGGCGGTCACATTCCGCGCATAGTCCCGCAGATAAGGCATCAGCGGTTCGTCCAGGCCGGGAAGCTCTCGTCTGCTCACGGCAATCCCTGCAAGGGTGGACGTAATGCTCTTTGTCGCCGAGCGGAGATCATGCAGAGTACCGGGTCCGGCTTCATTATAGTACCGCTCATAAATAAGCCTGCCGTGCCTGACGACGAGAAAGCTGCGCATTTTCGGATAACGCCTCAAGATCTGGGCGTGTGCCTCTTCAAGCGGCTCAGGCCTGACGTCTTCCTGCTCCGGCGAGGAGGTGGGGAAGGCAGGCGTGTGAAGCGGCGGGGAGGATAACAGCAGAACGGGACGATTCATTGGGACCGGCTCCTCTCTTCTGGATCGTTCTCCGGTACGGGCGATGGTTGACCGGTATCATTAACTTAACCCGAAATGCCGATATCCAATTAAACGGGCAGTTTGGAAAGTACTTTAATCCGGCAGGACTGCACTCGAAAAAAAGTAATTCCTTACATTTTTTTGGAAAGCTGTTTTCGGCATTAGAATATGATACAATGAAAGGAGTGATTCAATAACATCCTCTTAGGGTATTCTTAGTGTCAGATACCTTTAGCGGCAGCCGGGAGCGTTCAGCCCAAACCTATAACTGCAAATGACGACTTCACAGATGTCAGGTAAGGTCTTTTCGGCATTCTCAAACTGGAGCAATCCATTCAAGTGTTTTGGGAGGGAACTATCATGGCAACGAAAGGTCACAATGAAGTTAAAGAAAGTCTGCGCGAGATGACACGAATTTTCCGGCCCAAGGATCCGAAGAAGTTTGTTAAGGAGTACGTCCGGAAATATCATATTATGGGGGGATACGAAGAGGAATTAACCTCGGTTGTGGAACATGAGTTAGGGCGGATGAATTCGTCTGTTTCCTGACAAAGCTGGCCGTAACGAGCGTATCGCTTATTGAATTGCAGTGAAGATTTGGACACGATTAAGATGAAGCTGAAGAACAGCCTGATAACATGACCGTATTCCGCGGAACCTGCGCGGGATACGGTTTTTTGTATTTCATGTACCTGCCTCTGCGACTCCGGGCATATACTAAACCACGGTCTGATTCATTATTCTTTAGCATGGGGAAAGGACGTGCGGCGCTTGGAGATTACGCTGAAGAGCAGGGAAGAGATCGGATACATGCAGGAAGCAGGACGCATCCTTTCGTCCTGTCATCGGGGAGTTGCGGACAAAATCACGCCGGGCATAACGACAATGCAGATCAACGACTGGGTTGAGGAATATTTGGCCAGGCAGGGAGCCGTTCCTGAACAGAAGGGGTTTAAAGGATATCCTTACGCCACATGTGCTTCGGTGAACGATACCGTATGCCACGGCTTTCCCGACGAGGTTCCCTTGGCGGAAGGGGACGTGGTCACCATCGACATCGTAGTCAACAAAGACGGCTGGCTGGCCGACTCCGGATGGAGTTATCCCGTCGGCAAGGTCGGCAAACCGCTGGAGCGTTTGTTGAAGCGCACCGAAAAGGCGCTGTACAAAGGCATCGCGCAGGCCGTCGCGGGCAACACGATCGGAGATATCGGCTATGCGTTGGAGAAGGTGGCCAGGCGGAGCCGATACGGCATCGTCAAGCCATTGGTAGGCCACGGCATAGGCCGGTCGCTGCATGAGCCGCCGGACGTGCCGGCGTTTGGGAATCGTCACGAGGGGCTGAAGCTTGTTGAAGGGCTGGTCATCACCATCGAGCCGATTTTTACCCTCGGGCCTTCGGGGGCGGTGCTCTGGAATGATGACGGCTGGAGCGTGCAAACGGCGGACGGAAGCAGGGGTGTGCAGTTTGAGCACACGGTTGCCGTTACCCGGGACGGCCCGTTGATATTAACGCAGCAGTGACCCGGAAGGATTCGCCACAATTTGTCATATTTCGATCGACAAAAAGAACCTGTCCCCAGGTTCTTTTTTGTTTGAATTTGACGATTCAAAAATTCCATAACAGGTAAAAATGAATGTAATCGTTGAAACTTGGGTATACGAAGGAGGATGAACCGGGTTGCACGTAAAGGGGCTGGCAAGCGGGATGTAAACCCGATGAAAACGATTGCAAAAGCTTTTGTGGCGCGACTTTCGGCACTTTTCGAACAATTTGTGAACTAGGTTGGAAACATTGACAAAATAGTACTGGAAACTTATATTTAATAGGTGATTGTTTTAATTGACAGTAGCAAATCATTCGTGATAGTGCAGGTGAATGGCCGTTGAATGTGCTTTCAGCGGAGCCTGCGAAAATGGAAAAAGTGGGGTAGATCAATGATGAAACGGTGGCAGGCTGTAAAGCGACTTCTTCCCTTGCTCGCAGTATTTTCTCTGCTTTTAGCCGGGTGCGGCCGCGAGGACTTGTCGGTTCTGAGACCACAGGGACCGGTGGCTCAAGAACAGCTGGGATTGATGAAGCTCGCAATCTCAATCATGATTGTGGTACTCGTAATCGTTTTCGCGATTGCGGCATACGTGCTTGTGAAGTTCCGCAGAAGAAAAGGGCAGAACGGTGTACCTGAACAAGTTGAAGGTAACTTCAAGCTGGAAATCATCTGGACAGTGATTCCGCTCGTTCTGGTTATTATTTTGGCTGTTCCTACCGTACAGCAGATCTTTGCTTTCGGTGACGATCATTACAATGATAAGGACGCCGTACAGGTTAAGGTTACGTCGCATCAATACTGGTGGGAGTTCGAGTATCCGCAGTACGGTGTGAAAACGGCCCAAACCCTGGTCATTCCGACTGGGAAGAAGATTGCGTTTGAGCTGAAAACGGCGGATGTACTCCACTCGTTCTGGGTTCCTTCGCTCTCGGGTAAGATGGATACCAACCCGGATGGTACCATTAACAGATTTAGCTTCAGCGCCGATAAAGAAGGCGTTTACCGTGGTAAATGTGCGGAGCTCTGCGGACCTTCCCACGGTTTCATGGAATTCAAGGTTAAAGCGGTTAACGGAGATTCCTTCAATAACTGGGTGACTGCTATGAAGGCACCGGCTGTGCTTCCTGAAGATCCGGCTTTGGCAGAAACCTTCAAGAAACAATGCTTGTCCTGCCATGCTGTTGGCGACCAAGGCGGACCTGTAGGCCCTAACCTTACCGGCATCGGTTCCCGTGAATCGGTTGCAGGTATCTTGCTGAACGAAGGCCAAGATGGCGGGAAGCCAGTCAAAGAGAACCTGAAAGAATGGCTGATGGATCCACAAGCCGTTAAGCCAGGCAACAAAATGCCTAATCCGAAGGATCTCGGTCTGACTGACGAACAAATCGATGGTATTGCCGATTACTTGGCCAACTATAAATTGAATTACTAGTAACAGCAAGATTGAATAAGAGGGGGTACCAACCTTGGCTCATGCTCACAGTGTCAAGCGTCATACGGGCTTGATGGACTGGCTCACCACCGTGGACCACAAGAAGATAGCCATCCTGTATTTGCTTGCAGGCGGCTTGTTCTTCGGATTCGGCGGCGTGGAAGCCTTGCTGATCCGTCTGCAATTGATTAAGCCTATGAATGATTTAGTATCAGCGCAAACCTTTAACGAATTGATCACAATGCACGGAACGACCATGATCTTCCTTGGTGTCATGCCAGTGATCTTTGCATTGATGAATGCGGTAATTCCGCTGCAAATCGGCGCCCGTGACGTCGCTTTCCCATTCGTCAACGCACTTGGCTTCTGGACGTTCCTGTTCGGCGGAATCCTGCTGAACCTGAGCTGGATTATGGGCGGCGCGCCTGACGCCGGCTGGACGGCCTATACGCCGTTGTCGACTTCAACTTACAGTACAACGCACGGTGTCGACTTCTATACGGTCGGTCTCCAGATCGCCGGTCTCGGTACACTGATCGGCGGCATCAACTTCCTGGCAACGATCATTACGATGCGCGCACCGGGAATGTCTTTTATGCGGATGCCGATGTTCACATGGACATCTTTCATTACTTCCGCGATGATCCTGTTTGCTTTCCCTGCCATTACGGTAGGTCTGGTACTGCTCTCATTTGACCGTATTTTGGGAGCGAATTTCTTTGAAGTATCCAATGGCGGTAACCCCGTTCTTTGGCAGCATATTTTCTGGATCTTTGGTCACCCTGAAGTATATATTCTCATTTTGCCTGCTTTCGGGGTCATTTCCGAAGTTATTCCGACCTTTGCTCGCAAACGTCTTTTCGGTTACAGCTCGATGGTGTTCGCGACCATCCTGATCGCCTTCCTGGGCTTCATGGTTTGGGCTCACCACATGTTCACAACCGGTCTCGGACCGATTGCGAACGCGCTGTTTTCGATCGCGACGATGCTGATCGCCGTTCCGACGGGGATCAAGATCTTCAACTGGCTCTTTACGATGTGGGGCGGACAGATCCGCTTTACGAGCGCAAACCTGTTTGCCATTGGTTTCGTTCCTACATTCGTCATGGGTGGTGTTACCGGGGTCATGCTGGCATCTGCGCCTGCGGACTACCAGTTCCATGATACTTACTTCGTCGTTGCCCACTTCCACTACGTAATCGTAGGTGGTCTGGTATTCGGTCTCTTTGCGGGTCTGCATTACTGGTGGCCTAAAATGTTCGGCCGCGTACTCAACGAAACGATTGGTAAATGGACGTTCTGGTTCTTTGCAATCGGCTTCCATTTGACATTCTTCGTACAGCATTTCCTCGGACTCATGGGGATGCAGCGCCGTATCTTTACGTATCTGCCTAACCAGGACTTCGATACATTGAACTTGGTAAGTACGGTCGGGGCATTCCTGATGGCCGTCGGCGTTCTGCTGTTCTTGTTCAACTGTTTTATAACAGCCGCCAAGCCAAAAGGCGTGGCCAACGATCCTTGGGAAGACGGACGTACGCTCGAATGGGCGATTCCATCTCCGCCTCCTGAGTACAACTTTAAACAAATCCCGCTTGTACGCGGACTTGACGCTTACTGGAAAGAAAAAATGGCAGGCAACAAAGAGATGACTCCTGCAGAACCGCTGGGATCCATCCATATGCCTTCGCCAACGATTTTGCCTTTTGTAATGTCTGTTGGTATTTTCATCGCCGGTCTCGGACTGATGTTCAGCAGTGAGAAATTCAACAATTCCTTTATGAGCATGATCTTCAACAACTGGATCGTCGTCATTATCGGACTTGTCATTACGTTCGGATCGATGCTGCTTCGTTCGCTGTTTGACGATCATGGCTGGCATATCGAACCGGAAGAACTGGAAGAAGAGGGGGTTAAAGCATGACATCGGCACACGCAGAATCGGTAAACGGCTCATTGCCGCATGAACCGGAGAAAGCAACCCTGGAAGGCCGCAACAAAGTGCTTGGCTTTTGGCTCTTCCTTGGCGGAGAGTCCGTGCTCTTCGGTACCCTGTTCGCCACGTTTCTGGCGCTTCGCAACCAGACCAATGACGGCCCGACAGCCCATGAGCTCTTCTCGCTCCCAACGACGGCTGCAGCCACGTTGATCCTGCTTGTCAGCAGTTTGACGAGTGTATTCGCCGTACAGGCGATGCACCGTCATAAAGCAGCTGCACTGAGATTGTGGTTGATCATTACGGTTATTCTGGGCCTTGGC
Source organism: Paenibacillus sp. OAE614 (assembly GCF_040546645.1). Lineage (NCBI taxonomy): Bacteria > Bacillati > Bacillota > Bacilli > Caryophanales > Paenibacillaceae > Paenibacillus > Paenibacillus sp. OAE614. Next base: position 6,187,029 of record NZ_JBEPOD010000001.1, on the reverse strand, counting down.
TTCCTTGGCCTCGAGGTTTACGAGTTCCACGAGTATGTCACCGCTGAGAAATTCGGCATGACGACAAGTGCTTTCAGTTCGGCGTTCTACACGCTGGTCGGTTTCCACGGAGCTCACGTTGCATTCGGTGTATGCTGGATCGGTATTCTCATCGGCCAGCTGTACAAAAAGGGGTTAACGGTCGTAACGGCTCCGAAGGTTTACGTGTCGGCCATGTACTGGCACTTTATCGACGTCGTATGGGTCTTCATCTTCTCGGTCGTTTACCTGCTTGGAAAGGTGGGCTAAGATTATGACTACGGTTGAACAGCATCAAGATGATACGGTAAAACACGGTCATCGTCATGAAGGACCGCAAAAGCATGTCATCGTATTTATTTTCTCCATTATCCTGACCGCCATCGCTTTTGCTTCGGTTATGGCTGGCGGGGTGAACGTCGCCTTCACGGTTATACTTCTCGTCGTGATGGCGGTGCTGCAGGCACTGGTTCAGTTGGGATACTGGATGCACTTGAAGGATAAAGGACATTTGATGCCGATTATCTTCATGTGCGGTGGCGCCTTTGTCGCATTTACTGCGATCGTCACAGCATTGTATTGGGTTTGGTGGTAAAATAAAAAGAGGCGGGCCAGATGCCCCCTCTTTTTTTAAATGGCATTAAGGTGTCACAATATCGACAGAAATTCCGCCCGGCGGGAGGAGGTTTTCATATGCTGGGGTTAGAATATTTTAGCTTTGCCGCCTTGTTCAGTCCGTTGTTTCTGGCGTTTATGCTGCTGGTAACGGCCGCGTATTTTGTTGTTATCGGCCCGCTCAGTGAGAAGTTCGCGGATGCCGAGCCCGTATCGATCGGCAAAAAGATCATGTTCGTCAGCGGTATGTTCTTCCTGTATCTCGCTCAGGGCGGACCGGTGAGTCTGCTGGGCCACATTATGTTTACGTTCCACATGACATCGATGGCTTTGTCTTACCTGGTGGCTACGCCGCTTATTATGCTGGGGATTCCAACCTGGCTGTGGCGTGCTTTTGACCGGATTAACCCGTTCAAGAAGCTAGGTTTTCTGGCCAAGCCGGTGGTCGCGGCTGTCGTATTTAACGGATTGTTTTCGTTCTACCATATCCCTGCGATCCACGACTATGTCATGCTGCATTTTGCGGTGCACCGGCTGTACTATATTGTTTTGTTCATCGCTGCCGCGCTTATGTGGTGGACGCTCATTAATCCGCTGCCCGAGAAAGACCAGGCATCGGGCCTTGCGAAGATCGGGTTTATTTTTCTGAACATGGTGCTGCTGACGCCTGCTTGCGGCCTGATCATTTTCTCGACGCATCCGATGTATGCGACATACAGCGATCCCAATACGTGGGCCAAAGCGATGGGATACTGCGTATCGGGCGATACGTCGGCTCTGCTGCAGACTTTCGGCGGACCAAGCTTTTTCTATGGGCTGAGCACCAAGGTCGACCAACAACTGGGCGGCATCGTCATGAAGTTCATTCAGGAATTTATATTCGCTTCGATGCTGGCGAGGGTATTCTTCCGCTGGTACAAGAGCGAAAATAAAGAGGATGACGACGATATCATTCCAACCGATCTTTCTGACGGTTCTTTGAACCGGGCATGAGTTGGTCTAAGCGTTAAGGAGGATTTTCATGGATTTGTATATGCTGTTCCCTACGATCAGCACTTCATTCATCGTCATCAGTGCGATTCTGGTGGCCATCGGATGGGCCTTGATCGTTCAAGGCAAACGGGACGCCCATAAAAAAGTGATGATCTGGGGCGCGATCGCAGCGCTGCTGTTTTTCATTATTTACGTGTCCAGAACGGCCTTTGTCGGCAACACCTCATGGGGCGGCTCGGACGAAATGAAGATCTACTATCAGATCTTCCTGATCTTCCATATCGTTCTGGCGACGGTTGCCGCGGTATTCGGGATTACAACGCTGGTTCTGGCATTCCGGGAAAGGTTTGCGAAGCACCGGAAATGGGGCCGGGTTACGGCAAGTATTTGGTTTGTCACAGCCATCACCGGGGTTGTGGTTTACGTGCTGCTGTACGTCCTGTATCCTGGCGGGCATACGAAGCCGGTATGGGATGTTATTTTGGGAGCATAACCCAAGTGGACCGGGTAAAAAGAAAGTCCGGCGGATTAATCCGCGGGGCTTTTTTTTATGAATAGCCGCTGATCCCGCTGAAAGGCCAGGTTTCAAGTGTTTGTTTAATAGGATGAAATAACGCCTAGTTTTCATCGCCGGATGCCAGTTCCGAAGTGCTGTACTGCATTTTTTAGGGCACAGGCGTCAGGTACAGTTAAAATGGTTAAAAAGTTTTAGAAAGACGAGATATATAGATTGAACCAGAGTTATGCATTGAACTTCTTGTTATAACGGTCCCATACGGCCCTATAACAATTATTTCTTTAGTTCATTCAATCAAGCGGAAACTTTTGTGCTTCTTCAAACGTTATTCATATATAAGGTTCAATGAACGAAGCTAAGAAAAGGTATGGGGATGACATGAGGCGAAGAAGGTATTTTATACATAGTAAAAAAATGGTGTGGGTCTTAATCATGCTGCTCTTCTGCGGCTTCATTGTCATGTTTACCACTTCGCTCATCCCGAAATACATACCGGCAGTGACCGACGGTGACCGTACGGCCCAGGCCGACGGAACAAACAGGGATCCGGCAGCGGGTCAAGGGGCCGGCAGTCCCGGCGGCGGACCCGCCGGCCAGCAGCAGGAAGCTGGCTTCAAACCAAGTAGCGTTCAATGCGGCGTGATGAAGCTGAAACATGGCGCTCGAAAGCCGCAGGATGATCAAATCCCGCTGTACTGCATCGAAGGGAAATATCATGCCGGAGACACACCCATGATGCAGCCGGCAAGCCCGCTTCAGGTGAAGATCGACACCGTCCTCCCGGAGAAGATTCTGTCGGATCTGGGAGCGTTCTGGTTAAGCGATTCTTCCGGAACCTGGGGGCATCTGCTCCTCGCCCCGAGACACTGGGAAGTCGTCCGGGCCGATACCGGAGCCAACGGATCGGTGGGCCTTGAGCTTGCTGATCCGCAGCACCCGGACCGCAGGGCCGTTTACTTGGACGGCGGCCCCTGTCAGGGCTGCAACATTGCGTTAATCGGTTCTTATTTCACGGCATTAAAGAATTGGGCCGAAGAAAAAGGCTTTCCCGGGAAGACGATGAAGTTCCTGCATCATGCTTACGTTCGGAACCATGTCGTTACGTATGTTTTACCACCGGGCAGCACGGCTTATAAGACGGTCGGCGCTGCGTTTGAGCGACATGAGCCCCAGGATGCGATGTTTACCCGTTACGAAATAAGCGTTCCGCCGGAGGATTTGGATATGGCGAACGTCATGCTGGATTTCTTTGCACGCTTTCCGAGTTCCGTTGCCGCCGATCTTTCGGTTCAGCCATACTTGGGAATTCCAAGCGTTTCCTAACTCAACATGCACTGCTTCAAGCAGCACCCAATGAGGGGGTGCTGTTTTTTTGTTAATATTTTCATTTCGCCGTTGCATCTCCGGCGAGCACACTGTATACTGTGTATAAACATATACACAGTATACACACTGAGTGGTGAATAAGCACAGTGAACCTGTGCTGTATATACACCCTTATGGATTACGGAAAAAGCGAGGGCGATTGTTGTTGAACACAATAAAAGACGCTTGGATGATGGTACGAAAGGATCTGCGCAGCGAGAAAAGGTACCTCCTGTGGTCTATCATATTTGCTGCCTACATGGGAGGAACTACAGGGGTCATGATGCTGGGGCGCGAAGAGGCACGGTCTCTTGGTCCGGTAGCTGATTTCATCCTGCTGATGTTAGTTCCGATGCTGGGGTTTTACTTTTCCCGAAGATCCTTCAAGTATTTAACGGAAGATTCCTATACGCGAATGCTGGCATTCTTCCGGGTGCTTCCGATCTCTAACGGCCTGGTCCTGGTATATCGGGTGATACAATCGGTGCTGGCCTTTGCCGTGAACGGCATCATTTTCTTCGTGATTATGTATTGCGTGCAGGGGACCTTGCTGGATCATATGCGGTTTGACCATTACCTGGCTTTTGCGCTGACGTGGGTCGGTTACGGGCTTATGATGACTGGACCCTATATCTATTTTGAGTTTTCCAATCATGGCAAAGCTTATCTGCTGTCGACCCTCATTTTCCTCGTTGGCTCCGTAGTGGCAGCGGCAGCCGTTTTTGCGGCTGGAGGGAACCTGCTGGTGTACACGGTGGAGGTATCCAAACGATGGAGCCTGCTATCGCCGGCGATGTGGGGAATGCTGCTGGCCGGAGTCATCAGCCTCGTGCTGTGCTCGATCGGAACGCTCCGCAGGCTGGAATCTAGAGATCTGGTGTAAGCTTTGAAACCAATAAGAGGATTGACGAGTATAGCAAGGTGAGGTGCGAAAGGTGTGGATACCTATACAAGTGAATGAGAACAGCGCTGAACCGCTCTATCATCAAATCGAATCCCAATTAAGATCGTTGATCATCAGCGGACAGATCGAGGAGGGGACCCTTTTGCCGTCAATTAGAGAGTTTGCCAACGGGCTGAACTGCAGCGTAATTACGGTTCGAAGAGTGTATCAGGATCTGGAGAGCGAAGGACTTCTGCGCACGAAGCAGGGAACCGGCACATTTGTCGCCAAGGTTGGTACTTCACAGCGTGAAGTATTCCGGCGGGAGGCGGTAGAAGAGGCGCTCAGCCATGCGGTGGATGTCGGGATGTCTGTCAAATGCGAGGAAGATGAGCTGAGGGAGCTGTTTTTATCGATACTGAAAAGAAAGTACCATCCGGAGAAGGGAGAAGGTGAGGCATAAATGGAACAGCCCATCATACGAATGGAAGGCGTGACCAAGCAAAGACGGCATAAAACGATCGGACCGATCGACCTGGCCCTGCCGAAAGGCTATGTGTACGGGCTGATTGGCGAGAACGGCTCCGGCAAGAGCACACTGATCCAGATGCTGCTGCAGACCGTGTTTCCGGATTCGGGGCGCATTTCCTGGTTCGGCCACGCTTACAGTAAAGGCATTCCTATGGAAGTGCGCAGACAGATCGGGTATGTGGCGGAAAAATCCAACCTGGAGGAGGATAACCTGACCGCCGAGGAAGCCGCTGCTTTTCGGGCGTACTGGTATCCGGAATGGGATCAGCCTTATTTTGAAAAGCTGTGCGATCTGTTTCAGGTACCGAAAGCGACGAGGCTGCGCAAAATGTCCAAGGGGGAGCGCCGCAAATACGAAATCGCCGCGGCCCTTGCGCCGCATCCCAAGCTGCTGCTGCTGGATGAACCATCGTCGGGTCTGGACCCTTTTGCCTGGAAAATGATGATCGAGGTGCTAAGGGAATGCCTGCAGACCGAAGATACGACGATTGTACTGTCCACGCACATTATTGATGAGGTGAAAAGGCTGGCGGACTACGTCATGCTGATTCACAACGGCAAGTGGATGGGGATGGCGGAGAAGGACAGTCTGCTGGATAACTGGAAGGAAGTGTGGGCAGGGTGCCCCGAGGCCGATCTGGCAGAACTGCCGAACATTGTGCAGACGCAGCAGGAATCCCATGGCGTTACGCGCGTGGTGACGACGTCATGCCGTGAGCTGGAACAGATCCTGTACGATTCAGGTATCAACGTGCTGAAGACACGGGCTTTGGAGCTGGACGAGATTTTAACGTTGTGGGTGCAAGGATATAAGCCTGCCGGCGTGCAGGAGGGGGAGGAGCAGACACATGGAACCATTAAAACTAGTTAACGTGGTAAAACAATACGGAGACAAAACCGCAGTCAACCAAATCTCGCTGGAGGTCGGGAGAGGAGAAATTTACGGGCTGCTTGGGGCGAACGGTGCCGGCAAAACGACGACGATGCGTATGGTGCTTGGCCTGATTTATCCGGACGGGGGAGAGATTCTGTACAACGGCAAGCCATATCATGCGGGGCTTCAGCAAATCATGGGATACCTGCCGGAAGAAAGAGGGCTGTATCCGAAAATCAAGGTCAGCGAGCAGATCGTCTATCTGGCCCGTCTTCGGGGCATGTCGCAGCAAGACGCGGATAAGAGCCTGCGCTACTGGCTGGAACGCTTTGACGTTCCGGAGTATTACGATAAGCGGATTGAGGAGCTGTCCAAGGGCAATCAGCAGAAAATGGGCTTTATCGCGGCCATCGTGCACAAGCCGCAAATCGTCATTTTGGATGAGGCGTTCAGCGGACTGGACCCGGTCAACGTTGAACTGCTGAAGGCGACTGTCAAGGAACTGCGGGATCAGGGAACCAGCATTCTATTCTCCACGCACCGGATGGAGCATGTCGAAGAGCTGTGCCAGCGCATTACGATTTTGCACAAATCCAATACGGTCGTTCAGGGAAATATCCGGGATATCAAGAGCCGTTATCCGCGTGAGGAAGTGCTGCTTCATACGATAGGCGATGTCGGCTGCCTGGATGCGATCCCGGGAGTGACGGCAGTGGAACGCATCGATCGGGGATACCACATCCGGATCGCTGCGCCGGAAACGGCACAGGCCGTTCTGCAGAAGGCGATGCAGGAAACCACGGTGGAGCGCTTTGAAATCAAGGAGCCGACGCTGAACCAAATCTTTATTCAAGAGGTGGGTGATTCGCATGAATAAGCTTGGGACGATTATCGGCTTTACGTTTAAAAATAAAGCCAGAACGAAATCTTTTCTGATTACTACTCTGATCCTTGCACTGCTCATTACGATCGGCATGAACGTGCCGTATATCATTAAGCTGATCAAGGGTGACGACGCATCCAAGGCCGAGCAGATCGGAATTCTCTACGGCTCGCAGCCGGTCATTGCCGCGGAACTGGAGAAGTATGCCGCGCAGTCCGGCAATAAGGACTATACGTTCGTCAAATACGAAGGGACCGCTCCGGATCAGGCGAAAAAGGACCTGGAAGATGGGAAGATCGAGGGTTACCTCTCTTTTGACGGCGGGGAGGGGGCATTTCCTGCTGTCACCTTCACCGGCGGTGAAGACGGCATGGGGCAGGGAATCAGCAGCTTTCTGATGCCCGCGCTGCAGACGGTCAAGACGACCGTAATCGCCAAGGATGCGCTGTCCGCGGAGCAGATCGCCGCTCTGAACGAACCGGTCAAGCTCGATACGGTGCGGATTAACGCGGAGGGTAAGACGGAGGCGGGGGGAGACACCCACCGCGAAGACATGCAGAAAGCCATGAACTATGTGGTCGTTTATGTGCTGCTGATTCTGTTCTTTACCTCCAATATGATGACAGGCAATATGATCGCAGCCGAAGTAACGTCGGAGAAAAGCTCGCGGATCATGGAAATCCTCATCACCAGCGTTTCGCCGCTGGCCCAGATGTTTGGGAAAGTGATCGGTATTTTCCTGGTCGGGATCGTGCAAATTGCAGTGTTTGGCGTCGTGGTCGGGGCGAACCTGATGCTGCCGCATAACCAGGACATTCTGCAAGGATACAGCCTGAGCATCTCGGATATTAACCTGCCGGTGCTGTTCTACGGACTGCTGTTCTATATCTTGGGTTACTTCCTGTATGCGGTGCTGTACGCGGCCATCGGATCGATTGTCAGCCGTACTGAGGATCTCGGCCAAGCCGTGATGCCGATTACGATGCTGGGTCTGGCCTCGTTCTACATCGGACTGTTCAGCATTACTGCATCGGGCAGCATGCTGATCAAGGTGACGAGCTTCATTCCGTTCACCGCTCCTACCGCGATGCTCGTGCGGATCGGGATGGGGACGGTGCCGACCTGGCAGATCCTCATATCGCTCGTTTTGCTGCTGGTATCCATTCTGTTTTTTGGCTGGCTGTCCGCGAAAATCTACCGCACCGGCGTCCTGATGTACGGCAAGCGCCCATCCATCAAAGAGCTGCGTAAGGCCATGAAAGCTTACAAGATTTAGGCACGGATTCTCATACGGCGGCGGCAAGCAGCAGCAGAGCAGTAACAGTCCAGTCTATAAACTACAATAAGGGGAATTTCTTAAATGAAAAGTTGGAAACGAACGCTCTTATCTCTTATGATTTCTGCAGGAATGCTCGCTACAGCGGCTCCGGCCATGGCTGCTCCGCTGCAGCCGGAACTCAAGGTCAATAACAAAACCATCGATTTTGCCACGAGTGCACCTATTGTCGATCAGGGCACCACGCTGGTTCCGCTGCGCACGACGCTTGAAGCACTAAACGTAAAGCTGACCGATGTAGAGAACGGAACCATTCATGCCGTTGCGGGTGATCAGAAGATCACGCTGAGCAGCAAGACGACACAGGTTAACGGCGTGACTTACGTGCCGGTCCGGACCATTGGTGAAGCCGCCGGTTACACGGTCTATTGGGATCCGGCAACCCGCACGGTATTCTTGCTCTCAAAAGCAACGAAGGAAGCCGGCCGCGGCTTCATGTGGGAAGTGCAAAATAACGGGAACACGGTGTACCTGGTAGGGTCCATGCATATTGCGGACGACAGCTTCTACCCGCTTCGCCCGGAATTCGAGCAGGCCTTTGCCGAAGCCGATTATTTGGGCGTTGAGATTGATCTCAGCAAGGCAGCCGACGAAGAGCAGCAGAACATGATCATGAAGCTGGGCATGTATCAGGACGGTACGACGCTGAAGGACCATGTGTCCAAGGTAACGTATGCAAAAGTGGGGGACATTCTGGAGCAAAACGGAATGAAACGGGATGCACTGGATGCATTCAAACCGTGGGTCGTGGAGACGACCATCAGCAGCCTGAAATCGGTGATGGCCGGATATGAGGCAACGGAAGGCATTGACCTGTACTTCATTCAAAAGGCGCTGGAGCGCAAAATTCCGATCGTGGAGCTGGAATCCTACGAGTCCCAGCTGAGCATGTTCGATCAGTTCTCCAAAGAGCTGCAGGAGAAGAACCTCAATGCAGCACTGGACAATTTCGACGTCCTGGACGACGGCGTTGACCAAATGGCGGACATGTGGAAAAAAGGGGACGAAAAGGCGCTGCTGGAGCTGACGAACAGCATGGCAGGAGACGCGGAGTATAACAAAGCGATGCTGATCGACCGCAACATCGGCATGGCCGATAAAATCGACGGATACCTGAAAAGCGACAAGAAAGCGGAGTACTTCATCGTCGTCGGCGCAGCCCACTATCTGGGTGAACATGGCGTGATTAAACTGCTGGAGGATAAAGGTTATACGGTTGTACGTAAATAATCATCCTGTAATGCGTGTTTCATGCGGCGACATTGCCGGTAGCCGGTTAGTCTGGAAAAGAAAAAACTTAAGCCGGGGACTCCTGCGTCCCTACTGGCTTAAGTTTTTTTAATATACCTAATTGACCTATTCATCTGTGTTATCCCTTAACGGCAGTGTCAGATGAAATGTAAACAATCGATTCCTATGCAGGAGCGTCAAAGTTCCTCCGTGCAGTTCCACAATGTTCCGGGCAATGGAAAGGCCAAGACCGGCGCCGGATTGAATGCCTTCACTGCTTCGGGAATGGTCTACCTTATAAAAACGTTCGAAGAGTTTATGTTCTTGCTCTTCAGTAAGGGGCGTTCCTTTATTTTCGACTTCAATGATGATATGCCGATGATCCGACTTCATCATGACGCGCACGGTCCCCGGTTTTTCCGAGTATTTCAAGGCGTTCATCAGCAGATTATCGATGGCTCGGGCTATCTTTTCACTGTCAATGAGGGTAATCGCAGGAGAGCTGCCAATCTCTTTCACGATGGTGATTTCATTCTCCAGGGCAATCGGCTCAAATTCAAAAAGAAGCTGATCGAGAAGCTGAAATATATCGATTGGCTTTAAGTCGAGGCGAGGCTCAGTTGAGGTCAGCCGGGTATACTCAAACAGATCATCGAGCAGTTTTTTTAAATGTACAGCCTTGTTATAAGTGTTTTGCACAAACCGCGTATACTCATCTTGATCCTGGAAGGAATTTGTTCTTAAAAGCTCGATATAGCCGATAATGCTCGTAAGCGGCGTACGCAAGTCGTGGTAAATTCCCGTGATCATCTCCATCTTGGAGTTCTCCAGTTCCCGCTCCTTTTCAATCTGCTGCTGCAAACGCTGCGCCATCAAATTGATGTTGTGTGCAACCCTTCCGAGCTCATCTTTTCGCTTCACATCCACTCGATAGTTTAAATCGCCCTCAGAGATCTTTTGCAGTCCGTGTTCCAGATGAACCAGGTCTTTCACGATCCGCCGTGTCAACATAAAAAAGGTAAGGATAAAGATGATAAAAAAGAGGGGGGTTAGAAAGTAAGGAAAGATATCTCGGAGAACGTTCCATTTCAATATCTTTAAGAATAATAAAATGCATAGATCATTTATGGCCGTAGCGATGATCAAACTGATCACCATTTGGATTAACATATGGATCTGGATCTTTTTCTTTCTTTTTGGCTCCTTTACGTGTTCATTCAATTTTATAGCCAACTCCCCAAAACGGTTTTAATATATTTTGGCTCTCTTGGGCGATCCTCTATTTTTTCCCGTAGATTGCGAATATGAACCATCACGGTATTGTCCGAATAGCCGTATGGCTCTTTCCATACGCTTTCGTAAATCTTCTCGGAGCTGAATACCTGCCCAGGATGAGTCGCGAGCAGCTCCAGAATGGAAAACTCCAGAGGAGTTAGCGAAATGTGGTTTCCTTTTAAGGTGACGGCATGCTTAGCCTTATCTATGACAAGGTCTTTAAGGATGATCAGAGAATGAAATTCCTCTTTTCCGATTAAGGATTGCCGCCGCAGTTGAGCTTTGACCCGTGCAAGTAATTCCAGCGGATTAAAGGGCTTGACCATGTAATCATCCGCTCCGGTCGTCAGCCCCGTAATTTTATCGATATCTTCTTCTTTGGCCGACAGCATGATGATGGGAGTGCTGGATATTTCCCTGATTTTCATGCAAGCTTTAATCCCATCCATTCGCGGCATCATCACATCCAGGATGACCAGATGAACCGGGGTTGTTTGGATGATACTCAGCGCTTCCAGACCATCTGCCGCCTCCAGAACATGGTATCCTTCATTGCGTAAATAAACGTGGATGACGTCTCGAATTTCCGGATCGTCGTCTACGACAAGCACAGTGTTCATGGTATGCTGCTCCTTTATTTTCGGATTACGGGTACTGCAGCCGTTCAACATTTGCGCCCATATTAATTCTACATAACGGGTTGGCCGAAACCAATTTCCAAGCTGATCCGGCGCCAAGATGTTTTACAGCATCTCCTTTTTGCGGCAGGTGTAAACAAAAGCCGGAGGGAAGTTGAGGGGGACAAACTCGATGTTTTCAATGGTGAATGCCTTGGCAAACTGCTTTTTCATTTGCAGAGAGTACTGGAAAGCGACAAAGACGCCTCCTGGTTTTAGCGCCTCAACCATTTGATGAAGCAAGGTTTCGCGCATTTCACTCGTAAAATTAAAAAAGGGTAAACCGCTGATAATACAGTCAAGCTGGCCGATGCCTTCTTGATGGATGATTTTAACGAGCTGGCAGGCATTCGAATAACACGGGAAATCCGGGTACTCGATCCTTAAATGATTTCTCATCTTTTTATCTCTTTCGAACAATAACACTTTTGCAGATTCATGTAACTGCGGCTTTATGAAACGTGTGATCGCGCCTGTACCTGATCCGAGTTCCGCAACAGCCTTTACCTCGTTCCAGGGTACGGACTGAACCATTTTAGCGGCAAGGAAGCGGGAACTCGGGTTGACGCTCCCTACCCGTTTGGGCTCTTTAAAGAATCCCTGTAAAAATAGCAGATGTTCATTGATGTTCATGCGGTGTTCCCCCCAATAAAGTGATCGGACAGTTATGAAAAGTTATGATTCATCAAGCTGTATCGCTTGTTGTTGGCATGAACCATCATAACGAAAAAATCTGAGGACTTTATGGGGGGAAATCTAAAGAAAATCTGAAGATTGCAAAGAGGGCGTTATTTATCCCAATGTTCTCCGGCATCCTTTGAGCTCTGAACAAGTGACAGGATAATCATAAAGTTTTAATTTGACATGATTTTTCTGCTGATTTTTTGGGTATTTTTGTTCTTCGCGGTAAGGTAAAATTCAAACCATCTATGCAGATCTCATACAGAGGTGAACCCATGAAATATGATAACCCGGTCATCAAAGGGTTTTATCCCGATCCCAGCGTTTGCAAGGTGAACGATACTTATTATCTCGTTTGCAGTTCGATGCAGTATTTTCCCGGCGTCCCTCTATTTGAAAGCAAGGATTTGATCAACTGGACCCAGATCGGCCACTGTCTGACGCGTAAGAGCCAAATTCAGCTGGACAAGGTCAACAGCTCAGGCGGTGTATTTGCTCCTACCCTGCGGTATAACGGCGGACGGTTCTACATGACCACGACCAACGATACGACGCGCCAAAACTTCTATGTATGGACGGACGACATCTACGGAGAATGGTCGGACCCGATCGGTGTGGATCAGGGCGGAATCGATCCGGATTTGTATTTTGAAGACGGCAAAGCTTATTTTATGAGCAACGGCGTGGACGATGATGGTATCGGCGGCATCGTGCAGTGTGTAATCGACATCGAAACCGGACGGAAGCTGACGCCAAGCCGCTCCATCTGGCAGGGGACGGGAGGACGCTATCTCGAAGCCCCGCATTTATACAAAATCGACGGACGCTATTATTTAGTAGCCGCAGAAGGGGGCACCGAGTTTGGCCATATGGTGACCTACGCGCGGGGAGATTCTCCTTCCGGACCGTTTGAACCGTATTCCCATAACCCTGTGTTAACCAACCGGAATATGGGCGGCTATGAAGTGCAGGCGGTGGGCCACGGCGATCTCGTTCAAGACGAGAAAGGAAACTGGTGGCTGCTTCACCTGGGATTCCGGCAGATGGGACAGTGGATTCCTTATCATCATCTGGGGCGCGAGGTATTTTTGACACCGGTTACGTTCGGCGAGGACGGCTGGTTCACGGCAGGACATCATGGCACGACGCTGTCGTCCTTTGAAACCGACCGCATTCCGGATGAAGTCGTTCAGCAGGAGAAGAAGCGCTATACTTTTGAAAATATGGAATGGGACAAGGACTGGTGTTATCTGCGCCATCCGGATCTTGGCAACTACTCGTATGAGCAAGGCGTGCTGGAGCTGAGAGGCACCGAGATAACGCTCGATCAAGCGGATTCTCCCACTTTCATCGGAATTCGCCAAAAGGATTTTGAAGCGGTGATTTCCTGCGACGTAAGCCTCACTCAAGGCGAAGCCGGCATTACACTCTATATGGACGAGAACCATCATTACGATTTGGCGATACGTCAAGGCGGAAGCAGATATGAAGTCATTGAGCGCCTGAATGTTGGGGATATCAAGTCCATCGAGAAGGCTGTCGATTTGAAAAATAGCAGCCGCGCCTCCCTGGTGATCCAGGCCAGCCCTACGCACTACCGGTTCATTCTGCGAGCGGACGGCCAGGAAATACAGCTTGGCACCGCACAGACGAAATACCTTTCATCTGAAGTAGCGGGAGGATTTACGGGTGTCATCATCGGTTTGTACGCACGCGGCAAAGACGCTGCTGCCCAATTTTCGAATTTCACATGCGAATATCTATAATTTTTCAATCGATAGGGAGGGCCGTAAGGTTCTCTATCTATTAAAAAACCGACGTGAAAACGTCGGTTTTTTGCTTTTTAAATGCGTCGTCACAGCCCTCTTGGGGAAACGGAAGCGCCGGCATGCACCGACGTCGAACGGCGCGGAATGAGGCGGGTCGGCAGCTTGATCTGCCTGTACCCGGGTGCGTCGTTTTCGATCTGCTCAACAATGAGCTTTCCGGCCTCCCGGCCCAACTCCCGTTCCTGCTGCACCACGGCCGTCGGGGGAACGATGCTGAAATCGGGGTATACGACGTCGTCAAAGAAGACCACGGAGAGATCCTCAGGTACCCGCAGTCCCATAGCCAAGGCAGCCTGGATGACATGCGGGCTGAAATTCGAAGAAAGGGCCGCGGTCATATGCGGGTTGGCCTGCAAAAACTGCTGGATCATCTCGATGACCTCTTCGTCGCTATTGTCCATCCCCAAACGGGTCATCTGCAGGCTGCGGTCGATGAGAATGTGGCGGTCTTCCAGTGCCTGCTCGTATCCGGCAAGCCGATCCTCAATACTCGAGGTTCCTTCCGATTTGGTGGAGATAAATCCGATATGCCGATGCCCCAGATCGTACAAATGCTGAACGGCCTGTTGGCCTGCTTCGTAGTTGTTGGAGCTGACCGAGTTGGTCTCCACTCCTTTCAGCAGCCGGTCCAACAGCACCAGCGGAAATCGGTTCAGTGTCAGCGACAGAATTTCGTTATTGTAATTTTCGCCTTCTACGGGATAGATGATCAGTCCGGCGACGCCGGCCTGCTTCATCTCGCGTATTTTCTGGATTTCACACTCCTGGGAGTCATTCGTTTTGGAAAAGAGCAGATGATAGCCTTTCTCCGCTAAGGAATCCTCAATACCGCTGAGCAAATTGGCGGTAAAACGGTTGTCCAAGCGGGGCAGCAAAAAGCCGACGGTCTTGCTTGACGGCAGTGCCGCTTCGGTCGACAGCGGGGGAAACAGAGCTTCCGTTCTTTGTTCCGACACGAAGGTACCTTTTCCCTGCATGCGGTATACGATGCCTCTGTCCACGAGGTCGGACAGCGCATTCTTGACCGTAATCCGGCTTACTCCGAATTGATCCGAGAGCTCATTCTCCGAGGGGATCCGGTTCATCGGCTTCCAGTTCCCGCTGCGGATCTGCTCCAGGATATAATTTTCGATTTTTTTATACATGGGAGTAAACTTTTTCGTCATGTTTGGCGCTCCATTCGAGAATAGGTCTGTTTAAAATATATTACAATTATCCAACCCGAACAAGTATAAAATACAAGTTAATATATCGAATGGTATGTTTTTGTAGTTCCTTTCCCTAAATAATCTAGTGAAAAATACGAGTCGTTTCAATGGTTATTCGTGATATTGATCTTATCTCTAATTAAGTTGTAATAAAAAAATAAACATTTACATTAAAAAATAAGATGTTTATATTGTTATCATAAGTTGAGTCGAACATCGTGAAGGCATCGTGGAAAGAAGGCTGGAAGCGATGCGGGGCAAGGGTGGCACTTGTCATATTTTAACAAGGGGGTGGTATCCAAATCCGCCATATTGAAAGGGATTGCAATCCGTAGGGTCCTTCAGAAATAAAAACCCATATTAACCGATTAAGCGAAAAGGTGGTTATCCCATGAAAAGAAAAGCAACCTTGATGGTAACGGTGCTGTCCGTTCTTTGCTTGTTTGTAAGCGCTTGCTCAGGCGGACAGAAGCAGGAGGGCGGCAGCAGCGCGGAAGGCAGCAAGCATTTGACCATGTGGACCTGGAAGGTCGCTTACACGCCGGGAATCGAAGCGGCAGCCAAGCTGTACGAGGAGAAGACCGGAGTGAAAGTGGATGTCGAGACCTTTACGCCTGACGATACTTACAGACAAAAGTTTCAGGCGGCGGCCAACTCGAAAAATCTCCCCGACGTCGTCAATTGGTGGGCGACAGCGGGCGACTCCATCGAAGGCTCCGTGCTTGAGCTGTCGGGCGAAGTCGGCGACGACGTGCTGAGCAAGTATTACGGTACGGCCATGGATCCGATCAAAGTGAGCCAGAGCCAAGTCGATTCCTGGCAGAAGGACAAAAACGCCACGACAGTACAAAAGTCGCTGAAGGCGGGGCAGTTCTACGGACTGCCGCTCGATATCGGCGGATTCTTTACCTTTTACGGCAACAAGCAGCTGATCGAGAAGGCAGGGCTTACCGCCGAAGCTCCGAAAACGTGGGAAGAGTTCGTCACGATGATGGAAACGATCAAGAGCAAGACGGGGACACCGGGACTTGTCTTTGGCGCTAAAACGTCCGACCTGTGGGAGAACTGGGCCGGATCCGCGCTGGCGATCATGTATGGCGGGCCTCAATCGTATATTGACCTGCTCGAACGAAAAGCGAAAATGAGCGACCCGGAGCATCTGCCGGTTGTTCAGGCGGTACAGACGCTCGCTGACAAAGACTTGCTTATGCCGGGCATTTTGTCAACGGATATCGACGGCGCGGACCAGGCGTTCGCCGCGGGCAAAGCCGCATTTGACCTTGGCGGTTCGTTCACGATGTCCACGCTGCTCGCGATGGGCATGAAACCGGAGGATATCGTCACGTTCCCTGTGCCGCCGATTGACGGCTCGAAAATCACTTCCTGGACGACAGATCCGTTTACGCTGACGATGCTGTCCGTGAATAAAGATTCGAAGAACAAGGATGCCGCGCTTGATTTTATCAAGTATATGACCACGGATCCGGATGCGGCCGTTGCGTTCGCGAATGCGGCCTATACGGTTCCGGCCCTGAATTTGGGCGACCGTGCCAAAGATCTCGATCCGAACCTGAAGGCGATCGTTGACTCGTTCGCTACCGAGCCCGGACCGTATTCGGAAGCACAGCCGGCTATCAACGCTTACCGGGGCAAGAACAAGGAGTGGGAAGTGTATGCCCAGTCCATCCAATCCATGATCGAAAAGAAAATGACGGCCGAACAGGCTGCGAAAAAATTCGACGATACGATGAAGAGCCTGCAGGCCAGCGGCAACTGATAATCGGCTCTGGCTGTATGATGCAAACGGCGGCAGGGACACGCGCCTTTCCGCCGCTTGCTTAATCCAAATCCAAAGGTGATGGAAGATGATAACAACTAGAAATAAATGGGTACCGTATCTGTTTTTGCTGCCGGGTGTTCTCCTGTTTCTCGCCGTTGGCGTCTATTCGGTCGGCTTCTCGATCCTGCTCAGTTTTTACAACTGGTCGGGGATCGACTTTTCGACGGCCCGCTTCGAAGGCCTTGCTAACTTCAGGCAGTTTCTGCTCGGGGATGACCCGATCGTCACTCAGAACTTTTACAACTCACTGCTGCATAACGTCCTGATCGGTGCAGCCCAGGTCGTTATCGTCATCCCTATCGCGATTGTGCTGGCGTTCGTCCTGCAGAATACAAAGATGGCGTCGCTGTACCGCACGGTGTACTTCCTGCCGATGATCGCATCGGGCGTGGCGATTTTTTACGTATGGAAAGGACTGTTTGAGCCTACTGGCGCTTTTAATTCCCTGTTTCAAGCGATCGGACTCGACTTTCTGACCGTACCCGGGGGGATGCTGGGGAGCTCGTCCACGTCGCTGATCGGCATCATTATTACCTCGATATGGGGCGGCCTTCCGGGCACGCTGATTCTGTATTATGCCGGATTAACCTCGATCGATCCTACCTTGTATGAGGCCGCGAACGTTGACGGTGCCAGCAAGCTGACGATGATCACGAAAATCACATGGCCGCTTCTGAAGCCAATTACGCTGATCGCGGTCATTCAGATGGTCAACGGCGCGTTCCAGGCGTTCGAGAACGTGTTCATCATGACCGGCGGCGGACCCTCAGGCAGCTCGGAGGTCATCGGGACGCTCGTGTACCGGACGGCGTTCCTGAATAACGATTACGGGCTGGCCAGCGCGATCGGATGGATATCCTTCCTGATTACCGGAGCCATTGCCATGTTCAGTATCCGGTCGTTCAAAGTCGACATTTAGAGGAGGACCCGAGATGGTCAAGACTATCAAACACATCATTCTGGTTTTATACGGGCTGACCTGCGTGTATCCTTTCTTGTGGATGATCGGCACTTCTTTGAAAACATCCCAGGATGCACTGGCCAATCCGCAGTCACCCCTCCCCAAAGGGGCGCCTGAGTGGTCCACGTTTGCAGAAGTGTGGAACAAGCTGAACTTTTACCGCTTTTTCGTCAACAGTGTGGTCGTCAGCATCATCGTCATTATTGGAGTCGTTCTGATATATACGATGATGGCGTATTCGTTCGCCAAGTTCAGATTTAGAGGCAAAAAATTCGTGTATTACACGTTCATCGCGCTGCTGCTCGTTCCTGGCGTGACGACGCTCATTCCGCTGTATATCAACATGACGAATCTCGGCCTGCAGAATACGTACGTCGGCATGATCCTGCCGATGATTAACGGGGCTGCGCCGTTCGCCATTTTCCTGTTTACGAGCTATTTCCGGACCATATCGCATGAGCTGTACGAGTGCGCCGTTCTGGACGGCTGCGGCAACTTCAAGATTTACTGGCGGGTCTATCTGCCGCTGGCCCTGCCGGCGATCGGAACGATTGCCATCCTGAACTTTATCGGAAGCTGGAACAACATTCTATGGCCGATGATTATCGTCGACAAGCAGGAGATGTTTACGCTGCCGATGGGGCTGATGTACCTGGATTCCTCCTCATTTAAAAAATGGAACGAGCTGATGGCCGGAGCGCTGATCACCGTCATACCGATCCTGATCGCGTTTCCGTTTATGCAAAAGATGTACGTTAAAGGCATGACCGTCGGTTCGGTCAAAATGTAAAACGCATCATTCATGCCGTACCCTCGTTAGCGCACTAGAAAACATACAAGAATGGGATGAAAGAGATGACCATAAAAACAGCGCATATTATTGCGCATTCGCATTGGGATAGAGAGTGGTATTTGCCATACGAAAAACACCGGCTGAAGCTGGTCCGCCTGATGGAGGATTTGATCGAGGCCTTCGAGCGGGACCCGGAGTTTGCCAGCTTTCATTTGGACGGCCAATATATCGTCCTGGAGGATTATTTGCAGATGATGCCGCACCGGGCGGAACAAGTGCGTTCGCTGGTCGAACAGGGGAAGCTGATCGTCGGCCCCTGGTACATTCTTCAGGATGAATTTCTGGTCAGCAGCGAAGCGAATGCGCGCAACCTGCTGATCGGGATCCTCCTTTCGAAAAAGATGGGGGGATATGCGAAAATCGGTTATTTTCCCGACTCCTTCGGCAATATGGGGCAGGCACCCCAGCTTATTCGCCAGGCGGGCATCGATGTGGCCGTATACGGGCGCGGCGTCAAGCCGGTGGGCTTTAACAACGAGGTCCAGTCCGGTAACGAACATACGTCAAAATACTCCGAGATGTACTGGGAATCTCCCGACGGCTCCCGGGTTTTGGCGATCCTGTTCGCCAACTGGTACAACAATGGAATGGAGATTCCGACGGACCCTGAAGCCGCGAAGGCGTATTGGGCGGAAAAGCTGGCAGCCGCCGAAGCGTTCGCCTCGGGACCGGAGCTGCTCTTCATGAACGGCTGCGACCACCAGCCGCTGCAGAAGGATCTGTCCAGGGCGCTGCGCACCGCCGCCGAGATGCTGCCGGACGTGGAGTTCCGCCATTCCAGCTTCCCCGAGTATATTGAAGCGCTTCGTCAGGCGAACCCGGATGCCCTCGATGTCGTGCGCGGCGAGCTCCGAAGCCAGTGGACGGACGGGTGGATCACGCTCGTCAATACCGCGTCGGCCCGGGTGTACATCAAACAGCAAAACGTGCGGAGCCAGACCTTGCTGGAAAAGGTGGCCGAGCCGCTCGCCGTCATGGCCCATTTGACCGGTACGGCCTATCCGCGGCACGAACTGCTGTATGCGTGGAAGACGCTGCTGCAAAACCATCCGCATGACAGCATTTGCGGCTGCAGCGTTGACGAGGTGCACCGCGAGATGATGACGCGCTTCGCCAAGTCGCAGCAGGTGGCGGAGTCGATCGCCGCGGACAGCGCCGCGGCGGTAGCTGCTGCCGTGGACACCTCCGGCTTTGACCCGGAATCGGCGCGGCCTTTCGTCGTCTTTAACACGTCGGGCCATTCCCGTTCCGGCGTGGTTCGCACGACGGTGGACATAGAGCGCCGCTATTTCGATCATCAGGCTCCGAACGAGAAATACGAAGCGTTCAAAGAAGAGTACCAGGCTTTTGATCCGGAGGAATGGATCGTAACGGACGAAGGAGGCAAGCCCGTTGAGGCTAACATCGAGCCACTCGGCCCGGTATTCGGCTATGACCTCCCGGATGACCGATTCCGTCAGCCTTATTGGGCTTTTCAGGTGGATGTGGAGCTCTATGTCAAGGACGTTCCAGGGATCGGTTATCGGTCCTACGCCCTTGTCCGCAAGGATTCCCTGGCCAAAGCCGAGTCCGTTTCGCCTGCTGCAGGCGGCGTGAACGCAGGCGGCAACGCGATGGAGAACCGTTATCTTCGGGTGGAGATCGCGGAAGACGGCTCCTTTACGCTGTTGGATAAAGTGAATGGCCGGAAGTATGAAGGGCTTGGCATTTACGAGGACACGGGCGACATCGGGAACGAATACATGTACCGGCAGCCGGATGGAGAAGCGCCGCTGACGACGGAGGGCCTTTCGGCGGGTATCCGGCTGGTGAAGCATACGCCGCTGGCCGCCGTATACCGGATCGAGCGCGTCTGGAACCTGCCGCTTGGAGCGGATGCGCTGCTGGACGAAGAGATTCGCTCCATGGTCCCTTTCCGGTACCGCAAATCCCGCCGCGTTAGCGAGACGGCCGGGGTGAAGATCGTCACGGAGCTCACCCTGGGCAAGGACAGCCGCTGCGTCGGCATCCGGAGCATGATCGACAACACGGTGAAGGACCACCGCATCCGTATGCTGTTCAAGACCGGACTGGCGGCGGCTCATGTGATGGCGGACTCCATTTATGAAGTGACGCGGCGCCCGATTCAGCCTGAAGCCGCGTGGAGCAATCCGAGCAACGCCCAGCATCAGAATGCGTTCATCAGCTTGAGCGACGGCAAAGCGGGCCTTACCGTCGCGAATCAGGGACTGAACGAATACGAAGTGCTTCCGGCGAATAACACGATGGCGGTCACGCTCGTGCGCGGCGTCAGAGAGCTTGGGGATTGGGGCGTATTCGCTACACCCGAAGCGCAGTGCCTGGGAGCGCACATCCTGGAAATGAAGCTGATTTCCCATGATGCCGATGTGGTTGAATCCGGCGCATTTATCGAGGCTTATCAATTCCCGGTTCCATGGACGGTTCGGCAGACGGGAGTTCACGGCGGCAAGCTGCCGGGGAATCATACGTTCCTCGAATGGGAAGGCGACCGCCTTGCCTTCAGCGCACTCAAACTGGGCGAGGAGAACGAGGATCTGATGTTCCGGGTATTTAACGTCTCAACGGCTGAGCCGTCTACTTTGTCGGTCAAGCCTTCATTCCAGGTGAACGGCGTCTATGAAAGCACCATCATTGAACAGCGCGGGGAAGAGATGGGGAGAAACGAGCAAAGCCGGTATACGGTAGAACTGGGGCCGGCAAAAATTCAGACGATCGGCATTCGGCCGGCTCTGCGTTAATATAGTCCATTTTGGGGAGGGGAAAGCGGTATGGCCAAAATAACGGCAGTACGCTGCATTCGAACGAGACATGATGGAAGCTGGGTCATCGTTAAAGTCATGACGGACCAGGACGGATTGTACGGCATCGGCTCGGCCAGCGATATCTACCAGCCGGGAGCTGTGGTCAGCATCATTGAGGAACTGCTGGCACCGGTGCTTATCGGACGGGACGCAGGCCAGATCGAGGACCTGTGGCAGACGATGTATACGAGCGGTTATTGGCGCAACGGCTCTACGCTTCATACCGCCATGGGCGGTATCGACATGGCGCTGTGGGACATCAAGGGGAAGGAAGCGGGGATGCCCGTGTACCAGCTTCTGGGCGGCGCGGTCCGTTCGGCCGTTCCTTGTTATGCGCATGCCAACGGTGCCACCTACGAGCAGCTGGAAGAAGAGGTGCATGCCTTCCAGGAGCAGGGCTTCGGCGTGATCCGCTGCCAGCTTGGGGGCTACGGCGGAGGCGGATTCGTCACTCCGCAGGGCGTATCGAAATTCCCTCCTGCCAGCGTGTTCGAGGAAGCGAGCTACATCACGGCGATCCCGGACATGTTCGAGAAGCTGCGTGTACGGTTCGGCATGAGCCTGGGCTTTACGCATGACGTTCACGAGCATCTGACGCCCTTCCGGCGCCGTCAGCTTATCGAGAGCGCTGGACCCTTACCGCCTGTTCTTCGTGGAAGACTTGCTGCAATCGGAGCATACGGGATGGTACCGGCGGGTCAAAGAAACGAGCACCACGCCGCAGGCCGTCGGCGAATTGTTTGTTCACCCGCAGGAGTGGCTCACACTGGTGCAGGAGCGCTTGATCGACTTTGTCCGGATGCGCGTCTCCAAGGCTGGCGGCATTACCCCATGCCGCAAAATTGCCGCCGTCTGCGAAGCTTTCGGCGTTCGCACCGCGTGGCAGGAAGGCGGGGAGAACGACCCGGTCAACCAAATCGCGGCCGCGCATCTGGACATGGCGATCATGAGCTTTGGCGTACAGGAGATCAACCATTTCCGCAGCGAGGAGAAGGAGGCCTTCCCGGGCCACGCGGTTTTGGAGCACGGGCATTTGAAGCTGAACGATAAACCGGGGCTTGGCATCGATATCGACGAGCATAAGGCGGCAGCCCTGGTAAAGGATCAAGGTTCCCTGGCAGCATACCATCACCCATACAAGCTGGACCGCAAGCCGGATGGAACGCTGATTCGTCCGTAAGGTCCGGCCGGAAGGAGGAAAAGATCATGAAACAAATCGTCGTGACCGGCTCGGAAGGAAAATTGGGCCACTACGTCGTTCAAGAGCTTAACCATGCAGGATACCGGGTCATCGGAACGGATGCCCGCCCGGCAAGCGGGAGAAACCGTTATGCCCGTTATGTCCAGGGGGACTTGACCCAGCTTGGCGAGGTGTACGGTATTTTGGCGGAGTCGGATGCGGTGGTTCACCTGGCTGCCGTGCCGAATCCTATCAACTTTTCGCCGGAGCGGATCTTCGCCAACAATGTCATGGCGACATACAACATCCTGGAGGCTTCTTCGAAGCTCGGCATCCAGCGCGTCGTATTCGGATCGAGCGAATCGGCCTATGGATTCTGCTGGGCGAAGCATCCCTTTCCGCCGCATACGCTCCCCGTTGACGAGGAGCATGTGCTGCTGCCGCAGGAAAGCTACGGGCTGTCCAAGCAGGTGAACGAACAGACGGGCGATATGTTCGCCCGCCGTACAGGTATGGAAGTCTATGCCCTCCGCTTCTCTTTGATTCTGGCGCCGAATGAATACGATCGGGAGATTGCTGCCTTCAGTGATACCGCCAGACATCACCGCATTCTATGGAGCTATGTCGACGCGCGCGACGCCGCTTCAGCCTGCCGGCTTGCGCTGGAAGCACCCGTGCAAGGACAGGCGGAGGCATGCCGCCTGAACGTCACATCCAGCGACTTGCTGAGCGATGCAAGCGTCAGCGAGCTGGCAGCCAAGTATTATCCGCAGGTGCCTTTTCCAGGCAAGGACCCAGGTAAGTTGACGGCGCTCGTGTCCAACGCCCGGGCGAAGTCAATCCTGAACTGGGAGCCTGCTCATTCCTGGAGGAACACCGGCCAGTAAGGCCGGTGTTCCTTAAGGTTCATAGGTGAAGCAAGCCGCCTGCTGAAAGGGGGAGATGCCGCAAGCTAAATTGGATACAGGACAAGCTCGGGTGTATTGCCGATGGTTATTTTGCTGCAAAATTGAAAGCGAATACAATCATGATCCCACAGCGAAGCAGCGTTGCTTTCGTGCAGCTTGATAAGCAAATCAAGCATGGGAGGAATAATCGTGAACAATCGATTGAGCTTTAGGCGCTTTATCGCGCAAATGACCGTCATCGTGATGGTCGTCTCCTTATTCTGGATGGCCCCGGCTCCACTTAGAGCCGCCGCCGATGGCGAGGATGCAGATGGCGGCAGCCAGCTTCCGCCATCCGCCCCGGTAACGGTCACCGATTCCGTATACATTACGCTCGGGGAAACGCCGGAAGGACAAGGCGTAACCGCCCGTCCGGGGGACGGTCCGGAGGAAGGCCTGCAGGTGGGTGAAATGGACGGTAAAACGTACTGGAAGACCAACCGAGAGGTCGATCCGAGTCAACCTGGAGAGAACATCCTTTATTTTTATTTCAACGTGGATGACGACTTCGCGGGAGATCTTAGCGACCAGGACGTTTTGGTAACGGCCGAATATTATGACCAAGGCAATGGGGACATGGTGCTTCAGTATGATTCCAAGCAGTCCGCTTTTAAGGACGCCCCGTTGTTTTCGTACGAAAATTCGGGGACCTGGAAGACGCATACCTTCAAGCTGAGCGACGCGCGCTTTGAGAACCGCACAAACGGTGCGGATTTCCGCATCGGCGTCACCGGCGCCGGAGCGAAGGCGCAGAATCCCGAGCTGTATTTGGCGAAGGTGACCGTGACGAAGCAGATCCGTGAACCGTCGGGGACCCACGAAACCAAGGTCTATGACACGGTATATCCGACGGACGATATCGTCATTGCCGACCGCAGTGTGACGGATTATGGTGCCAAAGGGGATGGGAGCACGGATGATACCCGCGCCTTCCAGGAAGCGCTGGCCGATGCGGGAAGCCAAGGTGGGGGCGTCGTGTACGTGCCTTCAGGCATGTACAGGCTGACAAGCGAGCTTGTCGTCCCGACAGGAGTCACGCTCCGTGGCGATTGGGCGAATCCGGAAGCGCAGGGCGGCAAGGTTCTGGGCACCGTTCTTGCCGTCTACGCCGGTAAGGGACAGGAGACAGGCACGAGCTTCATCAGGCTGCAGCCTTCCAGCGGCGTGACGAACCTGTCCATCTGGTATCCGGAACAAAACGCATCCGATCTGTCTCCATATCCGTGGACGATCGAACAGCTTCCCGGCGACAGTGCGACCGTCAAGAATGTCACGCTGGTCAATGCTTACCAGGGGATCAAGATCGGACCGGACTGGAACGAGCTGCATTACGTCAAAAATCTCTATGGTACCACGCTGAAGACAGGCATTTTTCTCGATTATACGACGGATATCGGACGGCTGGAGGGGATTCATTTGTCCCCGGATCTCTGGTCCGGCTCGGGCCTGACGGGATCGCCCGAACGCGGCGAACTGCATGATTACATGACGGGCCACGCCGAGGGCATCGTGATGGGCCGCTCCGACTGGGAATACATGTCGGACATCCATATTTCCGGATATGAGACGGGCATGCGGATGACGACGAGAACCGGCAGCCTTGAATCGGCCAATGCGCAGCTGTACAAGATCCAGGTCGAGGATTGCCATGTCGCGCTCAAAATTGAGGGCGTCAACAATTACGGCCTGCTGATTTCGGACAGCCGGTTTGAAGCCGGAGCCGGGCAGCATCCGATTGCCATTTACGCGACGCAGGGCTTCAATTCCATTGTTCAGTTTAACGGCGTTACGGTTGGCGGGCACCCCGATCAGGCGGTTCTGAACGAGGGCAGCGGCACCTTATCCTTCGAAAACAGCTCGTTCGAAAACTGGGGGGACGGCAGCGAGAACTATGCGATTGTCGCCCGTAGCGGATCGTTGATTCTGGGGGCTTCCAGCTTCGCCAAACCCGATCGCCATCTCCTGCTTGAAGGGAATGTCGGAACGGTAAATTCCATCAACTCGGGATATGACGGCAAGCTGTCCGTAACCAATCACAGCCAGTCGACGGACCTGAATATCCGCCAAGACGACAAGTATGTCCTGGACCGCCTTCCTGAGGTGCCCTCCGTGGATATCGCCGCACGTCCCAAACCGGCGACGAGCGGATTGTTTAATGTGGTGAATGCTCCGTACTCCGCCGATCCGACCGGGAATGAGGATGCCTCCCAGGCGATCCAGCAGGCTCTAAGCGATGCCGGTGACGCTGGCGGCGGCACGGTGTATATGCCGGCCGGGATCTACCGGGTCGAGCAGCCGCTCGTCGTGCCGACCGGCGTAGAATTGCGCGGCAACTTTGATGTTCCGCATCATACGATTGGCGGCGGCACGGTCATTTTTACGAACTACGGGGAAAATAAACCGGACTCCCCGGCGTTGATCCAATTGAAAGCGTCGGCGGGCCTTCGCGGAATATCCGTATATTACGACCATCAATCATGGACCGAAGCGAACCCGGTCAAGCCGTACCCATGGACCGTCCAAGGCCAGGGGAAGGACGTTTACCTGATCGATACGACGCTGGTCAATCCGTATCAGGCCGTCGATTTTGGATCCTACGATACGAGCGGGCATTACATCGATTACGTGGCCGGTTCCCCGCTGAAGGAAGGGATTTACCTGGGCGGAGGTGCGCAGGGCGGATACTTGCGGAACGTCCAGTTCAATCCGCATTATTACGGGCGCAGCAACTACCCGAACCATCCATCCACCGGCGCGGACTCCGACATGGTCTGGAATTACCAGAAGGACCATCTGGATGCTTTCCGCATCGGCAACGTGAAGCAGGAGACCATTTTTAACACATTCGTCTTCGGTTCGAAGTTCGGCATCCATTTCGAAGGACAGGACGGGCAGGGCCCTGAAGCCGTCGTGATCGGCCACGGCACGGACGGAAGCAAAAAAGGAGCCGTGCTGGAAGGCGCGGACAAGGCGGGACTCCAGTTCATCAACACGGAGCTGGTCTCGATCAGCACGACCGACAAAGTCTACGTTGAGGTCGGCAAAAACTTTAGCTCCAAAGCGGTGTTTTTCAATTCTTCGATGTGGGGCGATACGAACCGCTCCTTCGACATCTTCGGGGGTACGGTGCGGATTCAGCAGGCCAACTTTACGAAAGTCGGCGACATCGGCATTAACGCCGTCGGCGGTGACATCGGACTGTACGATTCCTATTTCCAGCAGTCCCAAACGACCCATGTGTATGCCGGGCCGGGCATCGACAAGATGGTCGTATCCAACAACCTGGCCAGCGGGGGACTTCAAATTCAGAACGATGCGCCGGGCAAAGTGTCGGGAAGCAATCTCTATCCTGTGACGCTGAAGTTAGAGAAGGGGCCCTTCGATCCTTCACACCCGGAAAATACAGGAACGGTGCTGTCGATAACCAATGCGGCCGGAGATGGAACGCTGAAGGGACAAATCGAATGGGTCAGCCCCGGCATGTATGAAAAAGCGCTGAAGCCGATCCGTTTTGACAATCTAAAAAAGGGCGAAACCCGCAGTGTGGCCATCCCTTACTTATCAGCCGATTCCCTGAAGTTCAGGGTTGCGCTGGATAACGGGGAACGTTATGAAACGTCGGTCAAGCTGTCCCAGTCCTTCGCATCGCGAAGCGAGACCGCGGACCACACGCCAACCATTGAAGTGTCCGGTCCGGAGCATTACTACAGCGTTGGCGGAAGCTGGGGAGGCGCCGATGATCTCGGGCTCACCTCCAAGGTCACCTGGGATGAAGCCCACTTGTACGTTAACGTAGATGTCAAGGACAACGTCCACAGCCAAACGTTTACAGGCGGCGATATATGGCAGGGCGACAGCCTGCAGGTCGGTATCGACCTGGCGAAGGAAGACGGCGCGGTCAGCCGCCAGGTGAACGAGCTCGGGTTTGCGCTGAACGAGGACGGCAGCGTGCAGAAATGGAGATGGCGTGCTCCGGATGGGATAACGCCGGGTCCGCTGGAATCCGTTCAGGCAGTCGTTACCCGCGACGAAACAACCAAGGTGACGCATTATGAGCTGACCCTTCCGTTTGAGGCGCTTCACGGTGCAGGCTACGATTTCCGCGCAGATAAACCGATTGGGCTTGCACTCCTTGTCAACGAAAATGACGGGGAGGGCCGGTCCGGATTCATGGAGTTTAACGGAGGTATCGGCACGAGCAAGGATGCCGGATTATTCGGCAATCTGTACCTCCTGCAGGACGATTATGTGAAGCTGCTGGAGAAATCCGCCCAAGCCAGTGTGAAGTCGGCCATGCACAAGAGAGAAGTCAGCACCGTCGATGCTGCTGCCAATTTCGTGCTTCTCCTGCCGGATGGGGGACTGAAGACATCCTTGCAGGCCCGGCTCGCTGCCATTGGTTCGAAACTTGGGACAGTTCCGGGCGGAAAGGGGCATCCGGGAGGACCGGGATCGAATGGAGGAGGGAATTCCGGTTCTGGTGTACCGCTTGTATAATCTGCTGCCCTAGGACAAACTGGCATGACATGCCTGTGCAAAGCATCGCTTTCGAGCGATCGTGCACAGGCTTTTTTTGCGTCCTAGCCGATTGCGATGATAACAGCCTAAGGTAAATTCGGGGGCCAGACGCATTCTAAACGCAGGACACGTTAAAAATGGACTGCAAACATTAATTCCGCCTCATTTTGGCCCTGTTATGAATGCGCTACCATTGAAGTAGAAACGGCAGTTAGATAGCGTGAGGTGAGAACGGTGGGAAGCATCACATTTAATCATGTATTCAAACGGTACAAGGGCGAATCCCGCCCCGCCGTGAACGACTTCCATTTGTCCATTGAAGAAGGGGAATTTCTTGTCCTGGTCGGTCCATCCGGCTGCGGCAAATCGACGACGCTGCGCATGCTGGCGGGGCTTGAGGAGATCAGCAGCGGCGAACTGTATTTGGACGGCAGATTCATCAATTACGTCTCCCCGAAGGATCGCGATATCGCGATGGTTTTTCAGAATTATGCCCTGTATCCGAATCTGTCCGTTTATGAAAATATCGCGCTTGGCCTCAAGCTCCGCAAGACGGCGAAGCATGAAATCGATGTGCGCGTGAAGCGGGTGGCGTCCATCCTGGAAATCGCCCATCTGCTGGACCGCAAGCCAAGTCAGCTGTCCGGCGGCCAGAAGCAGCGGGTCGCGCTCGGCAGGGCGATCGCCCGCGAGCCTCAGGTGTTTCTGATGGACGAACCGCTGTCCAATCTCGATGCCAAGCTGCGCGCGCAGACCCGGGCTGAGCTGATCAAGCTGCAGAGCGACCTGAAGCGGACGACAGTGTATGTCACCCACGACCAGGTCGAAGCAATGACGATGGGCACCCGCATCGTGGTGATGAAGGACGGGGTCATTCAGCAGGTAGCCGCCCCGCGCGCATTGTACGACGAACCGGCCAATGTGTTTGTCGCCGGATTCATCGGTTCGCCCCAGATGAACTTTCTAAACGGTACAATCGAGAAAAACGACGGAGACTACTATTTTTCCAACAAACGGATGAGGCTGCTCCTACCTGAGGCCACTGGCAGAAATTTGGAGCGGGCCCCGAAAGCCGTCCGGAACGTCATCTTGGGCGTACGGCCGGAACACGTCATCCTGAAGCGCGGCAGCTCGGAGGAAGCCGGCTTCATTACCGGGCTTGTGCAAATGACGGAAGCCACCGGCGCGGATTCCTATGTTTACGTGCAAATCGGTTCTTATCAAATGATCGCCCGTACCGATCCTGAACAGACGTACGCAGCCGGAGACGTGGTCTCTGTAGGCTTGCAGATGCACAAAATCCACTTTTTCGATGAGAGTACGGAGGAATTGGTGGGGAGAGGTGAGGCATGAAGAAACGTATCTTGCCCCGCTTCGCGCGCATTTCCCTGAGACTGCTGATCGTTGCCGCGCTTCTGTTCGGACTCGTCCGCTGGCTGTCAGCAGACGAACCTGCGGTTTACTCCACCAGCGTCACCCCCGCCGACCTGCTTGATTTGGCAAGCAAGGAAGGCGAGCTTTCTTACGCCCAGCTCATGAAGGGGCAGGAAGGCAATGCCGCTTCGGAAGAGAGGTCCATTCGGCTCGATCCGGTCAATTACAAGGCGGCATCCATCGATGCGGACCTGGCCAAGGAGGCCGAGAGCGGTCGAAGCATGCTGAGCTGGAGCAACGAATCCGGCTGGGTAGAGTGGACCTTTACGGTCCCCGAGGCTGGCTGGTATGAGCTCCATTTGGACTATAAGGCGCTGCCGGGCAGCGGAAGCTCCGTGATCCGCGGGGCCATGATCGACGGAAAATACCCCTTCGCGGAATCGGAGCGCATCGAGCTGGAGCGGATGTGGAAGGACGCGAAATATCCGTACGAAGTCAACGAAATCGGGATGCAGGTCCGTCCCCAGCAGATTGAACTCCCCGAATGGACGGACAAGGCGGCAAGCGATTATTCGGCTTCTTCCCGGCCGCTTCTGTACCGGCTTGAGCCCGGGCAGCACACGCTCAGGTTGACCGGAGAGAGGGGGGCAGTCGCGATCCGGGACATTTATTTCCGGACCCAGCAGCCGATCGCGGCCTATGCGGAATACGTCAAGCAGCAGCCTGCGATGAAGGCCCAAGAGAGCTGGTTCAAGCAGACGGAAGCCGAGCAGTTCCAGCGCAAGTCAAGCCTGTCCATTCAGACGGACCGCTGGTCGGAGCCGTACATTTCACCGGATCCCAAGGGCCGTATCACCTATAACGTGCTCGGAGGGAACCGTTGGAAGCAGCCGGGCGAGTGGGTGGAGTGGAGCTTTGAGGTTCCAGCCGACGGCTGGTACATCATCGATCTGAAAAACTTCCAAAACTACAGATCGGGGTTCAAAGCCTATCGGACGATCGAAATCGACGGAAAAGTCCCGTTCGAAGAGCTGCTTCATTACGGTCTGGCGTATCACAAGGAATTTGAAATATCGGCGATAGCGGATGCGGAAGGCAGGCCCTATCAGTTTTACCTGAACAAAGGGACCCACACGATGCGAATGACAGCCGATTCAAGCACGATGCAGCCGATTCTGATCGCGTTGAAGGATACCCTTAAGCAAATATCGGATTTCGACCGTCATATCCGGCTCATCACCGGCAATTACAGCAAAAGCGCCTCGGATGCCAATCTGGATGCCAGCCGCACTTGGGATATGAATAAATACGACCCCAATGCGGGCAAAACGCTTCAATCCTTGATCGGCCGCCTGAAGCTGATCCGGGACTACATTAACCGCGTCAATGAAGGCAGCTCAGACCTGTCGCAAGCGATCGCTTCAGCGGTGAGCATGCTGGAAGAGATGACGGCCGACGTCAACAACGTTCCGAACAAGGTGAACGATTTCTCTACGATCCAGGCCAACATCGGCACATGGATGTCCACGCTGACCCAGCAGCCGCTGATGCTCGATTATTTCGTGGTACGGACGCCGGATGCCAAAACCGGCCTCAAGGAACCTACGGCGCTCTCCCGGATTCCGTATTCCATCGCCGACTTCGCCCGTTCCTTTACGATGGATTACGACCTGGACGGGGAGAAGAAGGACGGGGCGCTAGAGATCTGGGTCGGCCGCGGCCGCGATTACGTCGATGAGCTGCGGGAGCTGGTGAGCCAGGATTTCACGCCGAAAACGGGGATTCAGGTCAACATCAATCTCATGCCGAATCCCAACATGCTGATTCTGGGCAATGCTGCCGGCGACGTGCCCGACGTGGCGCTCGGGCTGGCAGAGGCCACACCGGCCGATTATGCGATGCGGGACGCCGTTCAGGATCTGTCCTCATATCCGGGATTTGCCGATGTGATGAAACGATTCATCCCGGGCGCGTCGAGAGCCCTGACCTACAACGGCGGCACTTACGGCCTGCCGGAGGTGCAGAACTTCCAGCTGCTGTTTTACCGCTCGGATATTTTCGAGAGCTTCGGCTTGAAGGCGCCGGACACTTGGGACGACGTGTTTGACATCCTGCCGACGCTGCAGGAGAACGGCATGACGATGAATGTTCCGAAGGCGGATTTCGCCACCCTCTTTCTCGAAAACGGCGCATCGCCGTATACGCCCGACGGGCTGAAGTCCAGCCTGTTCAGCGATTCGGGGCAAAAAGCGTTCAAGCAGTGGACGCAGCTGTACACCAAATTCAACCTGCCGATCGACATACCGGCTTTCTTCCAGCATTTCCGTGACGGGGATATCCCGATCGGCATATCCGATTTCAACACGTATGTGCAGCTGCAGGTGGCTGCGCCTGAGATCACGGGGCACTGGAAAGTCGCGCCCCTGCCGGGGATCAAGCAGCCGGACGGTCAAGTGGCCCGCTGGTCGCCGCAGGGCCTGTCCACAGCCATGATCATGAAGAAGAGCGACAAAAAGGATGCGGCCTGGCAGTTTCTGAAATGGTGGACTTCCGCGGATGTCCAGTCGAGGTATGCCGGGGACATGGAGTCGTACTACGGCATCGAGTACCGCTGGAATACGGCCAATGTCGAGGCGATGAAATCGCTGAGCTGGCCGTCCGAAGACCTGAAAGCGATCCGGGAACAGGCCCGCTGGGCGGCGAACCTGCCCAATGTCCCAGGATACTACTTTCTGGCCCGTGAAATGGACTTCGCCTGGAACAAGACAGTATTTGACGGCGTGCCGGCGAGCGAATCGCTGGAAGAGGCCAGCCTGTCGCTGCAGCGGGAGATGGACCGCAGGCAGCGGAACTTCGGCATTGCGGGAGGAAACTTGCACGTGCCGCAGATTACCGAACCTTTTAACTGGGAGGAGGCTAAGCCGTGAAACCAGAAGTTACGCCCGCTTTGCCCGCCGCGAAGCCGCCATCCCCGGCAGCGGTCAAGCTGAAACGGTTTGTGCTGGATTTGAAGAAGGATGCCTTCTGCTACGCGTTCCTGGCTCCTTTTCTCATCTGCTTTCTCGTCTTTATCGTCATTCCGGTCGTGATGGCTGCGACGCTCAGCTTCACATCCTACGACGGATTCAGCAAGCTGCATTTTATCGGCTTTGACAACTTTATCGCGCTGTTTACACAGGACATTATTTTTCTGACCAAGGCGCTTCCGAACACGTTCGTGTTCGCGCTGATCGTCGGGCCGGGCGGGTATCTGCTGTCTTTCCTGTTTGCCTGGCTCATTCATCAGCTGCCGATGAAGGTGCGCGATTATTACACGCTGGTGTTCTATGCGCCGTCGATGGCGGGCGGCGTGGCGCTGACGGTCGTCTGGATTGCCGCTTTCAGCGGCGATCGCGTCGGCTATTTGAACAACTTCCTGCTGAATATGGGCTGGATCGATTCCCCGGTAACTTGGCTGCAGGATCCGAAGTACCTGCTGAACATTATGGTTCTGGTATCCCTCTGGATGAGCTTCAGCGTAGGATTTCTGGCGATGCTGGCGGGTCTGCAGACGGTCAACCGGGAGCTGTATGAAGCTGGACGGATTGACGGGATATCGAACCGGCTGCAGGAAGTGTTCTACATTACCGTGCCGTCCATGAAACCGCAAATGCTGTTCAGCGCCGTCATGACGATCGTTTCGACCCTGAAGGCCGGCAGCATTTCAACCCAGCTGACCGGGATGGCGATTACGCCGCAGTATGCGGGGCACCTCATCATCAACCATGTCGACGATTACGCGTTCATCCGGTTCGAACTGGGCTATGCTTCAGCGGTTTCGGTCATTTTGCTGCTCCTCAGTTACTTCGTGATGAGGTTTGCCTACCGGATGTTTAACTCGAAGGAGGAACTGTAAGCCCATGATGCCCAAATTGCGCCGGCTCCGCACGGCGTCGCCCTTTCAGGTCATTTTGATCACGCTTTTTACCGCCTTGGCCTTGTTCATGTCGCTGCCGATCGTCTTCATCTTCAACCATGCGTTTAAGCCGCAAAACGAGCTGTTCCTGTTTCCGCCGCGGTTTTTCGTCCGGCATCCGACCCTGCACAATTTCGAAACGCTCTTTCTGCATGCGTCCAATGCGACGGTGCCGTTCACGCGGTATTTGTTCAACAGCCTAATTGTCGTTTCGCTGACACTGGTCAGCGTTGTGGTGGTCAGTACGATGGCGGCTTATGTTCTGGCCAAATACCAATTCCATTTCAAACAGCTCATCATGTCGCTGATTACCTTGTCCTTGATGTTCGCGCCCGAAACGGTATCCATTCCGAGATATCTCGTCATCAACGGCATCGGGCTGAACAATACGTATCTCGGGCATATCCTGCCGTCGCTGGCATCTCCCGTCGCGGTGTTTATGCTCGTCGGCTTCATCTCGCAAATTCCGAGCGATCTGATGGAGGCGGCCCGGATCGACGGCGCGGGTCATGTCGGCATCTTCGTGCGCATGATTCTGCCCCTGTCCGTCCCGGCGATCGCGACCATCTCGATTTTGACGTTCCAGGGCGTATGGGGTGACGTGGAGACTTCAACCCTGTTCATGCAAAAGGAGACGATGCGGACGCTCGCTTTCTACGTCAACAGCCTGCTGAGCGGCTTGCAGAACAACGTGGCGGGGCAGAACATGGCGGCGGCGGCCGGGCTGCTTATTTTCATCCCGAATCTGATCATTTTCCTGCTCTTTCAGCGCAGAGTGCTTGAGACGATGGTCCATTCCGGTATCAAGTAATGTCATCAGCAAAGGAAGTCGGAACGATGAAAAAATGGTTTCCATTACTGCTAGTCTTTATGGCCGTCTTGACGTCCCTGCCGGGTACCGCCATGGCCAAACCTCCATATATGACATCCTACTATGACTCGAACCAGTCGTCCTGGTTCCGCATCCAGCCGATATACCGTCCGGCCGGGGCCATCTCCGCCGATTTCGGTGAACCGGCCGATCTCGATATCGCCGCCGACGACCGGGTCTATATCGCCGACAAGAAGAAGGACTGCATTGCGGTGCTGAATCCGGACGGCACGCTGCTCCGGACGATCGGCGACGCCGAAGGCAAAGGTCAGCTCTCGGGACCGGAAGGCGTATACGTTACTCCGGACAACGAGGTGTACGTGGCGGACTCCGGAAATCAGCGGATTGCCGTGTTTGACGGGAGCGGTCGCTTCCAGAGGGAGTACAAGAAACCGGATACCCCGCTGCTCGGCTCGGAGCATTTTGTCCCTGTCAAGCTTGTCGTAGACCGACGCGGCGTGATGTACATCCAGCTGAACTCCTCGTATCAGGGACTGGTCCGGCTGAATCCGAAAGGCGAATTCATGGGCTATTTCGGTGCGAACAAGGCGGATCAGTCGATGCTGAACTGGCTGAAGAAGCTGGTGCTGAACAAGGAGCAGCTGTCCAAGGAAAAGGGCGCGCTTCCCAAGCCGATTACGAATGTGGCGATTGATCCGGACGGATTTGTGTACACGGCCACCGCCGGCGGGGAAGGGAAGGGAGCGATCCGCAAGCTGAATGCAGGCGGGGTGGACGCTTTTAAAAACAAGACGCTGGTGAACGGACACGGCATCGTCGACGTTGCCGTTGATCCGGAAGGCTTTCTGTACAATATCGACCTCGACTCCATGAGCATCAATCTTTATGACCGCAGCGGTGAGGCCATGTTCGAGTTCGGCGACATCGATAAGGAGACGCAGCAGTACGGCGTGCTCGGTTATCCGACCGGGATCGGCATCGACTCGGACCATGCGATCTGGATATCCGACAGCGGTACCAATAGGGTCCACAAATACGTCCGTACCGCTTTCGGCAGCAGCGCGCTTCAGGCGCTCGCACTGTATGCCGACGGGAAATACGAAGAGAGCAAGCCGTACTGGGAGGCGGTCTATGCCCGCAATGATATGTACAACTGGACCTTTCAAGGCTTGGGCAAAGTGTTTTTGCACGAGGACCGCAATGACGAAGCCTTGAGCTACATGAAAGCCGCTTTCGATACCGGCGGCTATTCGAAGGCTTTTTGGCAGATCCGGATGGAATGGCTTCAGCGCCATTTTGTCGCCCTGGTGGCCGGACTGGCCGCGGTGATGCTTGCCCTTTACTTCGGCTATCGTCTTATCCGCTGGTTCTTGCGCAGGCGTCCGCTGCCGGCATCCTGGAAGGAGCCGCTGGCGTACATCCGTAATTTGGGCTACGTCCTGATTCATCCTTACGAGGGGTTCTACAAAATCAAGGAGGCCAGGATTCCCGCCTGGGTCACGATTTCCCTGCTGCTCCTGGTCATCGGCATCAAGCTGTGCAGAGTTTATCTCACCGGTTTTTTGTTTCATCCCGTCGACCTCTCGGAAGTCAATCTGATGAAGGAACTCGGCCTGTTTGCCCTGCCATGGGTCACCTGGATTATCGCCAACTACCTGGTTTGCAGCATCAAGGACGGGGAGGGCCGGTTCCGGGAAGTCATTCAGGGCAGCGTCTATGCGCTGTCGCCTTATGTGTTCTTTTCGGTCCCGACGATCCTGCTGTCCAACATCGCATCGCTGGATGAGGCGGTCATCATTCATGCATTGAACACGATCATGACCGTATGGCTGCTCGTCATGTTCATCGTGATGACGCAGGTGATCCACAACTTCGATTTCCTGGAGACGCTGAAAAACTCGGCTATCTCGGTGTTTGCAATTCTGACGATCTGGATGTTCGGCTTCATCATTTTCGGATTGTCCTATAACCTGTATGACTTTTTCTATGAGCTTTACAAAGAGGTGAACATCTATCATTAACGCTGCCAAACGACGATTCCGCCAAGCAAAATGGCCTGCCGCCATCGTACTGGCCCTTCTGATCGTGCTTCTGCTGCTGGTGTTCAAGCCTTGGGAGCAAACGACAGCCGAACGATTCTCCCAAACGGGCATCGCCGCGAACCTTCCGACTCCGACCGCCCTGTATGAGGGCGATCCCTGGAAACCGGCCGCAGGGGCTGACGGTTATGCGCTGGCGCTGGAGAACGAACATTATGCGCTGTACGTCCGCCCCGATAACACCCAGATCGCCGTGCTGGATAAGGCATCCGGCTACCGCTGGACCAGCAATCCGACCAAGGAGGAGCTGGCCGGTGAGACAGTCAAAGGACAGCTGCTGGCCAACCTCCAATCGCCTTTTCTTCTGACCCATGTCCGGACACAGGGAGCCGATCAGACGGTCAGGGAGACGCTGAGCAACCAGACGGCCGGCATGAAAATGGCCATGATTCGCCAGCCGGAGGGGCTGCAAATCGAATACTCGTTTCCCGCCAAACAGCTGGGGTTTGTCATGCAGTATGAGCTGACGGACAGCGGTCTCAAGGTCAAGGTACCTGCGGCCGGCATTCGGGAGGAAGGAGCGTCTGCGCTGTTCTCGCTCGACGTTCTGCCTTATTTTGGAGCTGCACCTGCCAAGGAGAATGGTTATGTGTTCGTTCCCGACGGCCCTGGAGGACTCATCCGCTTCGATCAGGAGCATGCGAGCCTTACCCGAGGCTATTCGCATCAGGTTTACGGCAGCGAGGTGACCAATGAGGAGAATGGGACGCGCACCGGAGAACGGAGGGAAGACATCGCTTACCCTGTGTTCGGATTGAAGAAGGGCGACCATGCCTTTCTGGCCGTCATGACCAAGGGGGAAGATTCCGCCAACGTATCCGCCATGGCGCCCGGACTCAAATCGTCATTCTACCAGGTATTTTCCAGTCAAATCTATCGCGAAGAATATCTTTACCGGATGAGCCGGCTGGCCGCGCCGAGCAAGGCCGTTCAGAAGGAACGGCTGAACCGGGACCGGGAGGTCGAATACCGGTTCCTGAACGGTGCGGACGCGGATTATGTCGGTATGGCGGGAGCTTACCGGAGCTATCTGCAGGAGACCGGCCGTTTTACCGAGGCGCTGAAGCCGGTGGAGCATGTGCCGCTGTACCTGAAAATCATGGGCGGCAATTACGAAAAGGCCTTTGGCCGAATCCGGTATGTGGCCGCCACGACCTTCGAGCAGGCGGGCGATATCGTCAGTACCTTGCAGAGCAAGGGCGTCGCTTCGTTACGCACCATTTTCTACGGCTGGCAGAATGAAGGCGACTACAACATGGAGAAGCGGTTTCCGATCGATCCGGCGCTTGGCGGCGAAGCGGCCGCGAAGACGTTCATTTCCGGGATGAAGGAGCGGGGCGTCCCTGTCAGCTTCAGCGAGGACTTCCTCTGGGTCGACAGCCATTCCTCCTTTTCCGGCAAGACGGACGCCATCCGGGGGATCGACGGGACCGCCTATGTCGACGACGGCTGGTATATCGCCAAGCCCGCCTATACGGCGGTAACGGCGGCAGATACGGTAGACAGGCTGAAGAAGCTTGGCGTGGACGGCATCCATTTCAGCGGAATCGGCGAGATGCTGCTGAACGATTACGAGCCTTCCGGCATCCAAACCCGGGAATATGCAAAAACCGTCTACGACGGGCTGCTGAAAAATACCCGGGAGGCACTGGGAAGCGCGTCGGTCAACCAGGGGGATGCTTATGCGCTCGGCCAAACAGATTACATTGATGGGCTGCCGTCCGAATCGAGCTACGATTTCATGATTGACGAGACGGTTCCCTTTTACCCGATCGTGCTGCATGGCTTCGTTCCTTACACGTTCGGGGACGGCAACCTTCGCGACGATGAGGATACCGAATTTTTGCGGGCGATCGAATACGGGGCGCTGCCCTCGTTCTTTGTGACCCATGACGATTCCCGCAAGCTGAAGGACACTCCCTCGAACTTTTTGTACAGCAGCCGTTTCGATAAATGGGAACGACGGATCGAGGAGGAATACGCGAAGTTTGATTCATTGAGCCAGCTGTATTCCATGAAGATCATCGGCCATGAAAAACTATCCGGCCAGAAATATGCCACCACTTATGAGGACGGCACGAGGGTTATCGTGGATTACGGAGTCAAGGACTTTACCGTGGAGAAAGGAGCGGGGAAATGAGCAGCGTTCCGGATTTGAAACGAAAGGCGGCCCAATATCATCTGAAGCGCTACGGCGTCGGACTGCTGTTTATGCTCCCCTGGATCATCGGGTTCTGCGTGTTTGTGGCGATTCCGATCGGCTGGTCCATGTTCATGTCCCTGCACAAGGTCGCGGTGGTGCCGGGGGGATTCAAGTATACGTGGCTTGGTCTGCAAAATTACCGCGATGCCTTTCTCAAGGACAATGTGTTTCCGATCGAGCTGATCACCTACTTTCAGGAAATGATCCTGATGGTGCCGATTATCGTCATCTTCGCCCTGCTGATTTCCCTGCTGCTGAACCAGCAGTTCCCCGGCCGGTTCGTGTACAGGGCGCTGTTCTTCCTCCCGGTCATCTTTGCGACGGGGCAGGTGCTGTCCGAACTGTTTACGCAGGGCGCGGGCGATATACCGTTTCTGGACCAGTACAATCTGGAGCCTGTCGTCCGGCAGTATGTCGGGGGAGAATTAGCCAAGACGGTCATGGAAGTGCTTGGG
Source organism: Paenibacillus sp. OAE614 (assembly GCF_040546645.1). Lineage (NCBI taxonomy): Bacteria > Bacillati > Bacillota > Bacilli > Caryophanales > Paenibacillaceae > Paenibacillus > Paenibacillus sp. OAE614. Next base: position 6,148,075 of record NZ_JBEPOD010000001.1, on the reverse strand, counting down.
CGCGTCGTTCTTATTCTCTGGTATTCGGGCGTGCAGATTCTGATCTTCATCGCTGGCTTCCAGACGATTTCCCCGTCAATTTATGAAGCGGTGCGCATCGACGGCGCTTCCCCATGGGAGAGCTTCTGGAAGATTACGCTTCCGGCCAGCGTTCCGTTTATCAGCCTGAACGTGCTCTATACCATCATCGACCTGTTCACCTTCCCGCTGAATCCGGTGCTGAAGCACATTAAGGACAACATGTTCAAAGTCGACACCGGATATGGCTACGCCAGTGCGCTCGCTTGGATTTATTTCGGTTTTATTTTTGTCCTGCTCGCGCTCGTGACGGGACTATTCAGCCGCAGCATGCGGCTCAAGGGAGGAAGACCATGAATACGGAACCATGGGTTCAAAGGGCCAGAAATTACGCCACGAGCTTTTTGTGGAGCCGTAAGGCGCAGAAGTACAAGATGGTCATGCTGGGCAGAAATCTGTCGGACGGTCTCCTGGCGAAAATGGTCATTTATGTGCTGCTGTCCATCGTGGCCTATCTGTACTTGCAGCCGCTGCTCTATATGATCAGCACGATGCTGAAGACGGTCAGCGATTTGCTGGATCCCAGCGTTAAATGGATTCCCCGGGTCGTCACCTGGGAGAATCTGACCAAAGCCTACAAAGGGCTGCAGTATCCGGAAGCCCTCCGGAACACCGCTCTCATCGCCCTGAGCTGCTCGATTGTTCAGGTACTGATATGCTCGATGACCGGCTATGCGCTCGCCCGGCTGGCCGTTCCGTTTAAAGGGCTGATCACGGCGCTGGTGCTGCTGACGTTTCTGATTCCGCCGCAGGTGATCATTATTCCGCTGTATGTGATTTTCAGCAAGCTGGGCCTGCTCAACACGCTGTTTGTCTTCCTCGTGCCGGCGATTTTCGGGCAGGGGCTGAAGGGAGCACTGTTTATCCTTATTTTCCGCCAGTTCTTCAGGGCGCAGCCGCCCAGCCTGGAGGAGGCCGCCAAACTGGACGGGGCTTCCGCTGCCCGGCTGTATTTCCGGATCATGCTACCGCTTGCCCAATCGGCCTGTCTGGTCGTCTTTCTGTTCTCGTTCATCTGGTACTGGAACATGTACTATGAGCCTTCGATGTTCCTGGCCAAGGGCTTCACGCCGCTCTCCATCCGGCTGGACCAGCTGGAGGATGTGCTGAACCCGTCGCTGCTCGGCAGCAAAGACCTGGTCAGCAATCCGGTGACCGAAGGCACCAAAATGGGTGCCGCCTTCTTGATCATCCTTCCGCCGCTCGTGATCTTCATGTTTCTGCAGCGCTGGTTCATTACTGGCATTGAACGGACGGGGATCGTGGAATAAGCCTTGGCATGCCGATCTGCCGAAAGCATTGAAAGGGGGAATGCCGACCTAGCAGGTATAGCTTAGGAGCAAAGGGGTATCGTCAGCATCCGATGAAATCAAATTGGGGAGGAATAAGGATTGAAAAGAAAACGCATCGCGTCATCCATTTTATCGATGGTCATGCTCATGACCTTCACCCTTGCCGGGTGCAGCAGCAGTAATGACAGCGCTTCACCGTCCGGAACAGGCAATGAACCTGCACCCACGCCTGCGCCAAACCAGCCGGCAGCAGAGGAAAAGCACGATCCGGTTACGCTCAAATTCATTTCCTGGAAGAACGGCACCTATGACGAGCTGTACGACTTGTTTCATCAGAAATACCCCTGGATCACCATTGAGCAGGTACCGGTGACCAATTCACAGCCGATCATGGAAATCATCGCATCGCTGGAAGCAGCGGGCACGCCTGCCGACGTGACCGAAATCGACAGCGATCTGATCACTTTCGAGCAGAACAATCTCATCGAAGATTTGACGCCTTACATCGATAAGAGCGATATTTTCAAGAACGCCAAATTCCCTGACGGCTTCTTCGAAACGATGATGTTCAACAACAAGAAGCTTGCCGTGCCGATGGTTGACGTTCCGATGTGGGTGCTGGTGAACAAGGATCTGCTGGCCAAACACGGCGTGGATATGCCGGCAAACGACTGGAGTTACGACGACTTCCGAAACATCGCCAAGCAGGTGACCGACCCGAGCGCCGGCGAATACGGCATTACGACGCAGCCCGAAATCCAAATGCGCCTGCTGTCCTCCAAAGCGATTGCCGACGGCCACGCGGCGAACCATCAATACATGAACGAGGACCTGACCCAGAGCATGCTCAGCACGCCGGACGTCATGAACGATGTGAAATGGTTCCAGGAGCTGGTCACGAAGGACGGGTCGATGCAGAGCAACGCAGCCGCGGAAGAAGGCGGCAACGTGACGAAGGATTTCATCAACGGAAAAACGGCCTTCGCTATCGGCGGCGACTGGGTCCTGCCGACCCTGAAGGAAAAAGCGACATTCGACTGGGACGTTCTCCCGTTCCCGAAAGGCAAGGTCAGCCAGCCGGGGTATTCGATTTACGGACCGCTGGCACTTCTGTCCGGTTCGAAGCATAAGGAGGAAGCTTTCCTGTGGCTTAGCTTCCAATTCACGCCGGAAGCCCAGAAGTGGAAAATTGACCAGGGAGCCAATGCTTCCGTCATCGATCCCGAGCTGACGAGCTACTACGATCAGGCTCCGATCTGGCAGGGCAAAAATATCGAAGCCGTCAAGATCGCCCAAAAGAACGCCAAAATCCAATCCGGCCTGACCGTGCCGGGGTGGAACGACTACAATTATAACAACATCTTGAACGACATTATTTTCGGCGACCGGGATATCAATGACATCATTCCGGAAACGGAGACATGGAATAAGAAGACGCAGGAAGTGAGAGCCACCTTAAAGCAATAAGAGAAGGGAAGCTGCCGGACGGACATCAGTCTGGCGGCTTCCTTTTTGAAGATATAAGAGAGAGCCTTCGCTCCACTTTGTGGGGCTGTTTGCTGTGGGCGGAAACACCGGCCAATATATGACGGGATTGTTTAATATCGTCCCGTTGTCCATTGACAGCACTTCGTTTATATTAATCTTTGTAGATCGGAGAGAGAGCCGTGCAATATATTTGGACTCTTTTGTGAAAACGTTTACAAAACAGATGCGGAAAGGAAGAGTAGCCATGTCCTTTTGCCGAATTCCGGGATGGTTCGTCGCCTGTCTGCTGTGCATCATGCTGGTATCCGGACTGGCGGGCTGCGCAGCCGGCGGCGATGTCCGCATGGACGGTCCCTCTCTTTTCGGCGATGCGGCCGCCACGTCCGGAGAGCCGGAAGCGACGCTGAAGTTTTATTTCGGCGGCGAGAAAAAGGCGGCGACGGATGAAGTTTGGGCGGCCGTGAGCGATTACGTCAAAGCCAAAGGATTGAACGTCAAATTTTCCGTCAATTTCATTCCCTGGCCGGAATATTCGGGGAAATTGCTGGTCATGGCAGCGGGAGGGGACCGGTGGGACTTGAATTTCGATTCGGAAGGCTCGTTTAAGCAAATGGCGTCCCGGGGTTCCTATTTGAGATTAAATGATCTTCTTCCGGTGTACGCGCCCCACTTATATGACCGCTACCGGCAGCAGCATAATCTGCCCTCTGCCACGATTGGCGGGGATATCGTCGGTTTGCCTTGGTCGATCAAGATGAATCAGCGGCCCTATGCCGGATGGCGGGTGGACCTGGCGGAGAAGGCAGGAATTTACCGCGAACCTGAATCGGTACGGACTGCCGAGGATGTCGATTCACTTCTCCACGACCTGAAGAAAGCCTATCCCAATCAGAAGCTGAGCCGGATTCCGGCGCTGCCTCTATATGTTGTCCGGGACGAATGGGTGGACTTGGGCTTTCACGGCCTCGGTTTTTATCTGAATGACCCTCATTACAAGGTGCAGGCGATCGAGGATCAGCCTTTTTACACGGATGCCGCCTTCATGAGCAAGGCATGGTACGAGGACGGAATTCTAAATCCCGATTCAAAGATCGATACCGAAGACGCTGCGGATCAATGGCGCAACGGAAAAATGCTGTTCACGCTCACTTCCCACGAGTGGGCCTATGCAGCCGATCCGGGTTTTGCCGATGCAAGCTACCGGCAGCAGATGTCGCTGTTGTACCCCGACAAAAAAACGGTCAACCGCAGCCCGATCGCAAATGTCGTGGCCATCAACCGGAATGCTGAGCATCCGGAGCTGGTGCTGCGGTTTCTTGATATGCTGGAGACGGACGAGAGGTTGTTTGATCTTGTCGTGTATGGAATTCAGGGGAAAACCTATGAGCTGGACGGAGGGAAGGTCAAGTACCCGGATAACCTGAACTTTTCCACCAGCAACTACATGGACTGGGGAGGACAGTGGGCGCTGTGGAAACCGCAATTTTTGCGCCCCACCGAGACGTACCCGGGGGACTTCTGGAAGGAGGAAGCCCGCTTTGCGGAGCTGCCCGTGAATGTGGATTCTCCCGTGGAGGGACTGCTGCTGAACGATCAGTCGATCAGCCCGCTGCTTGAAGAGCGCGACCAGATCTATGAGGACTACGGCAAATCGATCGAGTACGGCATGGTGCCGGATGTCGCCAAGGCGCTGTCGGATTACCGTATGCTGCAAAAAGATAATGGGCTGGATACGATTATCCGGGAAGTGCAGCGTCAGGTCGACCAATTCCTGGCGGCACAGCATCAACATTCATGACAAGGGGAGGATGCCTTTATGATCAGCGTATTAATCGTGGACGATGAATTTGAAATTCGCGAGGGGCTCCGCAAGCGGGTCCCCTGGAATGAATACGGCATTAACGCCGTCATGGCGGCTTCGGATGGGGATGAGGCTCTGCAAATGGCCCGTCGCCATCAGCCGAATCTGATCGTGACGGACATCAAGATGAACCGGATGTCGGGACTTGAGTTTCTGGCGGAGCTGCATACTTTACCGGATTACCTGTGGAAAGCGGTGTTGATCAGCGGTTACGACGATTTCAGCCTGGTCAAGCAGGCGATCCAGCTTGGAGCGATGGACTATATCCTGAAGCCGATCAAACTGGATGAACTGGAGCGGATCGTCCGTAAAGCGGTGGATGCGATCGAACGGGAACGGCTGCAGCAGCAAACGCAAGACCGCCTCACGTACCAGGTGCAGTTTGCGGAGCCGAAGCTTCAGGAGGAGCTGCTGCGCGAAATGGCGGAGAACGAATACGATCCGTATCGCGAGACCCGCATCTCCCACCGCCTGCAGTCGTTGAGACTGGACTGGGTGAGCCGGATGCCGCTGCTGCTGATGGCCATTGAAGGGGACGATCTAAGAGCGCTTCCCGCCCGGCCGGGCATGCCGGATGAGAAGGAGCTTGTCCTGTTCGGCATCGGCAATGTCGTCAGCCATACGCTTGCCGAGCAATTGAACATGCCGTCGGCCCTGTTTAAGGATACGCACGAGCGGTGGGTGGCCGTCATCGGCTGCCCCGATCCCGAGATGCTTGATTCATGCCGCACCATCGCTGAGACCTGCCTGCTTCGCATCAACCAATTCGTGAAGGTCAAGGCCAGCATCGGGATCAGCCCCGCACCCAAAGAGCTGAACAAGCTGCATCAGCTCTACGTGGATTGCACCGAGTCCCTGGAGCAAAAGGTGGTCTGTGGGGGCAACCGGGTCTTCACCGGCAGCGTTGAGGACGGAGCCGCAGAGGTCGGCAGGCTGACGATCCGGGAGCCGGGGGTGGTGCTTGATCTGGTGAAGTACGGAACGGACGCCGACATTTCGGAATCCATGAGCGACTTTGAGGATATGGTCAAATCGTGGGAGCTGCCCAATCTAAAAGATATCCAGCAGCAGTTGTTCAAATGGCTGATGGGAATTTATCGTACGGCCGCGTCGGCCGGATGGCCCGACCGTTCCTGGGAGCAGGACCCGATCGGTCTGTGGGAGCAATTGGAGCAGTACGACACGCTGCAGTCGCTTCAGGATCAGGTGGAGAGCCGGCTGCTGTCCCTGGCCGGAGACTTCCGTAAAATGGCGACTTCCTCCAGCCAGATCGTTCAGGAGGCCGAAAAGATGATCCGTACCCGCTACGCCGAAAATCTGTCGCTGCAGTCGGTGGCCGCGGCCGTTCACGTAACGCCGATCTGGCTCAGCAAGCTGTACAAAAAGGAAAAGGGACGCACCTTCATCGAGGAGCTGACGAGCGTCCGGATTGCCAGGGCCAAAGAGATGCTGGGCGACACGAAATATAAAATTTATCAGGTTTCCCATCAGGTGGGGTACAAGGATCCGGTCCATTTTACGAAGCTGTTCAAAAAGCTGGTCGGCGTTACGCCCAAAGAATTCCGCCGTCTGCAGGGGATTCTGGATGATTAGGTCTTTTCTCCGGCTGGCCTCCTCGCTGCGGAACCGGATGATACTGATCTTTCTCGCGATTACGATCGTTCCGTTCATTTTATTCTCGGCTTACGCACATACCAAGTCGGTGGAAGGAATCCAGCAGGCCAATGCTACCTTCTCCATGAGCTACCTGGAGCAGTCCAAGATCAATCTGGAGGCATACTTGGCCAAATTGAACGACCAGATGAACGAGCTGATCGGCGACAAGCAGCTGCAAAATTTGCTCGAGCAGCCGCCGGCCAGCAGCCAGGATGAAGTGTCGGCCTCGGTGGATCTCCTGAACATCGTGTACCAGAAGAAAAAGCAGATGGATGCCCTTCAGCTGCGCGTCTATCCGCTGAATTCCGAGGCTTACCCCACCTATTTGAGGGCGCTCGAAGTTACGACATCGACCCGCAATGAAGACTGGTTTCAGAATGCGGCGAACAGTACGCTCCCGATCTGGCATCTGTCGGTAGATGGAGGGCCGAACCGCGGTCCGCTTCTATCCTATGTCAAAACGTTCACCAGCCTGCATAATCGAACACCGAGGGGGCTGGTGGTGGCCGATCTGGCGGATAACCATTTCAGCCGCTTCTTCTCGCCGACCAAACGGCTGCAGGGGCAGAAATTCCTGATCGTCGACGAAACGGGGAAAATTGTATACGATTCGGCGGGAAGCGAGTGGACCGGAGAGCAGCTGCCGTCCCCCAAATTACTGGCGATGCGGAATGTCCGCAAGGAGGGCGTTGAGACGCTGTCCATTTATGACGAGAAAAATTTGATCGCCTTTGTCCGCATGGACAGCCTGCCCTGGACGATCGTCAGTCTGACGCCGATGCACGCTTTGACGGAGCCTATTACGGCGATGCAGAGACTGCTGATCTTTTTTCTGATCGCTTATATGCTCTGTGCCGTTGGGGTGGTCATCTATCTCACACGGAATTTTACCCAGCCGGTCTTCCAGTTGGTCCGGCTGATGCGCAAGCTGGAGGAAGGGGATTTCAGCATGCTTATTCCGCATCAGAACCGCAAGGACGAGATCGGCTGGCTGTACCGCGGCTTTGGCAGCATCGTCCGGAAAATCGAAGATCTCATCCTGCAGTCTACGCGAGCCGAGCGAACGAAAAGGGAGCTGGAATTTCAGGTGCTCAGTCACCAGATCAACCCGCATTTTCTCTACAACACGCTGGAATCGATCCGCTGGAAAGCGGAAAACCACGGGCGCAACGACATCGGGGAGATGGTATCGGCGCTCGGGAATTTGCTGCGGCTCAGCTTGAACCAAGGCAAAGACATTACGACCGTCGGACGCGAAGTCGAGCAGGTGAAGGCCTACGTTCAGATCGAGCAGGCACGCATCGGCATGCCGCTGCGCGTGCTGTATTTTTTTGACGAAGAGATGCTGGATATGACATTCATGCGCCTGCTGCTGCAGCCTTTGGTCGAGAATGCCATCCAGCACAGCATCCGCGGCAATTTCGAGAAGGGCAAGGTCATCCTCTCCGGCCGCGTGGAAGAGCAGGATCTGGTCATCGATATTAGCGATAACGGCAAGGGAATTCCGGAAGAGGTGCTGAAGGAGTTGAACGATACGGCCGGCAATCGAAAAATGGCGGGCAGATCCGGCGTCGGACTGCGCAATGTGAACGAACGGCTAAAAATTTATTTTGGCGCTGATTACCAGCTGCGGATCGAGACCCAGGAAGGCAAGGGAACCAAAATTACGATCCGTCATCCGATTCTCCCGCCCGGCGGGGAAGAGAGGACGACGTCTGAACGGGGTGCGGATCAGGAAGTCAGCTGAGCGATAAATCCGGTATTGCGGCATGGGGAGGCGCCGTGTACAATGTGGTTATATATATATCAAATAACAAAATATGATATATCATACAGATGAGGGGAGAACATACCATGACCACTCAGGGAATTCCAAAAGCCTTGATCAAACCGGCCGGCCATAATCCGGTCATCACCAGCATTTATACGGCGGACCCTTCTGCCCATGTGTGGGAGGACGGAAGAATATACATATACGCCTCCCATGATATCGATCCGCCGCGGGGATGCGATCTGATGGACGCTTACCACGTATTTTCCTCAGATGACCTGGTGAATTGGGTCGACGAAGGCGAGATTCTCCATTCACGGGACGTGGCCTGGGGGCGCCAGGAAGGCGGATTCATGTGGGCTCCTGACTGCGCTTACAAGAACGGCACGTATTATTTCTATTATCCGCATCCGAGCGGATCGGACTGGAACGATACCTGGAAAATCGGCGTGGCGACCAGCGATAAGCCGACCAGCAGTTTTGTCGACCAAGGATATATCGAAGGGCTCGGCGGATTCGCCATGATCGACCCTTGCGTCTTCGTCGATGACGACAGCAGGGCGTATATGTATTACGGCGGCGGCAGCAAATGTCAGGGCGGAGAACTGGGCGAGGACATGATGTCCATCAAAGGTTCGATGCAGGACATGACGGGTCTAGAGGACTTTCATGAAGCCGCCTGGGTGTTCAAGCGCAATGGACTGTACTACCTCACCTATGCCGACAATCTGGAGGACAACAACCGGATGAGATACGCGACAAGCCGGCATCCGCTCGGTCCGTGGACCTATCAAGGCATTTTCCTGGAACCGACCGGCTGCTCGACGACGCATGGCTCGGTGGTGGAGTACAAAGGACAGTGGTACCTGTTCTATCATAACCAGGACATTTCAGGACACGGGAACCTGCGCAGCGTGTGCATCGACAGCCTGCATTTTAACGATGACGGGACCATTCAAACGGTGGTTCAGACCAAGAGCAGCGTCAAGTCTGTCGGTGAAGCGCCGGAAGCCGAAATTTCGGCCTACTATGCGGCATCAGTAAGCACTACGGGAGGGGGTGCTGAAGTTACGGGCGGATCTGGAGCAGAAGCAGTCGTCCGCGGACTGGACGCCGGGGGGGCTTACTGCGAATTTGGCGGCGTCGACGGCGGCAGCGGCGGACGGGCCGCACTGTACATCCATTACAGTACGGAAGAAGCCCTGGCCAAGCTGAACTTAACGGTCAACGGCCATGATTACACGCTGATCAACGCCCCCGGAACAGGAAGCGGCGAGGAAGCGGTGGGCGTCGCGTCGTTCACGGTCCGTCTGCAGCCTGGAACGCAGAATACAATCCGGCTGACGGGCGGGCACGGCCGCATTGCTGTAGGCGGACTGTCGGTCAGCCTGTTCGAAGAATAAGAGATTTAGGCTTAGCTTAACCAAGCGGCCCCTGTACACCGGTCAGCTGTTAAGCTTATCGGCGGCAGGGGCCGTTTATGGTTGTGCCAGGGATTTAGGAAACCGCGTCTCCTGGGCGCTGCCTTCCTTCCGTTAATCCGCCGTTGCAGGCCCGGTCGAGGCCCTGGGAACGAGGCTTACGGGGACGGTCGTGATGACGGGGCGACGGTCTCCGTTCAGAATGAGGTCGGCGATCGTTTCGCCGATGACGCTGAAATTCTGGTCGATGGTGGTGATTTGCGCGCTGCCGGTCACCGCCCACTCGATATTGTCGAAGCCGGTAATACTCATCTGCTCGGGTACCCGGATCGACAAACCGAGACAGCACATGTATACGTTAAAGGCGACCTCGTCGTTCTCGCACTCGATGGCGGTGACGCCCGACCGGTAAAACCCGTTAATGATATGCTTCAGCATATGGTAATCGGGCGTGACATTAAATTTAACGTACTCGGAGACCACTTCGAGCCCGTGATCGTTCATGCATTTCGTAAACCCGCTGAAGCGTGCGGACAAGCTGGACATGTCACGGGGCGAGAAGCGGGAGACGTAGGCGATCCGGCGGTGCCCGTAATCGACCAGATGCCGGGTCAGTTGGTAGCTGCCCCCGAAATTGTCGCAGACCACGCTGCTTAAATAAGGAATATCATGCGGCTTATCGAGAATGATGACCTGCTTGCCCTGCTCGGTAAACTTCCTGAGCACGTCCAAATGCAGCTCGTTGCCTGCCGGATATAGTACGAGGGTGTCCACGTCTTGAGCAAAGAGCCGGAGCAGCAGGTTTCTCATCTTATCCGGATCCGGCTCGCAAATATGGATTGCCAAATGAACATTGGCGCCGTCCAGCCGTGCGGTAGCCGCCTCGACGATGCGAAAGAATCCGCCCTGGTTGACGGCGAAAGGCAGGATGACCGGTATGGTCCTCCCCGGTGCCAGTTCGTCCGGAAGGGAAGTGACAGAGCTGGCCGGCTGAGCCGATAGAGGAATGCGCCGCACGAAGCTCCCCACCCCGCGTTTGCGGTACAGGATGCCGGCCTGCTCCAAATCCTCGATAGCCCGCTTGGAGGTAATGCGGCTGACGCCGTACTGCTCGGACAGGCTTTTCTCCGTACAAATCGGCTTATCGTATTCGAACTGATGATTTTCAATTCTGGCGAGGATGTCGTCCTTAATCATTTGATATAACAATTTTGATGGGTCTTTCGGCATTATTATTCTCCGATTCTCGTTAACGTTCTTTGAAATGTGCACGCAAGCCTTGTTCAACTTTCATTTAGTATATCAAACCAAGCCAATATTTCAATCCATCCGGAACACCTGATACCGTTTCCTGTACTCGCCGGGGGTAAACGAGGTTTGGCGTTTGAACAGACGCGTAAAATAGTTGTTGTCCCGAAATCCGCATTGTTCGGCGACTTTGACCAGGGGCATCTCCGAATGCGCCAGCAGCCGCTTGGCCCGCTCCATCTGCAGATGATGCCGGTATTGAAGCGGACTCATCCCCGAATATTGTTTCAGGCAGCGCGCCAAGTAATCGAAATGGTAATGCAGATCACGCTCCATGCCGGCGGAGTCGAAGGGAGCTTCAAGGTTGTCCGCCAAATAGGCTGCGACCTGCTCTCCAAGGAAAAAAGAGCGGGCATGCGGGCTGCCTTTTCTCATGCTTCCCTGCAGCTCGATCAGGAACCTGCCGAATAACATGTGCAGTTCGTAGACTCCGTAGGGTGTAAGCATACCGTGCACTTTCAGCATGTCCTGCAGGATCGGCACCATCGTGCGTAAATCCACCTCGGCAAATTTGGGGATGTCCACCAGGCCCGGCTGGGCCTGGGTATCCTGATCCGACCGGTTCAGCAGCGGCTGATGCCAGTGGTTTTTCTCAGTCAGAACCGGCTGCTCATCCGCCGGGTATTCGAAATGGATCCAATACACCTCGGTTTCACGATCGGTCGGACGGCAGCCTCGGTGCGTCTTGCCAGGCTCCAGGACGAGCATCGTTCCTTCCCGGATATCATACGCAATCCCGTTCTCCTCCATATATAGCGTGCCCTTGGCGCAAACGATCAGGTCAAAGGCTTCGAATTGGCGCTCAGCATGCATCACGCCCGCCTGCCACACCGTATGGCCGACCGCGGCCAGCAGCGGAAACGGCGGCACCTTGAGTTCAAGTACGAGCATATCGCTAAAGCTCCTTTTCGAAAAACGAATGTAGAGATTGTACTATAAGAAGTCGCCATTGTCAGCTGTGTCAAGGGAGATGATCCTGTAGAGTGGTAGATATTATATGATTTAAGTGAAGTCAGGGAGGCAGTGAGTTATGGATCAACAGGCACTCATCCAAAGGCAGCAGTGGTTTGTGAATCAGCGGTTCGGGATGTTTATCCACTTCAACAGCGCGACGTTTCAGTTTGCCGATTCGGACATTATCGATTGGGAGTACGATCACGAGAACGGGGATGAGCCCCGCCGGTTCCCTTTTGACCCGAACGACTGGAATCCGGAGCAGCTGGACTGCTCGCAGTGGGCGAAGGCCGCCAAATCGGCGGGGATGAGCTTTGCGGCATTGACCGCCAAGCATCATGAAGGCTTCAGCTTGTGGCCGACGAAGTACACAGAGCATTGCGTTCGCAACGCAGCGAGTCAGCGGGATGTCGTCAAGGAGTACCTGGACGCGTTCCGGGCGGAAGGGATTGAGGCGGGACTGTATTTTTCCATGCTGGACCTGCATCACCAAATCGGCCGGAGAAAATGCACGCCGGAGGATAAGCAGTTCATTAAAAACCAGCTTGAGGAGCTGCTGACGAACTACGGCGAGCTTCCGTTCCTCATTATCGACGGCTGGAACGCCCATTGGGGCGGCCCTTCGTACGACAATCTTCCGTTCGAGGAAATCGACGCATGGGTCAAGTCGCTGCAGCCCCAGTGCTTGCTGATGAACATCAGCTGCGAGACCAACCTGAATCATACGGACGTCGTGTTTTATGAAAATGCCGCAGGGCAGGAAGTGGAAGACGGCTTTGTGGGACCGGGCGCGAGCTGCAACGTGTTAACGAAAACCTGGTTCTGGAGAACGACGGATACGGCCAGGGAGCTGAAAACAGTGGATTGGGCGCTGGACATGATTCAGGACTGCAACCGCCAGAACGTGACCTTTCTATTAAACGGAGCTCCCAACCGGCAGGGACTGCTGGACGCGAACGTGCTGGAGCGCTTCCGGGAGATCGGACAGCGGTACCGGAAACCGGAAGACCTGACCGTCATTCCCGAAGGATGGCTGACCCGGGGGTAAGGCTGCTGCAAGCCCTTGAAGCGATTTAATGGAGCAGCATGGGATGACGTTTGGCGGACGGAGCGCAGCCCAGCACCTTTTTATACGCGCGGAAAAAAGAAGAATAATCATGGAAGCCGACGGCGGCGGCCGCCGAACTCGCGGTATGGCCTTGAAGCATCAAATTTTGCGCCATCACGACCCGTTTATGGATGATATAATTGCCGATGGTCGTGCCCGTCGCTTTGCGGAACATTTTGTTCAAATGATGCTTGCTGATGTAAAAGGCGGCGGACAGATCGTCGAGCGAGACCGATTCGGTGATATGGTCGTTGACGTAAGCAATAATCCGCGGGACTGAGGGACCGGAGGAAGAGGCATCCGAGGTGCCTTTCAGCGCATAGCTGTGGATTAGAATCTGCGACAGCAGCGCCTCGAGGCGCACCCGGAGCGCAAGATCGCGAATGGCGGCATCGGCGTGCCGGGCATCCATCAGCTGCTTGAAAAAAGTAAACATGACGCGGTTACCGTCATCCTTATAATAGATCCCTGCCGGACCATCATCGGGATGGAAGGGAGATAATAAGGCGGACTGGTTTTCGGGCGGAAGAAATCCGGGCACAAAATGGAGCGATATCCTTTCATAAGGGATGTCGCTTTCGATTTTTACGCCGTGGAACACGTGTGGGGCGATGAGCAGCAGGCTGTGCGGTTCCGGTACGTAGCGCTTGCCCTCGACCAGATAGCTGACTTCTCCGGCGATAAAATAGTACACCTCGTAAAAATTGTGGCAGTGCAGCGCATATTGGTCCGTTTTGCGCCGATCGGCTGCATGGTGGAAATTCAATGAGTCGGTATGGATATTGGCGTACAGCATCCGTTCGCCCCCTCAAGCTTTTGTTGGGTTTAGTCTAACGAATGACCGCTATATTTGCAATGTTATGGCTTCGATTTACAATGGCGATTCCGGGTGCCGGGACTATAATTAAGGGGAGAATGCACTTTTGGAAATCTTGAAGGAGGGGCCATATTTCATGATTTTAGGCGCACAATTGTACACCGTCCGATCCTTTCTCCAGACGGAAAAAGATATTCGGCGAACATTGCAAAAAATTGCGGCTATGGGATATACGTCGGTCCAGATTTCGGCCATCGGTTCCATCCGTCCCGAGACGCTTCGCGCCATTTGCGACGAGCTGTCGCTCCAAATCGCGCTGACGCATACGAGCCCGGACCGGATCCTGAACGAAACGGATCAAGTCATTGAGGAGCATCATATTCTGGGCTGCGATTACATCGGCATTGGATCGATGCCTGATAAATACCGCGGCCTCGACTGGTACGGGTATTTCGCGGAAGACTTCCGGGAAGCGGCAGGGCGGATCGCCAAGGCAGGCAAGCTGTTCATGTACCACAACCATCATTTTGAGTTCGAAAAAATCGGCGGCAAGCGCCTCATTGAGCGGCTGGTAGAGGATTTCGCGCCGGAGGAGATGGGCATTACGCTCGATACCTATTGGGTACAGGCGGCAGGCGCCGACGTATGCGAATGGATCGGCAAGTTGAAGGACCGCCTTCACTGCGTGCATTTGAAGGACATGGCCGTCCAGGGAACTCAGCAGCTGATGGCCCCCGTCATGGAAGGGAACATGAATTTTCCGGCAATTTTGAAAGCGCTTGAACAAGCGAATTCAAAATATTTGCTGGTCGAGCAGGACGTGTGCCAGACGAGTCCGTTCGACTGCCTGCAGACGAGCTACAACAATTTGGCTTCCCTTGGCTACCGCTGAGGAGAATGGAGGGTCTAGATGTCAAAATTACGGATCGGCGTCATCGGGATGGGCAATATGGGGTCGGATCATGCCAAAAAATTAAACAAGGGCATCGTGCCGGAGGCTGAACTGACTGCGGTGTCGGAAATGGACGGCATGCGGCTGGAGAACGCCAAAACGTATTTGCAAGGCGATATCGGCTACTTTGCGACGCCGGATGAGTTGATGGACAGCGGCCTATGTGATGCCGTGATTATTGCGACGCCGCACTACGACCATCCAAGGCTCGCCATTATGGCTTTCACCAAAGGGCTGCACGTTTTATGCGAAAAGCCGGCCGGCGTCTACACGAAGCAGGTCCGGGAAATGAACGAGAAGGCGCGGGAAAGCGGCCGCATCTTCGGCATGATGTTTAACCAGCGGACCAATCCGATGTACCGTAAAATGCATGAGCTCGTGCACAGCGGCGAGCTTGGCGCGATTAAGCGGGTGAACTGGATCATTACCGACTGGTACCGGTCGCAGGCCTATTATGATTCGGGAAGCTGGCGCGCCACCTGGGCCGGGGAAGGCGGAGGCGTGCTTATCAACCAATGCCCGCACAACATCGACCTCCTCCAATGGATTTGCGGCATGCCGGCCCAAGTTCGCGCTTTCTGCCATGAAGGCAAGTGGCATAACATCGAGGTGGAGGATGACGTTACGGCATATATGGAATTCCCGAACGGAGCTACGGGCGTATTCGTCACGACAACGGCAGATCTGCCGGGAACGAACCGTTTGGAAATTATGCTGGAAATGGGTAAGCTGGTGTGCGAAAACAATACGCTGACGCTGCACAAGCTGAGCCAGAACGAGCGTGAATACTGTTTTACAACGAAGGACGGCTTTGCCACGCCTCCTGTGGAAGTGTCCGTCATCGAGACGCAAGGTGACAACAGCCAGCATACCGGCGTCATCGCTTCGTTTGCCAAGGCCGTCCTGGACGGTGCGCCGCTGATCGCTGACGGTGAGGAGGGCATCAACAGTTTAATGCTGTCCAATGCGATGCATCTGTCGAGCTGGACCGGCGACACCGTAGCGCTCCCCATCGACGAGGATCTGTTTTTGGAGGAGCTGAATAAGCGGATAGCGGCGTCGAAACATAAGGTGACTGCTGGTATCTAACGATAGATAAGGCACGGCGAGTTGGAAACTGCGGAAGGAATGGACAATGTATTGTGATCCGGACTGAATTCCAGCTGCCGTACCTCGCTAAGAGTTCAAGCAATATCCAAGCGATAAGCCTAATCCGCTATAGCTTCAGCATGTTTCGAATACAACCGCATCCAGCAACAATCGAAAAGAGCCGACGCCAGCGTCAGCTCTTTTCGTGTGTAAACGGAGCAATATGAAATCGATCGAGGTACGCCTGAATCGCACCGGTATCCTGGTGAGGTTCCGCTAACGCGACGTATCCGTCCGGCCGGACGAGAAATGCCGTATCGGGATGCATGCCGGCTGCTTTCATAGATGGCGTCCATCCCATTTCATGCAAGGGGATGCCTGTCGTTTCGCTGAGCTGGCGCAGACTTTGCGATGCCTGGCCATACACATGCAGCTGCCAATCGACGGATTGCAGCGGTTCGAAGTTGTCCCCATGGGCAGTCTGAATCCAGGGCAGACGGTCGCCGCCGTGAACGGAACCGGAAGCACCGCTGCTCAGCATGCTGTCCCGGTAACGGATTTGCGTTTGCGACAGCCGCTCAAAGGCCATTTTTCGTATAGGCGGGACGTCCAGAAGCAGGGGAACGATATGGGGAATCACCATGTCCTGAACCAGAGAGGTCATAATTCCGCCCCCTACGAGCGATTGGAACAGCCGGTCTGTGGTGGCCACGAGCGTCCGGGCAAAAGCAATCCGCTCCGTCTCGTAGGAATCGAGAACGCCGGCGTCCGCTTTGTCCAGAAGAACCGCGGCAAGCTTCCAGCCCAGATTCACGGCGTCCCCAATGCCGGTATTCATGCCTTGCCCTCCGACCGGGCTGTGCACATGGGCCGCATCCCCGGCGATAAAGACCCGCCCTTTGCGGAAGTGCTCGCATACCCGGTGATGGCTTTTATAAGTCGAATACCAGTTCACCTGGCTGATGTGCACTCCCGTATTTCTTTCCACATAAGGAATCAGAGGCTCCAAATTCGCGGGAATTCCCTGATTCAGGATCTTGGGCGGAATCAGTCCGATGAGCCGGACCTGTCCGCTCGTGCGGATCGGGAAGACCAGACAGAAGCCTTCTTCAAAAAAGTTCATTGTCACGTTTGTCACGGGCTCTTTACTCCCCACATCAGCCACGAAAAACATCTGCTCATACGTTCCCCCGGGAAACTCCAGTCCCATCTCCTTGCGGACCGTACTATGCGCCCCATCGCATCCGCACGCATAGGCATACGCTTGTTTCTCTTCGATCCCTTGCCGGGTCGTGACGGCATGCACCGCTTCATTCCCTTCCTGAAGGGAAACGAGCTCGGTATTCCATTCTACATGGATTCCTTTGGAGTCGAGATGCTCGATGAGAAGGGCTTCATGCTCGTCCTGGGGCAGGCTGAGTACATAGGGATAGGGGCTGATTTCTTCTCCAAAATCACCAAAGTTGATGGTTCCCTTAAGCTTTCCGTTCTTCATAATTTGGCCGGTATGCATGGGGATGCCGCGCTGCACAAATGAATCCGCTATGCCGAACTGCTGGTAGAATTCCAGGGTTCTGGCATGAACGACCATGGCTCTGGAGGCTTCTCCCGGTCCGGACCGTTGATCGATGATCCGAAAAGGGATTCCCTGCTTCTCCAGGGCCAGAGCCAAAACGAGACCGGTCGGACCGGCGCCGACAATCAAAACCTGAGGTTGCATGATCGCTGCCTCCTTTTTTTGGAGCTTATGTGTACATTATAGTTTTTATCCTTCGAAACGCCATCAACAAAAGGGCTGATTGTGATCAGTAAGCGGCACAAACCGGTGGAGTGTTCAGGGAGCCGGGGAATATGGTTTGGAAGCTGGGGCTGTTAAATCAGATGATATCGGAAGAGAGAGGCATTTTTAATGTGAAATGAGAGGATCAGGTGTCCGGATAAGTGAGAGAATTAGCAATTAGCAAATGGTAGATTGTGGTATAATCGAGAAGACAAAGTAACCGGTGGGAGGACGCGGCGAAGCGAACCCGAAAGGGGGTGACGCCGTGTCCATTCTTGAAGTGGCCTTAAAGCTTTTGGACGGACTGCTGAAGCTGGTCGGTATTATTACTGGCCTGAAAACTTTGGTCAGTGCCTGGAAGCAAGCGCGGCATAACAAGAAAAACCACCGGGATTAGGTTAGGACGCCTTGAAATCCGGTGGTTTTTCATAGCCTTATGAAATTCTCGCCGTGGTCGCCCGCCGGCCTTTGTCAAAAGTCACGATGTTACCAGCATCGTGGCTTTTTTAGTTTACGCTTGATCTATTTCAAGTATACCACAAAAAGCGGATCGCTACACAGTTAAGCCTTAAGGTAACGGAGGTACAGATCGCAGAAGTTACTCACCCATTGTGATTTTTTGGTTTTAGGAGTAGTTACATATAAGATGGTAAATCCGAAACAATTAAACTTTTTCTAGTAACAGGGGTTTTAAATATGAACGAAAAAGTGAGCGAAGTCTGCTGTCCTTCGTGACCATGGTTAATGATCCTAATTAGAAATGGGGTATGAAAATGACCTTTAAACGAGTGGTTGTGGCGATTAATGTGATGGTGATCCTCTTGCTCGTTGCGTTCCTTACTTTGGAAAATTTCGGCAATCATCTGGGGAATGTTATGGAGCAAATGGATTAACAGCCGAGTCATGGTGCCCATCAGATTTGTCTCTGAAGTGTTAGGGGCGACCGTCAATGCATCTGCCAAGGATGGCGCGACGTATGTTGATATTTCCTTCAAGCCGTAAAATATCAAAGACATGAATATTTTCTTTACATTTGCTATGGGCATAAGCATCTTGAAGAATAGTCCTTAGAACCTCCCCAGAATACGGCTTCATATAAAAAGGAAGGCGACCATACTCGGCCGCCTTTCTCATTTTAACTTCAATCCTGCAGCGCCTGCTCGGGCAGGAGCCGGTCAAAGGCGTAGATGCTGGCGAGCCGGTTAGGCGTAAAGGCGGACGCAAAGCCGAAGCACAGCTCGGCTTTCTGCGGGTGCCTGATGTCCGGAATCCGGATCGACATCCCCTCAGGCTCCCGGTACGTCAGTTCCGGCGCGGTAAGGATCAGCTGCCGGTCCACGACCTCCCCGGTGCTCAGCTTCACGACAGTGATGTACGTATTGCCGGTGCCTTCGACTGAGCCGGCCGAACCGTAGGCGCTGCCCTCCAGGAGATACAGGTAACCGCCGTAGGAGGCGAAGCCCTGGAACGTGCCGAGGGAAGGCTGGAGGACGTCGGCCACCGGCTCGTAGATGTGCTGCTTAACTTTCTCCAGCTCATATACGCCAAAATGGAAGGCTCCGTTCAGACGGTAACGCATCGTCAGCAGCCCGTTCGCCTGGTCGATATGGACCGTCGTCCGGTCGGCACCGGGGATCAGCCGGTACTTCTCAAGCTCCGGCGACTCCGGCGTCAGAATGGCGCCGTCCTGGAAGGCGAACCGGGTCAGCTGGGTTCCCCAGCCGCTGCCCGACTCCGTCACCGAGTCGGTCTCCGTCCATAAGTAGGCCTGCGACCCGTCCGCCTCCACACCGATCTGCACGCCGTGGCCAAATCCCTTCAGGAACATGTGCCCCAGCTCGTTTCCGTTCATATCCAGCTGGGTCAGGGCCAGATCGCCGCTGCTGGAGCGGGCGGCTCCGCTCACTGGCGCGGTTTCGTCGGGGAGCTGCTGTCCGCCAGCCATGAGCTGAACGGTATAAATACGCCCGTTCGCATTATCGATGGCAAAGGACTGAAGCACGGTCCCGTTATGCAGCGGCTTCTCGCGGATCACTTCCTTCGCCTCCTGCGACAGGTCGAACATTTTGGACTTCAGCGGCGATGGCTGCGCATAAGCGCCGGAAGCGGAGAGAGGCAGAAGGGCGGCGATCAGGAAGCCTGCCGTTAATTTTATGAGTGTGCGGCGGGCCAATCCCTTCACGGCTGAGCGGCTGTTAAATTTCGAATGATCCATGGACATCAAATCCTCCAATCAAGGGTTGGGATGAAACCGGACATTCACGGCTGCGGCATGAAACTTGTGGGGGAGAGATCCATCTGCTCCCGAATCCGCATGGCGGGGAGCGGGTTGTTCACCGTCATCAGCAGGGAACCGCAGCCAATCGCGTAGTAGACCTGCTGATCGTCATCCGGGCAGTAGCACCACGGCAGGATGCCCAGATCCTCGTATTCCTTCACCCGGGCAGGCGTCAGCAGCTTCATGCTGAGTCCCACCGCCCACATTTTCGAAATCGTCCCCTCGGGTCCCGGCACATAGTTGTGCATCTGCTCACCGGGAAAGCCCTGCGTCTTAAGGCCATGCTTGTCGTGGATATGCGCCAGAACCGTGGCGTCAAAGCTCGTAAATACGCACCGGTGAAGCTCCCCGCGGGATGCCAGCTGGACAATGGCGGCGTCCGCGGTTTCCAGAGCCCGTTCGTCCGGTTTGATCTCCACGTTCAGCAGGACGTCCGGATAAGGGGCGATCAGCTCGCAGAATTCCTCGAAGGTCGGAACTTTAAGTCCCTCGAACACTTTGCCGAACCAGCCGCCGGCATCCAGCCGCTTCAGCTCCTCCAGCGTATAATCGCCGACCGGGCCCGATCCGTCCGTCGTCCGGTCGACGGTGGCGTCGTGGATGACCACCACGACGTCGTCGCGGGTTATGCGCAGGTCCAGCTCCAGCATATCGACGCCGAGATCCAGCGCCTGTTGAAACGACAAGAGCGTATTTTCCGGATAAGCGGACTTCCAGCCACGGTGTCCGGACACCACGATGGACTGCAGCTGCTGCAAATGCTCTAGCATAAGACAGTGTACCTCCTTGTTATTGGCGGGAATAGGATCACGTTAATTTTTCAAGATCCGGTCCACTTCTTCCTTGTAGCTGTTCAGCGTGGCATCGACGTCCTTGTTATCGTACATGATCGCTTGGATCGCCTTGTTAAACTCCTGCTCGACCTGCGGCCACTGGACGCTCTTGTTGGTATCAACGGCATATTGGAGCTGCTCAAAAGCCACCTTCCGGTTTGGCTCCTTTTCCCACAACTGCTTGATGGCGTCCGATTCGACCATCTGCTTCGTGAAAGGCAGGTAGCCCGTATCGATAACGAACTGCTGCGCGCCTTCCGGACTGGTCATCAGCCAGTGCATGAACTCCCAGGCCGCATCCTTATGCTTGGAGGCCGCCATCATGGCCACGTTGCCGCCCCCGGTCGGTGTAGCGTGCTGCTTATCCTGCGGAAGGAATGCCGTCACGTAATCGAACTTCGCACCTTGAGTCAGGCCGGAGATCGAACCGGTCGATTGAAAAAGAATCCCCACCTTGCCGCTCGTAAACATCTGGTTCGTAATGTTGCCGGAGTCCTGGCTTGGCGGATAGTAGAGGGCGCCGGCATTTTGCAGCTCCTTCAGATACTTGAATGTCTTGGACGCTTCGGTCGTATAACCGACGGACGTGCCTTCATCGTTGAAGAACTTGCCTCCGGCCTGCGTAATCATGGCGATCGGATACCAGGTATCATAAGGCATCGTCAGCCCGTAGCGTTTCACCTCGCCGTTTTCCTTGACGACCAGCGCTTCGGCTGTTTTTTTCAATTCGTCCCAGGTTGTCGGGATGGACAAGCCTTTTTCGTCCAGCATCGACTTGTTGATGTGCATCACCGGCGTGGAGCGGTTAAACGGAAGGGAGACCAGCTTATCGTTAAAATAGGAATGCCCCATCAGCCCCTCCTCAAAATCGTCCTTGCTGAGGCCGGACTTTTCCATGTAGGGGGCCAGGTCTTCCAGAACTTCCGCGTCCGCGAACAGCTGCACGTTGGAACGCTCAAGCATCGTCACGTCCGGCGCGGTCTTGGCCGCAACGGCCTGCTGCAGTTTGGTTACCGTTTCCTGGTAGCTGCCCTGGAACGTTCCGACGACTTCGATTTTGTCCTGGGAGCTGTTGAACCGCTTGATCATGGCGTCCAGAAACTCACCGTTCTTGCCGCCGATCGAGTGCCAGAACTGGATGGTCTCCTTGCCGGAGCCGGAATTACCGGAATTGCTGGATGCCTCTCCCGAAGCGGCCTTGCTGTCCGTGCCAGCCGTTTCGCCTTCGGACCCGCTTCCGCCTCCGCTGCATCCTGCCAATAAAGTCATGATCAGCGCCAGGGTCAGCGCGATGAATGGAAACTTGTTCTTCACAGAAACTCCTCCATTTTTCAGGTAATTTAAATAGTCATAGCGACAGCTTATTTAATACCGGAGTATACAAAAGCCTTGACGATCTGCTTGGAAGCAAACAAATACACGATCAGGATCGGCAGGACAAGCACAACGTTGCCCGCCATGATGATATGCCAGTTGGATACGCCCTCGGATTCCCGGAGCATGGCGATCCCGATCGTCAGCGGCCGGACGGCGGTCGAGTCGGTGACGACGAGCGGCCAGAAGTAGTCGTTCCAATGGCTCACAAAGCTGAACAAGGCGACGGTGGCCAAGGCGGGAACGGCCATGGGGATCATGATCTTCTGCATGATTTTGAACTCGCTGGCATTGTCCAGCCGGGCGGACTCAATGATCTCCTGCGGGATTTGCATAAAATACTGTCGGAGCAAGAAAATTCCGAAGGCATTGGCCATGAACGGAATGATCTGAGGCAGAAGGGTGTTGTTGATGCCCCAATCCGCCATCATCAGGTAGACGGGAATGAACGTCACCTGCCCTGGAATCATGAAGGCGAGCAGCACGATGCCGAACAGCAGGTTCCGGCCCCAGAAGCGGTATTTGGCAAATGCGTACGCCGCCGGGATCATCACGATCATTTGCAGCACGATGACGGAGACGGTGATGATAACCGAGTTTTTCGCATAGGTCACGAAGGGAGCCGACCTCATGGCCTCGGCAAAGTTATGCCACTGCGGCGCGGCGGGAATCCACGTCGGTGGAAAGGCCAGCGTCTCCTCAAAGGTTTGCAGCGAAGTGGATATCATCCACAGGAACGGGAAAATAAACACGATCAGCACGGCGAGCTTGGCCACGAAGCCCAGAAGCCGTTTCAGAAGCCGGAGGGACGCATGGTCCCGGATCCGGTAACGCAGCTTCCCGCCGACTTGTTTCTTTTCCTGGATCAGCACGGGAAAAGCACCCCCTCAGGTTGTTGTCTGCCCATGGTGCGGCTCACTGGTAGTGAATCCGCTGGGCAAGGACTTTGAAGTAAACAAAGGTCAGCACCGCGATTATCGCCATCAGCACGACGCCGGTGGCTGAAGCGAAGCCGATGCTGGTCGTTCTGAACTCGTAGATGTAGTACACGAGCGTCGTCGTTGAGCCGTTGGGGCCGCCCCCGGTCATGATTTTGACGGTATCGAACACCTTGAAGGAGCCGATCGTCATGATGACGAGGATGAAAAACAACTGCGGCGAGATCAGCGGCAGCGTAATTTTCCAGAACACCTTGAACCTGCTGGCATTGTCCAGCGCAGCGGCTTCGTAGATGGTCGGGGGAATGCTCTGCAGCGCCGCCACCATAATGAGGGCGTAATAGCCGATGCTGTGCCACACCGAGACCAGAATCACGGAGATCATGGAAGTGCTGGAGCTCTGCAGCCAGGGTGATCCCGGAAGTCCGAAGGCCTTTAGCACATAATTGAGCAGACCGTGCCCCGGCTCCATCAGCCACATCCAGACGAGCGCAATTGAGACGATCGAAATGATATGCGGCGTGAACAGGCCGGCCTGCAGAATGGCGTTGAACCGCGACCGCTTCCGCAGCCATACGGCCACGCCGAGCGAGAGCAGCATGGTGCAGAGCACGACGCCCACCGTGTAGACGGCGGTGTTAGCCAGGGCGTGATAGAAATCGTCCCGGGTGAAGATTTCCCGGTAGTTGTCAAGACCGATGAACTTGCTTTTGTCCTTATTGAGCAGGTTGTATTTATACAGGCTTAATTTAATGAGGTAAAAGACCGGGTAGACCACGAACAGGAACAAGGCGATCATCGCCGGCAAAATGAGCGCGTACGGCCTGGTCGTCTCCCATACTCTGCGCCGGTTCATTGGAAACGTCCCCTTAGCGCATGAAGGTAGGTGTTATGCCGTCGGTCATCGCGGTAAATCCGCTTTTCATCCGCTCCGAAGAGAAAGAGCTTGGATTCGTCCACCGAGAGATAGATGTCCTGGTCCACGCTGAACAGGTCTTCGGTGCATTTGATCATAAAGGAATGGTCCCGGGTACGGACCTGGTAGATGGTCTCTGAGCCGAGCATTTCCCGGGTGGAGATGACGCCCTTGGCCGTAAAATGGGCATCCGCCGGCTCGGTGGACAGCAGCCCGTGCTCCGGACGAAAGCCAAAGCGGACTCCGTCCTGCCCCATGTCGCCGACGTTCATCGGGGGCACCCCGATAAACTGCGCGGCAAACAGATTATCCGGTTCGCGGTAAATTTCAGCTGGCGAAGCCTCCTGCTGAATCTCCCCCTGATTCATCAGCACGATGGTGTCGGCCATGGACATCGCTTCGACCTGATCATGCGTGACGTAGACGAAGGTGGAGCCCAGCTTCTTGTGCAGCTCGATAAGCTCGACGCGCATCTGCACCCGAAGCTTGGCGTCCAGGTTGGACAGGGGCTCGTCCATCAGGAACACCGAAGGTTTCTTGACCATCGCCCGCGCGAGCGCCACCCGCTGCCGCTGGCCGCCCGAAAGGGTGGAGGGCTTGCGGTCGAGGTACGGGCGGAGTCCGACCGTCTCGCTGATGCTTTCCACGAGCCGTGTCCGTTCCTCCTTGGGTACTTTGTTGTTTTTCAGGCCGAATTCGATATTCTCGCGTACGGACATCGTCGGGTAAATGGCGTAGTTCTGAAACACCATCGCGACACCCCTTTGGCCCGGGGCAATGGCGGATACGTCGCTGCCGCCGATCAGAACCGCCCCGGAAGTCTGGCGGTCGAGCCCGGCGATCATGCGGAGCAGGGTGGTCTTGCCGCAGCCCGAAGGACCGACAAGGACGGTGAATTTGCCGTCTTCGATCTTCAGGTTCAGACGGGGGATGATGGTGTTTTTGTCAAACGATTGGGATACATCGACCAACTCAATGGATGCCACACGGATTCCTCCTTCACCAGCGGTTGCTATGTGTTGTTTGGGTTCATCGTCCACGGCAAGCGCTTTCATATGATGAAGAACGGAGGGAGGAATGCCTGGGCATCCTCCAGCCGTTTTTACTTCAACCCGCTTGTGTGGTACACTATTGAACAAGATTTTCGCTCTCTCACCAGCGAAAATCGAGGTACATCTTCTTCCAGTCTCTGTGAGCCAGGGCAGATTCCATTGCGCCCGCAAAGTCTTCTGCCTTGCTCACCGGGATATAGTCATCCGGCACCAACTGCCGGAGCGTCTCCTGACATTCCTCCTGCTGCATCACTTCAAGCACCTTCCGAAAATCGCTATGCGAGCTGCGGCTGCTGCCGTGGATCGTAATGCCTTTCTCCAGCACATCCCGCGTATTGATAGGAACAAGCTCCTCACTGACGCCCATGGCGATCAGATGGCCCCCAGGGAGAAGTAAGTCGATCCCTTGATTGATGGCGCTTTCACTAAATCTTCCGCCTGTGCATTCCAGCACGACATCAACCTTCCAGCCGCCTTGAAAATCGTATTCCTGCACCATTTCGGTCCGGGCAAACGTGAAATGCTCCAGCTTTTCCTGGATGGCGCCGAATACCGTCAGGCGCTCCGTGCTGACGCCAAAGGCATAATGGAGCATGGCGGCGGTCAGGAAGCCGACCGGGCCGTCTCCGAATACGGCGACCTGTGCGCTGTCCAGCAGATCGGCCACGGGGCGGATCGCCCGGTAGGATACGCTGCACAGCTCCGCCAGCACGGCAATGTCATCCGGAATCGAATCCGGGATCGGAATGGCGCATGCCTCCGGAATGACGAGCCGGCTCTGCGCGATACCGTCGATCGTACTTCCGAGAAACTTGCCGTTGTAGCAGTAATTCTCCGGAATGTCTCCCCGGCAGGCCGGACAGCACTCGTCGTGCTTGACGCCGTTCAGCAGATAGCCCGGCAGGTTCGGCACGATGGCGACCCGCTGTCCCGCTTGAAGCTTGGAGGAGCCGCCGACGACTTTCCCGATGCCTTCATGAAGCAGGGCCATCGGCAGCTTGCGGGCAAGGACTTCGGGTTTCCGAAGGCCTCCGAAATACCGCAGATCGGCATGACAGATGCTGGCCAAAGTGGGTTCAATGACGACGAATCCTTCCGTGACGGTCCGATCCATCGTCATTTCTTCGACATGGTGGGGGTGGGTGAGCCGGAGCGACCGGGAGTCCACCGTTTGCGTAATCGTACTCAAATCAGGGAACACCTCCATGTGAGCGTTATTTGGTTTTTTTAATACTGGATTTCCTTATCATTCGATCGGGCCTGACGTCATCGTCAGCTACCCTGAAAGGAGCTGCGTTCCGTCAGACGGTTAAAATTTGAATGCCGGCATCCTGAAACTGCTTAATGTCGTATTCCGCAACCTCGTTGCCCGTGATCAGGGTATGGATCGAGCTATTGGGAGCGACGTTGTACAGCGAGATTTTGCCGATCTTCGTTTCGTCGGCGACGACGATGACTTCCTGGGCAGCCGCGATCATGCCCTGCTTGGCCACGACCAGTTGGGCTTCCGGAAGCGTAAGGCCGTATTTGGGATGGATCGCGGTGGTCGCGATAAATGCTTTGGATACGTGTACTGACCGCAGCACGTAATCCGTAAACATGCCGTTCAGCATGAAGCTGGACGGATACAGTTCCCCGCCGGTGACCGTCACTTTGACGCCGGGAGCGTCCCGAAGCTCGGCCGCCACGTTCATGTCGTTGGTAATGACGGTGATGTTGGAGCGGTGGACCAGGTTGCGGGCGATGTGCAGCGTGGTCGTGCCGGAGTCCAAAATGATGTGATCCCCGTCTTCCACCAAGCTTGCCGCCTTCTGGCCGATGCGTTCCTTCTGATCGAGCTGGATGCCCGATCTTTCGTTGAACGAAGGCTCGTGATGCGTGAGCTGTTCCACAATAACGCCGCCGTGCGTCCGTTTCAGAAGCCCTTCCTGCTCGACCTCGGCAAGGTCGCGCCGGATCGTCGCTTCATGAACGCCGAATTCCTTGGCTAACGTGCCGACAGAAGCCGACCGATGCTGTCTGACAAATTCGACGATTCTCATTTTTCGTTCAGCTGCCAGCAATATAACCATCCTTTCCGCCAAATCGCATATACGATTGCTTACATTTGTTCATTTTTGCTCATTTGTCAGGCTTGCCGTCAGTTCGATTACATCTTGAAATTGGAATACTTGTTGTTTGCGGAAAATTTTTGTGCGAATTCTGAGGAAATTCCCGACGATTCAATGCCAAGCACGTCGGGCAGGGAAGATATTTTGTCCATGGCGGCAACCACCTGCATCGGATTTGGGGAGCGGATATGGAATTTCAGTTCGACCATGGCATCCGCCAGCCCGTCGGGCGTGCGGATTTCGATATTGTTGATCTTGATGCCAAGCACATCCAGCTCGCTGGCGACCGTCACAAGCATGCCCGGCTTGTCGGGCACCCGGATGAGGAAGTCGAAGTTCCTCTTGCGGTGCATGATGAGCTTTTCCCATTTGTTTAGGGCAAACAGGCTGATAAAAGCAAGACCGGTCGTCAGAAGGGCCGAGTAGAGAAATCCGGCGCCGATCGACAGTCCGATCGCGGCCACGACCCATACCGAAGCGGCGGTCGTCAGTCCGGATACCGTCTGTCCCGAGCGGAGAATGGCTCCCGCGCCGAGAAAGCCGATCCCGCTGATCACCTGCGCAGCGAGCCGCGCCGGATCCAGGCGGACGTTCGTTTCGTCCACGAAGGCTTCAAAGCCGTACATGGACAGGATCATGATGGACGCCGAGCCGAGACAGACCAGGATATGGGTCCGAAAGCCGGCGGCGTGATTGTTCCATTCGCGTTCCATGCCGATCAATCCGCCCATGGCGACCGATAACAGCAGCCGGAGCGTCAAATCCATATTGCTGATATGCCACACACTGTCGATTCATCATTCCCCCTTAACTCAAGCGAAAATGAACATTCAATGCCCAAATCAAACATAAATGAGTATTATTTGCGTAATATATGCTCGTTTATGTTCACAATTTGTTCATTTGTCGCTATATTAACACGCGAATTTGCGGAAGACAATATATCTGGAGGAAATTTTTGAAATATTTTTTTAGAGGAGGGCGTGCGATGATGTGGCAGCTGAGGTTAGGGGCAGCATTTTCGATTTGCTCGAGAGGACTGTTTCTCTACAGCGGCCCACGCTTTTTCCTCCATCCCGGCCATTTCCAACTCCAGCAGATCCAAGTACATGGCTTCCTTGCGTCGTAAAAAGCGTAAAAGGTGCTTTTGGCGATCCCGTTTGCGGCCGTTAATTGTTCCAGTGAAGTTTTTTTAAGACCCTGTGCCGCAAACAACCTTTTACCGGCATCGATTAAATCACGAAGTTTTTCTTTTTCAGCTGGAGAGAATTAAGGCACCTTGAAACCTCCTATAAAAACAAAATGTATTTTTGTTTTTTAGTAATTTCGCTTCTTTTTGTTTGTCAACGATTTCCACCAGAATACTTTGCTCTATTCCATCCATAATAAGGAGAATGATCGGGTCCAAGTATGCCACGCAGTACGGAGCCGAAAACGCAGGGAGGAATCGCCCATGAGTCAAGAAATGAAGGATGAGAAGCGGGCCCTTTCGACAGACCTGTCGACCGTGGAGTCGCAGCGCAACGATCTGGCCTTCGAGGAGTTTCCGGACGGGCCCTACGGGTCGCCGGTCAACGCCGAGCAGCTGGGAAAAAGCACGCCGTGGCGGGTGGATCAGCGCAGCTCAGGCCGATTCGACTACGAGAATCATGAGCTGCACGAAGGCCATGTCCGGGATTTCCCGGGCCAAGACGTTTTCGATGAGCGGATTCCGGATGACGTGAATAAGCCGAGGGTTCCGGAGGAATGAGCTTGGGGATGAAATAAAAAATCATAACAAAAGCGTTAAAAATGACCGGTGCATCATGTACCGGTTTTTTCGTATGCATCTTGCGGACTGCGGACTGCGGGCTTTGGATTGGTTCAAGGAAAACAACCGGATAGAGGGGGATTGCAAGTTTGATTTTGATGTTGACATACCTACCGGAGGTAGGTATATTAAAGTCATAGAAAATACCTACCGAAGGTATGACTAGCGAAACAGCGGCCTTATTATTGCAGTTCCTAATATTCCGATTGGATTTCACAACCTGACACAAACGAATTATTTATTGGAGAGGACGGTTCAAACCAATGATCAAATCGAGAAACGCCATTATCGTGACGCTGATTGTCAACATCGTGCTTCCTTATGTTGTGTATACCTTGCTGCTGCCGCACACGAGCAGCCTGGTGGCCTTATCGGCCGCCGCCATTGTACCGCTGATCGATACCGTGTACAGCCTAATACATACCCGCAAAGTCGATATGTTCTCCGGCTTCATTTTCCTCGGGCTTGTTCTCGGCATTGCCGCGGTTCTGCTGGGCGGCGACGAACGGTTCATCTTGCTGAGGGAGTCTTATGTTACAGGGATCATGGGCCTGGTATTCCTCGGATCCCTGCTTGCCGCACGCCCGCTGATCTTTTATTTTGCCGAACGGTTCGCCGGCCGCGATCCGGAAATGCACGACAAGTGGAACCGCCTGCCCGCCTATCGTCAGACCTTTCGCCGCATGACGGCGGTGTGGGGCGTCGCGCTTTTGCTCGAAGCTTGTGTTAAAGTAGGATTGGTGTACACTTTGTCGATTCCTGCCTTTCTGGCGGTTTCCCCATTTGCCACATACGGCATCCTGGCGCTTACGATCTGGTGGAACGTCACCTACGTGAAACGGGTCAAGCGGGAAGCTGCTTTAAACCGTAAATCATTCAGCAATACATTAATCAGCAACGTAAATCATTCAGCTTATGAATCAAATAATAACCCAAGCGATATGGAGGAATAGATAATGGACGACAAGTCGATGAATCCCAGCCTGAAGCTGCTGCTGGACACGGCCGAAGAGATGATCCTGGAGAGGGGATGCCGGGCGACGACGCTCCAGGATATCGCTGACCGCAGCGGTCTGACCAAAGGAGCCATTTATCATTATGTCAAAAGCAAAGACGAACTGTTCGCCCTGATCCTGCAGTCAGGGATGCAGAATACGAATCGAATCTTCTACGAGTCGGTATCCCGGGCGGTCGGAGAGGATGCGGGCCTTCAAGGGCCGCTGTCCGCCCTTTCGGGAAGGATGCAGCATATGTCCAGCACGGAGACCGCTTCGAGCCTCATTTTTATTTACCTGCTGAGTCAAAAGGATAAGCCCGCCGTGGCCGACATCCTGAAGCGATACCAGGAGACAGCCATTCAAAATTCGGCTGAGTGGATCAAGGTTGGGCAGGAGCACGGCGTGATCCCGGCCCATGTGGACGCCGAGAAGGCAGCGCGGCTGCTGTCCATCTTCAAGAACGGCCTGCAGGTACAGCAGATCGTGTCCCCGGATGTGGCGGAAATGAGCGAAGAAGATATTTTTAGGTTTATGAAAAATGCGCTGAGCTAAATCGATGGACCCCCAAATGAGCCGATACGGACTGCCGGCTTTCCTTGGGGGTTCTTTTCGTTCTATTCCGTGAGCTGCACCCGGGAAAAATGAGGTATGTTTTGACCGGGCGCCGAACATAATGGGATCTATGCTCATTTTCTCACAGGAAAGGAAATCGTCATGAAGCCTGATGCACCCAAGACCCTCCGTGAAATATTGGAGCAAGCCGCCAAGTCCAGCGATTTTCGGCAGTTTTCACCCTTTGCGGAGGACGACCGGATCCGGATCAGCTACTATTCTTCTCTTGTGGATGCGGAGAAGATCAACCGTTATCTTATCGCTGAAATCCAGCAGCATGATGATGACATTCATCGGCTGGTGGACATTCAGAACCGCATCCCGTTCGATGAAGCGCAAATCACCGAGGATACGTCGGAAGTCGAGTCCAAGCTGGTCAAAGGGTATGTGATCCTCCGGATCGCGTCGGAAGAGCCGGCTTTTTTGATCGTTAATATCAACCAAACCGAACAGGGACACCGCCAAAGCAACGAGACCGAAAATGAATTCAGCGTCGTGGGGCCCAAAATCGGCTTTGTGGAAAATATTCATGTCAATGTTCATTTACTGAGACAGCAAATCGCCGTAACGAAGCTGGTGATCGAGGAGGTTTCGGTCGGCAGCCTGTCCAATACGAAGGTCATGATCGCTTACCTTGACGGGGTGACGAATCCGCAGCATATCGAAACGATGAAACAGCGGCTCGGCAAGATCGACTTCGAGGTCGTATTCGACACATCGATTCTCGATCAGATTATATCCGATCATACCAACTCCCCGTTCCCGCTTTTTCTGTCGACGGAAAGGGTAGACCGGGTTGCTTACGCCATTACTTCCGGACAGGTCGCGGTGTTCGCGGACGGATCACCCTATGTCTTTACTGGCCCTTCCACGTTTTTGGACTTTTTCGTATCGCCGGAGGACTATTATTTGCCCTGGATTATCGGGTCTTTCTTTCGCATCGTCCGCATTCTGAGCGTCATTTTCTCCATTTTTGTCACGCCTGTCTATGTCGCCGTATTAACGTATCATTTCGAGGTTATTCCGGAAAATATACTGGAGCCGTTGATCATGTCCCGAACCCATGTCCCGCTTCCTCCCGTGCTGGAGGCGCTCTTCCTGGAAGTGACCATCGAGCTGCTGCGGGAAGCCGGAGCCCGGCTCCCGACCAAAATCGGCCAGACGCTCGGCATCGTAGGCGGGATCGTCATCGGCCAGGCCACGGTGGAAGCCGCCTTGGCGAGCAGCATCCTGCTGATCATTGTGGCGTTGTCGGCGCTGGCCTCGTTTACGACTCCGATTTTTAAAATGGCCAATACGATCCGCCTCCTGCGTTTCCCGCTGATCCTGCTGGCCGGTCTATGGGGCGGGCTGGGGATTGTGGCCGGGCTCTTTTTGCTGCTTGGCCACCTGCTGCGGCTCAAATCCCTCGGCACCCCGTACTTGCTGCCGCTGTTCCCGCTGCGGACCGGCAACTTCGGCGACAGCTTCGTTCGGCGATCGTACCGGTATATCACCAACCGGAACATTTACCTGAGGCCTCTGGATTCCAAGCGGTATACCCCGAGTGAAGACAAGGAGGATATTGAGCATGAGTAGCCTCGCAAGATGGCTGGGGATATTCGGTATCGTCTTTGCGCTTGGGGGATGCGGCAACGACCGAATGGTCGATAATATCCGTATCGTCACGGTGCTCGGATTTGACGACGGCCGCCCGGGATATATCGGGACTGCTCTCTACAGCGATTTTACGCAGAGGGGGAAAGTCGGCACGCTGCAGGGGCGGGCGGGGCAGACCCAGCTCGTCCTGAACGAAATGAACGGCCAGTCGGCCCAGCCGGTCAAAATCGAGAAGCTGCGGCTGCTCCTGTTCAGCCGGGAGCTCGCGGAGAGCGGCCTTTCGTATTTCATCAATTCGATCTGCCGCAACCCGCTGATCAGCAATTATTTGACGGTGGCCGTATCGGAGGAGCCGGTCACGTCCCTGGCCAAGGTCATAGCCGAGCAGGGCAGCCGGGAGCTGCCGTACCATCTCATTGAACAGAATATGAAATCGGGGAATATACCGAGATCCAACCTCTCGATGATGCTGTTTGATTACCATGGCGCGGGAAGGGACGTTTCGCTTCCGGTCATCCGGTTAAACGGTGCGCGCAGATTGCAGGTATCGGGATATGGCATTTTCAAGGAGGACCGGTTAAAACTCACCTTGAATCCGGAGGAAATGTTCTATTATAAGCTTCTTCAAGGATATTCCATGCGCGGGGAAATTCCGTTCACCCTGAAAAAGAACGGGCAGGAAGGAACGGCCCTTTTTTCGGTGAGCTATGGAAGGGAATCCAAGCATGCGGTCATGAGAGCAAATGGCTTGCATATTCAAGTCCAGCTCGCGATCAGCGGGATGGTGAAGGAATATCCGAGATGGATGGACTTAAGAAAGGACTCCAATGACCGCGAGGTAGACCGCCAGCTGGAAAAGCAGATACGGGAACGCCTGATGTCGCTGCTCGCCAAACTGAGGGACAGCGGTGTGGATCCGCTGGGCGTAGGGGATATGGTCAGGGCATATTCCCGGGACTGGGATGAGAAGGAATTTTACGAAAGGCTGTATCCGAAAACGGCGTTCGATATCGCTATCAACCTGCAACTGACCAAATCGGGAATCGGAGAATGACAAGGACAGGTGGTCGAAGATGCCCAGACAGATCAAAGAAAGCTTAACCGTATCCCCCTATCTGCTGTGGTTTATGATTCACGGAACGCAGACAGGCATTGCCATGCTGAACTTTCAAAGCCGGAACATCAAGGGGGCGCAGCAGGACTCCTGGTTATCCTTACTGCTCGTCGGCCTCAGCCTGCATGCGGTCGTGTGGATCATTTATGCGATCATGAAGCACGCGGACGGAGGCGATATCCTCCACCTGCATCGGCAGTTGTTCGGCAAATGGCTGGGAGATGCGATGAATCTCCTGTTCTACGGTTATATGCTGCTGTTTATCGTCTATCAAATCCGGTCTTACATGGAGGTCATCCATATTTGGGCGTTTCCCACGACGCCGCTCTGGTTCGTATGCCTGCTCATTTTGCTGACCGCCGTATATATCGTGACCGGGGGGCTGCGGGTGATCACGGGAATCTGCTTTTTCTGCGTCGTCATTCCCACCCTGCTCCTGGTATCGATTTATTTTCCGCTGCAGTATGCCCATTGGACGAATCTCCTGCCGCTAATGAATCATACGCCGCGTGAATATGCCCAGTCGGCGTTTCATTCGCTCAATTTATTTTATGGGGTGGAGTTTCTGCTTCTGCTGTATCCCTTTATCAAGCATCCAGAAAAGTCCCGGAAGTGGGCTCATATCGCCGTAGCCCATTCCACAGTACTTTACTTGGTCGTCGCTCTAGTCACATTGGCGTTCTTTAACGTTCAGCAGCTGGAGCATACGATCTGGCCGACGCTGATCCTGTCGAAAGTGGCCCGGCTCCCGTTCATCGACCGGTTCGATTACGTGTACGTGTTCAATTGGTTTATCGTGATTCTGCCGCCGGTATGTATGGCCATGTGGGCAGGAACCCGAATTTTGAGACAGGTCACCCCATTGAGATCCAAGCCGCTGGTATGGTTCACATGCGGGATGTCGTTTGTCATTATCGCCGTATTACAAGGACCCAAGACGATCGACAAGCTGGATTCTGTGGTAACCTGGGCCGGACTGGTCCTGTTGTACGTCTATCTTCCGCTGCTGTGCCTCTGGGTGCATATTGTCCAACGGTATCAAAATCGAAGGGCGGCAGTAGAAGGGGGGTGAAATCGTACCCATGCCTGGTTGGGATTAAAATGATAGAAATGGCATATTGATTTACTGTAACTAAATTGTGTACAATTCAGTTACAGAAGAAAGCTTACGAACCGAAAGGCTTGCCGAAGGCCTTCACTGACTGATAAAAAAGGATGGGATAAATGATGACAAACACAACGACATTAACATTGGAACAGGCATTGAACCAGCAGGTGGCAAACTTCAGCATCCTTTACGTGAAAATTCATAACTATCACTGGTATGTAAAAGGAGAACAGTTCTTTACGCTGCATGCGAAATTCGAGGAACTGTACAACGACGTTACGCAAAAAACGGACGAAATCGCCGAACGCCTCCTGGCGATCAAGGGCAGACCGTCTGCTACATTGAAAGAGTACCTGGAAATCGCCTCAATTGCGGAAGCTACAGGAAAAGAGGACGCACGCGGCATGGTGCAGTCGCTCATCCATGACTTCTCGGCGGTAAGCAAGGAACTGCATGACACCATCAACTTGGCGGAAAGCGCCGGTGACCACCCAACCGCGGATATGCTGATCGCGATGCAGGCAGACTTGGATAAGCATGTATGGATGCTTGAATCCTACCTTGGCTGATTTCAACGATTTCCAATGAACGAGGGGCTCGCGCCCTTCGTCGGTTATGTCAGAAGAGAAGGGGTGTGATTATTAATGGAAGCTAAATTCGCCATGGAGCATGAGGTTGCCAAAATTCTGGATCACCACGAATACGCCGCCGTTGCGACGGTGGAGAATCAGAAGCCGCGGCTGCGCCGGATGCCGAAGTACAACAAAGGACTGAGCATCTATCTTGTCGCAAATCGGAAAAGCCAAACCTGGGACCTGGAAAACAAGACGCCGGTGTCGCTTCTGGTAGGGCATGGGGAGAACGATTCCCGGGAAACGGTGGAGATCGACGGAAAATTATCCGTGAACACAGAGGAAGCTCTCCGCCAGCAGGTTTGGCGGGAAGAGTTCAGCGCGGACTTTTCCGGCCCGGATGATCCGGATTATGTGATCCTTCAGGTTAAGGCCATTCGTGTGGAGTTAACCGACAAGGACGGACAGAAGCACGAGTGGTTCGATTATTGATTGAATCCCGCGGCAGCGGTGAGAGCCGCCTCGTCAGATTGAAATCTGATGAGGCGGCTTTTTGGTGTGCGCAAATAACTTCGAAGGAGTGTTAAGGATGTTTGATATGTCCACCTGGCCGAAGTGCACCGGCGATGATGATAATCAGGCTGCAGCATCCAAAAGGTGGAAGTGAAAATGACCGAACGCCATTGTCAAACGGTTGTGCCGGCAAAACAGATGTAAACGCATACATGTTATTTTTGACCTGCCGTAAAACCGCGCCCCATAAGGGCTTGTGCGCGAATTGTCATTTTTGATATATACACCTTAAAAGCTATCCAAATCATCAAAAATGACATATTCGGCTCCTGAATCACAAGTGAATGTAGCCACCGGAGCCGGATTTCAAGCGGATTTGATAGGGGGACGAAAACGACATATTTACGCAGGGCGGGGGCTCCGATATGTTTAGTGTAAGCGTTATCACCCGCCGCTGAAGCGAGATGCGGGGGAAACAGGCAGGTAGCTAATGATCAAAACCCGCGGCCAGAAACAGGGACATTTGGTGGAGGATCGGCCCGCAGATAGATGCGTTGAAGATGGAAGCTTCACTGAAAAAGGATGTTTCATTTAAGGAGAAGTCTTCATGGAAGAGAGATGTTTCTTCATTGTACGAAACCATCGGAGCCGACCGGAAGATCTCTCAGGATCCTGTTCGGAACGAGTACGCTTAGCTGCTTGCCTGGTTTGTTTAACTCCCCTAATGAGGATGGGCTATCGCCTAGATGCTGGTCAGCCGAAATTTTTGTTCCCTTAGTAAAAGGGAGAAACAACGCGAGACAGCTGGCAGGGTACATCGTCATGGGGCGCACAAGAGGAAGTTTAAACAAAACTCTTCCTCGTTCAGGTAATATACCACACATTATTGTGTGATATAAATTATCATTATAATGTTAAGTATTGCTCGATTCACCCGAATTCGATGCAAAAACAACATATTCCTCTGGCCAAAATCGGTCGATTTTCTTCTTGTTCGTACGGGTTTTGCCCTGAATTTCAGGGACATGTGGAAAATGACATATTTACGAAGGTTTTACCGATCGAATACGTTTAGATCACAAACCTTGTTCACCCGCCTTTTTCGGGCTTTACCCTCCGTCATCACGGAGAGATAAAGGCAACAAAGAATCTACCAGAGAAGGAGTGATACGATGCATGATACAAAAGCTGCCATCGCTGGCCGTCCGGCTGTGATGCCGAAAAAGAAAACCCACAAAAGCTTGTGGAAGCGCATCATTCTGAACTGGGAGCTGTACCTGTTTATTGCGCCGGCCTTTTTCTACTTTCTTATTTTCTGTTACGGGCCGATGTACGGCATCCAGATCGCGTTCAAAAACTTCATTCCGACAAAAGGAATTACGGGAAGCCCGTGGGTCGGCTTCGACCACTTCGTCCGCTTCTTTCATTCCTACTACTTCTGGGACCTGCTCTGGAACACGCTGAGCATCAGCTTGTATTCGCTGGTCGTCGGGTTTCCGATCCCGATCATTCTGGCGCTGGCCTTCAACGAAGTCCGAAATGGCTTCTTCAAGAAGCTGTCCCAGACGGTCACGTACGCACCGCACTTTATTTCCATGGTCGTCATGGCGGGGATGATTATCACGTTCCTCTCGCCGTCGACGGGGATCGTCACCCACATGATCGAGGGGCTGGGCCTGAAATCACCGGACTTCCTCACCGACCCGCGCTGGTTTAAGACGATGTACGTCTTCTCGGACGTGTGGCAGAGCGCCGGCTGGGGCACGATCATCTATCTCGCCGCGCTCTCGGGCGTCGATCCGGGGCTGCATGAGGCGGCGATTATCGACGGGGCTTCGCGCTTCCAGCGCTTGCGGCACATCAACATCCCGGTGCTGGTGCCGACGATGACCATCCTGCTCATCCTGAATATGGGCAGCCTGCTCGGGGTCGGCTTTGAGAAAATCCTGCTGCTGCAAAACCCGCTGAACATGAGCTCATCGGACGTCATTTCCACCTTCGTCTACCGCTCGGGTCTGGTGGATGCACAGTACAGCTTCTCGACCGCCATCGGCCTGTTTAACTCGGTCATCAATGCGGTATTGCTCATCGTCGTCAATCAGATCGTCCGCCGTACGAGCGAAAACAGTTTGTGGTAGAGAGGAGGGGCTTCGATGTTATCCGGAGTCAGAGAAACCCGGCGGGATAAAGTCTTTCTCGCCTTCAATTACCTGTATGTGTTTCTGGCATTTCTAATCGTGTTCTACCCGCTGGTGTACATGGTCAGCGCCTCCATCAGCGACCCGAAAGCGGTCGGGTCCGGGGAGATGTGGCTGTGGCCGAAAGGCATTACGTTTGACGGCTACAAGCGGGTGTTCGAGAACACGAGCATCTGGACGGGGTACGGCAACACGATTTTGTACACCGTGGTTGGGACCGCGATCAACCTGCTCGTGACGCTGCCGGCGGCGTATGCGCTGAGCCGCAAGGACTTTGTCGGCCGCAATTTCTTTATGGGCATGTTTATGGTCACGATGTTTTTCGGGGGCGGCCTGGTGCCGACATACCTCCTGGTGAAGGAGCTGGGCATGGTCAATACGATGTGGGCGATCGTCATTCCGTCGGCCGCGTCGATCTGGAACATCATCGTCTCGCGGACGTTCTTCCAGAGCTCGATTCCGAAGGAGCTGCAGGAAGCGGCGCAGATCGACGGATGTACGAACATGCGGCTGTTCCTGAAGATCATCCTGCCGCTGTCGATGCCGATCATCGCGGTGATGGCCCTGTTCTACGGGGTGGGCAACTGGAACAGCTACTTCTCGGCGCTCATTTACCTGAACGACTCGGCGAAATACCCGCTGCAGCTGGTGCTGCGCCAGATTTTGGTGCTGCAGGAAATGGCGGCGCAGGGCGGAGGAGCGATCGATGCCTCCACGGCGGCCGCGATGAACAACAAGGCGGAAATCGCCGCCCTGGTGAAATATTCCGTGATTATCGTCGCTACGATTCCAGTTATTGTCATTTACCCGTTCCTTCAGCGTTATTTTGTGCAAGGTGTCATGATCGGTTCGGTTAAGGGCTGATCTTGCCATAGATCAATAACTTTAAAAGGGGAGTTGTTGTCATGAAAAATCTTCGCAAAGCATCATCCATTCTGCTCTGCCTGACGATTTCCGCCAGCCTGCTTGCAGCCTGCGGATCTTCTAAGGGAGACGGAGGAAGCGGATCCGCATCATCCGATAGTTCGGCGACCGCGGAGGGAGTCAAGAAGGAAGGCTTTCCGATCGTGGATAAGCCGCTCACGCTAAAAGTGATGTCCCAGGACGCGGGCGTGGCCGACTGGAACAAAATGCCCGTGCTGCAAGAGATGGAGAAATTGTCGGGCATCCATCTGGAATACCAGCTTTCGCCGATCGACAGCTTTGAAACGAAGAAGAATCTGATGTTCGCCAGCGGCGATCTGCCGGATATGCTGTATGCGGCCGACCTGAAGCCGTCGGAGCAGGTTACGTACGGAACCCAGGGCGTCCTGATTCCGCTCGAAAAGTACATCGACGAAGGCTATGCGCCGAACATCAAGAAAATCCTCGACGAGCACCCGGATGTCCGCAAGTCGTTTACGACGCCTGACGGTCATATGTATGCCCTGCCGTTTATCGATACAGCCGCGGTATGGTACCGCAGCCCGATGTGGTATAACGGCAAGTTCCTGAAGGCGCTGAACGTAACTGAGCTGCCGAAGACGACCGACGAGCTGTACACGCTGCTCAAACGCTTTAAGGATGAGGATCCGAACGGCAACGGCAAGAAGGATGAAATTCCGCTGACTTCGGTTAAGCTGGATGATTTGCGGATGTATTTCTTCGGATTCTGGGGCATGTACGACGAGAAGATTTACGCAGACAAGGACGGCAAAGTACACTACTCCCCTCAAGAAGAAGGCTACAAGGGTTACTTGACCTTCATGAACAAGCTGTGGAAGGAAGATTTGCTGGATCACGAGACGTTCTCGCAGACGGCCGACCAGAAAAAGGCCAAAGGACAAAACAACCAGATCGGCCTGTTTAACGACTACTTCCCTTACTTCACGCTGGGCGGCGAGCCAAGCTCGGACAACCCGCTCATGACGCCGGTTGCCAGCGAAATTGCGGGAACACCGGTTTACGGCAAGCACCCGGGCATGTCCGCCAACGGCACGTTTGCGATCACGAGCAAGGACCCTGCGCCGGAAGCGACGATGCGCTGGATCGACTACCTGTACAGCTACGAGGGTTCGACGCTGTTTAACCAAGGACCTGAAGGCGTGCTGTGGAAATACAAGGACAAGGAAAACCACGTCAAAGAATGGCTGCCGGTACCGGGCGGCGGCGACCGCGAAGAATACCGCGGCAAAATTACGCCGAACTTCGGCATCCTGACGCCTGGCGTCAACGATCCGGAAGTGACCAAAGGCCTCAGATCCGAGTTCGACGACTGGATCGACAAGGAGAATGCAGAGAAGCTGACGCCAATCGGCAAATCGCCGTTCCCGAACGTCTATCTGACCAACGAACAGCAGAGCGAAGCATCCGCCTTGATGTCTGACCTCGATACCTACGTGCAGCAGATGGAAGCGAAGTTCATTACCGGGCAGGAGCCGCTTTCCAACTGGGATAAATACGTGGCACAAGTGAAAAAGATGGGGTCCGACCGCATCGTGGAACTGTACCAAGCCGCATACGACCAGTGGAACACCGGCAAATAAGCCGATTCATACCAAAGTGCAAGGAGCCAACATATCCCGGCCGCGAGGCCGGGGGTTGGCTAATTGTCATTTAAGACGGGACGAGGCAGCTTGCCCCATCATCCATTTCAATTTTCCACTTATATAAATACATAAAAAACCGAAGCATTTCTGGAAGAAGGCCAATGAGGCGCTGCAGCTTGCGACCCAACGATTCCGTTTACGGGTTTGGTGCAGCCCTTGGTAACCGTCCGGAACCCGGAGGGTGAAACGGGATCAAGGGATATGGAGGGAGATCCAGTGAGTTATCAAGATTCTGCTTTGAGCAGCGAGGCGAGGGCGGAGCATCTGCTCAGCCTCATGACGCTGGAGGAAAAGGTCGGGCAGCTTGTGCAGCTGTTCGGCTGGAAAACGTACCGGCGGGAGGAAAATGGCGTCGCGCTGGACGAAGCTTTCAAGGAGGCCGCTGAGCGAGGCGGCATCGGTTCGCTGTACGGCGTGCTGCGCGCCGACCCGTGGACGGAAGTGACGCTGGCGACAGGACTGTCGCCAAAGGAAGGCGCGGAGACGATCAACGCGATCCAGCGGTACGCGATCGAGCGCTCGCGCCTCGGCATCCCGATCCTGTTCGGGGAGGAGTGCTCGCACGGTCATATGGCGATCGGGGCGACCGTGTTTCCGGTGCCGCTGACGCTGGCCAGCATGTGGAACCCGGCGCTGTATGAAGAGATCTGCCGGGCGATCGCCCTGGAGACGCGCAGCCAGGGCGGAGCGGCCACGTATTCCCCTGTGCTCGACGTCGTCCGGGACCCCCGGTGGGGGCGGACGGAGGAGACGTACGGGGAAGATCCGTGGATCGCTTCCGTGATGGCGGAAGCGGCGGTGCGAGGGCTGCAGGGCAAGCGGCTGGACGCCGACGACAGCGTCATAGCGACGCTGAAGCATTTTGCCGGCTACGGCAGCTCGGAAGGCGGACGCAACAGCGCACCGGTTCATATGGGGCTGCGCGAGCTGCACGAGGTAGACCTTCGGCCGTTCAAGGCAGCGGTCCGGGCCGGCGCGAAATCGGTCATGACCGCGTACAACGAAATCGACGGCGTGCCATGCACCTCCGATAAATATCTGCTTACGGACCTGCTGCGCAAGGAGTGGGGCTTCGATGGATTCGTCATTACCGATTGCGGCGCCATCAACATGCTGGTGTGGGGGCATGACACGGCAGCCGACCCGCAGGAGGCGTCAGCCATGGCGGTGAACGCCGGCGTGGATATGGAAATGTCCGGCGACATGTTCCGCGCGCACTTGGCAGCGGCTGTGCAGAGCGGGCGCATCGAGATGCACACGCTGGACCAAGCGGTACTTCGCGTACTGAAAGCGAAGTTCGAACTGGGTCTGTTCGAGCAGCCATACGTCGACCCGGAACGGGCAGCCCGCGTCATCGGCAGCGAGGAGCACATCCGGCTCGCCCGGCAGGCGGCCGTCGAAGGCATCGTCCTGCTGAAGAATCAGGAGGGCACGCTGCCGCTGTCCAAG
The DNA here is from genome assembly GCF_040546645.1 of Paenibacillus sp. OAE614. Taxonomy (NCBI): domain Bacteria; kingdom Bacillati; phylum Bacillota; class Bacilli; order Caryophanales; family Paenibacillaceae; genus Paenibacillus; species Paenibacillus sp. OAE614. The sequence continues at coordinate 6,106,437 of NZ_JBEPOD010000001.1, read as the reverse complement.
GAGTCGGGGACGGTCGCAGTCATCGGCCCGAATGCCGACAACGTGTACAATCAGCTCGGAGACTATACCTCCCCGCAGCCGCGGGAGCAGGTGTCGACCGTGCTGGACGGCATCCGGGCCAAGCTGGCGCATGCGCCGGATCGGGTGCTGTACGCGCCGGGCTGCCGGGTCAAGGATGACAGCCGGGAAGGCTTCGACTTGGCGCTGAAGACGGCAGCCGCCGCCGACACGATCGTGCTCGTGCTCGGCGGGTCGAGCGCGCGCGATTTCGGCGAAGGCACGATCGACCTGCGCACGGGTGCGTCGGTCGTGACGGACCGCCCGCACAGCGACATGGACTGCGGCGAGGGCATCGACCGCTCCACGCTGGGCTTGTCCGGTGTGCAGCGGGAGCTGGCGGAGGAGCTGGCCAAGCTCGGGAAGCCGCTGGTCGTGGTGTACATCAACGGCCGGCCGGTTGCTGAGCCGTGGATCGACGAGCATGCCGACGCCATCCTGGAGGCATGGTACCCGGGACAGGAGGGCGGCCACGCGATCGCCGATATCGTATTCGGCGACGAGAATCCTTCCGGCCGGCTGACGGTCTCCGTTCCGAAGCATGTCGGCCAACTGCCGGTCCGCTATAACAGCAAGCGTACGACCGGACGGCGCTACCTGGAGACGGATTTGGAGCCGGCCTATCCCTTCGGGTTCGGGCTCAGCTACACCGAGTTCAAGTATGGCCCGGTCACCGTCTCGCCGGCGGAAATTACGCCGGAAGGACGGGCGGAGGCTGCGGTAACGGTGACCAACACCGGCAGCCGGGCCGGAGCGGAAACGGTCCAGCTGTACATCTCCGACAAGGTCAGCACGGTGACCCGGCCGAAGAAGGAGCTGAAAGGCTTCGCCAAGATTTGGCTGCAGCCGGGTGAGACGAAGACGGTCACGTTCGGGATCGGGCACGAAGAACTGTCTTTCATTGACCGTGATCTGAATCCGGTTGTCGAAGCCGGCGAATTTGAAATTCAGATCGGCCGGCATGCCCAAGACGTGCAGTCCGATGTACTGACGGTCCGGGGAAAAGAGTAAGGCCGTGGGAAACAAGCCCTTGTTTGCTGGATGACCCGGGCAAGCTCTCAGAAGTGCCGAGCCGGATCGCGTCGCGGCTGAACGGAAGCCGCCGGTTCCGGCTGGATCTTCAGGCCGATGAAGGCGGGATCGCGCTGTATGGCCGGCATGCCGGCCGTTATCCGCTGGATATCGTGATCCACTGCCAATAACGCAGTCACTTAATAAAGCAATCGCACGATGAAATAGTCGGGAGGCCTGGCGGCATGATGCTGCCGGGCCTTTTTTTTGCTCCCGAGATCCCCGGTTCATCCTTATGTATTTTTTTACAGATAAATATTGACAAAGGGGGGCGGCCGAGAGTAAATTAAACAACGTATTAAACACTGTTTAAATTTGCTGCATGACAGGAGAGGGGGGCAGGTGAAAGAACCGATGAAGGAAGACACCACAGGGCATACCTCAGGAACCGACACCAAACACGATATTTTAAAAGCCACCGTTGAGCTGATTCGGGATGAAGGCATTGAGTGTGCCACCTTGCGCCGGATCGCGACCAAGGCGGACACCAACCTCGCGCTGGTCAATTATCACTTCGGATCGAAGGAAAAGCTGATTACCCAGGCCATCCGTTCCCTCGTGCTGACGTTCGAGGACGTGTTTAACGCGCTGGAGGACGACTCGATGCCGGCGAGGGAAAGACTGAAGCAGTTCTTTTACCGCTATGTCCGCCATCTTCAGGAATACCCGGGGCTGGTGAGACAGATGATCGATCAGACCCGCGTTATTTTCGAGTCGCAGCATGAGTACTCGCATTATTGCAAGGTGATGAAGACCCGGCGGCTGATCGGGACGGTCCGGGAAATTACCGGGGAGGAAGACGACGATAACATCCGGAAGATGCTGATGCAGCTGTACGGGGCGATCTTTTTCCCGGTCATCATGAAGTCCTTTTTGGCCGAAGGCGACGAGGATATGGCATCAACCATCCATATCGCGCCGCTTGAAGAGCAGATTGACACGTTGTTTGAGCACTATTTTCACCAATACAGCTAGAGTGGAACGGGAAACCAAACTATATATAGAAATGAGTGGAGAGATTTATGTCTAAAACCTTGGCGGGCACTTCCGCCGCAGAAGTTCCATTCTCGCTGAAAAAGATCATTCCGCCCATGCTGGCCATTATCGTCGGTATGATCATGGTCATTCTGGACAGCACCGTGGTCAACGTGGCGGTGCCGAACCTGGTGAGCTACTTTCACACCGACCTGAAGACCATTCAATGGGCGATTACCGGCTATACGTTGGCTCTATCGGCTGTTATTCCGCTGGCGGGCTGGATGACCGATAAATTTGGCTCTAAGCAGGTCTTCCTGGCCACCATCATTATGTTTGTTATCGGATCGGCGCTCTGCTCCATGGCGCAGACGTCGACCCAGCTGATTATTTACCGCGTCATCCAGGGGCTTGGCGGGGGCATGGTCGCGCCGATCGGCATGGCGCTGGTCTTTAAGCTCGCTCCTCCGGAGCGCCGCGGCTCGATCATGGGGCTGCTTGGCATTCCGATGCTTCTCGCGCCGGCGCTTGGCCCGATTCTGTCGGGCTGGCTGGTGGAGTATGTGAACTGGCACTGGATCTTCCTGATTAACGTTCCGATCGGGATCGTCGGCGTCATCCTGGGCGTGAAGTTTCTGCCGACAGCGGATCGGCAGCAGACTCCGCACCTCGATTTGATCGGCATGATTCTTGCCCCGATCGCCTTCGCCATGCTGGCTTACGGCGTCAATGAGGGAGGCAGCGTGAGCTGGTCCTCGGCCGGCGCATTGACCGGGCTCATCGTCGGCGGGGCAGCTCTGCTGATTTTTATCGCTGTGGAGCTTCGGCAGAAGAACCCGCTGCTGGAGCTGCGCGTCTTCGGCTCCTCAGATTTTACCCGGGGCATCATTCTCTCCTGGATCATGCAGGCGGCCTTGTTCGGCTCGATGCTGTTCGTTCCGCTGTACCTGCAGCAGATCCGCCAGTTTACGCCGCTGGAGACCGGCTTCATCCTGCTGCCACAGGCGCTGGCTTCCGGGATCGGCATGCCGATCGGCGGGAAGTTCTTCGATAAATACGGCGCCCGTCCGGTGGCGATTATCGGCCTTCTCCTCATTTCGGCAGCGCTGTTCAGCCTGTCGCATATTACGGCCGACACATCGCTGTGGAGTATCATGCCGCTGCTCTTCATGCTCGGATTCGGCATGGGCTTGTCGATGATGCCGCTCAATACCCACGTGCTGAACGCCGCACCGCGCAAGCTGGTGAACCGGGTGACGCCGCTGACCGCCGCTGCCCAGCAGGTCGTCGTGTCCTTTGCGGTCGCCGGCATGTCGGGCTACCTGATCAGCCGCACCACCGCTCACGCGAGCCATGGAGGCAATCCGCTGAACGCGGCAGTGCAGGGTTTTGACGATGTGTTCTTCCTGGCCTCCTGCTTTGCGATCGTCGGCGTGGTGCTGTGCCTCATTCTGCGCAGACCGAAGCCGGCCGCCGCGGATGCCACAGACGGAAGCCAGCCGGATCCGTCGCTGATGATCAGCCACTGATCGGCAAATCTTCGAATACATGCCTATACGGGAACCCGGAATCCTTCTTGATGGAGAGAGGCCGGGCTCCCTCTTTTTTGGAAAAATTTGATGTTCACCCGTCGAATTCTGTCGTATCATGAAGCTAGGACCTTTACGGGCACGGAGCGTGCTGCCATATCCCTTACTTCTATACTTACGATAAAAAGGAGAAATCGATCATGTCTGAACGTTTTCATATCGTGGGGATTTCCGGAAGTCTCCGCAAGCATTCCCACAATACACAGCTGCTCCATAACGCGGCAGCGCTTTTGCCGGAGGATTTTCGCTTCACGCTTGCCGATATTTCCGTACTTCCTTTATACAATCAGGATTTGGAAAGTGAACTGCCGGAAGCGGTGAAGCAGTTTGCTGAGCTGCTGCATTCGGGGAATGGCTTTTTGATCAGCTCGCCGGAATATAACGGGCAACTGTCAGGCGCGTTGAAGAATGCGCTGGATTGGGCTTCAAGACCGGCCCTTCAAACGCCGCTTGCCCAGAAACCGGTAGCGCTCATGGGCGCCACGCCGGGCATGGGGGGTACGGGCAGAGCCCAGGTTGGCATACGCTCACTTTTGTTTGCGCTCAATATGGATTCGGTGAACCGGCCGGAATTTTTGCTCCCGCAATCGCATACCAAATTTGACGAATCCGGTGCGCTGACGGACCCGATGGCCCAGCAGATTATGCAGCAGCTCGTGGACAATTTGGTCGCCAAAATCAAGAAGCATGCCAACGAGCAGTAAGTAAAGCCAGCCGGCCTTGCACGTTGATTGCAAGCAAGCTGATATCGGCCTATTCCCGGTCAGCCTTCCCGTTCAACGGGGGCTTCGGCTTTCTACGCTGCGGTCAAGCATCGGGAACAGATTACTTAACAACGGGCCGCTGACAAAGGCCTGTCCAACAAGGGATATGGATGAATTGCTTCGTGCACGCCGTAGGGGCGTCCGCTTACAGGGCGGGAAAGGCTTCGGTACACGGGAAGCGCCGTGATGGCTGGAGCCTTTTTTTAAGAGTCGGTTGAAACCTGAACCCGGACTTTTGCGTATTACCTAGTTATCCAGCATTTTGCGATGGACCTGTTTCGGCGGGCCGCCACATGGTAAATGAATGGGAGGGCATAGTTCTGCCCCGTTTGCTGCCTTAGCGGCAGAAGGCGAAGCTTCCTGCGGGATGCCGGATGGAATCATCGAGACTACTTTATAAGGAGAAGATGTAGAAGTGGAAAGTGACAGGTATGTGTTAAATTTGGTTTTGGTTGCATTACTGATCGGTTTGTCGGCCTTTTTCGTTGCGGTGGAGTTTGCCGTGATTCGTGTGCGGGGAAGCCGGGTCGATCAGCTGATCGCCGAAGGGCGCAAGGGCGCAAAGGCTGTGAAGAAGGTTATCGACAATCTGGACGGATATTTGTCCGCGTGCCAGCTCGGGATTACGATTACGTCACTCTGTCTTGGTTTCCTCGGGGAGCCGACCGTGGAGAAGATTCTTACCCCGGTGTTTGAGAAGTGGCATATGCCCGAAGCGTTAGGCCATTTTCTGTCCCTGCTGATTGCTTTTACGGTCATTACGTACCTGCACGTCGTCATTGGCGAATTGGCGCCAAAAACAGTGGCGATCCGTAAAGCGGAAACCGTTGCCCTGCTGACGGCGACACCCATTATCTGGTTTAACAAAATCATGTACCCGTTCATTTGGCTGCTGAATGGATCCGCGAACCAGCTGGTCCGATTGTTCGGCGTAAAGCCCGCTTCCGAGCATGAGGAGGCCCACTCCGAAGAGGAACTGCAGATTATTCTGAGTGAGAGCCATGAGAGTGGAAAAATCAACGATAACGAATTCGGTTATGTCAGCCGGATTTTCGCGTTCGACAACATGCTGGCCAAGGAAATTATGGTACCGCGTACCGACATGATCTGTTTGGACAAAGACAAGTCGCGGTCTGAAAATATGAAAATTATTAAAGAACAACAGTACTCCAGGTTCCCGCTCATCGACGGAAGCAAGGATAATGTCATCGGCATCATTAATACGAAGCAATTTTTCCTGGCTTATGAAGAAAACGAAGAACTGGATGTGGCGAGCCTGATCCATCCGGTGATGGCGGTATCCGAAGTGACGCCGGTCAATGTGCTGCTGCAGCGGATGCAGAAGGAAGCGACGCACATGGCGATCCTGATCGATGAATACGGCGGGACCTCCGGTCTTGTTACGATTGAGGACATTATTGAAGAGATCGTCGGCGAAATTCGCGACGAGTTCGACAAGGACGAAGTTGAAGACGTCCAGGAGATCGGCGAACAGCATTTGATCGTGGACGGCAAAGTATCGATTTCAATGATCAATGATTATTTTTATATGGATCTGGATACAAAAGAATGGGATACGATCGGCGGCTGGCTGTACAGCCAGATCAGCGAAATGGCCGAAGGCGAGACGTTTGTGTACGAAGGAACGGCCTTGACCCTGCTGGAGCGGGATCATAACCGCTACTGCCGCATCGAAATCAAGAAGATCAAGATGAGCGAGGAATAAATATGGACAATCCGGTGAATTGGGCAAGCCGTTTTAAGCGGTTTTTACTAAATAACAGATTTGTATTGTTTATGCTGGTGCTGCTGCTCCTGGGACTGAATATTCTGGTTCTCACCAAAATTTCATTCGTATTCGAGCCGGTGATCGTCCTGGTCAAAACCGTCGTGCTGCCGCTCATTCTCGCCGGAATTGCGTATTATTTGCTCAATCCGATTGTGGATTTTATGGAAAAGCGGAAGGTGAAGCGCCTGCACACCATTCTGCTGCTGTACGTCTTCATTATCGGCATGCTTGCCGCGCTCGTGACGTTGGTCATCCCGGTCATCCGGGAGCAGATCATGGATTTGGTGAACAATTTCCCGGGTTACGCCGAGGTTGCTCGCATCAAGGTCGAAGAACTGATGGGAAGCAATCTGGTCAGCAAGCTGCAGGAGACCGTGTCGTTCGATCCGCAGGAGCTGATGAAGACCGTCTCGGAGAAAGGCTCGGAATTTCTGAACCGCACTTGGACGGGGCTTGGCGGATTCGTGGGCGGGCTGATTGAAGTGGTTCTGGCTGTCGTGACACTGCCGTTCATTCTGTTCTATCTGCTGAAGGACGGCAAACGGCTGCCGGGTTACATTTTACACTTTGTGCCGACGCGGCTGCGCGGGGAAACCTCGCGGGTCATGAAAGAAATGAATCATCAGATCAGCTCTTATATCCGCGGGCAGATCATCGTCAGCTGCTGTATCGGGGTGCTGCTGTTCGCCGGATATATCATTATCGGCTTGAAGTATTCGCTGATTCTGGCCATCATCGCGGCATGCACCAGCGTCGTCCCGTATTTGGGACCGGCGATCGCCATTACGCCGGCGCTCATCGTCGCAGTCGTCACCTCACCGATCATGCTGCTCAAGATGGTGATCGTCTGGACCGTCGTCCAGCTCATCGAAGGGAAGTTCATTTCCCCGCAAATTATGGGCAAGACGCTGAAGATTCATCCGATCACGATAATCTTCGTCATTTTGACGAGCGGTAACTTGTTTGGCATCGTCGGCATTCTGCTTGCGGTGCCGGGATATGCCGTGCTGAAGGTCGTCGTATCCCATTTGTACCGCTGGTTTCGGGTGCGCTCGGGGCTTTACGAGCCCGAACCCCCGCCGGCGGTTGCAGCGGGCGACTCCCGGGAGCCGTGATGGCGAGAGCCGCTCGAGAGCCGCAATAGAGAAGATCGAGTTCTGCTGCAGATGACGTGCGTCATAAGGCGTGGAGCAATCTTGCTTGCATAAATCAAAGAAATTGGCCGTCCCCCGGATGTATGGGTCCGAAGGGGGCGGCTTTAATTTTTTGACCGCCCCATTGTAATTCGGGAGGGAGCATGTGATAATGGGTTGTTCGCCTTCCCGAAAGTGGGGGCGGCTGCATTTATGAGTAGCTTGGAGGGAACCAAAAGACGTGGAGCGGTATCCTTTTACGTATGATCCAAAGCGGCCTTTCGTCCAGCAAGCAGGCGAATGGGTCGCCGATGTGTTTTATGATGTTCTGCCGGAAGCGGGATTTGAAATCCGCGACGAGCAGATTTATATGGCTTTTCAGCTGGAGAAGGCTTTTGCCGAGAAGAAAACGATATTTGCCGAGGCGGGGGTCGGGACGGGCAAGACGCTGGTGTACTTGCTCTACTCCGTATGCTACGCGCGGTATACCCGCAGACCCGCGGTTATCGCCTGCGCCGACGAATCGCTGATCGAGCAGCTGGTGAAGCCGGAGGGGGATATTGCGAAATTGGCCCGTCACCTTGGGCTTCACATTGATGCCCGGCTGGGCAAGTCGCCCGACCAGTACCTGTGCCTGCGCAAACTGGACGACGTCCGGCTGCGGGACGAAGAAGGGGTACGCTGGGACGACTTGGCCGCCGGCCTGCCAGATTTCGTGTATTCTACCGCGCCAATGCAGTCCTTCCATGCTTACGGGGACCGGAAGGGATACCCGGAGTTAACCGATGAGGAATGGAACCGGATTAACTGGGATCCGTTCCAGGACTGCTTCACCTGCGACCGCCGCCACCGCTGCGGCCAGACGCTGTCGCGGGATCACTACCGCCAGGCGGCGGACCTGATCATCTGCTCGCATGATTATTACATGGAGCATGTATGGACTTATGAGGGGCGGAAGCGGGAGGGGCAGCTGCCCCTGCTGCCGGAGCATTGCGCCGTCGTCTTCGACGAAGGGCATCTGCTCGAATCGGCCGCCATGAAGGCCCTCAGCTACAAAATGAAGCATGTCGTGTTTGAGGAACTCATCACCCGACTGCTTCAGGGCGAGATCCGCGAATCGCTGGCGGTGCTGATCGACGAGGCGATCGTGCAGAGCGAAGCGATGTTCGCGGCATTCGGCCGGCAGAGCCGCAGCGTGGCCGGCTCCGACCGGAAGGAAATCGTGCTGGACGGCGCGCTGCTCGCCGAGGTGCACCGGTTCCGCTCGCTCCTCACCTCGATCGAGGAGGAGCTCGTGTTTGAGAGCGAGCTGTACACGCTGAACGAGTACGAGCTCCGGATCGTAGAGGAGCACCTGGAAATGATGCAGAAGGCGCTCCATCTGTTCGAGCGCTCCGAGGCGCTGATCTGCTGGGCCGTCGACGGACCGGACGGGCTGACGCTGTCGATCATGCCGAGAACGGTCAAGGAGGTACTGCAGGAACAGGTATTCGGCGCGAAGATGCCGATCGTGTTCTCCTCAGCTACCTTGTCGGTTCAGGCCTCGTTCGATTACGTGGCGGACAGCCTTGGCATCGAGAGGTTTCTCTCCTTCTCCGTACCGTCCCCGTACGATTACGCGGATCAGATGAAGGTGCTGACCCCGGCGGACTCCAGGTCGACGGCCGATTTTAACGGCAAGCTGGAAGCCGCTGCCCGCCTTCTTCGCGAATCCGGGGGCCGGGCGCTGATCCTGTTTAACGGCAGGGAGGAGCTGCGGCGGTTTAAGCAGGAGCTGGCCGCAGGCACGGTCGAGGTGCCTGACGTTCCGTTTTACTTCGAAGGGGATCAGGAGATCAGCCATCTGATCTCTGCCTTCCAGCGCGAGGAGACCAGCGTGTTGTGCGCGGTCAGCTTGTGGGAGGGACTGGACGTGCCCGGCCCGGCGCTCTCGAACGTGATCGTCTGGTCGCTGCCGTTCCCGCCGCATGATCCGGTGTTTACGGCCAAGCGCAGAGAATCGGCAGCGCCATTCGAAGAGGTGGACATGCCGTATATGCTGCTACGGCTCCGCCAGGGCATCGGCCGGCTGATCCGCTCCCGCGAGGACCGGGGCGTCGTCGCCATCCTGGGCGAAGAGCTTGCCGGCAGCAAGCCTGTACGGGAGCAAGTGCTGGCGGTGCTGCCCGAAGGCGTGACGCTGCAGGCGTTGTCTTAACCCGCCGAGTCTCAACCGGGTTCAAAGACGCTCAGGAAAACGCCAGTTGCCTCATGTTGTTGATCCCGTTAATTTTTCATGAGGTGAACCATCTGCCCATGTTTAAAAGCCAACCCTAGCCTATTTAGGAAGGGGTTGGCTTTTTTGTCTGTGCGCGAGCCGGTCATTCGGGATCGTTCACCGAACCGATAAACAACCAGGCCTTGGTCTGTGTATCCTCGATCGCCAGGAAGAACGGCCGGTTCACCGTCATTTCGTGGACTTTTACGGGCATAGAGCCGGATTCTTCGCTGATGACCGTTGCCGCAGCAGCCTCGGTTCCCTTTTCGTTTACGTCGAGCACCATCTGGTGCAGAACCTTGGACAGGAAGAGGGGGCGAATGTCGGCCATATGGGAAAAATCGGCTACATCCGGCTGGAAGGCCTGCTTCATGCCGAGCCGGATGAGCGGATCATTCAAGTCGCTGCCGTACTCGGCCTTGAACCGGGGCAGTCCAAGCTGTACGGATGCCTCGTCAAAGGGCTGCTGCCACGGAGCGGGGTCTGCCCAGAGCTGCTGCTCCAATTGGTCCAGCGAAGAGCCGGCGGCGGGGAGGATGACCAGCATATCCATGCGGCCGTCTCCGTAAGGAAGGCGGACAGCCTGCCAATCGGGGGTCTCCTTGTACGGCAGCATGTTGGCGGTATGCATCATCGGCAGCGTCCGTACGCCGCCGTCAGCCAGCGTGAACGGTTCGTCTTTTGTGTATTCAGGATTAAACGGATCGGTCCATGATCCGTTGAAATAAATCGCGTTGGCCAGCACTGCAATGGTCGTTGGCGACAGCGGCTGCTCCAGCATTTTCTCGATTTTGCCCTCGGTCTCCTTGCTGATCCATCGGTTGATCGTGTTCACGGACTTGTCGGAAGCGAAATCAACTTCCTGAACCTCGGCCCCGTAGCTCTCCTTGCCTGCCTGGATAAAAGAGTCCTTGAACGGAACGCCCTGCTGATGCCAGATCGCATTGGCGATGTTCAGCCGGACGCCGGAGTCTTCCCCTTCCAGCAGCCTGGACAAAATGGCGTTCCCCTCGTTCATTTCGTTAAGCGGCATGTCCTTCAGCCCCAATACGGAGGCCATTTCGCGTGCCGTCGTGCCGGCGCTGCCGTTGTATGCGATGGACAGGGCCGTCCAGATGCTGTAGGGGGAGAGAAGGACATTGTCTCCGGCTTCGGCCTGCCCGGTTAGTTCGCGGTGGAGCTGCAGCCCCAGGCGGTTGTGGGCGGAGATGAGGGCAGGATCGATTTTGCCTGCCTCCTGCTTCCGGGCCGTTAGCGAGATCGGAGGTGTCGGATTGCTGCGTTGGTCCCGGCTGCCGTCTTCCTGCTTCGAGCATGCCGGTAATACCAGCAGGAGCAGGGCGAGCAGCAGCGGCAGCGTTTTGGTCTTTGGCATGGATGGTTAGCCTCCTTATCGATGGAATCAGGTCTGAAGACCAGGGTGATTTTCGCGTCGAGGAGAAAATGGCACTCTTTCATATTCCTTATGTTGCAAACCCTTTGCGCTAAAAAGTGGAAAAAATCGGCGTTACCTACCAGACGTTTCCGGGCCGGCGGAAGTTGCGCCCAAAGCCCATTTCATGATGGAAGCGGTGCCACTTCCCGGAATTTGATTCACGCATCTCGGGAACGGTATAATGAGAATGCTTTGAAGTCAATCTAACTGACCAATTTATTCCTTTAAGACAGCAAGGAGTTGTACAACCATGTCCAAAACGTTCCCATATAATCAAGATTTGGCTTCCCTGTTATCGCTCTCCTTCAGCGCGATGAACCAGGAGCTCCATAACCGCCTGAAGGAGGCGGGGTTCGGCGATGTGCGGCCGGCGCACAGCTTTTTGTTCCAGGGCTTGATGCCGGATGGGGCGACGGCCAAGACGCTCGTAGCGCACCTGGGCATATCGAAGCAGGCCGTCAGCCAAATGCTCGACTACCTGGAAGAATGCGGCTATGTCGCGCGCAAGCCCCACCCGTCCGACGGCCGGGGCAAGATGGTCGTCCTGACCGAACGCGGCTGGTCGCTGGTGCGGACGAAAGAGAACATCTACAAAGAGATTGAGCAGCGCTGGGCCCGGATGATCGGAAGCGACCATATGAAGACGCTGCAGCAGGATTTGAAGCACATTATCGAAAACGTCAACGAAGAGGATCTACAGCACCCACTGCGCCCTGTGTGGTAGGCGATGGCGAAGAGGGGAGCGGTGCTGCTGCTGTTAGTCATTCTTTGCGTGTATGAATATATCCGCACTGATACACCGGACCAGAACCCTTATCTCATTACCGATTACAGCCGGCTTCATCCTGTTAAGGTTGACAGGGTGGTCAAAGGCAAGGAGGAGGAGCAGCTGGTCCGGCTGCTTCAGGAGGCAAAGGAGAAGCACCTTACCGTATCCATTGCGGGCCAGCGTCACAGTCAGGGAGGGCATACCTATTACAAGGACGGGATTGTCATCGATATGACCGATTATAATCAGGTCCTGTCGGTCGATCCGGATCAGCGGCAAATCCGTGTACAGGCCGGGGCCACGTGGGAGCAGGTCCAGAAAGCCGTTAATCCGTACCACCGTGAAGACGATGCAGTCGCAAAATATATTTACCGTTGGCGGCTCCATTAGCGTAAATGCGCATGGACGCGACATCCGAAGCGGTTCCCTGATCGGCAGCGTGGATTCGTTTCGGCTGCTGACCGCAGACGGTCAAATCCGCATCGTCAGCAGAGAAGAGAACCCGGAATTATTTCGGCTGGCGCTCGGCGGGTACGGCCTGTTCGGTATTATCCTGGATGTGACGCTGAATTTGACGGAAGATGAAGTTTACCGGATGGAGAATGAGGCGATAAAGGTTGAGGATTACAGCCGGTATTTTCAGGAGAATGTACTTGGCGATCCCGATGTGAGAATGCATATTGCTAGAATTTCAGTTGCCCCGGACCGCTTCTTGACGGACATGTATGCGATCAATTATACGGCAGATCCTGCGCTTGCGCTGGAAGATTACGATAAGCTCCGGACCCGCGAGCAGGGCGTCATTCCTAGCAAAATTATGTTCAGTCTGAACCGGGGCAGCGATTGGGGAAAGAACGCATTCTGGTCTTTGCAGAAGCTGTATTTTACCAAGCAGCAAAATAAGGCGATCAGCCGAAACAATGCCATGCGCTCCGAGAACGAATTTATGGAATACGGCCAGCCCGGCGCGAATGATCTGCTGCAGGAGTATTTTATTCCGGTGGATCAGTTTGCGGATTTCGTTCACGGGATGAAAGATATTGTGCGCGATCACAAGCTTAATTTGCTGAATATTACCGTCCGTTATGTCCAGGAAGATCGCGAAGCCGTTCTCTCCTATGCCCATGAAGACATGTTTGCCCTTGTATGCCTGTTTCACGTACCGTTATCGGAGCAAGGGCAGGCGCAAGTAAAGGAAGGAATTCGGGATCTGATCGATGAAGTGGAGTATGAGGGTGGAACCTATTATCTGCCTTATGCGGCATACCCTACGGTCGAGCAGTTTAGACGGGCCTATCCGGAGTACGACGATTTTTTTCGGAAAAAGGATGAGTACGATCCACAGCACCTTTTTATGAACTATTTTTATGAACAATACAAAGGGGAGTAGGCCATGAACATGAGGTGGCTGATCCGATCCCAAAGCATGGTGACGCTTGCTTCCGGCATGATTTATCCTTATTATCTTTTGTTTCTGAAAAATCTGGGCAACAGCTATGCCAAATACGGACTGGCTTTTGCCGTGTTTACGATCAGCTCCGCGGCGTTCTCCCAATGGCTGGCCCCAAGGATCGACCACAGCGGACACCGGATGCTGCTCATCAGCTCCCTTGGCATGATGCTGGCGATGCTGGCATTCCCATGGGTCGAATCTTATGCGTGGGTACTGTTTCTCCAACTGGTCATGGGGTGCTGCAGTGCGATGCAAAAGATGAGCGAACGCTTGCTGCTTGCCGATCATACAGTCCAGGGGGAGCGGGGGCACATGATTGGTTCCTATCATTTCTGGACCTCAGCCGCATCCGGTTTCGCCGTCATTCTCGGCGGTTACCTGATCGACTGGCTGACGATCGACGCCTTATTTTATGCCAGTGCCGTCATGTATGGAATCAGTGCCTGGGCGGTTTGGAAAATGCGAAAGCCATGACGCTTAACCCAGCAAATGCGTCATGGCAATCATCGAGAGCAGGCCGAAAATAAAGGAAAAGGTCGAAGCCCGCTCGTTGCCGTCCCCGTGGCTCTCCGGGATGAGCTCTTTATATACGACGAACAGCATGGCGCCGGCGGCAAAAGCCAATCCGTACGGGACGATACCGGCGAAGGAAGCGGTAAATTTCAGCCCGGCCCAGCAGGAGAGGAACTCCAGCCCGCCCGTAAGCGCGGCGAGAAGAAAGGCGTACCGCCTTCGCATGCCGTGCGTAACGAGGTAGAGCGCGGTCAGAAAGCCTTCGGGGATGTTTTGCAGGCCGATGCTCAGCGCCACGATCGCCCCCAGCTCCTGGTTGGGACTGCCGTAGCTGACGCCGACTGACAGCCCTTCGGGTAAATTATGCAGCGCCATGGCCGACAGAAACATCCAGGATCCCGTCTGCGTGCTGTCGCTCCGCTTGATATCATGGGCCGGGTCCGTGTGTGGGATGAGCAGCTCCATCAGGGTCAAGGTCACCGTACCAAGGAGGATGCCGATCGTCAGCACCCATAGGTTCGACAGCTTGAGGGAGGACGGGATCAGCCCGTACGTCGAGGCGGCGACCATGATACCTGCCGTGAAAGCGAGCAGGCTGTCTCTGCCCCGGTGGCTGATATTCGAAAACAGCAGGGCGGGAAGGGCTCCCGCTGCCGTACATAGGGAAGTCGCGAGGCTTCCCAGAATCATTGCGTTCACGCAGGCCTCCTGCTGCCAGCGGCTGAGATGCTTTGGTTTCCCCCGAGTTCATACCGGTGAACCTCTGCAGCCGTCGGGCTTGTTCTTGTTTAATTTACAATATGAACAAGCCTGCTGAAGCATGACCTGGACAGGAGATTTATGCGCGCTCAAACAAAGAACCGTCCACCCTCAGGGGCGAACGGTTCTTTGTTGTATCATGCTGTGCTGCGCCGTACAAGCGTGCGGCTTCGCACTGGTTTATTTCTCAGTAATCGTGACGCCGTCGATCGTAACCTTCTCGGTCGGGGTGCTTTCCTCGCCGCTAGGACCGACGGTGACCGGTGTTTTGGCGATCTTCATCACGACATCCATACCCTTTGTGACTTTACCGAAAATGGTGTAGTTCGGCTGTTGGTTCAGATAATCGCTGTCCGCACCGGTACAGATAAAGAACTGGCTGCCGTTCGTATCCGGTCCGGCGTTTGCCATGGCGACGATGCCCGGCTCGTATTTATAATTCGTTTTCTCATCTTCGAAAGAGTATCCCGGTCCGCCGGAGCCTGTTCCGGTCGGGTCACCGGTCTGTACCATGAACGTTTCGATGATCCGGTGGAAAATGACCCCGTTGTAAAAGCCTTCCTTGGACAGGAACACGAAGTTGTTGACCGTCTTCGGCGCGTCCTTGGCGAACAGCTCGATCGTAAACGTGCCTTTGGACGTTTTGACCTCAGCCTCGTACTTTTTGTTCTGGTCGATCTGCATGGCAGGCGGGCTTGTCCAGCTCTTCTGCTGCTGACCGGAAGCCGAGGTCGAGCTGTCCGTGGAGGAATCCGATCCTGTCGTGCCGGACGATGACGAATTGCCGGAAGTCTGGTCCGTCGTCTGCTCTGTCGTTTGTCCTCCGGATGTGTCCTTTGATGCATCCTCGTCGCTGTTTTTCTTGCCGCATCCGCCAAGCGCAAGCGCCGCTGTCAGCACGAGCACGAGCGGAAGCGTGAATGTCTTCAGTTTCATGAAATTGAGGTTCACTCCTTTGTGCAATCTGGTTTAATCATAGCGATTTTTGCGGATAAAATCCACTTTGGCAGAGCTTGGTCACGTAAGGCTTTTGCTGCATGCTGAACTTTCCATGAAACTTCGCGGCATGCTATGACGTTTATTACATATAACAACAGATCGCAGACTGGAAACGGAGGGAATGTTATGTTTGAAGAAGCCAACCGTCAGTTGACCAAGCTGAAAGAGGACATCCGGAACAAAACGAAGTATGAAAACCGGATGCAGGAACTGTCGCGGGAGCTGAGAGAGCAGCAGGACGAAGCCGAGCGCTGGAAGCTCAGGCTTGCCGATGAGGAGAAGGACGTGGAGCGCCTGACGGGGACTTCGCTCTCCGGTTTGTTTTACAGCATGATCGGCCGGAAAGAGGAGAAGCTGGAGCGGGAGCAGCTGGAAGTGCTGGAGGTCAAAGCGAAATACGATATGGCTGCCCGCAGCGTGGTTGATATCCAAAACGAACTGCAGGAGCTGGAGCGAAAGTTCCAGGAGGTCCGTTACGCGGAGTTTGAATATGAGAAGATTCTGGACGAGAAAGAAAAAGTGATTTTACAGAACAACGCCGAGCTGGCGGCGCTCGCCGAAGAACAGGCCGACTTGTCGGTCCAGCTCAAGGAATTGAAAGAAGCGGTGCGCGCGGGCGAGGCCGTACTGGAGGATCTGGAGCGGGCGGATGACAGTCTGGGCTCGGCCGGGAATTGGGGCACCTACGACATGCTCGGCGGCGGCATGATCTCCACGCATATGAAGCACAGCCGTATTGACGAGGCGATGGAGCACATTGAATCAGCGCAGTTCAGCCTGCGCCGGTTCGGCAAAGAGCTGAAGGATGTGCAAATGGCGCTGGATATCGAAATCGGGATCGGGAGCTTTCTGAAATTTTCTGATTATTTCTTCGACGGCTTTATATCCGACTGGCTCGTGCAGGGGAGAATCCGGGATACCCAGGACGACGTGCAGGAGAAAATATCCGAGGTGGAGCGGATTGTCCGCCGCTTGGAGGGGGAGTATTCACGCCTCGATACCCGGCTGGCGGATACGAAGCGGAAATACGAGTCGATCATTGAGTTGGCGGAGTAGCATCAGGCGCTGTAAAAGAGCGCTATGCTGAACGAAACCTCATAAGCGCATGAAAAGAAGCCGCCGGTCTCTGCTCGAAAGGAGCAAGCCGGGCGGCTTCTCATTTGACTAACGTATTAACCCTGGCATAAAAGGCGCTGCCACATTTCCAACGTAGAAGTAAATGTGAAACGCATCTATTTTGCCAGCCAATGGCCTGAATAGATCAACAGCGAACGCACCGCCAGCGCTAAATGCCCTAAGGCAAAGGCTTCCACTCCACGCTTTGAAGCAGCTGATGCTTCATCAGCGCCAGCACGAAGTCCACGTAGTATTCCTTCCGTACGATCGCACCGTACTCGTGATTTTTATAGACATAAAACAAGGCGTCCGTGTAGATATCATTGTCCTCGAAAAAGCGTCTGATCTGCTTGAGCCGAGCCAGATAAGGCTCTTCCTGCAGCAGCCGGATGCGGAACTCCGCGTCCTGCTCGTTGACGCTTTCCGTAATCTGAATGATGCTCGGGTCGTAACGATACTCCAGCATAAGTTGATCCTCCTTCGCACGTGTCAATTTGCGCTGCTTCCAGGGGCCGTCATGTCCTTGCCTAGAAGCATCTGCGCTACCAGAAGCCCCCAATCTGCAGCAACACCACCGCCCCTCTGCCTTCGGCCGCTACATCAAATACCGAAGATACACGTATGCGCTGGCCAGAACGATGGACAGCAGCATCATCGGAAAACCGAGCTTCAGAAACTGGGCGAACTTGATCGGATATCCTTCCTTGGCGGCCATGCCTGCCACGATCAGGTTGGCGCTCGCACCGATCAGGGAGCCGTTGCCTCCCAGGCAGGCACCCAGGGCCAAGCTCCACCACAGCGGCTCCAAATTGCTGATGCCGAGGCTGCCCATGTCTTGGATCATCGGGATCATGGTCGCGACAAACGGAATGTTGTCGATAAAAGCGGACGCGATCGCGCTCATCCACAGGATGAGCATCGACGTTGCCGCGACATCACCGCCGGTGAGATCGGTAGCTTTTTCCGCCAGGGTGGCGATGACCCCTGTTTCGATCAGGCCGGCCACCAGCACGAACAATCCTACGAAGAAAAAGATCGTCGGCCATTCGACCTTGGCAAAAGCCTCCTCCAGCATATGCTCGCCCGTCAGCAGAAGCAGCAGGAAAGCACCGGCGAGGGCGACGGTGGCCGACTCAAGGTGAACCAGCTGGTGAAGGAAGAAGCCGATGATCGTCAGACCCATTACCGTCAGGCATTTGATCAGGAGCTTGCGGTCGGTGAGCAGCTCTTTTTCATCCAGATCCATAATGCTCTGCATCAGCTCCGGCGTCGTCTTGATCTGTTTGCGGAACATGAGAATGAATAGCGGAATAAATACGGCGAGAATGATCACCGCAATGGGCGTCAAATTATTGATAAAGGCGACAAAAGTCAGCTCTTTCACCGCGCTGCCGATCATAATGTTAGGCGGGTCACCGATCAGGGTGGCGGTTCCGCCGACGTTGGACGCCATAATCTGGGTGATCAGAAACGGCGTCGGGTTAACCCGCAGCTGCCGGGTAATGCTGAGCGTGACGGGCACCATAAGCAGAACGGTGGTCACGTTGTCGAGAAACGCCGATCCGATCGCGGTAATCAGAATCAGCGCCACCATAATGGCGACGGGCCGGCCCTTGGCCTTTTTCGCGGCCCATACGGCAATGAATTTGAATAATCCCGTCTCTGCGGTGATATTGACGATGATCATCATGCCGACGAGCAGGCCGAGCGTGTTGAAATCGATATGATGAATCGCGGTTTCCTGGCTCACGATGCCGAATATGACCATGAGCGCACCGCCGATCATCGCCACGATCGTCCGGTGAATTTTTTCCGCGATAATAAATGCGTAAACAATGAGAAAAATACCAATAGCCAGTATTGCCTGCTGTTCCATAGCGTGCCTCCCCATCCTGTATATGTGCGAATCCTGAATCATGCAGCCCGGGTTTGGTTTCTTTGAGTAGAGATCGCCATGCCGTATAGCGTATCCAGATCTCTACATTTTTTACCGGGACTTCAAAATCAACGCGTCTATCCTCCTTTACATCAAGATGGAGGAGTGCATGGCGGACCCGCACAACGAATGAGAGGGAAAAAAAGACAAAAGGAGCCCGCACATGGCAGGCTCCTCCAAATAAATTCTATTTGATTGAAGTGTAAAAACTTGCTCTCATTCTGAAAGGTAAACCGGAAATCGGTTTACAATAATTATAAAGTGTTCGCGCGATCTTGTAAACAACCGTCGGATATCCGGCACAAAATGGAGCACGTAAGGAGCAGGTTATGAACAAAAAATGGTGGAAAGAAGCCGTAGTGTATCAAATCTATCCGATCAGCTTCCTCGACACGAACGGTGACGGCAAGGGGGATCTGCTCGGCATTATATCGAGACTGGATTACTTGAAGGACCTGGGGGTGGACGTGATCTGGATTTGCCCGATCTACAAGTCCCCCAATCACGATAACGGATACGATATCAGCGACTACTGTGACATTATGGACGAGTTCGGCACGATGGAGGAGTTTGACCGTCTGCTGCGGGAGGCGCATGCGCGCGGTCTCAAAATCATGATGGATCTGGTCCTGAACCATACCTCGGACGAGCATCCATGGTTTGTCGAGTCGCGGTCGAGCAAGGATAATCCGAAACGGGATTTTTATATATGGCGCAAAGGCAAAGACGGACATCCGCCGAACAACTGGGAATCCTATTTCAGCGGCTCGGTTTGGGAATACGACGAGAAGACAGGCGAGTATTATCTCCATCTGTACTCCAAGCACCAGCCGGACCTGAACTGGGAAAATCAGAAGGTGATTGACAGCATGCATGAAATGGTGGAATGGTGGCTCAAAAAAGGCGTGGACGGCTTCCGTTTCGACGCGATCGCGCATATTGTCAAGGCGGTCGGCCTGCCGGACGGGGACAACCCGGACCAGCTGCCGACGGTGCGCGCCTATGAATTGTTTTCCAACCTGGAAAACGTGCACACCCTGCTGAACAACCTGTATGAACGGGTACTGTTCCACTATGACATCATGACCGTCGGCGAGACGTCGGGTCTGGGTCCGGAGCAGGCGCTCAGCTATGTCGGGGATACGCGCAACGAGCTGAACATGGTGTTCCAGTTCGAGCATATGCAGCTCGATGCGGGTTCTTCCGGTTCCGGCAAGTGGGATTTTCGTCCCTGGAACTTGCTGGAGCTGAAAAAGGTCATCAGCGGGTGGCAGACGGTGCTGCACGGCAAGGGCTGGAACGCGAATTATTGGTGCAATCATGACCAGCCGAGATCGGTGTCCCGGTTCGGGGACGACCAGAAATACCGGGTGGAGTCGGCGAAGATGCTGGCGACCTTCCTGCACACGCTCGAAGGCACGCCGTATATTTACCAAGGCGAGGAGATCGGCATGACGAACATCGCCTTCGCCTCGATCGATGACTACCGTGACGTGGAAACACTGAATTACTATGAGGAGCAGCTGGATCAGGGCGTACCCGAAGAGCAGGTCATGCAGGCGATTTGGAAAAAAAGCCGGGACAACGCCCGTACGCCGATGCAGTGGACCAATGGGGAGCATGCAGGCTTTACGCGGGGCACGCCGTGGATCGAGGTGAACTCGAATTATCCCCTGATCAATGTGGAGGATGCGATTAAGGATCCGAATTCGATCTACCATTACTATAAAAAGCTTATCTCCCTCCGCAAGCAGCATGAAGTCATCGTGTACGGCGAATACAAGCTGCTGCTTCCGCTCGACAAGGAGCTGTATGTGTATACACGGACGCTTGAGGACCAGTGTCTCCTGGTCATCCTGAACTTTTTCGGAGGCGAGCCGGTGCTGAAGCTGCCGGCGGAGCTCGTGCCGGAGGCCAAGCAGCTGCTGATCTCCAACTACCTCATCAAGGGGGAGGAGGATCTCGGGAATTTGAAGCTGCGGCCGTATGAAGCGAGAGTGTACCTCATGAAGACACCAGCCCCTTGACTTCATGGCGCAAACTTGGTAAATTTACCTCATCCTATAACAAGGGAGAGATTTTGATGACGGTGGTTGTTCTTAACTAATCAAACTCCATATCGGCTGTATGACACGAAGACAGGCGAGGAATGCCCAGGAGGGCACTCTTTCTTTCAATGCGCCTCTTTGCAGAATGCAGTCTTGGAAATAGTTAAGAACACGCGAAGCATCAAACGACAATCCCTTGCGGACTGTTTGAAACCTTTGTGATCCGAATCGGTGGAGCGTTGGCCGCTCGACCGTTGTCATGCCGGATAATGGCCGCCGCCTAATGGGCGGCTGGCTCTCCGGCATACAGGACCGTGCTCTTTGCAGCACGGTTTTTTTGCGTACAGCAAAGGCAGCAGACAAAGGCAGTCCGGCAGACCAGGGGCAGGAATCGCATGCGCGTATTCTCTGCCCCTTTTTGCGTTGCATTAGGAAGACATAACAAGAAACAGGAGGATGAACTACCAATGGATCAAACGACGATGATCATGCTGGAATACGACAAAATGAAGGAAGCGTTGAGAGACTATGCGGTTTCGTATGAAGGACGCAGGCATATCGATGAATTGGAGCCGCTGACCACGGCCAGTGCAGTCCGCAGGGCGCTGGATGAGACGGCGGAAGCCAAGGCGCTGCTGGATAAAGGGGCCAGTGTCCCGCTGCCATCCCTGGAAGGGATTGACCGGATCGTCTCCCTGCTGCATACAGGGTACCTGTTCGACGAGCAGGATTTTACAGCGGTCCATACGTTTCTGCACAGCTGCGGGCAGCTGCGTAAGTACATGGCCGGGAAGCGCGACATCGCGCCGGGCATCAGCTCCTATGCTTCCTCGATGCAGGAGCTGGCGAAGCTGAAGAGCGAAATTGAGCGCTGCATCCGGTTTGGCCGGGTGGACGATCAAGCCAGCAAAAACCTGGAGCGCGTCCGCAAGAAGATCGCCATCGTTAAGGAGCGCATTCAGAAAAAGATCGCCGCGATTCTGTCCAGGCACGGCTCGATTTTGCAGGAAAACCTGGTCAGCGTCCGGGGCGGCCGGTACGTCATTCCGGTCAAGCGGGAGTATCACAAAACGATCAAGGGCTCGGTGCTCGACCAGTCAACGAGCGGGCAGACCGTCTTTGTGGAGCCGGAGGAGGTCGCCCATCTTCAAAGCGAGCTTGGCATGCACGAAGCGGATGAGGCCCGGGAGGAAGGCATCGTACTGAGCGCGTTGACCGGGCTGCTTGAGGCGGCTTCGGCCGATCTGCTGCTGAACATCGATATTACGGGAACGTACGATTTTATTTTTGCCAAAGCGAAATACAGCCGCACCTTGGGCGGGAACAATGTTCTTCTTAGCGACAGCGGGCGTATTCAAATAAGCGGAGCGCGGCATCCGTTCATGCTGAAGACGATGGTGCCGCTGCGGCTGGAGCTGGGCGGCGGTTACCGCTCGCTGATCATCACCGGGCCGAATACCGGCGGCAAGACGGTGGCGCTCAAGACGCTCGGGCTGCTCACCCTGATGGTGCAGTCGGGTCTGCTCGTGCCGGTGGAGGAAGGCAGCACGTTCACCGTATTCACTAAAGTGCTGTCGGCCATCGGGGACGGGCAGAGCATCGAGCAGTCGCTCAGCACCTTTTCCGCCCAAATTAAGCGCCTGATCGGGATGGTGGATGCGGCGGACCGCCATACCCTGCTGCTGATCGACGAGCTGGCGGCCGGAACGGATCCGGGGGAAGGGATGTCCTTGTCGATCGCCATTCTGGAAGAGCTCAGCAACAGAGGCGCCATGATCATGGTCACGACGCATTTTAACGAGCTGAAGACGTTTGCAGCACGGACGCCGGGCTTCCAGAATGCCCGGATGGAGTTCGATGTCGAGACTCTGGAGCCGCTGTACCGGCTGACGATCGGGGAGGCGGGGCAGAGCTACGCGATTCAAATCGCCACAAAGCTGGGGATGACAGCAGGCATTATCGAGCGGTCGCAGGAAATTTTGCAGAGGCAGAAGCCACTGCCTGCCCTGCAGCCCGATGCAGCCGAGGAACATCCCATTGTTCAAACGGAGTCTGAGCAGATGGAGGAGACAGCTCAGTCCTCCGACCCACTTGAAGCCAATGAGAGCGATGCAGGGAACCGGGATCAGGCGGATGAGGATCAGGAGCAAGCATCGGCCGCGCCCGCGCGCAAGCTTGAAGTAGGAGACGCTGTCTATGTCAGTTCCTATGGGCGAACGGGCATCGTCTACGAGCCGGAGGACGCCATGGGCATGGTAGGGGTCATGATCCAGAAGGAGAAGATCCGGATCAACCAGAAGCGGCTCAAGCTGTTCATTGAGAAGAGCGAACTGTACCCTGAGGACTACGATTTCGACATTATTTTTGAGTCCAAGGAGAACCGGAAGAAGAGCAAGCTGATGAACCGCAAGCATGTCGAGGGGCTGTCCATCATTCGCGATTCCGACTCGAAGCCCTAAATGAAATAAGGTGAAAAAATGTTGAAAAAAGCGGATAAATGCTCTTCTGGTAGCGGTTAAATTCCTGCGAAACGGGTAATTGGAAGGTGACAAGACCCGACATCAATCGTGCAGACCATGCGGCAAAAAGATATAGATCAGAGAGTCAAGTGGAGGGAGAAACGATGGAACCAGACAACAGAGGTCGGGACTCAGGCCCGGCCGGATCCAATGTGACCGAGCAGGATGTGCTGACCCAGCTGGGAGGCGAGTCCGAAACGCAGGAGAGCAAGCATAAAATGCAGCTGTGGACCAAGGAAGACTACCTGCGGTCCCAGCGGGAAATCGATCAGATTAACCAGGATTTAAAGGCGGCCATCGAGGAAGGCCATCACCCGGGTGCTCCACAGGTTCAGGGGATCATCCGCAGGCATTATGAATGGATGAGCCGTTATTATACACCGTCGGCAATGGTGTATATCGGATTGGGAAACTTATATGTGGAACAGACCGAACACAAGCAGCTGTTTACGGCATACCATCCGCAGCTCCCCGTTTTTTTACGGGACGGGATGATCATATTCGCCGAGCGCGAGCTGATGTAAGAAGATGAACAAGGGTGACCAAACAAGCCCGCCTGGCCGATGAATGGCCGGGCGGGCTTCTGCCGCATACGGAGGAGCATTTGTTCATTTCATGGGGTCGGATCCTAGAACTGACTTTACCAAAAGGCGTTAATTAATGGCCGCTTCAACCGTCTCGTCCGGATCGAGCAGCACGTACACGCCCGGGTTCAGCTGCAGCGCCGTTCCTTCCGGAAGGTTCGAATACGTCTCCACTTTGGTAAACGGCCCGCTCGATGGCGGCGCAGGGACGTAGTCCGGGAGGATCTCTTTTCCGCCGGCACGGATCACCGATTGCGATACCCCTTTAAAAGTCGGGTCCTCAGAGGAAGACTTCACGATCAACTGGCTGCCCTTCAGATAGTAGGTGAACGTGATCTTCCGTCCGTCCAGATCCATCTGCACCTGCTGTTCAGTGGCAGTCGGCGCGGCCAAATCGTACCAATGCTTCGAAAGGTCCCTTTTTGTAATTTCCAAACCTGAGAAGATAAGCTTCATCGGTTCCCCCGACCAATCTTTGAACCATTTCGGCGACTCAAAGCGCAGGTAGCCTTCATCCAAATATTCCCGGTGCCGGACCTTCTCGTACATGCCGGTATGATAGTCACCGCCTTCGATGCGCTGGTCCCCCAGCTGCAGGGATACTTTCGTAAAGCGTCTCACGCCCTCAGTCCAGTCATTGGAATCCTGCCTGTATGGGATTCGGATCTGAAGCGGCGTGATGACCAGCTGTTTCAGGTTCAAATTGACGTTTGCGGCCTGTTCCTCATTTGCCGGAAGCGGTTTGCTGTAAATGGCTTCGCTGGCCTTGCTGCCGTCTGCGTTGAAGTCAAAAGCCCAGGTTCCCGCTACTCTCTTGACCTCCTGCAAATAGGTCAGGTGAAGCTTGGCTCCCTTCCAGTCCCGTTCCGGAATGGTGAAGGTCGACTGGCACAGCAAATCGTTACCGTCCGGGGGCAGGACCGCCCGGGACACGCTTTGATACGTTTGCGAACCGGAGGTGATCACCAGGTGGGGGTCCAGATAGCCTGGATCCTCAAGCGGTGACGTCAGGGCATACCGGATGGTCAATTGGTCATTTTTCCGGACGATCGATTGGATCTCCACAGCCGCGAAGCCGCCTGCAGACGAGGATGGAGCCAGCATGGAACCTTCGGCAATATCTCCCGCAAGAGGCAGATCGTCATATTGGTAAAAAACCAGGTTGCTGGCGTCCAAGTGCATGCTCCGTTTAGACTTCTTCAGCTCATCCTGCAGCTCGAACATCCCTTTGAGTGTATCTTTTTCCTCATCGCGCTTGAGCAGAACGTTTGGCTTGGCATCTTTTCCCTTGGAATCGGACAGGGAGACGGATTCGAAATCGACGGCGTCATAATCCGGAAGGCCCGGAATCTGCATCGTAAAAAGCACATCCATCTGCTCGCCGTCAGTCACGACGCCGTGCAGCTTCATCGTTGTGCCCGACTGCCGGGCACTCAAATCCAGCGGCTCGCCAAAGCCGTGCTGAATGGCATTGTTCACACCCGGCCGTCCCCACAAGTCCCAGCCCGGGTTTATGGCTGCAAACACGGGAACGGCTACCGCCAGGAAGACCACAGCGGAAGCGGCCGCCGGAACCCACTTGCGGGTCACCGATGACCTTTTTACAGTTGAAGACTGGCCTGAACGCCGCCGCCCAACCTCTTCCTCGATCGTGCTCCACATCGCTTCAAAATCGGGAGCGGGCTCAGGCTTTCGTGAAATGGCCCGTTCCATCTGTTCCAAGCTGAATCGGTTCATCGTCGTTCTCTCCTTTCATTAGGGGGCAGGAGGGCTTAGCGATATATTTTCTCATGAGCGAAAGCCCCTTATTGATTCTGGATTTGACGGTCCCTAAGGGAACGCGGATCATGTCGGCGATCTCCTGCTGGGACAGCCCGTTAATGTAACGGAGAATCATCACCATCCGAATGTTCGCGGGAAGCCGTCCGTAGAGCCGGGACAGCTCTAAGGCCAGTTCCCGCCCTTCGACGGTTTCCTCGACCGAATGCGGGGCAGCCGCCAGATGCCGATAGGAAAAGAGCTTTTCCTTGATGACGCCCGCTTTCGAGCGGCGAAGCGAGTTTTTACACAGATTGGCGGCGATTTGAATAAGCCAGCGCCGGATATCCTGAATAGAGCTCCGGTCCGCAAGCAGTGCCCGGATAAACGTCTCCTGGCAGAGATCTTCGGCGTCTTCCCTGCGCTGCATCATATAGTAGCAGAAGCTGTAGACATCCCGGTTAAAGGTCTCGAACAGCTCTTTGTCCGTCATTGCCTCACCTTCCTTGACATGCAAAGATCCATGGAACCGATGCCGGCCGGCGGTTGTTCCATCTGACCATTAGACAAACAACGCCGTGTTTTCGTTCATTATCTTATCATGCAGGAATGGAAAAAAGCGGTCTTCCGCATCATAAGCAGAAGACCGCTTTATTTTCCCAGGATCCTATATTATAGCTGTGCCGTCAAAATACCGACAAACTGTTCGAGAAACTGCCGCTCATCTTGGTCAAACCGCCCCTTCAGTGGGCTGTCGATATCGAGTACGCCGATCAGGCGCTCTCCCTGGACCAGCGGAACGACAATTTCGCTGTTCGAGGCGGCATCGCAGGCGATATGCCCGGGAAACTCATGCACGTCATCGACCACAATCGTTCTCCGCTCGGCTGCCGCTGTACCGCATACCCCTTTACCCAAAGGAATGCGAATGCAGGCCGGGAGCCCCTGAAACGGTCCGAGAACCAGCTCAGTTCCATCGAAAAGATAGAATCCAACCCAATTTATGTCAGGAAGGAAGCTGTTCAGCAGGGCCGAGGCGTTGGCTAGATTGGCAATGGAGCTGGGCTCATCATGGATGAGCGACTTAAGCTGTTCGAGGACGGCTGCAAATTGGTCATTCCGGTTTCCTTCGTATGGAAGGGCTTGAAACATGACGATCCACCTCATTTCTGTCTTTTAACCGTTGGTTAATTATAAAAGATAGTATACAGGAATTCCTTCCACGTCAAGTAAAATTCCTCCCTCTAAAAGTCATGGTCATTTCCTGTGGAGCCTGCTGATTCCGGCGTCCGGCACGGCTTAAGCAGGGATCGGTATTGTTTCCCGGCAGCGGAAGAAGGGTAAACAATGGTAATGACAGGCTCATTTTTACAGGCGTTCGCCGGAAGGAGAGGAATCTATGCGTGCAGACGTACAAAATTTATTCATGAGTATCCACATGCTTTACCATGCCCATCACCATGACCTGACCATCCGTGATATGCAGCCCGTGCTGGAGGCGCACGGCTACAAGGTGGGGGAACGGGAAGTGAAGCAGCAGCTGGAGCGCCTGACCGAATTGAACTTTCTGACGGCCCACGGCGATGAATACAGCTTGACCGGAACGGGAATCGGGGAGTTCAAGGAAATTCAGGTCATGCTTCAGAAGCTGTGCGGGGAAGTACTGGCACCACTTGAAGAAACGGAGAGCGCGAATGCCGGCGCTTAACGCCCAGGCTTCCAAGATCAACTTCCTGCCACCTAGAATCGTTACCGCATCTTAGAATGGAGGGAATGAATATGCACAAATGGTTTACTACGGTTTTGACGACAAGCCCGGTGCGGGTGCTGGCGGCGGAGCTGCCCGATGCAGGGGCTGAGCACAGCGCGCACGGAGCATGGTATTGGTTGTCCTATGCGCTGGCGATTCTTGTGTTCGGATTTGCTATATATGTCATGATTGGAGCGCGTTTGAAGCGCCGGCTCAGTCGTTTGAAGCATACGCTGTCGGATGAATTGGTAAAGGTCAACGGCGCCCTGGTAGCCGAAAAATCCTCGGAATTAACAGAGGAAAGAGCCGGCCAATATGCGCAGTCCCATATCCGCAGGCTGACGGATTTGAGGGACCGGCTGAGATCGGACGTGGATGAACTCAGCAAGCTGAACATTTCCGTCTTCGATCTGAAGGGATTAAACCAGGCGATCAGTCATTACAACGCGGAGAAAATGAGCATCCGGGAAGACATCGCGGCAGAGGAGAGCAAGCAGTACAGGATGCGATAAGGCTGGCTGGCTTCATGTTCAGAAAATGGAAAAGCCCCTTGGTCTCAAGGAGAGGAGTCCGGACCAAGGGGCTTTTTGGGTTGTACGGAATGTTGTGAGTTGGTGCAGAAGTCTTACATATTAAATTCCGGCTGAGGAAGCCCCGCCTGCACAGGCTCTTCCACAAGCTCCTCAGCCTGTTCCGGCTGCATGGCAGGAACGGCCCCTTCCATCACGTCGCGGACAAATTCCTGCACGGCTTTTTTATACAGCTCCGGGTTGACCCCCAGCGCATTCCCGTGGGAGGCTCCTTCAACGAGAAGAAGCCGTTTCATTCCTTCTTTGGCGGCAAACAGTTCCTCGCTCATCTCCGTCGGGATATAGCGGTCCCGTGTACCATGGATAAACATGACGGGAACGGGGCTGTACCGTGCGGAACGGACAGGGCTGACCTCATTCAGCGTAAAGCCTGCTTTCCGGAACAGTCTGCGGTCGACGAGCGGAAGGAACACAGCCGCGGGTATACGGTTCAGTGCCTGCATTTGATGATGCATCAGGCGCGTCAGATCGGAATAAGGGCAGTCGGCGATGACAAAGGCGGCGTCCGTGTGAGGCAGCGACAGATATTCCAGCACGGTGCCTCCTCCAAGCGACATGCCGTGCAGGCCGACGACCGAGTCGCTGCCGTACGTGGCGCGTATCCACCGGATCCAGGAGTCGATGTCGTGCTTTTCGTGGAACCCGTAGGTCGTATATTTGCCTTCGCTTTTTCCGTGCCGGCGCAGGTCGATCAGAAGTGTGTTGAACCCATCTTCCCGGAAAATGTCCATAAAGGGGATCGATGCCGGAAGCGAGGCGGTATATCCATGGACAAGAATGACGAAACGGTTGGAGCCGGACGGGTGCGGTATGAGCATGCCGTTCAGCTTCAGCCCGTCATAGCTCGTAATTTGAACCTCCTCCTTGGGCAGCGACTCAAAGTAGTCCTGCTTGAACAGCCCGACCTGCTCCATGGCTTGAAAGGTCTGCTCGTACGTGAGGGCTTTCATCTGCGTCATTTGATAAAAGGCGTAACGTGTAATTCCCATCGCGGCCAGAACAGCGGCAAAAACGACAATAACGGCAGTCTGCCACTCCATAAGATATTCCCCCCTTATTTTCATACAGTTACGGTAAAAGTAGTATCACCGGAACGTTTCAAGTCAACTCATATTTTCATGAAAAAGCTCACTACAGGCTGTCATGTAATTGATTTTGTTACAATTTATTTAACAATTCCCGATTTGACCGGTTTTGGAAGCGGTTCTTTCTGGTCATCGGCGGGGGGAGATGCTAGAATAACCTAGAGTAGAAGTGTTAAGTAACTTACATTAAGGAAGAACTAAAGACCCAAATGCCAAGGCGCCTCAGCTTTAGTTCACAGGAAAGGAGACGTCAGGCTTCGTGAAACCGAAGAAGAAGCAAGTCAACACCGTGGCCCAACGTAAAGCCCAGCGGGCAGCGCAGGAGAAACGCATGAAGCGGATCATGTGGATTACAGGTGCATGTATCGTCGTGCTGGTCCTGCTGCTGGTGTTCATTCGGCCGCAATCCAAGGAAGCATCGTTTGATTACAGCTCGCTCCCGGTGCTGGGAAATCCGGAAGCCCCGATCAAGATCGTGGAGATGGGCGACTATAAGTGCCCGGCCTGCCAGTATTTCAGTCAGGACATCGAGCCGAGCCTGCAGAAGGATTTTATCGATTCCGGTAAAGCCGCGCTCTATTTCATGAATTACCTTATCATCAGTCCGAATGCGGACTCCAACACGGCTGCACTGGCCGCGCAATCGGTGTTCCATCAGAACAAGGATGAATTTTGGAAGTACTACCACGTACTCTTCGACAACCAGCAGGATGAAAAAACCGAGTGGGCAACGCCGGAGTTCCTGGTGAAGCTGGCCCGCGACAATAACATCAAAGTGGATTACGATCAGCTTAGCAAGGACATCGAGGAGAAGACGTACCAGGATGAAGTGGACAGCCATATGGCTACCGGCAATAAGCTGGGCGTGAACAGTACACCAACGCTGTACGTAAACGGCGAGAAGGTAGCGGAGAATGTCACGCTCGATTACAACGCGCTCAAGAGCTATTTGGATAAAAAGTCGGCTGACACCGACAAGTAAGGGGAGTTTCGGATGGAAGGCAACCGTTTCATTGCGTTCATCAAGCCCTACAGCCTGTATTTTGCCTGGATCGTGTCCCTTATCGCCACGGGAGGCAGCCTGTATTTAAGCGAAGTGATGCACTATGAACCGTGCAGACTGTGCTGGTTCCAGCGGATATTCATGTATCCGGAAGTGATTCTGCTCGGAATCGCCAGCTATAAAAATGACCGTAAAATTATTCCTTATGCGGTGACCCTCAGCGCGATCGGCGGCTGCATCTCGATCTATCATTATGCGGAGCAGAAGATTCCGGCGCTTGCCAATGCACTGCCGTGCAAGGTAGGCATTCCCTGCAATTTCGATTATTTGAACTGGTTTGGCTTCATTACGATCCCGCTTCTGGCATTGATTGCTTTTATTTTTATCATTGCGTTTCTGCTGATGGGAAGAACGGAAGCACAGCAATAATGGTGTAAAATACAGCGATGGACAAGCACTCCGGCTGCAGCCCTCCTCACGGACACAGGGTAAGCGCCGGGGTGCTTTTTGCGTTCATATGGGAGAAATCGGGAGGGGAGGCGCTCTTGTGCTGCAGGGGGCAGGCGTTGTACATTGATAATATTGCAAAGTACATGAAAGGGGCGTTGGGATGAGCTATCAATGCAGCGGGCACATTCCCGAGCTTGAAGGGCCGCGGATCCGGCTGCGTCCGCTCGAGGAAGGCGACGCCCCGGCGCTGTATGCGTGCTGGACCGACGAGGAGGTTCGGAAGTACTCGGATCTTCCGGACCTGCCGGACGAAGCGGCGGCAGCGGAGCTCATCCGGCTGCTGAACCGTTTGTCGGCCACCGAGGATGGGCTCCGCTGGGGAATTCTCCTGCCGGAGGCCGGGATCATCGGCAGTTGCGGTTTTAATTGGTGGCAGCTGGAGGGGGCCTACCGGGGAGAAATTGGCTGCGAGCTTGCGAGGCCCTTTTGGGGAAAGGGCTACATGCGTGAAGCAATCGGCCTGATGCTCGGATTCGGCTATCGGACCATGGGCCTCAACCGGATCGAAGCGCTGACCGATCCGCGGAATGAACGAGCCGTCCGTCTGTTCGGGTCCCTGGGATTCACGGACGAAGGACGGCTGAGACAGTACCGCCATACGGCTTCAGGCTTTCACGATGCACTGCTCCATTCGCTGCTGCGTGAAGAGTGGGAGCAGGCGGAGTATAACAAGTTTTAGATCAAGGAGGAGCGATCAAACGATGATCCTATCGTATCAAGGGGGAGGCTCGCCGCTGCACCGCATCGACCCGCTCAGCAAGCTCGTGGTCCTGCTATGCATCGCCGTGCTGACGATGCGTTTGCATACATCGGCAGGGCAGGCACTGCTGCTGCTGGCGGCCTCGTTCATGGCCCGAACGGCAGGCGGAATCAGCTGGAGAAGGCAGTGGAAAGCGATGGCTTTCCTGATCGGTTTTGCGGTTCCGTACTTTGTACTGACCCTGCTGACCGTACCCGGCAGCCATACCATCTGGCAGTTCGGCGTGCTGCACGTCACGACGGAGGGAGCCGATGCGGCCGGTTCGGTCACGCTGCGCATGTTTACGGTGTTTCTCTCATCCTTTGTCTATATGGTCACGACCGATCCCGGTGATCTTGTCACCGCGTTAACCCGGCGGATGAAGGTTCCTTACCGGTTCGCCTTCGGCATTTCGATGGCGCTCACGTTTTTGCCTTTGCTTCAAGAAGAAGGGAGAAGCATCTCGGCTGCCCATCAGGTCAGGGGAGCGGCACGCCCCAAGGGAATCAAGCAGCGTTTAGGCTGGTGGAAGGTGTTTGTGTCCGCCATTTTGCATAATGCCGTGCGCCGGATTCAGCAAACCGCGGGAGCGATGGAAGCCAAAGGCTTTGGCGCATATCCAGAGCGAACGTTTTTAAGGGAACAGCAGCCGTCTGCAGCCGGGCAAATCATGGCGGTTGGGGCCGTGCTGGTTACCGCGGCATTGTGGTGGTATATCCATATTGTTAACCTGTAATTTATTTTTAGGTTGACGTTTCGAATCCGATCATGCACAATAGCAGGGAGGCCTGGCCATGCGAGTCCTCAAGGGTGAGAAATCCCACCATTTTCCTGATTAGGAGTTGACATGAGATGGAAACTTTATCACAATCAAAGAGACGTGTTGTCCCGTTTACGACGCTGGACATCGTGCTGATGGCGATGCTGGCCACAGCGAACGCGGTATTGACCTTTTATTTATCTTACATTAATAAAATGCTGAACAGCCTGGGCGGGCCCGTGGCGACCTCTACCATCGTCGGCGTGTACATGGTGTACGGCCTGCTGGCCTATTACATTATCCGCAAGCCGGGAACCGCGGCAATTACATACGGAATTGGCGGCGCGATCCAGTGCTTCGTAGGCAATACGTACGGGATTGCGGCGAGCATCGTGGCGGCGCTGTGTTATCTGGTTGTGGCGGAGGCCGTATTTTTTCTGCTTCGTTACAAACGCTGGAATGCCGGTGCGATGATGCTGGTCGGCGGCGCGATGGTGCCGATCTGGTTCATTTGCGCGGCGAACATGTTCGGGTATACGTCCTGGAGCTTTCAGGTGCTGGCAATAACGATGGTGGTGCGGATCATCAGCGGTATCGTGCTGTGCGGCCTGCTTACCAAGGTGCTCGGGGATATGCTTCAGCGGAGCGGACTGCTTAAACGTTTTGCCATTGGCAGAAAGGCTTCTGCGGATGCAGGGAACTTCCATTGAGCTGACCGAGCTTTCTTATTGGTACGAAGATGTGGAGCAGCCTGCGCTCCGTGGCGTGTCGCTCACGATTCCGGCCGGACAGTTTACGGCGGTGATCGGACCGGGCGGCAGCGGCAAGTCTACCCTGTGCCAGCTGCTTAGCGGCTATCTTCCGCGGAGCGGAGGCGGCCGCCGGGAAGGGAATGTGCGGCTGGACACGATTGACCCGGCAGAAGCTCCGATTGCTGAGATCGCCAAGGTGGCCGGCATCGTGTTCCAGGATCCCGACGCCCAGCTGGTGAGGGGCGTCGTCGAGGATGAGGCCGCATTCGGGCCCGAGAATCTCCGCGTGCCGCCGGCGGAGATCGAGTCCCGCGTGGCCGAAGCGCTGGCGGCGGTGAACCTGACCGCCCGCCGCCGCTCCCCGGTGCGCGAGCTGTCCGGCGGACAGCGCCAGCGCACCGCCATTGCCGCGGTGCTGTCGCTGTCTCCGCGGATGATCGTCTTCGACGATGCATCCGCCAGCCTCGACCCCGCGGCGCAGGCGCAGTTCGTGCAGCTCTGCCGCAGGCTGCACGCCGAGGGCCGGACCGTCGTCACGGTGTCCGGCCGCTTCGACGATGCCGCGCGCGCTGCGGAGCGCGTCATCGTCCTGGACGGCGGCGCAGTCCTGCTGGACGGAGCGCCGCAGGAGCTGCTGCGCACCAGCCGGGACCGGCTGGCGCAGCTCGGCGTGCTGCCCCCGTGGGAGGGGGCAGCGGAAGCCGGCGGCCCGGCAGGCGGCGCGCATGCAGCGGAGCCGGCCGCCGGGACCCTGCAGAGCGCCGGCCTGGTGACGGCGCCGGCGCAGAGGCCGCCGGGTGCGGATTGCCCCGGCGGTGACTCGGCTTCCGGACCGCTGCTGGAGGTCCGGAACCTGAGCTACACCTACCCCGGAGGCCAGGAAGCGCTCCGGGACGTCTCGTTTGCGATGCATCCGGGAGCGTGGGGCATGCTGACCGGTGAGAACGGTTCGGGCAAAACGACGCTCACCCGCCTCCTGATGGGCCTGCTCCCGGTTCCTTCCCGTTCGGTATATTGGAAGGGGCGGGACGTATCCGGTATGCCGGTTCATCAGCTTGCCGGGGACATCGGATACGTGTTCCAGCAGCCGGAGCATCAATTTGTGGAGCATACGGTGTGGGATGAGCTCGTGTACGGCTTGCGGATTCGAAGCGGCTGGCGCCGGCGGCAAGCTGAACTGAAGCCTGAGCAGACCGAAGCGGCCGAGGCGTTGCTTGCGGCTGCCGGGCTGAACGGGCGTCGTCAAGACTCCCCTTATCTGCTCAGCCAGGGTGAGAAGAGGCTGCTCAGCGTCATCGGCCAGCTGATCCAGCCGAAAGCCCTCTACATTCTCGATGAGCCCACCTCAGGCATCGATTACCGTGCCGCGCAGCGGCTGCTGAAGCTGTGCCGGGGTGCCGCCGCCCGGGGCGCTGCCCTGCTCATGATTACCCACGACCCCCGCCTGGTGGAGGAGGATGCTTCTTTCGTGCTCCGGCTCGATCAAGGCAAGGTCGAAGATTACCGGCAGTTGGGCCGGAATCACGGACTTATTCATGTACGATCATAGGCAGGAAGATTTCGTTTGAGTGACGGTCGAATGATCGTCTACGCCTGGAATTTCACGCCCTTCTATTTTAATAAACCCTATGCATCCGCCCAGTCTGAAAAGCGGTCTCTTGCCAGAGGCCATTTTTCGTGCACTGGGTGGATACGTTTCGTTATAAGGAAACTTTGTCAAAACGGGAGAAAGGATACAAATAACGTGAATCGATCTGACCATTTGCCTGGAAAGCAGAGCCGGAACTGGATTCTGGCCGGAATCCTCGTA
This sequence comes from Paenibacillus sp. OAE614, assembly GCF_040546645.1. Classification (NCBI taxonomy): domain Bacteria; kingdom Bacillati; phylum Bacillota; class Bacilli; order Caryophanales; family Paenibacillaceae; genus Paenibacillus; species Paenibacillus sp. OAE614. Next base: position 6,071,914 of record NZ_JBEPOD010000001.1, on the reverse strand, counting down.
TCCACGTTCTTGTCGGCCATCGAAGGAACCGTAACGGGACCGGCCGGTCCGGCCATCATCAGCAGCTTTGGCGGCATGAAGCTCCTCAGCTGGATTTTTACGGCCTACCTGCTGACCATGGCCGTATCCACTCCGATTTTCGGAAAAATCAGCGACCTGTACGGCCGCAAACCGGTATTTCAAATCGGGTCGCTGCTGTTTGTCTTGGGATCGCTGCTGTGCGGCTTCTCGCAAAGTATGGGCCAGCTGATCGCGTTTCGGGCCATTCAGGGCATCGGAGCGGGGGCGGTCATTCCGGTCACTTTTACGATTATCGGGGACGTCTACCGGATTGAAGAACGCGCCAAAATCCAGGGACTCATCAGTTCGGTCTGGGGCATTGCCTCCCTGATCGGACCGCTCATCGGGGGATACTTTGTCGACTATTTGAATTGGCGCTGGATTTTCGGCTTTAACGTGCCGTTCGGGCTGCTGTCCATGTGGATGATCGCCCGCCATTTCCACGAACAGCGGCAGGAGCGTGCCGAAACGCATGTCGATTTCGCAGGTGCCGGAACGTTTACGGTGGGGATGACGGCGCTGCTGTTTGCGCTGGCGACCGGCGGGCAGTTTTTTGCCTGGTCTTCGGTGTGGATCGTGCTCTGCATCGTGCTTGCGCTGGTTTTCCTGGCAGCCTTTATCGTGGTGGAGGCCAGGGCGAAGGAGCCGATGCTGCCGCTGAAGCTGTTCAGGATCCGCGACATTTCCGTATCAACCGTTGCCGCCATGCTGACCAGCGCGCTGCTGATCGGCCTCACGACGTATACGCCGCTCTGGATTCAAGGGGTCATGGGCAAAAATGCCACGATGTCCGGGCTGACGATGGCACCGATGTCGATCGGCTGGCTGTTCGGCTCCGTAGCGGGGAGCCGGCTCATTCTTACCGCCGGTTCGCGGAAAACGACGCTGATCGGCCTGGCCGGCATCGTGATCGGGGCTCTCGGGTTAGTCTGGATCGGCGAGGGGACGCCGCATTACGTGATTTTGATTTTTACCTTTATCTACGGCCTCGGCTTCGGATATTCCAACACGGTGTTCACGATTATTGCACAGTCCTCGGTCGGTTACTCACTTCGCGGCGCGTCGACGGCGCTGAATACCTTTATCCGCTCACTGGGCCAGACGGTCGGCGTCGCTGTCTTTGGATCACTGATCAACTTGACGCTGGCCGGACGGCTCGCCGATACTCCCGGGCTGGAGCGGGTCGGCCAAGAAGAGGTCAACCAGCTGCTGACTCCGGAAGGAAGCGCATCGCTTCCCAAGGAGTTGTGGAGCGAGCTGAGGCATATTCTTGAGGGGAGCCTCCATTCCCTGTATGTCGTGATGGCTGTCATCGCCGTCGTAAGCCTTCTGATCGTGCTCGGACTGCGAAATACGGTTCCTTCAGCCGGTCCGGAGGAAGAGGAGGAAGGCGCGCGGGAAGGCGCGAATGGATAAAACCTCATAGCGTTGCTGCCGCAGCAAGGATTCCTCGATGTCCGATGAATCCTTGCTTTTTGCATGTGAACAAGTTCTTTCGAGCAAGGGTCGCAGGGAGCGTGCCATTCCGTAACATCGTCATTGTTCCAGCTATCCTTTTTTAGTAAGATAGGGAGAAAATCTTGTGGAGGGATGCGGCAGTGATTCAATATCCGCGAATGGAAAAAGGGGCTGTCGTCGGTGTGACGGCTCCCTCCTCGGGCATAGAGCCCGGTCTGCACGACATGTTCCGCACGGCTGTCAGCCGTATGGAGGAGAGGGGCTATCACATACGCGTCGGCGAGACGGTCTGGACGCAGCACAAGGCCAAGTCCGCTCCGGCCAGGGTCCGTGCCGAGGAGCTGAATGAGATGCTTAGGGATCCCCGGATCGGTGCGATCATTCCTCCGTGGGGCGGGGAACTGCTCATCGAAATTTTGGACCGGGTGGACTTTGACCACATGCCGCGGAAATGGATTCTCGGCTATTCGGACCTCAGCGTTCTGCTTCTGGCCATCACTTTGAAGACGGGAGTCGCCACCGCTCACGGCCTTAATTTCGTCGACCTGCGGGGGACGTATTCGGATCCTACCTCGGCCATGTGGGAGGCCGTGCTGACAGCCAAGCCGGGCGATCGGATTGCTCAGCAGGCATCGGCCAAATACCAGAAGGAGTGGCGTCATGATGATCCAAGCCCGTGCGTCTTCCATCTGACGGAGCCGACGGTGTGGAAGACGGTTTCGGGCGGGCCGGAGTCGCTGCAGGGCCGGCTGCTCGGGGGATGCGTCGACGTTATCCGCCATTTGATCGGCACGCCTTACGGGGATGTGGCAGCATTCCGGGAGCGCCATATTCCGGGCGAACCTCTCCTCTGGTATTTGGAGAACTGCGAGCTGAACACGGCCGATCTGCGCAGGTCCCTTGTTCAGATGAAGTATGCCGGCTGGTTCGAGGGCTGCGCCGGGCTGATGTTCGGCCGGAGCGCGGCCAACCGTCCAATGGAAGGATATACGGTGGAGGATGTATACCAGGAGCTGTCGGAAGAACTGGGCGTACCGGTCATTTACGATATCGACTGCGGTCACGTGCCGCCACAAATGACGCTGGTGAACGGCGCTTATGCCGAAGTGAAGGCGGATGGCGGCGGAGGAACGCTGGTCCAGCATTTTAAATAAGCCCGCCCGGCTGTAGATCGATTTCAGTCCCGGGACGTATGGATTATCGGGTGAACTTTTCATATAGTTAAATTATGCAGGGTCGGGACGCAGCCGTTCCGATCCATATGGTTTTGGTGGCCTTTGTTGATATACATAAGCTCTATGGCTCGAAACGGATTATTTTTGCTGGAGGTGGATCATGGAGCCTTTGCTGCCTGTGCTCGATGTGCATATCGAGGAAGCGGGATACGAAGAAGGACAGCCGCGCATTTGGGACGTTTCTTTTCAAGTGGCGCCTGGGGAGCTGCTGGGCGTCATCGGTCCGAACGGTGCCGGAAAAAGCACGACGCTGAAGACGCTGCTCGGTTTGCTAAAATACTCCAGGGCGTCCGTAACGATCGGAGGGGAGAGCGGGCGGTACGCCTACATCCCCGAGCAGCCGGTGTTTTATGACGATTTGACGCTCTGGGAGCATCTCGATTTGGCTGCGGCCGCTTACGAATTGGAATACGAAGCTTTTGTCCGCCATGCAGAGGAGCTGCTGGCCCAGTTCGGCATGAGCGGGGTGAAGCATCAGCTCCCGGCCGGTTTTTCCAAAGGGATGAAGCAGAAAATGATGCTCATGCTCGGATTTTTGGCGGAACCCGATATTTATATCGTGGACGAGCCCTTCATCGGCCTGGATCCGCGGGCGACCAAGGATTTCCTGCGGCTCCTGGAAGAGGAGCGGGGGAGGGGCGCCGGCGTGCTGATGTCTACCCATGTGCTGGATACGGCCGAGCGGATCTGCGATGCGTTCGTGATGATCTCCGGCGGGCGAATGGTGGCCAAAGGGGATTTGACGGATATCCGCAGGACGGCCGGGCTGCCGGACGCCTCGCTGTTCGACTGCTTTGATGCCCTGACCTGAGGCCGGATGCTTCGACGAGCCCGGTCTTCGGTAGGAACGAGGGTACCGGATGTTTCTTCGCAGACTGGCTGACATCCATGGAAAGGAGATGAACATGGCGGATTCAAGCAATACCGATTATGCCTACCCAACCCCCGGGCGATTGTTCTGGCACCGGCTCCGCACCCACTGGAAGGAAACTATCGCCGTCATCCGGTCGGTGGCGGACTGGACGGTGCTCCTGTACATGCTGATTCCGGGCGCGCTGCTGGGGGGAAGGCTGTATTACGGTTTATGGAAGGAGCCGCTCCCGCAGTGGAGCAGCCATATGATATTCGGCGTTATTCCTGTATTTCTGTTATTGTGGCTATCAGCGGGCAAAATGTTCCTCATGATCCGCGAGGCCGACGTCCTTTTCATTCATCAGCGTGGGCGGTGGCTGCGCGGGCTGATGCTGAGGGGAGGCATCTACAGCATGATCGCCACAGCCCTGAAGGCGGGAGCGGGCTTTCTGCTGGTGCTTCCCTTGATGGTCCGCAGATATGGGATCAGCCTTGATGCTGCCTGGTGCTGGCTGCTCTTCACGGTGACGGCCGGCGGCCTGATGGTCTGGCTGAAGCATTTCGCACGGATCCGGGCTCACGGCTGGCGGAGATGGCTGCTGTATCTGCCCATGGTCGTGCTTCCGGCCGCAGCATACGTCGTATTGTCGGTATGGTGGATAGACAGCCCGTCCTGGCTGGCTGCCGCTTCCGCCCTGCTGGCGGTGATCAACGTGCTGCTGCTCCTGGTGCGGATGAGAACTCGCGGCACATTTATGAACGATATCCAGGAAGAGCTGGTTCAGCGGACCAAGCTGACCGGACTCGTGCTGAGCAGCGCCATGGACAAACCGCGGAAAATTCGCAGCAGACCATGGATTTTTCGGCGGTCCCAGCGTCTGTTCCGATCGTCAACGCCGGTCCATCGTCTGGCCGGGGCATGCGTAAAGGCATATGTGCGCCAGACGAAGCAGCTTACAGGATATGCGCAGGTCATGTCGCTCAGCGCGGCCATCCTGTTGACGCTGCCCCCCGGGGTGAAGATTCTGGTCTACGCCGCGCTTCATTTGCTGCTGGCTTACTGGCTGTATTTAAATGCAGTGGCCTTTATGAAGGAAGGCTTTGTTACGATGCTGCCCTGGGCGGACGAGGTGAAGCTGAGCGCCATGAAGAAGGCCGTACGGATGCTGCTTGCGCCGTATGCGCTCGTGACGTCAGGGCTGCTGCTGTTCTCGATGCTGCCGGTCTGGGCAGCTGCGGTTGCGCTGATTCCGCTGGCGCTCGCAGCTGTTTGGATCACGGTAACCCTTCTTCAGTTGATGATGCTGCGAAAAATATGATCAATAGCTCTGCTCAAAATATATACGTTCTTAATCTAAAAAAACGCCGGATCTTAGATCCAGGCGTTTTATTAGATAGGAAAGCATAACGTCACATCATTGCATCACAATCGTACGAATCGGGCAGGAGCTAAGATTCCAATATTTCGAGCGCCTGCCGGACGGTTTCCTCCACGATGTCTGCGGCGCTCTGGCCCGCTTTCAGCATTCTTGTCGCCTGCCCGGCCCATAGCGACATGTAGCCGGCTTGATTCTGCCGGACGGCCGCGTTACGAATATCCCGGGTCGCCGTGTTCTGCGTCGGGAACGGAAGCGGCTCAACGCCGCTCTTGTTCCACTCCCGGACGAAGGCGTTGGCGATGCCCCGGGCGGGCCGGCCCGAGAAGGCCTTGGTCAGCACCGTGCTCTCTTCGGTGCTGGCAAGCAGCGCCGCCTGATAGGCGGGATGCGCACCGGATTCGGCCGCCGTCAGGAAGCGGGTGCCCATTTGGACCGCCTGCGCTCCCAGAACCATGGCGGCGACCATGCCGCGCCCGTCCATGATGCCGCCGGCGGCGATGACCGGAATGGACACCCGGTCGGCAATCTGCGGCACGAGGGCGAAGGTGCCGATGTTCGCCCCCATGGGGTGAGACTCGACGTTGAACGTGCCGCGGTGGCCGCCGGCCTCGCTTCCCTGCGCGACGACCGCATCGCAGCCGGAGCGCTCGGCTTCCAGCGCCTCCTCCACGGTGGTCGCCATGGCGACCACCTTCATGCCGGCCGTCTTGGCCAGCTCCATATGCCGCGGGGACAGCACGCCAAAGGCGGTGCTGATCACGGGAACGCCGGCTTCGAGCACTTCGGCGAACTGCCGCTCCAAGTGATCCGGCGTTTGGACCGCCTGAGGCGGGGCGGGCGGCAATCCCAAATCATCCCGGATGGAGTCGAGAACACGCTGGACCTCGGCGGTCCGGTGATTGTCGTCTTCCATCGGGACGGTGAACAGATTGACCGCAAACGGGGCGCTTGTCCGCCCGCGGATGTCCGCGATCGCTGCGCGGATCGCCGCAGGCTCCATGTAGGCCGCCCCCAGTGTGCCGAGACCGCCGGCATTCGATACGGCGGCCACGAGTTCAGGCGTCGTGGGACCGCCGGCCATGCCCGCCTGAAAAATAGGGTAACGAATGCCGAATTGCCGGCAAAAATCATTGTTCAGCTCCACCCTCATACCAATCACCTCGAAATTGGATTTTTAATGGTACCCCGCCGCGTGCATGCCAGCGGTATAGCCAGTCGAGAAGGCGGCCGTAATGTTATAGCCGCCGGTGTATCCGTGAATGTCGAGTACTTCGCCGCAGAAAAACAGCCCCGGCATCAGCTTCGATTCCATCGTCTTCGGGTTGATCTCCTTCAGGTTGACGCCTCCGCCGGTGACAAACGCCTCCTCGATCGATTTGGTGCCGACCGCGCGGAAACGGAACTGCTTCAGGCAGGCGACAAAATCCCCCCACTGCTGTTTGGGCAGATGGGCGTAGGTCGCGTCCCCGTCCAGCTGGGATTTATCGAACAGCAGCGGAAGCAGCCGATCGGGGACCTGGCCCTTGAGCACGTTACGGATTGCCTTTTTTGGCTCGGACGCGAGTTTGTCCCTCAGCAGCTGGTCGAGCGACGACACGTCCAGATCCGGGAACAGGTCGATGGCCATTTCGACATCTGGCGTATGAAACTTATTTTTGACCTGCCGCAGAAATTGGCTGCATCGCAGGGCGATCGGACCGGATACGCCGAAATGGGTAAAGATCATATCCCCGCGGTGCCCGATCACTTTTTTACCTTTGGGATTCCACACGGAGAGCTCCACGTCCCGCAGGGAGAGTCCCTGAAGCTCCTTGGACTGGATCCACTTTTCATGGGAAACGATAGGGACTTCGGTAGGGTACAGCTCGGTAATCGTGTGGCCGGCGGCCTCTGCCCAAGGGTAACCGTCACCGGTGGATCCGGTATGGGGCACGGATTTGCCGCCGGTGGCGACAATGACGCTGGGGGCTTTGTAAATATGACCGGACTTCAGACGAACGCCTGCCGTTCTTCCATCCTCATAGAGCACCTCCGCAATCGGGCTATCCGTTTTGATCTCTACGCCGAGCCTCTTTACCTCCTGAATGAGAGCGCCCACGACGCTGGCGGCCTTGTCGGATACCGGAAACATCCGCCCGTTGTCCTCTTCCTTCAGGGCAATGCCGAGCCCTTCAAAAAAGTTCATAATATCCCGGTTGTTAAAATGCTGGAACGCGCTGTACAAAAAGCGGCCGTTGCCTGGGATATGAGCGATCAGATCATCGGTTTCTTTGGCATTGGTTACGTTGCAGCGGCCGCCTCCGGAAATGCCGAGCTTGCGGCCAAGTTTATTTCCTTTGTCCAAAAGTAGGACAGATGCCCCATGCCGGGCGGCCGAGACACATGCCATTAGACCCGCGGATCCGCCTCCGGCAACAATTACGTCATATCGGTTCACTGGTTAAACTCCTTTATTTTTACGACAGTCTATTTTCCTGTTTCGTGTGTCCTTTTTTAGGATATATCAGGATATATTGTAATATCGTGTTGGCTGTGATTTAATCAAAAGGAAATCGTCTTTCATCATAAAACAGCGGTACATCTTCCTATTCCTTGTAGTCCGTTAAACCTGTAATGAATCGCTTACACTCGAACGGCAAGAAGAACCGGCTGCAATCACTAAAGATTCGTATTGGGAACTACACAGACCTGCCCTGGCGGGGAGGAGGGATTGGCGATTATTTACGCACTGAAAAACATTATAACACAGGTACTTATGGCCGGTTCCTTCGCTTTTCTCTTCCCAATGGGACTGGACAAATATGTCCGGGTTTTTAGGCGTAGAAAGCGAATGGAAGCCATGGATTTTGATCTTGTCATTATTTTGTCCAGCGCTCTGACGATTTTGCTCTGCTCGATGTTTTCCTCCTCCATTTTTAACTACATTCCATTAAACCTGGGCATTCTGCCGCTGTTTATCGGGATGCTGTATGGAGGATATAAGACGGGCCTGCCTCTGGCGGGGCTGTGCCTTCTGTGCGACTTCATATTTAATCCCAATTGGACGGTTCTCGGTTTGTTTCTGCATACCGGATTACCGCTATACCCTCTTCTGATCTGGATGTCCCCGAAGTTCCGGAAAGGGCCGCTCACGGAGAAGATCAACAAGCTGTGGCTGTGCCTTATGCCTGCGATGCTATTGATCACGGCCGCCCCGATTATCGAATCTCCCAACCTGAATTTAACCGATGCAGGGCTGGTGCTGATCGTTCTCTTCTATATATTAACCAGTATGTTCACCGGGGGTACTCTGGTGTATATGATTGAATTTGCTCTGGAGAAGCTACGGCTGAAGGAGCAGGTTATGGGCATCTCCGAGAAATATCTCAGGGAAGAGGAGAAGCTGCAGCAGGTCATCGATGCCACGCCCATTTCGATGGTTTCGGTCGATCATGCCGGCAATATCACAAGCATCAACGACACGATGATGAACCTGGTCAAGACGAAGGACCCCGACCTTACTAAGCAGGACGTGCTCGGCTACCCTGTCACGATGTTCGTGGATATTATGGGTCAAGACTACATCAACTACCGGATCGTTCAGGCGCTTCAGGGCAAGAAGCTGGGCAATGAGCTGATCCGCATCGGAACGCATAACTACTACATAAGCACATCACCATTAACGAATACACATACAGGTGCCATTATCGGAGCGGTCCTCGCTTTTCAGGACGTGACCGAGCTGGCGAGGCTGCGAAGCGAGCTGGAGAATGTGGAAAGACTCAGCCTTGTCGGTCAGATGGCGGCCAGCATCACCCATGAAATACGCAATCCCATGGCCGTCGTCCGGGGTTTCCTACAGCTGATGAAGGAGAAGAGCCCGGAAGCGCTCGACCATTACTACCGGATCGTCATGGAGGAACTGGACCGGGCGAACGGTATTATCAACGACTTTTTATCCCTTGCCCAGAACCGTATCGCTGAGAAAGAACAATGGCATCTGCATACGATCATCAGCGATTTAAGCCCGCTGCTGTGGGCAGATGCGAATCTGCGCGGACAGACGATCGAGCTGATCCTGGACGAGAAGGTCCCGGAGCTGAGCCTGAACGCGAAGGAAATCAAGCAGCTGGTGCTGAACCTGTCGCGCAACGGCATGGAAGCCATGGAGGAAAAAGGGCAGCTGACGATCGAGACGAGACTGAACGACTCCTTTGTGGAGCTGATCATCAAGGATACGGGGATGGGGATCGCCAAGAGCAGGCAGGAGCGGCTGTTCGAGCCGTTTTTTACGACCAAAGCCAAAGGTACCGGGCTCGGTCTTGCCCTCTGTCTCAGCATCGTGGAGCGCCATCACGGCAAAATATCGGTAGAATCGGAGGAGGGAAAGGGGACGGCTTTCACCATTCAGTTCCCCGTTACGGATTCGTGGGCGGGAATGATCTGACAGCCCGCAAGGCCGCTGCTTCTCTTGATTTCGACCCTTATGGATGTATAATAGGAGTATTAACAGCGGATGTTGTTATGAGCTTGTCCATTGATATTTTGTATCCAAGGAGTGATAGGGAATGGCCATGTCTTTTGACAGATATATGAAGGATATGATTCAACCGATGCGTGACGAACTGACGCGCCTCGGCATTAAGGAACTTAGAACCGCGGAAGAAGTGGAGACTCACCTTCCGGACGCGCCAGGCACCACGCTGGTTGTCGTGAACTCGGTGTGCGGCTGTGCCGCCGGCCAATGCCGTCCCGGCGTAGCTCAGGCTTTGCAGCATGACATCGTGCCTGACAATCTGTTTACGGTATTTGCCGGACAGGATAAGGAAGCGACGGCGAAAGCCCGCGAGTATTTCGCTCCATATCCGCCGTCATCTCCATCCATCGCCCTGATGAAGGACGGGGAGCTTGTTCATTTTATTGAGCGTCACCAAATCGAAGACCGTTCGGCTCAAGAAATTGCCGACGATCTGATCGAAGCGTTTGACCGGGTGTGCCGTTAATCGGCGCACCTCGTACATAATGCCCCGGGTATTCGGACATCCGATACGTACGGGGCTTTTGTGTTTGAAATCATACCGTATTTAATCGACTATTCTGTTCAAGAGAGGTGCTTATCGTGAGTTTGCAGGAAGAAATTATTGCGGCCCTTGGCGTGAAGCCGGCGATCGATGTGGAGAGCGAAGTCCGGAAAAGGGTGGATTTCCTGAAATCCTATGTGAAGAGCGCGGGGGCGAAGGGACTGCTCATCGCCATCAGCGGGGGGATCGACAGCGCCGTGGCGACCGGCCTGTGCAAACGGGCGACCGACGAGCTCAGCGAGGAGGAAGGCAAGGAATATATGACGCTGGGCGTGTTCCAGCCCTATGCGGTTCAGGAGGATATCGAGCACAGCTATGCGGTGGCGGAAGCTTTTAACCTGAAATATAAGGCCGAGACCAATATCGAGGATGCCGTCGGCGAAATTGCCTTGGAAGCGGAGCATGGGCTCAAGCAAATTGGCATCCACCGCCACCTGACCCCGCAGGGCAAAGGGAACATCAAGGCGAGAACACGCATGGTGATGCAGTATGCGCTGGCATTTGACCTGAACCTGCTCGTCGTGGGAACGGACCATGCTTCCGAAGCCATTACCGGCTTCTACACGAAGTGGGGTGACGGCGCGGTGGACATTACGCCGCTCAGCACGCTCAACAAGCGTCAGGTCCGCCAGTTAGCCGGTTACCTTGGCGTGCCGCAGGCGATTCTGGACAAGGCGCCTACCGCCGGTTTGTGGGAAGGCCAGACGGACGAAGGCGAGCTCGGCATTACTTATGACGAGAACAGCGACTATCTGGAAGGCAAGGAAGTGAGCCCGCAGGCGAAGGAGCGCCTGGAGAGCTACTATAAGCGTACCGCACATAAGCGCAATTCGATTCCGGGCATCTAAGCTGACTCCGGAGAAATTAAGGGCAGGCCGCAAACAGCGGCCTGCTTTTTTTTGATGCCATCCGAAGGGACGCCTTCCGGACCACGTGCGGTATGCGGAGTCCAGCGGGATGCGGAAGGTGGACATCTCTCTGCATCGTTACGTGTTATAGAATGCCAAAATCCAACATATGATTAAACAGACTTGTGCTCTCTACTGCCAGGCATGGTGGGATATTTTCATCAAAGGGGGTGGCGGAATGTGGGTTAAACCCGATTTTGAAGTCATTGAGGTTTGTGCGGAGGTTACCGCATACGCGTATCAGAAGTGACGAATCATGCCGGAGCAATCCGGCATCTATTTTTTTGAGGGGGGCAGGAACATGCTGTTGAAGGTGCTGGGATCGGCGGCAGGGGGAGGCTTCCCGCAGTGGAACTGCGGCTGTCCGAACTGCCGCCGCGTGCGGATGCAGGATCCCTCATTGCGCGCACGGCTGCATAATTCGCTTGCTGTCAGCGATGATGGCAGCGATTGGGTTCTCGTCAACGCCACGCCGGATATTGGTGCACAGATCGAAGCCCATCCCGAGCTCGCCCCGGGCTCTTCGATCCGGCATACACCCATTTCTACCGTGCTGCTGACGGACGGGGAGCTGGATCATACGATGGGCCTCCTCCACTTAAGGGAGTCCTCGGCAATCGACGTTTACGCCGCAGCTCCCGTATTGGGCGCCCTGATGGAAGCCTTCCCGGTCAGGCAAATCCTGGAGCCCTATGCTTCATACCGGTGGCTCGAAGTGCGGCCGCAGGAATCTTTTCCACTATTTGGGGGCAGAGTAATGGTATATCCGTTCTTCCTGGGCTCCAAGCCGCCGAGGTATGCGTCCGTCCTTCGGAATCCCCATACGGATGGGGCGTCCACATCCCCTTGGGTCGTCGGCTACCGCATGGTAGACCAGCGGACCGGAGGGACTACTGTATACGCGCCCGGTGTCGAATCCTGGTCGAACGAGCTTCATACCCAATTGGAAGCAGCCGACTGCGTCCTTGTGGACGGCACCTTTTGGCATTCGGATGAACTTCGGCGGCTAGATATTTCCGGATTGGTGGCATCCGATATGGGGCATGTCCCCATTGCCGGACCGGGTGGAAGCCTGGAGCACCTTTCCCGTATATCGGCCGGGCGAAAAATTTACATCCATATCAACAATACCAATCCGATCCTTGACGAGGCTTCTGCGGAGAATCGCAGGCTCCGGGAGCTGGGGATCGAGGTCGGTTACGACGGTTTGGAATTGGAGGTCTAACATGAACCAGCATTTGCTCTCGAACGAAGAATTAACGATGAGGCTGCGCCAGGTCGGGGAACAGCGCTATCACGACAAGCATCCTTATCACGTACGCATGCATGAAGGAAAGCTGAGTCCCGAGCAGCTTCGGGCTTGGGTGGCGAACCGGTTTTATTATCAGAAAAATATCCCCGTCAAGGATGCCATCATCCTTTCGAAGCTGCCCTCCAGGGAGGAGCGCCGCCACTGGATACAACGCATTGTGGACCATGACGGAACAGAAGGGAGCGAGGGAGGGATCGAAGCCTGGATCCGCCTTGGCGAAGCCGTCGGCATTCCGAGAGAGGAGATGCTGGATGAGCGCCATGTCCTTCCCGCCGTCCGGTTTGCGGTCGATGCCTACGTGAATTTCTGCCGCCTGCAGCCGTGGCTCATTGCCGTAGCTTCCTCTTTGACGGAATTGTTCGCTCCCGTCCTTATCTCCCAGCGAATCGCCGTGTTTGAACAGCTGTACCCATGGATCCGTCCGGAAGGACTGGAGTACTTTCAGGCGAGGCTGCATCAGGCACCGCGTGACGCGGACCACGGTCTGGAACTCGTTCTGCGCGAATGCAAAGACCGCGGTGAGCAGGAGCAGGTCATAGCCGCCCTGCACTTTAAATGCGATGTCCTCTGGGCCATTCTGGATGCGTTAAGTCTGGCGTATCCCGATGCGGAGGCGCAGCGATGATCGCTTGGGGGCAGTCAGAGCAGCTCAGGCTGCGAAGTCCCGCACGGCTGAAGTTCGATAAAGCCAGGCAAACCGATATGCTCCTGCTCCCCGAACGCGTCGTCAACCTGAACCCGACGGCCGGGGCCATTCTTTGGCTGTGTGACGGGACGCGGTCAGCTCACCAAATCATCGGGGAGCTTGAGGCGAAATACAATCAATCCAATCTGCAGGAGGATGTTCTCGAGTTTCTCACACAAGCCATTGAGCGGGGGTGGATCGAAAAGTGTCCGTAAGCATACCGTATGCCCTGTCGGCGGAAATTACCCACCGGTGCCCCCTTCACTGCGCCTACTGTTCGAATCCGGTAGAGCTCGCCAAAAGGGAGCAAGAGCTGAGCACACAGGAATGGATCAGGGTATTCACGGAAGCCAGTGAGCTTGGGGTGGTGCAGCTTCACCTGACAGGCGGCGAGCCGCTCATGAGACCGGACGTGGACCAGCTGATCCGGCAGGCCCGTGAGCTGGGCTTTTTTGTGAATGTCATTACCAGCGGGGTCGGCGTGACGGAGAAACGCATGCAGCAGTTGGCAGACGCGGGGGTCGACAGCATGCAGCTCAGCATCCAGGCGTCCGAGCCAAGCCTGGCGGATGCGATTGCCGGCTCCCGGGCACACGAATTCAAACAGAAAACGGCTGCCTTGATCCGGGAGGCGGGGATCCCCTTACATATGAACGCTGTCCTGCACAGGCAAAATATCCACCTCGTGGAGGAAATCATTGAGATGTGTGTGTCATGGGGAGCCGGACGGCTGGAGCTGGCGAATACCCAGTACTACGGCTGGGCACTGCTTAACCGCCAGCATCTGCTGCCGACCAGAGCGCAGCTCGCGGCGGCTGAGGAAGCTTTTTTTCGGGCCAAAGCGCGCTTTGACCGCCAGATTGAACTGATCTGGGTTCTCCCGGATTACTATGAGGATTTCCCAAAACCCTGCATGGGCGGGTGGGGAGAAATTTCGATGACGGTGACGCCCGACGGAACCGTGCTGCCCTGCACCGCGGCATCCAGCATTCATACCTTGACCTTCGAATCCGTTAAAGAGCGGAGCCTCGAATGGATTTGGCGGGAATCCGCAGCATTCAACAGCTTCCGCGGCTTCGACTGGATGGCGGAGCCCTGCCGGAGCTGTGAACACCGTTTCCGCGATTTCGGCGGATGCCGCTGCCAAGCTTACCTGTTGGCCGGCGACGCCCGGCAGGCGGATCCTGTCTGCCAGTGGTCGCCTCATCACGAACTGATATCCGATATTCTATCTTCCCTCAATCAAGACAACGATGAACCATCCGTTACTGCGCCTCATCGCCCTGTGCCTTCTTATTCCTATCGCGGCAGGTTCAAGAAGAACGGAGGAATGACCGGTGACCATATTTGACGCCCACTGCGATGTGCTGAGCAAACTGCTCGAGCATCCGCAGCTGGATTTTGGGCATGAACAGGATTTGCTGGATGTCACATTGGAACGCATGCAAAAGTCCGGCATCGGGTTCCAGAACTTTGCAGTCTACTTGCCCGAGAAGTATGCCGGAGAGTTTCGTTATGTGCTGGAGAGCATTGATCTGTTTCATGAGAAGGTGCTTGCAAGCGGCCCCATCCATTTTATCCGGTCCAAGGAAGACCTCGAATTCACAGAGAAGAATGGCTTGACCGGGGCGCTGCTATCGCTTGAAGGAGTCGATGCGCTGCAGGGAAACCTGGCCTATGTGCGGATCCTGCATCATCTGGGCGTCCGGAGTATCGGCATCACCTGGAATTACGCCAATTGGGCGGCGGACGGCGTCATGGAGTCCAGGAGAGCGGGGTTGACCGAGAAAGGCCGGCAGCTGATTCAGGAATGCAACCGTCTGGGCATGATCCTGGACGTGTCCCATCTCTCGGAAAAAGCGTTCTGGGAGCTGGCGTCGCTGTCCGCGAAGCCGCTCATCGCCTCCCATTCCAATGCCGGCAAAATATGCCCGCGCCGCAGAAACTTGAGCGATGAGCAGATTGGCTCCATCATCCGGACGGACGGAGTCATCGGGGTCACCTTTGTGCCGCCTTTTGTCCATGCGGAGGAACCGATAACGATGGACCGGCTGCTCGCGCACATCGACCATATCTGCTCCCTTGGGGGCCGCAGGCATATCGGGCTGGGATCGGATTTTGACGGTATCCGTGAAAAGATCATCGGTCTGGAGCATGCGGGTAAATATCATGATCTGGTCAATTTACTGCAGAAGCATTACAGCGAGGAGGACGTGGAAGGCTTTATCTGCGGCAACTGGTATCGTTTTTATTTGAAGCACCTGCCCGCGGCGACCTAATGTCTGCTCCCTGCAGCTTTCCACAAGCCATAATCGAAAAAAAGGAGTTCCATCTTGGGATGGGCTCCTTTTGTTTGGTCTTAGGATACCGTAATCGTACCCGTCATATTGTCGTGGCCTGAGCCGCATTGGATCGAGCAGTTGAAGTCGTAAGTCCCGGCCTTGTCTACGGTAAAGGTGGCCGTTTGTCCGTCCTGCAGATTGACGTTCAGGTCAGGAATTTCGAAGCCGTGTACGCCATCCGCGTTTTTAAAGGTCAGCTTGACCGTGTCGCCGGCTTTCAGATCGATATTGGGCGGGTCGAAAGCGAAGTTTTTCGCCGTTACGGTAATTTCTTTGGTTTGTCCGCCGCCGGTGGACGGGGTTGTATTGTTGGCAGGCGGAGCCGCCGTACCGTTATTGCTTTTGCCGCATGCGCTTAATACCAATACGATCGAGAGCAGCGCTATCGTAAAGATCAAACGGAATTTAGGTTTCATCGTCGTCCTCCTTGAATGCAAATCTGGGTGGTGTGATTCTTCTCCTTCAAGATGACCGATTCGAGCCGCTTTTATACCTGCATGACATCAGCCGGAAATGCTGCTTGGGTGCAAACCAGGTGTATGTACGAAGGGCTGTATATTTTTTCTGCATGATTTTTGGTCTTGCTGGAAATATTACGTTACAACGCTTCTAATGAAAAAATGAGGAGATCGTTCCAACATGAGAAAAACTCACGTGATGATTGGCGCAGCCCTTTTAAGTACAACCCTTGCTCTAAGCGGCTGTAATACGAATAAGAACAATAACGCAGCGACTCCGGCTCCGGTGCAAAATACAAACGAAAACAAACCATCCACGACGCCGGGAAAAGTGACGGGCACCTCTTTTAAAAACTTCGGCACCTATGGATTCGATCTGAAAAATACCCGCCATGTCCCTTATAAAGAGGTGACCGCGGCCAACGTCAAGGATCTGGGCGTGATCTGGAGCGCGGACCTGAAGGAGCTTGACAAAGACGTAAAGAACGGGAATCAGTGTTATCCGGTGTTCGTCGACGGCATCGTGTACATTACGACTGCAGGGAATCAGGTATTCGCCTTTGACGGAGCAACCGGCAGTCAAATCTGGCACTGGAAGCCGTCCGCAGAACAAGCTGCGACATTCAGCAAGTCGGGGATCATTGCCAACCGCGGCGTCGCTGTTGGGGAAGGCAAAGTGTTCATGCTGACGGTCGACAATCAGATTGTGTCCCTGGACCAGAAGACCGGCAAGCTGATCAAAATGGTGCCGATCTCCGAGTCCATCAAAGGTGTGACGCTGGAGAACGGTTATTACGAAACGACCGCGCCTGTGTATTACAAAGGCAACATTTATATCGGCAGCAGCGGCGGGGACAACGGCATCCGCGGGTTTGTCAACGCCTATAAAGCAAGCGATCTGTCGCCTGCCTGGGCTTCTCCTTTCTACACGGTCCCGCCTAAAGGCCAGGACTGGCTCGCCAACAGCAAATTCCAGGGCGGAGGCGCGGTATGGAATCCGCCGGCCATCGATGAGGAGACAGGAATCATGTACTTTGCCGTGGGCAACCCGGCGCCTGACTTTTACGGCGAGTCCCGGCCGGGAGACAATCCGCACACGGACTCGGTGGTTGCCGTCGACGCTGCTACGGGCAAGCTGATTTGGGCGAAGCAGGAAATCAGCCATGACCTCTGGGATTATGACGCAGCGGCTTCGCCAATGATCCTGAATGCCACCGTCAAAGGCAAGCAGCAAAAAATCGTCGTGCAAGGCGGGAAGTCGGGACAATGGTACGCATGGGACGCCAAGACCGGAGCCGTCGTTTGGGATGGGGTTCCTTTTGCCAAGATCGATCATCCGAAGCCGACGCCGGAGGGCGTTACCGTGTACCCGGGCGTGCTCGGAGGCGAGAACTATGCTCCCGAAACGTATGATCCCGCAACGAATTACGTGCTGATTCCAGGTGTGGAACAGGGGGCCGTCATCAAGTCCGCGAAAAGCCAGACGGAAGCCTCGACACCGGACATGCCCGGAGCGGCCGCATTCGGTACGACGACCTCGGCGCCAGCGAATGATGTACCGTACGGCACCATCACGGCGATGGACGTGAATACCGGCAAAAAAGCCTACCAGATCAAGACGAAGGATCCGATGCGCGGAGGCTTTACGAGCACGACGTCGGGACTGGCCTTCTACGGCGAGCTCGACGGGAAGATCAACGCCCTGGATATTAAAAATGGCAAGGTCATCTGGACCTTCCAGACGACGGGCAGCAGCATTCAAGCAGCGCCGGCGATTTTCGTCGTCGACGACAAACAATATATGGCCTTTACATCCGGCGGTCCCAAACCGAAAGTGTTCGTATTCGGTCTTGGCGGCGACAAAACCCAAGGCAAAGCGGGTACGGCGGAAGACACGAATGCTCACCAGAAAAAATAAGGTTCATGAAGCGGGGCAGAGCCTATGGCTTTGCCCCTGTTTATTTGCGCACAAGTAAAGGGGAGGAATCGAATCCATGTGGTATTTGCAGCGACTGTCCGTTTTGATCATGACGGTATGTCTTGCCGGATGTGCCGGGATGCCCTCAAAGCCGGTATCCTCGGAGGCTCCGGCATCGGCGCAAGCGGCGGACCATGGCGTACAGCTGACGGTTGATTCGCCGTCCTTGCGGCTTAAGCAGTGGAAGTCGGACGGGTCCCATATGACCTCCGTTCACGGCAGGCTGTTCCTCGACAATCAGCCTGTGGCCGGCGCCACGGTGCATACGAGCCAGAGCCAAATTGACGTTCCCACAGGGAAGGACGGATCGTTCACCCTGACCGTTGA
Organism: Paenibacillus sp. OAE614; assembly: GCF_040546645.1. Taxonomy (NCBI): domain Bacteria; kingdom Bacillati; phylum Bacillota; class Bacilli; order Caryophanales; family Paenibacillaceae; genus Paenibacillus; species Paenibacillus sp. OAE614. The sequence goes on along the minus strand of NZ_JBEPOD010000001.1, from coordinate 6,053,860 downwards.
CCAGAGCCTCCTGGCTGAGACCAAGATCAGTATTGTTTCCCTTAAGGACGCCACCGTATCCGGGAAACATCTAACGCCGGAAATGTCGAAGCGGCTTCTTACCGCTTCGGCCATGCTCAGCGTAAATTATCCGATTGAGGTGCTGAAGGTGGAAGACGATCCCGAGGATGCGTCCAAGGTCCAGGTTCACGGACGGGTCATCGCCGGCAGCGGTGACGTCGTATCTTATTTTCAAGTGGATAAATACCGGATGGGCGGGGTTGTCAAAGACGCGAACGGCAGACCGGTCGAGAACGCGGTGGTCTGGTTTGACCGGGATCAAGGCGAAGGTTTCGGGAAATCGACGCCGACCGATCAGGATGGCAGATATTCCATTTTCTATTGGCCTGAGGATGAAGAAACAAATCTGTCGGTCACGATCGGCACCAAGAGGTACACGCTTCCTGAAGGCAGGGTATTCAAGATGCCCGAGAACACGAGCGTGGAGATCGACATCACACTGCCGGAAGAGGGCACGGTCATCACGGATCATCCTCCGTATCTGGTGAGCCGGACATCGTCTGGCGCGATGTATACCGGAGTGCTGGTCGGACTGAGTTTGCCTAAGAATGTCCCTTATTCCGTCACCATTCCGAACAAGCGAGGGGAATTTACCGTGACCGTTGCCAAAAAGGTATGGAAGCAGCGGCCAGCCTTTTTCGAGACCCGGATGTCCAAATTCGTCGAGGGGCGCTTAACTTGGGGCGATACCCTTCCGGCCGGTTTTGTTCAGCCTGCCGCTGAAGACCCGAAGCATATCCCTTTTAAATATGATGAACGTCCGGCTCACTCTACAGCCATTTAGCCATTTAGATAGCGATACACAACAGAATGTGCTGTTGATTGATCGACCGGGAGTCGAAGCACAAAAATCCCTGACCTACATTTTAAGTAAGTCAGGGATTTTTATGATGGCTGACCATGCATTTAGGGCAAACTAACCGCGGTCTCGTTCCGGGTTTCCTTTGCGCATGCCGGCTAATCCGATCAGTCCCAGCAGTCCGAGCCAGCCCCAGCCTCCGCCGCGGTTCGTGTCCGTCGCTGCGTTCGTCCGGATTCGGTTATTGTCAGTCAGCATATTCGTATTGGATCCGGTGTAGTTGTTTGTTCCCATCCGGCCGGTGTTGTTCGTTCCATAATTCGTATTCAAGTATTGGCTTCCTGTTCCAGTGCCATATACGCTGACATGGTAATGGGATGTCGTTCCGACATTGTTCACCCGGTAATGCGAACCACCGGTGGATTCGGTTCCGAGGGTCCCCGTGCCCATACCTGTGCCCATGCCGCCATTTCCGCCGTCTTGCGCCGTTCCAGCCGCCCCATAAGCAAAGGCCGGAGCAGCCAGCATCAAAGACATGCCTGCAATCAATACACCGATTCTTAACTGTTGTCTCATTGAGGCTACCTTCCTTCGGAGTATGTTTTTAAACTTACGTTATTGTGTCACGGAAGAAGTGAGCTTATACAGATGGGGAGCCAAGGGCTTTTTAACGGTTATACGGGAATATTCGATTTTGTCCACAACATATATATCAAAAAAGGCAGGAAACAAAGAACTTTGGCGTGCAGGCCTATTGCTTGTCGATTCAGGTTATAAGGAATCAGGCGGGGGGAGTGTGTCGAATGGGAAAAATGAATTTAAGGTCGTCCGTAAAGGGCGCAGTGATGGGGGCTGCCATGACCGGAGGGTGGCTGCTTGCCGATCTGCTGCTGCCGGAGCCCTGGGGTGATGTGGTTTTATTTGGAGCGATGGCGGTTTTGAATATAGGCATCGGCTGGAAAATCGGCAGAATGTTCGATCAGCGCGAAGCGCAGGAAGCCGGCACCCATGGCGAGGCGGCGCATGCCAACAGCCCGGCCAGCCTGGAGTCCCGATAATAGAATGAGTTGGGCAGAAACCGGTGAAAATCAATTTGATTTTTTGCCGGTTTTTTTGTATTCGGCAGGCCTGGCTTCATGAATTCTCCATTGGCGGAGGCAAGGCTCAGCAGGGGGACAAGCCCTTCGCGGATTCATGCCTGCAATTGGTTGCAATAGTGCCATTTATGTTGGTTTTATGAGCTACGACGACATTTGGGCGGTTGCTATAATGACGGTACCAAAAGAGAAATTGGCATTCCAAGAGGGGGAACGACCTTTTATGAACCGTCTAAAAAGAACCTGGCCGCTGCACGTCATGCTGCTGCCGGCGCTAGTGTTTCTGGTCATTTTCAGCTATGTGCCGATACCCTGGTGCTGCTGTGCTTGTCGCTGATGTGCATCATTCCGCTGCTGCATGTGCTGGCGGTGTGGTTCAGCGATGGTAACAGGAATGCGGAGCCCGGCGAAGGGCTCCGTATTTTTCGTGTGCGCTCCGGGTTTGCCTGCGGTGCCGGGGATCGTCCACGAAGAACAGCTGGTAAAAGCCGCCTATTCACAAGCGGCTCGTTTTTGGGACGTGCACCTGCTACAATAGGATTTGTATGTCATGGAAGGGAAGGTGCGGGGCATTGATTTACGGAATCGGGCACGATGTGCTGGAAATCAAGCGGGTTGGGCTGCTTCTCGGCAGCCGTCAGGGCTTCCGTTTTATGGAGCGGGTGCTGACGGCCCGTGAAAGGGAGGAAGCCAAGAAACGGGGCGGAAACCTGACCGAGTTTGTCGCCGGGCGCTTCGCCGCAAAGGAGGCCATCTCCAAAGCCTTCGGCTGCGGCATCGGCGGGGTAATCGGCTTTGTGGACATGGAAGTGCTTCCCGATGAGAGCGGCAAACCCGTCGTGGTGCTGAACGAGCAGGCTTGGGAGCGCCTCGAGCTGCCGGGCGAGCCGGAATATGTAATTCATCTATCGATCTCCCACCAGACCGAGCTGGCTTCCGCCTTCGCTGTTGTAGAGAAGCGGGGATAGGCCGGCTCATGATCAAGCCAGCCAGAAAGGTATGAAGGACCTCATGAGCAGTTCGATAAGTTCAATGGAGCAGAAACGGCATTTCAGCATCAACCTGCTGGAATGGTACGAGAAGCATAAACGGGATTTGCCGTGGCGGCGCCACCGCAATCCCTACTATATTTGGGTGTCGGAAATCATGCTGCAGCAAACGCGGGTGGACACGGTCATTCCGTTCTTCAACCGGTTCATCGAGCGGTTTCCGACCGTGGAAGACCTGGCCGACGCCCCTGAGCAGGATGTGCTCAAATGTTGGGAAGGCCTGGGGTATTACTCCCGTGCGCGCAATTTGCAGGCTGCGGCCAGGCAGGTGAAGGAGCTGCACGGCGGTATGGTGCCGGACGACAAGGCGTCCGTGTTCGCCTTGAAGGGGGTCGGCCCGTATACGGCCGGCGCGATTCTGAGCATTGCCTTCAACAAGCCGGAACCGGCCGTTGACGGCAATGTGATGCGGGTGCTGTCGCGATACTTCCTAATTGAGGAAGATATCATGAAAGGAAGCACCCGCGCCTTTATGGAAAGCCTGGTCGTGGAGCTGATCCCGGACGGCCGGGCATCGGACTTCAACCAGGCGCTCATGGAGCTGGGCGCCTTGGTGTGCACACCCAAGTCGCCGCACTGCCTGACCTGCCCGGTGATGGAGCACTGCTCCGCCAGGCAGGAAGGCAAGGAGGAGCAGCTGCCGATCAAGACCAAGGCGAAGCCGCCGCGGCCCGAGTACCGGGTGGTGGCCCTTGTGGAGGGCCGCGGTGATCATAGCGGCCGCGTCCTGATCCGCCAGCGTCCGCAGGAAGGGCTGCTCGCCCGCATGTGGGAGCTGCCGCATTTGCAGACGCCGGCGGCGCGCAGCGGGCGTCTGCCGGACGAGCCGGCGATGGATATCCTCGCCGGGGCGCTGCTCGAGGAAGGCATCGCTGCGCGGCCGATCGCGCATTTAACGGACGCGGAGCATACCTTCAGCCATATTCACTGGAACCTGCAGGTCTACCGCTGCCGCGAAGAGGACCTGCCGCAGGCAGCCGAGCTGAAGGCGATGTACGCGGCCGGGGACAGCGGCGAGCCGTCCGTCCAGACGGAGTACCGATGGATCGATGAGCAGGATATGCAGCACTACGCCTTTCCTAATGTATTCTTGAAAATTTTACAGAACTATTTTAAACATTCATCCTATTAATCGTTTAAAACGTGAACCAGAGCTTGTTGTTCCCGTCCGCCGGGAATTACCCGGTTTAGAGACAAGTAAAAGGGGCTGCCCCTCAAGAAACTGCAATGCAGTTCTTTGGGGGCAGCCCCTTTATTTCCGGGAAGGTACAGCTTACGGCTGTACGATTTCCTGGTAACGTTTGCTGACAACATCCCAGTTCAGAACGTTCCAGAACGCTGCGATGTAGTCAGGGCGTTTGTTTTGGTATTTCAGGTAGTAAGCATGCTCCCAAACGTCCAGACCGAGGACAGGTGTTTGACCTTCCATCAGCGGGTTGTCTTGGTTAGGCGTGCTTGTTACAGCCAGTTTGCCGTTCTTGTCCACGACGAGCCATGCCCAGCCGCTGCCGAAACGGGTTGTAGCCGCTTTGGTGAATTCTTCCTTGAATTTGTCCAAGCCGCCAAGCTCGCTGTCGATCGCTTGAGCCAGAAGGCCGTTTGGCTTGTCTCCGCCTTTAGGGGCGATGATTTCCCAGAAGAGGGAGTGGTTAGCGTGTCCGCCGCCGTTGTTGCGAACGGCTGTACGGATGTTCTCAGGTACGCTGTCCAGGTTGGAGATCAGCTCTTCAAGGCTTTTGTTTTGCAGTTCAGGAGCATTTTCCAGAGCCGCGTTCAGGTTCGTTACATAAGTGTTATGGTGACGGTCGTGATGGATTTCCATCGTTTGAGCGTCGATGTGCGGCTCGAGCGCATCATTCGGGTATGGAAGTGGTGGTAATTGAAATGCCATAATAAATACCTCCTGTTAATGTTTTTTTGGGTAGAATCAACGCAGGCGGCTGATTCATATGAATAAAGGAACGCTTTTGTTGTCCAAAAGAGCCCTTTATCGGCATAAGTATGTAGCATGGAATGTGATTCCATTTCTATTAAACCGTATTTTTTCGATTAAATCAACATTTATGTTTACAAAGTCGAATTAATCCTGAGGCGGGCTTGCCAGCTGTATTGGAACGGACTTGACGGCAGCCTTTCGTGTGGGAACCTCAAATGATCCATGCGGGCAGAGCCATTCTTTCATCGCGAGAAAAAACTTTTTTGGATTCCGTGAAGGCATGCCGAAAGACGCATTTGTTATCCTTTACCCAAATCCCGAAGGATTATGCTGCAAAACTAGTCCATTATATGGAAAATTTACAAATCATAGAATGAAAACGCTTGCCATAAAGCGCTTTCAAAAGAAAACGCGTGTTTTTTAAAGTAAACTATGGTTTAATGGATGATAAAGAAGGATTTTCACGGTTTTTGTCGTAATACTATACCTTGGATTAGAGGGTTTTTTTGTTTTCCCTGAAAATCCCCTTAATCCTATAAAGCTAACGAAAAGGGAGATTTAAACATGCATGTTCGTTCCTTTCAGTTAAGTGATGCGACTCGTGTCAACGAGCTGCTGCAAATCGCGTTATCCGAAGAATGCTACGAGAATACGATCGAACCTTTCTCCAGGCAGCTCTACTGGGATTCCGACCTGATTATGGTTGCAGAAGAGGATGAACAGATCGTCGGTGCCTTGATCGGCACGATCGAGCATAACCACGGCTTCTACTATCGTATTGCCATCCATCCGGATTACCGCCGCAAGGGAATTGGAAAGGCACTGGTCACCATGATGGAAGGCCGGTTCCAGCAGCGTAAGGTCAGCGGAATTATGATTGCAGGAGACGAGCATAACAAGGCCGCGATGCCTCTGTATGAGGCGATGGGCTACGGGGCCAACAAGGTGCTGCAGGCATTCCAGAAACTTAGCATTGTCGCGCCGCAATAGAGATAACGACCCTTTGGTATTACGGAGAAAACGTACATCCATATCGTGAATAAGCAATATTTACTATACTTGAGCATATCTACGCGCCGTTGCAAAAGGCCCGAAGATATGCTTTTCTGTATATATGGGAATTTGTCATAAAAATGAGGTGTAGCATGAATCAAGTCGATCAGCGGGAGCAAGGCCGCCCCGAGCCGGTTCCGGTTACAACGCCGGGAGAGCAGGCAGGCAAGCGCGGCTGGCTGTCCGAATTCTGGGACTGGGCCAAAACACTGGTTATCGCATTTGTCATTATGATGCTGCTGAATTTATTCGTTTTTAATCTGTCCATGGTCCGCGGGCAGTCGATGCAGCCGACGCTGGTAGAGCAGGAACGGCTGTTTGTCGATAAGATCGTATATGATTTTACCGCACCGAAGCATGGCGAGGTCGTCGTGCTTCGCGACCCGAGCAATGGTCCGGAGAAAAAGGAATTTCTGGTGAAGCGGATCATCGGCGTGCCTGGTGACACCGTGGAAGTGAAGAACCACAAGCTGTACGTGAACGGTAAGGAGCAGAGCGAGCCTTACACCGAGGTGGAAATTCAGGATGCGGATTTCGGCCCGGTCAAGCTGGACAAGGATCACTATTTTGTGATGGGGGACAACCGGCATGCCGGCGCAAGCCGGGACAGCCGTTCCTTCGGCAGCGTGGAAGCGAGCGCCATCGTGGGGCGGGCCGAATTTATTTTCTGGCCGTTGTCCAAAGCGAGATCGCTGTAAGACATTATGGAACGACTCTTAACGGAAAGGAGGCCGCAAGGAGAAATGACATCAGGTAAACCACAGGCTGCGTATGCTCCTTCGGCTTCGCCGTGGGAGCAGCTGAAACAGGACATTAAAGAGGCGGCGGCCGGGTTCGGCATTGACGATATCGGTTTTGCTTCGGCTGACCCGTTTGTCTCTCTGAAATCGATTCTCGAGAACCACCGCAAGCTTGGTTACGAATCCGGCTTTGAAGAGCCGGATCTGGACAAACGCGTCACCCCGGCACTCCCCGATGCACAGCCCGCCTCCCTCATTGCTATCGCCGTAGCCTATCCATCCAAAATGGAACACAAGCCCAAGCAGGTGCCTGGACAATACCGGGGGATCCTTGCCCGTTCTGCGTGGGGGCGGGATTACCATCAGGTGCTGCGGGACGCTATGGGCAAGCTTGAGGCATTTATCCGGGAGCGGGTGCCGGATGCGGTGATGGAGAGCATGGTGGATACCGGGGCATTGGTGGACCGGGCGGTTTCGGAGCGGGCCGGCATCGGCTTCAGCGCGAAGAACTGCTGCATCATTTCGCCTAAATGGGGTTCATGGATCTACCTCGGGGAGATGGTGACCAACATTCCGTTTCCGCCGGATACGCCCGTCACGGAGGACTGCGGCGACTGCACGATGTGCATCGACGCATGCCCGACGGGAGCGCTGGTCGGCCCCGGCCAGCTCAATGCGCAGCGGTGCATCTCCTTTTTGACCCAGACCAAGGGCTTTCTGGAGGACGAGGTGATGCGCAAGATCGGCAACCGGCTGTATGGATGCGATACCTGCCAGGTCATCTGTCCAAAGAACAAGGGGAAGAACTGGACGCATCATGAGTATCTGCTGCCGGATCCCGAGAAGGACAAGCCGCTGCTGCTGCCTATTCTGGATTTGAGTAATAAGGAGTTCAAGGAGAAGTTTGGGGAAAGCGCAGCCGCCTGGCGCGGCCGCAAGCCGATTCAGCGCAACGCCGTGATTGCGCTCGGCAACTTCAAGGATACATCGGCGGTGCCCCGCCTCGGCCGGGTGCTGCTGGAAGACCCAAGACCGGAACTGCGGGGTGCCGCAGCGTGGTCTTTGGGCCGGATAGGAGGGGAAGAAGCTTTGAATTGGCTGAATAAAGGTCTGGCTTCAGAACAAGACGAGAAGGTGATAGACATGATGAGAGAAGCGCAGGAAAAGCTTCAGCCCGCTGGAAGCGGACAACCCGCAGATGCCGAAATGGCTGCGGATGATTTTTCTCCCGGTCTGGGAGGCGAGAAGGAAACGGTCTATTATTCGGAGATGATTTCTCCGATCGGCCCGCTGACGCTGTGCGCAACGGAGAAAGGGCTGTGCCTGATCGAGTTCGGACCGTTTAACGTCAAGGAGGCGGTTCTCCAGAAATGGTCCCGCACCTGGTGCGGCGGCGGTGATTTCGTTCAGGATGATGAGCGTTTGGCAGAGGCGAAGCGCCAGCTGGGTGAGTACTTTGCAGGGGAACGCAAGACGTTCGACGTGAAGCTGGATATGCGGGGAACGCCGTTCCAGCTTCAGGTTTGGAGCTCGCTTGCCGATATTCCTTATGGAGAGATCCGATCCTATGCAGATATCGCAAATGCGATTGGCAGACCGAAGGCCGTCCGTGCCGTCGGCGGTGCCAACAACAAAAATCCCGTACCGCTGATCGTCCCGTGTCACCGGGTGATCGGCGCCGACGGCAGTCTCGTAGGATATGGCGGAGGGATGGAGATCAAGCGCCATCTCTTGACCTTGGAGAACTCCCTGCCCGAAAGAAAGGGATGGGCCGATTAAGTAACCAATCGGGGGAACGTTCATGAGGTATGTAGGCATTGAAAGTGTGGAGCCCGGTCAATTTTTGGGGAAAACCATTTATTCCGGGAATGGGACGGTGCTGCTGTCGGCGGGAGTCCAGCTTACCGTTTATATGATCAATACGCTGAACCGAATCGGGGTCACGATGCTCTATATTCAGGATCCGCTGTTTGCGGACGTGGATACAGAGGACATCCTCAACGAGGCTACCAAACAGGGTCTGATTCAGGAGATGAGCGACACCTTCGAGGCTGTGCGGTCGGGGAAAGAATGGAATACCCAGCTGATCGGCGCCAGCGTGGACCATCTCCTGGAGGACGTGATGAACAACAAGGAGCTGCTCGTGCAGCTTACGGATGTCCGCACCATCGACAACAGCCAGTATGTGCACGCGATGAATGTATGCCTACTGTCTACGGTGATGGGCGTCAACATGGGCCTGAATTATCAGCAGGTCAAAGAGCTTGCTACGGGCGCCCTGCTGCATGATATCGGCAAGAGCGGCATGCGGGAGCTGGATGAGCTTTTCCCTGATTCCAAGAGCCATCACACCTGGCGCGGGTTCGAAAAGCTGAAGAACAAACGGGAGTTCGGCCTGCTGATTGCCCACGTCGCCCTTCAACACCATGAGCGGGTAGACGGCTTGGGCGTTCCCCGGGGACTGACCGGAGACGAGATTCATTTATATGCCAAAATCGTCGCCGCCGCGGATGCTTACGACCGGATGATTCATCCGCTGAAGCCTTCGGACCGGAAGCTGATGCCGCACGAAGCCTGCGAGCAAATGATGGCCATGTCGGAGAAGCAGCTTGATCACGGCGTGCTGGTACAGTTTACAAGGATGGTGTCGATCTATCCTAACGGGACGGCCGTCAGGCTGTCGAACAAGGAGACGGGGCTTGTCGTCCGTCAGCACCGGGGGCTACCGGGACGTCCGGTCGTCCGGATCGTGCGCGGAGAAGCGGGTCACCTGGATATTAAAGAGTTGGATTTGGCGCAGGAAACAACCGTATTTATCGAGGCTGTATTGGCCTAGAATTCATTTGCGAGCCGCATTTGGACATGCTATGATAGGTTCGTGCTGCTCAGGCACGCGCGAAGGAATCGATTTATACTTATAGGGGTGGCGGAATATGCAATATGTAATTCCAATTATTACGCTGATCGTCGGCTTGGTCGGCGGGTTTTTTATCGGCGTGTATTATCTGCGCAAGCAAATGGAAAAAATGCAGAATGACCCGCAAATGCTGCAAAAGATGGCCAAGCAGATGGGTTACAACCTGAACGGGCGCCAGATGCAGAAGGCGCAGCAGATGATGAAAAATCAGCAGGTTTCCGGTAAGAAGGGCCCGGCACAAGGTCAAGGCCGCAAGAAGAAATAATCCCCTCGGCATAGAACGTCTACAGAGAAGCAGGGGGTAGCGATAGGAGGAAGTGCTGTGGCTGGCGTGAAAGATTACGTGAACGCGCGGGTTGGTGAGAACCGCGAGAAGATCGAGTACCATATTGAGCAAATTTTGAAGCTGATCGGTGAAAATCCTGAGCGGGAAGGGCTTCTTGAGACACCCGCCCGTGTAACCCGGATGTACGAGGAAATTTTCGCCGGATATGAGGTGGACCCGCGTGATGTGCTGGGCGTGACCTTTGACGAGAATCATGAGGAGCTGGTGATCGTCAAGGATATCGTGTATTACAGCCAATGCGAGCATCATATGGCGCCGTTTTTCGGCAAGGTCCATATCGGCTACATCCCGAGCGGGAAAATTGCCGGACTCAGCAAGTTGGCCCGATTGGTCGAGGCGGTCACCCGCCGTCTGCAGGTACAGGAGCGGATTACGTCCCAAATCGCCGACATTATGGTCGATGTGCTGCAGCCGCATGGCGTGATGGTCGTTGTGGAAGGCGAGCATCTGTGCATGTGTTCGCGGGGCGTGAAGAAGCCTGGCAGCAAGACGGTGACTTCCGGCGTACGCGGCATTTTCCGTGAAGACCCGGCGTCGAGAGCGGAGTTTCTGTCTTTGATCAAAGAATAATGACGGCAATATAGAAAGAGGGCACGCCCGGAAGGGGGCGTGCCCTCTTTTGTTTGTACAGCTATTTTTTGAAGATTATAGAATTTATAAATTTCAGCGAAGCTGAACCATTCTATAATCGCAAGAAAAACTTCAGTTAATCGCGGTCTGTCTTCTTTGAAGGTACGTCGATAGACGTTTTTCTTATCATTGGATCCTTGTCGATATCCTTCTGCTCAGCCAGCTTGATATTGCCAAGGAAGGTGGACACCCGGCGCAGGTATTCACGTGAGTGTTCGCGGAAGATCAGCTCGTGGTGGCTGCCTTTCACAATCCAGACGTCGGAATACGGATTGGTCTGGTTGGAGGCAAGCTTCTCGGCGATTGGATAAGGTGCCTTCTCGTCCTCCGTCCCGTGGATAAAGAAGATCGGGAACGGATAATCCTCTTTTTTGACCTGCTGGTATGGAATCTGGTTCAGGCTCGTGCCGTTCAGTACCGGGAACAGCAGCTGCAGAATTTCCAGCGACGGATGCCGCGGCAGGTCGATCTGATTTTTGATGTTATGGTACAGCGTATCCGGCTCGAGCAGGAAGGTGCTGTCGAGAATCATGGCGTCGACATCCTTAGTCTGCAGTCCGGCCTGAAGGGCGGTGCCAGCGCCCATCGAGAAGCCCCATACCACGATCTGCTTGGCCCCGCGCTGCTTGGCCAGATCGATGGCCCCCAGCAGCTGCTGGGCTTCCACCTTGCCGCCCGTCGCGACGGCTTTGCTGTTCTGGGAAGCGAAACCGTAATCGAACATAATGACGTTAAAATTTAAGCGGTGGGCGAAATGCGCCAAATCGTACATCGGGATCCAGGTTTCCTCCCGGTTCGCGCCGTACCCGTGACTGAACACGATCGTCTTGGTTGATCCTGCGGCGGGAATGTACCACCCCTGCATCATCCGGCTGCCGTCATGGGCCGGGAACGTGACGTCCTCGTATTTCATGGACTTGGCCTGCATCGGATTGGAGTACAAGGGGGCGACTGTCGGATTGGACAACACCCAGGCGATGTAGGCATGCAGCGCAATGAAACAGAAGAGCAGGAAAAATACAACGGACAAGAGCAGTGCCACCAAAATATGCTTAAAGCGAATCATTCGCGTAGATAACGGTAATGGTGTATCGGGCAGGGGGCGGGGAAGATGTACGTCGTTACGGGATGTCATGTTCATGCGTGCCCCTCCTTATAAATACTTTACTATATTAAGTTTAACTTCCGGGCTTCGATTACGAAACAGATAAAATTTTACTCTATATCCTATGCAAGCCTGAGGTCAAAGTCAATCCGGGGCGGACAATTGTTAGACAATTGTAATAGTAAATCGCCCTATGGTTCACATGAAGGCTGCCCTTGTCCGTCTCATGCGGACATGCGCATAGAGCACCCCAAGCGGCATGAACTTGAACATGCGATGGGCACCCGGTGATGAGAGAGTGTGCAGCGAAGCCGGACATTTGCACTAGCAGCGTACGTATTGGCATTTTCCTGGAAGATGGTCAAAGAATAAAATATAGACTTTATCCGGCGAATTTCTTATAATTTATGTAACCATGTTTCATGTGGTGAAACATTTGAGGGGCGGGATCGGAATGGAAGACCGCAAATTAACGGTTCGTGCCGTTGAACGGGCACTGGATATATTGATGTGTTTTACGCAGAACAGCGAGCTGGGATTGACCGAAATCGCCGGAATGATCGGACTGCACAAGAGCACCGTCCATCGGCTGATGACGACTCTTGAGGAGAAGGCTTTCGTCGTCCGCGATGCGGCGACGGAGAAATACCGGCTCGGCATTAAAGTGTGGGAGCTGTCCACACATTTATCGCAAAGCGACGATCCGGCGGTGCTGCTGCTGCCGGCGATGGAGCGGCTTCGCGACCGGCTGGGTGAGACGGTCAGCCTGTACCTGCGGGACGGGAAGGACCGTCTGCGGATCCAGGCGGTGCAGAGCAACCAGGCCATCCGGAGGGTGGCGCAGGTCGGGGCGCGCCTGCCGCTTACGGTGGGAGCGTCGAGCAAGGTGCTGGTGGCGTTTGCCGCGCCTGCCGATCAGGAGGAGCTCCTGAGCGATCCGGATTGGGCGGAGCTGGTGAAGGGCGGCAGCTATGTGCGGCAGCTGCAGGATATCCGCGAGCGGGGCTATGCGACGAGCATCGAGGAGCGCGAGCCCGGCGCCGCCGCGGTGGCGGTGCCGATCGTGAACCGGAACGGCCGTGTCGCCGCCGCCCTGTCCGTGTCCGGCCCGGTGAGCCGGCTGTCCAGCGAAACGCTGAATGAGTTTGCTCCCGTGCTGATCGAAGCGGCGCGGGAAATGGGGCTGATGATTCCGTAAACGGACGTAAGCCCACTGAGGTTGTGAACGGATGAAGAGAATAAGTAAACAAACTGTCTGCGTCATCGTTATAGAGAAAGCCCGCCATACCGGGGAAATCCGGTATGGCGGGCTTTTTCTAGATTATAGAATTTATGAATTAGAAATCAATGGCATCAGTGAAATCAGTGCTCGATATGCTCTTCAAACCAGCGTACGATATGAGTCAGCCGGCGGGTGCGCAGATGCGGATTGCCGCTGCGGGACAGGTTGTGGTCGGCTCCCGGAAAACGGATGAACTGCGCTTCCTTGCCAAGGCGCTTAAGCGCCACGAACATCTGCTCTCCCTGCTCGATCGGGCAGCGGAGATCCTGCTCCCCGTGCAGGATCAGGAGCGGGGTGTTCACCTGCTTCACGTAAGCGATCGGGGAATGCTTCCACAGCTTCTCCAGATCGTCCCACGGATTGCCCCAAATCTGGTCCTCGGTAAAATAGTACCCGATATCGCTGACGCCGTAGAACGACACCCAGTTGCAGATCGAACGCTGGGTGACGGCGGCTTGGAACCGGTCGGTATGCCCGACGATCCAGTTCGTCATGAAGCCGCCGTAGCTGCCGCCGGTGACGCCGAGCCGGGCGTCGTCGATGTAGTCATAGGCGGACAGGACATAGTCCACCGCATCCATCAGGTCCTGGTAGTCGCGTCCGCCGTAATCGCCGCGGACCGTATTGACATGGGCCTGGCCATACCCGTGGCCGCCGCGCGGGTTCGTGTAGAATACGGCAAATCCCGCCGCGGCGAGCAGCTGGAATTCGTGCATGAACGTGCAGCCGTACATCGCTTGGGGGCCGCCGTGGATTTCCAGAACGGCCGGCACCTTGGAGCCTTCCTTGAAGCCGACCGGCTTCATGATCCAGCCCTGGATTGGCCACCCGTCCGAGGCTTCGAAGCGGAAGGCTTCCGGCTCGCTCAGCGCAAGCTCGCTGAACAGTTCCTTGTTGCAGTCGGTCAGCCGGGTCTCTTCACCGTTTGCCATGTCAAAGGCAAACAGATCTCCCGGATGAAGCGTATCTGCGGAAGCGAGAATCAGCATGCCTTCCGGTGCCAGGGCGAACTGGTAAATTTCCCGGTCGCCGCCGGCGATGATCTCGTAATCGGAGCCGTCCAGCGCAAAGCGGGCGACCTTGACGCCGCCGTCCTCGCTCAGCTGCAGGAAGACGTACTTGCCGTCTTCACTGAAGACGGGCGGACTGCCGGCTCCCGCGCGCATATCGCCAACGCAGGCGTGTCCGAGCTGTACGTCCAGGTCCTCATAGCAGGCGCGTGCCTCGCCGCCTTCAGCGGGAATCAGGTAGATGCGCGTCAGCGTGGCAAAGCCGCAGTTCAAGTCGTCGGCCAGCATAAGGATATGGCTGCCGTCCGGCGTGTAGGCGATGGGCCCGATGCTCAGCCGCCCGTCGGTCAATTGGCGGACGTTTCCGCCGTCCCGCTCCGCCACGAATAAATCGTTGGTCAGGCGGAGGTCCGGATCCAGGAAGGAAGCGGAGGCATGGGTGGCGGTATAGATGATGCGGCTGCCGTCCGGCGACCAATGGAACGAAGACACATCGAAGTCGCCCGAAGTAACCGGCGTACATGCGGAAGTGGCAAGATCGTGAACGAACAGATGCGTTCTGCGGTCATTCCACAGCCCGGCGCCGTCGGCCTTGTATTTTATACGATGAATGATTTTTTCGTCCGGCTGTTTGTCCTCGCCGGCCTTCTCCGCTTTGGCTCCGGAGTCCGCACCGACGGCTTCATCGGCCGAAGGAGCCTCGGCGCGGAGCAGAAGGGCGCTGCCGTCGGGCGCCCATTTGAAGGCGCTGACGCCGTGCCTCAGCTCCGTTACGGCCTGGGCTTCGCCGCCGTGCGCGGGCATGACCCAGACTTGGCGGGCATCGCCCTTCTTGCGCAGAAAGGCCAGCTTGGAGCTGTCGGGAGACCACGCTGGCGAGGCGTCCTGCTCGCCGGCGGTAAAGGCGGTATCCTCCCGGCCGTCCGGCGAGATCAGGCGAATATGGGAGGTGTAGCCCCCATGCTGGTCGTTAACGGTTTTCGCTATGTACGCGACAGCGCCGGTCTTGGGGGATACGACAGGGTCGCTGACCCAATGCATCCGGTACAAGTCATCGGCGGTAATGGGACGTTTTTCACTCATGGACAGGGCCTCCTAAGCATGAAATTGGAATAGGTATGAAGCAATCAGATTCTAAACCACATTATCCCAGAGTTCCGGCGGGAAATCCATCCGCGGATCCGCGCAGGGGAGGGAGGACGTGACCACAAATCCAGAAATCCACACATCCCAAACATTCCAAACATCGATGGGTTTAGCAACCTCAATAGGAAGACACAAAAAACAAGCCCCTTGATCCGGTGCAAGGGGCTTGCCGTGTATCTTAGTGGCGTTATTAGCTGGCGGGCGTCTGAGCCATCCAGTGTCGGGGTTCCCGCTGCCGGCCGACGCCTTAAAGTCCGGTCTATTTCTGTTTGCCGATCCAGCTTGCGATCGTATCGATGATTGCCGGTGTCACGTTGGAAGGCTGCGCGTATTCCGCGCCGGTGGAGAGGCCGTCATATTCGGCAAGCAGATGGTTTACTTTCGGGAATGACTTATACTCCACATCGGCGCGGCCTTTTAATGTTTTCTTCCACTGCTCAAATTCATGCATCGGCACCTGCCAGTCGTTTTCGCCCTGCAGGACAAGCATCGGGCCGCTCTGCGTTTTGGCTAATTCGGCTGGCTTGTAATCCTTCTTATCGTACCACCAGTAAGCCGGTGGAATCGGAAAGCTCTCCGGCAGGTGCGTGACCGAATACTGCGGGTCGTCCAGCAGCTTGGCGGCCTGGGTCCACACGGCTGCCTGCTGCTCGTAAGGCGCAGGATCCTGACCCAGTTGTTTCACGCGGGAAATCAATTCCTCCTGCTGCTCCACGACAACGTCGATAAATGAAGAGCTCGGGCCGGACAGCAGGATAGTGCCGGCGATGTTCCGGCCGGCATTGGCATCGGCATCAACGATGAGCGGCATCGCATATCCGCCCTGACTGTGTCCCGCCACGTAAATCCGGGCGGGATCGACGCCCGGGGTTTGGGTCAGCAGCTTCACCGCCGACAGCGCATCGTCAACCGTCTCTTCTTTGACGGTTAATTTCGGGTTGGCGGCGATTTTAAAGGTATGCTCAAACGTGACCTTGTCGTAGCGCAGGACGGCGATGCCTTTGGCGGCTAATCCCGCCGCCAGGTCGCGGAACGGCTTGGCTCCGCCGATGGAGGTGTCCCGGTCGTTCGGACCGGAGCCGTGAACGAGCACGACGGCAGGAAACGGTCCTTGGCCCACAGGCAGGGTCAGCGTTCCGGGAAGAGCCCATTCCCCTTCGCCGATCCGGATCTCCCGCTCGGTATAAGCCTCTGGGCGATCATAAGCCGGAGGCCGGTATCCTCCCGCCGAGACCGGGCCGATGTTCAGATCGTCCACCAGGCGGTCTGCATTCAGGCGAAGGGTGATCTGAAGCGGTACGGCCGCCGTCTGCAGCGTATACGCCACATTATGGTGGACGGCATTGTCGCTTTCCTGCTTGCCGCCTACTGACGATACTTGGCCGTAGACGCTCTCGTAGTTCTTCCACAGGCCGCTCAGCGTTTGAGCGGGCAGGGCCTGCTGCAGGGCGGGGCTCATGACCTTGGCCGCCTCGGCTCCGTTCCCGGCCCGCAAGGCCTGAAGGAACAAGTCGGCATTGTCGGCGGCGGCTTGAGAAGGGCCTTCGGCACTCTCTGTGCCGCCCAATGCTGCCGACAGGAAGGCGGCCGGAGCCATCGCCTGTTGGCCGGTAATCCGGACAGTTCCTCCGGCCGGCACGGTTTTGCCGTTCAGTACGGCGGTGGAGCGCCCGATGGTCAGTACCAGCTTCGTACCTTCTTTTGTGACGGTCACCGAGCGCTGAGTCGAGTCCCAGCTGACTTCGGCGCCCAATCGAACTGCGGTTTCGCGAATGGAGACGAAGGATGCAGCGTCCGGAGTTTCGGCAGCAGCCGCCGCAGGGACGGACAGACTGATGGCCGTCAGGGAAGCAGCAGCCACCGCGCTTAGGGTTCGTTTCTTTTTCATAAATATTCCTCCTAAAGGGGATATCCCCGAATGATAATATGACACATCGCGTTCCGGCGGGTTAACTTACAATTCGGGCAGCGATGATGATCACAGCTAAGATACCGACCAGGAAAATCCAGGCGCCGGGTCTGCCGAAGTTGACCGTCCAGCCGATGCCCATACGTTTTTCCACGAACAGGGCGGGGTCCTGCGGATTGAAATAAATATTGCCGAGCTTCCAGTATTTATCATCATTAACGACATGCGTTGCCCCGGAACCGGAAGATGGACCGCCGATCCGCCGTCCGCCCTGGCCGGTGGAAAAGGCCAGCACGATGGCCAGCACGACGATCAAAAGGGGCATCATCAGGCTGACAAGCATCATAACCTCCCGGCTCAGCGGATAGATCATGTTGTACTGAACGAACGAGAACAGCAGCACCATCATGAGGCCGGCCGCGACGTTGAACATGGACCATCTGCGGCGGAAGGCGGCGTTACGGCGTACCGACTGCTGCGGATTGGCCGGGTCAAGCTGCTGCTTGCTGCGTAGGATCGACCAGTTCGTGGTCATAAAGATCCCGATCATTACAAGCTGCATCAAGTTCAGGCCGAGAACCGTCCGGTACGATTTGGCTGCCGTTCGGGTCACTTCGCCCTGCCAGTTGAACTTCATGTTCAGCGTGTCCGGGATTTTATCGTAGTAGGCCAGGGCGAGGGCGGCGCTGATCACAGTAACGGCACCATGGATCAGGAACCATTTATTCGACCAGACCAGCTTGTTCTCACTGCGGAATGACGTATCCACTGCCACGACGGAAGGATTCAACTTCTCCGGAGGGAGTGTGGCTTTGTACCGTTTCATTTTCGTATAAAAAATCAGATTGATAACTGCCGAAGCGGCGATCAGAAGCAGCACGAAACCTGAGATGATGGAAGGCTGCTGCTTTTCCGGCACGGTCAGCATGGCGAGGAGGCAGGCGATCAGCAGCACGCTATATGAGACTGAACTGGCCCATACATACTGCTTACGCATGCGGCGCAGCGGAGCGCTGTGATACACGGCTTCACTGACCGATACGCCGAAGCTGACGGTTTCCCGCGTCAAATAAGGCATGCAGATCAGGGACAGCGACAGAGGAACGAACATGGCGATCAGAAACAAAACGGATATCCAGTACATTAGGCATTCTCCTTTGGTTCTTGGGTGATTTCGTCGTAAAAGCTTTCCACGATCCGCAGCAGCTCCGCTTTATCCATGCCCCGGCAGATGGCTTCAGCGATGACGGGTCTAAGCTGAGCTTCCTGTTTGTGCTGATAATCGGGGGTAATTCCCGGCATACCGTCGGGGTTTACGACGACCCCTTTTTGCCGGTGAATTTGAATAAATCCTTCCTGCTTGAGCAGTGTGTAAGCCTTATTGACGGTGTGCAGGTTCACGCCGATATCCGAGGCAAGGCTGCGGACGGAGGGAAGATACTCGCCCGGGGCCAGCTGTTTGCTGGCGATTCCTTCGATGATCTGATTCATGAGCTGTGTGTAAATGGGCACGTCGGACTGCATATCCAACCGGATAATCAATGATAAGCCTCCTTTCATCAACATGCTGCGTAGGTCATATTTATTGTTAGAGCATGAACATCTGTTATACAACAAATATAGCAGACGCGCGTGCGATTGTAAATAGTTCGCCAAACTAGTGCACGTATGGTTGTAAATAGTTCACCAAATTAATGGACGTATGACTGTAATTAGTTCGCCGAACTAATGGACGCATGACTGAAATCAGTTCGCCAAACTAATGGACATATGGTTGTAAATAGTTCGCCGAACTATCGCACGTATGACTGTAATTAGTTTTCGAAAACTATTTTGACATAGTACCTTGCAAAGCAAAGTACCTGGTGTTATTATGGTGACGAAGGGAGCGGACAAACGAAATGGAAATGTCGGAATGGACTTCACAGGTCCGCAGAGGCATCCTGGAATACTGCATTTTGCAGCTTATCGCCATGCAGCCGAGATACGGATACGAGCTTGTGACGCTGCTGGATCAGTGGGAGCCGCTCGCCGTGACGGAGGGAACACTCTATCCGCTGCTTCGCCGGCTGCTAAAGGATCAATACATCGAATCGTTCTGGAAGGAATCGGAGGCAGGACCGCCGCGCAAATATTACAGCCTGACCCCTTCGGGGCACCGGCTTGTGGAGATGATGTCTGCTGAGTGGAACAAGATCAGCCGGAGCGTCGATCAAATTCAAATCTATGGAGGAGAGATCTTATGATCAGTCCATATGGAAGGTCTTATTTAGAGAAATTGAACAAGTACTTGGAGAAGCTTCCCGATGAAGAGCGGATGGATGCCGTTATGGAAATCGAGAGCCATATTGCAGAGGGTATCGCGAACGGGCAGCCGGAGGCGGCGATCCTGTCGCGTTTGGGCGATCCCCGCAAACTCGCCAAGGCGTACCGGAGCCAGCACTTCGTCGAGGGGCATCGGAGCGGATCTTTCCGCGATATTTTGGCTATGGCGTTGTTCTACTGCACGACTGGGCTGCTGAGCATCATGGTCATCCCGGTCCTGGCCGTGATTGCCTACGGCTTTGGCTTTAGCACCTTGTTGATTCTGGTCGCAGGCGTCATTCGTACTTTCGGCGCGACCTGGATCAGCATGGGCGTACCCGGCATGGAGGTCCCGACGGAATACAGCATGGTGGTCGCGGCGATCGTTGGCGCCATCATTGGAGGGATCGCATTCTTCAGCTGGGTCGGTCTTAAAAAGTATATGGCTTTTTTGTCCACCCAATATCGAAGATCACTGCCGGGCGGCCGGGTGTCGGCATAGGTACTTGCAAATGTTAACCGGAACAGAGAAAGACCGTACGCATCATGCGCACGGTCTTTCTAATTTATACAGCTGATCGGCGTGATTGTGATTCCGCCTGGTGTCCGACTAGCAGCGACCTCGATGTATCAGCGGTTCTGGCTGATTTTCTCCTGCAAAATCTCTTGAAAGCTCCTATTCTTGTCCGCATTTTCCTTCACCGGCCGGTTAACGGGCTGCGGCTTAGGGTAAGACGGGTGATAGGGCATGATGCCATGCATATGTATCATTCTGCAGGCCTCCTTATGCCATGGAATTTGTTTCTTTTTACCCTTCTGTCAAAAGAATGAAACATCAGGTGACGTTTTTTTGAGGCCAGAAACGGAGATTGGCGCATCGCCTTATTTGTTGTAAAATTTAGTAAATTTAAAAAATGGGGGGAGATTCATGAGAACCGCGTGCGTTCTTCTGATCTTGTTTATATTGGCATTGGGAGGCTGCAGCAGCAGTGAAAAGGAGGATGAAAAGAAGTTCACCGTGGAGGATTTGGGCATTGTCAGCAAGGCGGATGGAAGAAAGGTTTATTATGGAATGAAGCAGGCGGACGCTGAGGCCGTATTGGGCCAAGGCAAAGAAAGGAGAGAGGGAGAGTTTGAATATGCCTTCGGTGTCTACGCATTTTATCGGGACGGCAAGGTTGCCGCTATCCGGCTCGAGGAAGAAGCGAAGGATCATTATAAAACTGCCTTAAATGCCGAGATCGGCATGCATAAAGACCAGTTCGAAAGTATTTACGGGGATGTTCATATGCCGACCATACCGGATTCCCAATTAACGTATGTCTTTGATATGAAGAAGCGGGTGCTTCTGAAGGAGAATAAGCCCAAGAACGATAAGGAAGCCAAAAATCTGCTGATCTTCAGCGCGCTGGAGTACGACGGAATCGTGGATACGATCGTCATCATAGACAGTTATTCAACGTCCCACGGTATCAACGAGTAGGGCTGTGTCATCAAAAAAATACCCCGCATGGCGGTGCCGAGTCAACTCGGTCTGCATGCGGGGGCTTTCTCCGGCAATGTTTAAGTATTTGTGTGGATCCGTACTGGTAGGCGCCCTTCGCAGGCGCCTTTATTTCGTTTCGATGATCATCGGCACAAGCTCCTGCTTGTCCACATCCACCAGCCCGAGGTCGGTGATTTTGGCCTGCGGAATGACCGGCAGCGTGACCATGATCATACGGTGAATCGGGTTTTTGCCGGGCAGGATCTCGGCCTGGATCGCATCGACGAATTGATTGATTTTCGGCGCGAGCACCTCGCCCTCCTCGAGGCTCATCAGTCCTGCGAGCGGAAGGGGCAGGAAGGCGACGACCTCTCCGTCCTTCACGGCGATCATGCCTCCGCCGCGTTTGCGCAGTTCATTGGCGGCAATGACCATATCCGCCGTGCTGACGCCGAGCGCCGCCAGGTGATGGCTGTCATGCGCGACCGTCGTCGCCACTGCGCCTTCTACAACGCCGAATCCGGCCAGCAGTCCCAAGGCCTTGTTGTTGTTCACCCCATGGCGGTTCCACACCGCAACACGGTTCAGCGGGCCTTTGTGGCCGTCATAGGCTTCGGGAACGAGCTGGCCGTCCTTCACGGGCAGCACCGCTTCGATAAAGCCGGTAGGCACACCTGGTTTAAAATCATATTCGATGATCCGCACGCGAGCTTCCGATGCATTTGGATCGGCAACGGTCAGGCGCAGGTCATCCTCGCGGATTTCCGGCAAATGCACCGTTTGCAGGTATTCAGCCGGAGGCTCCAGATGCTGCTGACGCTCGATCAGCGCACCGCCTTCGACGATATGCTTCCCGCCGATCCAGACGTCCGAGACGTTCATGGTCTCCAGGGCATCGACCAGGACGATGTCGGCCAGCCGGCCTGGCGCAAGCGCACCGACGTCTTTGCGGTTCAGGCGGTTCGCCGCGTTCAGGGTGGCGTACCGGACCGCATCCACGGCCGGGATGCCTTCCTCGATCGCACGGCGGACGACATGGTTGATATGTCCGCGTTCAATCAGGTGGGATGCCAAGACGTCGTCCGTGCACAGTGTCACGTTCGGCAGGTAACCCTTGCCGACGATGGCTTTGGCCACTTCCGCCATGTTGAGCGAGAAGGAGCTCTCGCGAATGTCGACGATCATGCCGGCACGAAGCTTGGCGATGGCTTCCTCTGTGGTCCGGCATTCATGGTCGGAGTCGGGACCCGCGACCAGGTAAGCGGACAGGTCGCGCCCGAC
This sequence comes from Paenibacillus sp. OAE614, assembly GCF_040546645.1. NCBI lineage: Bacteria > Bacillati > Bacillota > Bacilli > Caryophanales > Paenibacillaceae > Paenibacillus > Paenibacillus sp. OAE614. Next base: position 6,031,710 of record NZ_JBEPOD010000001.1, on the reverse strand, counting down.
GACGGTCGGCGCGTGCCCCTGCGGGATTTTGCCGGCGCGTTCGTTCGCCTCCAGAATCCCCATCATACGGGGGTCCTCATGAATGACCCCGTGATAGTTCATCACTTCCGCTACGCCGTCGATGCCTTCCCAGGCCAGCATGCGTTCGATGACTTCCGGCGTAAAGTCGGCTCCTGCGGTTTCAACCGCCGGTGCGGACGGCACGCAGGAAGGAGCGAGGGTCATGACGCGGAGGTCCAGCTCGCGGCTGGCGTCCACCATGTAGCGAACGCCGCCTTCGCCAAGGACGTTGCCGATCTCGTGGGGATCGGTCACGATCAGGGTCGTGCCGTGCGGCAGCACCACTTCCGCGTAGTGCGCGGGGGTGAGCATGCTGCTCTCGATATGCAGATGCGTGTCGATCAGGCCGGGAATGGCGAACTGGCCTTTTCCGTCCACCACGCGCTCTGCTTCAAGCTCCGTAACGCCCGGTTCCGTGACATGCACGATGGTGCCGTCCGCGATCCCGATGGCAGCAGGATAAATCTCTCCGGTAAACACGTTCACGAACTGAACGTTATTCAGTGCCAAGTCTAATGGTCGATCGCCGCGCGCGGCGGCAATAAGGTTGCGGTTCATGCTGGTCGATCTCCTTATCCTTAGATTATTTTAGCCAGAGGTAATAAACGAGCGGTATGCAGAGAATCCAGAGGCCGATATGAATATCGCGGATTTTGCCTGCAAATACCTTAATGATGACGTAAGACAGAATGCCGAATACGATCCCGTTCGCCAGGCTGAACGTCAGTCCGGCGGAGATGACGGTCAGGAGTGCCGGAAGGGATTCTTCCCATTCGTCCATATCGATATTCTTCAGCGTCCCGAGCATGGACAGGCCGATGATGATCAGCGCCGGAGCGGTGGCCGCACTCGGAATAAGCAGAATAATCGGCGTAATGAACAGGGCAAGCAGGAAGACGATCCCTGTCGTTACCGCGGTCAGGCCCGTGCGTCCGCCGGCTTCCACACCGCTGGCCGATTCAATGTAGGTGGTGATAGTGGTTTGTCCCATCAGCGAACCGCCAACCGTTGCCAGCCCGTCCACAATAAACGGCTTTTTGATATCCGGCAGGTTGCCTTCCTTGTCCAGCAGATTGGCTTTTGCGCCGACCCCGAGCACGGTGCCCATGGTCGAGAAAAATTCACCCGTGAAGAACGTGAACAGCAGCGGGAAAAAGGCCAGCTTGAGCGCGCCCGGAATATCCGCCTGGAACATGATCGACGACGGATTCGGCGGCAGGGAGAACAGATCTGCGAACGAATGCGGCAGCTTGGTGATGCCCATCGGAATGCCGATCACCGATGTGATCAGAATGCCGAGAAAAACGGCTGCTTTCAGCTTGCGGGCCATCAGGCCGAGAATAATGACCAGTCCGATCACGGACAGCAGCACGGTCGGCGAGTGCAGGCTGCCCAGCGTCAGCGTACCGGTTTTGTTCTGAACGATCAGCTTGGCGTTGGAGAAGCCGGTGCCGATGATGAAGAGGCCGACGGCAGCGCCTATGGCGTGCTTGATATTTTTAGGAATAATCTTGGAAATCGTCTCACGCAGACCCAGGAAGGTCAGCAAAAGGAACAGGACGCCTGAAATGAAGATCATGCCGAGACCCTGCTGCCAGGTGGCTAGGCCCGCAGCAACGATGCTGTAGGCGAAGAAGGCGTTGCCGCCCATGCCGGGCGCTACCGCAAAGGGGCGTTTGGCATATAGGCCCATGATGATGCTGAAGAGGCCGGACGCCAGCAGCACGGTGACCATAACGGCCCCTTGATTCATTCCGGCCGCTTTCATAAGGTCCGGCTGAACCACGATGATGTAGGCCATCGTTACAAAGGTGGTCAGACCGGCAATGATTTCGGTTTTGACATTCGTGTTGTATTGGCTCAGTTTGAAAAAACGATCCAGCCAGGAAGCATTCGTCTGATTCATGATGACTTGTGAACTCCTTTACTTGTTGTATAATCGTTTCGCGTCCTGTAACTATAACATGCATAATTTGAAGCCGTCAAAGCTAAAGGCGAACTTTGTGCAAATAAACAAATAAAAATGTTCGTATATACAGCTGATCCGAAGGCCGCGGAATGAATTTTTTGGAAGAGTATATGGAAATTTGACGACTGCAATGCTATGGTAATATACAGTTTGTAATGAGGATCACGAAAATGAAGAAAAAGAAGAAAAATCCGGATCGCCGGAAGCAGAATGGGAGTAAATCAGCCATGTTGATGACAGAACAACTGATCCAGTGGCTGGGCAGCTTTGGAGCCGATGAAGACGGCGGAGTGACCCGGTTTTTATATACGCCTTCCTGGAAGGAGGCGCAGGAAGCTTTAGCAGGCAAGATGGAGGAGTTAGGTTTGAGCGTGCGTTATGACGACGCCGGCAACCTGTGCGGACGCCTTCAGGGAACGGACGGGAGCGGCTCGTGCATTTTGACGGGTTCCCATGTCGATACGGTACAGCGCGGAGGCAAATACGACGGGGCGTACGGTATCGTCGCCGGCATGGCGGCTTTGTCGCGCCTCCGGGAGCAATACGGCATGCCCCGGACAACGATTGAGGTCGTGGCGTTCTGCGAAGAGGAGGGGAGCCGGTTCCCCTACAATTATTGGGGCTCGACCTTTATGACAGGCACCGCCACATACAAGGATGTCGAGCATGCGCTGGACGCGCAGGGAGTGTCTTTGGTACAGGCTATGGAGCAGGCGGGATTCGGCCCCGGCACGCAGGGCCAGGGTCCCCGCAGCGACGTAGAGGCCTTTATCGAGCTCCATGTTGAGCAGGGCGCGATTCTGGAGCAGGAGGGCAGATCGATCGGCATCGTGGAGCAGATCGTCGGCCTCCAGCGGTATACGATCCATGTCCAAGGAGAGGCGAATCATGCGGGCACGACGCCGATGGCATACCGGAGGGATGCAGCCCGCGCTGCGGCCGCGATGATTACGGCTATCATGGACCGGGCCGAGGAGCTGGGCGCTCCGCTGGTGGCGACGGTCGGCCAGATGGAGCTTTACCCGAATACGCCGAACGTCATCCCTGGAAAGGCGACGTTCACGCTGGATGTGCGCCATCCCGACGGAGCCCGGCTTGAGGAGGCATGCGGAAGCCTGCTGGATATCATTGCAGATGGAGCACGGGAGCGGGGCGTGGAGGTGTCAACGGAGCGGTGGATGAACGTCGCCCCGATCGGTATGGATGCCGGACTGACCGGCATGATCGAGGATATCTGTGTCGATCAGGGACGGTCTTACCGGCGGATGCCCAGCGGAGCCGGGCATGACGCGCAGATCTTTGCCTCGCACTGCAAGACGGCCATGGTGTTCGTCCCCAGCCGGCAGGGCATCAGCCATTCGCCGCTGGAATATACGGAGCCGGGGCATTTGGAGGAAGGGGTTCAGGTGCTGACCGAACTGCTGCGCCGGCTGGCGTACTGAACGGAATTGATGAGAATAGATGATGAACTGACTCAATCATAGGGAGGAGAAACGGTATTCCTTCCATGAAAATAAAGCCCCGCAGGCCATGTCCATGGCACTGCGGGGCTTTCCTATTTAAACCTAAATTATTGGTTGGCGATCATTTGACGCAGCACGGTTTGCAGAATGCCGCCGTTGTGGTAGTAATCCACGTCGACCATGCTGTCCAGACGGGCCGTTACCGGGAATTCGAACTTGGTGCCATCTTCGCGTGTAGCGGTGACGGTCAGGCTCTCGCCCGGCTTGATGTCGTTGCTGAGTCCGACAATGTCGAACGTTTCGCGGCCGGTGAGGCCCAGGCTGCTCCAGCCATGGCCTTCCTGGAACTGCAGCGGAAGCACGCCCATGCCGACGAGATTGCTGCGGTGAATCCGCTCGAAGCTTTCGGCGATGACGGCTTTGACGCCGAGCAGGAACGTGCCTTTGGCCGCCCAGTCGCGGGAGCTTCCTGTTCCGTATTCTTTACCGGCGATAACGACCAGGTTCTGTCCGTTGTCCTGATACTTCATGGAAGCATCATAGATGGACACGACTTCGTCCGTAGGCAGGTAAGTCGTAACGCCGCCTTCGGTGCCCGGCGCCACTTGGTTGCGGATGCGGATGTTCGCGAACGTACCGCGCATCATGACCTCGTGGTTACCGCGGCGGGAACCATAGGAGTTGAAGTCCTTGCGTTCAACGCCATGCTCCTTCAGGTACAGACCTGCAGGGCTGGTCGGCGAAATGTTGCCGGCAGGGGAGATATGGTCCGTTGTGACGGAGTCACCCAGCAGGGCAAGCACGCGTGCGGACTTGATATCCTCGATGTCGGCCAGGCCGTTTCCGAGATTCTCGAAGAACGGAGGGTTCTGGATGTACGTGGAGTTGTCGTCCCACTCGTACAGTTCGCCTTCCGGAACCGGAATCGCGTTCCAGCGCTCGTTGGCGGTAAACACGTTCTCGTATTTGCGGCGGAACGCTTCAGGGCTGACGGACAAGCCGATTGCTTCTCTGATTTCCGCGGATGTTGGCCAGATATCTTTCAGGTAAACAGGCTCGTTGTTCGGATCGTAACCGATCGGATCGTTCTGCAGGTCAATGTTGACCGTACCTGCCAGCGCGTAAGCGACAACGAGCGGCGGCGAAGCCAGGTAGTTGGCTTTAACCTGCGCGTGAACGCGTCCTTCAAAGTTACGGTTACCGGACAGCACGGCAGCAACGGTCATGTCGTTGTCGGTGATCGCCTGGCTCACTTCGTCCGGAAGCGGACCGGAGTTACCGATACATGTTGCGCAGCCGTAGCCTGCTACGTAGAAGCCAAGGGCTTCCAGCGATTCAAGCAGTCCCGCTTTTTGCAGGTAATCGGTGACCACGAGGGAACCCGGCGTCAAGCTGCTTTTCACGTATCCCGGTTTTTTCAGGCCGCGTGCCACGGCCTTCTTGGCCAGGAGACCTGCGCCGAGCATAACGCTTGGGTTCGACGTGTTCGTACAGCTGGTGATCGCCGCGATGACGACCGCGCCGGTTCCCATTTCACTGGTAGAGCCGTCTTTATGCTTAACCGTTACTTTTTCTTCAATCTTGGCATCGCTCAGGCCGTATCCGCCTTTTTCAATCGGCGTGCGGACGATGTCGTTGAAGGCGTCCTTCATATGAGTCAGCTCGATGCGGTCCTGCGGGCGTTTCGGTCCGGCAAGGCTCGGTACGACCGAGGCCAGGTCGAGTTCGATGATGTCCGTAAATTCAGGATCTTCGGTTTCCGCGGTGCGGAACATGTTCTGTGCTTTGTAGTAGGCTTCTACCAGAGCAACCTGCTCATCGGTGCGGCCGGTGTTGCGCAGGTAAGCCAGCGTTTCGTCATCGACAGGGAAGAAGCCGATGGTTGCGCCGTATTCCGGTGCCATGTTGGCTACCGTTGCGCGGTCCGCGAGGCTGATGTTGGCCAGACCCGGTCCGAAGAACTCGACGAATTTGCCGACAACGCCTTTTTTGCGGAGCATTTGGGTAACGGTCAGCGCAAGGTCGGTCGCCGTAGCGCCTTCCGTCAGGCTGCCTGTAAGTTTAAATCCGATAACGTCAGGCGTTACGAAGTAAAGCGGTTGTCCGAGCATGCCCGCTTCGGCTTCGATCCCGCCGACACCCCAGCCGACGACGCCGAGGCCGTTGATCATCGTAGTATGGGAGTCCGTACCAACGAGGGAGTCCGGATATACGACCGTTTCTCCGTCGGTTGTCTTGGTCGCCGCCACGGATGCGAGATATTCCAGGTTGACCTGGTGAACGATCCCGGTTCCCGGAGGAACGGCGCGGAAATTGTTAAATGCCGTTTGGGCCCAGCGCAGGAAGCGGTAGCGTTCCTCGTTGCGCTCAAACTCCACTTTCATGTTGTAGTTGAGGGCGTCGCTGGTACCGAACGCATCAACCATAACGGAGTGGTCGATAACGAGATCGACCGGAACGAGCGGGTTGATCTTCTTCGGATCCCCGCCGGCTTTCTTCACGGTGTCGCGCATAGCCGCAAGGTCGACGACGACCGGTACACCGGTGAAGTCCTGCAATACGATACGGGCCGGAATGAACGGGATTTCCTTGTTATCGTCACGTCCTTCATTCCATTTGGCCAGCTGCGATACATGCTCCTGGGTAATGGCACGTCCGTCGAATTGGCGGACAGCGGCTTCCAGAAGCACCTTGATGGAGAACGGAAGCTTGGAAATGCTGCCGAGTCCCTGCTCCTCAAGAGCCTGCAGGCTGTAGTAACGGTAGGTTTTGCCTCCGACTTCCAGACTGCGGGCCGTGGAGAATTGATCCTTTGCTGTCATTACATGTACCTCCTTGATCGTAATTCGGTTCCTCTGCTTACTGTGGTTCATCAAATCAGTCATCATTCAGGTGGCTTGGGTGAGAGCGATAAGGGCGATCACTTTGCCGTTCCTTGTTTCACTAGATGAAACATAATTTCAAAATAGTGAGGTTCGCTTTTAGTATACCGTTTACAAGCCGGGGAGTAAAGTACTTTTTGCGTCTATTTATATGAAGAGACCGAGGCGGCAAAAGAACGGGAAAACGTTCCCCCGATCTGCGCCGGGACTGGTTCCGCGCACTGGTGGACGGAGTGCGCAGCTTGTCCGCTTCCGGCCTTCCGGCGGACCTCTGCCGCGCGAAAATGGACCAGGGTTCATAGGTGCCCCCTTTTTTTCATATAGTGGAATATACGCAGCCGAAACAACATATTTCGGGTTAACGAAACGGGTGAAAGGGGAATGCATGGGAATGGAGAAGGAATGGAAGCAGACGCTGTACGCCTATGTAAATCAATACAACCAGCATCAGATCGATTACCGGTCACAACATACAGATCAGGTCGTGACGGATCCGGCTTATTTATTGGCGAGGAGTGAGCGGGCTTCCCGGCTGTCACAATGGTATGCCGCAAGGGGGGCAAGGCCGCTTCGCAGCGAGACGAGGGCCAAGCTGCTGCGGACGATCCGCGATACCCCGGAGGAGGCGGTCATCGACGTGCAGCTGTATGTGCAGCTGTTCTACGAAAAGGGCGGCGTCAATCATGTGGAGGAAATGATCCAGCGGGAGAGGCTGACCCTGATCCGGGACGGGGACGCCTGGGTGATCGTGTCGGTGGAGCAGCTGACGCCGGAGAAGCATCCGGCCGCCGGCATCCCTGCCGTGCACACCGGGCAGCCGGCCTACGCCTATTCCACGGGCGGGCCAAAGCCTTACCTGAACGCCGAGGTGCTGCAGGGCGGCCCCGGCCGCAAAACATCGCGCTACAACCGCGCGGCAGCGGCGGCTTATGCCGACGAGTGGTGGGAAACCAGCAATCCGGAGTTTGCCGTATTCGAGGTGGACTGCACCAATTACATCTCGCAATGCCTCTTTGCAGGGGGCGCTCCGATCCACTATACTGGTAAAAGAGAATCGGGCTGGTGGTACAAAGGATATGTCGGGAGCAAAGAGTGGTGGAGCTACAGCTGGGCGGTTTCGAACGCGCTGCAGTCCTTTTTGTCGTCAAGCAGCTGGGGACTTCGCGGTGAGCTGGTGGAACGGCCCGAGCAGCTGATGCTGGGCGACGTCATTTTTTATGACTGGGACGGCGACGGCTCCTTCCAGCACAGCACAATCGTCACGGCGTTTGATGCCGGCGGCAGCCCGCTGGTTAACGCCCATACGGTCAGCAGCAAGCACCGTTTCTGGGACTACAAGGACTCCTACGCCTGGTCGGAGAACACCGTATACCGTTTTTTACATATCCCGGACTACTTCTAAGCCATTATAATGGTATATGAACAGCGGCAGGAGGACACCTGCAATCATGAGGAAAAAGAGAGGTTTGGCATGGGGAACAACAAAACAACCGTAGGCCTTGTGTACGGCGGTAAATCAGGAGAACACGAGGTATCGCTGCAGACGGCCTTTGCGGTGATGAACGCCTTTGATTACGATAAATACGAACTTATTCCATTCTATATTACGAAGCAGGGCGAGTGGAGAAAAGGAACGACGCTGCAGGCCCCCCTCGGCAAGCTGGACCAGTTGAAGCTGGAACAGAGCCAGGAGGGCACGGAAGCGGCGCTAGGAGCGATTTTCAGCAGGCTGTACGGCGGCGAGGCCGGCATCGACCTGATGTTCCCGCTTCTTCACGGAACCTTTGGGGAAGACGGAACCATCCAGGGTCTGTTCGAAATGGCGAACATTCCTTACGTAGGCGCCGGAGTCCTGGCTTCCGCAGCCGGAATGGATAAGGCCGTAATGAAAAAGCTGTTTGCGCAGGCGGGCCTGCCTCAATGCGGCTACCGTTTTTTCACGAAATCGCAGTGGGAGCGCAGCAGCTTCAATCTGATCATGGGCGTCGAAGACGACCTTGGATACCCATGCTTTGTAAAACCGGCGAATTTGGGATCGAGCGTAGGCATCTCCAAGGCGAGAAACCGCGAGGAGTTGGAGCAGGCGATTGAGCTCGCTTTCCGCTATGACCTCAAAGTCATCGTTGAAGAGTTTGTGGACGCGCGCGAAGTGGAGGTGGCTGTGCTCGGCAATGACGAGCCGATGGCATCTGTGCCGGGAGAAATTATTTCCTCGAGCGATTATTACGACTACGCGGCGAAGTATACGGATGGGCAATCCGAAATGGTCATTCCGGCTTCGCTGGATGCCGAGACAGCGGACCGGCTGCGGGAGCTCGCCCTGATCGCCTTCCAGGCGATCGAAGGCAGCGGCATTACACGGGCGGATTTCTTCATCCGCAAATCGGACGGCGCCATCTTCATCAATGAGGTCAACACGATGCCGGGCTTCACTCCATACAGCATGTATCCGCTGCTCTGGCGTGAAACGGGCCTCGGCTATCAGGCGCTGCTGGACCGGATGATCGAGCTGGCGCTGGAGCGCTACAACAGCAAGCAGTCGCTGGTATTTGCCAACGACATTTAACTTGGCGCTGCAGATGCTTTCGTGAGATATCCGCCACGTGAGCGGTTCGACGTACAGCAACACCATATAAGGTATCCGGCCGGCTCTGCAGTATAGGCCGGGTACCTTTTCCATTTTAATCAGGAGAAGGAGATGAAATGATGGGTTTCCAGACCGAATTTAATTCCGTGTGCAAGTTCAAAAGCGACCAGGAGCTGTACGAGCTGCTGGAATACGGACGCGGCAAAATGGTCAAGCAGGGCTTCCGCGTTTTCCCGACAGGCCAGAAAGTGATTGCCTATACCCCGAACAACGTGGCGGTGGCAATCGTTAAGATCGTCGGCTGCATCGCCGAGATCAATTTTCAGGGGCAGGAGGTTACGGAGGTCGAAATGGAGCTCATCCGCAAGCTGACCGACGAGGAGTCACGGATTCAGACCGATTTGGCTTACGAAATGTTTTTTGGGGAACATACTTCTTAAGGATGATTTTATAACCAAGAGGAGTAGAAGCCGATGATGAGGGTCCGTTTCGGATACGTGGCGATGTCAACCGTAATAAAAGATGCGTCTCCCTCCAAAACGATGACGATGGCCAGTTTCACCAAACTGAACGACCGTGAGGCGGCCATTCGCAAGCTGGAGCGGATCGCGGCCGAAAATTTGCATAACACGCTGCGGCTGCTGAAGCATAACCATGGCAGCGGCATTCATGTGTACCGCTTTTCTTCCAAACTGATTCCGCTGGCGACCCATTCGGACCTAAGCGATTGGAGCCCGTATGATGCCCTTCGCGAGCCGTTTGCCGAGGTAGGCCATTACGTCAAGCAGCATGACATGCGGGTGTCTTTTCACCCGGATCATTTCACGGTGCTCAGCACGCCGCGGGCCGAGGTGCTGGAGAGCTCCATTCGCGACCTCCGCCACCATGTCACGATGCTGAAGGCGATGGGACTGAACGCGACAGCGAAGAACAACATACATATCGGCGGAGCTTATGGTGACAAAACCGCTGCGGCGCAGCGGTTTGAGGAGCATTTTGCCGCGCTGGACGAAGACATCAAGCAGCGGCTGACGCTGGAGAACGACGACAAGACGTTTACGGCCGTCGAGACGCTTGAGGTCTGTCAGCATGTCGGACTGCCGATGGTGCTGGATATTCACCACCAATGGGTCAATAATGATGGGGAGAAGCCCTGGGAGCTGTGGCCGGACATCCTGCAGACCTGGTCGACGCCGCTGGCGCAGGCCGATGCGGCGAAGGACAAGCCGCTCCCGCCGAAAATTCATGTGTCCAGCCCCAAGAGCGAGTCGGACCCGCGCGGCCATGCCGATCACGTCGAGATGGAGCCGCTCTTGACCTTTTTACGGAAGATTGCGGGAGATACACCTGCCGTGGATGTCATGATTGAAGCCAAAGCCAAGGACGGGGCGCTGTTCAAGCTGATGGAGGATTTGCATGCATATCAGGGTGACGGGGTGCGTATTCTGGATGGTGCGAGTATTGAGATTACACCCTAGATAAGGCTAATTTCTTACGGGCATCACCTTTGGGGCCAATGTGGAAATCGGTTTCCCGGTCCGATTCGGGCGAAACTTTGCCGGAGTCTATACGTATAGTTTTAGGAGATAGAATCAGCGGTGTGACGTTATAAGCTGATCCACACGGGGACGGGAGCTGTGTTCATGAGTCGTCTTGGCTCCGCCCGCGGACGGGGCCGTCCCAAAGTACAGATCTAATCAGAAAGTAGAGTGAATGCTTTGAACCAAGAGGGTAAGGTACCATATGTCGTAACCAGCAAGAGCTTTACGGCTGTAGCGATTAACGCCGCCTCGAAAGCAGGCGAATGGATTAAGAGTAAACTGGGCACGGTAAAACAGCTGGATACCAAGTCCGGAGCGCCGGATTTGGTCACTGAAGTGGACAAGGGCGCCGAGCAAATGATCCGCAAGCTGATTTTCACTCATTTTCCGGATCATGCGCTTCTTGGCGAGGAAGGGGTCGAGCCCGGGCCGGAGGCTTCCAAGAAGGCGCTTGAGCAGGCGCTGGACGAAGAATACTTGTGGATCGTGGATCCGGTGGACGGAACGACGAACTATGTTCACGGGTATCCGTTCTTTTCCGTATCCATTGCCTTGGCGCATAAAGGTGAAGTGATCGTCGGCGTCATTTATGATCCTTCACGCGATGAAATGTTTGTGGCTGAGAAGGGCAAGGGCGCCTATGTGCATGGCAAGCGCATGTCCGTTTCCCAGCAGGGAACGCTGAATGAGAGCCTTCTAGCAACCGGCTTTCCGGTGGGAAGAGATACGACGCTTCCGCAAAATATGGCCGGACTCAATTACCTTGCGCCGCGGGTGCGCAACATCCGCTCCGGCGGCTCCGCAGCCCTCCATCTGGCTTATGTTGCCAGCGGGCGGCTTACCGGTTATTGGGAAGTCGGCTTGAACGCCTGGGACCTGGCGGCGGGATCGCTGATGATCACCGAGTCCGGCGGCAGCATCACGGATACGCTCGGCAATCCTTATCATCTGGGCGTACGCCATGTGGTCGCCACGAACGGGCTGATCCAGCAGGAGCTGGTCGGCACATTGAAGGAAGCGAAGGGGACCGGCGAATAATCGGAGATTCAGAAGCTGTGCCTGACCGTCAAGCTGTTTCATTAGGCCTGAATCGGGGTAACCAAACAAAGGACGTAATCGATCTTATTCACACGCGGTGGCAGGCCACCGGTACAGCGCAAAGGAGTGTCAACCCATGAGTGAGAAGGACAATTTGGAGCGGCAGCTCAGTGACATGCTGACCGAAGGCGAGCTGCAGCAGCAGCAAAACCGTGAAGAGAAGGAGCGCGAGCTCATTTCTCCGAGATATGAAATCCGGATCCAGACGAAGATGGACCCGATCGTGGAAGAGACGAAGATTTACCGGGGCATGGCGAAGGAGCTGGATGACCGGTATGATAAATATATAAAGAGAGCCGAAGGGGACGGAGCTTCCGAAAGCAAATCCCTGGAGGACGAGAAGTCGTAGAGAACAGTATCGCTTGATCATCCCAAATTAGACCTGTGTGGCAGCTGCCGGTTCCGGCAGAAAGGCCGTACAGGTCTTTTGTCGTTTGTTAAGGACTCCGAAATTTACCTCCAAGCTGAGGTTCCTCTCCAACATACTTTCCCATCACTTTGTACAGCGCATCCCCACCGTAATAATTTCAACCCTAAATCGCAATATTGCCTCCTCAAAATTTGGAAAGCGATCCGGTAGACTGATCCTTGTAAATCAACCTATTTTCGAGAGGGGCATTAAACAAATGAGAAAAGGCAAGAAATGGCCGGTCATGCTGCTTGCGCTCATCCTGATGGTATCCTTGTCCGCCTGCGGCGGGGGCAGTAAAAGCGGCAGCGGTACCTCGGAAGGAACGGCGGAGCCGGCGGCCACGACGGACGATTCCTCAAAGACGAGCTCGGACGAGAAGATCGAGCTGTCCTTCTGGTCGCTCGGCACGACCAACTATGAAGAGCTCGGCAAAGAATACACCAAAGAGCATCCCAACATTACGATTAAATTCCAGAACACGTCCGACCAGACTGCGCACCATAACAACCTGACGACGGCCTTGTCCGCCGGATCCGGAGCTCCGGACATCTTCATGCTGGAGATCGGCTTCATGGAGCGGTTCATTACGGCGGAAGACAAATTTTACAACCTGAATGATTTAGGGGCTAAAGATATCGCAGCCAACTACCTGGACTGGAAATGGAAGCAGGGCTCGTCCAAGGACGGCAGCTTCCAGATCGGGCTTCCGACCGACATCGGCCCGACCGTCGTGTATTACCGCACCGATTTGATGGAGAAGGCGGGCCTGCCGACCGATCCGGAAGAATTCGGCAAGGCGATCGATACGTGGGATAAGTTCGCTGCTGTGGCAAAGCAGTTCAAAGAGAAAACAGGCAAGCCGTTTGCGGACTTGACGGATCTGGTCTACAACGGCATTCGTGACCAATCCGACGGCGAGATTTATTTCAGCAAGGCGGACGGCTCCTTCATCGGCGACAAAAACCCGATGGTGAAGAAAGCATATGACTTTACGGTCAAAGGCATTCAGGAAGGCTGGATCGGCAATACGCTGCTGTGGTCTCCGGAATGGGGTCAGGCGACCAACGACGGCGGATTCGGCGTCATGCTTGGACCGGCTTGGATGGCCGGCAACATTAAGACTAACGGACCGGACTCCTCCGGCAAGTGGAGAATTACACAGCTGCCTGAAGGCGCGGGCAACTGGGGCGGTTCCTTCCTGACGCTGCCGAAGCAGGGCAAGCATTCGAAGGAAGCTTACGAATTCATCGCCTGGCTAGACAGCAAGGAGAATCAGCTGGAATCGTTCAAATCCAAAGGCTTGATGCCTTCGATTCCTGCTTTGTATACGGATGCGGCCTTCACCGGCTTCAAAGACGACTTCTTCGGCGGACAGGCGACGGCCGTGGAATACGGTAAAGCCGCACAGCGCGTCAAACCGGTCTACTACGGTCCGCTGCATGACCAGACGGATACGTTCTTCAAGGATGCGCTGAAGAACGTCCTTGAGAAAAAAGCCGACCCGGCCAAAGAATGGGACGCTGCCGTCGAGAAAGCCAAAACGCTGGCGGAACGCAGCTAACCATTTTTCGGAAGTTCCAAATGTTAAAGCATTGAGTCTGCATCCAAATTCGTCAGGACGGCCGCAGGGCCGCGCCTGGCGGGTTTGGATGATCCTATGAGAACCGCGGAGGTGCAGCATGGCAGAAACCGTAATCGCTTCGCAGGCCCGGAGCAGCAAGAAGCCTTTTCTGACGGAGCAAAGGCGGAGCCGGATGACAGCCTATACGTTTATTTCGCCTTTTTTTATTTTGTTCGCCATTTTCGGGTTGTACCCGATATTTTTTACGATTTATCTGTCCTTCTACAAGTGGGATGCGCTCGGCCCGATGAAATATGTCGGGATGAAAAACTACGACCTGATCACGAGCGATCCGACCTTCTGGATCTCGTTCAGCAATACGCTCATCATGGGCGTGATGGGCACCGTCCCGCAGCTGATTATTGCGCTTCTGCTGGCGGTCATGCTCAACTCGGCGATGACCCGGTTCAAGAAGACGTTCCGGGTTCTCTTTTTCATGCCCAACATTACGTCGATCGTTGCTGTGACACTCGTATTCAGCACCCTGTTCGGCAACAACGGCATGATCAACTGGATGCTGAACAACCTGGGGCTGGAGAGCGTGGCCTTTAACTCCGGCTGGTGGGGCGTCAAAATCGCCATCTCCACCATGGTCATGTGGCGCTGGACGGGCTACAACGCGATCATTTTCTTGTCGGGCCTGCAGAGCATTCCGATGGACTTGTACGAAGCCGCACGGATCGACGGGGCCAACCGCCGCCAGCAGCTGGCCTACATTACGCTGCCGCTGCTCAAGCCGTTTATCGTCTTCGTGACGCTGATCTCGACCATCGGCGCGCTCCAGCTGTTTACCGAGCCGTATGTATATTTGGGGCAGTCCGGAACGGGATCGACCCGCCAGGAAGGGATCACGATGGTGACTTATTTGTACAGCGAGGCTTTCCGGAACGGATTTTTCGGAACAGCGGCGGCCACGGCGGTCATGCTGTTTATCATTACGATCATCTTCTCCATGATTAACATGTGGGTGTCGGGACGGATGAACGGAGATACGGAAGGTGGTAAGGCATGAGTTCACTTCATACGGCTTCTTCCCGGACGCCGGGGGATACGGGAATCATCGGCAAAACCCTCTTTTACATTTTGCTCGTGCTCGGGGCGCTGGTCTCGATCTTTCCTTTTTACTGGATGTTTGTCATTGCGACGAATGACCGCGGGGCGGTATTTCATATTCCCCCGATGCTGTCCATCGGCGACGAGTTTCTGAACAATTTCCAGCGGGTGCTGGAGCGGACGGACTTCTTTCGCGCGCTGCTCAATTCGCTCTTTGTCTCTTCTATGGTCACCGTGTCGGTGGTGTTCTTCTGCACATTGGCCGGATACGCCTTTGCCAAGTACGATTTTCCGCTGAAAAATGCGCTCTTTTATTTCGTCATCGCGACCCTGTTCGTGCCGACCCAGCTGAGCGTGCTGCCGACGTATATCATCATGGCGAAGCTGCACTGGATCGATACGTACAAGGCGCTGATCGTGCCGGCGATGGTGAACGCCTTCGGGATCTTCTGGATGCGGCAGTATATTTCCACGGCGGTCCACTCCGAGCTGATCGAGTCCGGACGGATTGACGGCGGCGGGCATTTCCGGATTTTCTGGAGCATAGCGGTCCCTGTCATTACGCCGGCCATGGCGACGCTTGGCATTCTCAATTTTATGAACGTCTGGAATGACTTCTTCTGGCCGCTCGTTGTGCTGAAGAACAGTGAGCACTTTACGATCCAAATCGCACTGCAGCAGCTGTTCTCTAACCGCGACGGGCTCGATTACGGCATGATCATGTCCGCGACGTTTACGGCGACGCTGCCCCTTCTGATCGTGTTCCTTCTCTTCAGCCGCTGGGTCATTGCAGGCTTGACCTCCGGGGCCATCAAGAGCTGATTCCCCTAAAATCTGCCAGACACGAAGGAATTATTTCATGCCATGAAGAATGAATAGATCTAAAGACATAGAAGCAGGAGGCAGGAGGACCCAAGTGCCATGAAGCTCCGCCGCAAAATATTACTGGCTATTATTCTTCTGGTGTTCATACCGGTCATCATCATGGGCGTGGTCACCTATTACAACTTTTCCAGCGCCATGGAGAAGAAGTCGAACAATTTCTACTGGATTTCGCTGCTGGAGACGGACCGCAAGCTCAAGTTCGCCTTGAATGAGATCAACTCCGTCTCCAATGCGGCGATTACCCAGCCGGTCATTCAGCAGTTTCTGAAAAATCCGGACGTAAGTGTGACGTACGACCGCAAGCAGGAGATCAACAATCTGCTGATCAACCACCCGATGATTACTTCGTTCAGCCTGTATTCCACCAGCCAATTGATTTATCAGTACAATGCGCCAATGTCATTCGGCGATTTGAAGCGGCAAACCTGGTATGCGTCCATGCTGGGCGCCGAAGGGCGTCCGGTATGGTCCGGGCCGGGGGAGAACGGTTCGGCGGCAGCGGGCCGGCCGGTCATGATTCATGCCCGCGTCATCAAAGACTACTACTCGCTGGAGACGATCGGCTACCTGGTTATCTATGTGAAGCCGGATATTTTGGATCAGGTATTCTGGGAAGCCGCGACGCTGAAGAACGGGGACATTCTGCTGGTGAACAAAGAGGGCAGCGTCGTATTTAACAAATCCGGAGACCGGATCGGGGAGAACATCTCTTTTCCTTTTCTGTCAGACACGTACACCAAGACGAAGGACTATTACGTAGATTCTTTTCATCATGAAAAATCGCTCATTACCTTTCTGCCGTCCCACAACGAACAGTGGTATCTGGTTGCGGTGACGCCGCTGAAGCTGATTCGTTCTGAATCCGTTTCCATTCGGAATATCGCCATTATTTTAGGACTGTTTTCTTTGCTGTCGGCACTTTGGTTCGACCAATTTTTTATCCGCAGGCTGGTCCGCAGCCTGATCAGCGCCGTAAATGGCATGAAGCGGGTTAAGCAGGGCATCTTCGTGCCGATCACATCCCATACGCAAAGCGATGATGAAACCGATCTGCTGATCGACGGCTTTAACCGGATGAGCTCGCAGATCCAGGAGCTGATCCAGCAGGTGGAGACGGAGCAGACCCGCAAGAAGGAAGCCGAGCTGCAGGCGCTGGTGGCCCAGATCAATCCCCATTTCATTTACAATTCGCTGGAATCGATCAACTCGATGGCGGTGCTGGCCGGGAACCGGGATATCAGCAAAATGGTTATTTCCCTCGGCAAGCTGCTGCGGATCAGCATCAGCGAGAACCAGGAGCTTATTCCGCTGTATATGGAATTCGAGCATGTGCGCCATTACTTGAACATTCAGAAATACCGGTTCGAAGACCGGTTCGACTATGAAATCGACATTCCCGAGACGCTGCGATCGTATATGACCCAGAAGCTGATCGTACAGCCGATTGTTGAAAACGCTTTGTACCACGCCATTGAGCCGATGGAGGACAAAGGATATATCCGCATCCAGGCCATTGAAGCCGGCCGGGACATCGTCATCGACGTGACGGACAACGGGCCGGGCTTTGACCCGGAGTCGCTGCTTCGCATTTGGAACAAGGAGTCCGCCGGATCGAAAAAGTACCATGACAGCGGCGTGGGCCTGAAAAACGTCCATGAACGGCTGCGGATCCGGTTCGGAGGCTATTACGGCATCCTCATATGCTCCTCTCCCGGCGGCGGATCGGTCGTCCGGATCCGGGTGCCGAAGATTATGCCATAGGACCGGGGCGTCAGGGGAGGAGAAAAACGGATGTTAAGAAGAAAACTGCGAAGCTGGGGCTGGGTGCTCCTCTATGCGGTCGTACTGACCGGCACGGTCGTCGTCGTGGCGCATGCCAACCATGAGCCGATCGAGGAGGACGCCACCGATAAGGTCACGCTGACCTTCCGGCATTTCTGGATCAGCGAGCATGACCGGCCGATGCTGAACATTTTTGAAGATGTCGTGCGCGAGTTTGAGGAGGCCCATCCCAACGTCAAGGTCAACTTCGACGGGATGGATCAAACGATCCACCGGGAGCAGAAGCTCAAGAGCGAGATGGTGACCGGCACGCCTCCGGACATGTTTGTCCTGTTTGGCGGCGCCGAGATCGAGCCGTACGTCAGGTCGAACCGGCTGCTCGATTTGACAGAGTTCGTGAACGGCAACCACCTGGAGAACGAATTTAAAGATTTGAAGCTGTGGACCTTCGACCGCCATGTCTATGGCCTGCCGATTGAAGGCAACGCCGAGCCGCTGTATGTGAACGCCGCGCTGTTCCGCAAGCTCGGGATCGCCATTCCGGAAACGTTAAGCCAGTTAAACGAAGCGGTGGATGTGCTGCAGCAAAGCGGTTATATCCCGTTTGCCCTCGGCAACGAGGAGCGCTGGCCGGCGGCTATTTTTGCCCATTATTTAATGGACCGCTATGGAAATCCGCAAATGATCGAAAACCTCGTCGAAGGAAACAGCGGCAGCGCGTTTCAAAATGCGGCTTATCTGAAGGCATTTAACCAGATCGAGGCATGGGCGGAAAAGGGGGCATTCGGCCCCCATCCCAACGATCTCTCGACCGAAGAAGCGATCGACCTGTTCAGCCATGGCAAAGCGGGCATGTATTTAAACGGCAACTGGGACATTACGCTTTTTCATAATGAGCGGGCGCCGGTCGATTTTCAGAACGATATCAAGGCGATTCCGTTCCCGTCCCTTGAGCCCGGCGGCTCCAAATCGCTGGCGGGAGGTTATACGATCGGGATCGGTTTAACTTCCAATTTAACCGAAGCTCAGAAAAAGGCGGCCTTGGAGCTGATGAAGAGCTTGTACACGACCGAAGTGCAGGAGCGGATTGTGTACGAGGGCCTGCGGATTCCGTCCATGCGTATTCCTTTTGATGCCGAGCGGACCGGGCCGGTTTTTCCGCAGGTGACCGCCCTAATGGAGCAGGATCCGCAAACCTTCGTTCCTTATGACAATATGCTGTCCCCGGAAGTGAACAAATCGTTTCTGGCGGTCATCGCAGAGATGATTCACGGGAGCATTTCGGCAGGAGACGCATTGCAGGAGCTGGACGTCTCCTCACAGCAGTACTGGAATCTGAGGCGCAGCACGGCGGTGAAATGAAAGGAGGGATAGGAAGTGGAAGGTTCAGGCCGGCATTACACAGCCATATTGGTGGATGACGAACCGATCATTCTGCGGAGTCTGAAGGCTGCCATCCCCTGGGAGGAGCTGGGCATCGAGGTGGCCGGCGAGGCGAAGAACGGGGAAGGGGCGCTCGACCTGGTCCGGGAGCATGCGCCGGACATCATCATCAGCGATATTCGCATGCCCGGCATGGATGGCATTACGCTGATGAAGGAAGTGCTTACGGGCAACCCTGGACGCATTTTCATCGTGATCAGCGGTTATGGCGAATTTGAATATGCCAGGGAGGCGCTTCGGCAGGGGGCTTTCGACTATCTGCTGAAGCCCATCGATCATGACGAATTGACAGAGATGCTGAAGCGGGCCGCTGCCCGGCTGGACGCGCGTCGAGCCGACGACAGACTGCTGCACTCGGTTCAGGTGCTGTCCGTGATGGCCCGCGAGCGGATGTACGCGGAATGGATCGAGGGCAACGACCGTCCGCGCGGACCGCTGGCTTGGCTGGAGAGCCATGAATTGGATGAGGACTGCTTTATGGCCGTTGTGCAGCTGGATCATTACCACCAGCTGAGCGAACGATGGTCGATGGCCGAAAAGCGGCTGTGGCTGTTTGCGGTCCGCAACATTTTGGAGGAGTGGTCGCAGCAGTACGGCTGCCTGGCGGTATTTCCTTTTCATAGCGGAGAATGGATCGTGCTGTTCCCCGATGCGCTGCAGCCGCGGAAAATCACGCTTGGCCACGATCTGATCGACCGGATCCGTACGTATTCCAAGCTGAAGTGCTCGGTGGGCCTCAGCCGGACGACCCGGGGAATCCATCAGCTGAGCCGAGCCTATGACGGGGCAGCCCGGGCGCTGTACCAGCGCTTTTATTCCGAGCAGGAGGGTGTGTTTGCCGATACGGAACAAGAGGATATTGCCGGGCATCCGGATTTAAAATATCCGAAGCATCTGGAATCACAGCTGCTGGACGCCATCCGGACGCTCGATACGGGGCGCCTGAACGCATGCTGGGATGAGCTGAAGGGATATCTGGAAGAACAGGCCTATCCGAAGGAGGGAGCCGAGCGGCTGCTCATCGAGCTGACGATCGTTCTGTGCCGCCAGCTGGAGCAGGGAAATCCGCCGATGGATTGGCGCCTTGACGGCCTGATTCATGAGCTGCATGACCAGGGAAGCCTGCATGACGCGATCACCCTGCTTAAAGAAGCATTTGCTGTGCAGCTGACGGACCACCTGAAAAGCCAGCACCGGGAAGACGGGCCAACCGTGGTTGAAAAGGCGAAGCAGTATATTTCGAACCATTATCATCAAGATCTCAGCATCGAGGAGGTTGCGGAAGTCGCAGACCTGAGCATCAGCCATTTCTGCACCTTGTTCAAGCAGGTGTCGGGCTATACGTTCCTTGAGTATTTAACGGAGTGCCGGATGGACAAAGCCAAGTACATGCTGAGCCATACGAGCGTAAAAGTGTATCAAATCGCCCCGCTGGTGGGGTATCAGGATCCGAAATATTTTACCCAGGTTTTTAAAAAGGCCACGGGCCAAACCCCGACGGAATATCGGGAATCGCATGCCGCCATTCCGGGGAAAAACTAATCCCCCAAACCGGTAAATGGTGGTAAACTGAAGTTAGCAAGCAAGCCTTTGGCGTCCTGCCGGAGGCTTGTTCCATTGAATAAGGAGTGATCACATGCTTCGAACTGTTCACAAGTACATAGGCTCGCTGTCCGCTGCGCTGCTGTCTTCAGCCCTGGTGCTGAGCGCGGCGGGAGCGGCACCCGCTTCTTCACCGCAAGCGGCGGCGAAAGAGCCCTACCGGATCGTCGCCTTCGGCGATTCGTTAACCGTCGGCTATGAGCCCGGCAAAGGAGAGAAGGACGTTCCTTACGGTTTTGTGGACCGCCTGCAGGAGCAGGGGCTGCTTCACGGCCGGACGGAAACGCTGAACGTGGGGATTGCCGGGCTGAAGAGCCAGGGGCTCCAAAACTTTGTGGAAGCCGTCGCAGCCGGACAGCCGATCGGTGCCGAGGCGATTCAGCCGAACCTGCCGGATCCCCGGACCGCCCAGATCGGCGCAGCGGCTCCACAGACCCAAGCGGCCGTGAAGGCCGCGGACGCCATTACGATCACGATCGGCGGCAACGACATGTCCCAGCTGCTTGAGACCGGGAGCCAAATGACGGACCAGCAGCTGTCCGACCGCGTACAGGAGCTGTTCAAGCTGTACTCGGACAGCATGAAGGTCGTGCTGGACGACCTGCACGGCTTGAATCCGGACGCGCTGATCGTGGTCGCTGACCAGTACCAGCCGATGCCGGAAATCGCCGACAAGGTGCTGTATCCGAAGCTGGGGCAGGCAGCCCAGGCTTTTACGGACGTCATTGACAAGATGGCGGCCTCTTATCAGTCGCAGGGCGTCAATGTCAAGGTGGCCCATGTGGCCAAGGAGTTCGTCGGCGGCGAGGGCACGATGACGCATATCATCGCGGATCGCGATATCCACCCGAACCAGATGGGGTATGAGGCGATGGCCAAAGTCTTCGCCGAAGTGATCTGGGGCGGCTACACCAAGCTGGCTGTTCACGAGGCGGGCGCGCCGATGGGCATCATCGTCGGCGGCAAGGAGCTGAACACGCCTTACAAGCCGGTCATCAAGAACGGCGCAAATTTCGTGGCCATCCAAGACATCGTGAACGCGGTCGGCGCCACTTCCAAGTGGGACGGCAAGACGTCCAGCGCGACGATCAGTTACGCGGGCAACACGGTCGTGATTACGATCGGCGCCAGCACCGTGAAGGTGAACGGCCAACCGGTCGCCGTTGGCGCACCGGCATTCCTGAACAAGGTCGGCAAGGAATCGAAGACGTACGTACCGCTGGCAGCGCTGGCGCAAGGCCTCGGCTTCGACGTCCAGTACGTGGCGAAGCTGAGAACGGCATTTATCAATCCATAATAAGCACGAGAAGGGCTTCCCCGGTGATGGGGGAGCCCTTGTTTATTCGGAGGCTTCGAGGCTTAGCTTCTAGTTGTGTCGCTCCGGAGTCTTCTTGCAAGCCCGCTGCGCGTCCGGCTCAACGTGAGCATCGGCTTCGAAGCTGTAATGCTTGAGGGCGGGTGCTCCGAAGCCTGTAATGCTTGAGAGCGTGCGCTCCGAAGCCTTCTTGTAAGCCCGCTGCGCGTCCGGCTCATGCTTCCGACCGCTGTTGCTCGCGAATTTCTGGGAATGGACGATGAGGAAGAAATTCGCTCACAAAGGCGGCCGCTGCCGCTTCTCCAGCATGAATCCGGCCTGCTCCGCTGGAATCGGGGAAGAGGGGGACTGTGAGGGCGAGCCCTGCCCTGAACGCTGCTCCTGCTGCCGTAACCCGGCAGGCAGGAGCCCCTACAGCATCAGCTATCGCATCTGCTGCCACTCCGTATTCTCAAAACCCGCTTCTACTTTTCTCCATTCGAACGCATGCGGATCTGCCCGTACTCTTTACGCTGCACCTACCCGATGCATCGGCCACCAGCTTCTGGCCCACGTCCATGCGACGGTGCACCGTTTCCACGACCGAACCGCTGATTTCGGGCGAACGACGGGGATTTCAGTAGAAACCTTCCTTACCCGATCATCAGCACGACCTTGCCCTGGCCGTGCCCGCTGGCCAGCTCGCGGTGCGCCGCGGCGGCCTCTTCCAGCGGGAAGGTCCTGCGGACGCGGACCTTCAGCTTACCCGCGGCGCCGAGCTCCGCCAGCTCGGCCAGCCGCGCGGCCGAGCGCTGGTTGCGGATCATGCGGACGCCGAGCTCCGCTGCAAGCTCGCCGTCCACGATCGTGCCGATGCGCTCCCTGTCCGGGACGAGGTCCACGGACACGCGGAGCGCATCCCTCCCGGCGGCGTCGAGGGCTGCATCGACGCCGCCGGGAGCCAAGGCACGGACCCGCTCGCCCAGGCCGGGGCCGTAGGCGACGGGGATCGCCCCCAGGGCGCGCAGGTAGTCGTGGTTCCGCTCGCTGGCGGTCCCGATAACCGTGGCGCCCAGGGCGCGGGCAAGCTGGACGGCCATGGTGCCGACCCCGCCGGCGGCGCCATGGATTAGGACGGTATCGCCCTCCCCGACACGAAGCTCCTGCAGTGCGGTGTGGGCGGTTTGCCCCGAAGCTGCGAGCGCCCCGGCTTCTGCCCAAGGGATGCCCGGCGGCTTACGTACGATTTGGCTGGCGGGAACGACGACGTATTCGGCGTAGCTGGCCAGCAGAGCCCAGCCGATCACGTCATCGCCTGCCGCGAAGTCCGTTACGTGGTCTCCGGCCTGCTCGATCGTTCCGGCGAAGTCATTGCCGAGAATTTGCGGAAACCGGATGCTTAGACCAGGCGGGACCCATCCCCTTTCCCGGACGGCCAGGTCGAACGGTTGAACGCCGGCCGCTTTTACGCGAACCCTGACTTCATCAGGGCCGGGTAAGGGGAGCGGCACATCCGCCGTATGCAGTACGTCCGGCGGACCGAACGCGCGGATCACCGCCGCTTTCATTGTCTGTTGTTCTGTCATGCTATCGATCATCCTTTCGGTCATTGAATATAGTAATATCCAGAGCTTTTATTTCATGCCTCCTGCGGTGAGTTTGAGCAGCCTCTCTCGCCTTCGGCCTGTATTTATTCTATAATCGATCATAAATAATAAAAAATATATATAATGCTATTTATTAATAACCTTTGGTATATAAGGAGGGATTTCGATGGAGCTGCTGCAGCTTCAATATTTTCGCAAAGTTGCCGAACTTGAGCACATGACCCGTGCGGCAGAGGAACTGCGCATTGCCCAGCCTGCCCTCAGCAAGACGATTTCACGGCTGGAAGAGGACCTGGGCGTAACGCTGTTTGACCGGAAGGGGCGGCAGATCCGGCTGAACGCCTTTGGCCGGGCCTATCTGCGCAGGGTGGAGACCGCGCTGAACGCCCTGGAAGACGGAAAAAGGGAACTCGAAGATTTGGCGGGAGCGGAGAAGGGCAGGGTGAATCTGGCGACGACCACGCATAAATGCTTCTCTGACCGGATCGGAGATTTTCTGGGGATTCATCCGGAAATCCGGCTGCAAATTTCCCAGGCAGGAGAGCAGGAGAAGCGGGATAAGCTGTTGAGCGGGGAGCTGGATCTGTGCATCACGTTCCCACCGATCGAGCAGCCGGGCATCGAGGGAATTTCCTTTTTGACGGAAGAAATTTTGCTGGCGGTGCCTTCGTCACACCGGTTTGCGGGCCGCAGAAGCATCCGGTTAAGCGAGGCGGCGGGGGAGGCTTTTATTTGCATCCAGAGCAGCAATCCATTTCGGAAAATGACGGATCAGTTTTGCAGGCAGGCCGGGTTTGAGCCGGATATTGTGTGCGAGGTGGATGAGCATTCGGCCGTTGGCCATTTTATCCGGGCGGGGGTAGGCATCGCCTTTATCCCTGAGACGCTGGTAGATCGGATCGGGTTTTCGTTTCATGTGCTGCGGATCGAGGAACCGGTCTGCCGGCGTACTTACCAAATCGCATGGCAAAAGGAGCGCTATTTATCCCAAGCTGCGCGCGAATTTCGGGACTTCCTGGTCCAGAGCTTTTAAAGCGTGCCGCTTCGTTATTACAAAACAAAAAAACCGTCCAAGGAACGGGCTTCTGCCGTATCACCTTGGACGGATATTCTACTATGGGCTAACCGGAGGGTTTCGGGCAGCCCATTTTTATTGCTATTTTATCTCCTGTCAAAATAGTTGATCCCCATAGCCTCCCGCACCTCGCCCATCGTTTGGCGCGCGGCCTCGCGGGCTTTGGTGGTACCTGCCATTAGGATGTCGTCGATTTCACCGGGACGCTGTTCATACCGGGCGCGGCGTTCGCGGATCGGCTCCAGCACCTCTTCGATTGCACCGGTGATTTTAGCTTTGCAGGCGGCGCAGCCGAGCGTGCCCCGGGTGCACATGTCATGAATATTGCCGCTGTCCTCCGGGCGAAAAATCCGGTGATACCCGTAAATCGTGCAGACCTCCGGATGGCCGGGATCGGTTTTGTGCACGCGCGCCGGATCGGTTGGGGCCTTGCGAATCCGGCTGCGGACCTCATCCGTGGTGGAATCGAGGGAGATGGCGTTGCCGAGGCTTTTGCTCATTTTGCTTGAACCGTCGAGCCCATCCAGCCGCTCACCCACGATGATTTGCGGTTCCACCAGGACGGGGGCGTACAGCTCGTTAAAGCGCCGGACGATTTTGCGCGTCTGCTCGATATGGGGGATCTGGTCATCGCCGGCGGGAACCAGGGTGGCTTTGCAGAAGGTGATGTCCGCCGCCTGGCTGACCGGGTAGCCGAGAAAACCGTAGTACAGATCCTCGTATCCGCGCTCGGCCGCTTCGCTCTTGATCGTCGGGTTGTGGCGCAGCGAGCTGACCGACACGAACATCGAATAAAACACCGTCAGCTCGGCAATCTCGGGGATCATCGACTGCACGAACAACGTCGCACGATCAGGGTCAATGCCTACAGACAAATAGTCCAGCGCCACCTGGCGCACGCTTCCCGCCAGCATTTCCGGCGTATGAAAATGGGTGGTCAGCGCCTGCACATCCGCCAGCATGATATAGGTTTCGTACTGCTGCTGAAGCTGCACCCGGTTCTTCAGGCTGCCGACGTAATGGCCGAGATGCAGCTTGCCGGTCGTCCGGTCTCCGGTGAGGACAATGTCCTTGGGTTGTGAGTTTGTTGAAATTGTCATGGTTATTCCTCCTGAATTGAAGTTGTTTTGTATACTGAAATTCATTTGCGATCATGTCTAGTAACCCGGTCTTCCCGGGGCGCCACCACCAGCCGTCATCCATGGCCATCACCTCCTTCAGTCATACAGTTTTGCTTTAGTTGATCGGGCAGAAGGACCGACGATAGACGCCGATACCAAGCATGGGAGTGGGTCTTAAGCTCATGCCTTCCTTAGGTCAAGCTTCAAGACAAGTCTCCAGTCCCCATGCGCATATCAACGCCAAAAAAGCCCCGCCCTTGGGATCTCCATGCTGAAAAATTTCCAGACGGAGATCTATCCAAGGACGGGGCTCTAGCCCGCGGTGCCACCTTGATTGGCCGCCATCCTCTAGGGATGCAGCCCTGCTCAACAGGTACGGATTCCGGCGCTAAACGAAAAGAAAATTGCGTATGCCTTCCTCGATACCCTGCCCCGGTTAACGGTGGGGACCTGCCGCCCATCCTAGTGTCCGCTTCTTTGGGGAAGCGTTCCTGTTCAGACGGGGCACTCCGAAGCCCACTTCCGCGCGCGCCGCCACCGGCTTGCACCACCCGCCGGCTCTCTGTGAGGCCGCAATTCGCGCGTACTCTTCTTCATCATCGTGAAAATGGATTTGGACTATTGTAGCTCATTTTTTCAAGGAAAGAAAGAGGCGTTTGCCGTTATTTCACTCCAATCCCGTTGCAGTCCTATTGCAATCCCGGCGCTATTCGGTCACGACTCCGTTGTTAACCTTTTGTTATTCCGTTGCAATCCAATTGCTATCCCATTGCAATCCCGGTGCTATTTGGTCACGATTCCGTTGTTAACCTTTTGCTATTCCGCCGCTATTCCGCTGCTATTCCGCTGCTATACCGTTGTCATCCCGTCGCTATTCCACCGCTATTCCACCGCCGCGGCCCGCCAATAACGCTGCCGTAAAATTTTACTGGCAACCCGCCGAAAATAAATTACACTAGGACTAATCGCCCATGGGCCTGTCTGCCGGAGCATATCTTACAATCGCGAATGATTGTCGTAGAAACGCACATACTTCCCCATTTTTATTGTTGGTATATTGAAGGAAAGCCGGAGGTGTTATGACTGATGAAGCGGGGGATCCGCAATCCGCTGGCGAGAATGAACGTCAGGCAGCAGATGATCCTGCTGTTTCTGGTTCTCGTCATTCCCGTGTTTATTCTGAACGGGTACGGCAACAACAGGGCGGGCCAGATTTTAAAACGCCATGTAACCAATGCTTATATAGAGCTGAACAAGCAAAACTTCAAACTGATCAGCCGCGATATTGAAACCGTTAACAAGGTGACGGCGACGGTGTTTCAGAATTCGGTGGTCCAGCAGCTGGATACGACGGGGAAGGACACGGTGCTGCAGCGGGTGAAAACCTACGAGAAGCTGGAGCGCATGCTGAGCTCATACTCGCAGGAGAGCGATGAGCGGCAGCCGCTGTACTATTCGCTGTACGTGTACGATCCCGGCAACCATTACTTTTTTGCCCCTTATTATCCGGAGTCCAAAAAGTCCGGGGTCTATTTCTTTTCGAACGAGGCCGAGAAGCCGGAATGGTTTGACGAAGCGGTAGCCCGTAAAGGGAACGGCTATTTGCGGCTAACCGATCATTTATCCCCGCCGGCGAAGGGGCAGTATGACCAGAAGACGCTCGGCTATGTCCGCGCGATCAACAACATTGATCAGGGCGGTACGATCGGCGTGCTGATGGTAACGAACGTGGACGCGCGGATCGGCGAATCGCTGAAGACCGTGTCGCTGCCGGAAGGCGAGCTGTATTTTACCGATTGGAACAATCACATTCTGACCTCCACCCAGCCGGATGCCGAGGGCGTGCTCAGCCTTCCTCCCGAAGTGGAGCCGGGGAATTCACCTATGGGCGTCAAGGACGTCATTACGAAGGATTTTATCTATGTCGTGGATTATAACTACGTGCTCCAGCAGAAGCTGGTGTACAAAGTGCCGGTCAAAGCGCTCCTGCAGCAGCAGGACGAAATGAAGCATGTCATCCAGATCATCTCGGTCGCGTATTTCGCCGCCGGTCTGATCATCATTTTATATTTCTGGCGGTCCTTGATGACCCCGCTGCAGAAGCTGGTCACCTTCGTCCGGCGTTATGAGCCGGGGAATGCCGTGCCCGAAACGCCGCACCGGAAGCGTAACGATGAGGTCAGCGTGCTGATCTCCACCATTTACGAAATGGCCCGGCGCCTGAACGATCTGATTCATTACAAATACGACATGGATTTAAAGCAAAAGGAAGCGCAGCTGTCGCTGTTGTACCAGCAGATCAACCCGCATTTGCTGTACAACACGCTGGAGAGCATCTACTGGAAAAGCAAGATGGAAGGCAACCACGTGTCGGCCGAGATGATCAAGGACCTGTCCAAGCTGATGAAAATCAGCCTGAGCCGCGGGAGGGAGCTGATTACACTCGGAGAGGAGCTGGAGCATGCGACCGCCTATATCAAGCTGCAGCAGAACCGATACGATTATGTGTTCCAGGTGGACATCGACGTCCCTGAATCGCTGCACCCGTTCAGCATTCCGAAAATTACGATGCAGCCTTTGATCGAAAACGGAATCATTCACGGCATTAAAAATATGGGGGAGGACGGCGAAATCCGCATCGAAGCAGAGGCGTCCGGGGGCATCCTGCGCATCCGCATCTCCGATAATGGCTACAAACCGGTGGACATCGAAGCCATCAACCGGAACTTAAGCAGTGAAGCAGACGATCCTGCAGCCGGTTACGGGGTCCGGAATATCCATCAGCGGATACAGCTTCACTATGGCAAGGAGTACGGCCTTGTCTACAGCGTCCGCCCGGGCGCGGGCACGCTGGTCACGATTACGCTTCCCGCCGAAACGGCAGGCGGTTCATGACAAACAAGGTATAAACAAGCTACATACAAGGGGGAGCATCCATGTTCAATATTTTGGTCGTCGACGACGAGCCGCTCATCTGCAAGGGATTAGCCGGGCTGTTGAGCGCATCGGGCCTCGACATCGGTCAAGTCTACACGGCGGGCAGCGGCCATGAGGCGCTCGATATCGTCCGGATGGAGGAGGTCGACCTGCTCGTCACCGACATTCAGATGGGGGAGATGAACGGAATCGAGCTGATGCACCAGGCGAAAATCATCAAGCCGTGGGTGCAGACGATTATTATTTCAGCGCATGAAACGTTCCAGTACGCGCAAAGCGCGATCCGGCTCGGAGCAAAGGACTATTTGCTGAAGCCGCTGAACAGCGAGCAGTTTCTGGACTCCGTCGGCAGCGTGCTGCTCAAGATGGATAAACGGATACCGCAGGTGAATGAGCTTTTGACCGCGACGCAAGAGGATTTTCGCATGGAGGAGCCCGGGCCCCGCAAGAACGAGCTTCTGAACCGGCTGCTGTCGGAAGAAGCGGGCCACGAATCGGGGGATCTTGAGACGGGCGGTGAATATGGCGAGCTCGGGCTGAAGGGTCCATATTTTGCCGTCATGAAAATGAGGCTGGACCTTTCCTCCGGCAGCGCGCCCTATACCGACAGGGATCGGCGGCTTCTCCGGTATGCCTCGCTCAATATTGTGAAGGAGCTGCTAGATCAGGAATGGGATGCACTTCTGTTTTACTCGCCGGATGACGACATCCATGCGATTATCCAGTGGAGCGAGGCGGCGAATGCCGAAACCGGCGAGAACAAGCTCAGCCAGCTCGAAATGGCCGGCCGCAGCGTGTGCCATCATATCCGCAAATATTTGAAGCTGGAATGTACAGTCGCCATCAGCCAGATCCTGAAGGGCATTCCTTTTCTTTCCTTACTCGGCCGCCAGGCCGATAAAGCGATGCTGTGGAGCCGGCACTACCCGGACTACCACGTTTTTTATTACGGGGACTTCAATTGGCATAACTACGCTGAAGATCCGTCTGCAGAAGAGCTGTCGACGCAGAGCAACCGGATTGTGGAGAGCACGAGGCGCTATATCGAAGAGAACTACAGCCAGAAGGGGCTGACCATTCATGAGGTGGCGAAGAAGAATCATGTCAGTCCGAACTATTTGAGCTACCTGTTTAAGAAAATTACCGGGCATAACCTGTGGGAGTACGTCATCAAGCTGCGGATGGAGGAGAGCCGCCACCTGCTTCAGAACACGGACCTGCGCCGCTATGAAATCGCCGAGCGGGTGGGGTACGAGTCGCCGGAGCATTTCAGCAAAATATTCAAAAAGTATTTCGGCATGAGCCCGAGCGAGATGAAGAAGTAAGAACAGCCATCATTTCCATAGAACTAGACATGTGCGCGGGCAGCCCGTTTTTCTACAATGATCCTTAAGAAACGTTAGAGGAAAGAGGGAGACAGATGGGGGAACCCGCTACAGCTATGTTAAAGCCGGAAGTGAAGAGCGAGCCGGCGGGCAGACGAACGAGCAGGTGGAAAAAGCATCTTTGGGGATACCTGTTCATCCTGCCGGCCATTGTCATTTTCATTTTGTTTTTGTGGGTGCCGATTATCAAAGGAGCGGTGTACAGCTTCTTTACGATTGATTTCGTCAAAGGCAACACCTTTGTCGGTTTCGATAATTACGCCAGGGTGCTGCACGACCCTGATGTGTGGACAGCCGTTAAAAATACGCTGTACTACATGTTTTTAACGGTCATTATCGGCTTCTGGGTGCCGATCGTGGCATCGATTGCGATTTCGGAGCTGCGGTTTTTTCAGGGCTTTGCCCGGATTGCCGCTTACCTGCCGTTTGTCGTGCCGGGCGTGGTCCTGTACGGCATGTGGCGGTGGATGTATGACCCGATCGGTCCGATCAATGGGCTGCTCAGCGGCTTCGGTGTGGAACCGGTGTCCTTTATCTCCGACGGGCGATGGTCCATGATCTCGATCGTGTTCATGGAGACGTGGCAGCAGTTCGGATCCGCGATGCTGATCTATTTGGCCGGCGTGCTCAGCATTCCGAGAGACTGGTATGAAGCCGCCGAGATAGACGGGGCCGGCGTATGGAACCGGATCCGCTACATTACGATCCCGTCTATTCGGAATCTGATCGTGCTGATGTTTATCCTGCAAATCATCGGGACGTCCCAAGCCTACCAATCCCAGCTCGCGCTGCTGGACGGGGGACCGAACAACACGACGCTGACTTATGCGCTGCTTATCGTGAAGTACGCGTTCAACCAGCTGGATTACGGTTCGGCGACGGCACTGGGCATGCTGATGTTTATCGTACTCAGCCTGCTCGGACTGCTTCAATTCAAGATGAACAAGGAGGATTACTAGATGAGCCAGCATGACAGAGGAATCCTTTCTTCTTCCGATTTGAGGAAGCCGCTGAACAAAGTGGTGTACGGCATCATGGTGCTTGGCATCGCGGTGATGGTCGTCACGATGCTGTACCCGATTCTGATGACGATGTTTAACGGTCTGAAGACGAACCAGGAAGTGAACTCGTTTCCGCCGCATTTCTTTCCGGAAACGTGGAATTGGGACAATTTCTCGGAAGGCTGGGACTATATCAACCTGCCGATGTTTTTGAAGAACACGATCTTGATCTTCGTCGGCAATCTGCTGATGACCGTGCTGGTGCTTGGCCTGGCCTCGTTCAGCATCTCGAAGCTGAATGTGCCGTTCCGCAGGGGAATTTACTTTTTCATCCTGATGACCTTGTTTATCCCGGCGTCGAGCTATATCATTCCGAACTTCGTTAATTTGAAGGAGCTGGGCCTGCTCAATACGTACTGGGCGTTCTGGCTGCCGGCCGGAGCCAGCGCCTACTATTTTCTGCTGATGAAAAATTTCTTCGACGGCATTCATCCGGAGATCTTCGAAGCGGCCCGCATCGACGGAGCGTCTGAGCTCACAAGCTACGTCCGGATTGCCGTTCCTTTGTCCGTGCCGATCTTCGCCACGCTGGCCATCTTTATCTTTTCCACGGCATGGAACGACTGGTTCTGGCCGTCGCTCGTGATGCACAGTGAGGAGAAGTATACGCTGGCCACGGCGATCTACAAATACGTCATCAACGCACGGAGCATGGACAACAACATCAAATTCACGATTTTGTTCATGGTCATGATCCCGCCGATCTTCGTATTCCTCGTGTTCCAGAGGTTCATTATGCGGAGCGTCAGTTTGTCGGCGGTCAAAGGATGACCGGCCAACATCGTAGGCATGCACATGAAGGGCATACGATTACACATCGATTGATGAACCATCCTCTTTTATGATGAGAGGGTAAACCATACCATTTGACGAAAAGGGGAGTTTCAATGCGTAAGTTTTCCATGGTGCTGATGTGCCTCCTGCTGTCGGCCTCGGTGCTTGCGGCTTGCAGCGGCGGCAGCAAAACGGCCGGCGGCGACAATCAGGGCAGCGGGTCCGATGGATCCGGATCCGGGGGAACGACGGCGACGACGGATGCGGGGAAATCGGAGGACGATATTACCCAGAAGAAAATCACGATCAAAATCCACTATCCGCTTCCGGACCAAAAAGATCTGCGGGCGCAGGAAGACGACAAGATCAAACGGTTCACCGAGAAGTATCCGAACGTGACTATCGTGAAGGACGACTGGCAGTACAGCGTCAACGAAATCGGCATCAAAATGGCCTCGAACGAAGCCCCGACATTCTATAACACGTTTGCGACCGAAGCGCAGATGCTGGTGGAACGCGGCTGGGTCGCGGACATTTCGGACCTGTACAACAAGTGGGAATACAAGGACGAAATGAATCCGCTGCTGCAAAACCAGTTCATGGTGGACGGCAAGGTCTACGGCGTTACCCAGAACGGGTATATCACGTCGACCATGATCAACAAAGCGCTGCTTGACGCCAAGCAGGTTCCGGTACCGCCCTTGGACTGGACGTGGGACGATATGTACAACACGGCCAAAGGCGCGGCTGATGTGAAGAAGGGCATCTCCGGCATTGCGCCGATGGGGAAAGGCAATGAAGCCGGATGGAACTGGACGAACTTCCTGTTCGAAGCGGGCGGGGAAATTCAGAAGGTGGAGAACGGGAAGTATACGGCGGTGTTTAATTCGGATGCCGGTGTGAAGGCGCTCGATTTCTATAAAAAGCTGAGATGGGAAGCCAACGCCATTCCGAAGGATTGGGCTCTCGGCTGGAGCGATGCCCTGAACGCGTTCCAGCAGGGACGGACGGCGATGGTCATCGCAGGCGCGTATGACGTCATTGACGCCGCGCTCAACCAGGGCGGGCTGAAGCCGGAGAACGTGCTGGCCTATCCGATGCCGGCGGCTGAGAAAGGCGGCAAGCATTACGGTATTCTCGGCGGCAACTATCTCGTCATTAATCCGAACGCCACCAAGGATGAGCAGGAAATGGCGTTCCGCTACATCACGTTCGACTACTTTACGGATAAAGGGCTGGAAGCGCTCGAAGGCAACATTCAGGAGCGTAAGTCCAACAATAAATATTTCGTGCCGGCGCCGCTGAACTACTTCAAGGATGATTCGGAGTACGGTAAAAAGGTGGCCGCGATTTACGACAAGTACGACAACGTGTACAAATACGATCCGAACCTGTTTGGATTGCTGGACGGCAAGCCTGAAGCCCAGTACGGCACCCAGGATTACTATGGTGCGATGTCCAACGTCGTACAGGAGCTGTTCTCGAAGAAAGACACGGACTCCAAGAAGCAGCTGGACGACGCGGCCAAACTGGTGCAAACCAAGTTTTTCGATGAGATCAAGCCTCAGCAGTAAAGCATCGGACGCTGGGATTGTAGCCAGATGTTAGCTTAGTGGTACTATCATAAATACAAAAAGACCCTGCCCGCGGCATAACAGCCGCAGGCGGGGTCTTTCGTTATAATCGGGGTGGATTCCAGCCATCCCTGGATTCTCTCTTACTTGCTGATCTCCTTGAAGGAGGCTTCTGCCGCTTCCAGCGTCGCGTCGATGTCCGCTTCGGTATGGGCCGTGGTCAGGAACCAGGCCTCGTATTTGGACGGCGCGAGATTGATATTACGGTTGAGCATGGCGCGGAAGAAGGCGGCGAAGGCTTCGCCGTCCGTATCCTGCGCTTCGTCGTAGTTGGTCACCGGATGGTCGCAGAAATGCGTGGACAGCGACCCGCGGATGCGGTTGATCGTCAGCGGTACGCCGTACCGGCCGGCCGATGCCTGCAGCCCGTCCGCGAGCTTCGCAGCGAGACGATCCATCTCTTCATAGACGCCCTCGCCTTGAAGCACTTCAAGGCAGGCGATGCCCGCCGAGATGGAGGCCGGGTTGCCCGCCATCGTGCCGGCCTGGTAGGCCGGGCCGAGCGGCGCGACCTGCTCCATCACTTCCTTGGAGCCGCCGTAGGCTCCGATCGGCAGCCCGCCGCCGATGATTTTGCCGAGGGCGGTCAGATCCGGCCGGATCGCGTCATGGTTCTGCAGGCCCGCAAAGGTCTGCGTGCTGCCGTAGTGGAAGCGGAAGGCGGTGATCACCTCGTCATAGATGACGAGGGAGCCGTTGTCACGAGCCATGCGGCAGAGGCCCTCCAGGAAGCCCTCCATCGGCATAACCATGCCGAAGTTGCCCACGATCGGCTCGACCATGACGGCCGCCACGTCGTCGCCCCATTTGGCCAGCGCCGCCTGAAGGGCGTCGAGGTCATTATAAGGCACGGTAATGACCTCGTGCGCAATGCTCGTCGGGATGCCGGCGCTGTCCGGAATGCCGAGCGTGGAAGGGCCCGAGCCGGCCGCCACGAGCACGAGGTCCGAATGGCCGTGATAGCATCCGGCGAACTTGATGATCTTGTTGCGCTTCGTGTAGGCACGCGCGACGCGGATCGTCGTCATGACGGCCTCGGTGCCGGAGTTGACGAAGCGGACCTTGTCCATCGACGGGATCGCTTCCTTCAGCATCCGGGCGAGCTGGATTTCAAGCTGCGTCGGCGTTCCGTACAAGGTGCCGTTCTGAGCGGCACGCGTAATGGCTTCCGTGATATGCGGGTGGGCGTGCCCGGTAATGATCGGGCCGTAAGCGGCGAGGTAGTCGATATAACGGTTGTCGTCCTCATCCCAGAAGTAGGCTCCGTTCGCCCGTTTCATAAAGACGGGCGCCCCGCCGCCAACCGCCTTAAACGAGCGGGAGGGGCTGTTGACGCCGCCTACGATGTGCTGCAGTGCTTCCTGATATAATTGTTCGGAACGTGTTCGATTCATGACGGATAACTTCCTTTCTCAAATAAAAAGCAGGCGGGCAGCCTAGTTGCTGCTGCCCGTACTGCCGTTCTCCCCGGTCTCCCCGGAGGTTGTTGAATTGGTATTGGTGTTCGTGTTGGTATTGGTTGGGGCGCCTGTTTTGCCTTCGCTGGATACCGGCACCGTCTCCGGCTTGTTCATAATATCCTGAATATACTGCTTCAGCTTGCTTTCACTGGACACGGTCAGGACGGAAGCGCCGCCGACCTTTTCCTCTTTCAGCAGCTTCATCGGCGGAATTTGCTCGCTGCCGGCCATTTGGCTTTGGTAACCGACCGTAGCCAGCTTCCACATATCATTAACGGACAGGTTCGTATCTATATATGGGCTGACCTGCTCCAAAATGTTCGGCAGCTTCATGATGGACGTCGTGGACTGCATTTTTTGGGCGACCGCCTTCAGGAAGGCCCGCTGCCGCTCCGTCCGCGTGAAGTCCGATGTTGCGTCATGACGGAAACGGACGTACTGCAGAGCTGTTGTGCCGTCGAGATGCTGCTGGCCCTTTTTCAGGTCGATATCGTATTCATGGTTGTCCGCGTTGCTCGGATAATACATATCCTTCTCCACGTAAAAATCCACGCCGCCGACGGCGTCCACCAGCTTGATGAATCCTTGAAAGTCCGTATAGACATAATACTGGATAGGAATGCCAAGCAGATCGCCGACCGCCTTCATTGCCGTATTCGGTCCATGGGTAATCGCTGTATTGATGCGGTCTTGGCCGTGTTCGGGAATGTCGGTGTACGTATCGCGGAGGATCGAAAAGACATTGATGCGCTTCTTGACGGGATCCAGGGAGGCGACCATCATGCTGTCAGACCTGGGAACTTCACCTTCCTTGATGCCGCGGGCGTCCACGCCCATCAGCAGGATGTTGACCGGTTCAGTGCCTTCCCATTTGGGAGGATCGGGAACTTTGACTTCGACGGGGGTAACCGATTTAAAAGGAGAGTTTTCGGCGGACTTCTGCAATCCCTGCAAGCCATTATAAATTGATGCGAAATAATAGACCGCATAACCGATGATGGCTAATACGATAATGGCTATAATCCATAATATTGTTTTTTTCCTTGGAGTCATTCCTTTTCTTCCTTTCGCTATCCTGTTGAAGGAGAGTGCTTGTCTTCGACATGTTCAGACATTTGTAGAGTAAGGATTCATTTATTATAATTTTTTTTGACAATACAATCAATTTTACATTCTGGAAAGCATTTCACCAAGATAAAATGAACGAAAGTGTTCAATTTATATAGATGCAGTGCTTGGCCTCTGAAAGGAGAAAGTGATACATATGACACAATTTGCAGTTGGAGACATCGTTCCCGATTTTACCCTTCCAGCTTCTACAGGGGAGGAGATCACCCTCAGCAGCTTTAGGGGACGCAAGGTGGTGCTGTATTTTTACCCGAAGGACAATACGCCCGCGTGCACGCAGGAAGCCTGCGATTTCCGCGACGCACTTCCTCAGATTGAAGCGAAGGGCGCGGTCGTGCTTGGGATTAGCCCGGACGAGCTTAAATCCCATGGCAAGTTTGCCGAGAAATATAGCCTGCCGTTTCCTTTGCTGTCCGACAAGGACCATCATGTAAGCGAATTGTACGGCGTATGGCAGCTGAAGAAAATGTACGGGCGCGAGTTCTGGGGCGTCGTCCGTTCGACGTTCCTGATCGATGAAGAGGGAAGGCTCATCAAGGAATGGCGGAAGCTCCGGGTGGCAGGCCATGCCGGCGACGTCGTGTCAGTTCTTTAATTTTATGTAGCTCGCCGTACAAATATTAAAACGCAGGATCATATCTATAGGAAGTAAAGCATTGAATAGGAGCTGGGCTGCCCGGAATGGTTCGGGGGCCCAGTTTTGCTCTGCAGCCGCTCCGGGTACCGCTCTTCTAATGAAAGCGATTCCGGTAAATTTCGGGGATATTTTGAAAATGAATTGCAAAAATATATGTAAATTTATTCTTATGTTTTTATTGACACGTAAACATGTTGGTTTTAAAATAATTCGTATGCGAAATATTAAGAGACGGAAATAGAAACAGGGTGAAGAATGATTTTGGGTCCTCAAGAAGAAATTCTCGAACTGTTGTACTCTTTTCGCCAGGTCAATCTCACGTTTTACCAAATCTTCTGGAAGCATGCCGATGCTCTTGAGACCACCTGGATTCAATATCTTGTCCTGCACACGCTCCACGAGCATCCGGACATCGGACTCTCCGAGCTGGCAGATTTAATTCTTATGGGGAACAGCGCCACCAGCGGGGTTGTCAATCGGCTCGTCAAGGCCGGGCTCGTTGAACGCAGACGGCTCCAGACGGACCGGCGGTCGATCGCGCTGCGGATAACTGAGAAGGGAGATGAACTTAGACAGCAGACCGAGCAAGTCAGCATGGGCTGCCTGCTGCCTCTTTTACAGATCAAACAGGAGGACAGAAGCCATTTACTAGCGACACACCAGCAAATTATTCAGATTTTCAGCCAAAAGGGAGAGAGAGAAAGTAATTATGAATAGCAGTCAAGCTCAGTCAATGGAGCATATCCGGAAAGGGCCGATCATTGCCGCACTGCTCCTCGGCGCATTCGTGGCATTTTTGAATCAGACCTTGATGAATATCGCCCTGCCCAAAATTATGGATGATTTGGGCATTCAGCCGACGACAGGCCAATGGCTTACGACCGGCTTCATGCTGGTTAACGGCGTATTGATTCCAGTATCGGCATTTTTGATCGCGCGGTTTACAACCCGCCAGCTGTTTATTTCGGCGATGACGATGTTTTCGCTGGGGACGCTGATATGCGCGATATCACCCAATTTTGGGATACTTATGGCCGGGCGCGTCATTCAGGCGGCTGGTGCAGGCATTCTGATGCCGCTGATGACCGTCGTGTTCCTGAACATTTTCCCGATCGAAAAACGGGGCTCTGCGATGGGCATGATGGGGATCGCCATGATCCTGGCTCCGGCTATCGGACCGACGTTATCGGGGTACATCGTTGAACATCACTCCTGGCGGGTTCTGTTCTACATCATCCTGCCGGTAGCGATCATCTCCACATTAATCGGCGTATTTTTCTTGAAGAACGTAACGAGCGTTACCAAGCCGAAATTCGACTTCCTGTCGGTGGTTCTGTCGACCATCGGCTTCGGCGGCCTGCTCTATGGCTTCAGTGACGCGGGTACCGACGGATGGGGAAGCGCGACCGTTATCGCTACGCTGATTGTCGGCGCGGTAGGTCTGATCCTATTTGTTTGGCGCCAGCTCGTATCCAAGACTCCGATGCTGGAGTTCCGGATTTTCAAATACAACATGTTTACGCTGACGACGATCATTAACGTCATTATCACGATGGCGATGTACGCAGGCATGATCCTGATGCCGATCTTCCTGCAGAACATCCGCGGCTTCACGCCGCTCGAATCGGGCCTCATGATGCTGCCCGGCGCGATTCTGATGGGGATCATGTCGCCAATTACCGGCGCGGTCTTTGATAAGATCGGGGCAAGATGGCTGGCTGTTGTTGGCTTGATCATCACGGTAATCATGACCTATGAATTCAGCCGCTTGACCGTTGAAACATCGTACGCCCATCTGATCGTCATTTATACGATTCGGATGTTCGGCATGTCGATGCTGATGATGCCGATCCAGACCGCAGGTCTCAACCAGCTGCCGCGGAACATGAACGCTCATGGTACGGCGATGTCCAACACGCTGCGTACGATTTCGGGCTCGATCGGTACGGCGATTCTGGTGACGGTCATGACGAATAAAACGAAGAGTCATGTCAAGGACGTTCTTGCCGGGGGTACGGTCAATCCGGCTGACAAAGCAGCTCTGGCGAAGCTGACCGCCGATTCGATGGTTCACGGCATTAACTATGCTTTTATTGTTGCCACTTGGCTGAGTGTTGCCGCGCTGGTTCTTGCTTTCTTCATCAAGAGAACGAAGCCGCACACCGAGCTCAAGAACGAGCTTCAAGGACAAAGCGTCAGCACCGCAAACGCGGAGGGTTAATGTACTTATATTTTTAGGATGTAAAAAAAAGACGCGCACTGCATTTCATGCAGCGTGCGTCTTTTCTTATTTGTGGCAACGGGCGGGGGAAGACGTCACTGGACGGAGCTGATCGCTCCCTTGCCGTGGCCGTTCACTGTCCAAACTGCATATCAGCTGACATGCAGTTTGGACAGCAGCGAGCGCATTTTTTTGCGGTAACGGTAGAGAAGAAACCCGACAACAGCGATAATGACGGCGCCGACGATCCAGAAGGAGTACTTTTCCACCAGGTGAAAAGCGAACTTCCACTGCGGCCCGAATATCTTGCCGATGCTGATAAACAACAAGACCCAAACCAGCGCTCCGCTGTAGGCGAACAGCGCAAACTTGCGGAAGGGCAGGGCAATCATGCCGGCGAAGTAGCCGGTAAAATGGCGGACGCCGGGGATGAAATATCCGATAAAGACCAGGCTTTGCCCGTATTTGTTAAACCAGCGGCTGGCTCGTTCCAGTTTATGCTCGGAGAGCAGGAACCATTTGCCGTAGCGCTGGAGAAAAGGAAGGCCTGCCTTGAGGCCGATAAAGTATGTAATAGTCATCCCCAGGGTCGTTCCGGCAAACGCGACGATCAGCAGCCATCCGTAATGAAGCATGCCGTCGTAAGACAGGAAGCCTGCATAGGCCATCGTCGTTTCTCCG
Source organism: Paenibacillus sp. OAE614 (assembly GCF_040546645.1). Lineage (NCBI taxonomy): Bacteria > Bacillati > Bacillota > Bacilli > Caryophanales > Paenibacillaceae > Paenibacillus > Paenibacillus sp. OAE614. The sequence goes on along the minus strand of NZ_JBEPOD010000001.1, from coordinate 5,992,297 downwards.
GGAAAGGGGAGGGCGATAAATTCCAATGCCAGTCCGAGAAACAGCACGAGGTAGCCGTACTGCTCGAACATCAAATGTATCCATTTTAACAATTCCAAAAGGTTTCACTCCAATTCAGGTCGGGCCCCCAAAAGATCACAACCGGATTCCACCGGACTCCAACTGGATTCCATCCGGATTCCATCCGGAAGCACGGACTGCCAAGCTCTTGAAAGATTCGGCTTTCCTTAAGTCTATTTCCACTTCTCTCACCATATAATCTACCAGAAAGCGGAACTCATAGAAATAGTGGAGGTAGAAGGTACATGGTGAAGAAGACATTCAGCGTTGTTCTGGGATCGATCGGAGTCGTTTTGGCGGTGATAGCTATCATAGTCTGCGCAAGTGTCCGGGAAGGGCGAACTTTGCTTCAGCCTTTGACGCCCTTGGTTCAGAATGCGGTCAAGACGCCTCCGGGCATTGAAGCTGCAAGGGAAAAGAGTTCTGCTGTCATCGGACGGCAAACCGATCCGGTCCATGTGGGCCAAGCGAGGCTGCTTGCTTCTAATACGACGAAGAAACCCGCTCCGGTCAGCCCCAAAACGGTGTATCTGACCTTTGACGACGGCCCCAGCGATTTAACGGGCCAGGTGCTGGATATTTTAAAGAAAAACAAGATTGGTGCAACCTTCTTTGTTCTCGGTGAGCAGGTAAAGAAATATCCGCAGCTCATTTCGCGGATCTACGAGGAAGGTCATGCCATCGGCAATCATACATATGACCATAATTATACCGAACTCTATCAATCTTTTCCTGCGTTCTGGGACCAAATCAAAGATACCGAAGAGGAGATACGGTTGATCACGGGAGAAAGGCCGCAGCTGGTCAGGGCGCCCGGGGGGACGGCCGGGCATTTTGACGACACGTATTTTAAACTGCTGCAGCAGGCAGGGTACGTCGTGACGGATTGGAACGTGGACAGCGGCGATTCCAAGCGGCGTAATGTCCCGGCTGCGGAGATCGTGAAGGGTGCCACGACGGACGTCCCGGGAGGCAAGGTAGTTCTTCTTATGCATGACGGTCCCGGCCATTCGGAAAGCATGAAGGCCCTCCCGCAAATTATTAGCTGGTACAAGGCCCGCGGATATCAGTTCGGTGTGTTGTCACCGCAAGACCCGCCGGTTCAATTTAAAGTGAATGCCACAGCCCGCGGACTGAAGCGAAGCGTGCCAAGCGCCGCCTGGATTCAGTCGCATATCGCGCAGAACGCCGCATTGTTCGAGCCTGGCAAACCGCTCCGTCTGGATGTCGGCGGGCTCGAGACCACGCTGGATACCGGCGAGTACAGCATCGTTGACGGACATTACATGGTGCCTTTGCGCGCGCTGACCGAGCGGATTGGGGGCAGTACGGCCTGGGATTCGGCCGGGGCGGCCTGGGTCGCGTCCTTGTCGGCGGACGCCGCGGTTTCGCTGCGGATCCATGCGGACACGGGCAGGCTGGAGGCGGTGGAGGGCAATCAGGTGATCTCTAGGGCGACGCTGCAGGTGCTGACGGTCAATGGATCGCTGTGGGTGCCTCTGCGCAGCTTGTTTGAAGCTTCCGGATATGCCGGAATCACGGCATCGGTTAATGAAGAGGAGCGTCGGGTCACGGTATTTTAACGGTCTGGATGCCCAATGGAGCGAATCTACGATTTTTGCAGAGGGTTTCGTCACTCTTAAAAAATGAGCCGGTGCGGCAGGTCTACTTCCTTTTCTACATGGAGAGAATATTGATAGATTCCCTGTTTTGACGGGAACAAGCCATGATTGGAAACGGAGGTTGTTACTTTGTCGACTCCATCGGTGTTTCATGATGATGTTGCCCCGGAATTATTGAACCGCGTCTTATCGCGCGTCGGATCCGTTATCGTCGGTAAAGAAAAGGAAATACGCCTTGCCCTAATATCCATGCTTAGCGGCGGCCACATTCTGCTGGAGGATGTTCCGGGAGTGGGTAAAACAATGCTGGTCCGGGCCATCGCCGCTTGCCTTGGCTGCACGTTCGGCCGGATCCAGTTCACATACGATTTGATGCCCGGCGACGTAACGGGCACTTCGATATACCATCCGCACAGCGGCAGCTTCGAGTTCCGGCCCGGGCCGGTTCTCTCCAATATCGTGCTGGCGGACGAAATCAACCGGGCTTCGCCCCGGACTCAATCCGCCCTGCTGGAGGCAATGGAAGAGCGGAAGGTGACCGTGGACGGCACCACCTATCCGCTTCCGCGCCCGTTCCTGCTGCTGGCGACGCAAAACCCGCTGCATTTCGAAGGGACTTACCGCCTGCCTGAGGCGCAGATGGACCGGTTCATGATGCGGCTGAGCCTGGGGTATCCGGAGCCGGCTCAAGAGGTAGAGCTGCTGACGCGAATGCAGCTGGAGCATCCGCTGGACGCCATAAAGCCGGTCATGCTGGCGGAAGAAATGGCGAACATGCAGCGCGCCGTCCGAGGCGTCTTCGTAGACGAGTCCATCAAGCTGGCCCTCGTCCAGGTGGCCGACGCCTCGCGCCGGCATCCGAACGTCCAGCTCGGCATCAGCCCGCGGGGGACGCTGGCCTGGATGAACGCATCCCAGGCCTCGGCCTACATGGCCGGCCGCTCTTATGTCATCCCGGATGACATCAAGGATACCGCCGTGCCGGTCCTCGCCCACCGGCTGATGCTGAACCATGCCGCGCTTCTTGCGGGGGCCAGCGGCGAGGAGCTGGTCCGGGAGCTGCAGCAGCAGCTGGTGCTGCCCGTTCACTCCCGCAAAGGAGGCCGCTTATGATGCGGCGGCTCCTCGAATGGGGGATCGGGCTTGCCGTGCTGGGCGGTCTGGTGGCCATGTACCGGCTGCACGGAGGCAAGGCCTTATGGTTCATGATATTTGTGACCTGCCTGGTGCTGGCCGGCGGCATGCTGGTTCAGCTGCTCGGTCCCCGGCAAATCCGGGTGGAACGATGCTTGCCCCAAAGCCTGATTCCGTCGGGAGAGGCCGTGCCCGTGACCATGCGGATTCATTTCCGCTCACCGCTGCCCCTCCCCTGGATGGCTGTGGAGGATTATTATACCGGCGGGAGCTTCCGCCGCGTGCTCTTTCCGGGATTTCGGCGCTCTTTAACGTATCGCTATGAGATTCCCGCTCTTCCGCGGGGGCATTACGGGTTTGAAGCCTGTGCGCTGGAATGGGGCGGCTTGTTCGGCTGGTTCCAGGGAAGGAAGGTCGTAAAGGAAGAAGGCCGGTTTATCGTGCTGCCGGAGCCGCTGCCCGTCGGACAGGAATGCCGGCCGGCAGCTTCGCTGTCTTACAGCGAAGAGGCCAGTCTTCGGCCTCCCCGGTTTGCGGACGGCATGAAGGGGATGGAGGTGCGGGAATACGTTCCGGGGGATCCGCCGAACCGTATCCATTGGAAGCACCTTGCCCGCTGGGGCCGCCTGCATACGAGCCTGCCGGAGGAAGCACAGCAGTCCTCTTACGCGGTCATGATCGACCGCTCCTTCAGCGGCTATATGCCGGCCGGCGCCCGGGCAGGCGACGTCAGCGGCGAGGCCGCTCAGCGGGGGTTCGAGACCGCCGTATCGACGGCGGCAGGGCTGCTCGTTGAAGCCGGGCGTGCCGGCGAGAAGGCGGTTCTGCTCGGCTCCGGGCTCCGTGCCGATATGCCGGGAGAAGCCGGAGGTCCCGGCCCGACGTTAAGGCAGGAGACCGGGCAAGAGGTCACCGGCATGCTCGCGGCCTTGTCGGGACTGACGTTGGCCGGCGGCATGCCGCTGCCTGCACAGCTTCAGGAAGCTGCCGGGAACTTGAAAGGCAAAAGAACGGCCGTCGTCACCGGCTATCTGACCGACGAACTGCTCCGCGCCGTATCCGGAATCATCTCCTCCGGGGGATATGTTGATATCTATTGCGCAGGCGCTGCGGAAAGAAACGACAGCAGCGATTCGGCATCGTACGCTGCGGCGGTTCACGACCCCGGCCTGTTCCGCCGGGCGGCGCTGCTTTCACGTCTGGGGGCCGGCGTATTTATCGTGCACGGCGGCCGTGTATCCCGCGTCGGTCACGTGGAGTCGAACTTCCCCGGAGAGGGGGCGGTTTAAATGGAGCAGCGGACGGATCCGCTTCTGTACAGACTCATCATCTCTCTGCCCTTTATGGGGCTATTCGCCGAATGGCTCATTCCGCTCCGGCCGCTGACAGGTTCCACGGACGACGGATTTATGACGACGCTGTTGTGGCTGACAGCGCTTCTGCTGCTGTGGGGAACCCTGCTGGCGAGGTGGACGTTTACCCTCCCGGTATACTTTGTTCTGGTCGGCGCCGCTTGGTATAACGTTTCCGGAGAGGGCCAGCCGTTTAGCTGGCTGATTTCCTGGATATCGCAATGCCGCGATGATATTCTGCTGCTGCTGTCCACCGGGCACTTTGCTGAGACCAGCTCAGAGACCCGGACGCTGGTTTTGATCGTCGGCTGGTCCTTATTGGTTTATTCCGTGCAATCGCTCGCCCTGTCGCGGCGCAGCATTTTTTTGTTCGCCGCGGCCACCCTGCTCTACCTGATATGCCTTGAGACGCTGCTCGGCATCCATATTTACGCCGATATGATCCGTACCTGCGGTTTGCTGCTGCTGCTTCAAGGGATGCTGCATCTGTCCGGACTGCGCGAGAGCGATACGTCGGGGAGGTTTGGCGGCAAGGTGTACGGCACCTGGATCGTGTCGCTCAGCCTGCTGTCCCTCCTGGTCCTCGGCGGCAGCTGGGGACTGGGATATGCGGCCGAGGCCAAGCCTCCGGGGAGGTTATCCTTGGAGCAGGCGGCCGGCCGGCTGGAATCCTGGATCCGGGACAATTACGGGGACGCCTCAGCCGCAGCCGTGACGGGCTACAACCTAAGCGGGGACGATCAGGACATGGGAATGCCCCTGAGCCAAGGGGGCCGGCTCTATTTTGAAGCGGAGAGCCCCGTCCCTACATATTGGCGCGGGGAAACGCTCAGCATCTATGACGGCCGTAAATGGACCGGCCAGGAGGCCGATTCCCGCACCCTGTTCATTCCGGGCGCGGTCCGGCCTGAAGGCTCGGATCCGGAAGCAGAGGAGCCGGCCGCTCCGATGGCCGAGTACCGGACCGTTACCCAGCAAATCATGTTCAGCCGGCCCATGACCGAGAGCTTCCCTCTCTTTGCCGGCGGCCCCATCGCCGAGGTGCTCGACCTGGAATCGAGCAGGAAATCGGTGTCCCTGACCGTGATCGCCGACGAAGATGCGGGAACGGTCAAGGTGCCGCTGATTTCGGGCGTGCCGGAAGTGAACGGCTACCGGATCAAGGCGGACATTCCCGCTGTGGATCCTCAGGTGCTGCGGGAAGAGACGGGCGCGGATCCGGCGCGGGTGAAGGACGAATACCTTCAGCTGCCGGACAAGCTGCCCGAACGCGTGAAGCAGCTGGCGGACCGGATTACGTCGGCGTCGCTCACGCGATATGACGCGGTCGTCGCGGTGGAGGACTATTTGAAAACCTACTACGCCTACACGATGGATACCCGCGTCCCGCCCCAAGGTGAGGACTTTGTGGATGACTTCCTGTTTACGACAAGGAAAGGATACTGCAACCACTTTTCGACCGCTATGGCGGTACTGCTGCGAAGCGAGGGAATTCCAACAAGGTATGTCAGGGGATTTGCCCCGGGAAAAGAGGACAGCGGCCACCCGGGACGCTATCAAATCAGCGAAGGCGATGCTCACGCCTGGGTCGAGGTATATTTCCCCGGCTCCGGCTGGATTCCGTTCGACCCGACGCCTGGATTTGCGCTGCCTTCCGACAGTGGAACGGTCCAGGCACAGGACGTCCATCCAGGGGGGACCTGGGATTGGGTTCGTGCCGCCCTCCAGTTGAAGAACATCACGCTCGGGATCGCGTCTTTTATAGCGAAGCATGCGTGGATCGCGGTTGGAGCAGCTGCCACCGCTCTGCTGCTGGCCGCCGCTGTCCGCTGCGCCTGGATGTATCGCGGCCTGATCTGGCTGTGGTGCCTGGTGTATTTATCGCGGCGGACCTTTCCGGGCAAGGAGCAGCTGCTCCGGGCGGCGCTTCCGGCCTGGAAGGGCATTACCCGCCGCTATGGCGCGGCTACGCCGGGGGCCACCGTTCGGGAATACGTGCAGTCCCTTCAGGTAGATGATGAAATGATGCGCAAAGAAATGTACGATTTTGCCGCTGAATGGGAAAAGATAGCTTATGGTCAGGTTCCCGTAAGCCGCAGTCAAGGGAGCGCTTTCCTGCGAAGATGCCTTTTGATCGCCGGGAGGCTGGCATAACTTAGGTGCTGCGGCTTCCTTGACGGTATGAATTATCGTTGCGTATAATTGATTTCATTAATTGAGGGAGGCACGGTAATGAATAAGCCAAATGAAATCATCGTTGTCCTCGATTTCGGGGGACAATATAATCAATTAATCGCAAGACGCATCCGCGATCTGGGAGTATACAGCGAGCTCTTGCCTTTTAACACGCCGATCGAGAAGATCCGGGAGCTGAACCCGAAGGGTATCGTGTTCTCCGGCGGACCGCTGAGCGTGTATGCGGAAGACGCACCCCATGTGGACCCGGCTGTGTACGATTTGGGGCTGCCGATCTTCGGCATTTGCTACGGCATGCAGATGATGGCGCAGCAGCTCGGCGGCAAAGTGGAGCGCGCGCACAAACGCGAGTACGGAAAAGCAGAGCTTGAGTTCAAACCGGACACGACGCTTACCCAAGGATTGGACAACCGTCAGGTCGTATGGATGAGCCACGGGGACCATGTCGTTGAGCTTCCGTCCGGCTTCCAGCTCGACGCGGGTACGGAGTCGGCTCCGATCGCGGCGATGAGCCATGGCGAGAAGAAGCTGTACGCGGTGCAGTTCCATCCGGAAGTACGCCACTCCGTGAACGGCAACGAAATGATCCGCAACTTCCTTTATGAAGTTTGCGGCTGTGAGGGTAACTGGACGATGGAATCCTTTATCGAGGATCAGGTTCGTGAAATCCGCGAAACCGTCGGTGACCAGAAAGTGCTGTGCGCGCTGAGCGGCGGCGTGGATTCCTCTGTCGTTGCGATGCTGATCCACAAGGCGATCGGCGATCAGCTGACCTGTATGTTTATCGACCACGGCCTGCTGCGCAAGGGCGAAGCCGAGAGCGTAATGGATACCTTTGTAGGCAAATTCGATATGAAGGTTGTCAAAATCGACGCCCGCGATCGTTTCTTGTCCAAGCTGGCCGGCGTGGACGATCCCGAGCAAAAACGGAAAATCATCGGCAACGAATTCATTTACGTGTTTGAGGAAGAGTCTGCGCGTTTTGACGATTTTGCCTTCCTCGCCCAAGGAACGCTGTACACGGATATCGTCGAGAGCGGAACGGCAACGGCTCAAACGATCAAGTCGCACCATAACGTGGGCGGCCTTCCGGAGGATATGAAATTTAAACTAATCGAGCCGCTCAAAACGCTCTTCAAGGACGAAGTCCGCAAAGTCGGCGAGGAATGCGGCCTGCCTGATGAAATCGTTTATCGCCAGCCTTTCCCGGGTCCGGGCCTTGCGATCCGCGTACTGGGCGAAGTGACGGAAGAGAAGCTGACGATCGTTCGCGATTCCGACTACATTTTGCGCGAAGAAATCGCCAAAGCCGGGCTTGACCGGGAAATTTGGCAGTACTTCACGGCTCTGCCGAACATGAAGAGTGTGGGCGTCATGGGTGACGCACGTACGTATTCGTACACCGTCGGCATCCGCGCAGTAACTTCGATCGACGGCATGACCGCCGACTGGGCCCGCATTCCGTGGGACGTATTGGAGAAAATTTCGGTGCGTATCGTCAACGAGGTGGAGAACGTTAACCGCATCGTGTACGATATCACCTCCAAGCCGCCGGCCACGATCGAGTGGGAGTAAGGTTAATCGTTATCCTTTTCAAGGTTCAAGATCCGTATCTGCTTAGGCAGGTGCGGGTCTTTTTTTGTTTTCTACATAATTTCCGGGTCGATTCCAAAAGCTAAGCCCTATATAGAATGAACTAAAGAAATGAACGTTACAGGGCCGCAGTGGGCCGTTATAACAGGAAGTTCAATGCAAAACTTTAGTTCAATCTATCTAGTTAGAGAAAATGTTCTGTATAAGGCGCCATCGTTCCATGGGAGAAATATGTAAATTTCCGAACATTGAATCATGTCACGCTCTCGATTATTCGTTTTTTCTGTTGACAAGTGCAGCTTGTCTTCATACAATGAATGATGTGAGAAACGACATATGTTCTTTCGTATAATCCCGGGAATTGGCCCGGGAGTCTCTACGAGATCACCGTAATGATCTGGCTACGAATTTAGAAGAGATGATGTCCAACTCGCAGCGCAGCTTGCCTTGACCATGGTAAGTCCAAGCTGATGCTGGCGGGATATCTCTTTCTTTCATTCATAATGTCCGGTGGTCGCTTTGCGGTCTGCCGGGCTTTTTTGTCGTTCTGACTCAAATTTCTAAGGGGGATTATTTGAAAATGGAACGGTTCTTTAAATTAAAGGAACGCGGCACAAATGTAAAAACAGAAATGATCGCCGGTCTCACGACGTTTATGGCGATGGCGTACATCCTGTTCGTCAACAATCTGTTTCTCGGGCCGGACGGTGCGGGTATCCCTCATGAAGGCGTGTTTTTCGCCACCGCAGTCGGCGCGGGCCTCGTTACCATTCTGATGGGATTGTTTGTCAATATCCCGATCGCCTTGGCGCCGGGTATGGGTCTGAACGCTTATTTTATGACCGTCGTGCTTGGATCCAATGGTCAAATTACCTGGCAGGCTGCTTTGGGCGCCGTATTTATTTCGGGTATTATTTTTATCATTCTGACGGTAACGCGCGTCCGGCAAATGCTGATGGTCGCCGTTCCGAAAAACATTAAAACCGCCATTACCGTTGGTATCGGCCTGTTCGTCTCCATCATCGGCTTTAAGCTCGCCAACCTGATTTCAATCACCGTGAACGCCGGTACCGATATCAGCAAGCCAATCGGCGGCGGAAGCTTCAACCTGGCACTAAGCGATTTCTTTACACATAAAGATGCGCTGCTTGCTTTGATCGGACTTTTGATTATCGCCATTCTGATGGTGCTGAAAGTAAGAGGGGCACTCCTGATCGGTATTATCGTAACGACGCTGATCGGCATTCCAATGGGCGTGACGGACCTCAGCGGTTTGTCCCATGCCAACTGGCTGCCTTCGTTCTCCAACCTGGCTGTCGGAGATCTGGATCTGAAGGGCGCGCTGCACATCGGATTGTTCGATATCGTCTTTATTTTCACGTTCGTGGAGTTGTTTGACACCTTTGGAACACTCGTGGGTACGACGACCCGGATGGGCATCATGAAGGATAAAGAGAAAGGCGAGAAAATCGTCGGTAAAGCGATGCTCGTCGATGCGGTCGGCGTCAGCGCCGGTGCTGTTCTGGGTACGAGCACGATCACTTCTTTCGTGGAAAGCACGGCAGGCGTTGAGGAAGGCGGACGCACAGGCTTGACGGCCATTACGACAGGCGTTCTGTTCCTGCTGTCCCTGTTCATCGCTCCGCTCGCACTGGTGGTTCCTTCGGCAGCTACCGCGCCGGCACTGATCATCGTCGGGGTGCTGATGATGAGCCAGGTTCGCAACATCGAGTGGGACGACTTCTTTGAAGCTTTCCCGGCTTTCCTGACCATCGTCCTGATGCCGTTCTCCGGCGGGATCGCCAACGGGATTTCGGCAGGGATCTTGTCCTATGTAATT